>NZ_ALWO02000023.1 GCF_000295935.2 Indibacter alkaliphilus LW1
CTGGTTAGAATGCCTGCCTGTCACGCAGGAGGTCGCGGGTTCGAGTCCCGTCCATTCCGCTTAAATTCATTTGTTTTGAACTTCAAGTGAATTAGTTTTAGTTTAAAAAGTTCTATATTAAGAGTGGTAGTTCAGCTGGTTAGATTGTCTGTCCCGAGTTTTCGGGAAGGTCGCTGTAGTTGAGTTATTAAAAAATAAAAGGAGTGGTAGTTCAGCTGGTTAGAATGCCTGCCTGTCACGCAGGAGGTCGCGGGTTCGAGTCCCGTCCATTCCGCAAAGTCTCAGTCATATCTGAGACTTTTTTCATTTATGGTCTTTTTTGTCTACATACTACAATCCCTGAAGGATAGAAGCTTTTACGTAGGTGTATCTCACAATCCAGAGGAACGCTTAGAGAAACACAACCGCCCTCACAAAGGGTATACTGGTAGAAAACAACCTTGGGTTTTGGTTTATACTGAGACCTTCCCAACAAAAACTGAAGCGCTGAAAAGAGAAAATTTTATCAAAGCCCAGAAAAGCAGGGTATTCATTGAAAATTTAATCAAAGGTAGTTCGGCTGGTTAGAATGCCTGTCCCGAGTCCTCGGGAAGGTCGCGGGTTCGAGTCCGTCTCCCGTTCCACAGGAAGGTCGCGGGTTCGAGTCCCGTCTCCCGTTTCACGGGACAGGCTATTCCTTAAAGTCTCAGTCAAATCTGAGACTTTTTTCATTTATGGTCTTTTTTGTCTACATACATCAATCCCTGAAGGATAAAAGCTTTTACATAGGTGTATCTCAGAATCCAGAGGAACGCTTGGAGAAACATAACCGCCCTCACAAAGGATACACCGGAAGAAAGCAACCGTGGATTTTGGTCTATACGGAGTCCTTTCCGACAAAGACTGAAGCGCTGAAAAGAGAAAATTTTATCAAAGCTCAAAAAAGCAGAGCATTCATTGAAAGTTTAATCAAAGGTAGTTCAGCTGGTTAGAATGCCTGTCCCGAGTTCTCGGGAAGGTCGCGGGTTCGAGTCCCGTCTCCCGTTTCACGGGACAGGCTATTCCTTAAAGTCTCAGTCAAATCTGAGACTTTTTTCATTTATGGTCTTTTTTGTCTACATACATCAATCCCTGAAGGATAAAAGCTTTTACATAGGTGTATCTCAGAATCCAGTGGAACGCTTGGAGAAACATAACCGCCCTCACAAAGGATACACCGGAAGAAAGCAACCGTGGATTTTGGTCTACACGGAGTCCATTCCGACAAAGACTGAAGCGCTGAAAAGAGAAAATTTTATCAAGGCCTTGTTTCTCGTCATACTAGCTTGAGGTCTTCAAGCAATATATTTTCTTAAGGATCGACAACATTCCTTCTGATCTTGTTTCTTGATTTGAGGAATTGGATAAACACTATCCCGATTTTATGGTATTATTGGAAAATAATTAAACAAGAATCCATGTCGAAAAACTACGATTTTATCTTTGCAGGTTCTGGATTGGCTGGTTTGAGCTTGTTATACAGGTTAGTTAAAGAAAAAGAATTTTCTAAAAAGAAGATTTTGGTAATTGATCAATTTCAAAAGAATCAAAATGACAGGACTTGGTGTTTTTGGGAACGAGAGATTGGCCCTTTTGAACAATTGGTATGCAAGCAATGGAATAGCCTGCGTTTTTTTTCTCCATCAGTGACCCGTGAATTTGCTCTAAAGGAATACAGTTACAAAATGATACAGTCAGGAGATTTTTACAAACATGTTTTGGATTTTGTAGGGAGCTTTGACAATGTTGAGTTTTTGGTAGAGAAGATTGAAGAAATCGGAGACAATGGAAATAATGCCTTTATAAAAACCGTAAATAACATTTACAAAGCAGGATTTGTGTTTAATTCTACACCTTTGTTTCACCCTGTGATGTCGGAAGAAAATACCCTTTTACAGCACTTCATGGGTTGGTTTATTCAAAGTGATCAACCAGCATTCGATGCTGAAGTAGGTACTTTGATGGATTTTACGGTATCTCAATCTTATGGTACTACCTTTATGTATATGTTACCTACTTCAGAAAATGAGGCTTTGGTGGAATACACGCTTTTTTCAGAAAAGGTTTTGGACAAATCAACTTATGAAGTGGCTTTACGCCAGTATATAGATGAAAAACTAAAATTAGATAATTATAAAATATTACATCGTGAATTTGGTGTGATTCCGATGTCGAAGGCAAAATTTCCCAGATTTGTGGGGGATAAAAAGCACATCATCAATATTGGGACAGCAGGTGGACATACCAAAGCAAGTTCAGGGTACACTTTTCAGTTTGTACAAGGTCAGGTAGGTAAAATTGTGGATGCCCTTAAGAAAGGAGAGTCCCCCTTAGTACCTTTATCTTGGCGGGACGAGATGTTCCAATGGTATGATATGACTTTGCTTGATGTGTTATTAGATAAAAAAATAGAAGGGGAGAAGCTCTTCAGTCTTTTGTTCAAGGGAAATGATCCAGAGCGTATCTTGGCATTTTTAGCGAATGAAAGTGGTTTTTGGGAGGAGTTTAAAATCCGGAATTCAGTTCCGTTTTGGCCCTTTTTTACTTCTGGAATGAAGGAAATATACAGAAAGCTGCGCTAAATGTAATTTGAAAGAGGGTTTTTGGTTGGAATATTTAACAGTGAACTGGCGAAATCAATGATTTAATCAAATGTATCTTTTTGCCAAAATAATATGCAGAAAATATATTTGAGGTTGAAGTCTAACAGGTCTATACAAAAGAGTTTTTTTCAAGTCGTGTAAATTAAATTTTACTTCCTGAGATTATTTTTATCTTTGCCAGTGTCAAAAAACCTAAGTATGCTATTAGAATTCGAAAAACCAATTGCTGATTTAGAGCTAAAGCTTCAGGAAATGAAAGATTTAGCAAAAGGTAGAAATATAGATTTATCTGCAGATATTCAGTCTTTGGAAGATAAAATTCAGATTTTGAAAAAAGAAACGTTTCAGAACCTTACCAGATGGCAAAGGGTTCAACTTTCCAGACATGCTGACAGACCATATGCTCTGGACTATATATATGAAATTACAAATGATTTTATAGAAATTCATGGAGATAGGACTGTCAAAGATGATAAAGCAATGATTGGTGGCCTTGGGGATATTGACGGAAGAACAGTGATGTTTGTCGGCCAACAGAAAGGGAGAAACACCAAACAAAGACAGGAAAGGAATTTTGGAATGGCTAATCCTGAGGGCTACAGGAAAGCATTGAGGCTGATGAAAATGGCTGAAAAGTTTGGAAAGCCGATTGTAACTTTAATTGATACACCTGGGGCATTTCCGGGGCTTGAAGCTGAGGAACGTGGCCAAGGTGAAGCTATTGCAAAAAATCTCCGGGAAATGTTCATGTTGAAAGTACCTGTCATTTGTATTATTATCGGGGAAGGTGCTTCTGGCGGTGCTTTGGGAATTGCTATCGGAGATAAAGTTTTCATGTTGGAAAACACCTGGTATTCGGTGATATCTCCTGAGTCCTGCTCCTCAATATTATGGAGAAGCTGGGATTACAAAGAGCAGGCCGCAGAAGCGCTTAAACTGACTGCAAGCGATATGAAAAAGAATGCCCTCATAGATGGCATTATTGAAGAGCCTTTAGGCGGAGCCCATAAAGACATGAAAAATATGGCAAAAACTCTAAAATCTACCATTTTGGAGGCACTCAAAGAGTTAGATAAAGTCAAGCCTGAGAAGCGAATAGACCAAAGAATTGAGAAATTCTGTTCTATGGGTGTTTTTGAGGATTAAAGATCATAATACATAAGACACAATACTTGTATTAGTTTATTGAACTATCAGGCGTTGTGTTTTTTCTTTTGCAAATGAATCTTAAAGTAATCAATACTGGGTATTTTAAACTTGATGGTGGAGCCATGTTTGGAGTCGTGCCCAAAGTTTTATGGTCCAGGACCAATCCTGCTGATGCTAATAACCTTTGTACTTGGGCGATGAGATGTCTTTTGGTGGAAGATGAGGGAAGGATTGTATTGATAGATAATGGCATAGGGACTAAACAAGACGCTAAATTCTTTTCGCACTATTATCTTCATGGGACAGATTCTTTAGAAAAATCTCTTCATCTAGCAGGAATTGATTTTAAAGATATTACAGATAATTTTCTAACGCATTTACATTTTGATCATTGCGGGGGTGCTGTGGCCTATCAGGATGGAGATTTAAATAAGCCTAGAACTGTTTTTCCGAATGCAAAATATTGGAGCAATAGGGACCATTGGATCTGGGCCACGGAACCTAATGGTCGGGAAAAAGCCTCTTTTCTCAGAGAAAATATTCTTCCGATTCAGGAAAGTGGACAGTTGGAGTATCTGGATCTGGAAAAGAAACAGCTATTTGAAGGGTTTGAATTCTTTACCGCTGATGGACATACGGATAAGCAGATGATCCCCAAAATTCATTATAAAGGCAGGACTTTGGTGTTTGCTGCTGATTTACTTCCTTCAGTAGGGCATATTCCTCTACCGTATGTGATGGGTTACGATACAAGACCTTTATTGACATTGGAGGAGAAAAAGTTTTTTTTGGAAGAAGCAGCAAGAGATGAATATGTTATTTTTTTGGAACATGATCCAAATTATGAATGTTGCACAGTCAAGATGACCGAAAAAGGAGTCAGGCTTGATCAAACATTTTCATTAAATGAAATCTGAAAAAAAGATAGGACTTGCCCTTTCAGGAGGAGGGGTAAGAGGAATAGCGCACTTGGGTGTGCTGAAAGCTCTGAACGATCACGACATCTTTCCCAATAGGCTAAGTGGAAGCAGTGCAGGCGCAATAGCGGGCGCGCTTTATTGTTCAGGTCATGATCCAAGTGAAATCCTTGAAATCATCATCAAAACAAACTATTTTAAATTTTTGAGACCTGCTATCTCTTGGACAGGGATTCTTAAAATGGATGTCGTTGAAGATTTATTTTTAAAATATATTCCTGAGAACAAATTTGAGTCATTAAAAATACCTCTCTCAGTGGCAGCTACTGATATCAAACGTGGCAAAGTGGTGTATTTTTCAGAAGGACCGCTAATCAGACCTCTTATGGCCTCCAGCTGTATTCCTGGGATGTTTGACCCCATTGCTATAGACAATAAGTTTTATGTCGATGGGGGAGTACTTAATAACCTTCCCGTAGAGCCATTAGATGGATCTTGTGACTATATTATTGGTGTTAATTGTAACCATTTACCCGTTGAGCATAATATCAATAATATCAAAAAACTTATTGAAAGGACAGTAATAATGTCCATGAATTACAATGTGTACAGCAGAAAGGAAAAATGTGATTTTTTTATTGAGCCAAAGGGCCTGGCAAGGTATGGAGTATTTGACATCAAAAAATCCGAAGATATTTTTAAGGCGGGATATGAAGCAACGTTAATATTTATTGAAGAAAACCAGCAGATTTTAGAACTTGCCAACTCCAATGTTAAATCAATAAGCTAATGATGAAATTTTTGTCAAAAATCGTTTTTTTTATTGCTGGATGGAAACTCAACGTAGGTTGGCCGGATGGTCTAAAGAAGGCTGTTCTGATAGCCATCCCACATACAAGCAATTGGGATTTGCTATATGCTAGAGCCGCCTTTTATTTGATGGATATTCCGGTAAGGTTTACGATTAAAAAAGAAATAATGGTGGGGCCTTTAGGTTGGTTGATCAAAGGGCTAGGAGGTATTGCAATTGACAGGAAAAGAGTGCCTGGCGGGAGAAAACAAACCTATACAGAGGCCATGACTAATATGCTGAAAGAAGCTGATGAATTGGTAATTATGGTCACTCCTGAAGGAACCAGAAGTTATGCCCCAAGGTGGAAATCAGGTTTTTACCATATTGCCCTTGGAGCAGAAGTTCCGGTAGTAATTGGTTATTTGGATTATAAAAAGAAGGAAGCAGGCATTGGACCTGTAATCTATCCAAATGGGGACAGGGATGGTCAAATTGAAGAAATGATGGTTTTCGGAAGAACCGTTACTGGTAAATATCCCGAAAAAGGGATCAGGTAATTATTCTACCGAAAGGGTTACATTGTCGAAGTATACCTTACCAAAAGTTTTTCCTGACATTACTAAAAATACAGTAAGCTCCTCCACTTCTTCCGGAAAACTCGGTAATACAATTTCTATAGGCTCCCAGTCAAAGGTCCCATTTACCAATATCCTGTTTTGTGTAGAAGCAAATCTGTTTCTGGTGATGCCCGAACTGTCTTCTACAGGAAATGCCCTGATTGAAATAAAAACATTACTTACAGATCCATTTGAAATAATATTTTCACCCTTGATGAAGGCTTGTAGTCTTAACCTTCTTCCAGGCGCAGGCATTGCCCCTCTGTATGTTTGGCGCCATGTTCCTGAATTAGAACTTAGGCTGTCAGTACTCTCTATAAAAACAGATCTAGTTCCAGTTTGAAATTCCTCTGTACTGATACCAGCTCTAAATCCTGCTGGAGCTACCGAACTCCAAGGAGAAACATTGTTTTCCGAAACGGAGAAGTCCGTATTGCTTAATAGTTGGGAGCCAACCGGAATCCCATTTTCATCTCGAATGCAGGAGATAAAAAGGAAAAATATCAAACATGGGATAAGTGTTCTAAACATGATTCAAATTTATATCAAATTATAAAACGGATTCAATTTTTTGAGGTTCTTTGTTTCGTTTTGAGATAATTGATTTTTCTTTCTAAATTGATTTTCATGTCTCTTTTTGAAAAATATCATTTAGTGTTCTTTAACTCAAAAAATTTATGCAGGATAGTATTTTAACGGCCGTTTTTCTTCCTCTCGCCCTAGCTTTCATCATGTTGGGAATGGGGCTCTCCCTCTCTTTGAAGGATTTTAAAAATATAGTGATTTTCCCCAAAGCCGTCATTTTGGGGCTTACAAATCAACTCATACTATTACCGCTTTTTGGCTTTGCACTTGTTCAGTTATTTGGTTTATCAGGGGCCATGGCCGTGGGTGTTATGATCCTTGCTGCTTGCCCAGGTGGTGCCACTTCTAACTTGATTACGCACCTCTCAAGAGGAGATATAGCCCTTTCAATTAGTCTCACTGCTGTAAGTTCATTTCTGACAATAGTTACCATACCTCTAATAGTAAACTTTGCTATCAATTTCTTTGGGGAGGAGGGTAGTGTCACTTTACCAATTATGGAAACTATCATTCAGATCATGGGGGTTACTGTTATACCGGTTTCCATAGGCATGTTTCTTAAGAAGAAGTTTCCTGTTTTAGCTATCAAAGCGGACAGACCTGTAAGGTTTGCATCAGCTGTGTTTTTTGCTCTGATCATCTTTGCAGCAATTTTAAAAGAAAAGGAATCCATTGTGGAGTTTTTTGTTTTGTCCGGCCCGGTTATGTTTTCCCTAAATTTGATTACACTTGTTGTTGGATTTTTCTTGGCCTCTGTTTTTTTATTACCTAAAAGACAGCGTTTAACTATTTCAATAGAATCAGGAATCCAGAATGGGACACTTGGAATCATGATTGCTGCCACACTTCTTAAAAACTCGGAGATGACTATCCCAATAGCCATTTACAGCCTTATCATGTTTATTACTTCAGCAATCATAATTTTTGCAGCAAATAAGAGAGCCCGCTATTAGACGGGCTCTTGATCAAATTCTATTTTTCATAACCATACAACTCTTTGGCAGCCTGTTCATATTTATCTCCTGCTGTCCAAATAGGTCTTTCCGGATTGTTGGCGATTTTTTCAGCGGTGAGTATATATGATTTCCAATATTTGACAGCATAGTCCAAGTCAAAATTATCCACTTCATCAGATGGCTGATGATAGTGCCGGGTAATTTCTTCATCAAATGCTGTAAACCCTAAGCTGAAGGTTGGAGAGGGAATTCCCTTTCTAGCAAAATTCACATTGTCAGACCTGTCATAAAGCCCTTGCTCCGGAGATGGATCTCCGATTGTTTTAAGGCCAAAAATCTCTGTAGCTTCAGCTATCAAAGGATCTATAGAAGTTCTCCCAAAACCGATTACAGTAATGATAGATGTATCATTATACCCTCCGTTGTCTATATTAAGATTATAGACAATTTTGTCTAAGGGCACTAGTGGGTTGTCAGCAAAATAACCACTCCCCAGCAATCCCTTTTCCTCAGCCGTCCAAGCGCATAGTAAGATTGATCTCTTTGGAGGATTTTTTACAAAATATTTTGCAGCTTTAATTACAGCTACAGTGCCTACAGCATTATCTCTTGCTCCATTGTAAATGGAGTCACCTTCTGCATTTGGTCTGCCAACTCCCACATGATCATAGTGTGCTGAAAGCATGATATACTCCTCTTTCAATTCCGGGTCTGACCCTTCAATGTAGGCTACAACATTTTTTCCAATAATGGCCTTATTTACTTTTCCCTTAATTTCAAGCCCAGCTGACGGATAATCTCCTTTACCTATAGCGTTTATCAGTTCATTTTTTGGATCCTTAAGCCACAAATAGGGGATACTTTCGGTTCCTCCACTTGTATCGATAGTCAATTGGGATCGGTTTAGGAAGTTTGTAGCCATTTGCCATGGAAGCGTTGGAACATTGAAAATTTCAACCAAAGCTACAGCTCCTTTTTCTTTGGCTAGGGCAAGTTTTTTTCTACCTCCTGAAAAAAGATCAGCGGGCCCTAGTTTGCCAGGCTCACCTACATTTGTTACAACTACTTTACCCCTTACATCTTTTCCTTTATAATCACTTTCAAGGCCGTACCCTAAGACAATCAGTTCGTGTTCACCAATATAAGATGGACCATCAAGTACTAAAATATCTTCACCCTGCTGATATACTTTTTCTCCCAAAATCAATTTCCCACTTTCAGGAGGTGCAGATAATCGGAATGGAATATGCTGATAGTAGCCATTGGCTCCTTGGATTTTTTTTGCTCCATACTTCCAAAACTGCTCTGCAATAAACCTTGAGGCTGCATCTATCTCTGGTCTTATTGGATCGCGTCCCATTAATTCATCCGAAGCTAGATATCTAAAACTTGACAATGCATCTTTCTCATCAAAAGCTGCTTCAATTCTTTCTTTTTCATTTTGAGCACTCGCACAAAAACTGAAAACTAGTAGTGCTAATGTGATTTTCAACTTCATAATTTTTAAGGGTAGTTTGTTAATTTTTTTGATTTTTAGAAAAACAATAAATCAGTCATAATATAAGGAGTAATAGTAAGATAACTATTTTACAATGGTAGTTCCAATTCAAGTTTTTTCAGAATTTCAAGAAAGTGAGATGGTAATGGTGCTGTAACAGAGATGGGTATCTGTTTTTTCGGATGAATAAAATCCAATTGAAATGCATGCAATAACAGGTTATTCAAATCGAATTGAGCCCTGAAAAAATTATTCTGCTTATTATCTCCATGTGTGGTATCTCCTATGATATAATGCCTTAAGTGAGCCATATGTCTTCTGATTTGGTGCATTCTGCCAGTTATTGGATAAGCTCTGATCAAGGAATACCGGCTTGTTTTATATCTCGGTGAAGATGAATAAGGGATCTCTGATTTTGAAATGAGGCTGTATTCTGTCCTTGCTTCCTGAAGTTCACCGTGAAGGTCTTTTTTCAATGGGGAATCAATAGTTCCTGGAATTTCTGGCATAAATCCTCTCACTACTGCGAGATACTTTTTTTTGACAGCATCTGTAGGGAATAAAGGTTGAAATAACCCAGCTGCTTCCGAAGATTTGGCAAAAACCAAGATTCCGGTAGTAGGCCTGTCTATCCGGTGAAGCGGATAGACCCTACAGCCTATTTGGTCCCTCAGAATCTGAACAGCTATGAGTTTTTGTTCTTCTTTGGCTATACTGGTCTTATGGACCAGTACGCCAGCCGGCTTATCAATGATGATATAATCTTCATCTTCGTAAATTACATTCAATAAAGGATTCAATATTTTGGATTGTCTTTAATCATCTCAGGGTCAGTCCGGAGAATCTTGAGTTAATAAATTACCCCTGACCCAACAGCTTCATTTTCTATGTACCAGGCCACAAATTGCCCAGATGCAATACCTCTTTGCAATTGGTCAAAAACCACAAAAAGCCCCTCTTTTTTCATTAGAAGTGTGGCTTCAGACAAAGGTTGCCTGTAACGGATGCGCGTTTGGTACCTGGCTGATTCGCCAGGGTTTAGTTTCAGATCCTCCCTAATCCAATGCACCTCTTGGGCAGGTACAAATAAGCCATACCTATTTAGACCTGGGTGATCCTCACCCAGTCCTGTATAAATAATATTGGACTGGGTATCCGTAGCAATAACAAAAAGCGGTTTGCCAGTTCCTCCCACTTGAAGGCCTTTTCTTTGACCAACTGTGAAATAATGAGCGCCGGTATGTTCCCCTACTTTTTTTCCGTCTACCGGATTGTATTGGATAGGTAGACAAATGCTTTCAAGCATTTCAATATCCAAATCCTGAGTATCTATACCCGCAGGAATATTTGTTTTTTGATAAATTGGCAAATCCTCACTGACCATCAGAATTTCGCCTTTCTTGGGTTTGAGTTGTTGTTGTAGAAAATCCGGTAATCTTACTTTTCCGATGAAACAGAGTCCTTGGCTATCTTTTTTATCTGCCGTGATCAGGTCTTGTTCTTTTGCAATTTTTCTAACCTCGGATTTTTGAAGATGCCCAATTGGGAATAGTGCTTTGGATAACTGTTCCTGATCCAATTGACAAAGAAAATAACTTTGGTCTTTATTTGGGTCAGCTCCTGCTATCAGCTGGTAAATGGTTTTCCCATCCTTTTGAAATTGATTTTTTTGACAGTAATGACCTGTTGCAACATAATCTGCTTTAAGCTTTTGGGCAGCTTTCAAGAAAATATCAAATTTGATCTCTCTGTTGCAGAGAATATCAGGGTTTGGAGTTCTTCCAGCTTCATATTCTGCAAACATATAATCAACAATCCGCTCTCTGTAATCTTCACTTAGGTCAATTGCCTGGAAGGGGATGCCAAGTTTTTCAGCAACAAGCATGGCGTCTGTACTGTCCTCCATCCAAGGACATTCATTGGAAATGGTGACAGATTCATCATGCCAGTTTTTCATAAACATCCCGATGACTTCATAACCTGCTTCTTTCAGAAGATAGGCCGCAACTGAGGAATCTACTCCTCCGGACAGTCCGACGACTACCCTTTTTTTATTTTCCATAATTTTGAAATTATTCATGGGTTAAAGGTCCATGAGTTTTCATACGCTTTGGAACAATTTCTTAACAGCAATTGGTTCGCGAAGTTATTCAATCAATCTTTATTTCTTACATAAATCAATTTGTGCTTTCCTTTTTGAGCTTCTCTTTGTTCTATTTCGAATGCATTTATTGAGCTGACTAAAGGAGTTAGTTTCTGAAATCCATAGTTTCTCGAATCAAAGTTCGGTTGTTTTTTCTGAAGTAGATTTCCTACATCTCCCATGAATGCCCAACCATCATCGTCTGCCAAATCGGAGATGGTATTGTAAATCAGCCGGATCAATTTTGGTGTTATTTTGTCTACCTGAGGCCTGGTGCTCGTTTTTCCTTTTTGAAAATTCAATTCTGGCTCTTCTTCTTTCTGAAGAATTTCCACATAAATAAATTTGTCACAGGCAGCAATAAAGGGTTCAGGTGTTTTCTTTTCCCCCATTCCCAACACCAACATACCCGCTTCTCTCAAGCGCATAGCCAATTTGGTGAAATCACTGTCACTTGAAACAAGACAAAATCCATTCACTTTTTCAGAATAAAGAATATCCATTGCATCAATGATCATTGCAGAATCTGTGGCGTTTTTTCCTGTAGTGTACCCATATTGTTGAATAGGGCTGATGGCATTTTCTAACAAGACGTTTTTCCATTTGGCCAATTGGGGCTTTGTCCAATCTCCATAGATCCTCTTTACTGTTGGGTTTCCGTATTTGGCTATTTCTTCCATCATTTCTTTGATGGGATTGGATGAGACATTATCTGCATCTATCAATACGGCTATTCTGATATCATTTTGCATAAAAAATTCAAAGTTGATGGTTTGGTGCCAATTTAATCAATATTCATTGAACAGTTGTTGAATTCAGATACTATTCCTGAGTGCAGTATGTTTTAGAGTCAATTTTTGTAAGTTGCATCAAGTAATCAATTTTGACAATAATGAAAAAACTTTTAGTAGCTACCGGGGGAGGTGATTGCCCAGGACTCAATGCTGTAATCCGGGGGATTTGCAAAAGAGCAAAAAAATCAAAGCAGTGGGAGGTCTACGGCAGTATGGAAGCCTTCAATGGAGTAAATGAAAACCCTCCAAGAATCATCAAATTAAGCGGAAAGAAAACAGCGGGTATTCATGTCCGAGGTGGTACAATTTTACAGACTACCAATAAAGCTGATCCTCTTCACTTCCCTGTCAAGGATGAGCATGGGAAAGTGATTTTTGTAGATAAGACACAGGAGCTGGCAGAAAAAATTAAATCTCTAGGTTTTGATGCAGTGATTAATATTGGAGGGGATGGCTCTCAGAAGATTTCCAAAGCACTTTTTGACAAAGGTCTGCCCATAGTAGGGGTTCCCAAAACCATTGATAATGATCTCTCTGCTACTGATATGACTTTTGGTTTTCAGACAGCGGTTCAGATTGCTTCTGACAGCTTTGATAAACTGGTAACCACCGCAGAGAGCCATCATAGAGTGATGATAATGGAAGTCATGGGGAGAGATGCCGGTTGGATAGCTTTGCACACAGCAATAGCCGGTGGTGCCGAAATTTGCCTTATACCCGAAATTCCCTATGACTTGGGAAAGGTGGTAAAAAGGATTGAATCAAGATACAATGATGGAAGAGGTTTCGTCAATATTGTAATTGCAGAAGGAGCTAAAGCCCAAGCAGGGAGTATCGTCGCCCAAAAAGGAGAAGAGGGGTCAAGGCATGTGAGATTGGGTGGGGTTGCATATCAACTATCCCAACAGCTCAAAGATGCCGGTGTCAAGGCCGAGATCAGAGAGACAGTGCTAGGTCACGTACAAAGAGGGGGCACTCCTATTGCATTCGATAGGGTGTTAGCCTCATTATTTGGCGTCAAAGCATTCGATCTGGTTCAAGCTGGTGAGTTTGGAAAAATGGTGGCCTTCGTCAACAATGATTTCAAAGCAGTGCCTTTGGAGAATGCAACGAAGGAATACAATGTCGTAGACAAGGACAGTTTTATAGTGGATGGAGCACGGGGATTAGGGATAGTCTTCGGAGATTAAATTATTTAATATGAAGGATGTACTTTTGACTCTCTTTGAGAGAGATTTGGATAAGCTCAAAAATGAAATCCTTGCCTATGGAAATGAAACAAACCTTTGGAAAGTTTCAGGGGAAATCAGGAACTCCACAGGCAATCTTGCTTTACATTTAATTGGTAATCTCAACCATTACATTGGAGCTGTGATTGGAAGTAATGGATACCAAAGAGATAGGGAAGCTGAATTCAGCTTAAAAAATGTCAGTAGAAAAGAACTGTTGGATCAAATTGAACAGGCCCAACAGCTTGTTTCTCATGTGCTTTTACAGTTTCCCGAGGACTGGTTTGCCAGAACTTACCCTGAAATGGTTTTTGATGAACCAATCACCTATGAGTATTTTCTACTTCATTTAGTGTCCCATTTAAATTACCACTTAGGTCAGATCAATTACCACAGAAGATTATTGGATGTATAAAAAAAAGAGGCAGCCCTTTGTGCTGCCTCCATTTATTTAGGTTCTATTCTGAACAAGCCTCCATCAGAGTGATCAGTCAGCATATAAAGTAAGCCATCAGGGCCTATTCTTACATCCCTTATTCTTCCTATTTTTTCTGTAAGAAGAACTTCATCGTGAACGACTTCATCTCCTTCTAAAACTAACCTATGAAGTTGTTTCTTGTAAAGTGATCCTGCAAATAAATTCCCGTTCCAAGCTTCTATTCTTCCATCAATATGAAACGCCAAACCTGATGGTGCCATTGATTCTTTCCATATATGTTTAGGTTGCTCGACTCCAGGAGCTTCTGTACCAATTCCTATTTTTGCTTCAGATGAATATTCCACTCCTTGACTTACCTGAGGCCACCCATAGTTTTTTCCTTTTTGGATCAAGTGTAACTTATCTCCTCCACTGGGCCCGTGCTCACTGCTCCAGATTTGTCCGTTGGGTCTGATCGCCATTCCCTGATTATTTCTATGTCCAAAAGAGAAAATTTCAGGTCTTAAATTCCCAGGGGCAACATTGACAAATGGATTGTCCATTGGAGCACCACCGACTTCTTTAAGTCGGATGATAGAACCAGCTGGATCTGTTAGGTCTTGAGAAGGATATCTTATGCCCCTGTCACCTATAGAAAACAAAACCGTCCCATCTCCAGGGAAAACAATTCTGCTTCCATAATGTCTACCAGGTTCTGTTCGGGGTATTTGGGTATAAAGAATCTCCAAGTCTTCAAGCGCGTCTTTCTTGGCCGAAAGGCGGGCCCTGCCAAGAGCTGTTCCTGTGGCGTAATCATCGTCACTGAAATTGGAATCATCGTCTCCCGGGCTGGAAAAGGTGAAATATATCCATCCATTTGATTTATAATCCGGGTGGGTTACTACATCTAATAAGCCCCCTTGATTACCTCCGTCAGGAGCAGTTTTTTGATCCTCATCAGTATCTATTTTGGGAAGATTATTTATGGAAGTTATTTTTTCTCCCTCAATATGCAGAAGCCTTCCGGGTCTTTCTGTAATCAACATGCTGCCGTCTTCCAGCCAAGCCAGGGCCCATGGATGCTCAAGACCTTCTATCAATTGAACCACTCTAAAGGAAGTCTCCTCGCTATTGATGTTTTCTTCAACAATTTTATTGATTACCGATTGGGATTTGGCTTGAGGAATAATACCTGATAAAACCCAGGTTAGTATGATGATTTTTAAAATGAATTTATCCATGATTTTTCTAAAATAAATGGTTAAAAAAGGAATTCAATTAAAACCTTGCAAATAGGAAACCAACAGAGGTTATAAAGCCTTACACATTAATTTTTTGTCTTAGTTTTTTATATATTCAAGTAGGTATTACCTGCTAAAACGTAAAAAATGGCCTTAAAACATCTATTTGAGAGATTTCAATCTAATTTAAATGCGCTCGCGTTTCTTTTAATTCTATTTTTAAACTTTTCTTGTACTTCTAAAAGACAAGAAGAGTGGAGAAAATTACCCAATGTGGTGATTATTTTTACAGATGATCAAGGTTACAATGATGTAGGAGTGTTTGGTTCCAAGGATATCAGTACACCAAATCTTGATAATATGGCAAAGGAAGGTGTTCGCTTTAGTAATTTTTATGTAGCGCAGGCGGTATGTTCTGCATCAAGAGCAGCACTTCTTACAGGGACTTACAGCAATCGACTTGGAATCCATGGTGCCTTGGATCATTCCAGTAATCATGGCCTGAATCCAGATGAGACCACGATTGCAGAAATGTTGAAACCTCTAGGATATCAGACGGCAATATTTGGAAAATGGCACTTGGGACATCATCCTGAGTTTTTACCTGTTCAACAAGGTTTTGATGAGTATTTTGGAATTCCTTATTCGAATGACATGTGGCCCAATCATCCAGAAACAAAAAACTATTACCCACCTCTCCCCCTGTATGAGAATGATGAAGTAGTAGATACACTGCATCATGACCAAAGTATGTTGACCACAGTGTTAACAGAAAAGTCATTGGATTTTATTGAAAGAAATAAAGAAACCCCATTTTTCCTCTATTTGGCCCATCCAATGCCTCACGTACCGCTTTTTGTTTCAGACAAATTCGAAGGAAAGTCTGAAAGAGGGCTTTATGGGGATGTCATCATGGAAATAGATTGGTCGGTGGGGCAAGTATTGGAGTCATTAAAAAGTAAGGGTTTGGAGGAAAATACTTTGGTTATTTTTCTTTCTGATAATGGTCCTTGGCTTTCTTATTCTTTACATGCTGGATCGGCATACCCTCTCAAGGAGGGAAAAGGAACCTCATGGGACGGAGGAGTAAAAATACCTTCAATCATGCAGTGGAAAGGCAAAATCCCCGAAGGTAAAGTTCAAACTAACCCTGCTATGAGTATTGACATTTTGCCAACCATAGCGGAGATAACAGGGGCAAAACTGCCTGAATTACCTATTGACGGTAAGAGTATTTGGAAGATGATCTTGGATGAAAAACACAAATCACCTCAAGAAGCTTATTTTATTTATTACAACAGAAATGAATTGCAGGCTATCGTAATGGATGAATGGAAACTCTATTTCCCTCACAGGTTTAGATCAATCGCTCCCGGTCAAGAATCCAGAGATGATGGAATCCCGATCAAATATGAGATGCTTGATTTGACTGAAATGGAACTTTATCATATTCCAACAGATCCTTCAGAGGAGAAAAATGTCATATCAGAGAATCAGGATATAGTAGACTTGATTTTGAAATATGCCGACAGCGTGAGGGATGATATGGGAGATGCCCTTGTCAACATGAAAGGTAAAAATAATAGGGAGCCGGGAAGAATAGATTGATATCTTTAATTTTAGGTTTTTTTAAGAATCAAAGGAACGTTATTTGCGTTCATTTATTGATCTAATTCAAAGTTTCATAATGAAGTATAAAAAAATCTGGATAATTCTAAGTGTATTTTTGTTTTCCCTGATTGTAATTCCCACTATCGCAGTATTTCTTCTATATCAAAACCAAAAGCAGCTTACCCAAAAGGCGGTTGAAGGTCTGAATGAAAGCATTCATGGTGAACTGAGAATAATGGATTCCCATATATCTCCTTTCAAAAACTTCCCTTATGTTTCTATTGATTTGGAAGGCCTTTCCTTATTTGAAGAAAAGGGGCAGTATTCAGATACGGTTTTAAATGTAAACGACCTTTATGTAGGATTCAGGATTACCGATATTTTATCAAGCAATTACACAGTAAAATCAATCAGGCTGAGCTCTGGTAAATTAAATTTGGTGCAACCAGAATCAGGAATATTGAATTTGTTAAAAGCCATAGAGACTGAGCAGGCACGATCATCTGAAAGTGAGGCCTTGAGTTTGGACCTCTCCTCGGTATTATTGGATAATGTAGCCCTTTCATTTGATGATTTTGGTAGTGGTACTGCCATAGATGCTGTTTTGGAGAAAATAAATGCAGGGTTCAGAATCGATCAAGGACTTATTTTTATTGAAGTCGCTGGAGATTTGATCATGGATTACCTTCAAGATGGGGAGCCTACTTTTTTCAATGATAAGCATGTTAATCTTGGACTAAGTATGAATTATGATGAGGGACAGTCGAGGGTAACTATTGAGAAATCAAATATTAAATTGGAGGAGGCTTTGCTGGGCTTATCCGGTAGCTTACTGGTAGGAGAGGGGTTGGATATGGATATAAGACTTTTTGGTGAGAAACCTGATTTTTCTTTGATTGCTGCGTTTTTACCCAATGAAACAGCTTCCATCCTCAAAAGATATAAAAATGAAGGAGATGTGTTTTTTAATGGAACAATTAAAGGAAAAGCAGGAAATGGACAAGTCCCGGAGATAGCAGTGGAATTTGGCTGCGACAATGCCTATTTCTTAAATCCTAGTATTGATAAAAAGGTAGATCAATTAAGGTTTACAGGTTTTTTTACCAATGGAAAAGAAAGAAGCCTCAAAACTTCTGAATTCCAACTTCTAAACTTCAATGCAAGACCTGATGAAGGTGTTTTTCAAGGCCGCTTAGTCATCAGGGATTTTGAAAACCCGTATGTGAAAATCAACCTTAATGCAGATCTCGATCTGGGATTTTTAGGTGAGTTTTTTGAAATAGAAGGTCTTTTAGGAATCAGTGGTCAGGTGATTTTGAATATGGATTTTGATGAGCTTATAGACCTTGAAGGAGGAATAGAAACCATTTCAGATGTTCAGAATAGTCTTCAGAGTGAATTGATTGTAAAAAACTTAAATTTTACCATTCCTGAATTACCATATCCAGTAAGGCAACTCAATGCCTATGCAATGATGAAGGGTGGAAATATGAAATTGGAAAACCTCAACTTCAAGATTTTAGACTCTGATTTTTCTTTGAAGGGCTCTTTCGATGATTTCCCTTCATTGCTGCATGCAGACAATGACCCTGTAAAGGCAAAGTTGGAAGCTAAAGCCTCCAAAATTGATTTTGGCCAATTGATTCCTGCAGATACTTCACTTACTGAAGTATTGACCGATTTTAGTGTAAAGCTGGCCTTTGAATCTACAGGGAATGATCTTAGAAATTTTGAATATCTTCCAAAAGGGGAGTTTTTTATTGAAGACTTTTATGCAAAGCTCAATAACTACCCACATGAGTTTCATGATTTTGATGTAGATATTCTTATAGGTGACAACAGTATGGAAATCATAGATTTTACGGGCATGATTGATGCCTCAGATTTCCAGTTTACAGGAGGTATTGACAATTATTCCAAGTGGTTCAAAGAAAAGACCGAGGGAAAAAGTAATTTTTCATTTGAACTCAAATCGGATCGGCTAATTGTTAAGGATTTGATCAGTTATAATGGAGTCAATTACCTTCCGGAAGATTATAAAGATGAGATTTTTTCTCAAGTATTTGTGGCTGGAAAAGTAGAATTGAATTATGAGGAGGTCTTCAAGTCTGCGGATTTGTATTTAGACAGATTAGAAGGTAAAATGAAACTTCATCCATTGAAACTTGAGGATTTCAAAGGAAGGGTACATTATGAAGAAGATTATCTTACTATTGAAGGTCTCGAGGGTAAAATGGGAAGTTCAGACTTCAGGATTGATGTTGGTTATTTGGTTGGAGAGCCTAGAGTAAGCAAGAGAAACCGTTTTTCAATCGAAGCAAAAAGTTTGGATTTGGATGCACTGATGGGATTTGAATCCATTGAAAAGGAGGTGAACCATGCAGACTCTTTCAATATTTTTGAACTCCCTTTTTCTGATATGGATTTCTCTGCGAAGATCAAAAAGCTGAATTATCATACTTTCTGGTTGGAGGATGTGGTTTTCAATGGCAGAACTACACCGAATCACTACTTGTATGTTGATACCCTGGGTTTGAGAGCAGCTGATGGCACTTTGGGGATCAAGGGCTATTTCAATGGATCAGATCCAGAGCAAATTTACTTCAATAGCACGATGAAGGCAGAAAAGCTGGATCTGGATAAGTTGCTGATCAAATTTGATAATTTCGGTCAGGATCAATTGATCAATGAAAACCTTCATGGCCTTGTTTCGGGGATTATAAAAAGCAATTTTTTGGTACACCCTGACCTTACACCAATCATAGAAAAGTCCGAAGCTTCCATGAACCTAACGGTTTATAAAGGGAGTTTGGTCAACTTTGCTCCATTGCGTGCGATGGGTGATTATTTCAAAGATAAAAACATGAATCTTGTACGTTTTGATACACTTAAAAATACCTTTGATCTCAAGGAAGGTGTGCTGAATATTCCTAGGATGAATATTAATTCCAGCTTGGGTTTTATTGAGATATCAGGAAAACAAAGCTTAGATATGAATATGGATTACTTTATTCGGATTCCTTTAGCTCTTGTAACACAGGTTGGGTTTAGATCACTTTTCGGAGGAAGGTCAAGAGAAGAAATTGATGCTGAGCAGGAAGATGAGATAGTTTACAGAGATCCTAATTCCAGAGTAAGGTTTGTGAATGTCACCATGAAAGGGACTCCGGATGATTTCAAAATCGGACTTGGAAAAGATAAAAAAAAGTGAAGTACTGTCTTGTAATCAATTCAAGAATAAAAAAACACCTCACACAAGCAAGACTCTGTTTGCGTGAGGTGTTTTACTTTGGAATGGATTTTATCCTATCCAGCTTCCCCAAGGGATTCTGCTCAGGATAAGCAGAAGACCAATAGCATAAAGCATGTAAATTGATCTGAATTTGGCTCTGCTATCAGCAAGTTTTTTAGCTCTTGAATATCCGATGGTAATCACGACTATGGCTACGATATTGATCAAAGGGTGCTCCAAGGCAGTTAATCTGGCCGCACTGTCAGACATGGCTCCGCCTCCTTTTAGTAATGAAAATCCTACAGGGCTGACAAAATAAAGGATTAAGCCTACGAGTAGCTGTACGTGAGCAAGTATAAATGCGATCAATGCAATTTTCCTATCTTTTTCTGTAAAGGGGCGATTACTCAAAGAGCCTATCAAGGCGTAAATAAAGACAATAGCCAAGGCTGCCAGAACTAGGTAGGCGAGACCTGAATGAAGATGTTGAAGTCCGGTATACATGATTTTTATTTAGATTAAGTGTTTGGTTAAAAATTTTGTTTTCAAAAATGAGTTTTTGAGTTTATTACTCCACAAATAAAACCAATCCCTTCAAATATTCCGTCTCAGGATGAAAAATGTTGATCGGATGATCTCCAGGTTGAGAAAGGAAATGGAGTATTCTAACATTTCTTTCAGCTTCATGGGCTGCAGCAGTAATTGTATTTGCAAACAGTTGCTTGTCCACCACTTGAGAACAAGAGAATGTAAAAAGAATACCGCCTTTTTTGATTCTTTTCAAGGCTTCCGCATTCAATCTTTTATAAGCTTGAACGGCATTGTGTCTGGATTTGATATTTTTTGCAAATGCAGGAGGATCTAAGACAACAAGGTCAAAATCATTATCTATTTCCCTGATATATTTGACAACATCAGCAATAATAGATTCATGTTTTCCCTCAAAACCCATATTGATGCTGAGGTTTTTCTCGGTAAGTTCAATGGCTTTTGCAGAAATATCCACTGAATGTACTTCTGATGCTCCTGCTTTTAAGGCTGCAATTGAAAACCCTCCTGAATAACAGAAAGTATTCAGAACCTTTTTTCCAAGACTGTATTTTCCAAGTAAATTTCTGTTTTCCCTCTGATCAATGAAAAAACCGGTTTTTTGACCTTTTTCCCAATCTATTTCATAAGAACAGCCATACTCTCTGACCAGGTTGGTTTCCGGTTTTCCAAACAAAACCCGGTTTTCTGCTCCCACATCTTTTGGCAATGTTTCTGCACTTTTGTCATATACTGACTTTAGTTTTTCGC
This sequence comes from Indibacter alkaliphilus LW1, assembly GCF_000295935.2. Lineage (GTDB taxonomy): Bacteria > Bacteroidota > Bacteroidia > Cytophagales > Cyclobacteriaceae > Indibacter > Indibacter alkaliphilus. Next base: position 21,104 of record NZ_ALWO02000023.1, read on the forward strand.
CTAGCACTTCCCGAAGAGCAATAGAAATATCTTTGACATGCTTATACATTCCCACATGGTGGGTTTGTATGACGGCTGTACCATTGTAATAGTCGATGATGAGACCAGGAAGTCCGTCTCCCTCTCCATGAATCATCCGAAAAACATTTGTTTCCTGATTCTCCCAAAGGTTTAGCGCTTTCCTGACATCCAAAGCAGACTGAAATTTGCTTACCCAGAATGCTTGGTCTATATTTTTTTCCTCAAAGGAAATTAACCTGACCATGATAGATCCATATTGAAAATGACCTATCCCCAAAAATTCATTTTTGAAACTAAAAACCTGAACCAGATTTCCATTTTTTAGGTCATCGTCTTTTTTAGCTATAGCACCTGAAAAAATCCAATGATGTTTTCTATTGATGGAGTGTTCTTTACCCCTGAGAAGCTCGATTTTTGGATATGTAAGCATGTGTAATTTTTTTGTTAGGAAATACGTAGGAGCCAAGAACCATAAAGATAGCACTTATAATCAACGCAGGCATATGTGGGTAGAATGGTAAGTCATAAACCGACAGTGCTAGGAAAGAAATCATTCCAAAAACGATGGACATCAAAGCGCCCATTTCAGAAGCTTTTCTCCAATATAGCCCTGCTGTAAGTGGCACAAATAAGGATACCAACATAAGGATTGATGCTCCGGCCACCAGTTCATAGATGTTTGTTTTCCATTGCGCCATCAAAGTCGCAACAATGGCAACGGTGACTACATTGACCCTCAAAATCCAAAGAAAGTGTTTGTCCTTAAGCTTGCTTCCAAAATATGGCCTGATCAGATTTTCGGAAATGATTGCAGATGGAGCCAATAAGCCTGAGCTTGTAGTACTCATAATTGCAGATATTAGTGCACCAAAAAACAGAATCTGCACGTGCATGCCCGTATGCCTCAGTACCATTTCAGGTAAAAGCAACTGTTTGTTTTCAAGGTAAATTTCAGGGTATAAATGTTTTGCAGCTAAAGCAATAAATAAAGGTAAAAGTCCAATAGTCACATAGAAACCACCTGCTAAATACGTAGATCTTATGGCAACTTTTTCTGATTTGGCAGACATCACCCTTTGATAAATATCCTGACTTGGAATACTTCCTAGGCCCAAAATAGCCCAGGCTCCCAGGTAATTGATCCAAGCAGTGGGCTTAGGTTCTGGGAAAAAATCAAAACTGCCCTCTGGTGCATTTTCCAGAATTGGCATTACACCACCAGCTTTTTGACTGACCAAAACGGCAACCCAAATCAGTCCGACGACAATAAGAGTAGTCTGTATAAAGTCAGTAATGGAAATGGCCCACATACCTCCTAAGAAAGTGTAAAAGACTACAATTGCAGCGCTTAACACAATACCCGAAGAAATGCTGATGTCGGATATAGAGGTGAAGATCAAAGACAAGGCTACAAGTTGCGCGGCTACATAACCGAAGTAAGGTGGAATCATAAAGATAGAGGCAAAGAATTCAACCCTTTTACCAAAAATCTTCTTGTAGACATCTCCAATGGTCAGCACATTCATTCTGTACATTGGCCTGAGATAGAAGACACCGAATAGGATTAGGCACAATGCCCCGCCAAAAGGGTCTTCTATAACACCCAGAAGTCCATGATCTAAGTATTCTGATGACGCTCCGAAAATAGTTTCTGAACCGAACCAAGTGGCGAATAGCGCTGAGGCTGAAAGTACGAGAGGTAGCTGTCTTCCAGCTAGAACAAAATCAGTGGAATTTTTGACCAATTTAGAAGACCAAGCACCTATCGCTATGGTGATCAGGATATAGATGATGATTGCTGTTAGAAGCAAATTGATTTACTTTTTATTTATTTTGGATTCAAGCCAGAAAGATAATCGAAATACGGTTGAAATATTGTAGAATCCGGAGTTTTTACGAAGGTCCCGAGAGTGAAACGATTCGGGATAAAGTGGAAATACAATTGAAATACAGTTGAAATAAATTCCCACATCAGGCCTAAAGTAAAAAACTAGGCCTGATGCTAGGAATCTATATCGCCGAAGGCATTTATCAATTTATTAAGCGCAGCATATATCACTTCAAGAATACATTTTTTCCCTCAATGCCTTGATTTCTTCTGATTCCAGATAATCGTCGTAAGGCATTCTACGATCAATAGTTCCTTTTGGCGTAAATTCTATTATCCGATTGGCCGATGACTGTACAAAAGCGTGGTCATAAGAAGTCATCAAGACAGTACCCTGATATTCAATGATGGCATTGTTGAATGCAGTGATAGATTCTAGATCCAAATGGTTGGTGGGCTCATCTAAAACCAAAAGATTCGGGTTTTGAAGCATCATTTTTGAAATCATACACCTGACTTTCTCTCCCCCGGAAAGTACAGATGATTTCTTAAGCGTTTCCTCACCTGTAAATAGCATTCTTCCTAAAAATGTCCTTACATAAGCTTCCTCCTGATTGGAAGAATATTGTCTTAGCCAGTCAATCAAATTAAGCTCTGAGTTGAAAAATTTTGAGTTGTCATTAGGTAGATATGCTTTATTGATGGTTACACCCCACTTGAAGCTGCCCTTTTGAAGAGGGATTTCTTCCATGATTGTTTGGAAAAACTTGGTTACAGCTTGTTTGGTCTTGGAAATAAAGGCAATCTTATCACCTTTATCTACCATCAAATTGACATCTGTAAAATAGATGGCATTTTCATCCTTCAATTCAAGACTCTCAGTCATAAAAATCTGATCTCCAGCTTCTCTTTCAGGTTTGAATTGGATTCCAGGATACTTTCTTGTTGAAGGTTCTATATCATCTACATTGAGTTTTTCCAGCATTTTCTTTCTGGCGGTAGCTTGCTTGGATTTGGCCACGTTTGCTGAAAATCTCGCAATAAATTCCTGAAGCTCTTTTCGCTTTTCTTCTACTTTCTTGTTTTGATCAGACCTTTGTTTGGAAGCCAATTGCGAAGATTCATACCAGAAGGTATAATTTCCTGAATAAATTTTGATTTTTCCAAAATCAATATCCACAATATGGGTGGAAACTGCATCCAAAAAGTGCCTGTCATGCGAAACTACAATGACCAAGTTCTTAAAGTTTACTAAAAAGTCCTCCAGCCAGTTGATGGTTTCAGAGTCCAGGTCATTGGTAGGTTCATCAAGGATCAAGATATCCGGATTTCCAAAAAGTGCCTGAGCTAATAGAACCCTTACTTTTTGGTTACCGGCAAGTTCTTTCATTGGAAGGTAATGCAGGTTTTCAGATATACCCAAACCGGAAAGCAAAGCTGCTGCATCCGATTCTGCATTCCATCCGTCCATTTCTGCAAATTCTGCTTCAAGTTCAGAAGCTTTGATCCCATCAGCTTCAGAAAAATCTTCCTTCATGTAGATGGCATCTTTTTCGGCCATGATCGCATAAAGTTTTTTATGACCCATAATTACAGTCTTCAAAACTTCAACTTCGTCAAACTCAAAGTGATTTTGTTTTAAGACTGCCATTCTTTGCCCAGGAGTAATGTTGATGTTTCCTGAGGTACTATCTTGCTCTCCTGAAATGATTTTCAAAAATGTTGATTTTCCGGCACCATTTGCACCGATTACACCGTAGCAGTTGCCAGGTGTAAACTTTAAATTTACGTCTTCAAATAAGGTTCTTTTGCCAAACTTTAGAGAGAGATTATCTACTGAAATCATGGAGTTCTTTTTAAATTTTAGAGGTGCAAAGATAGTCAAATCTTAAAGAATCAGTAAATATCCCTGCTTTTTACAAAGTATTTCCCAAAATAAAAGTGCTGGATTGTAGACAATCCAGCACTTTTATTTTCCAATTTTGCATTAATTTTTAAAAATCAGTGCCAGCATTACTCAAATCAATCTTTTCGATCCAAATATTTCTGAATAACACGCTATGTCCCTCAGCCTGAAGTTTGATGCCTCCAAGTGTGTCTGTGATCCCCTTTCCACCATCATTTCCTCCATCAATGCCTGAATTGGGACCACCCCAGACTTGTTGGATTGCTTTATCCTTGTGAATTTTTTTACCATTGAAGTAAATGGTAGCTCTTGCTTTTTCTTTCAACTTTCCATCCTCAAACCGGGCTGCTTTGAATTTGATATCATAGGCATTCCATTGGCCTGTTCCATTGTATGCTTCCTGCTCAGGTAAGTGCTCGTTGATGATGGCCGCCATACCATGAAGCCCATAGTCTCCATCTAGGATCTGTATCTCATACCTGTTTTGTAAATAAACACCCGAGTTGCCACCTTCTTCCTCTACCAAAAATTCCACATGAAGCCTAAAATCTCTAAACTCATCTTTTGTCACTATATCAGCAGCCCCATATTTTCCACCTGCACCTGCCGGGTCGTTGCTGCTCATGACTGTTCCCTCATCAATTGGATCTCGGACTATTTCCCATTTAATTGGCATTTCAGCAGCTAGTCGAGGACCTTTCCAGTAGGTCCATTTTTCATCCAGCATTTTTCTGCTTCCGTCAAAAAGTATCTCGGCATTATTTGGTTTTTCAACTCCGACTCCGGTCTGAGCATTTATGTTAAATACCACTCCAATGATCAAGGTAAAAACTAAGGCAATTTTCTTCATAGGTTGATTTAGATTTTGCATTGAATTTAGTCAATTCATAGAATTTGTTGTGTAAAATTTACACAAACATCCAATTTACCAATTTGATCCTTTGAAAGGCTGTTTTTCTCTTTATATTTAAACCGGAATCAAATGTTATGACAAAGAATAAATTTAGTAGCCTAATACTCTTTTGTTTCTTCTTATCCTGCACCGCAGGAGAAAATCATGATATCTCTGTTCAAGAGCATCAGGAACAAGTAGATGCTTGGCATGAAAGTCAAATGGAGTTTTTGCAGTCGGACCAAGGTTGGCTCAACCTCATCGGGTTGATTTGGTTGGAGAATGGTGTCAATACTTTTGGGGCTGAGATGGAAGAATTAAGTCTTGACGCCAATGTTTTTCCTGAGAAAATCGGAAGCTTTATCCTGGAAAACGATAAGGTATATTTTGATCCTTTGGTAGAAGGGGTTGAGTTGGAAAACATAGCAATAGATAGTAAGAAGTTGGTATTTGATATCAATGCTGGAATAGACAAACGTCAAAATTTTAAAAACCTTCAATGGAACATTATTAAACGAGGAGACTCTTTTGGAGTAAGGCTACGTGACCTTCTAGCAAAGGATGTAGTTGAATTTGCTGGGGTGGATAGATTTCCTGTCGACCTTAAATGGAGAATTAAAGCAAAATTTATTCCTTACAACCCGATCAAAGAGGTGATGATTACCAATGTAGTGGGACAGGTAAGCCCCAATGCTTCTTCAGGCTACGTGGAGTTTGATTTTGAAGGTAAAACATACAAAATTGATGCATTGGCCAATCCTGATGATGTTGAGCTATTCTTAATGTTTGCAGATGATACCAGTGGAGAAAGTACATACGGTGGAGGAAGGTATATGTATGTAGACAGGGATTTTGAGTCTGATGAGATTTTATTGGATTTTAATATGGCCTACAACCCCCCCTGTGTTTATACTGCACATGCCACTTGTCCACTTCCGCCTAAACAAAACGTCTTGGATTTGGCTATTATGGCGGGCCACAAAAACTTTGGTAAACACTGATTAGGCTGCTTCCTCCAGATCTTGGGTTTCGGTGACTTTATATTTTTTCACTTTGGCAATGTTTTCCAAAAAATCTATGGTTTCATCAAGAACGCCTTGCCAGTCTTTTGAAGTAATATCAGAAGCAATTACATGATCTCCTGACCCAGGAAATGCAATTTTTTTCTTCAAAGATTCCGGTGTGGAAACCAGCTCAAACATTTCAAGCATTTTAGGCACTGAAACTACAAAATCCTGTTCTTTGTCATTTTTATAATAATAGCCTAAAAATAAAGGTTGCTTGATTGCCTTAAATGTATCTTCAGTCATCTTACTACGAAGTAAAACTGCTAAACTCGTGAACGAATTAACGTGATATTCTTCTGACCAATATTTTGCCTTTTCACCCTCTCTAGGCGTTATTCGGACTCCATTTTTATAGAGGTAATTCTCAGCCAAATACTTTGACCAAGGTTTAAAGAATTGTTCCAAAGCATCCCCACCTTCTCTGATAGCAGGGGAATAAAGGATCAGGGCCTTCATATCCGGCCTTTCTGAGGCAAGCATTATGGATAAGGCCCCTCCCATGGAAGTGCCCACTACAATTACAGAGTCACCCAGACTTTTACCTATCATATAAGCTTCACGCACATCATCTGCCAATTTCTGAGCGGAGAGGTGCTTGAATGCATCGGGACGGGAAATTCCATGTTCTGGAAGCCTGACTAAATAAAGGTTGGCACCAAAATATTTCCCAAGCTCCCGATTGACCGGGCTTCCTTCCATTTCACTTGCTCCAAAGCCATGAATGTAGACTATGGAGTAGGGTGTTTTTCTTTTGTGAATGCTATCAGCCCAAATTATTTTTGCTTCATTGCCGGGCTTTAGCCCTTTGACAGTATCTTCCTTTGTCTGGATGTATGCTTCGAGATCTCCCACTCTTGTTGGTACTTCAGGATATTCTCCTGTTAGGGATTGCGTTTTTTCTTTTGGACCTAGCATATAAACAAATGCCAGAATAACAGCTGCCGACAATAAAAAAACAAGGATTTTTTTTAACATGACGAATGGATGAGGCTTTCTGAAGCTTGTGAGTTTCTAAGTGTTTTAACAGACTCAAATATACTTTTTTCAAACCTTATTTCTTTTCTATTGTAAAAAAGCTTTTTCTTTCTTTTCAAGTTGCTCAAACTCGAAGTGATGGTTTGCCTGCAGGTTCTCAAAATACTGGCAAGGTCTTCATGGGTAAAAAAATTAGGCATGCTGTAATATACTCCAGTATTTTGTCCGTAAATCAAACAAAAGTCTGAGAGAAGATAAAATATTCTTTCAGACATATCCAAATCATAATTTTTCACTTTTTGTTGATGTATTCTTTGCAGTCTTTGGTTATAATAATCCATCATTAACCATGGTAAATAATGTTGTTGCGTGTGATTTAAAAAATGAAGAGGTAGGCTATAAACCTCCGAATATTTGAGGTTTTCAAGAAAAAAGAGATCTGTTGATTTATAGTTGTTTTGTTGGGCAAGAAATAATTCTCCTTTGAAAATCAGATCGGTATTTACCTTAAGTCCACTTTCATTGATTGCAAAAATCTTTGCAATTCCAGTTCTGACCCAGATTAATTCCGGAGAATATTCTAAATACGGATTTAACTGAATTTTGTCAACTTTCCTGCCGATCATTGTCATCAGCTCTAAAACTTGGGCCAAAAACTCTTCTTTGTCTAACATGGCAGTGAAATTAAGCCAAAGCTGTTTTTTTGATGTAAAGGAAAAATTAAGTTTTTGGGTTTTGATGTTAAATTAATAATAAGAAAAAAGAGCGGCAAAGATTTACCGCTCTTTCGATATTTGAGAAAAAGGTGCAATTTAAAAAGTGTACCTTGCTCCAATCTGTACTTGGAAAGGAGGATTAGCTCTTACCGTTTCCCCAAAGGTTGGGTTTACTCTATAGGCATATTGTGGTCTACCTTGTGCAGTTGCAATAGGATCAAGCCCCAAAGTTTGAAGCAATACCTGATTACCACCTGGCACCGTAGGAGCGCCCCCCCATTCTCTGTTAAGCAGATTGGTGAAATTGAATACCTCTGCAATAAGCTCTAAGTTTCCTTTACCCATAGATTTGATAATGCTTTGGTCAATGTTGAAAGTGAAGCGGACATCTACATTATGCCAAAATGGATTGTAGATTTCATTTCTTGGAGCTATTTCTTCAAGATTGTCAACTAACAAGCCTCTGGCAATATTATCTGGGTTGGCAAGTACTCCTTCCATACCCTCAGCAATGAGGTTTTCAAAAGGTGTTGCATTTGGATTGCTCCTGATTGTTTCTGGATTGAATATGAAAGCTCTTTTATTAGCATTGATCAATAATCCAGCTCCATCACCTACAATATCACCAAAGACTAAGGGTGTCCAAGGTAGACCTGACTGACCAACATATCTTGCAGAGATTCTCATGTTTTTAAATGTTGGAGAAGTACCAAATAGGACAATTTTATGTCTAAAGTCAGTATTTGCTCCTCCTCTGTTTGCCACAAGGTCTCTAGGGTCATCTACAATAGCTGTCAATACAGAAGTCCTTGCTATACAACAGTTGTAAGAATTGTTGTCCTCGGTTCTGTTGATTGTGAAAGTCCCCGTTATGCTTCCTCCTTTCGCAAAAACGTATCCTGATTCGAAAATTATCCCTCTCTGCCAAATATCAGAGTCACCATTCAATTCCAAAACTCTACCCAAATTAGGGTTGGCATTGACAACTGAAGGGTTGATAGGGTAAACAACTACCCCTGGATTGGATAGATTAACATTAGTAATCTGATCTGGGTTAGCATACACGCCTCTATTGTTTTCATTTCCCAGTCTAAATGCAAAATCTTGTCTAAGATTCAAATCCTGATAGCGGTAATTGTTAAGTGTTCTCGCAAAATAGGCATTGGCACCTACATAAAACTCGTTAGTAAGGAAGCGCCTATAGGCCAGATTTCCCTTCCAAGTGTAAGGAGCCTCAAAGTTTTCTCCGATTAAATTGATATAAGGTGACCTTCCAACTCCTCCGGCCGGAACACCTGGAACAGATGCAGGATCTGCAATGTATCTTGGAAAGTCAGGCATTGGTACATCCTGACCAGTGAGTAACAAATCAGTAAGCTGAGTACCTGATTGGAGAATATTAGAAAGCTGGGCCCAATGGACAATATTTGCAGAGTATCCACCAATTCCGAATTTCAGGACATTTTTTTGGTCTTCATTGAAATCATAAACCAACTGGAACCTTGGCTGGATATTGTTATAATCTCTGGCCACTACATCGGTTCTTCTGCCAAGCTCATTTTGTACTAATGGATTGAACTCAGGGGTAGTCAAAAACACTGTTGCATCCCACCTCAAACCAATCATTGTACTTAACTTATTGGTAATATTAGTTTCTGCTTGCACAAAGGCAGAGAGATCCAAGGCTGTCTGTCTTAATTTGGGAGCATACCTTCCATCAGGATTATTAGGTACCAAGCGGGAATATTGGAAAGCAACCCCTTCTTCTAACGCATCCAAGCTGGCAAATTGGAATAATCCACCTTGTTCGTTGGTGTTGAGCGTATTAGTAAATGTAGCCATGTTATCCGTACCAAAAGTCCAGAAAATTTTACCCGTTTGTAAATATGTAGTGTTGATCAATTGTAATTGTTGTTCTCCTTGCTCCTCAGGTGCGATTCTATTCCCACCAAATTGGAATTGTCTAAAAAGTCTAGTGCCGTCTTCTTGAAAGGATTCAATTCCAACAAAACCTCTTGGAGCAAAGGATCTTGCAGGGAAGTCTCTCTGGGCTCTTAGGTATTGAAACTTGAGTTCATTGGTAAGTTTTGAAGAAAATGATGACCTCAAAGCCAATTGGCTATTTGCTCCAAAAATCTTGATATCACCTCTTGAATCAGCCAGAGCAGTAGCGTCGCCCCCGATGACAAATTCATTTTCTCCCCAAAAGAAATTATTTCTGAATGTCAACTTATGGGTGTCATTGATTTGCCAATCCAGCCTTGCAAAAACAGTCCTGTTTGTAGGCCTTCTGTTAAATAATCCAGTCTGCTGTCTATTGGGATCAAGTCCGTATCTCTGCTCTAGGATGTTGATAAACCTGTCCAGACTTTGTTGGGTAATCTGTTCAAGACGCTCGGTTTGTTGATCTCTGACATCGATGATTGCAAAAGGCTCACTCCTATCTTCAAAATCCAATGCGGTAAAAAAGTGTAGCTTGTCTTTGATAATTGGTCCACCTAATGAAAAGCCATATTGATTGACATTGAAGTCATTGATAGGCCTGCCAATATAATCTTCGTCAGCGGTGAGAGCTTGATTTCTATTGAAGAAAAATGCTGAACCTGAAAGTTCATTGGTTCCAGACTTGGTCACCACATTGATTGCACCTCCACCTTGACGACCTTCCATGACATTATATTCATTGGTAGTGACTTCATATTCACGGATTGCTTCCATAGATACTGTGTATTGTGATATCAACCCGCCATTCATCATAAATCTTTGGTTTCCTCCATCCAAGGTGATAGCTGTGGAGCTGACTCTTGTTCCTCCAATAGCTAGCGAACCTCCTGGAGATGTGGTAGGTGCAAGGTTTGCTAAGTCTTGAAAACTTCGGCCATTGGTAGGCATGAACTTGATCTCAGTCATACCTAATCTGGTTCCAGATCCAATAGGTGAGACCCTGTTTGGAGAATAATCATCTGCACTAATGACAATGGTCTCTAATGTGCCCTCACCGTCTCTTAGGTCAAAGTCAACCCTGACCTGATCTCCTAGGTTCAATTGGTAGCCGACCTTTTCTTGACTTCCCTCGCCCACAAAGGACGCTTTGATACTGTAAGGCCCCCCTAAAGGAACCTGATTGATTTGAAACCTTCCATCCAGATTGGTTACCGATCCTGTTGTAAATCCAGTGGATTCATTTTTGAGAATGACATTGGCTCCTGGAAGGGTTTCACCCTCAGAAGAGCGCACTACTCCGAAAACCGAAGCTGATGCAGACTGGCCAAAACTCTGGTTTACTGCTAGCGATAAGAAGCTAAAGAGCCAGGCCATTAAGAGTAAAGATTTTTTCATTTTGGTAGTTTTTTTAATGATTCAGATATAAAACTACCGTAGATGGCAGGCTCTCGATTGTCGTTTAGCGACAAATGAGCATTCTTAACCTATTCGTAATTTTCAGGAAATTTTGAGTAAATATTGTTACTTTGGAATTAGTATCGTCAACCTCGTATACCTAGCGAAAATTAAAATTGTTTTCTTTGTTTCTTTTGACAAGTCAGTATAGGCCGCCTTGGAGAGACTGCTCAGAGTTCAAAAGTGTAAGAGATGCCTGTATGAAATAATAGAACCGCTGATGAAAGGATAATTCCAGCGATGTAAGTTGCCGGGATTTTTTTTGTTTGATTTAGTGAGTATTACAAACTTTTTGAATATTTGTGTAAACTTTTCGTAAGTGAAAGTCGTTATCGCAGTGTTTTGGATAAATCAATGGAAAGTATACTTCAAAAAATCAGGGTAGATGTCAATGAGGACATTTTTCTGAAAGATCCCTTTAGTTCCGACTTAGGTAAGGAGATTATTTCCCAAAGCGTCAATATGTTGATTGATTTGGGTTTTGAGCAATTTACATTCAAAAAGCTTTCCAGTCATATAGGCTGTACAGAATCTGCTATTTACAGATATTTTGAAAACAAGCATAAGTTGTTGCTGTACCTAACTTCTTGGTATTGGGGATATCTGGAGCAAAATCTGGTATTTGCGATAGCCAATTTGACGGATTCCAGAAAGAAATTGAAGATTGCCATTAAGATTTTGGTTCAAGGCCCTATCTTCACCCAAAATGATTTTATCAACCCCCTTCAACTCAGAAGATTGTTAACAGACGAAGCTACAAAGGCAATTATGACCAAAGAAGTAGATGAAGAGTATAGAAAAGGTTTCTTCAATCATTATCACAAATTAGGAGAAAGAATAGCCAAGCTTGTTCTTGAAGTCAACCCGAGGTTTGAATTTCCAAAAACCTTAGTGTCAACCGTAATGGAATCAAGCTTGATGCAGTCCTTTTATTCAAGGCACCTTCCCGCACTTACAGAGCATCAACCGGGAGATGAGCGTAGAATTGATTTTTTCAACAATTTAGTCTTCAAAACCATAGAAAATGAAAATTGATTATACCATGACACCTTTGAGGAGGTTTTTCAAACTACTCAAGGAAGAGAAAAAAGAAGTTTACGCAATTTACTTCTATTCACTGCTTAACGGTGGGGTTTCGTTGATTCTTCCCCTAGGTATACAGGCAATTGTAAACTTTGTACTCGGAGGAAGGGTCAGCACGGCATGGCTGATAATGGTCTTAGTGGTGGCCATAGGGATCACTTTTGGAGGCTTTTTACAAATCTCCCAGTTGTATCTGACGGAAAAACTGGAGCAGAGAATTTTTACCAAAACAGGATTTAGCTTTGCTTATAGGCTTCCCAGACTTAAACTTGATGAACTCCGTGAAAAGCATCCACCTGAATTGGTTAACAGGTTTTTTGATGCTGTTAATTTACAAAAGGGGATGGCCAAAATCCTGATTGATTTTTCATTTGCTACAGTGCAGATTTTTTTCGGGATGATCTTGTTGGCACTTTACAATGTATTTTTTGTGATTTTCAGTGTGATACTACTGGCTTTGGTTGCAGTAATATTTTACTATACCAGCCCAAGAGGTATGGAAACCAATCTGAAAGTTTCTACTCAAAAATATAAGACGGCATATTGGTTAGAGGAAATTGGAAGAACCATGGCTACTTTTAAGCTTGCAGGCAATTCCAAGCTTCCTTTCAACACAATTGATAAGCTTTTGGAATCCTATGTAGATTTTAGGAATAAACACTTTGCAGTACTTGTCCTTCAGTATAAAGTAATGATTGTCTTCAAAGCTCTGATCGTTACGACATTGTTGGTTGTAGGTAGTTTGTTATTGATTGACGATCAGATCAGTATTGGTCAATTTATCGCTGCAGAGGTAATTATCATTTTGATCGTAAGCTCGGTAGAAAAAGTCATCCTTTCTTTGGAGACTGTCTATGACACATTGGTTGCTACTGAGAAAATAGGACAGATTATGGATTTGCCAATGGAGCGTACTTCAGGTACTGAAAAGTCATTGATCACAGATTCTAAAGGATTGAATTTTGAAATCAGAAATCTTACATACAAGGGGAACAAAGCAGAAAGCAATGTGCTGGATGATATTTCCTTTGAATTGGGCTCAGGTGAAAAAATCATCCTTACAGGTAATAGTGGTGCAGGTAAAAGTACCATGTTGTACCTGATGGCTGGACTATACAGTGATTACAATGGCAGAGTGATAGTCAATGGGCTACCAATTGATACCATGAACCTTGATAAGTTCAGAAGTTTTATTGGAGATAGCCTTTCTTATCAATCCATTTTCCATGGGAGTATTTATAACAATATCACTTTGCAAAAAGAAGTGGAAGAAAAACATGTCAGGGACATCATTGAGATAGTAGGACTTAAGGAGTACATCTATCAACTTCATGATGATTGGGATACTGTACTACTCCCTGAGGGCAAAAACCTGAGCAGATTGATCATCAGTAGGATAATTCTAGCCAGATGCTTGGTCAATCACCCAAAGGCAATTCTTTTGGAGGACATAGTTTCTCCTTTTGAAGGTGAGGAAAAAGAAAGGATTTTGGATTACTTGATCGATAATGATTGGACAGTAATCATGGTCAGTCAGGATGAAGACATCATCAAGAGGTTCTCCAGAGTAATTGAATTACAGGACGGGAGATTGAAATTCGATGGAAATGCTGAAGTTTATTTGGAAGGTAAAAGGAAATAACCCGATAGATTATGATTGATATTTCAAAAAATAAAATTGGGGAAAAGGCCACATTCAGTGGTTATAAGAGCTTGGGAATGTCATTTCCCAAAGACGAGGCCAGAAAAAGAATAAGGATTCTCGTTTGGTTTTTGGTAGGAGGATTTCTGTTTTTGTTTCTTCCTTGGACACAGAATATTCGGTCCAATGGTTTTGTGACAGCTTTGAGACCGGATCAAAGACCACAGACAGTTCACTCTATCATTGCCGGAAGAATTGAAAACTGGTATGTGTCAGAAGGTGACTATGTTCAAAAGGGAGATACGGTATTAATGGTATCTGAGATCAAAGATGATTATTTTGATCCTCAACTTTTAGAAAGAACTCAGCTTCAGGTCAATGCAAAAAATCTCTCAGCTCTATCTTACTCCGAAAAAGTAAAGTCGCTTGAAGTACAAATACAAGCTCTGAAAGAGAATAATGTTCTCAGAAAAGAACAGGCAGAAAACAGGCTTAGAATGGCGGAGCTTCAGGTGACTTCAGACAGTATTCGTTTTGAGCAAGCTAAGGTAAATTTCAAAATTGGGGAGGATCAGTTACGACGGGCTAAAAATCTGTACGAAGAAGGCTTGAGGTCATTGACGGATTTCGAACAGAGGGAGTTGAGGTTTCAGGAAGTACAGGCGAGTATGATTGCTGCAGAAAATGATCTGCTAAAAAGTCAAAATGCCAGAATTGCAGCTATGATCGAGTTGAATGCCATTGATAATGATTTTAGAGATAGAATGGCAAAATCTACGGCAGATATGTATGAGGCTATGTCAGCGAGGTATGATGCCGAGGCCACCGCTACCAAGCTGGAAAATCAATATACCAATTATGAAGTTAGGACAGGATTTAGATATATCCTGGCTCCGCAGGAAGGATACATAACAAGGGCTATCCAGGTGGGTATTGGAGAGACCATCAAAGAAGGAGCTGAAATCATAAGTATACTTCCTGCGAATGCACAATTGGCTGTAGAGATGTATGTATCCCCTGTTGATTTTCCATTGATGAGAATAGGGAATAGAGTAAGATTTATATTTGATGGTTGGCCTGCTATCGTATTCTCGGGCTGGCCTCAGATCACCAATGGTACTTTTGGCGGGGTAGTTCATGCTATTGATAATTTTTCAGGTCCTGATGGGAAATACAGAATTCTGGTCGTTGAAGACCCTCAAGACAAGCCTTGGCCTGATGCGCTTAGAATTGGTTCAGGGGCAGATGGGATCGCTTTGCTCAATGATGTTCCTTTATGGTACGAGTTATGGCGGCAGCTCAACGGCTTCCCACCAGATTATTACACTGCAAGACAAAAAAGCGAAAACCGAAAGTAGATTTAGACCATGCGGCTGATACTATCAATAATTACTTTTCTATTGATTTCCAATTCTCAGGCTCAAGAGTTGTTGACCTATGAGGATTATATGCTTTGGGTTAGGGACTTTCATCCTGTGGCCAAGCAGGCTGATATCACCTTGAGGTTTGGTGAGCAGGAACTTAGAGCTTCCAGAGGGGCTTTCGATCCTGTGGTCTTCATGGACGTCAATGCCAAAAGGTATAACAGCACCAATTATTATGACCGAAGAGAAGCAGGTATCAAAGTTCCCACCTGGGGTGGTGTAGAATTGAAAGGTGTTGGAGAACAGAATAGAGGCGTTTTTCTAAACCCTGAAGAAACAGTCCCTGAAAGTGGCTTATTGGCTTTGGGTGCTTCGGTGAATATTGGTCAAGGTTTGTTTATTGACCGCAGAAGAGCCGCTCTCAGGCAGGCTCAGATTTATAAAGACGCTACCCAGGCCGAAAGAGAATTGATCCTCAATGATTTATATCTTGATGCAACAGAGACGTACTGGCTTTGGGCGGCAGACTATAATAATCTGAATGTAGTTCAAGAAGGTCTCCGATTAGCCGAAATGCGGTTTGATATGATTAAGGAAAGTTATATTCAGGGTGATTTTCCTGCAATAGATACAGTAGAGGCTTACACGCAAGTGATGGATAGGCTTTATAGGTTTCAGCAAGCTGAAATCAATTTCTTTCAATCAACACAGATGCTTAATACCTTCCTTTGGGATGGGAATGAGGAACCGGCAGAGCTATTGGGAGGAGTGATTCCAGAAAATGTATTGGAAGGTTTTGTTTTTGATTACAATAAGGAATCTTTGAGGGAATATGTGGCAAGCCATCCTGAACTACAGCTGACAGATTTTGATATTGCTACTTTAGAGGTGGAACGGAGGTTCAGAGCTGAAATGCTCAAGCCAGTACTTCGCGTAGACTATAATTTTTTGACTACCACAATCAATGAAATCCCCACCAATAATTTTTTCGTCAATGACTATAAATGGGGCCTGACATTTTCAACTCCCTTATTTCTGAGAAGGGAAAGAGGAAATCTTGGTTTCACAAAAGCAAGGATTGATTTTAAAAATTATCAAAGGGATCTGAAGTTTTTGCAGTTGAGAAATAAACTCGAGACTGAAATTTTCAATTTTGAAACCGTTGAACAACAGTTGGTCACCTTCACCAATAATGTCACTGGACTTCAGAGATTGTTAGATGGAGAAATGAAAAGGTTTGAAATAGGTGAAAGTTCACTTTTCTTGGTAAATGCAAGGGAGGTAAGTTTGTTTCAGGCACAGCAGACCCTCAATGAGCTTGCGGCAAAAAGAAAAACAGCTTATGCCAAAATGCTGAATGCAGCAGGTCTTGGCTTTGATCCGGAATAGAGAAATATTAACTGTAAACACGAAACTTGGCCGGCGTTAAAATAAGAAACAGATTAAGTTTAATTTCCGTCATTAAAAATAAAAATCCCGCTCAAACTTGGTTTGGCGGGATTTTTTGATGTTGTCAATATTGAAAATGCTTATTGAGTACATTCAATTTTTAAGAGACCAATATAAACTTAATTGGCTTCTCATCTTTAGAATCAAATTATAGACTGAAACCTTCTCTGTATTCCCTTTTCACAAATTGATTGGCAGGTTCAAAATTGGTTATTTTCATATTTGGACCATCCCATACCAGTTTAATACCTCTTCCCGGATAGTCAAACCTGTTCGGATTATTGCTTTGAGGTACCCTGTAATCATAACTTCTGATAGCCAAATTACCCATAAGGACTGATTCAGTCAAGGGGCCGGCAACTGAGAAAGGAGAGCTTAACTTTTTGTATGCATCACTGCCATATCCAGCAATACATGCTTCCACCCAGTTATTGTAATGTCCTCTATCTCCTCCAGGTACCCTATACTCAGTTTCAGGCACATTGATGTCAGTGGTCAGAGAGGTAGGCAATAATTTGGGGTCCCGTCCGTAGGTACCGCACATCATTTTTCCCTTGGTACCCTCTATGATGACACCATTTCCACCATCTCCCATAATTTCGTTTGGCCCAAGTTCTTCCGGGCGGGCAGGTTGTATTCCACCATCCATCCAATGAAATTGCAAATCTTCCTTTCCATCTCTTTTGAACCTGAGTGTAATATGAGAAGAAGGAGGGCAGCTTTCTGGGAAATAGCCTCTTTGGAATTCCCCGACATAGACAGACCCTACGCTGCATTCTGCTGATTCAGGATATCCAAGCCCTAAGACCCTAAATGGAGGCTCCATGATATGGCAGGCCATATCACCTAAAGCTCCTGTACCATAATCCCACCATCCTCTCCAATTAAAAGGAATAAGGTTTGGTACATATTCTTTGTAAGGAGCAGTGCCCAGCCAGAGGTCCCAATCTAAGTCAGCAGGAGGAGTAGCTGTGGCTTCAGGCCATGGAATACCTTGTGGCCAAACAGGTCTATCCGTCCAGCAATATACTCTAGTAGCTTCTCCGATAAGTCCGGCATTGTACCACTCTACCATTTTTCTGACACCTTCACCAGAAGAACCCTGATTTCCCATCTGGGTGACCACCTTATACTGATCGGCTGCTTCTGTGAGGACTCTAGCCTCATAAATGTCATGTGAGAGTGGCTTTTGGACATAGACATGTTTCCCCATTTTCATGGCCATCATAGCCTGAACAGCGTGCATGTGATCAGGGGAAGATACTGTGACGGCATCAATGTTGTCGCCTTCTTTGTCCAACATCTCCCGATAGTCTCTATAATATTTGGCCTTTGGATGTGCTTCGACACTTTGTTTAGCTCTGGTATCATCCACATCACACAATGCGATGAAATCAGCCTTACCACTAGCAAAAACCCCACGAACATCATTTCCGCCCATTCCACCTACTCCAATCCCGGCGACCCTAAGTCTGTCTGAGGGAGCAATAAAACCTGGACCTCCCAAAACATGGCGGGGTACAAAGTAAAATCCAGCCAAAGCAGTGGCAGAAGCTTTGATAAAGTTCCTTCTTGACCCTAATGCTTTTGGCAACTCTTCTTTCTTCATTCTATCTGTCTTTATTGTTATCGAATTCTTTTTTTCCAAATTTCTAATTTATCAAAAAAATGAGCTTATCCGTTTTATTATTTTTCATTTGGTAAGTATGGAAAATAAAGCGGATAAATGGATTTATTGAGAGCTTGAATTAACTTTTAAATAAACGGTAAATACTTAAGAAAAAAAATTGATTAAGTTTAACAAATTTAAAAATCTATTTATCATGAATTTCAAAAGATTGATCAGTAAAACTCTTGGGGTTTCATTGGCTGCAGTTTTATTATCATGTTCATCAAATGATACTGCACCACTAAGTATGTCTCCGATCATACCCCTTCCGGTTTCAATTGTAGATGCTGACGGTGCTTTTAAAATCGGCTCAACTACAAAAATTGCTTATTCAGGAAACGCCCTAAATGAAGTACAAAAGTTTTCTGAATCCATAAAAAGCCTTACGGGACTAGGCTTGGAGATCGAAGAAGGGGCTACAAGTGATGCTATTATTTTTGCAATAGAAGCAAATGCATCTTCGAATGCAGAAGGCTATAAAATTGATATCAACACTGAGCGGGTTTTGATATCGGCACCAACCGAGGCGGGGCTTTACTGGGGTGCCCAGACATTTTTGCAGGTAATCCCGGCAGATGGAACAGATTCAGGTCTTAATCCAAAGTTTGCAGTTTCTGCGGGTACCATAGAAGATTATCCTGAATATGAATATAGAGGTATGATGCTGGATGTTGCCCGACACTTTTTTCCGGTATCTGAAGTGAAGCATCTTATTGACAATATATCGACTTATAAAATCAACCACCTTCACCTCCACTTATCTGATGATCAAGGTTGGAGAATTGAAATCAAATCTTGGCCCCTATTAACGGAAATAGGAGGTAGCACACAAGTTGGTGGTGGGGCAGGAGGCTTTTATACACAAGAAGATTACAAGGAAATTGTAAGGTATGCCGCAGAGAGACACATGGTGATTGTTCCTGAAATTGATATGCCGGGACACACCAATTCTGCTTTGGCGGCCTATGGAGAGCTGAACCCTGGAATTAAAGTGCCAGATGATGGTGCCGTACCTACCGAAAGAACACAAATGGGAGTTGCAGGGCAACCAACACCACTTTACACAGGAAGGGATGTTGGATTTAGTACTTTGGATACTGATAAGCCTGTTACTTATAAGTTTATTGAAGATGTGATCAGGGAAATTTCAGAAATCACTCCAGGCCCCTATTTCCATATTGGAGGAGATGAGTCCCATGTGACAGCAATGGAAGATTATGTACCGTTCATTGAAAAAGCACAGGCCATTGTGGCAAAGTACGGTAAAAAATCCCTTGGATGGGATGAAGTGGCTCATGCAGAGCTCTTACCCAATACTGTTGTACAATATTGGGCCAAGGCAGAGAATGCTATTATGGGCATAGAGCAAGGTGCTAAAGTCCTGATTTCTCCTGCTGTTAGGACATATTTGGACATGAAATATGACTCTACGACGCATATCGGCCTAAATTGGGCTGCTTATATTGAATTGGATGAAGCTTATAATTGGGATCCTACTACCCTGGAAGAAGAAATCAAAAGAGAGCATATAGTAGGAGTGGAGGCGCCACTTTGGACAGAAACAGTAGTTACGAGAGACGATATAGAATTTCTGACTTTTCCAAGATTAGCGGCTGTAGCTGAAGTGGCATGGACTCCAATAGAAAAAAGAAATTGGGAAGATTTCTCTAAAAGGATAAAGTATCATGGAGTCCTTTGGGAAAATTCAGGGGTTAACTTTTACAGGTCCCCAAAAATAGACTGGTGATCTTTTAGATGGTTTAAAAAGGCGGAATCGGATACATTCCGCCTTTTTTCATTCTGGAGAATCTCTTGTCTTTTCCGAAAAATGCGCTTAATATGCTATTTCAATTTTAAACAGAAATATGGGAGAATTTATCATCAGCTTTAGTAACTGGATCTGGGATACCCCCATGCTTATCTTATTGATGGGTGGGGGATTTATTTTATTTGCCTATTCGGGCCTTTTACCTTTTCGAAGACTTGGACATGCCATCAAGTTGGTCAGTGGAAAATATGATGACCAAAATTTACCCGGTCAAATCAGTTCAAGACAAGCATTGTCAGCAGCTATCGCAGCCACCGTCGGGTTGGGAAATATTTCAGGGGTAGCCATAGCGATTAACATGGGAGGTCCTGGAGCCATTTTCTGGATGTGGATGTCTGCATTTGTAGGAATGGCGACCAAATATTTTTCTTGTAGTCTTTCCATTATGTATAGGGGAAAAGATGATTCAGGAGAAGTTCAGGGTGGTCCCATGTATGTGATTGAAGAGGGAATGGGCAAGAAGTGGAAGCCATTGGCGATCCTATTTTCTGTAGCCGGTGTATTAGGACTCTTGGCTATTTTTCAAGCTAATCAGTTGACTGCAGTTTTGAGAACAGTATTGCTGATGCCCAATGGTTTGGATAATGGAGAGACTACCAAATGGATTTTGGGGATTTCCATGATGCTGATTGTTGCAATTGTAATCCTGGGAGGAATCAAAAGAATTGCCTTGGTCGCATCGAGACTGGTGCCATTCATGGTAGGTCTGTATTTTGTTGCTGTGGTAATGATTATGATCCAATATATAGGAGATGTACCCAATATGCTTTTGTTGATCATCAAAGACGCATTCACAGGAGATGCAGCAATGGGTGGAGCTGTGGGCGCAGTGATTGTAATTGGAGCCAGAAGGGCAGCATTTTCTAATGAGGCTGGAATTGGTACAGCTCCAATGGTACACGGGGCATCTAAAAATAATGAACCTGTCAGAGAGGGGCTGATTGCCATGCTAGGTCCTTTTATTGACACAGTTGTAGTCTGTACGCTTACTGCCTTGGTGATCTTATTGACAGGAGTATGGCAAAGTACAGATAATGATGGGGTAAGACTTACTTTGTCCGCTTTTGAAATGGCACTTCCAGGTTTTGGGAAATATGTCCTGATGTTGGCTGTTCTTGTTTTTGCACTGTCCACCATGTTTACTTATTCTTATTACGGGCACAAATGTTTCAATTACCTTTTTGGCTCCAAAAAGGCTGATTATTACAATTATTTCTACTTGGTGACTATTGTCGCTGGAGCTGTAGTGTCTCTGGAAGTAGTGGTTAGTTTTATTGACGGTATGTACGCCATCATGGCAATCCCTACCATGATTTCCACCATTTATTTAGCTCCAAAAGTCAAAGCGGCTACCACAGATTATTTCCGAAGAATGAAAGAAAAAGAAACTGTCTGAAAATGAATGTTCTTATCGCTCCCAATGCATTTAAAGGAACCATAGAGGCTGATGAGGCTGCAGAAATCATTGCTGAAGGTATCAAAAAAAAGTACCCTCAAGCCAATTTAAAGTTATGTCCTATTGCTGATGGGGGAGACGGGACTTGTTACTTGTTGGGGAAAGCTCTTGGTTTACAAAAGTTTGATTTGGTCTGCTTGAATCCAATTGGCAGGCCAGTCAAAGGCTTTTTCTTTTTCAATCCAAGTACCAAAACAGCGCTGATCGATGTGTCTACAGTATCAGGAATCAAATATCTGAAAGAAACTGAAAAACAAGCTTGGTTAGCTTCGAGCTTTGGAACTGGGGAATTGGTGAAAGCTGCAGTTGCTCAGGGAGCGGAACATATTGTACTTGGCCTTGGAGGTTCTGCAAGTATTGATTTGGGTTTGGGAATTTTAGGAGGCTTGGGATATGTTTTTTTGGATGAACATGGGCGTCAGATTCCTTTCTTTTCGGAAAGATTTATTTCAAAAATAGCCCATATCCAAGCGCCTATTGTCAATTATAAAATCCGGTTTACCATTCTTTGCGATGTGGAAAATACATTTTTTGGGCAAAATGGGGCAATACCTGTGTTTGGTCCTCAAAAGGGCTTAAATCAAACTGAAATCCCAAATTACCTGAAGGCAAGTGAATATGTATTGAAGCTGCTTGGTAAAAAAGCTGGGGTGGTGGTTCAGGACAAAAAGGGTTTTGGTGCTGCAGGAGGGATAGCTTTTGGTTTGTCTTTTTTCTTTCCAATCCAAATCAAAATGGGAGCCAATTGGTTTTTCAATGAACTAAAGATAGATTCTCTTGTAAAATGGTCTGATGTGGTCATTACCGGAGAGGGTAAATACGACAGCCAATCGGAGGGAGGCAAAGGCAGTTTTGAATTGCTCCAATTGGTGAAACGTTTACAAAAACACTGCATTTTGATTACTTCAGGAAATGATGCAGTAAGAGCCGGTTTTGATCAATTGGTCAAATTACAACCTTTAGACTTTAGCCAAAATGATTTTCTAGATAATGCTAAATCTAACCTCGAAGAAGCCGTTTCTACCATCAAGCTTGTCTGAATCGTTTTAAAACCATTCTTTTTTCATATTGATAGTAACCTTCTCTTCAGAAAGCAGGCGAGTGGAAAGGCTTCCAATTTTTACCAGCTCATATTCAAAGTAATAATTCATGCACATTATCTTCCCTTGGTAAAAATCCTTTTCCAAATCTTCAGATTGCAGTTTTTGAGCTGCAATAGTTGCCTGTTTAAGCCATTGCCAGCCGATAACCAAGATCCCCATCATTTCCAAAAATAGCGTAGCGTCTGATAAAAATGCTTCCATATCCTTTCCCGCTTTGGGCAATAATGTATCAATTACTTCTTGGGTCCTTTTAAGGTAATTTTCCAGCATAATCGTTTTGGACACAAGAGAAGGTATAGCTTTTGCTGCAGCGATGCTTTCAATTATCTCTCTCAATAAAAGCTTTAGAGCTTTACCATTCTGAGTAAGCACTTTTCTTCCCAAAAGATCCATGCCATGTATTCCGGTAGTGCCTTCATGGATCGGATGGATTCTGGCCTCTCGATAATATTGCTCAATCGGAAAGTCTGTGGTGTATCCTGCGCCTCCAAGGACCTGTACTGCAGCTGAAGTACTTAGGCAACACATTTCCGAGGGGTAAGACTTGGCAATTGGGGTGAGTAAATCCAGTAGCAAACCAAAATCCTCTTTCTGATCTCCTTTTTCTACATGCACCAAATCACTAAGTTTTGCACAATACAACAAGAGAGAAAGTGAACCTTCTATAACTGATTTTTGGAATAACAGCATGCGTTTGACATCGGCATGCTCAATAATCGGTATTTGGGGCAATGAGGGGTCCTTTTGTGATAATTTTCTTCCTTGAGGCCTTTCGTTGGCATAACTTAGTGAAGCATGATAAGCAGCAGTTCCAATCGCACAGGCATTCATGCCTACACCGACTCTTGCTTCATTCATCATCTGAAACATGTAACTCAATCCTTTATTCGCTTCACCTACCAAATATCCTTCACATCCATCATCAGATCCTATCATCAAGTGTGCTATAGGAGCCCCTTTGTAACCCATTTTATGATAAATTCCCTGGGTAAGCACATCATTGGGCTGATTGTCAGCAACTCGGTATTTGGGTACCACAAAAAGAGAGATACCTTTCGTTCCCGCGGGAGCATCCACAATTCTGGCAAGCATCAAATGAATGATGTTTTCGCAGGCATCATGGTCACCACAGGATATGTAAATCTTTTGTCCCTTGATTTTGAAAGTACCGTCATGGCTGGTGGGGTAAGCCGTGGTTTGCAGATCGGAAAGAGAACTGCCGGCATCAGGCTCTGTAAGGGCCATTGTTCCTTGCCACTTGCCGGAATACATGTTTGGAGTGAATTTTTCCTTTAGTTCTTTACTTCCAAAAATTCGGATCAGATTCGCTGCTCCTGTAGTGAGAAATGGGTAAACGGATGCGGAATAATTAGCGGCCTGAAAAATGAATCCCGAGGCCTGATAAACAGTATTGGGTAATTGTTGACCACCTTCCTCATAGCTGAATGTTGCGTTGATCCAACCGTCTTCTCCAAACTGGCGGATTATTTTCCGCATACCGGGGTGAACTTTTATCTTGCCATTTTCAAGCTGGGGCTCATTCCTATCCATTTCAGTAAGCAAAGGATACATGGAGTTTTGAGCAATTTTCTCTGCAGCATCTAGGACCAAATCAAACGTTTCCCTTTGATGGTCTGAGAAATATGGATAAGAGATAAGATCTTCAATCTTGTGGTTTTCAAAAAGATGAAAGTAAAGGTCACGCTTGGAGTAAAATGCCATAACTTAAATAAACATGAAGTCTTTCAAGTTATTAAAGTCGAGAGGTATTTCAAATGTTTGTATATAAAAAAAGGCCGGAAAACTAATTCCGACCTAGTGGGCGACACTGTGCAAATTTCGAACCGCTTTACAGAAGATTTTAATAAATTATATGCCCTCCACGAGCATATCCAAACAGTATTAAAGAAGGAGAATAAGCTGGATATAATGGGTAGTCATATGGTTAATACGCACACAAAATATGCTGATGAATTAAAACACACCGGAAACGTCAATCGGCAAATAAAGAAAAAAGGTTCAGCGAAACAGTAGCAATTGATTGCATTTGGGTTGACATATGGCCATAACGAAATGGTAACATTTGATCTAATATGGGTCGACAATATTGCCCAGTTTTTGATTTAATGTCTTGCATCAGTTAGATCAGCTTTGTCTAACTACCTTTTTCATATATTTGTGGTAGTTAAAATTGAGTTTTGCAGCAACAAGTTCATAGTATAATTATGCATGTATTGCTTCTTTTTACTATCTTTCGCATAAATTTACTAAGATATGATGCGTGTCGCTGATTTTGTGGAAAATTGCCTGGCATATGAACAATATGCTTTTTCCTGGGATGAATTAAAAGTCAAAATACCCAAAACTGATGTAGCATTACGACACGAATTGGGACGTCTTTCCAAAAAGAAAGAGATTCTTGCACTTCGTCAGGGGTTTTATCTGATCCTTCCTCCTCGATACAAAGGATTCGGCAAACTACCATTGGAGTTTTATGTTGAAGAGTTGTTCAAATTCTTAGATAAGCCTTATTATATCGCTTTTTTTTCAGCAGCAGCTTTTCATGGCGCAAGTCATCAACAAGTTCAACAGAGCTATCTTATGACAAAAATCCCTAACCTTCGGGACATTAAAAAAGGGAATATCTATCTGAGCATTTCAGCCACAAGTAAATGGCCAAACAAAAACATTCAGCAAAGAAAATCTGATGCCGGCATCTTTAATATTTCCTCACCGGCACTTACAGCTATTGACCTCATCCATTATCAATCTAAGATGGGAGGGTTAAACAGAATTCTGGCCATTCTAGAAGAATTAGCTGAGTCTATGACTCCAGAAGATATCCAGGAGTTACTCCAGTGGTACCCCCATACCAGCTCCATACAACGGCTAGGATTCTTATTTCAAGAGTTGCAATCTGATCGGGTTCTATTGGATCCATTAGAAAAGTATTTTATTGGTAAAAATTACTTCCCGGTGTTGCTGTGTCCTGATAAAGATAAAAAACCCGGAAGAGTCGATAATATGTGGAAAGTAGTTAGGAACATTGAATTGGAAAGTGATTTATGATTCCCAGGCCCCATATAGCAAAATGGAGGGATCAAGCTCCCTGGACTACCAATGAGCAGGTAGAACAAGATCTGATTATATCCAGAGCATTGGTAGCACTTTTCTCTGATGAATTCCTAAGCGAAAATCTGGCATTCCGTGGGGGTACCGCACTACACAAACTCTACCTGAATCCGGCTCCAAGATATTCAGAGGACATTGACTTAGTCCAAATCAAAGAAGGTCCGATCAAGCCTATCCTACAGAGAATAGATAAAGTCATTACCTTTTTTGAAGAAGATAGAGTGGTTAAGCCCAAAGCCAACAATAACACGCTGCTTTATCGCTTCAATTCTGAATATTCACCAGAAGTTCGGTTGAGACTAAAGATAGAGATCAATTGCCGGGAGCATTTCAATCTGCTTGGATGGAATTCATTTCCATTTTCTGTATCAAATGAATGGTTTACAATGGGGAGTAACATTACCACATATCATTTAGATGAACTTCTGGGAACCAAGTTCCGGGCACTCTACCAACGTAAGAAGGGCAGGGATTTGTTTGATCTCTACTATGCCGGCCAACACGCAAAGTTGGATTATGACAAAATCATCCATTGTTACAATGCGTACATGAAGTTCGTGGTGGGCACGCCGCCTAGCCAAAAGGAATTCCTGCTCAACATGGAGCTAAAGAAAAAGTCAGCACAGTTTTCGGGAGATATGGAGGGACTTCTCAACCCGAATCTGAAATATGACCAGGAGGAGGCTTTTGAGTGGTTGTTTGATGAATTGGTACAAAGACTTTAAACCATTCTGGCATGGATAAGAAAGCTGAGCTAAATAGACTGTTTCGTTTAATCCAAAAATAAAAAAGCCCTCCGTATTGAATACGAAGGGCATCTGTGGGCCCACCTGGGCTCGAACCAGGGACTTTCTGATTATGAGTCAGATACTCTAACCAGCTGAGTTATAGGCCCGGTTTTTTTAAGCATTTGACCTTGCTTTTGGGACTGCAATGTTACATATTTGGTTTTAATTTTACAACTTGAATTCAAATGAAAAAACTGGATAATATTGATTTTTTGATCTTTGATTTAGGAAACGTAATCATCGACATAGATTATGATTTCAGTATCAGAGAGTTGAAAAAAATACTCCCTGAACAAAAACATGACCTTGCCCCACAATTTTTCACCTCTACTTTTCATAAGCAGTATGAAAAGGGTGAAATCAGCAATGGGGAGTTTCGGGATGCAGTCAGAGAATTGTACCGCGAAAACTGGACTGATAGCCAAATAGACCATGTTTGGAACAGTCTTTTGATCAATATTCCCAATGAGAGACTGGACTTATTGGATTCCCTGAGAAGTAAATTCAAAACTGCTATTTTGAGCAATACCAATGACATTCATATTGTAAAATTCAATCAGATGTTGAGTGAAGTTTCAGAACTAAATTCCATCTATGATTTATGTGACGATGTTTTTTTAAGCCATGAAATGGGGCTTGCAAAACCAGATACAGCTATTTATAAAAAAGTTTTGTCCTCATTAAATGCTGATGCCGAAAAAACTATTTTCTTTGATGATCTTGAAGCCAATGTGAAAGGGGCCCAAAAAACCGGAATGAATGCTGTACAAATTACCCATCCAAAGGCGCTGATTGAATTTTTTGTAGATGTACAATAAAAAAGAGTATCTCCGGCATGCGCTTTTATTTATAGCGACTGTCATAACAGCCACTTTTGCAGGAGGTGAGTGGCTTTTTGGCCGGTCAATATTGGGTAAGGAGGAGCATTTTCTCAATTGGGAATATTTTCTAAAGTCCCTGCATTTTTCCATTCCGTTTATAGGAATACTCTTGATACATGAATTGGGGCATTTATTTGCATCCATTCACCATAATGTGAAATCTTCCCTTCCTTATTTTATTCCAGGCTGGTTGGGTTTCTTAAGCGCTCCTTCCATAGGTACTTTTGGTGCTGTCATTCAGGTAAAGAGTTACATTCAGAGCCGTAAAAAGTTTTTTGATATTGGAATTGCAGGACCATTAGCCGGATTTGTCATTGCGCTAGGGGTGCTTTATTACGGTTTCACCAATCTGCCAGATGCAGATTATATATATCAAATACATCCAGAATATCTTGATCCTGAATTTGAAGGGCATTCTCCTGAAGATGGGTATATTAGTTTGGAAATAGGTTATAATCTTCTTTTTTGGGGAATGGAAAAAGTGTTTGCTGATCCTGAAAAGATGCCCGTAATGTCTGAAATTATTCACTTCCCATATTTATTTGCAGGATATTTGGCCTTGTTTTTCACTGCTTTGAATTTGCTGCCTATTGGGCAGTTGGATGGAGGACACATTATTTTCGGACTTTTTCCCAGAAAGCATAGAATAATTTCCCTTGTGGCTTATACCGCCTTTATGTTTTATGCAGGTTTAGGCATTATCAACCCTTTCCAATCAGTCAATGAACTTTTGATCAGGATTCCTTTATATATTGGATTTCTGTATATCTGTTACCGAAGGGTAGAGCTTAGCACTCAGTCAAAATGGGCATTGATTCTGTTGATAGTGGCTACCCAGTACTCCATAGTGAATATCTGGCCTGGGGTGGAGGGCTATGCAGGTTGGCTGCTCTTTGGCTTGCTCTTGGGAAGGTTTATGGGGGTTGACCACCCTGAAGTAAGTGGCTATAAAAAATTGGATCGGAACAGACAGATTTTAGGCTGGATTGCAATCTTGATATTTTTGCTTTGCTTTACGCCGCAACCCTTTATAATGGAATAAAAAAGCCCTTTGATCAAGGGCCTTTTTGTATGATTGATATGAAGATTAATTAACCTTCCTCTTCTTCCATGCTACGGTAGGCCATGATACCTCCAAGAAGGTTTCTGACTTTGGAAAAACCCTTAGTTTCCAAAAACTTTTTGGCATTCCCACTTCTAGCTCCTGATCGGCATTGCATGACGATTTCTTGGTCCTTATAGCTTTCTAATTCTTCCAGTTCATGAGGTAATTGGGCAAGAGGGATATTTTTGGCTCCAAGATTGTCTTCTTCATACTCCCATTCCTCCCTGACATCGATAAAAAGAAACTCATCTCCATTTTGAAGTTTTTCCCTTAATTCTGATACTGTAATATCTTCCATGTTATTATCTGACTAGTATTCTTTTAGAAATAGATTTTTCTCCCTGCAAAAGTTTTAATACATAAACACCTTTCTGCAGTCCTGTAAAATTAATAATTTTTACTTCTGAATCTGATTCTAATGGCAAATTCAGTTCTCTTCCATAAGGATCAACTATATTGATGGCATCTGTATCACCTTCTATGAAAAGCCTTTCAGTAACAGGGTTGGGATATATCCTTAGCTTGCTTTCTTCATCTTCGGACTCTTCTTCTACAATAGGGGTCTGGCTAAGGTGAACACGGATCATCAATGATCCTTCTACGAGTTCGTTCTGTTGCCAAGGACCTGCTACATTAAAGAAAATTTCCCTGCCATTATCAAAAGTTTTGTCCAAACCTACGTGGATAAAGTCATTGGTAAACTGGGTGAAACCCACAAAGAAAAAATCTGAAACAAGCACATTTTCCTCCAATTCGAAATAGGAAAACTCCTCAACATCTTCTTTTTCCGGAATAAATATCTCCTGTACAAATACAGGGTCTGCCTGCAGGTCTTGCCAGATACTCAAATCAATGATTTGATTGGCTTGACTTTGGTTGGTAAAGTTGATACTGATGCCTTTGATATAAACATTCCCGGAAGATTCAAACCTGTTCACCAAACTCCCTGATCTTTGGTTAATGCCGGCAGAATAGTCCACTTTCCCATCATCATAGGCGAAGTAGTCTCTGAATGAAATGACTGATCTTACGGTATCATTGACCCGTAAATTGATTTCATCGTAGAAAACACTATCTCCATTTACAACCTGGAATAAGTTTAAGTCTCCAGAACTGATATAAGTAGTGATTTCGTAATCGGTTTCTACTTCAGGAAAAGACAAATTTTCTATTTCATTGCTTTCGAAAATCCTTCTTTCCGATCCTAGCGGGACAGGGTTGAAAGGAGTATTGTTGTTTATCCTGTTGATCAGACTATTGTCATTTTTATCCCTGACTTCTATACTGTATTCCATAGCCCTGAATCTATTTTCAAGGTTTTTGAACTCATTGCCAGTTCTGTTCCAAAAACTGCCTTCAATATTGGTAGCCTCGAACAACGGAATTGCAGAATATTTGGAAGTAGGTCTGATGTTGTCTTGAGTAAGTGCTCTATCAGGATAAAATATGTCGTTGGTACTTCTGTTTTTATTAAGATAAACATAGTCTATTAGCCAACTGTCAAAAGGTCCTGAAGCTCTACCACTGATCTGAAATCTGAATTGAAAATTTTCATGTTGAAAATCAGGTCCGACCTGTATCATTTCTTGGGTAAAAAAGAATTGCTCTGCCGGGAGGTCTCCTGCCATTTCCCAAACAGAAATCCAGTTGTCAAGTGTGTCCCTAAAGAAAAGTGTGATATTATCGTTGAAGTCCGGCATTTCGGCTTTGCCTCCGGCTTGCCAAAAAAAACTTAAAAACACAGTATTGGACTCTTCTTCTGAAATTCCTGATAAGTCTATTACTCTTGAATTGATCGCGTCTGTTAATCCCTGTTCTACCAAAACATTGGAGTAGGGTCTACCTCTCTCATCCACTCCATCCAGCAAAAGGACTCCAAGTGTAGGAGCTGCATTGCCTACAGTAAAAGATTGAGTAGCGCCCTCATTGATCCATTTGGTACTGTCAATTCCTCGGGTCGAAAAATCATCCCAAAACGGTAAACTCAATTTTTCTTCCAATTGTCTATGAAGATTGGACTCTATATCGCCTTTCTTTTTGTGAACAGGAGTTGGAAGTTGCTGGAATTGAGCAAAGGCAGATTGTTCTATGCCGATTAAAAGCATGAGCAGGATACATATGAATATGTTTCCTTTGGCCTGCATACTAGAAGTTTGAGTTTCTGCTAAGATCTGAGATCCAAACCTCTATAGGGTCACCAGTTCTGACTTCAGCACCGGCAGGAGGATTTTGTAGGATAATTGTTCCCTGAGGGACTGAGTCAGTTTGAACATAATTGATATTTCCCATTCTAAGTCCGGATCCTATTATCAAAAACTCCCCATCTACTTCATCCATACCAATTAGATTCGGCACATCTAATATTTGATTTCCAAGACCATCCCCAACTACTAGGTCGATTTGGGAACCTTTGGGTATTTCAAAACCTTCCCGTATACTTCTGCCTCTGTATTTTTGCTCCAAGACTACATTGATCCCAATGTCAGGAACATAGACGATTTCTCCACGGACCAAACCTATGTTGGCGATGATTTCCTGAGCATTTTTCAAGGGACTGTTTACAAGATTTGGCATTTTAATCAAAGGCGCATTTTTGGCATTGAGGGTAATATAAATTTTTCTGCCGTTTTTTACCTTATTTCCTGCTTTGGGGTTTTGTTTCAAAACTGAAAGAGGTTTTAATTCATTATTGAAACCACTATCCAAGGTAATTTCATAACGTAGATTTCTTTCTTTAAGAAAATCATCCAATTGCTCAAACTCATAACCTTCCAGGTCTGGTACAGTAACTGTTTGTCCATGATTGGTATATGATGGAAGAAAAACTTTTAGAAACAAGAATGCAAGAGTGATTACTATGGTAATCACCAATGCAAGGTGAATAGCGATTTTTTTTGAAGCGTCTTTAAACTTGCTCATGCAAAAAGGATATTTTTTGACTAACGAATAAAGGTAGAATTAATTTATAATTTGTTTGGCAAATCTATCAATAAGCCGACAAGAAATCAGCCAATTTGTTTTAAAAAAGGAAAAGCCTGAAAACAAAATGTGCTTTCAGGCTTTTTTTGACTCTCTTTGACATCAGTGAATGATCAAACGTCTCGTTTCAGTCACCGAATTGCTGGTGATTTTTACAACAAAAAGACCTTTGGAAAATAAATCTGTACTGAAGGTATAGGTTTGGTTCAAAGTATTTGGATAATCCACATCATGAACCAATTGACCAGTGGCGGAGGTAATTTGAATATTTACATTTTCAAAGGTGTTGAAGTTAAACACAATATTGAAGTAATCTCTGGCAGGATTTGGGTATATGACCGTATTGCCCAAACCAGGGTCTACAGGTTCAGGATTAGCAGAAAGGAATAGTTCAATATTATTGATATAGGCCGTGCTGTTCGTTTCTGAAGTATTTTCCAGGACAATGGCAACACGAACTGACCTTTCACCTGCGTAATCAGTAAGATTAACATATTGCCTATCGAAATCTTCCCTTTGGTTTGGGTTAGCTTCAGGAGAACCTGAAGTATTCAAATCAGAACCATTTTTTCGGAATACTTCTATGTAGTTGGTACCACCATCTTTACTGGCAAGTACTTTTAATCTTGTGTTTTCGGCTATTTGCCCTGATGCAAAATCGAAGAATAAAGCGGCCTGTCTGTTTTCTGATAAATCAAAAAGAGGTGAACCTATCCAATAGGAATTATTTTCACCGCTGTCTTCAAGCCTGACAAGGTTTTCACCCGAATCGCCAGATTGAATAGGGGTAATTTCCCAATTTGTATTGTTTTCTTCAGGATTTACCACAACCCAAGGTGATAAAACAGTGGTGTTGTTGAAGTTTTGTCTGAATGGAACCCGTGATGTATTAGAATTGATCACAACAAACCTTGACAACACATCTGAAGTACCTGGATTTTGATCAAAATTAGGGAAGTCCATAGTATAGGTCAACCTATTCAATCCATCAATAGTTGGACCTAATGGCACATTGACATTGATACTGTCGCCGGGTTGCAGGCCAATACCCCTGCCTATATAAGAAGTGGTAGAGCCATTGCCTAACCTTCGCCTGAAAATAAAGCCATCTACAGGAAGGTTTCCGGTATTGACAGCTCTTATAGTTTCTTGTTCATGGCCACCCGTAGAGATAGGTGTAGGGCTTGTTAGCTCGGTTAATGTAACCCCATACTGATAGATTTCTTCAGGAAGTATTTCAATATCCTTGATATAAAGATTGTTTCCATATCCATTTCTATTGATAAAGGCAATCCTCACATTTCCTAAATCTGCAAAAGGGGCAAGATTTACAATCTCCCTTCTAAATTGGTTTTCCCTAGTTGGCAAAAAGAAATCCAATGTCGGTGATACAGTCTGTAAAAACTGTCTGTCTTTATTATAAGGGGCCGTGGAGATAGGGAAAAGATTTCCACAATCATCAGAAACAGCTATAATCAAATTGTCCCCAAAGCCCTGTGCATTATAAGGCGCATAGGCCATATTGAAGGTCAATTGTGTATTTGGAAATTCACTGAGATTTATTTGTGGAGAAATAAGGAAATCAAGTTGTTCAAATGCCTCATATTCGTAATTTCTGATTTGGATGACTTGTTGGATATTGCCATCTAAAGTAACTTCTCCCACTTCCCAGGTAAGGCTGTCATCTGGATTTCTTATTACCCATAAATCTTCCAAATCTCTGAAAGCAAAGCTGTAAGGTTGGCTAATTGTTGGTTGAAGTTTTGGAAAGGAAACAACAGACCTGCTTACTGTTTCAGGATCATCGACATCGTTGACCCTAATAATATTTGCCTGAAACTCATCTCCATCACCTTGTAATTCTATTGGAGCAAAACTCACAGTAGTAGTATCACCCAATGCAAGATTTAAATTAAAGTCTTTGGTCTCGACTACATTACCATTGAGTAATATTTCAATTCTTGTAAAATTGATAACATTTTCACCTCTGTTTCTTAAAAGTAATTGGGGAATCACAGTCAAATCACACAAAAGGTCAGAAGGATTTAACAACCTGTCAATAGAAAGATTATTGGGGAAAAGAGGTGGTTCTCTAGTAGCTCGTCCATTGACCAAGCTTGCCCTTCTAGGACTGTTAGCGAGCACCACATTGAATCTTTCCACTTGTCCTTGAGTGAAAATATTCATACATGCATCTGTAGTATAGTCCATGTAATTTTCAGACATGTCTCTACTTTCACAAGTGAATCGTGGACTATCTATTCTACAGACGAAGTTAGGTCCGTCCTGATTGGGCGTATCCTCTACAAAATCATCTGCATTGCAATTTCCGTCTCCCCAAATATGCCGCAGACCTAAAAAATGTCCAATTTCGTGAGTAAGCGTTCTTCCCCTGGCATTAGCATTGGCATTTCCTCCTTCCCCAAACCAGGCAGAGGTAACAAACACACCGTCTATTTCTCTTGGGAATACAATAGCTCCTAAGCCAGGTAAATCTGCTAAAGGAGGGCTTGCCCAACCCAGAACGTTACCTGCTATAGGAGCCACCCAGATGTTAAGGTAATCTTCAGCTGGCCAATAGGAAATCTCACTTAATAGCTGAGCATCAGAAATTGCCGTGTAGGTGTTTTTTGTTCCCTGTACCCTAAGAATTCCATCGGTGGGTAAGCCTTCTGGATCTTGTTTGGCCAAAACAAATTCAATATTAGAATCAGCGGCTACTCCCAGAAACTCTTGTGATGTATTGGACGCGTCAGGGTTCTGCCTTCTAAAATCTTCATTTATAATTCTGATTTGATTGAGAATCTGTTCTTCAGGAAGATTTCTGCCAACACCTATTTCCTCACCATTGTGTATTACGTGAACTACCACAGGAATTACCCGGACGTCTTCTTCCATGCTTCTTTGGATAGATGGCGATTTCCTTAAATCATCGACTTTGCCCTGCATCCAAGATTCGAAATATTCTCTGGAACCCACTACTCCGATTCTTTCTTCTATCATTTGTTCCATGTGGACGGCTGCACACTTTTCATCATGGATGTGTTGATACACCTGTCCAAAAAATTGTTGGGCTGAGGCAATGGGAAGACAAAAAAAGAGGAATAAGA
The DNA here is from genome assembly GCF_000295935.2 of Indibacter alkaliphilus LW1. Lineage (GTDB taxonomy): Bacteria > Bacteroidota > Bacteroidia > Cytophagales > Cyclobacteriaceae > Indibacter > Indibacter alkaliphilus. The sequence continues at coordinate 55,497 of NZ_ALWO02000023.1, forward strand.
GTAAGATTGAACTTACCCTTATTCCTGATTGATTCATTTTTGAATTAAATATCTTAGGCAACCGCAACATTTACAGCCTCTACTTTAATGATTTCGGGGATATCCCTTTTGATTGCCTCCTCAACTCCCGCCTTTAAGGTCATAGTTGACATTGGGCAGGAACTACAAGTTCCTGTAAGTTCTAACTTCAAAACCTTCTCTTTGGTTATTTCTACTATCCTAACATTCCCTCCATCTGCTTCCAAATAGGGGCGGATGGTATCTAATGCTTTTTCTACTCTGTCTATCAATTCGACTTCCATATACTTAAATATTGACTTGAACTACCTCAGTTTTATTCTTTTCGGCATTCCTAATTGCCACTTGTCGGGCTACATTCTCGGCAAGTTCTGAAAATGCTTTTTCAGTCACTCCTTTTTTGAAAACTGCAGGGTAACCGGTATCACCACTTTCTCTAATGCTCTGAACTATAGGTATCTCGCCCAAGAATGGGACTTGATACTTTTCTGCAAGCCTTTGACCTCCTTCTTTTCCAAATAAATAATATTTGTTTTCTGGTAGCTCTTCTGGTGAAAAATAAGCCATATTTTCCACAACACCTAGCACTGGAACATTAATTTGTGGTTGCTTAAACATGGTCAACCCTTTTGTAGCATCCGCCAAAGCAACCTTTTGTGGAGTAGTCACTATAACCGCACCTGTTACAGGGATGGTCTGTACCATGGTCAGGTGAATGTCCGAAGTGCCTGGAGGTAAATCGATTAGCAGGTAATCCAACTCGCCCCAATCCACATCCCCAATGAATTGTTTTAGTGCAGAACTTGCCATAGGTCCTCTCCATACAACTGCTGATTCCGCAGGCGTAAGAAAGCCGATAGACATTAATTTTACTCCATATTGTTCTATAGGAAGGATGATATTTTTACCATCTACCTGCTTTACTGTAGGTTGCTCGGACTCTACATTAAACATGGTAGGGATACTAGGACCGGAAATATCTGCATCAATAAGTCCTACTTTTGCTCCGGTATTGGCTAAAGCCACAGCAAGATTACTGGCTGTGGTGGATTTCCCAACCCCACCTTTTCCGGAAGCTATAGCAATAATATTTTTAACCTTAGGCAAAAGGGGCCCCTCATTTCTTGCAGTGGTCACATTGGAAGTCATGAAAATGTCCAATTCCACTTCCTTGCCAAAACTTTCTTCCAAAGCTTCTATACAATTGTTTTTGATGACTTCCTTCAGCGGACACGCAGGAGTGGTCAATACAACTTTGAAGCTTATCTTTCCTTCACTTATTTCTAAGCCCTGTATCATACCTAAAGTTACCAAGTCTTTTTTCAAATCGGGATCTTCTACCTTGGATAGGGCTTCTAATACACTTTCTTTATTTATGGACATTTTTTTAATCTTGAATGCGGCGCAATTTAATTGAATAATGTTCTAAATGAAAAGCGCTCGATGGAATATATAAATCTCATTCAAAGAACTTGCACCCCCTCAAAATAGTTTCCCACAAGTTTGATTCTATGTTTTGATTCAATACTTTTTATCTTTGGCACTTCAATCAATAAGGAATGGGAATCAGCCGGGCGACAACCGAAAAAGTCAAAGAAAGAGCAGATATTGAGGATGTAGTCAATGATTATGTGCCTTTGAAAAAAAAGGGGCAGAATCTTTGGGCTTGTTGTCCGTTTCATAATGAGAAGTCCCCTTCTTTTTCTGTTTCACCTGCAAAACAGATCTATAAATGCTTCGGCTGTGGAAAAGCAGGCGATCCTATACAGTTTGTAATGGATATTGAAGGTGTAGGCTTCAATGAAGCTATTCGTCATCTTGCCCAAAAGTATGGGATTGAAGTAGAAGAAGATAAGGAGCAGACCCCTGAGGCTGTCCAAGCTCATAATGAAAGAGAAAGTTTATATATAGCTCTTGGATATGCCCGTGATTTTTTTGTCAAAAGCCTTCATTCCGAGGAGGGAAAGTCTATTGGTCTTAGTTATTTTAAGGAACGTGGTTTTAACCAAAACATCATTGAAAAATTTGACCTTGGATATGCCTTGAATGGTTGGAGTCATTTACATGAGGCTGCTAAGGCTGATGGTTTTAGTGATGAGATATTGCTGAAATCAGGTCTGATTCTTCAAAAAGAAGGCGATCCACAAAGGCTGTATGATAGGTTTAGGGGGAGGGTGATTTTTACCATTCACAACCTAGGAGGCAAGCCTGTTGGTTTTGGTGCAAGAATTCTCACTCAGGACAAAAAGCAGCCTAAATACATCAACTCTCCTGAAACAGAAGTTTATCACAAGTCAGATATTCTTTATGGAATTTTTCAGGCCAAAAAATCAATCCGGGAAAAGGACAATTGCTATTTGGTAGAAGGCTACACAGATGTGATCTCCATGCATTTAGCTGGGATTGAAAATGTGGTTGCTTCTTCCGGTACTTCTTTGACTGAAAGTCAGATCAAGCTTATCAAAAGGTTTTCGGACAATATCACGGTTTTGTATGATGGAGATGCAGCCGGTATCAAAGCCTCTTTAAGAGGAATTGATATGATTTTGGAAGGAGGGCTGAATGTCAAGGCTGTGGTATTTCCAAACGGTGAAGATCCGGACAGTTATGCCAGAAAAGTAGGCTCTTCTGCTTTCAAAGATTATCTGGAGTCTAAAGCCCAGGATTTTATTTCTTTTAAAATCGGACTTTACGCGGAAGAAACCGCCAATGACCCCATCAAGCAAGCCAATCTGATCAAGGAGGTAGTCCAAAGCCTCGGGAAAATACCCGACCCTATTATCAGGACGGTATATATCAGAAAATCTGCTGACTTACTGGGTATTGATGAAGATATTATTCAAGCTGAATTGAATAAAATTTACTTGAAAGGTAAGAAGGATCAGTATTTCAAGGAACAGCAGCAGACTCAGGAAACACCCATTGAAGATTTATTAATTGCTTCAAAAGAACCTACTATTTCAGACAAGCTTCAGTTGCAGGAAAGGGAAATGCTTAGGCTTTTGGTAAATTATGGTTTTGAAAAAGTTTCTGATGAACTGCATGTTTGCGAATACCTACTCCAGGAAACGGAAGATTTGAAATTTGAAACTCCAGTTTACCAAAAAATCCTGAAGATGTACCAAGAGGCCTTATCACAGAATATTTTACCACAACCTGATTTCTTCCTTCATCATGACGATTCAGAAGTGAAAAAAGAAGCAATTAATTTGATTACCAGAAAATATGAGCTGTCTACATTATGGGAATCCAGGTTTCAGATTTTTACAAGTAATGAGGCTGATGACTTAGCCAAAACTGTTTACGACAGTATCCTTCATCTCAAGAAAAAAGTGGTCAAAAAATTAATGGAAGAAGCAAAAGTCAAAATAAAAGAAGTTGAGGAAGAAAATCTCACTGAGGATATTTTGAATGAGAGGCTTTCAGTTTACATGGAATTGAAAAATTATCAGGTGGAAATAGACAGGCAGCTTGGTATAGTCATCAGCTTCTGATGCAAACTTTAAATAGATTAGGGCTGTTTAACCTGAAAAAGAATGTAAATTTACGGCCTTTATAAACCCAGATTGATAAAAACACTTATGTCCCAAGACTTTAAATTAGACACCATAGAAGACGCCATAGAAGCCATCAAAAACGGAGAGGTAATCATTGTAGTAGATGATGAAGATCGTGAAAATGAAGGGGATTTTATATGTGCTGCCGAGAAAGTAACTCCGGAAATCATCAATTTTATGGCTACTCATGGAAGAGGCTTGATTTGTGCACCTCTTATAGAAGACAGATGTGAAAAACTTGGTTTGGAATTGATGGTAGGCAATAATACCGCAGCTTATGAGACCCCGTTTACTGTTTCTGTGGACTTGATAGGTCATGGTTGTACGACTGGGATTTCTGCCAGTGACAGGGCCAAGACAATCCGCGCACTGGTTGATGACAGCATCCATCCTGATGAATTGGGCAAGCCCGGACATATTTTCCCACTAAAAGCAAAAAGAGGTGGAGTTCTGAGAAGGGCAGGCCATACAGAGGCAGCTATTGATTTTGCAAGACTTGCAGGATTATCCCCAGCAGGTGTTTTGATCGAAATCATGAATGAAGATGGTACAATGGCCCGACTTCCTGATTTGGTCAAGGTTGCTGAAAGGTTTCAATTGAAATTGGTTTCGATAAAAGATTTGATTGCTTACAGGTTAAAAAATGAGTCTCTGATCAAAAGAGAAATTGGTGTGGAAATGCCAACTGATTTTGGGGATTTTGATTTGATCGCTTTTAGGCAAACAAACACAAATGATATTCACATGGCCTTGATCAAAGGAGAATGGAAAGAAGATGAGCCAGTCATGGTCAGGGTACATTCCTCCTGTATTACTGGAGATATTTTTGGATCCTGCCGATGCGATTGCGGCCCACAGCTTCACCGGGCTATGCAAATGGTAGAGGAAGAAGGAAAGGGAGTAGTATTGTATATGAACCAAGAGGGAAGGGGAATCGGCTTGATCAATAAGCTGAAAGCCTATAAGCTCCAAGAGCAGGGAATGGATACAGTTCAGGCCAATTTGGCTTTAGGTCAACCTATGGATAAAAGAGATTATGGTGTAGGTGCGCAGATTCTTAGGGATCTTGGTGTAAGCAAGCTCAGGTTGATCACCAATAACCCGACTAAAAGAGTCGGTCTTTTAGGATATGGTCTTGAAATCGTTGAACAATTACCAATCGAAATTACACCAAACCCGCATAATGAAAGATATTTGACTACAAAGAGGGATAAAATGGGTCACAGTATCTTAAAAAATAAATAAATCTGCTACAATTTACCCCAAGTCTTCAAGAAAGAGCCAAACACATCAACATATTTAAGTTTTGATTCGTTAACTTGAATAGGAATCAATATCTAGTTTGTATGAAAAAATTAGGCCTTCTATATATTAATTTGTTTTTGATTAGTCTTGGTGTTATGGCTCAGGGTGGGCAATTCCCTTCCCAAGTTTGGCACAAAGGACAGATCCAGTTAAATTCCGGTACCGTCTATCAAGGTATGGTCAAGTACGACTTAGAAAACAACCTTGTACAGTTACAAAATCAGGGAATAGAAACTTTCAGCTCTTCCAATGTTCAACAATTTGAAATTTTTGACGAACAATATGGTGGAATCAGAACATTTTACACCCTTCCTTTTCCATTGACCGGGGATTATGAAACTCCCGTATTTTTCGAAATTCTCACGGAAGGGGAAGATGCTATATTATTGTGCAGGGAGCAGATCGTGATAGACAACAGAGGTATGGGGTATGGTCCTATGGCTATGAACCCACTTTGGGGTCCGCAAATGGGTGGTGCTTACAAATTGGCCTTTAATTTTTATTTTATAAAAGATGGCAGGATTTATAAATATTCCCAAAAGAAAAAAGAATTGCTGGATATCTTAGGAGATAGAGCAGATGAAGTTGACTTATTTATGAGAAAAAACAGACTTTCTCATGACAAAAGAGGGGATCTTCTGAGGATTACGGCTTATTATAACCAAATCAAATAATTTTTATGTCAAAAAAACCATTGATTTTAGTTTCGAATGATGATGGAATCACTTCGAAGGGAATACGAGTGTTAGTCAATGTTATGAAAAAACTGGGGGAGGTAATTGTTGTTGCTCCTGACAGTCCACAATCAGGAATGGGACATGCCATTACAATAGGTGAAACGCTGAGACTCTATGAAGAAGATATTTTTGACGATGTAAAAGCTTATAAGTCAAGTGGTACGCCTGCAGATTGTGTTAAATTGGCCAAGCATTATGTATTGAAAGACAGAACTCCTGACCTTGTTGTATCAGGCATCAACCATGGCAGCAATACTTCTATATCTGTGCTGTATTCAGGAACTATGTCAGCTGCAATTGAAGGAGCTCTCGAAGGCTTACCATCTGTTGGTTTTAGCCTTTGCGATTATTCTTCTAAAGCAGATTTCAGTCACACAGAAGAATACGTTTACAAAATCTGTAAGCAGGTCTTGGAAAATGGTATTTCAAAAGGAGTCGCGCTCAATGTTAACTTTCCTCCGAAAAGAAATGAGTCTATCAAAGGGATAAAAGTTTGTAGACAAGCGCATGCCAAATGGCAGGAAGAATTCTCTGAAAGGTTTGATCCGAATGGGAGAAAGTATTTTTGGATGGCTGGAAACTTTGTGAATTTTGACAAAGGAGAGGATAATGATGAATGGGCAATCGCGAATAACTATGTATCCATAGTTCCTTGTCAATATGACCTGACGGCCCATCATGCCATCAAACAATTGAATGAAGATTGGGATTGGCCCCAGCTTGAAAAGTAGTAGCAGGTAACACCCCTTTCTAATTTGGAAGGGGTGTTATTTTTTCAATGGATTTAGCTTATCCTATGAATAGCTTTTTATCAATAAGTTATAAAAGCAAAATCAATTTTAATTTAGCCTTAGCATTAGTTTTTTAGCAGGAATTTAAATTAATTGAGTGATAATTTAGTGTAGGAATCCCAGTGAAATTCTCGTAAATATTTAATTGCCGTTTGTTCTGTCCAATTTGTATTTTGATTAAAAAGCATAAATCGATAAGAAACAAAAAATCACAGAGTTCATCAAAAATTTAATTAATCCGTGTTTTAATCAATATTTCTGATTGTTCCTTTTTAACAATGAAACACCTTACAATTTCAATTTGTCTGTTTTTTATTTTTCCCTTGAGTTTGCTTGCTCAAGATAGCAAAATTGACAGTTTAGAAACAGCTCTCTTCAATAGCACAAATCGAGGTGAAGAGTTGGATTTGCTTAACAAACTTACTTTTGAACTAAGAGAAAAAGATATACCAAGAGCCATAGAATTAGCAGAGAGGGCCGAAGCTCTTGCTATAGATATACGAGACAGCTTACAATTGGCCAGAGCCAAAGGCAATCTTGGCTGGATAAATTACAGGCTAGGTGTATGGGATAAGGCTTTTCGGTATTCTAGGGATGCTTATATGATTGGCATAGGGCAAAATGATCAGAGGGAATTGGCGATGACCTTGAATAATCTTGGAGCTCTGTATTACCAACAAAGGAATTATAATGAAGCAATTAGGAAATTTAAAGAAGCATATGAAATAGGACTGAAACTAGAAGATCCATTTATCATCATCAGAAGCCTGAACAATATCGCCTTGAATTACAGCAAGACTGAGCGTCTTGATTCAGCACTGCATTATGCCAAAGAAGCATTAAGACAAAATGAAGCAGCAGGATCGATTTATTTCACAAGTTTTACAAATAGGGTAATCGGTGATGTGTATTTGGCAAAAGGCGAGGTCAAAGAAGCAATTGAGATCTATGAATATTCCTTAGAGGCAGCCTCCCACCAAAAACTGCAGTCATTTGAGGCTTCTATTCTTCATAGACTCGGTAAAGCTTATTTCAAAGATGGTAATCCCGATAAAGCAATCAGTATCCTGGAAAGGGGAAAGGAGATATCGAAAGAAAATGGTTTTCAGGACGAGTTAGCTCAAACATTGAAGAACTTAGCAGAAGCTTATGACTATATTGGAAATGTTCCTTTGGCTTTTGAAAACTTTAAATTATTTATAGAAATAAATGATTCCCTGGATGAGAAGGCTGATAAAGATAGGTTGGCTTTGATCCAGGGAATGTTTGAAGTGGAAAAATCTGATGCAGAAGTAAAGTACTTAAAATCTGAAAATAAACTTCAGGAATTAAGAATTCGTAATTTTAGGCTTTTGTTTTTTATTCTAATTATCAGCGCATTGCTGCTTGGGAGTTTACTCATTTGGCTTTATATGATGAATAAAAAGACAAAGGCTATCAATAAAGATTTGTTTGAAAAACAAGAAAAAGTAAACCAGCAAAAAGCAAAACTTGAATTACAGTCAAAGGAACTGAATAACTCCAATAAGCTGAAAAACAAGCTTTTTTCAATCCTTGGACATGATCTGAAGTCTCCTGTGTCCCAGCTTCAAAGTGTACTTGGTCTAGTCAATAATCAGGAGTTGTCCAGGGAGGAATTTTCCACCATCTCTCATATTCTAAAAAGAAATGTGGATAGTCTCTACATGGTTTTGGACAATATTCTATCCTGGTCCAAATCTCAAATGGAAAGTTTTAAAGTTCAGCTTAGCCCAACCAAATTAGAAGCAACTTTGAACCCCTGTATTGAACTTCTTCAAACACAGGCTCTAGCGAAAGAACTGACAATACACACTGATTTGGAAAGTGACGTCAAAGTATGGGCTGATCAGGATCTGCTTCAGGTGATTTTGAGAAATATCTTAAGCAATGCTATCAAGTTTTCAAAAAAAGGCTCCAAAATCGATATCAAATCTTTTTCAGAAGGGAATCAGGTTATTTTGGAAATCAGGGATTATGGGATTGGAATGCCTGCAAAAATCCTTGAATCCTTCGGTTCTGAACAATTTTCCATTCTCGAATCCAGACCTGGTACTGAGAAAGAAAAGGGAACTGGGCTGGGTCTGAATATCTCAAAAGAGTTTATTGTGTTGATGGATGGGGATTTGATCTTCAGCAGTCAAAAGGGAAAAGGAACAAGTGCAAAAATAAAGCTGAAGAAAGTACAGGTTATATCAGAAATAAAAGTATAAAGCACTGTCTGTAAGTGTTAATATAAATTCTTGAAGTTTATATACTATATTGAAGATCTTTAAATTTAAAGGCTATGAATCTTCTAACAAAATCACAGAAGCAGATCAGGGTTTTTATATCTATGCTGGTTTTAGTCAGCGTAAGCTTTTTTGCTTGCCAAGATGCAATAGTTGAAGAACAATTGGTCGTGGATTCGCATGCAGAACAATTGGAAAGCATTAATGCTGAGCCTATCCCAGAGCAGTATATTGTGGTATACAATGAGTCATCCTTGAATTTCAGAATTGATCCTGCAGATTATGAGGGTGGGTATGAATTGCTTAGAAAGGAGACAGATTTATTGTTGAGAACGCATGCAATTCATTCAGATTCTGTGAAGCAGATATTTGCTTTGGGATTAAATGGTTTTGTGGTCAAAATGTCTGCTGAATCAAAGGATAAATTACAGGCTGATCCCAAAGTCAGGAAGATTGTTCAAGACAAGGTAAGGTTCCTCAGTGTAATGCAGGGAAATAGACCCATAAGAGATCAAAATATACCGGAAGTTGAAAATACCCAAACTATACCTTGGGGGGTCAGTAGAGTAGGGGGGCCTTTTGACTATAAGGGAACCAGAAAAGTATGGGTAATTGATACTGGGATAGATCTGAATCACCCGGATTTGAATGTGGACACTAGGCATGGTTTTGATGCTTATAATCCTAGGAGGGATTGGAATTTTGATGACGAACATGGTCATGGGACCCATGTGGCCGGAACAATCGGTGCTTTGAATAATCATTTCGGAGTAGTTGGAGTTGCAGCTGGAGTACCTGTTGTTCCTGTGAAAGTGTTTTTTGGACCCAATGCTCAAGCAACTGATTCAGGAATTTTGGCAGGAGTAGAGTATGTAGGCAAAATGGGACGTCCTGGCGATGTGGCAAATTTGAGCTTTGGGTGGCAGGATGAAGAATACACTTTACTGGATGAAGCGGTCTTGCAGATCTCAGAAAGAAAGAAAATTTGGATGGTTATTGCTTCAGGTAATTCCAGGCTTCCGGGAAATACATTTACGCCGGCAAGGGTAAATGGGAATTATACGATAACCGTTTCGGCAATTGATCAGGCAGATAGATTGGCTTGGTTTTCCCATTTCGGATATCCTATTAAATTTGGTGCTCCTGGCGTGAATGTGTTCTCTACCTGGAGAGGAGGAGCTTATAGAAATTCAGCCGGAACTTCAATGGCAGCACCACATATTGCAGGGCTTCGGGTATTTGGAAGTTTAGAAACTGACGGTTATGTCAAAAATTATCCTATTGACTATTTGGATCCTATTGCTATCAGAACCAGGGGTGCTGAAGGAATGGGATACATCAAACCTTAAATCAGATTGACAAAGCGCTGATCAATAAAATAATCGGCTGATAAGGTTTTTTCAATTAAACCAAGCTCTTTTAAAATTGACATTGTTTCTACCAGCATTGACCTATTGATTTCAGAGGAATTTTGCCATTCTGTTTGTTGGATCCAAGCACTGATATCTTCTTGACTAACTCCATATTTATCACTGATTAAGGGAATTGAATTTGGGTCAGCCTTGACCTTTGAAGATTTTTGGTACACCATTTCGATCAAGGTTTTAATTTCTTCAGGGTGATTTTCTAAAACTTCAGGTCTGGCAGCAATTACAAAACATGGCCAAGGGGTGGGAACTTCTCCAATTCTTTTGAAAAGTCCCAAGTCAACCAATGGCTTGGTTGTGAATTTTTCCCAAAGAAAAATTTTTGGAATACTGCTTTGAAAAGATTTTTTTGCACCATCCAGATTCCCAATAACTTCGAAACTCAGATTTTGTGTATCCCAGCCTTCTCTTTTTGCCAATAGAAAAGCCATCAAATGTGAACCAGATCCAAAACGGCTTATTAAAAACGGGGCGTTTTTAAGCTCTTCAAGTTGATTTATTTTACTTTTTCCAGATACGTGGATTCCCCAATTCAGCGGACTTGCAACATGAAGTCCCACAATACGCGAAGGATTGCCTTCAATTTTATCTTTGACAAAGCTTTCTGTAAGAACTATAGCAAGATCGGTAGTTTCCTCTCTCAAAGCTTTGTTCATTGCTCCTGAACCTTTGGATTCATCCTGCCATTGCAACTCTAGCTCTTTGTCTAAGAAAGGTTGGCTTTTGATAATCTCTACCCATGGGAAATTGAAATGCTCTGGAACTCCTGTTATTGTTATTTTATCCATAATCTCTGTGAATTGTCAAAAAACAAAAATACCGTATATTTTCATACACGGTACCATTCAAGACTTCTATTTGTCGTAGTTCTATCCATCGTGTGTAGCTTGTCTATTTGTAATCAAAAGATTGCTAAGGCCTGCCAGGATCAAGGATGTTCCTGCCAAAACCATGGTAAATACCACCTCTTCTCCAAAGAGCAACTTGTACATAAAGTTGATTCCCCCCAAGGCTGCAATAATCTGGGGAATGACTATAAACATATTGAAAATCCCCATGTAAACCCCCATTTGTTTGGGATTGACTGAGCTTGAAAGCATGGCATAAGGCATAGATAGGATACTTGCCCAAGAAATTCCCACAAGTGCAAAGCAGATGTGCAACATCCAGGGTTCTTGTATGAAATAAATCAGAATAAAGCCGGATCCACCTGCAAATAAGCTGAGCATGTGAACCAGTTTCCTGTTGATTTTCACTTTACTGGTGATAAAAGCTAAAATCAGTGCGAAAAACATGGAGACAAGCCCATAAGTCCCTAGGTAGTTTCCAACACTGTCTGCAGCGTCATTGTATGCAGCAGAACTCGTATCAGTAGCCCCAAAAATGTGCTCGGTAATGGCCGGAGTAGCAAAACTCCACATGGTAAAGAATGCAAACCAGGAAAAGAACTGTACCACACCCAGCTGCTTCATGACCGTTGGCATACTTGCGATGTTTTGGAATATTTCTTTGAAGCCATTGAAGAAACCTTTGCTTTCCTCGTTTTTTCTCCTGAATTCTTCCAGATCTTCTGGAGGGTACTCGTCCGTTGTCAGGATAGTGTAGAGAATAGATGCAAATAAGACAACAGCTCCGATTGCAAAAGCAAATTTTACAGAGTCAGGAATCACTCCAGGCTCAGCAGTGTTGGGAATGCCTATTTGAGTCATAAACCAAGGCAAATTACTCGCAATCCAGGTTCCGACTCCGATAATCAAAGTTTGTACAACAAAGCCATAGGACCGCTGACTGTCAGGGAGCTTATCCGCTACCAAAGCTCTAAAAGGCTCCATAGAGATATTGATTGAAGCATCAAGTACCCATAGTGCCCCTGCCGCCATCCACAAGGCACTGGAATAAGGTGCGAAAAATAGGGCAATTGTACTTAAAACAGCTCCAATGAGAAAATAGGGTCTCCTTCTCCCGAATTTCACATGCCAGGTTCTATCACTCAGGTACCCCACTATTGGTTGGACGATTAATCCAGTCAGGGGTGCTGCGATCCAGAGTAAAGGAATTGCATCTTTATCAGCTCCAAGGGTTTGAAAAATCCTGGACATGAATCCACCCTGCAAGGCAAATCCAAATTGTATTCCAAGAAATCCAAAACTCATATTCCAGATTTGCCAAAAACTTAATCTTGGCTTGTCATCTTTTACTTGCATTATTTTGGGTTGGTTGTTTTGATGAGGGGATTAAGTAAATCTTAACTCAAAGGCTTCTTTAACATGGTCAAAAGTAAATGTAGCTACACTTTTACTTTCATGGAAGTCATGAAGATTGTCTGGTAATGGGTCAAATTCGGTAAGCCTATCCAAAAAAGCCACATTTTCTTTTTGTGATTCTATAGAATTCTTATCCAAATGTAAAGCTTCAGCATCAAATCCATGGCAGTAGACCTTCACTCTGAAATATCCACTTGAATATATTCCCTCAGGCTTTTCAAACTTCAATGTCAAGGAGTCACTGTCCCAAATGATGTTTCTTTTGAATATATCACCTTCAAGATACTCATAACTGCATCCGTCATCTTCATAATGCAGATAGTTATGCTGTCCTTCTCCCTTGTATATATGCAATCTGAGTATGCCATCATTTTTTTCTCCTGTATTATAAATTTGAGATTGAAGGGCTAAGATAGACCCAGCTTTGACATAAACCGGTAAATAGGAGGTAGGGCAATCCTGAAAAATCACCTGATTCCCTTTGTGTAGTCTGGAGTCATACAAATAATACCAGTCACCTTCCGGCAAATAGACTTTGGTGATTTCTTTAGTGCTCTCTACCGGAGCGATCAATAGCCGGTCGCAGAAAATATATTCATTTTGGAAAGCAGAATCATAGATAATATGGTCATGGGCATAATCAATTGCAAGACTTTTTGAAATTGGCAACCCATCCAAACTGCTTTGATAAAAGCTACTGTATAAGGTAGGTAATAGTCTATATCTCAGTTTCATATAATTTCTTGAGATCTCCTCCACCTCCTCCCCAAAACTCCAAGGTTCAGCATCATTGGAATTGATCATGGAGTGCGCCCTGTAAAAAGGCGAAAATGTAGCTATACTCATCCATCTGGCAAATAGGGCTTTACTGGCTTCTCCAGCAAATCCTCCCACATCATATCCTGCAAAAGAGACACCACTTAATCCAAGACTATTGACAAGTCTAACGCCAGCAAGCATATGGTCTTCTGTAGCAACGTTGTCACCAGTCCAAGCCGCCGCAAATCTTTGTATACCAGAATATCCCGACCTGGTTAAAATAAAAGGTCTTTCCTCGGGAGATTGCAATTTACTGCCTTCATAGGCACTCCTTGCCATTTGAAAACCATAAATATTTCTAGCCTTTCGGTGACTGACCTCTTCACCCTCATAAGAAAAATCGATTAAGTTAGGAGTATGTTGTCCCCATGAGGCAGGTTCATTCATGTCCGTCCAATATCCATCCACACCTGCATCTTTATAAAACTGCATTTTTTCGGCCCACCATTCCCTTGTTTCCGATTTGGTAAAATCAGGAAATGCGCACCAACCAGGCCAAACCTGACCTTCATAGACCAATCCATCAGGATATTTAACAAAAAGATCTTTTTCCATTCCCTCATCAAATGGAAGATAGCCGTTTTCAGTTTTGATCCCCGGATCCATTATTACAACTACTTTAAAGCCTTTTTCTTTCAATCTCTTGATCATTGATTTTGCATCGGGAAACTTTTCCTGATCAAAAGTGAAGACCTTGTATTTTTCCATATGATGGATATCCAGGTAGATTACATCTGCCGGCATTTTTTTATCACGAAATGTTTGGGCCAAAGTCAAAACCTCTGATTCCGGATAATAAGAGTATCTACATTGCTGATATCCCAATGACCAAAGGGGAGGAATTTCCATTTTCCCAGTCAGGTCGGTATAGGCAGAAATGATTCCCGAGACAGAATCATCGAAGAAAAAATAGTAATCCAAATCTCCGTCCTCTGCTGAAAAATATACAAATCGGTTTGTAGATGCACCGAAGTTAAAAACAGTTTTGTGAGTGTTGTCAAAAAAGATTCCGTAGGATAATTTATTGTGTAATCCAATATAGAAAGGAATTGACATATAAAGTGGGTCATCATTTACCCCATAGGCAAAGTAATCGGTATTCCAGTTAGTATAAGCATTTCCTGCCCTATTTAGACCACCTGTCTTTTCTCCGAGACCAATAAATTTTTCGTTTTCCTGAACTGTTTTGTAGTTACTTACCTCAGTACCAAGCCAAGAAACAGCAAATCCTGCGTCGTCTTTATTAATGACCTGATCATCCAATGTATAATAAGTGATTGTAAAGGGGCTTAAACCAAGCTCGAGTTTCAACTTATCAGTTTGCAATACTACCGAACTTTCATATTCCTTGATACTGAAATCTACAGTTTGAGGATCTTGAATGACAGTGTAAGGATTGGGAGAAAAATAAGTCTCTTTGCTGACCTGTACTCTGATGGTATCTTCCCGGTAGACTGTTAATTTAAAATTAGCTACGGCAGTGTTACCGCTAATTCCAAACTCTTCTTTTTTCCAAAACTTAACATCGCCTATAGGAAGGTTTCGATTGGATTGTTTACTCTTGGTCAATGTGGTCATTTTAATAACTCTTAAGGAATATGCAAACACAGTTTTATTGGAGCTGTGACCAAGCTAATTTAGAAAGTTAAACTTTAGTAAAAAATGCCTGTATCCTCTTTAAAAGGCATTTGAGGTGTGTAAAATAATGGCTTAAGCCCTAAATTAATCTTATGAACGCTATTCAAACGTTTGCACAAAAAGTCAGATTTTTTTTTAAAAAAATCTATTTAGAGCCTAACTGATGACTTTCTTACCAATAATTCAGTGTCCAAAACCACATGAACCGGTTCTTTTTTGTAGTCATTTTTATTGTTTATCATATCCAGTAACATGGTCGTTGCTTTTTCACCAATATTAAAACCGGGTTGGGAAACCGTTGAAAGGGGAGGGTCTATCATGGATGAAAACTGCCAATTGGAATATCCCACGACTCCCACATCTTCAGGTATTTTCAATCCAATGGACTTTAAGGCCATCATTGCACCAGCACCCACAATATCATGGTGTGCAAAAATGGCATCTGGTCTGTTGTCGACATCTTCGAATAATTTTATAGTGACATCGAAGCTTTCCTTTTCTGTTCCGCTGGGACATTCTACAATCAGGTTTTCATTGACAGAAATTCCTGCATCTTCCAAGGCTTGGATATAACCCTCTCTTCTTTTCTTACTGATGGTAAGGTTTTTGGGTCCTGCTAGATGGACAATTTTTTTGTAGCCCTGTGAAATAAGATGGGTTACGGCCTGATAGGCACCATCATAATCATTGACAGTTACATTGATGGAATTGGGGAGGTCGGGTAATCGATCAAAAAATACTATAGGAAATTCCAATTTCATCAATTTGCTGAAATGTTCAAAATCAGTTGTTTCCTTGGAATAGCTCACCAATAAGCCATCAATTTGATTGGATAGCATGGTTTCGATACTGCTTTTTTCCCTATCCAACCTTTCATTGGTCTGACATAGAATCACATTGTACCCGTTGGCAAATGCGATTTCCTCTATTCCGCTAATGACAGTGGAAAAGAAAAAATGTACGACTTCCGGAATAATGACTCCGATAGTAAAAGACTTGCTTTTTCTAAGGCTAAGTGCAACTGCATTTGGTCTGTAGTTTAATTTATCAGCCAATTCTTTGACCTTTCTTTTGGTTTCATCGCTGATACCGGGGTAGTCTTTGAGTGCCCTTGAAACAGTGGAAGATGACACATTTAGCTCTTTGGCAATGTCCTTGATTGTTGCTTGTCCTAGTTTCATGAAAATTATCTTATTCTAATATTTTAAATATAGTTGATTTTAGGTCAAGTCAAGTAGACACCTATCAAAATTTTTAAAGAAACAATGATAATTAAAATCAGCTTAGGTAATATTCACCAAAAAATTATTTTGTGTGCAAACGTTTGCGGTGACGTTTGCATTGTCAAATCATTAATTTTTCTTTTTGAACAGCTTGTAAATGCATTGTTAATTCTATAATATTTCAATGAGTTTAATTTAAATATGAAGAATATTGATAGTATGCTTACAGGATAATTTTAAATATTTAAATATTAATTATAATTAAATCACACAATTTGCAACAATAAATACCAAAACAATTATGAGAGTACTTTCTAAATTTCTAGGGTTGGCTTTAGCGCTACCTTTGCTGTGGTCCTGCGGTGAGATGGATATGCCACCCATTGTACAGCAAACCCCTTCCACCATTACAAGTCCTTCTGAAGGTTCAAGCATTGTCCTTGACCAGGCTGAATCTGAGGATATGTTAGTTTTTGAGGTATCACAGGCCAATTTTGGAACCAGTGGTGAGGTTACTTATTCGATTGAATTAGATGCTCCGGGAAATAATTTTGCCAGTCCTGTAGCAGTAGGATCTTCCACAACCACTACTGTGGAAGTGAAAGTAGGAGAGTTGAACAGAAGAGTTTTGGCTGAAGGCCTTCAAGCTGGAACCTCTGGTCCTATAGAATTTAGAGTGAGAGCTATCATTGACCGTTCTCTCAGGGATATTGTGGGCAGTCCGGTTACTATCAATGTTACTCCTTATTTGGATGCAGTGGATTTTCCTGCGCTTAGGGTACCAGGTGACTATCAAAGCTGGAATCCTGGAAATGACAATACCGTTTTGTTTTCTCCGGAAGCCAATGAAGTATATGAAGGATTTGTACATATTTTAGGTGGTTCGGGTGAATTCAAATTCATCACGGGTCCTGAGTGGGATGAATTTCCGGACTTCGGTATGGCCTCTGAAGGAGTACTATCAGAAGGGGGAGACAATATTAAAATTCCTGGTGAATTTGGAACATACAGAGTTGTCGCTGATTTGAACAACCTAACTTATGAGCTTGAGAGAATAGGTATATGGGGTATTATTGGAAGCGCAACTGCTGGTGGTTGGGATACTGAAACACCAATGACTTTTGATGCTGCTGAGAATATTCTGAAAATTACAGCAGACTTGGTAGAAGGTGAAATGAAATTCAGAACCAATACTTGGGACCAAAATTATGGAGGCAGTGATGATGAAGGAGTAGCGGGTTTTGATGGACCTAATATTGTTATTCCTGCAGATGGAACATACACTATTACTTTGGACTTCAAAACTCCAGGAAGTGTATTGTACACAGTAGAAATGAATTAATCTGAATCAATGGAGAAAGAAAAAGTACCGGACATGTTTCGGTACTTTTTTATTTTATTCCCAACCCTATTTAAGAATTAAGTTTATATTTGATAAAGGTCAATTTATCAATCTTTTACCCCTTACATGATCAACATGAAGTATTATTATAAGCTCTTTTCTGCTTTCACCTTTTTTTTGCTGGGACTTAGTCAGGTAAGTGCGCAAGTGACCACAGTTCCTGCATTTCCTAGAGCAGACCAAAATATCAAAATCATTTATGATGCCAGTCAAGGTACTACCGGTTTGCAAGATGCTGCTGCAGTGTATGTCCATATTGGAGC
Source organism: Indibacter alkaliphilus LW1 (assembly GCF_000295935.2). Classification (GTDB taxonomy): domain Bacteria; phylum Bacteroidota; class Bacteroidia; order Cytophagales; family Cyclobacteriaceae; genus Indibacter; species Indibacter alkaliphilus. The sequence continues at coordinate 73,190 of NZ_ALWO02000023.1, forward strand.
AGTACTGGCAGGTCCAAACTCAAGCACTTGGGCCAATGTTCCTTTTCAATGGGGAACAGACAATCCTGATGCCCTCATGACCAAAGTAGAAGGTGAAGATACACTTTGGGAATGGGAGGTTACACCCAATGATTTTTTTGATTTGGAGGAAGAGCAAATCATTTACAGGTTGGGTTTGGTATTTAGAAACGCTGATGGGACTAGAGAAGGGAAAACAGACACAAACGGAGATTTTTTTATTGATTTAAGCCAAGGGTTTCAGGTAATTTTCACCTCTCCAGCCGCGTCTTCTGTGATTTTAGGAATAGGAGAAACGCAAGAAATCAAAATTGTATCCTCTGAAGCTGCTTCGCTTTCACTTTCAGTGAATGGTTCACAGGTTGCTACAGCTAGCAGTGCTTCTGAATTGGAATATACATTTACGGCAGCTTCAGAAGGTACATTCAATGTAGAAGCGAAAGCAATTCAAAATGATGAAGAGAGTACTTCCAATTTGACGATTTCGGTAGTTGGGGCTAGTCCACAATTGCCTCTTCCGAGCGGAGCAATCAAAGGAATCAATTACATCTCTGATACTGAAGTGATTTTGGTTCTTGAGGCTCCGGGAAAAAGAAATGCTTTCGTCATAGGAGATTTTAATGATTGGGAAATTCTAGGAGATTTTCAAATGAATCAAACACCTGATGGGGAAATGTTTTGGTTTAAGCTTGAGAATTTAATTCCTGGAGAAGAATATATATTTCAGTATTTAGTGGACGGGGTACTCAGAATTGGAGACCCTTATGCAGACAAAGTATCGGATCCTTTTCATGATAATGAAATTATTCAGCAAAACAGGTATCCTGATCTTAAGCCCTATCCTGATGGGAAGACGGAGTTTCAAGCAACTTTCTTACAAACAGCTCAAGAGCCATACGAATGGAAATATTTGGATTACAATAAGCCTGATCCTGAAGAATTGGTGGTTTATGAGCTTTTGGTCAGGGACTTTGATGATAGAAGAACCTTCAAAGCAGTAATAGAAAGACTTGATTACCTGAAGGATTTAGGGATCAATGCCCTAGAATTGATGCCTATAAAAGAATTTGAAGGCAATCTTTCTTGGGGTTATAATCCTTCTTTCTTTTTTGCTGTTGACAAGTTTTATGGGACAAAAAATGACCTGAAGGAACTCATCGATGAAGCCCACAAAAGGGATATGGTAGTCTTATTGGATATGGTTTTGAATCATGCCTTTGGTCAAAATCCATTTGTGAGGTTGTACAATGACGGTGACTATGGAGCACCTACCGAAGACAATCCATGGCTCAATAGGGTGGCAAAGCATCCTTTCAATGTAGGGTATGATTTCAATCATGAAAGCACCTACACACAGGCATTTGTAGATACAGTAAACAACTATTGGTTAACCGAATATAAATTTGATGGCTATAGATTTGACCTGAGTAAAGGTTTTACACAGTTCAACTCCGGTAATGATGTAGGACTTTGGAGTCAGAGAGACGAGTCAAGAATTGCGATTTGGAAAAATATCTATGATAATATCAAAGAAAGACATCCTGACTCTTATGTTATCCTAGAGCACTTTTCAGACAATTCAGAAGAAACAGAGTTGGCCAATTACGGGATGATGTTTTGGGGTAACCTGAATTCTGATTTTAGAGAAATTGCCAAGGGCGGGAACAGAAATTTTGACTGGGGATATTATCAAACAAGGGGCTGGGCAAAGAATCACCTCATCAGCTATATGGAAAGCCATGATGAGGAAAGAACCATGTGGGAGTCTTTGACTTCAGGTCAGACTTCACCGGTCAATATAAGAGAGCTTAAAAATGCCGTAAACAGGAATCAGTTGATGGCTGCATTTTTCTTCAGTATTCCTGGCCCAAAAATGCTTTGGCAGTTTGAAGAGTTTGGGTATGACCTGGAGCTGAATAATGACAGATTGGGAATCAAACCAACCCGGTGGAATTATTTGGATGATCCAGAGAGATTAAGGCTTTACAGATTGTATAAAGCAATGATCAAGCTTAAAAATGAGCACAAGGCCTTCAATAAACCTGAGAATGCAACCCTTGCGCTCAATCAACCGGTAAAGTCCATCAGACTTTCAGATGGAGATTTTCATGTGGTCTTGTTCGGCAACTTTGGGCTCAATACAGCAAATAATGCTTCATTGACGTTTCCAAGATCCGGGAAATGGTATAATTTTTTTACAGGTGAAGAAATAGAAGTGACAGGCAATTCAAGAACTTTCAGGTTGAGACCAAATGAGTTTTTACTATTTACTTCCGAACCTTTAGAAACACCGGAAGGTGATATTCTGATGGAGGAGCTTATCACGAATATTGATGTAGAGGAACCGGATTTGTCAGGCTTCAAAGTTTTTCCTGTGCCGGCAAAAACCGAGCTAAATGTTAGCTTTCCAAAAGACGTTAATCAATTTAATTACAGGATAATAGATGTAAAAGGAACCGTGTTGAGTGAAGGGACTCATTTGGCAGGGAATGACAATTTACAGGTTGATATAAGGGAATTTAAGGCAGGTCTTTATATCTTTGAAGTCTTTGATAGCCGGCAGGTTCTCAAAAAGAGATTTATCAAACATTAATCAACCTTATTAAAAAACAATCATGAAATTCAAACCAGGAGTAAAATACGGTGAAGAGCTCAAAGACCTATTGGACTATGCAAAAGAAAGTGAGTTTGCGATGCCAGCTGTTAATGTCATCAATACCAGTACAATAAATGGTGTTCTTGAAACAGCCAAAAAAGTCAACTCACCTGTAATTGTTCAATTCTCAAACGGAGGAGGACAGTTTTATGCAGGCAAAGGACTGAGCAATGAAAATCAAAAAGCCGCTATTGCAGGTACAGTTTCCGGTGCGCTTCATGTACATCAGATGGCAGAAGCTTATGGTGTACCGGTGATTTTGCATACTGACCACTGTGCCAAAAAACTACTCCCTTGGATTGATGGAGTTTTTGAAGAAGGCAGAGCATATTTTGCAGCTAATAAAAAGCCTTTATTCAGTTCCCATATGTTGGATCTTTCCGAAGAGCCGGTAAAGGAAAACATTGAAATTTCTGTTGATTATTTCAAAAAGTTCAATGAACTGGGAATGGCCATTGAAATAGAATTAGGTATTACTGGAGGAGAAGAAGATGGTGTAGACAATACGGATGTAGATAGCTCTAAGCTTTATACTCAACCAGAAGAAGTAGCCTATGCTTATGAGCATCTTAAGCAGGTAGGAGATCTCTTTACAGTTGCCGCATCCTTCGGTAATGTACATGGTGTGTATAAGCCGGGAAATGTAAGTTTGAAACCCACCATATTGAGAGATTCCCAGGAGTATATTTCCAAAAAATTCAATACTGGAGATAAGCCGGTTTATTTTGTTTTCCATGGTGGCTCAGGTTCTTCAAAAGAAGAGATAAGAGAAGCTAATGGATATGGCTCTATCAAAATGAATATTGATACAGATCAACAATGGGCATTCTGGGAAGGAGTCAAAGATTATTATCAATCAAAAGAAGCGTACCTACAGACCCAACTTGGAAATCCTGAAGGCGATGACAGTCCAAATAAAAAATACTACGATCCAAGAGTATGGTTGAGAAAAGGTGAAGAAAGCTTTATCAAGAGGCTGGAGCTTGCTTTTGACATGCTCAATGCAGTAAATAGAAATTAATTTCATACTTATATTTTGGAGGAAAAAGTCACTGACAGGTGACTTTTTCTTTTTAAAAGAAGCATTTAAAATGAGAAAAAATATCTACCTCTTTATTTATTTGATTTTGTTGATTTCAGTTGCATGCTCTGGCACAAAAGAAGGCGAATTGGAAAATTACTGGCCCAATGCTGGTATAACCTATGAAATTTTTATCCAATCTTTTTATGATTCAAATGGAGATGGAATCGGAGATATTAAAGGTGTAACCAAAAAGCTGGAACATGTCAAAGAACTGGGAGCAAATGCCATCTGGTTTATGCCAGTGATGCCATCACCCAGCTATCACAAGTATGATGTTACTGATTATTTGGACATTCATCCTGACTATGGGACCTTGGAAGATTTCAAAGAGATGATCCAAGCGGCCCACGATAAAGATATCAAAATCGTGATTGATATGATTATCAATCATACTTCTAATGAGCATCCCTGGTTTTTGGAATCCCAAAAGAGCAGAGATAACCCTTACAGAGATTATTATGTATGGGCTCAAAAGGATACTATTGCCGATTACATCAATAAAAAGACTATCACGCTGGATTCTGACAATATTCAGCAATGGCATGACCCTGGATTCGGTGAAGATTACTATTATGGGTTTTTCTATGGAGGTATGCCTGACTTAAATTTTGATAACCCGAAGGTGAGAGAGGAAATCTATGAAATTGGAAGATTTTGGCTTGAAGAAGTAGGTGTTGATGGTTTTAGACTTGATGCTGCAAAACATATTTTTCCGGATGATAGACCGGAAGATAACCATGCCTTTTGGAAAGAATTCCGAGAAAAAATGGAAGAGATCAAACCGGATGTTTATTTGGTGGGAGAGGTCTACGATATGAAAGAAATCGTAGCTCCATATTTACCTGGTTTACCTGCACTTTTCAATTTCGATTTTCACTATACCTTGTTGGAAAGTTATGAAAAAGAGGATGGAATGCTCTTAGCAAAAAAACAAAAAGAGATACTTGATTTTTATGATGAAATCACGGACGAGTTTATAGATGCTACCTTTTCTTCTAACCATGACCAGCCTAGGCTTTTAAACTCACTCAATGAAAATCCCAAGAAGTATAAGCAGGCAATCAATATCTTGATGAGTATGCCGGGTGCACCATACCTGTATTATGGAGAGGAAATAGGCATGTTGGGGAAAAAGCCCGATGAACATATCAGAGAGCCATTTTTATGGGATATTCAAGCCAATGATAAAGGAAGGGCTACTTGGATTGAACCTGAATATTCAATTGATGAAACGGTCACTCCTCTGGCCATTCAGAAATCTATGAGTACGAGTTTTTTCAATCATTACAAAGAAATAATCAAACTCAGGAATACAAATAGAGGGTTGGCTTTAGGCAAGCTTGAATTGTTTGAAGGTGATTTACCGACTCCTTTGATGGCATTTTACAGAAAGCATAAAAATCAAGATTTGCTCGTAATCCATAACTTAAGTGATGTTCATCAGAAATTAGTGATTCCTGATGATTACCAAGATGTCATTTATACTTTTGGAGGTACCACGGTTGATAATAATGAGCTTGACTTGCCTGCTTATTCAAGTATCATTTTTGAAAAATAGAATTTCACTGGATATCAAAACGAAAAAGAGGCCTTGGCCTCTTTTTCGTTTTGTGCTTTAAAGATGTAAATTGGATCAGGTAGAAAGGATTTTCGCAATTCTAAAGTCGTCTTCATCCACTTCCTTTTCTCCTAGGATCGCTTTAGCAATAGGGGTGTAGACAATTTTGTTATTGATTATTCCAGCCATTACATCATACTTCCCGTGTAGCAGGCCTTCCACGGCAGCTACTCCAAGTTTACTTGCGAGTACCCTGTCTAAAGAAGAAGGTGCGCCACCTCTCTGCAAGTGGCCTAAAATGGTGACTTTGATATCATAATAGGGGAGTTGCTTTTTGATTTTTTCTGCTATTTCTGCAGCACCGCCACTTTTTCCTCCTTCTGCTACAATCACGATATTGGAGGTTTTCATTGCTTTGGTTCTTGCCTTTAATCTTTCAATTAACCTTTCTATAGGCATTTTCTTTTCCGGAATCAATGTAGCTGCAGCAGCACTGCCTATTCCTGCATTGATTGCAATAAAACCGGCATCTCTTCCCATCACCTCCACAAAGAAAAGTCTGTCATGTGAAGTGGCAGTATCCCTGATTTTATCTATTGCCTGAATAGCTGTGTTGCAAGCAGTATCAAATCCAATAGTCATATCTGTCCCGGACAGGTCATTGTCAATAGTGCCGGGAACACCTACAGCAGGGATTCCATATTCTTTGTAAAAAAGGTGCGCTCCTGTAAGTGAACCGTCTCCACCTATCACTACCAAGGCATCAATACCATGCTTCTTTAGGTTGTCATAAGCTTTTTTTCGTCCTTCTTCGGTTCTGAACTCAGCACTTCTTGCTGATTTAAGAAAGGTTCCGCCTCTTTCGAGAACATGTGCAATATTTTTGGATTCCAGTTTCTTGATTTCATTTTGGATCATGCCTTCATATCCTCTGTAGACTCCAAACATTTCAAGATTGTAGTAAAATCCCGCTCTTACTGCAGCTCGGATCGCAGCATTCATGCCAGGGGCATCTCCCCCAGAAGTGAGGACAGCAATTCTTTTTATAGTCTTATTTTCCATCAAAGTCTTTTGTTAATTGTTCGAACATCAAGTTGGCTGCTGCTGGGTTTGTAGCAAGGGGAATATTGTGGACATCACATATCCTCATCAACATCTGAACATCTGGTTCGTGGGGGTGCTTGTCCAGAGGATCTCTGAAAAAGATCACCATGGCAAGCTCTTTGGTGGCGGCCATCGATGCAATTTGGGCATCTCCTCCCAATGGTCCGGAAAGCAGTTTTCTTACATTGAAGCCTGCTCTTTCAATATGGGAGCCTGTGGTTCCGGTAGCTACAAGCTCTATGTCTGCATGGTGTAATTGGCTTTTGTAACCGCTTAAAAAGTGCACCATATCTGCTTTTTTGCCATCGTGGGCAATGAGGGCGATTTTCATAGAAATGATTAATAGGTTTGAGGCTGTAAGTTATAAAATTTTCAGACTTACTTTTCGGGTCTTTCTTTATTAATTCATTAATTCTTCAATCAGAAATTACTCTTTTATAGAGATCAATGACATAAAATCCTTTAATATCAGTGAAAATTGGAAGTTTATTTTATAGAAACCAATAATCACATATAATTTTTATTATTTTGCTTCTAATTGTTCAACTAAAAATTTTAATCAGTTAACCTATGAGCTTAATCAAAGAATTTAAAGAATTTGCAGTCAAAGGCAATGTTGTTGATTTGGCTGTGGCCGTTATCATTGGGGGTGCTTTTGGTAAAATCGTCACTTCTTTTGTCAATGATATTGTCATGCCGCCTATTGGAATGGCATTGGGAGGAGTGGATTTTAAGGATTTGGCATTGGTACTCCGAGATGCTTACATCAGCGAGGGAGGCGAAGAAATGGCTCCTGTGCTCTTGAGCTATGGCAATTTTATCCAGAATGTTGTGGATTTTACGATCATCGCTTTTGTAATCTTCATGGCGATCAGGGCACTAAATAATATGAAGAAGAAAAAGGAAGAAGCTCCTGCTGCACCACCTGCTCCTCCTAAGTCCGAAGTACTTTTAGAAGAAATCAGAGATTTGTTGAAAAAGAAAGACTAACTTATTTATCGTTTTTATCAAACAGAAAAAGCAGCAAATAGCTGCTTTTTCTGTTTAATTATTTCTTTGCTGACCTCTGGATCTACCCTGATTCATTCTGTAGAGTTGCCTTGTAAACTGCCTGTTGACCTCATGCAGTTTTGCCGCCTGGGAAGGGCTGATCGTTTTTTGGACATCATCCATGAACTGCTTTTCCAAATTCAACATGTTTTGTTGGATTTCGAGCCTCTTCTTGATCAATTGCCCTGCATCTTGGTCTGAAATATCTGAATTGGCTTTTCTATTGATTTCAGACATGTCCTTCATCATGGAGTTTCTCTTTTCCTGATATTCATTAAATGCAGGCCAAAATTTCTCAGCTTGTTCCGGCTTTAGATCCAGTCGGTTTGTAATAAATGCGACTCTTGCTGATTCTAGTTTTTCTTTGTCATAAGTTCTCTCAGGTCTTTGGGCAAAAACCCCTAAAGTCATCAAGAAAACAAGTAATGTTAAGCTTATATTTTTCATAGAGTTTCTATTTTAAAACCAGGTTTCATCCCAATCATCCAAATCTATTTCTTCGTAAACACTCCACTCTTCGGCAAGGATCTCATCCAACAATTCGTCCGGGTTGTCCACCAAGGCCAAAATGTCTTCTGCTTTCCAAAAGTCCGACTCGATGTAAAATTCAATTTCTTCATCCATTAGGAATACCTGAAGACTCTGTTCATTGCTTTGCTCAAATGGAGTAATGAAATATATCAGTCCTATGACTAAGACAGCAGCTGCTGCATATTTGACAATATCTAGAAAAACTGTTTTCTTTTCATTTTGTGACCTTTCCAGAATCTTATCGGGTAACCCATCAAAATATCCTTCCGGAACTTTGAAAATGTCTCTTTTAGGAAATTTTTCTTTCATCAGATTATGGTTTTATTTGGGCAATTTTGGAAATCACTATCGATAACCTCTGTTATTGATTTCACTTTTTCCGGAAGCTTACGGTTCATGTATTTATTAGACAGTGGCCAGGGGCAATGGTTTATTTATCTTTCAATTCATTTTCAAGTTTCTTGACAGCATGATGGTAGCTGGCTTTTAATCCACCGACACTTGTATCGGTGATTTTACTGATTTCATCATAACTCAGATCTTCATAAAACCGAAGGTTGAAGACCAGTCTTTGTTTCTCAGGTAGAGTTAGCAGTGCTTTTTGTAATTTTCGTTCTATTTCGTCCCCGTCCAAAAGGGGAGAGGTATCAATTTGTTTTTTTAAAACCTCTTCATGATCTTCGATGCTGAAGAAGAATCTTCTTTTCCTCTTCTGAAGAAAATTCAGGCTTTCGTTGGTGGCAATTCTATAAAGCCATGTGAAAATGGAGGAATTGCCATTGAAATTCTGAAAATTTTTAAATGCTTTGATAAAGGTAATCTGAGTAATATCATCAGCGTCTTCATGATCTATCACCATTTTTCTTGCGATCCCATAGACTCTTTTTTGGTATAACTCAATCAATAGTCTATATCCCTTCTCTTTGGATTTGGGGTCTTGGATCAAATTTAAAAGTTCTAAATCACTCAATGATATCATCTGAGACTTTGACAAAGAGAAAAGGAATAAGTTTAAAGTATGTATGAAAGTTCTGAAAAATCACAGGAAATCTAAAACTTACTTCAGGATTAAATTTCCAGCCTAAAGTGCAAAAAAAAGCAGGGCACTAGGCCCTGCGCAAAATTAGATTTCCAAAATATAATCCAGAATACCGGCATTTTTCCCTTTAGGTCTCGTTACCAGAAGCGGAAATTGATCATTCAGTTGAATCAGTCTTTCAGCCATACTACCTATAAATAGGGCTGTAGCGGCTGTTCGTCCTTTGGCCCCGATAATTATTCCGTCGGCCTTAATTTCTTTGGCCTTAGCCAAAATATCCTCTACAGGGTCATCGTCTTCATCTTGTGTGTAAACAGGGGTGATTTCAATGTTTTTTGTGTCTATTTTTCTGATAAATTTCTTAAAATTGATTTCGGCATGCATCCTCATGATGGATGTGAATTCTTTATAGCTTTTGCCTGTAAAATGATAGCCAGATGGTACAGAAAACACATTTTGACAGATGATACCTGCTTTTTTTCCGTATTTCTCAGCAATAAGAACGGCTTCTTCCAAGGCATCTTTTGAATAATCAGAAAAATCCGAAGGCACCAAAAGCGTGTCAATTTTTGGTACTGAATTTTCGGGAATAATCAGTAAGGAACAAGAAGCTCTTCTGGCCAATCTCTGTGACACTACTCCCGTTCCAGGAAGATCTACTTTTCTTCCAATGATGATCATATCAGCTGACTTTTCATGAGCAAGCTTAAGTATTTTTTTGGAGAGTTGTCCTTCTTTGACAACAAACGAAAACTCAACACCATCTTGCTCACCATAGCTTTTGTCAACAACAGCTTTCATCTGTGTTTTTCTTTCCTCCACCATGTTGTCAATCAGGTTTGGGAATTCCTCTAATACATCCTTTGGAATGTTGAGATTTCTGATCACATTGGTGAAGTAGATTTTCTTTGTCTGATTGACTTTTGCAATAAAAGAAGCAAACTTGACCAAAGTTTCATCCAATCCACTCTGATCTAGGCAAACGATTAGCTTTTTGATTTGATACATTTTGTTCTGGGCCTTTTCTTGTGGCAAAATTAAACGATTAGATACTTGAAAAGTAATTTTTGTAAAATATTATTTCGATAATTTTATTTCGGTTTTTTCAAATCAGAAATTTATTCCGCATTTCATGATATATACGCCCTTTCTAGGTATTTAATTCAATGAGGATTATTTACAACAGAAATAAATTTTTTTTAACATAATAAAATATGTGGATATAATCCTGCAACAAAATGATTTTTGGTAGTTTTCTTATATGCGCTGAGTTTGCAAGGAATTTTATTTATTGAAGTGTTTTGTATCAATCTTCCGAAAATGACCAGGCCAACGATTACTATATTATTCCGTATATTTGCCCAAGGACTCAGGTCGCTGACATGTTCCAACTTCACAATTAAATTACAATACCGAGTGAAGCCCTTTCCAAAAGCAGGCCTCATCCATCCGGATACTTTCGGTTGGACCTCGTATCTACGGATGCAGGATAACAGTGGACGTTTGTGGATTTAAGGCAGCTCAAATCTTGTCTATAAAGAGGTTTGGTAACACTCTAAGGCCTGGGTCTTTTTATTTTTTTGATTAATTCCTTTTGGGTAGACGCTGCGATTTTTAAAAAAAATACTCCTCCTAAGAAAATAATAATAATAGTCAATGACCTCAGGATTAAATCCAGCAATCCTGAATCATTATTGAGGTATAGAAAGTGCTGGATAAATAATGTAGCCATACCCAATAAGATCAATTTTAAAATGTCCCAAGTAAAGGGATCAAAGCCCAATCTTAGCCTGACATAGATGTATTTGATCAGGTTGAACAAGAGCATTGCAAAAAATGAAGCGAATGCAGCTCCTTCAATACCATAAGTTGGTATCAGTAATAAGTTGAGTGCAATTACAGCTGCACTCATCAGGAGTGTCGCTGTAATATTGAATATGTAGTATCTGGAATAAACAATGATTTCTCCATTTATAGAAAACATGATGTCGCTAAGCTTGCCCAGACCTATCCAAAATACCACCCATTTTCCAGCCTCATATATTTCTTTGTTGGGAACGAAATGATAAAGGTTTTCTATATTGGCCCAAATCCCCAAAAAAAGCAACAAACATATCAGAAGTTGGTGTACCCCGACCTCTTTATATAATCTGTTGATTTTTTCTCCTTCACTTTTGGCGAAATGTTCAGCAATGACCGGCATCACTACCTGAGAAACGGCCCTTCTCGGCATTTCTATCACAATGGCTATAGAAAATGCGATGGTATAAATAGCGTTGGCTTCAAGTCCAATCATAGAAGTAACCATCAGGCTGTCAATTTTCATGATCAGCAATGCTCCCGTAGTTCCCAATAAGGTGATCAGACTATAATTTAAAAACTCCCTGACAAAGCCTTCAGGAATACTATCAAAGCCAAAGTCTATCTTGAATATTTGGTTTTTCAGCATGTAAATAATCATTCCCAAAAGGGAAATCAAGTATGTTCCTGCAAGGCCCCACATCATTTGATCAAATTGAATCCATTTCATCAAATAGATAAGCACAAGGATTGCGACCAGAAGTCTGAGCAAAACTTCTCTAAAAAAGGAGGGTATGGCTACCTTTAGAAAAGAGCGGCAAAATGCATCCAAAATAGAGTTCAAAACCGAGAAAAAAGTAATAAACAAAACTACTGCAAAGAAATCAATCACCTCTGGGGAGTTGGTAGCAAAAGCTGAAATCAGACTTTCCTTAAAAAGGAAAAAAAGTGCTGCAACAATAAAAAAACCAATAAGACTAAGCAAAAGACTCATAGTGAAAAAGGCAAATTGGTTGGCTTTTACTTTGGGATAAAACCTGGTGATTCCATTACCTAATCCCAGCTGTGCAAAAGGAACAAAAATCAAAGCCATGTCCTGAATTGTCCTGAAAACTCCAATTTGTTCCGGATTGAGCGCATAGGGTAGAAGCCAGAGTACATTGAAATATCCAATGAGCACTCCAATATAGGATGAAATAGTGGTGAGTATGCTTTGCCTGGCTACAACTCTCATGACCTGTAAAAATAGAAATATCCTTTCATTTCCAAATCAGGCCTCATAGACTGCAAGAATATTACTGAATTCATCCTGGATTTTTTGTAATGGAATTAGTTTACCCCTTAATCCTATTTTGTAAAAAGAATAGCCAAATCCAGAAAGGAGTTGTAAAATGTCCTCAGCAGCATATCCTCCAGCTTCACAAGCTTCAGCATTAATTTCAATCAGCCATTTAGGCCTGTATTTTTCTATCGTCTTTTGTGACCCTTTGAGCACTTGTAGCTCAGCACCTTCTACATCTAACTTGACAAAATCCACTTTGTCAACTTTCATTTTTTCCAGTTCCATATCCAAAGTGGAAAGTTCGATTTCCTGAATGAGAATATTGTGAGAAGCTGTGGGGAAAAGGGTATTTACGCCTTCATTATCACCTTCTTTGCCGTAGAGATTGAGTTTGCCGGGTCTGTCAGACAAGCCGACTTTGACAGGTATGATGACATTTTTGTAATTTGGATTGAGCGAAATATTTTTTTGTAATGTGTTGAACAGCTCATCCATTGGTTCAAAAGCAATGACTTTTCCATTTGTTCCAGCTTTCCGGGCAGCCCATATACTGTATTCTCCCTGATTGGCCCCAATGTCTATGATGCATGATCCATGCTGTATGTTTTTCTCCATGACGAAAATAGGAGCCCAATCATGTGCTCCCCTCCAATAAATGGCTGCCCCCATTGATTTGGAAATATCTACCCTCAGGCGCATGCTCCTGAAGGAAAATTCTCGCATAGGATTGCTCATAGTGCCCAATGAAAATATTCGCCTCAGCATCTGTACCAAAAAATAACCTCCAGGTATCACATATAAATGCCTTGAAAAGAAAGCTGCTAATTTTTCCATAGATTTCATTTATTTGGGAAGAACTGAAAAAAGCATTTCCTTTCTTTCACCTAACGGGTATTTATTGCTGATATGTTGACTGATTGCAACTCTTTCCTTTTGCCCAAGAGGAGATGAGATCACTTTCCTGACTATTTTTTCCAATTGGTTGATATCTCTTTTTTGTAAAAGAATACCGTGATTTCCCATTATATTGGGGATTTCATTGACGGCAGCAGCAATAGGGATACAACCACAAAGCATGGCTTCACAAAGGGAACATCCAAAGCCTTCAAAAATTGAAAGCTGAAAATAGAAACTACTCTTCTGATACTCGGTCAGAATCCTCTCTTTTGAAAGCTTTCCCAAAAACTCAAGATTTCCCAGGTTTTCATTCAGCCTTTCCGGTTGGTACATCCCCGCTATCCTGAAGTTACAATCTGGAAAACGCCTGGCTAGCTCCACGATTAAATCCCCACCTTTCAGAATAAATTGTTCTTCCGATAAAACTGCAAGAAAACTGTTTTTTTCTCTTGCTATTCTAGGGTTGATTTTCCAATAATCTATGTCAAAACCATTTGGAATTACCTGATGAGCTGTTTGAAGGAAAGGAAAGTGATGTAAAAAGCCATTTTCCAGCGGAAAATTCTGGCTATAAAACTCATTGCTGCTTTTGACCAAAGACTGGCTTACAGGAAGCAGAAGGTTTGCCCAGTTGTATGACATTTTGCAAAACCACCTCAGAAGGGGAATTCTCAGGCTTCCGTAATTAAGCTCTGGAATGGAGGCGCAATCCGTTCCATGCAAATTGATGAATACAGGTTTGCCAAAAACCTTCCCCAATAATGCAGGCCAAAAGGCCCAGTATCCACCAAAATGTACGAGTACAAACCTACATGTTAAAATATGGCTTACCAGGTGAAATAATTGCCTGATAAAATAGACAGGAGCCAATTCTTTTTTCTCCCAATTATATTGGTTGATAATCAGATCGTACCTCTCTGAAAGCAACTTAATATCCTGTAATATGAATGAGTGAAATGCAGGAATTACCAATATGGCTTTGGGCTTGACCATTGATCAGCTTTTGGTGGAATTTCTAACAGAAATAAATATCGCACCGAGCAGTAATAGAACGGTCAGGTATTGGAAAATCACTACAATCGTTTTGGTTGAATAATAGGAAGCCGGCTCGAAACTCATGTTCACGATAGATTGTCCTTCAGGTACCTCAATGCCTCTGAGGAGGTAATTGGTACGAATGATTTCTTTTTCCTCTCCATTGACAGTAGCTTTCCAGCCTATGGGGTAGTAGATTTCCGAAAAAACAAGCAAACCTGCTTTTTGGGCATTTACGCTGTATTGAAGCTCTGAAGGCTTTCTCTCCTGTAATTCCACTTGACCTTCTCCGGCAGCTACTTCCCCAAATTCAGACTTGTTTACAGTTGCAAAAGCTTTGGTATTTCTGGATTTGATCAATTCCATTTCCTCTTCATTACTGTTCACTTGTTCGATTGATGCAGGGAACCATGCCGAACCATTGGCCTGTGGATTTTGAAAGACTGCATTTTCTGTTCTTCCTGCCATGATATATTTGGTATTGAGCATGTTGAGCACATTCAGTGACATCCAGTCAAAATCACCTTCCTGCGCCTTGGCTATAAATGATTGGATTTCAGGATTCAATGCATTTTCAATCAGTTCCTGATATCTTTTCATTTTGGCACCATGATAGCCACCTACAGAATTGAAATAATAGCTGGTCCGTGCATCATTGAAAGGGTTGTTGATATTAAGCACCCTGAAGTAGTCCTGGTCTCTGAGGATAGTCTCGTCGGCAGGAGTTTTGGCAAAAAACTGCTCTGAAGGACTGAATTGAAAAGCGTCTTCATTAAGGAAAAGCTTATTGATGATCCAAAGATCCAAAATGACGATCAATGCCAAAGTCAATCCGGTAATTTTTGGAGAGACTCTTTCTTGTAAGGAAGCCCAGATCAATCCTGATGCAATTAAAATCAGCATAAAACTTTTGAGTGCACTTGCGCGCAGGATAGCCTTCCGGTCTTCCTTAAGCGCATCAACCAGCCACTCGGGAAAATTGTCATCAAATGGAGCCTTTAGATTGAAAACTCCGGCAAAAAGCCAAAAGACCAAAGCAATTCCTGCACTGCATCCAAATGCTATGAAAAGGGATTTTTTAGCTTCAGATTTAGCATTACTCCTAAACAAATATTCAAGTCCCAAAGCACCCAAAACAGGAATGGCAAAAAGACTCATACTCAGGGCCATGGTAACAGCCCGGAACTTATTGTATCCGGGCATATAGTCAAACAGAAAGTAATTAAGCCAATCCAGATTTTTTCCCCAAGCCAGTATAATTCCAATAGTGGCTATTGAAGCAAATACCACTTTAAATGTTTTTGGCGCATAGATAATTCCCAAGATCAAAAGGAGGATCATAATGGCACTACCATAGATAGGCCCACCGGTACCCGGTTGATCGCCCCAATATTTTCTGGCATAGTCAATATTGTCTTTGACTTGTGACAAGTCAATGTTATTGGCCCTTAAGACCCGCTCGGTTTCCGGATCCTTTGGGAAAGGCTTTGTACTTCCCGGTCCGTAAAGGTTCGGGACTAGCAATGTCAAAGTTTCCAGTTTTCCTTGTGACCAGTTGAATGCATAGTCTTTATCCAGGCCATCTTGTGAGTCTGCTTGGCTGCTCAAATTGGATTGACCACGGGTCGAATATTTCCCATATTCCAACACCGTCATGAACCTGCTGAGATTTCCACCAACAGCCAAGATTAGACCTATAAGCAATACCCCGATTACTTTCCCAAACTGAGGGAGTTGTTGGTACTTATAAAACTGGAACAATCTTCCGATTCCGTATACCAAGACTATAATAACCGTATAATAAGTTATCTGAAGGTGGTTGAACTTAAGTTGAAGCAATAAGCCGAATGCAAATAAAGCCAAGCCCAGCCATTTTTTTCCTTCAAAAGCCAGGTGTATACCTGCAAGGATAAGAGGAATAAGGCATATTGCCCATATTTTGGCATTGTGACCTGCATCCAAGCTGATGATGTGAAAAGTGTTGAATGCGAAAGCCACAGCTGAAGCAATGGAAAATTCCGGTCGTATTTTAAAAGAAAGCAACAAAATATACATGGCTACCATGCCCACAAAAAGTGAATTGACCGGATGCGGCAAACCTGGAGTGATGATTTTGGTTAGGAAGTTGGTGATGTCTCCAGGGACTTCAAAACTTACGAGGTAGGCCGGCATACCGCCAAAAAGCCTATTTGTCCACAACGCTTCATCTCCCGTTTCTTTTCTATAATCCAAGATTTCTTTAGAAGCTCCTTCCCATTGCAAAATATCGTATTGAAAGATGATTTTGCCATCAAACACGGCTGGGGAGAAGTAAAATAAAACGATAAGGTAAAAAATCACTACCCCTATAAAATGAGGTAAAACCTGCTTTTGAATATTATATCGCATTTTTGCTTATTTGTCTTTGTAAGATAAAGTGCAAATTATAAATAATTGATCAAAGGGAAGGACTCCCTCAGCATTTTCTAAGCTCACAGGCTTATTGAAAATGAATCAAGCCTTTTCAGAAACTGATTGAAGTGCTGACTTGGCCTGTTCCAGATGACGCCATTCATGGGCTACAATAATGTCTAAGGCCTGATGAAGAGGATATACAATGAGTCTGTTGACTGGTGAATGAATGATGGTGTTATGTTCGGCGAAGGGATGGATTTTCTGGATCTGATTTTTCAGTTCATTTTGATGATTCAAAAAATCCTTCAGAACCGTAGAGCTAAGCTTTGGTTCAGGCTGCCAAGCCGGGAATGTTTTTACTTTTTTCTTACCTCCATCTGATACAGACTGGTAAATCATATTTCCGAATAGTTTGTAGAAAAAGGAGAACCTAGAAATAAATGGGGCTTGAAATGTTCCATTGTGGATTTTGTCAAAAATAGGGAAATAACTTTCATTGACTTTGACCAAGTGATTGAAATTTTCTGCGGGGCTCCACTTTCCATCTGAAGGTTTTGCATAGAATATAGAATCGCTTATTTCAGAGAAATACTTTTCACTTTCAGTATTGATTTGATTTATTTCCTTTATCCAATTCATTTGGGGCTTATGTTATAAAGATTCCATTAAAGTCACGGGTACAAATTTCGATTTAATTTTGATTTATGGTAGAAGAATCTTGGAATAATGGCAAATGATTCTGTCGAAGATTTTTGTGTAGTGGAAAATACAACCACCAATCTTGAAATAGGAATTCAAATATGAGATATAGACCATTGGTAATATTGTAAGTGGAGGGAGTATTTAAAATTGAGAGTTTTACCTGATGAATTCCTTTCGAAAGATTGTAAAAACATCTTTGGTGATAGTACTTTTCCTTTTTCTAGGGAAGCTCCATGCCCAAGAACTTGAAGCATACAGGCTACTTCCAGATGAAGAAATTGTTCTTGACGGCTATTCCAATGAGGATTTCTGGTCCAAAATCACTCCGGCCACAGATTTTAGGCAACAGGAGCCCGTGCCTGGAAATCCGGCAAGTGAAAAAACTGAAGTTAGAATAGCATATGACGCACAAAACTTATATATCTCAGCCATTTTTTATGATTCCGAACCGGACCGGATCAAAGCATTTCAGAGAAGAAGAGATTCACCTTTGGATACAGATGACAAGTTTGTTTTTATTCTGGACACTTATAATGACCAACGTTCCTCATTTTACTTTGAAGTCAATCCTCTTGGGCTGATGGGAGATGGGATTCTCAGGGTTGGGCAGGGGACTTCTGTAAACCGATCTTGGGATGGTATCTGGAGAGCATGGGTAGTACAGACCCCGGAAGGTTGGGCTGCTGAAATCCGTATTCCTTTTATGACCTTGAACTTCGAGCCCAGTAACGATACTTGGGGAATCAATTTTTTACGAACTATCAGGAGGAAAAATGAGGATGTACTGTGGACGGGCTATCAAAGAAACCAAGGCATTCTAAGACCTCAGGACGCAGGAAAGTTAACGGGACTGATCAATTTAAATCAAGGGATTGGTGTAGAGGCTATTCCTTACGCCATTGCTTCTCAAGTAAGGCAAAGACAGGATCCGGAATCAGAGAAACAGTCAGAATATCAGTACAATGCAGGAGGTGAGATTAATTACAACATTACACCTAATCTAAAGGCTGGAATTACAATTAACACTGACTTTGCGGAAACGGAGGTTGATGACAGGCAGATCAATCTCACCCGTTTTCCTTTATTCTTTCCAGAGCGAAGAGCATTCTTTCTGGAGGGCTCTAATATTTTTTTATTTGCCCCATCCAGTGGACCAAATCCATATTTCAGTAGGAGGATAGGGCTTCAGGAGGGAAGGCCTATTCCCATCCGGCATGGAGGAAGATTGATAGGCCGTATAAAAAATACAGATGTAGGTTTCTTACAAGTGAGAACCGGAGCAGAGGGCGAGCGGCCCGGGGAGAATTTTACAATTGGAAGAGTGGTTCAGAATATTTCTGAAGAAAGTACAGTTGGGGTGGTGTACACAAGAAGAGATACAGATGGAGATAGCTTGCCTGTCAGAGAGACTTTGGGGGCCGATGTCAGCCTCAACACTTCCAGGTTTATGGGAAATAAAAACCTACAGTTTGAAGCATTTTTTGTGGGGCATACAGAAACCTATATAGGAGATGAAAGCAGTCTTTGGGATAGATCGGTAAGGGGTGGAAGGATTAATTTCCCCAATCAGCCTTGGGATGCACATGTTTCTTACAGAGAATTTGGAATCAATTATGATCCGGCTGTTGGATTCGCCCCAAGGGTAGGCTTCAGGCGCTTACAGCCTACTATTACTTACAATCCGCTTTGGGAAAAAAGTGGTTTGGTGAGAGAGCTGAGCTGGCAATATTATTTTGAATACCTGATGGAAATGGACTGGAGACCAGCTACTGTAAATCATAGGTTGAGGTTACTGGGAATCAGGTTTGAATCAGGAGATATTCTTCAATTTGGTGCTGAGCATAATTTTGAATGGCTAGACCGGCCTTTTGATATTTTGAGAGATGGAGAGTATGTAATTCAGCCAGGAGAATTCAATAATCTTGGGTATAATGTTTCATTTAGATCTGCTCCTTTTAGGAAAATAGGTGGTTCATTAACCTATCAAAAAATAGGGTTTTGGACAGGAAGCCAATTAAACCTGTCTGCTGATTTATTTATGCGTCCATTTGTTGGATTGAATATGACAGCAAGCTGGGAACATAGCCAGGTCAGGCTTGCTGAGGGTGAATTTGATACACATATATTCAGATTAGTTTCAGGCTATGACTTTTCCCCTTGGGTTTCAATCAATTTCAATATCCAATATGACAACATTACCAATTTCGTGGGCACCAACACCAGATTTGCATGGGTGATTGATCCAGGGAATACTTTTTTTATTGTTTACAACCATAATTGGCAGAGATACTTAGAGCGTTTTGTTTCTATTGAAGATAGGACAAACGTTAAATTAGCGTACACATTTAGGTTCTGATAGATTTGAAAACAAGCTAATTGAGTTTACTTTTTTTCCGGATTATCGCCTAAAAGAACTTATTCTGATAAAGGAAATGTTATCATTTGATTTTAAAGATATCCAATGGCAAAAAACACCAAAAAAGAAAATCGGGTCACCATGAGTCATGTCTTCAAGACTATCATTTGGCCCAGAAGAAAACATTTATTTTTAGGACTTTTTTTGATTGTCATTTCCCGTTTGTCGGGACTGGTATTACCTGGTGCCAGTAAGATATTGATGGATGATGTCATTCCTTCCAATGACCTGCAAATGCTCAAATGGCTTGTTATAGGCGTGGTAGCAGCCATTACAATTCAATCCATTACTTCATATGCACTTACACAGATTCTCAGTGTGGAAGCACAGCATTTGATTGCCAAGTTAAGGTCAAAAGTACAGAGACATATTATTCAGCTACCGATCAGATTTTTTGACAATACCAAAACTGGAGAGTTGGTTTCCAGAATCATGACAGATGTAGAAGGTGTCAGGAATTTGGTAGGGACAGGCTTTGCTCAAATGATCGGAGGGATTTTGACTGCTGTGATTTCTTTGGCACTGCTGATTTATATCAGTCCATTGATGACAGTTTATGTGCTGGTTCCGGTTATTATTTTTGGATTGATTTCATTGAAAGCATTTGGACGGATAAGGCCAATTTTTCGGGAAAGAGGAAAAATCAATGCAGAAGTTACCGGTAGACTGACCGAGACGCTTGGAGGAATTAGGGTGATCAAGGGATTCAATGCTGAGGAGCAGGAAATCAAAAGTTTTGAAAATGGGGTAGAGCGTTTGTTTTTGAATGTGAAAACCAGCTTGACGGCAACGAGTTTTGTTACCTCTTCAGCCACATTTCTTCTTGGGCTTGCTTCTGCGGGTATTATGGGGATAGGTGGATACATGATCATGGATGAGCAGATGACATTTGGTGATTTTCTAGCCTTCACGCTTTATTTGGGATTTATGATTGCGCCTATAGTCCAGATGAGCAATATAGGGAGTCAATTTACCGAGGCTTTTGCTGGCTTGGACAGAACAGAAGAGATCATGAATTATCCTTTGGAAAATTCATCCGGTCAACGGACAATAGCTTTACCGAAAATAGTCGGTAATATTAATTTTGACCAAGTATCTTTTGCTTATGAGGAAGACAAGGATGTCGTCAAAGCAATCAGTTTTCATGCTCCAGCAGGCTCTGTGACAGCACTGGTAGGTACTTCCGGGTCCGGGAAAACTACGATAGCTGGGCTAGCGGCTTCATTTTTGAATCCTGCATCAGGTATAATCACTGTAGATGGTTATGATTTGCAGAAAGTAACTCTTGATTCGTACCGCTCCCAGTTAGGAGTTGTTTTACAGGATGATTTTTTATTCGAAGGAACTATCAAGGAAAATATTCTTTTTCCCAGACCCAATGCCCATGAAGCTGAACTTATGAGAGCAGTAAAAGCAGCGCATGTTCAGGAATTTACCGAAAGATTTGAAGATGGATTAGATACTTTGATAGGAGAAAGAGGAGTCAAGCTATCAGGTGGTCAAAGACAAAGAATTGCCATTGCAAGAGCAATACTCGCTGACCCAAGGATTTTAGTTTTAGATGAAGCTACTTCCAATTTGGATACAGAAAGTGAATCTTTGATTCAGGCATCTCTCAAGGAGTTGATGAAAGGAAGGACTACTTTTGTTATTGCGCATAGGCTTAGTACAATCAGGCAAGCAGATCAGATTTTAGTAATTGAAAAAGGTGAAATTGTAGAGCAGGGCAAGCATGATGAACTCATTGCCAGAGAGGGGAGATATTATCAACTATATACCTATCAAGCAAGAATTTAAAATGTCTGCCCTGTAATCTACACTTGCTTAGCCTTGGACAATTGCATCCCTCAAACCTT
Source organism: Indibacter alkaliphilus LW1 (assembly GCF_000295935.2). Taxonomy (GTDB): domain Bacteria; phylum Bacteroidota; class Bacteroidia; order Cytophagales; family Cyclobacteriaceae; genus Indibacter; species Indibacter alkaliphilus. The sequence continues at coordinate 94,612 of NZ_ALWO02000023.1, forward strand.
CACTCAATAGCAAACCTCCGAACTCTTGGATGATAGACTCCGGAACACTAAGATTTAAGGCAGCTTCTACCACAGCGCCTACGAAGAGGTCATAATCTGCTTCTGTGATCAAACCTGTCATTCTGGAATTGACTTGCGGATTATGTGCATCCGCCATGTTTAGACCTGTGTACTGTATGTTTTGGGACCCAATATTAGACGCCAGGAAATCAGAGAAGTCTCCTACCAGAGTTTCAAATCCTGAGAAGTCATTTGCTCCAACCTCAGCAAGTAATACCGAGAAATAAGGTAATAAATCATCATAAGTACCTCCATTATTTGTTGCAATGACAAGTACCGTTTCGGTTACAACTGCCCGCAAAGGGATGTACCCGGCTTCTATCAGTTCACCTTCATTATCAGGATCAGCAACAAGTCCGGATCCACCTAATCTTGTGTATAGGTTGAGCATTTCCCCATCGGTTCTTTGCACAATAGGTTGTCTCACTGATTCCAGGAGATCTCCTACAGGACCTAAAACCTCATTTGAGGTAATTCCTGCTTGGGCTGCACCTTCTACAACCGCCTGTACAAATAAATCATAATCAGCATTATTGATCAATCCGTTCATCCTGGAATTTCTGGAAGGATCATGTGCTGCAGCCATGTTTAAACCAGAATATTCAAAATTTTTGGCACCAGTAGCCTCAGCCAAAAATTCTGTAAAATCCATTACAAGCATATTTAAGCCGGAAGTTTCATCCCTACCAACCTCTGCCAAAAGTACCGAGAAATAGGGTTGTAGGTCATCGTACCTACCACCCTCATTGGTTGCTATTGTGGTTACGGTATTGATTACTACAGTCCGGAGATTGAGGAAACCCTGTTCAATCATTTGACTTGAATTCAATGGGTCCTGGACCATGGTTTCACCACCCAAAGCCGTCGCATAAAAAGAATCATCAGGTTCTTCCATCATAGGTGGGGCAGGCATTTCCTCCTCCTGCTCACAGGAGCTAATAGCCACAGCCACAAGAATTAAAGAGGCACAAAGCCAAGCATTCATCTGTTTCATAATTGTAGAATTTAGTTAAAGATTAATTTTGAAAAGATCTTTGAAAAAACGCTCCCAGTTTGTAGGTAATTGAATTTTTATCAATGGCCGGACAGCTCTGTGCCAGCATTTCATCAGTAGGTTGATATAAATTTGCCTCTAACTTTAGGGTTTGACTGATTTCTTCCACCAAAACGTGCGGAGAATGTCTTTTGCGGTCATAAAGACAGATAATATGTCCATTGGAAAAATTGACCCTTACATCTTTAACTCCTTCTTTATTCATCAGGAAACTTTTAATCTGTATTCCTTCTTCATTGGATAAGGAATGCGGAAAGTCTATTCGGCTCATTGTAATGGTGGCTATTGAGCCTTTTTGAGGCTTAGTGACCATATAGATATGGACTGCCAAAACACCTACTAAAAAGGACATTAGGAAGATGGCTCCTATTAAAATTCTTTTGAACATGACATTATGGTTTTGGTTTAAACCATATACGACCAAGAAATTTTAAATGGATTGCAACCGTTTGTTGAAAATTTTCTTTTTAGCTATCATTTTAAATTTTAATTTATTAGTTTTAAAGTAAGATTAGTTTGATTATGAAGTGTTTGTACAGCTTTATTCTAATGCTTTTGTTGAGTTCCTGTTTGGGAACTTACAATGAGGGTGAGTATTATTTCCAGCAGCAGGAATATGAGAAAGCAGTTTCAATGTTTTCCAATGCCTTATTTATCAATGTGACAGATGTCAGAGCATTGCACATGCGTGCCAGGTCTTACGAGGAGCTTGAAGATTTCGCTTTAGCCAAAAAAGATTATGAAGCCATTTTGAAACTTGACCCAAAATATGCTCAGGCACATGCAGGTATTGGTAAGTTGTTTTGGAAAATGGGAGATTTCAGAAATTCGGAAATTTACTTGTTGAAAGCTGCTCAACATGATCCGGAAGATTTTGAAATTATTTTTTTATTGGGCAGGGCTATGATTAAAAATAGGAGGTTTAAACAGGCAGATGAATTTTTTCAGATAGCTAAGCAACTGGAGCCTGAGGATGCGCGGGTATATTACTACCAAGGAATGGCAAGGTCTCAAATAGGAGATTTGTTGGGGGCTGCTGGCTCTTTTAATATGAGTTTGAAATATGATCCCGATAACCTCTCTGCACGATATAATAGAGGAATTTGTAGGATGATGGTCGGGCACTCATCCTGGGCAGTGGAAGATTTTGATCATGTTTTAAAAATTAAACCTGATCATATTGAAGCTTTGGCCAGAAGGGGAAATGCAAAAATCAATGCCAATGATCCCTCGGGTTGTCAGGATCTCCAAGAAGCTGCAAACAAAGGAAGTTGGTATGCCAAAATGTGGCTTGAGAGGTGTGGGTAATGAAACCTATTTTTACTTGATTTTTTGAGGTTCTGGAGAAGTGTAATAGAAATAGAGTAGAAATACAGTTGAAATAATGTGGAAATACAATTGAAATAAGGTGGAAATACAGTAGAAATACAATAGAAATAAAGTAGAAATACAATAGAAATAGAGTAGAAATACAATAAAAATACAAATGAAATATAATGGAGATAAGAGTTTAAAGGGTTTTCAATTAAAACTTAATTTTCAAGCATTATTAACAATAAAAACTCCACTTTCCATAGTTAGACCATATCTGACGGGGCATTCTTGAATTGGATTTCAATTATTTCACTTTGAGGCTTTCTATGATATTTTTTAGAGCAGCTTTATAGTTATTCCTTGCAGAGGCTGATGTAAAGAGAAATAAATAAGGTTCTATCAATTCCAATTCCATAAGGTAAAAAACACCTTCAATCCAAACGCCGTCTACACGAGCATAGAGGCTGTTTTTGGCAAATTCATTCACTAGGTTTTGAAGGTATTGCAATTGATGATCGCTGGGCTCTATATTTTTGATGCTTCCTCCAAAAAAAATGTTGGACACGGAAATCACCTGATTTAGCAGTTTTTAGAATGGCATGCGAATATTTTCCATTAAAAAACAGATAGGAGTATTCTCCAACCTCTGCTACTTCCTTGACATACGGCTGTAACATAAAATCCTCCTTCCTTATCAAGGAAAGTATGCTTTCTTTCTTTTCATTCCAAGTTGCTTTTGAGAGTTTCATGGTGTTTTTTGCACCACCACTCACTGTGGGTTTCAAAACCAAGTTTTCTGTGTTGAATAGCCTGAAAATTGACTCCACATCTGGCAGAGTTGATTTTTCGATAAATTCAGTTGGTACAATGGGGTAGCCTTTTTCCTGGATTTCCTTGAGGTACCTTTTATCAGAATTCCATACTACTGTATCTATACTATTGTAAACAGGAATTCCAAGGTCTTTGATATGCCTGCACCAATCCAAAAACTCGGTATATCGGTCAAAATAATCCCAAGGTGATTTCAGAAGGATTAAAGAATAATTTTCCCAATTTACATTCTTGTCTGACCAAATTTCAAACTTGAAATTCAGGTCAAGCTCATTCAGGATTTTTTCCAAAACCAAATCTTCATCTGCTACACTACTTGCGGAGTAGGATCCCCTCGCTTCATAAGTGATTACCGCTATTCTCATGATGCAATCTTTATTTTTCAGCAATATTAGCCCAATTTTGGCATTTTAAGACTTCAAAACTAAAATTGCGTTCAAGAAATTCTATTTTTGGTTTTTGTTTTATATGGAAAAAGAAAAGTTAGTAATCATCCCTACATTCAATGAAAAGGAAAATATCCAGGATATTGTCCTGGAAATTATGGGATTGGAGGGTGATTTTGAGCTTTTGGTAATTGATGATGGTTCCCCTGATGGAACGGCAAGCATTGTGAAAAGCCTTCAAGAGCAATTCCCGGAAAGATTACATCTGATGGAAAGAAAGGGAAAATTGGGCTTAGGTACTGCCTATATAGAAGGTTTTAAATATGCCTTAAAAAATGGCTATGCATTTATTTTTGAAATGGATGCCGACTTTTCCCATAACCCAAAAGACCTCTTAAAGCTGTTTAAAGCATGTTCTGATCCCGAAGTAGACATGGTAATAGGCTCACGTTACATTACAGGAGTCAATGTAGTCAACTGGCCAATGGGCAGGGTCTTGATGTCTTTTTTTGCGAGTAAATACGTGCAATTCATAACAGGAATGCCAATCAAAGATGCCACAGCAGGGTTTAAATGTTACTCGAGGAAAGTTTTACAGGCTATCAATCTGGATAAAATTCGCTTTATAGGCTATGCTTTTCAGATTGAAATGAAATTTACAGCCTGGAAGTTAGGCTTCAATATCAAAGAGATTCCTATCATATTTACAGACAGGACAAGAGGAACTTCAAAAATGAGCACACATATTTTCCGGGAAGCTGTAATGGGGGTCATCTACATGAAATTCAAGAGCCTATTTAGACGCTATAAGCCTAATCAAAGCGTATCGCCTTGATGGGATGAATGTTGCTGATCAACATCGCTGGAATAAATAGTACCAATGTGGTGACGACCAATACGGCAATGTTGATGATACAGAAAACCGGCCAATTCCAAAATATAGGTACAAAACTCATGTAGTAATTTTCAGGATCCAGCGGAATCAACCTGAACTTTTCCTGAAGAAAACCTAAAGTCAAAGCCAACGAATTGCCGATCAAGAGCCCTCTTCCGATGATGCGGACCCCATTCCAGACAAATATTTTGCGGATTTGCTTATTAGTGGATCCCAGGGCTTTTAAAATCCCAATCATTTGCGTCCTTTCCATGATCAAAATAAAAAGAATTGAAACCATGTTGAAGGCAGCAACAAAAAGTATCAATCCCAGGAAAACGTAGACATTGTTGTTGAGCAATTGCAACCAGTCAAAGATTTCCAGGTACTTGTCTGTGATTTTGACCAATCTTAGATCATAGTCAAGCATTTTATAAAGAGGATCTGCATAGGCTTCCAGCTTACTGGGGTCATCCACAAAAACCTCGAATCCTCCAACTTGATCATAGTCCCATCCACTGAGATTTCTGATGGTTTGAATATCTCCCAGGATAATTTTGTCATCGAAATTCTCCAAGAAAGTCTCATATAGCCCGACAATTTCAAGTCTCCTAAATCGGGGGGGATCCTGCACAAAATACATGATTACCCGATCTCCTACATCCAAAAGGAGCTTATTGGCAATTTTGGTACTCATCACTACCTCATTGCTGGCCATGCTGTCATTGAATTGCAAAAACCGTCCTTTTACAATGGAATTTTGAAAGGAAAGACTGTCAAAGTCAGGGCCTACACCTTTCATCAATACACCTTCTACTTCATCCTCTCCTTTGAGTAATCCGGGCTTGTGAGCAAAAACTTGAACATGCCTGATTTGATCCTGATTTTGATAATTTTGATAAAAATCAGAATCCATAGAGGTAGGAGACTCCTCAAAGGCATTGCTGGACATGAATTTCATCACCTGATAATGCCCTGTAAAGGAAAAAACCTTATTGGAAATTTCTTTTTGAAAGCCGCCCAAAATCATAAAAGAAATCAGAGAGACGGCGATTCCTATTGCTACTGAGGCAACAGCAATGCGATGTATGGTTCCAGTGAAACCGCCTGTACGTTTAAAACTGATTCTTTTGGCAATGAAATAAGAAAGGTTCAAGGATTTTAGTATTTTGGTCAAAATCTAGCGCAAATTAACTATGAAGCCATTCAAATTGATGATTCTTTTCAGTTTTTTAATCAGTTCTTTCGCTTTTTGTAAGAATAAAACTGAGAAACAGGAAAGTCAGCACCCAAATCCTAAAGTAGAAATACTTCCTGCGGCTGACCAGCCTGAAAAATATTTACACCTGTTGGAGGGTAAAAGAGTTGGTCTGGTAGTCAATCAAACTGCCATTCTTACTTCGCAAAACAATATGCATCTGGTGGATTTTTTGATGATGGAAGGAGTGAATGTTGTCAAGGTTTTTGTGCCTGAACATGGTTTTAGAGGAGATGCTGATGCTGGTGAAGTTGTGAATTCAGAAATAGACAAAAGTACAGGACTCCCCATAGTCTCTCTCTATGGGGACAATAAAAAACCTTCAGCGCAGACGCTTAGTGACATTGACATACTCATCTATGATCTTCAGGATGTAGGTGTGAGATTTTATACCTATATCAGCACCATGCATTATGTGATGGAGAGCTGCGCTGAAAATAAAATGCCTCTCTTGATTTTCGATAGGCCCAACCCTAATGGTGATTATATTGACGGGCCGGTTTTGAAAAAAGGGTATGAGAGTTTTGTTGGCATGCATCCCATTCCTGTAGTCCATGGATTGACAGTAGGGGAGTTGGCAAAAATGATTAATGGAGAAGGCTGGCTGAAAAATAAGGTCAAGGCAGATATTGAAATCATTTCAGTACAAAATTGGAATCATTCTCAGCAATACAGTCTTCCTGTTAAGCCCTCGCCGAATCTTCCAAATGATGTTTCCATCAGACTTTATCCCTCACTTTGTTATTTTGAAGGAACAGACGTTTCCTTAGGTCGAGGGACATATTTCCCTTTTCAGGTTTATGGCTATCCCGATCCGAAATTTGGAGAATTTACGTTTACCCCGGTAAGTATAGAAGGAATGTCCAAAAATCCTCCTCAAAAAGATAAGAAGTGCTTTGGGGTAGACTTAAGGGACACAAACCTGGACCACAGGTTTACCTTGGAGCATTTGCTCAGGGCCTACCATCTATCCGGAAAAAAGGAAAAGTTTTTCAATAATTTCTTTGATAAACTGGCTGGAACAGACCAATTGAGAAAGGATATTCTTGCAGGAAAAACAGAAGAGCAAATCCGTGCTTCTTGGCAAAATGATCTGGAAGCTTATAAAAATGTAAGAGAAAAATATTTGATGTACTAAGGATTAATAATTTGCGTGAACTTTTACCAGTTTTGAAGGAAGAACCTGATTTAGCTCAATTCTGAGATTCATTGAAAATTGCCTAAGGAAGTCTATAAACTTATAAATTGAACTTTCTGAAGAAGAAAGTTATAATCAGATAAGGATTTTAGAGAATCACCTTTAAATGTATGATTGGTGTAACAAACATCACCGAAAAATCTTTTGAAAGTGCTGACTTTTGTATCTGTAATCGGGTAAAATCATTTTCTACCTGATTTTTGCTAATTTCAATTCAAGAACAATATCAATGAATAAGCATATAGGTAAAAGTATTAAAGGATTTTTCCCCATTTTGGAATGGCTTCCAAAGTATCAAAAATCTGACCTTCAAGGTGACCTATCCGCAGGTCTGACGGTAGGTATCATGCTCATTCCTCAGGGAATGGCTTATGCCATGCTTGCTGGCCTTGAACCCATTCATGGTCTCTATGCCGTAACTGTCCCTTTGTTGCTTTATGCTATTTTCGGAACTTCCCGACAATTGGCTGTGGGGCCGGTAGCCATGGTATCCCTTTTGACAGCAGCTGGAATCGCTGGACTCAATCCTGAGTCTCCAGAACAATATTTGATTTATGCTCTTTCTCTGGCTTTTTTGGTTGGCCTGATTCAATTTGGAATGGGAATATTGAGGCTGGGTTTTGTAGTGAATTTTCTTTCTCACCCGGTCATCAACGGCTTTACCTCGGCAGCTGCTATTATCATCGGCCTAAGTCAAGTCAAGCATTTGCTCCGTATCAATTTACCTAATTCTGAACATATTCAGGAAATGATGGTGGCTATTTATCAAAACGTAGGAGATATTCACTGGCTGACTTTCGGAATCGGAGTGATTGGAATTATCATTATCAAATTTGGTAAAAAGATCCACAAAAGCTTTCCTGCACCCCTAGTTGCGGTGATTGTTGGGATAGCTTTAGTTGCAGGATTTGATCTTACTGCGCAAGGAGTGAAAATTGTAGGTGATGTACCTAGCGGACTGCCTGGTTTCTCTTCACCCACTTTTGATGTGGGAATCTGGGGTAAATTATTACCCATTGCACTGACTATTTCTTTGGTGGGGTTTGCAGAAAGTTTTGCAGTGGCAAAGACCATACAAGCCAAACACAAAAATTATAAACTAGATGCTAATCAAGAGCTGATAGGGCTGGGTATGGCCAATTTTGGAGCTGCTTTCTTCAAAGGTTATCCAGTTACCGGAGGATTTTCCAGAACAGCGGTCAACAATGACTCAGGAGCTAAAACAACCATGGCTTCCATTATTTCTGCTGTACTGATCGTGCTTACCTTGTTGTTTTTTACCGGATTATTTTATAATCTACCCAGTGCTATATTGGCAGCTGTTGTTTTAGTAGCAGTTTCCGGTTTAGTAGACTTCAAAGAACCTGTACACTTATGGCACAAAGATAAATCGGATTTTGCCATGTTGATCGCAACTTTTGTGATTACCCTAACTTTAGGTATAGAAACAGGTATTATTGCAGGAATGGTGTTATCACTTTTGGTGGTGATATATAGAGCTTCAAGGCCGCATATGGCACAGCTGGGCAGAGTTCCGGGAACAAATACTTTTAGAAACCTTGCGAGATTTTCTGATTTGGAATCAAGAAAAGAGTTGCTCATGGTGAGAATCGATGGTCCGATATATTTTGCCAATGTAGAATTCATCAAACGTAAACTGGATAATTGGATAGAAGAAAGAGATCAGCAACTGAAAATGATTGTCTTTAACATGGAAAGTGTCACCAATATAGACAGTACCGGAGCACATGAACTGAACGAGTGGATCCTGGATTGGCGAAAATCAGGAATAGATGTTTGTATGAGCAGTATCAAAGGACCCGTCCGGGATGTTTTCAACAGATGGGGTATACTCGAATGTGTGGGTGCTGATCATATATTCCTTGACGATAATCTTGCGCTATCTGCTTTTGACAAAGCTTTTGATGACGAAATGATCCAAAAATATTCCACTTACGCAATCCAAACCAATAAATAAGATGTGTCAGCTTGATTTAGAAAAATACCTTGTTCATAATAAGGAATGGGCAGCTGGAATGTTGTCTCAGAGGAGTAACTTTTTTGAACAACTAGAAGAAGGGCAGCAACCCATTGCACTGCTTTTGGGCTGCTCTGATAGCAGAGTCTCCCCATCCAAAGTTTTGGGTATAGAACTGGGCGAACTCTTTATCCATAGAAATATAGCGAATGTGGTTTCTCACACAGACCTGAATTTCCTTTCTGTCATGCAGTATGCAGTAGAAAACCTGGGTATCAAAGATATTATAGTCTATGGTCATTATGGTTGTGGAGGTGTAAAAGCAGCCTATGAAAACCAAAGTAATGGCATGTTGGATAATTGGCTTGCCAATATAAAAGACGTGATCAGGCATCATCAAAAGGAGTTGGACCTGATCGTTTCTGAGCAAGATAAACTCAATAAGTTGGTAGAATTGAATGTGCTGGAACAAATAGAAAATATCAAACAGACTTCCGTTTACAAACAGGCTCTGGATAATGGTACCAAACTTAAACTCCACGCTTGGGTATTTGATTTTTCAACAGGATTGGTCCACGATCTTAAGAAAAAATATAGGATAAAACCCACTTTCAAGGAAACTGAATAGGATTACTTTCTATCCATTACCACCACTAGTTTCCTGAGCTTAGGAGAATAGGCCATTTGGCTGATGTTTTGATAGCTTGCCAAGTCAATTTTTCCAGCAGACTCCCAGCTGGATCTTTTGGCTTTTCTGTAAAAAAGCTCCTCTTCATTACCCATTAAAAGCAGATTTTTATTTAACCAGATAAAATCCTCCGAACCTGGATAGGTATAACCAAACTCTAAGGTCTTTTTTTTCTTCAAATCATATCCTTTGATGGCGTAACGGATTTTACCGTTTTCTTCCTTTTTGTCACTCTTATCTATATATGTGATGATGCTACTCTTAGGCTTCTTTTTCACAGTCCTTCCTACATTTTGACTGATGGTCAATATGTCTTCCTTGGAAAAAGGATAAATGAGCTTATTGGGACTGCCAAGAACAAACATAGCAGCTCTGTTATCATACCAATCATAGTAACCCACTGGCTCAATGTCATCATAAAGCAGTTCAGGTTCACCAAAGTTAGTTGGGTATAGCCATAGTCTTTGCTTACCATCTTCTTCAACGGTAACAGCAGAAACATACAATCCGCAATCTGTGATTGCTGGAGAGAATTCGTTTAATTCGGAAGTCTTTGTCAGATTGGTAAATTTATCAGCCTCGAAATTGTAGATGATAATATCGTGATTCCCTTTTTCATCTGCTGCCGAAAATGCCATCTGTTTTTCATTAATAAAGCTAGGCTGATTGTCATATAAATTTCTGTCAGTCAGTATTTTGGTGGTATTCGTTTCTAGATGAAACTTGTTGCCATTTGCTTTGGCATCTATGACAATCAGATCTGTGGCTGTTTGGGCAATGGCCAAACTGGAAAATAAAACGAATACTATAAGTGTGGAAATGAATTGCTTTTGCATAAATCTATTTACTGTTTCAAACTTAAACGCCCCATAATTGTTAGCATGAGGTGAGTAAATTAAAATTATATCAGAACGAACATTTGGATAAATTGAGGCTGCAAGCTGATGATTTAGCTGACGCATCAGTAGCAGATTTAGTTTTGGATCCGGAAGCTTGCAAATTCATCAATTCGCTCTCTACATTACCTCAGAATCAAGATTGGACGCATTTACCCAGAACCGTGCAAAAATACTTCCAAAGCTTTGCTCTCCAAGCGGAATTTGCAGATAAGCAAAAAATAATCATGGCCCAGGATTATTTTTCAAAAGAAGGCCATTATTACCTTTCTATGTTGGGTTTCTATTCTCTTCCTTATTGTTATGCTTTTGGAGATGGGGCAGAGGTCTTGGTAAGGTCAAAAAGAATTACTGATGAAGTAGGTAAAAGATTATCTGAAACAGCTTTGTTTCTTTTGGATAGTTTTAGGCCAGATACTTTTCTTTCCGATGATAGAGGCTTGCTGAGCATAGCCAAAGTCAGGTTGATCCATGCTTTTAGCAGGTATTTTATTTTAAAATATACCAAAGATTGGAAAGAGGAGTGGGGAAAGCCGATCAATCAAGAAGACCTGCTTGGAACCAATTTGGCTTTTTCATTGGTCGTCATGCGTGGCTTGGAAAAACTGAACAGATTTCCGGGCAAGGAGACCTATGAAGCCATCTTGCATTATTGGAAATTGATTGCCTACTACTTGGGAATAGATGTCAATTATTGGCCAGAAAATGCCAAGGAAGCATTTGAATTGGAAAAATCAATCCGTATACGTCATATTAGAAGTAGCGAGGCCGGACAAAAGCTGATCCGTTCTCTACTTAATTTTTATCAAGATGATATCCCGGATAAAAACCTTTCCCAACTGGTAGAAAGCCTGGTTTCATTTTTTTTGGGCAGAGAAGTATCAGATACTTTAGGAGTAAAACAGAAAGTTAATTTGCCAAAAGACGCCGTCAGCTTATTATTGAGATTTAATTTTTGGAAAGAAGGAAGCAGTAAGATGTCATATCAGAAAATCAGAAGTCAGTTTATACAAAGGCAGAAGGATAAATTTGAAGAAGTGATTCAGCTGTCCGTTCCTATTGTGAAACGTTCATAATCGTACACTTTTTTGTCCGTTATTGTAGTTGTTAGTTGTGTGGATATAGTTTTCAAGCCCTAAAAGGCCGTTTTTTGCTTGTGGCATCCTTTTCGTATTTTGATGCACAGATGAAGAAAATCACTGGCATATTACAGGTATTTCCCTTGGAGCTCATCTTTTGGATAGGTGCATTGATTGGCATTTTTCTGATAGATCCTTACGGGGGGCACCATTTCACACTTTGTCCATTGGATAACCTAGGCTTCCATTGGTGTCCCGGGTGTGGATTGGGTAGGGCCATGAGTTTGCTTACCAAGGGAGATATCAAAGCTTCCTGGTCCATGCATCCTTTGGCAATGTTTGCTTTCGCCGTGATTGTTTATCGCATCATTCAATTAATCCGAAACATCAAAACTACTAATCACTATGGCTAATGTATTAAGACACCTTCCTGAGTTGGAAGGCATGGAACTGGGATATATTCAAGGTATCCTCAAAAATATGGACGACGAGCAGGCCAGTCTCTTTGCACAAGTGTACAGAGCAAGAAGAAAGGACAATCAAATGATATTGATTCTTTGTTTGCTTGGTTTTTTTGGCTTTGCCGGTTTGCATCGTTTTATTCTTGGACAGGTAGGTTTGGGAATTCTTTATATTCTTACTTTGGGATTATGCTTTATAGGTACCATTGTGGATTTGGTCAATTACAAAAGTTTGGCCTATGAGTACAATATCAAGGTTGCTCATGAGACTTTGTCCATGATGTCCAATGGTGGTCCATTAACTACTCCTAATGCCCAGAATAATGACTAAGCATACATGGGTACAGGCAGTAGTCATGATTTGTAGTCTTTTGGCTACTGCCTGCTATTTTCCTGAAAACACAGAGATAAAAGAGTATGACGAGACATTTTCTGGAGTCAGGGAAATAGAAGTGGATGGCAGATTTTTGGAAGTCTCTTATGAGGGAAGGAGTGGAGAAAAAAACATTTATTTGAGTGCTTTCCTGGAAGTACCCGAGGATAGAGGTTTTGAAGTGAAATATAGGCAATCCGGTTCCAAGTTGAAAATAGAATTGGTTGGTAATTCAGAAACAATCGGTTGGAACTTTGCCAGCAAGATGGACGGTTTTATCACCTTGATCGGACCAGAGGAAATCAAGCTGGATTTAAAATGTACTTCCGGGTCTGTTGATGTGATGAATGTCAAACATCAGGAAATCAACCTCAAAGCAAACTCCGGGAGTGTCAAGTTAATGGGTGTTGAAGTGGAGACCGGGAACTTTTCGGCAAGTTCAGGGAGTATCAGGGGAGAAGGTATCAGCGGGGAGCTTGCTTGTAAGGTCAATTCAGGCAGTATCAGATTGAAAGATGTTCTTGGTGATGTCAAAGCTAAAGCGAGTTCTGGAAGCATCAAGTTGGAAGATGTACAGGGAATTGCAGACGCTCAGGTAAATTCAGGTTCTATCAGGCTTAATAATGTCAGGGAATTGGGTGAGTTGAAAGCGAGTTCGGGAAGTATTCGAGCAGAAAATTCCGGATTTGGTTCCAAAACAGCATTTCATGCCAATTCAGGATCTGTTAAAATTGAGACTTCCAGTAATTTAGAAGATTTTGACTTTGATTTAAGTGCAGGTAGTGGATCCCTGAAGGTAGGAGATAAGTCTGGCTCCAAGTCATTAAAAATAGACAACAATTCCAAACATACTGTAAGAGGAAATGTAGGTAGCGGATCTATTAGGATTTCTAATTGATTTTAAAAATTTCAAATCACTGATAACCCATGACAACTAAAGTAAAAGGCTCCAAAAGGAGCTTTTTTCATTTTTTGCAAATAATAATTTTTTGATTATCTGTTTTTGAGTTTTAAGGAAATATTGAATTTGTAAATTTCAGTATAAAATTTTAGAGCAGAATTTATGAAAACGTCAAAGATAAATCCAGCTTTTTATGGGACATTGTTGATTCTCCTGTTTTTTTCATGTACCACAGCGACAATTGTAAGGGAGTTGAAAACAACTGATCAACTTAAAAATAGCAGCACTACTAATAAATTCATCAAAGCGCATATGAAGGATGGGACTGTATACATCTTAAACGAATGGCATATTGACACCAAAGCGAATCAGCTAGTAGGATTTGGAAAACACCTGGATATTGGAAGGAGGCAAATTAAAGAAGCTAAACAAGGAGAAAGGTTCCCTATATTAATAGTAGAATTAGATCAATTGGTACTCGTGGAGACCAATGAAGTGGGGACTAAATTGGGGGGAGGCTTGGTTTTTATGTCAGGCTTAGTAGGAGGATTGGGGACCTATTGCTTGATCAGTCCTAAAAGTTGTTTTGGTTCTTGTCCCACTTTCTATGCTGAAACAGCAGATACGGTCAAAATTCTAGCTGAAAGCTTTTCTACGAGTATCATGCCTTCACTGGAAAAAAATGATATCGATATGCTGTATGAAGCCAAATACATGAAGGATTTCAAGCTTACAGTAACTAATGAGGCCATGGAAACCCATTCTATCCGGTATGCTAACTTATTGGTTTTTGAAAAATCGGGCCAAGGTAGAATTTTTGCAGATGGTCAGGGGAAGTTTTTTCAATGTAGTGAAATGGTGGAGCCCTTAAACTGTGACAGTTTCCTTGGGGATTGTTTACCCCAAGTCAGGTCTGTGGATCAGGTGGAGTATTTTTCAGAAAGTGATCCTGAAAATCTAAATTCTAAAGAAGAAATACATTTGCGTTTTGATAATCAAAGTCAAAATCCCAAAGGCCTTATTATCGGGAAAAGGCAGACAATGATGACAACCTACCTCCTTTACCAAGGTTTGGCCTATATGGGAGATGCTGCCTCTTATTTTTTGACGGATTACGAGCTTGGAAATAGAAAGCGTCAGCTTGAGGTTTTCAATTTGCTGGGCGGCGTGGACATTTATATGAAAGATTCACTTGGGGTTTGGAATTTCATCAGCTCTGTTTCTGAAACAGGTCCAATTGCCTCTGACTTCAATCTTATTACCTTACCTAATTTCTCTGAAAGGGATATTGAAATCAAGGTTGTGCTCAATAGGGGTTTGTGGAGAATTGATTATCTCTCATTGGCCGAAATACATGATGAGGTTTATCCCGCAGTATTGGCTCCTACTGAGGTAATCAGGGTGAATGGTGATGAAATCAATCCATTGGGCAAATTACTTGATTCAGATAGCTATCTGGTCACTTTTCCTGGAGATAAATATGACTTACATTATGATTTACCTTTTGAGGATGGAGAAGTATTTCTAGATGCGAAAGGATATTATTTGGAATGGATGAGAGAGGAATGGTCCAAAGAGCAGAATTTCAGAAAGCTTAGGCAGATGATAAATCATCCAGAGGCTTTTTTAAGGAAAGTGGCCAAAGATTATAAGAAGTATGAACCAGTTATGGAAGAGACATTTTGGAGCAGTCGCTATGTTTATTGAAATCAAATATTCCGGTTTTTTATTGTTCTTGGCAGGGTTATTTATCTTGTCTTCCTGCAGTAAAAATACCCTTGCGCCTAGAGGGAAAGTACCGAATCAATTGGATTTGCAGACGACAGCCAATGGTGGCTGGATTTCAATCAATTCCATCCATGGGCAAATGAACATAGAAGGTGAATTCATGGGTTTTGAAAGCGACAGCCTGTTTATAATGCGTGAAAGAAACCTTGAATCTATCCATAAAAATGATGTGCTTTCTGCAAGGTTGATTTTTTTTAACCACCATGCCAATCAAATACTGGCTTGGGGTGCAATTAATACAGCTGCTTCATTATTGAATGGTTATTTTTTTATTTTTACTGCTCCCTTTAATATAGGAATTACCCTAGCCAACTACAGTGCTGAGTCCAAGCTCATCAATTACATAGATTACCCGCAATATAATTGGGAACATTTTAAATATTACGCCCGGTTTCCACAGGGATTGAAAGGAATAGACAGAAGACTTTTGATTGCCTCTGAACAAAAATAATCTTTTGTAATTTTCACATCACTCAAGAAATTCATTTAAACCAAGGCACCAATGTTGCACTATTCATTTGTCTAGATGAGCTGCTTCAAATCTTCTCCATTCAACCTGCTCTTTTTCCCTTCCCTGAGTTTTGAAATTGATTTTTTTAGTTTTTTCATATATTGAAAATCATTTCAATCGATTGAACAATAGACCTATGAAACCTACTCTTTGCTCTGGCAGGTCACTGCTGCCTATGCTTCTTATGATGGCTTTCGCCTGTCAGGAAAAACCAAAATCCTCCGAGGAACTTCACATCACCCAAATGGATCACGAAGAGGTACGCAAAATGGCTTCAGAAATTGAAGCTACTATAAATCCTCAGCTTTCGGAGGGACTTACTATGTCTCTATGGGCAGTTGACTCCATGATAGTGGATCCTATTTCTATCAGTATGGATGACGATGGGTCATTGTATTACACCAGTTCGGGTAGACTTGGAAAGGTTGAGTTTGATATCCGAGGCCATCAGGATTGGGAGATCGAGTCCATTTCACTTCAGGATATTGAGGGAAAAAGAGCTTTTTTAAGAAGAGAGCTTGCTCCTGAAAATTCGGAGAAAAACAAATGGCTCAAAGATTACAACAATGACGGCTCACATGATTGGAGGGACATGTTGGAAATCAAAGAATCAGTATACCGCATCAAAGATACCGATGGTGATGGCTTGGCTGATTGGTCCCAAAGGGTGGTTGAAGACTTTCATGAGGAAGTTACTGATATAGCAGCCGCAGTCCTCAAGCATGAGGGAGATCTTTTTGTAGGAGTTGGTCCGGATATGTGGAGGCTTCAGGACAAAAACGGGGATGGATTGATAGATGAGAAAACCTCCATTTCCCATGGATATGGCATTCATATCGGGTTTGGAGCACATGGCATGTCAGGGGCTACAGTTGGGCCCGATGGGAGAATATATTGGGCCATAGGAGATATAGGTTTCAATGGAGTAGATCAGGATGGCAAACAATGGAAATACCCCAACAGGGGAGTGGTTGTACGTTCCAATCCGGACGGGTCGGACTTCGAAGTTTTTGCCATGGGAGTCAGAAATACCCACGAGTTTGTTTTTGATGAGTACAACAATCTGATTTCGGTGGATAATGACGGCGACCATAGAGGTGAAAGTGAGCGTTTGGTTTATTTGGTCAATGGTTCCGATACCGGTTGGAGGATTAATTGGCAGTTTGGAAAATATAGAGATCCAGATAACAACTCTTATAAGGTCTGGATGGATGAAAAAATGTATATCCCTAGACATGAGGGGCAGGCAGCCTACATTACCCCTCCGATTATTAACTATGTCAACGGACCTACGGGGATGATATATAATCCAGGTACAGCTTTAGCTCCGAGGTGGAAAAACACTTTTTTCGTTGTTGAGTTTGTAGGTAACCCCGCACGTTCCGGGATTCACGCTTTCAAACTCAAGCCCCAGGGAGCTACTTTTGAATTGGCGGAGACAGAAATGATCCAAAGCCATATGTTACCAACAGGAATAGACTTTGGGCCTGATGGAGCCATTTATGCGGCAGATTGGATCAATGGCTGGGGCAATAAAAATTACGGAAGAATCTGGAAATTGGATGATGAGGAAGGTGCTTCTTGGGAGGCCAGAAAAGAAACCCAGAGAAGGATAGTGCTGGATTATAAGAAAATGACTGAGGATGAGCTTTTAGATCATCTGATGTATGAAGATTTGAGAATTAGAAGGAAAGCGCAATTTGAATTGGCTAAAAGAGGAGATAAAGGCGCGGCTGTTTTCCAAAAAGCCATAGATCAGAAAGAAAATCAATTGGCCAGAATCAATGCAATAGTCGGAATCAGCCAGCAGGCAAGAATGGATAATCCGGATTATGCGAAAAAGCTGATTCCTTTGCTGAAAGATACAGACCCAGAAATTCGGGCCCAAGCAGCCAAATGGCTGGGGGATATCAAATACAAGCCGGCCGGAGAGTATTTACTGGCGTTGCTTACGGATGAGCATGCCAGGAATAGATTTTTTGCTGCTGAAGCCATAGGGCGTATGGAATATGCACCAGCATTTAAGCCTTTGGTTGGGCTCTTGGAAAGAAATGATAATGAGGACGCCTACATCAGACATGCCGCTTCTTTGGCCTTGGCAAGGATCAATGAACCTGATAAAGTTGTTGAGCTGTGGAACCATCCGAGTAAGGCAGTGAGATTAGGTGCCATTTTAGCCTTAAGGAGATTGGAGCATCCTGGTATTGTCAACTTTATTCAGGAACAGGACGAGTACATTCTGACAGAATTGGCCCGGGCTATCAACGATGATTTTTCTATTGAGCCTGCCTTACCGGTTTTGGGAGATTTACTGGTCAGCACCAAATATCAGAATGAACCTTTGATTCGAAGAGCGATCAACGCAAACCTGAGGGTAGGTACTGAAAAAGCCATGCAAAACCTGATAGCCTATATTCAGAAGCCAAATGTACCAGCTGTTTTGAAGCAAGAAGCCATTGAGGCATTGGGAACCTGGACAAAGCCATCTGTTCTGGATAGGGTAGATGGTCGCTACAGAGGTGAGGTAAACAGGGAAGGACAATTGGTCAGAGAGCGCTCATCAGCTGCATTGAAAAGTTTGTTGAAAGATAGAAACGAATCCATTAGGTTAAGTACTGTTAAGTCTATTGGCCGTTTGGAAATTAGCGATGCATCGGAGGTTTTACTGGCTATGATCAGCACTGATCCTTCTGCAGAAGTGAAAATAGCTTCTGTAAATGCCTTAGCAAGAATGGAATCCAAAGAAACACCGCAGGCCATAGAAAAAGCATTGGCAGCAAATGATAAGTCTGTGAGAGTTGCAGGACTTACACTTTTAGAGCAGTTGGAGTTGGATAAGGAGTTGAAAGTTAACCTGTTGTCTGAAGTAATCGAAAAAAGAACAACAGAAGAAAAACAAGCTGCTCTGATTGCGCTGGGTAAATTGCCTGTAGAAAATACTAAAGAGACATTTGATAAACTCTTGGTGAAGATGGCTGAGGACAAATTGCCAACTGATATTTTGTTAGAATTGTCAGAAGCTGTAGAATCTGCAAATGATCCCAGTCTTACGGCAAAGTATGCTGATGCCGCAGCCAAGCTATGGGATGGGAATATGATCGCTTCCTATCAGAGTAGCCTGAATGGTGGAGATGTCGTCAAAGGTAGGACCATTTTTTTTCAATCTCAGACGGGACAGTGTATGCGATGTCATGCTTACGATGATATGGGAGGAAATGTAGGTCCTGCCATGAATGGCATTGCTTCAAATTTGAGCAGACAGGAACTCTTGGAGTCACTGGTAGATCCTAGCAAAAGGATTGCTCCTGGGTATGGCATCATTACTTTAAATCTTGAGAGTGGAAATAGAGTTACAGGTGTATTGGCTGAAGAAAACAATGCGTCTATTCTTGTCAAGCAAGGTAGCAGTCCAGATACTTTGGTACAGAAAAAGGATATTGCCGAAAGGAGAGATGCTCCATCCAGTATGCCTGATATGAAGGCTGTATTGAGCAGAAGGGAAATCAGAGATTTAGTAGCCTATTTAGCGACATTAAAGGATTGATTAGGTTCTAATGAAGTTTCGAATCAGAAATTTTAGGCTAATTGCTTTTACAACCCAGTCTTTGGACTGATTTATGCGCCATAAAAAAGACCACCTTTTCGAGGGTGGTCTTTTCATTCATACTATCGATAGTTTGCTTACCTGGGCAGGTCATTTCCAACATAAGCATTTGGATTGGCTCTTGGGATATTTGCTCCCCATTTTTCATTGATTCTATCAATAAATAAGTTGGCAACAAAAGCATGTGCTCTTGCATTTGGATGAACTCCATCTAAGGAGAAACCACCGGTAGGAGGAACAATAGAAGCAGTAAGGCCAACTCCTCCTGAAGATACTTCTCCTGATAAAACTCTGGTTAGAAGATTGTTTACATCCACTAAAACTAGCCTATCATTGTTAGCTTGTACGGCAGCATTGATAAAACCGTTGAAAGCAGTGATTTTACTGCTGATTTCTTCTTGTTCTTCAGGAGTCAATACGAACTGATCTTCAACCGGGAAGCTTATCCCCCTGATCAAGGCTGGATTGTCGGCTACGACTTGTCCCAAAGCTGAAGACAATGGCAGTGTAGCGCGATCTGCTGGCTTACTTTGTCTGATAGTAGGCAAACCTAATGCAGAAAGATTTGTCAGACTTTCATCATCCATCACGAAACCGTTTTGGCCAGCTTGAAACTGTACTCTTCTGTACTCTTCTTCCTCTGCTGAGATCAGCCCCAATCCTCTTACTTGAGCAAGACCGGCATTGTATGCTGCATATCCTTGATTTGCCTGATCTGCTTGTGCTTGGCTAAGCGGTAGAGCATTCCAAGGAACCAAAGTGAAATAAGGTAAAACAGCCAAGCTTGGAATATTGGCTACAGCTCCTTTTGCATTTCCATTTGCCTGGAGCAAAGCACCAAGAGCTGCCCCTAATCTCTGTTGAAAATCAGTGTCTGAAGTCAGGATAGCAGGGTTGGAAGCTCCACCAGTGGCATAGCCCAAGACATCATTATTACCCAACCAAAAGGTAAAGAAAGTACCCCCATTAGCTAAAGCTGCTGCTGCATCGCCGATCACTGTAGAGGTGCCGGGATTTGAAGCAAATCTTTCATAAAGTCTATTGTATGCAGGATTTTCGGGAATAGCCGGCCCTCCCGTCTGAGGGATTAAGGCAGTTAGAAGCGTGATTCCAGGAACTCCGAAGTTATTGAGATCAGCCGTGTTTCCAGAATAATTCCCTGGAAGTTCACCTGCACCGATAGGAGCAGGGCCAGTAGCTCCTGTATTTGGATTTACAGTAAGTACCAATCTTCCCAAAGGACCTTGAGGACCCATTTGGAAAAATCCGTTTTCAGAATTGATATCTGGTACATTGAAGTCACCACCGCCTACAGCTCTGGCTTGGTCGGCAAGAATTACAGCAAAGGAATTTTCCTGTCCTCTGTTGTAAAGCGCACCATCCATAAATCCTGCTGTCAATGAATTACCCACAGAAATGATTCTGGTAAAATCAGCAGAACCCGAAGTTGGTTGCTCTATATCAGGAGCTGGGAATTCATAGGTACAAGAGGCTACGACACCTGCAAGTAGGATATATTTTATATTTTTTAATAAGCTCATAGTAGTCAGGGAATTAGTTTAACAATTCATCAAAGGTGATGGAGAAGTAGTAAATCGCACCAACAGTCGGTCCACCAAAGTTTAGAATGTACCTCTGGTTGAAAAGGTTAGATCCACCTAGTTTCAAGATTGATTTCAATTCTTTCAACCTGTAGCTTACCTGTGCATCGAATGTATGCACCTCTGGAACATCACCCTGTGCAAAGGTAGATTCCCATCTGAAAGCACTTTGATATCTGTAAGTAACTCCAAAGCCTAATTTTTCTGTCAGCTTTCTATTTGCAAATGTGATGTTTGTTTTATGCTCAGGTGTGTTGAAGTCATTCAAGAAATCTTCTCCAATATCACTGATCAGTCTGTTGAAGTTGTAATTACCACTCAAGGTATAATTGCTGGGTAAACTGTAAGTCAGGCCTATGGCTGCTCCATGTGCCCTCACTTCCTCATCTACGATATTGGTGTAAGTCTGGAAGGTGTTTTCCATTCCAGGAACGGTAATCGGAGTCAGAAGGGTAGGAGCATTGATTGCGTTGAGAGCACCTTGATCTGTATTGGGCATTGCGCCAGGGAAAACCGGTCCCGGGGCTCTTCTAACAGCAGTCTGGGTAATGAAGTCATTATAGATATTGTAATAATAAGCCGCATCTATCAAAAGTCTATTGCTCGCTAGCAAGCTTTTGTATCCGACTTCAAAGGATTGTACTCTTTCAGGTCTTAATTCAGGAAGTGATTCCACTCTTTCCAATAAACCTGTAGCCCTTGGATCTACTGGAGAAAGTCCTGATCCTACAGCTGCTACATAATTGTTGACAGAAGCCAATGAGAAAGCATTTTCGAAGATGTTATATTTTTCTCTATAGAATGGTAAACCACCGATTAATCTGGCAGAAACCACATTCAAATCAATATGCTGTCCTTGAGTGGTCGGATTTCTGAAACCTGTTTGGTAAGAGACCCTGAAATTGCTGTTACCTTCGGTATATACGCCTGAGATTCTTGGGTTGAATTGTCCTTTAAAGTTCTCATTTTTATCATACCTAATGGAAGCTGTCAATTTCAATTTATCATCAACAAATCTTTTGGCACCCTGAGCAAATGCACCTATTTCTTCAATAGTAATATCATTGCCTTCCACGTCTGCAAAAATTGTCCCATTGGACCTTAAGTCATATACTCTATAGGAACCACCAACCTGAAGATCCATAAAGTCAATTTCATTTTTGAAATCATATTGACCTTCTAACATATTCATTCTGGATCTATCATCGAATAGAGAGCCTCTAGGAATCACTTCCCCGCGGACTGCGTTTTTTGC
Source organism: Indibacter alkaliphilus LW1 (assembly GCF_000295935.2). Classification (GTDB taxonomy): domain Bacteria; phylum Bacteroidota; class Bacteroidia; order Cytophagales; family Cyclobacteriaceae; genus Indibacter; species Indibacter alkaliphilus. The sequence goes on from NZ_ALWO02000023.1 coordinate 116,722, forward strand.
AGCATCAAATTCCGAAGTTCCAGGCAATAAGCGACCTGTATCGGCAATATCCCTTGCGAATCTATGTGCTGCAGCTTGTTGCTGAGGTGTACCCAATTGTCCAGGTGCAACTCCCTGACCTTGGATTAAGTTAGTCAAATATGCTCCTGCATAATCTCCAAACCAGGCAGTGTTGGACTTCCAACGGTCATTGATTGCTACACCGGTAAGGTCTGCGATGAAAGAATCACCTGAATTTTCAATGGTCGTGTATGCTCTTAGGAAATAATTATCTCCTTTCATTTCCAATTTGTGCTGAATGATTGAGAAATTGGCCAATGAATATCTTTGGGCTCCTGTGTAAACTGATGTTCCTGCACCATAATTTACCACATAAGATAATTCTGATTTATCAGTTACTCTATAGTGAAGTGCACCGCTTAGCTTAAGGTTTTTGGCATTGTAATCTACCAGATGTCTTTCATCATATCCTGTTCTGGAAACAATCTGATCCGGAAGGCTGTTAACCGCTGGACCAAAAGCTTGCTGAAGTGCTGCTACATTTCTAAGTAGACCTAAATTATTGGCAACTTCGTCTCCAAACACGTGTACTCTGTTAGCTCCAGGATTGAAATCAAGGTTACCTTGATTCTCTCTGGAAAGATCAGTCTGATCTGTTCCATGCCAGTCCAATGCCTGCATGTATGAGGCATTCAGTTTAAAGGCAAACTTGTTGTTAAAGGCTTTAGCATATCTGATTGAGCCTTCATACATAGGTTGTGCGCTTTGTGGTTCTCCTGGTCTACCATTGATATGGTTGACTCCTTGTTTGTAAAAAGCGCTCAAACCCTGATATTCAAAGGGGCTTTTACTATTTACCAATAGAATTCCATTGAAAGCATTTGGACCATACAAGGCAGAGGCAGCCCCCGGTATAAACTCTACAGATTCCACATCCAATTCGGAAGGTCCATTAAGGTTGCCAATGGGGAAGTTTAGTGCCGGCGCTTGCGTATCCATACCATCTGTCAATTGCACAAATCTTGTATTACCAGTGGAGTTGAATCCTCTGGCATTGATGATTTGGAAATTGATCGAAGAGGTAGTCACATCCACACCTTTCAGGTTGGCAATACCTTTATAATAATTATCAGCAGGAGTGTCTCTGATGGCAAGGATATCCATTTTTTCAATAGATACAGGGGATTGAAGTATACTTTCTTCAACTCTTGATGCCGAGACCACCACCTCTTGCCCCAGCATGGATTGCTCGGCCATGGTGACTCTCAAATTGTTGACATTGGCTTCTGTGATTTCAATTTCTTTTGTGCCAAAACCAATCATTGAAAATACCAAAGTAAGTGGTGGGGCCTGATTTACCCGGAGGTTGAAATTGCCCCTCATATCGGTAACAGTTCCAATTACCCGACCTTTGACCACAATATTGACACCTATCAATGTCTCATTGGTTCCTTCTTCAGTTACTGTTCCCGATATGGTCGTGGTCTGGGCAAAAACTTGCGCAGGACCAAAGGAAACTATGGCGACTAACAGCAAAACTGTGAGCCATGTACTTTTTGTAAAATTTTGCATAAGCTATAATGGGTTAATTGTTAAAATGGCTGATTAGCAATTATAACTTGTTAATTAGTGTGAAATTTAGATGAATTTCCTAATTTTCAATACTTAAACATCAAAATTATTTTGATTTTTTTGAGAGAATTAAAATAAGTTTTTGGAAACCTTTTCATTTTCAGGGGAAAAGCTGAGCAATCCGTTAAAAAATCCTTTATTTAACTTAAATATTTTTAAAAAAAAGCAAAACTTTTTAAATCAAAGGCATTTGGTTTAAGTCTAAAAAGAAAAAAGCCTGTTTCCTTTTGAATTCAGAAACAGGCCCTGTTGTATACGTATAAATGCAACAAGATTACAAGAATATGGGGGATATTATTTGGAATTGGTGTTTTTCTTATTTTCCTCGTTGACATGCTTCACCAACCTGTCGCAAAGCTCCTTCATTTCCTCAGACATATATTCATCTCCTGTGCTGTTGAGGATAGTTTGTGCCATACCCCCAAGTACATCAATATAAAATCTTTTCATTTCTACCACAGACATATCATCTGTCCATAGGTCAATTCTAAGGGTACTGTGATTGAGGTTATCCCAAACATTTAGACTGATGCTTTTGGTACTTTCAAAGCCATCACCCTCTTTGTCAGAGGCATCCCACTGAATTGTTTTTGGCAGATTTTTTTCATCAAGCTGTATTTGGAATTTAATTTCAGAAGTCTTCATTTGTTCATTATTGATTGAACCGCAAAACTATGAAAAAAATTGTAGGCTTTTATTCGGGACTTCAATTCCTTTATTTCTATTTTTAAGCCATGCAATGGACTACACCTTTTGATATCCCTGAGGGGAATAGTAAAATTAATCACCAATCTTCTGTATTTTCTATAGGTTCCTGCTTTTCTTCCATGATTGCAGAAAAGTTGATAGAAAGAAAGTTTCAAGTTCTCAATAATCCATTTGGAACCTTATTCAACCCAATCTCCATAGCAGGATTGATGGAAGATTCCATATTGGAAATGCCTATCAATTCAGAATTGATGTTGACCAGAGACGGACTGTATCTGCATTATGGTATGCATTCGGATGTGGTAGCTTACAGTCAGGATTCCTTAGAGCGACTGATTCATAAAAAGCAACAACATAGCAAACAAGTACTTGAATCTGCCTCTCATATCTTAATAACTTTTGGCACAGCTTGGGTTTATGAGCATTTGAATACGGGACAGGTTGTGGCAAATTGCCATAAACAAGCTGCAAAGAACTTTGAAAAACGTCTTTTACATCCTGATGAAATTCAAAAGGCATTCAGCGGTTTTTTTAATATACTTCGTCAAATCAATCCGGAAGTCCAGGTTCTTTTGGCTGTAAGCCCTGTAAGACATACCAAGGACGGTATCCCTGAAAGCCAACTCAGTAAATCAATATTGAGACTTGCTGCCCATGACTTGACCGAAACCTATGATTTCATAGATTATTTCCCAAGTTATGAGGTGATGGTGGATGAACTTAGGGATTATAGATTTTACAAAGATGATCTCGTTCATCCCAGTGCTCAAGCAGAAGAATATATTTGGGAAAAATTTAAAAAATCATGGGTCGATCCAGCCTCTTACACTTTAATTCAAGAGTTTGAAGGAATTAAAAAGGATTTGGCACATAAGGCATTTAACCCTGACAGCCCAGCTCATATGAAGTTTTTAGATAATCTTCAGAAAAAACTGGAACGATATAGCCGGGATTATGATTTTTCAAAAGAACTGGATGCTTTACGCAAGCAAGTGCAGTATCGCGGAAAGTAATTTCTGAAAACCTGTTGTTTTCATTTCCACATATTGTGGCTAAAATACAATTGGTTTAATTGTCTGCTCAGGTTTTTAGTTTTTAAAGCTTCTAAATTTGTTCTGTATGAATAGACTGAAAGATTCACAATCACCTTATTTGCTTCAGCATGCTAACAACCCTGTGGATTGGTTTCCCTGGGGTGATGAAGCGCTGGAAAAGTCCAAAAGAGAGGATAAACCTATCATTGTCAGTATTGGGTATTCGGCATGTCATTGGTGTCATGTCATGGAAAAGGAATCTTTTGAAGACGAAGCTACAGCACAATTGATGAATCAATATTTTGTCTGTATCAAAATTGACAGGGAAGAGCGACCGGATCTGGATAATATTTATATGGATGCTGTTCAGGCAATGGGATTACAAGGAGGCTGGCCTTTGAATGTATTTTTAATGCCAAACCAAAAGCCTTTCTACGGCGGAACTTACTTTCCCAATGCCCAATGGAAAGCGCTCCTTCAAAATATAGGAGAAGCCTATCAAGAACACTACGATCAATTGGCCAAAAGTGCTGAGGAGTTTGGCAATAGCCTTCAGACCTCTGAGTTTTTAAAATATGGACTCAGCCATGGTACTTTTCAGCTTGATCCAAAAGAATTGGCTGAGGCCATCAAATTACTGGAAAATCAATTTGACCTAGATTGGGGTGGGATGAACAGAAAGCCTAAATTCCCAATGCCAGCAATCTGGTCTTTTGTCATGGATTATGCCTTGGCAAAATCTGATGAGGTTCTATTAGCCAAGGTTTTTTTCACGCTGAAAAAAATCGGTATGGGAGGTATTTACGATCATTTGAGGGGAGGATTTGCCCGATACTCAGTTGACGGAGAATGGTTTGCTCCACATTTCGAAAAAATGCTGTATGATAACGGGCAGCTTCTTGACCTTTATTCAAAAGCCTATGCTGTCTCAGGGGAATACTTTTACAAGGAAAAAATTTTGGAGACTATAGCTTGGCTTAAAAGTGAAATGCTGCATAAAGAAGGCGGATTTTATGCAGCTCAGGATGCTGATTCGGAGGGAGTAGAGGGCAAGTTTTACACTTGGACTTATGAAGAGCTTGAATCAATTGTAGGTGAGGACCTTCACTGGTTTGCCAAATTATACAACCTTAAATATCAAGGCAACTGGGAAGATGGTGTGAATATTCTTTTTCAGACAGAAAGTTATGAAAAGCTAGCAGAGTCCTCCGAACTTTCTGAAGAAGGCTATATCCAAAGACTGAATGAAATCAAAGCTAAGCTGCTATCAGTAAGAAATCAGCGGATTTTTCCTGGCTTAGATGATAAGATACTGAGTGGCTGGAATGGATTAATGATTTCCGGTTTGGTTTCTGCTTACACTTCCCTTGGAGATGAGGAAGCATTGGAATTGTCTCTAAATAACGCCACTTTTATTTTGGATAAAATGTATAAGGACAAAGTCCTTTATAGATCTTATAAAAATGGACACGCTTATACTCCTGCTTTTTTGGAGGATTATGCAGCAGTGATCAGGGGATTTATTTCATTGTATCAGGCGACTCTCGATAGTAAATGGCTATTAAAGGCCAAAGAGTTGTCAGATAAAGTCATTGAGGCTTTTTATGATGAAGAAGAGGGGTTTTTCTATTTCAACAATCCGCAAGCTGAAAAACTGATAGCAAATAAAAAGGAATTGTTTGATAATGTGATTCCGGCCTCAAATTCCATAATGGCCCGGAATCTACTCGACTTGTCTATGTTTTTTTACGAGGACAACTACGCGGCAATTGCCAAAAATATGTTGGGAACCATGAAAAAGCTCATTATCAAGGAACCGGGATTTCTTTGTAATTGGGCATCTTTGTATTTGGATATGCTACTGCCCAAAGCTGAAGTAGCCATAGTAGGTGAAGGTGCTGAAAAATTGGGCCAAGAATTTTTTGCAAAGAGGAATTCAGGATTTATACTTTCAGCTTCTGAAAAAACTAATACTGAAATCCCACTACTTGAGGGGAAAAAGCCCGATACAGATGGGAATGCATTGATTTACGTCTGTTTCAATAGATCCTGTCAAAGACCGGTATCAGATGTAAAAGCAGCGTTGGAACAATTACCAAGCCTAAATTAAAACTGTTTTGGAAGATCTTTTTGGAGGAAATATTGAAGAAAAGGAGGACTCATCCAGATTTTTTGCGGATGTGATTATTCCGGTTCCTATTCCCAAAATGTTCACTTACAAAATCCCTAAGAATTTCAGGGATGAAATAGGGATAGGCTTTCGGGTAATAGTACAATTTGGAAAGAAGAAAGTCCTCACAGGAGTGATTGCTAAAGTCCATCAAAAACCACCTGCTGCTTACGAGGCAAAGCCAATTTTGGATTTATTAGATAATCATGCAACGGTTAACCCCTTGCAGATTAGGTTTTGGGCTTGGATGGCCGAATATTATTGCTGCAATATAGGTGATGTGATGAATGCTGCCCTGCCTTCAGGTTTGAAGCTGAGCAGCGAAAGTAAAATCCAGGTCAACCCGACTTTTGATCAGGATACTTCTCCTTATCCTTTAGATGATAGAGAGGAAACCCTGTTACAGGCTCTGGCAAATAAGGGAGAGTTGAGTTATGAAGATTGCGAGTCAGTTTTAGGAATCAAATCAATCCATCCTATTATTAAAAGTTTGGTGATCAAAGAAGCCATTTTGGTTTTTGAGCAAGTAAAAGAAAAATACAGTCCTAAAGTAGAATCAAGGATAAGACTTTCCAAAGCCTTTTTTACGGATAAAAAGAAGTTGGAAAAGCTATTTCATGAGCTTTCTTCTAAACCAAAGCAGGAAGAGGTACTGCTGAAATACTTGCAAGAAGTTCCGGTTTATCGGCAACCTGAACTGAATTCAAGAGGGTTGGAAAAATCCGTTTTTTCTGAAGCAGGGCTTTCAGCATCTTCTTTAAAAACCCTTATTAAAAACGGGGTGTTGGAAGAGTATAAGCTTATCATCAGTAGATTTCAGGAGGCAGCACCAAGTAAGGAAGAAATTACCCTTTCCGAATACCAAGAAAAAGCTTTAGTCAAAATTAAAGAAGAGCTTCAGGAAAAGAATACGCTGCTTCTTCATGGCATAACAGGTTCAGGAAAGACTGAAATTTACATTACTTTGATCAAAGAAGCCTTAGCCAGCGGTTCACAGGTTTTGATGCTTCTGCCAGAAATAGCTCTCACTACCCATATGGTGGGTAGACTGAGGCAGGTTTTTGGCAGCAGTATGGGAGTCTACCATTCCAAATACTCAGATAATGAAAGGGTGGAGGTCTGGAATGGAGTGCTCAGTGGAAAGCTTTCTTTTGTATTGGGTGTCCGATCTTCTATATTTTTGCCTTTTGATAGTCTGGGCTTGGTAATAGTAGATGAAGAACATGAATCCTCCTTCAAGCAATTTGATCCGGCCCCCAGGTTTCAGGCCAGAGATGCTGCTATCATGTTGGCTTGGCTGCATCAGGCCAAAACCATCTTAGGTTCTGCTACACCTTCTTTTGAATCTTTTTACAATGCACGAACTCAAAAGTACGGCTATGTGGCACTAGACAGAAGGTATGGAGAAGCCCAACTGCCTGAATATATTCTTTCGGATATTCTGGTCGACAAGAAAAAGAATTTATTGAAACTGGACTTTACCAGGCTTCTTCGGGAAAGTATTCAGGAAGCACTTAAAAATCAGGAGCAGGTATTGATTTTTCAAAATCGAAGGGGTTATTCTCCTTACATATCCTGTGAGGATTGTGGTTGGATTCCGGAATGCGAGCATTGTGACGTAAGCCTTACCTATCATCAGTTTAATGAGGAAATGCGCTGTCATTATTGCGGGTTCAAGGAAAAAGTGCCCAAAACCTGTCCTGCTTGTGGCAGTAATAAATTGAGTGCAGTTGGCTTGGGTACAGAGAGGATAGAAGAAAGTCTTTCTCTTTTATTTCCTGAAGCCAGGGTTGCACGGATGGATTTGGATACTACCAGAAGTAAATTTGGATATCAACGCTTATTGGAAGAGTTTGGCTCAGGAAATGTGGATATTTTAGTGGGCACTCAGATGATAACCAAGGGTTTGGATTTTGATAGAGTTACTGTGGTGGGAGTGATGGATGCGGACAGGATTCTTTTTTTTCCGGATTTTAGAGCGGGAGAAAGAGCTTTCCAGCAGATTACCCAAGTTGCAGGAAGAGCAGGAAGAAGAGAAAAAAAGGGAAAAGTGATTATTCAGACCAGGAAGCCCGAGCAACAGATTTTTCATCAGATCATTCAAGGAGATTATAAGAATTTTTACCTTCAGGAGATGGGGGATAGGCAACGGTTTTTTTATCCACCCTTTGTCAAAATCATCAAAATAGTGACCAGGCATAAGGATTATAAAGTAGCTGAAAGAGCTGCCAGAAACCTCCACCATCTGATGGAGGATATTCCGGTCAAGAAGATTTTACTGGGTCCGGAAAAGGGACTTATCGGTAAAATCAAGAACCAGTTTATTTTTGAAACCATTGCAAAACTCGATAAATCAGGGAATGCCCCTGCTCAGTTCAAACAGGCTATAAATGAGCTGATCAATGAATTGCAAAGCCACAAAGATTTCCGATCTGTCAGGTTTTTGATTGATGTTGACCCATATTGATTTATCAAAGTAGCATTACTTTTATTTTCAATTATCAGGTAAACAAAAAGAGGTTGAAGTTTGTATCTTATATCTGAGGTTTTAACTTTGTCACCCGATGAACGAATTTTATTTATATCAGACAGATTTTTCCGCAGCTTGTTCGCAAGTGTCTGTTCATCATTTCCATCATTCCTCCTGAGGAGGAAAATTATTTATATATCGCCCAGGTATGGCTGTTGGAATAATTATACAGCCTTTATATCCAAAATCTTTATTTTCATTTTGATACTAAACGTATATTGCATCCATGAATTCAATTATTAGAATTGCCGTACAAAAAAGCGGTAGATTAAGTGAAGATTCTTTAAGCCTCATCAAAGAATGCGGCATTAAGTTTTACAACGGAACCGGAAAACTGAAGTCAACTTCTACCAATTTTCCCATAGAATTTCTATACCTCAGAGATGATGATATCCCTGGATATGTTGCTGATGGAGTAGCAGATTTAGGAATTGTCGGTGAAAATGAACTGGTAGAAAAAGACAAAGATGTTCAAGTACTCAAAAAGCTTGGTTTCTCCAAATGCAGACTTTCTTTAGCGATTCCCAAAGGGGAAGAGTACACTAATATCCATCATTTTCAAGGCAAAAGCATTGCGACTTCCTACCCTAAAATTCTCGGTGATTATCTTGAGTCCCAAAATGTACATGCAGATATACATGAAATTTCAGGTTCAGTAGAAATTGCTCCAAGTATTGGCTTGGCCGAAGGTATCTGTGATATTGTAAGCTCAGGATCTACTTTGATGATGAATGGACTGAAAGAAGTCGATGTTATCTTCAAGTCAGAAGCCGTGCTGATCAGCAATAAAAATCTGGATGCAGAAAAGCTGGAAATTGTAGATAAGTTACTTTTCAGAATCAATGCAGTTCAGAAAGGGAAAAGCAATAAATATGTATTGTTGAATGCCCCCAATGACTCTTTGGACAAAATCATTTCCCTGATTCCCGGCATGAGAAGTCCTACTATTTTACCACTTGCTCAAGAAGGTTGGTCTTCTGTTCATTCAGTAATCGCAGAGGATCAGTTTTGGGAAAACATTGAAGAGCTAAGAGCTGCCGGAGCTGAGGGTATCTTGGTAGTTCCAATTGAAAAAATGGTTATCTGAAACAAAATTTCAACCTTTTGCCTTGAAGCGGAAGAAATTTGAATGTGTATCTTCCCGCTATAAATTTTGAAAAATCATGAAGACAATTATAAATCCTACCAAATCTGAATGGAGAAAGGAATTGAAAAGGCCTGTTCAGAAAACCAAGGATATAGAAAAAATAGTAAAACCTATCATGCGCAAAGTCAAAAGACTTGGAGATAAGGCACTGAAGAAATTTGCGCTGGAATATGACCATGTACAGATTCAAAAGCTGCTGGTAAGTGTGGACGAAGTGAAGGCTGCCAAGAGTAAAGTTGCGCCTGAGCTTCAAGAAGCAATACAACTAGCAAAAGCTAATATTGAAAAGTTTCATGAAGCGCAGGCAGGAGAAGACTTGGTCATGGAAGTTATGCCGGGAGTTACCTGTATGCGCAGATCAGTCCCCATTCAGCGTGTAGGGTTGTATATACCCGGTGGAACGGCACCTTTGTTTTCTACAGTTTTGATGTTGGGTATTCCTGCAAATATTGCCGGATGCGAAGAAATCGTACTCTGTACCCCACCTGATAAGGAAGGAAATGTTCACCCGGCGATTTTATACACTGCTGATTTGATAGGTATTGATAAAATTGTGAAAGCAGGCGGAGCTCAGGCAATAGCTGCTCTAACTTATGGTACTGAGTCTGTTCCCAAGGTAGATAAGATATTCGGGCCAGGTAATCAGTATGTTACTTCTGCCAAACAATTGGCAGTAAAAAAGGGAGTTGCCATTGACATGCCAGCAGGCCCATCGGAAGTTCTTGTCTACGCAGACAGTTCTGCTATTCCGGCATTTGTTGCAGCTGATTTATTATCCCAAGCAGAACACGGGGTAGATTCTCAGGTGATACTAGTGGCTTCATCAGAGAAGGTGTCTGAAAAGATTTTGAAAGAAGTTCAAAATCAGGTGGAATTATTGCCCAGAAAAGAGATTGCCAAAAGAGCTCTGGAAAGCTCTGTGGCAGTTATCATTGGGAATGAGGACAAAGCCCTTCAGTTGATCAATGATTATGCACCTGAGCACCTTATCATCTGTGTGGATAACGAAGAAGAAGTAGTGTCAAGGATTGTAAATGCAGGCTCTGTATTTATAGGGAACTATACCCCCGAATCTGCGGGCGACTATGCATCCGGCACCAATCACACATTACCGACCTATGGCTATGCAAAAAACTACTCAGGTGTATCTCTTGACAGTTTTGTCAAAAAAATCACCTATCAGAAAATCACTGCGGAAGGAATCAAAAATCTAGGCCCCACTGTAGAGATTATGGCAGGAAATGAACTTCTTGATGCGCATAAAAATGCAGTGACCTTAAGACTTAAATACCTTGATGAAAACTGAGATGGCATTTGAACTCGAAAAATTGCTCAGGCCTCATATCAGGAAAATAAAGCCATATTCCTCCGCAAGAGATGAATATAGTGGGAAAATAGGTGTGTTTCTGGATGCCAATGAAAATCCTTATGGCTCTTTAACTGGCGAACCATTCAACAGATATCCTGATCCATATCAAACCGAAATCAAGGAAAAATTGGCTCCAATCAAAAGAGTACGTCCATCTCAGGTATTTTTGGGAAACGGAAGCGACGAGGCCATTGACCTGTTGATGAGAGCATTTTGTGTGCCCGGTCGGGATAATATCATTCTGCTTCCACCTACCTATGGGATGTATGAAGTTTCGGCTGGTATCAATGACATCAGCACAAAATCTGTGGAGCTTACACCGGACTTTCAATTGCAGCCTTCGAAAATTCTTGAAGCTGTTGACGCAAATACCAAAATCATTTTCATTTGCTCTCCAAACAATCCCAGTGGGAATAAAATGGATAGGAATCATATCAGACAGATTCTTAAAGGATTCGAAGGTTTGGTGGTTGTAGATGAGGCCTACATTGATTTTTCCGATGAACCTAGTTTTACCGTAGAGCTGGATAAATTCCCAAATCTTCTGGTCATGCAGACCTTTTCCAAAGCTTGGGGCTTGGCTAATCTAAGAATAGGGATGGCTTTTGCTTCAGAAGAAATCATCAATATCCTCAACCTGATCAAGCCGCCATATAACGTTTCAGGCTTGACTCAGCAAAAAGTATTGGAATCTCTGGAGAAGGCAGATGAAATAAATAAGCTGGTGCATCAGATATTCGAAGAGAAAGTATTCTTGGAAAATAAACTTGCCAGCTTTGCTTTTGTAAAACATATATACCCTTCAAATGCAAATTTCCTTTTGGTAAAGATGGATGGTGCAAGGAAGATTTACGAATTCCTGATCAAAGAAATGATCATTCTTAGGGATCGCTCCAAAGTTCAGCTTTGTGCGGATTGCCTTAGGATTTCATTGGGAACTAGGGAAGAAAATACAGCCTTAATAAAGGCATTAAATCAATATCACTCAACCTCAAATTAAACCTTTTTTATGAAAAAAGTACTCTTCATCGACAGGGATGGCACTATTATCAAAGAGCCTCCTACAGATTTTCAGGTCGATAGTCTGGAAAAATTGGAGTTTTTGCCAAAGGCAATCTCTAATTTAAGAAAGATAGCTGAAGAATCAGATTATGAGTTAGTTATGGTTACCAACCAAGATGGTTTGGGCACCGATTCTTTTCCAGAGGCTGATTTTTGGCCGGCACAGTATAAGATGCTCAAGACCTTGGAAAATGAGGGGATAGTTTTCTCTGCGATCCATGTGGACAAATCATTTGAACATGAAAATCTTCCAACAAGAAAACCGGGTATTGGGCTATTGAAAGAATACCTAGAGGGAGATTACGATCTTTCTAATTCCTATGTAATCGGTGACCGAAAAACTGACGTACAATTGGCTAAAAATCTCAAATGTAAATCCATCTTTATAGGAGATCATTTGCCGGAAGCAGATTATTGTACTACTGATTGGGATGCGATTTATCAATACCTTAAAATGCCTGCCAGGATAGGAGAGGTGGTAAGAAAAACCTCTGAAACAGACATTCATATTTTGGTAAACCTTGATGGCACTGGAAAATGTGAGATTTATACCGGCCTGCCCTTTTTTGACCATATGTTGGAACAGTTAGGAAAGCATGGGGGAGCTGATCTGATCATTGAAGTCAAAGGAGATCTGCACATTGATGAGCATCACACCATTGAAGATACAGCATTGGCTTTGGGTGAAGCTTATTTAAAAGCTCTGGGAGATAAAAAAGGAATTTACCGTTATGGTTTTTTACTGCCTATGGATGATGTTTTGGCTCAGGTCGCCATAGACTTTGGCGGTAGGCCTTGGATGGTTTGGGATGCAGAGTTCAAAAGGGAAAAAATCGGTGATATGCCTACAGAGATGTTTTTTCACTTCTTCAAATCCTTTAGTGATACGGCTAAGTGCAACTTGAATATCAAAGCAGAGGGTAACAACGAGCATCACAAGATCGAGGCTATTTTCAAAGGATTGGCCAGGGCAATCAAAATGGCTGTTCAGCGGGATATTCATGCCTTGAACCAGTTGCCTAGCACCAAAGGGGTCTTGTAGAAACTCGGAACTGGGAGAACATGATAAATTGAAAAAATAAAAAGGGGCGATTTGGCCCCTTTTTTTATTATTACTATTCCAAATATTGGTCTATGGTAGTGCGGATATCACCAGAAGGTCTGTCAGCGGATGGATCAATAATTTTGCCCTCCTGATCAATCAATATAAATCTTGGAATACCGTTTACATTAAAATGCTGCGCGATTTCGGATTTCCAGGCATTTTCTGCAAACCATTGTAAACCATCCATGTTCTTTGCCTTTACCATTTTTTCCCAGGGTTCTTTGCTATCGTCAATGGACACTGTTAAAAAAGATACAGGCTTGTCTTTATACTCCTCTTTCATTTTATCCCAATGAGGGTGTTCTGCGATGCAAGGACCACACCAGGTAGCCCAGATATCCACATACACCAAAGTTCCCTTAAGGTCGCTCAATTTGACATCTTCACCTTCAATATTGACAAAGGAAAGATCCGGCACTTCCTTTCCAGGCATAATTGGATCCCATTTATCATAAATAGCCTTTAACTGAGCTGCCAGTTTGGGACTTTGGTTGTCAGCCATAAATTTGTCATAAGAAGTTTTGACATGAACCGGCCCTCTGTAATCTAAATTTGGTTTGATGCTATTATAAAATATTTGGTCTTTGATTTCCGGATCTTTTAGTACATTCTCTATGGCGGTCAATCTGGCCTTTTCATAGCCATCATAATCTTCTTTCTGCGAGCTATCCCTTTTGATTATCTCTTTTACCTCAGCATTGACTATCTGATCCAGAATAGCAATGTAAGAATTGGAAGCTAAAAGGTCAGATCTTGTCAAATCAACTTTTTTTAAAGCCTCTTTGGCCTCTTCAATAGGGAAATCCACAGAATCCTGGCTGATTTTATGAATGTAGCCATGGTACATGGGATACCTCAAATCCATTCCAAGCGGTTCATATTCCAGATATGCTTCCTCAAGTCTCACAAAATCAGGGTGAAGTTCTTGGTTTTCTTTCAACTTCTCAAAAGCTTCTTTTTGCTTCTTAAAGAAGCTGTCTTTCTTCTTAAAATAATCTTCCTTTCCCAGCTTCATCAACTCCATAGTCTGAGCAATTCCACTCTCATTTTCCCAATCTGATTTTGCTATTAAATACTTGTTTTCAATAGACCTATCACCCGCCAAAGTCAGAGTCTCATCAAATTCCTTTGAATCCGCACTGATATAGATACTGTCTCCGGGACTTAAAAATAATCGAAGCCTGTCCCTTCCTGCGATCAGGTAATAGGTAGCACTTTCATCGGAATCCAAGCTCAGATGAAATTTACCTTCTTCATCTAAAGCGGTCTCAGCAATTTCATCATCCAAATACAATTTGATTTCTTCGGCTTCTGAATTTTCCAGTATTCCTGCAATGATAATTTTGGTATTTACAGGTTCATTTTGGCTACAGCCAAAAACGAAAAAGGTAAATACTATCCAAAAGAATGGTGAAACTTTCATAGTGTTGAATTAAATTGAATAAAATTACAGCGTAAAATTTAGTCAATGATTTAATAAGAATCAAATAGTTTATAATTTTTAACAAAAAAATTATAATTTAAAATCAAGCCAATTCCCTCAGATCTACAGGTACCACTCTCGAAACACCTGCCTCAATCATTGTGATCCCATAAATGATATCCGTGCTGGCCATGGTTCTTTTGTTGTGCGTCACGATTATAAATTGGGATTCTTTGGAAAAGGTCTGAATGATATTGTTGAACTTATCAATATTGGCATCATCCAGAGGTGCATCCACTTCGTCGAAAATACAGAAAGGTGCCGGCTTGAGCAGGTAAATAGCAAATAGGAGAGAAGTAGCGGTCAAGGTTTTTTCTCCACCTGACAATTGATTAATAGTTAAAGGCCTTTTTCCTTTTGGCTTGGCGATGATTTCAATGGAACTCTCAAGGGGATTATCCGGATCCAAAAGTGTTAAATCACACTGATCTTCTTCAGTAAATAGGGAGCGGAAAACCTTGATGAAGTTCTCCTTTATTTTGGCAAAAGCATCCAAAAATGTCTCTCTGGCTACCAAGTCAATTTCTTTAATGGTTTCTACCAAAGAGTTTTTGGCCTTCTCCAGGTCTTCCTTCTGAGCTGTAATAAAAGTATGTCTTTCCTTGATTTCATCGTAGGCTTCCATGGCCATTGGATTGATAGGTCCTATTCTATCCAATCTATCCTTGGCTTTTTGGACGATTTCGCGGAGATCTGATTCCGAAAGTTCGGCATAGTTTTCATCCAACTCAGGATTTTCTTCCATTAAGCTGTCCAGGTCTATCTCAAACTCTACGCTCAATCTTTCCTTGAGACTTGTCAATTTAAGCCTTACTTCATTGAGAGATTGCTGAATGTCCTGAATGAGAGAATCCATGGATTCTTTAACTTTTTGAAGCTCACGAATGGTCTTATCCGTGCTGTCTATTTCACCTCTTACTGCGTAATAGTCTTTTTCGGCTTCATTTACGCCTTTTTCTATCCCCTCTTTTTCACCGTAAAGTTCAATCAATTCATCATCTTTTAGCTCATTATTGTCTATAAGGCCTCTGATTTCTTGATCAGTAGCACTGAGTTCTCCTTGTGATTTTTCAATTCGTTCTTTGCTGCTCTCAAAAGCAGATTGTTTGAACTCAATTTCCTGATCAAGGCTATTGACTCTGTTGAGTTGCTGATGATAGAGGATGTTTTCCTGGTTAAAAGCTTGAGATCTCTTGCTTAAATCCTCACTTTCTTCCTCCAATTGAATATTTAATTGCTCCAATTCACTCTCCAGAGATTCCAAGGACGCTTTTTCAGCTTCAAGTTCAGGCCCGATTTCTTCCAAGCTGGTCTGAAGACTGTCAATTTTTTCGAGAATATCCTCTCTTTTATTGGCATTTGAACTGAGCAATTCGCTCAACTGCTCCTTTTTGGTGCGGATAGAAACATACTGTTGATTGACCTCACTGATCTCTTGCTGCAGGTTTTCAATATCTTTTTTATAACTGACTTCTTTAAGTTTCAGGAGATCGGATAATTTATTATCCAGATTGGCCCGGGTTGCAGAGACTTTTTTATTCAGCTCTTTAATTTCCTTTTCCAGTTTTTCCAGATTTTTTGCCCGGCCTATTCTTTTTCCTTCAAATAAGCCTACGGATCCCCCTGAAATGCTAAATTTTCTTTTGGTGAATTTTCCACTTTCTGTAATAAAAATTGCAGCGTGATCTGCAGGAAAATCCTTGAACTCCCCTTGTACTATGTAGGTATTGTCCAGGATAAAGCTGATCAGTTTTCCGTATTTTTCATCAAATTCTATGATTTCTGTAGCAGGAATGGCATTGGAAAAAAGCTTGGTCTGACTGGGCTGAAAACTGTTAAAGTGCTCTAATACAAAGAAATTGGCTTTCCCCTTGGCTGCATCACTGAGCAAGTTGACAGCAGCGATGGCCTGCGCTTCTGTTTCCACTACATAATAATTCATGTAGTTTTCCAGATAGTTTTCTATGGTAACTCTATACCTGTCTTCTGTGGTCAGTACATCAGATAAGAGCGGAGTGTCTTTTCCCCAAGTAGAATTCTTCTTTAAAAATTTGATAGCCTCAGGAAATCCTTCCAGGTTTTCTACAAGAGACTTGGTAAGGTTGAATTCATTTTGTTTGGCGTCTAATTTTCTGGAAAGTTGTGTGACCTCCTCACGGATCATTTCAATCACGCGGTTGGTTTCTTCTATTTTTTGGGATTGATCTTCTTCTTTTGCCTTTATTTTGGAAAGTGATGCTGACTTAGAGTCAAGTTCATCTTTGAGTATAACAATTCTTTCTTCAAACTCTGCAAGATTAGCTTCCTGAGAGTTGTCATCAGAGGCTGTTTTCTCCAATTCCTGCTTGATAGTGGAAAGTTGGATTTGTTTGATTTCCTGTTCTTTGGCAAGTTGATAAACCTTATCCTTGACCAGAGAAAAATCCTTGTTGGCGACTTTTTGTTTTTCCTGTATTTCGGCCTGTTGTAGTTTTTTGGATTCGTAATCTCTTCTCAGTTCTTCTACAACAAATTCTTTTTCAGAAAGCTGCTTTTGGGCACTTTCGCGCTCTTGTTCCAAGGAGCGGATACTAAAGCCAGCTCTGTCATTTGACTTTCGGTCAGCATCAATTTGCTCTCTGAGTTTTTGTGCTCTGTCTTCTAAGAATCTTAGCCTCTCGTTTTTGATCTTTTTGTCACTTTCAAAAGCCCGGATTTTGTTGACATGCTCATTGAGGGTTTTCTGCCTGGAAGAAAGTAGCTTCTCTTTTTGTATCAAGTCAGTTTTAGCCTGTTCCAGATAAGCCTCTTTCTCGGCTACTTTGGCATTGATTTCAAGCTTTCTATCACTTTCCTCTTTTAATTTCTCATTCAGTCCAATGAGGGTATAACTGTGTTTGCTGACAGATTTTTTTGCAAGGTTGATGCTGGCTTCCTTGTATTCCTTTTTGATTTCAAAATACTTGGCAGTTTGCTTAGCCTGTTTTTCAAGACTTTTAAGATTCTTTTCTATTTCAAACAATACATCTTCCACCCGCTCAAGATCAGCATCTGTATCTTCCAGCTTTCTTAAGGTTTCTTTTTTCCGGGTTTTGAATTTGGAAATTCCTGCTGCTTCTTCAAAAAGGTCTCTTCTGGAATTATTCTTATCGTTGAGCAATTCATCAATCATTTTCAATTCTATGATTGCATAGCTATTGGAATTGATTCCAGTATCCATAAAGAGATTGGTGATATCTTTAAGCCTACAGGCAATTCCATTGAGGAGGTATTCACTCTCTCCGCTGCGGTAATAGCGACGAGTGATAGTGACATGGGTGTACTCGGTAGGAAGAAGGTTTTTGGTATTTTCAAAAGTAAGGGAAACTTCGGCCATATTGGTAGGCTTGCGGTTTTTGGTTCCGTTGAAGATCACATTTTCCATTTTATCTGACCTTAGCATACGGGTTTTTTGCTCACCCAATACCCATCTGATGGCATCAACTACGTTGGATTTACCACAGCCATTTGGTCCTACGACCCCAGTAATTCCTTTATCAAAATGGATGACCATCTTGTCACCAAAACTTTTGAAACCTTTTATTTCTAGCTTACTCAGCAGCATCCTACAGCAAATTGAAAATGATTATCGAACAAAATTAACCCAATTCGGAAATTTACCAAGTACTCTGAGTTTAGTGGTCCTTACCTGTAAGCCTGAAAGTGAACTCATCACTTTTATGGAGGGAGAAATTTCCATGGTTCAATTTGAATAATATCATTTCAGAGACCTTGAGAAGGATAACCTTTTCCCCGAAATAATATTATATGTATATTGGAATCAAATTTTAGCTTATGGATGCAGGCAATATCATATATATCATCGCCATCATTATTTATTTTATTTACACTGCCTTGAAAAAAGGAAAGGGGCCAGAAGATGTAAATACTCCTGAAAACCCTGAGCAAGAAGCACCTAGGAAGCAAGTGTCTTTTGACGATCTATTGAGAGAAATCAGAGAAGGCCAACAGGAAAGGGAGCGGGATTTTGAAGAGTCAGGTCAGGGCGAAGTTATAGAATCAAAACCGGTCAGAAAGCAAAAAGAGGTGCAACAAGCCAGAAGAGCTGATTCGTATCAACCCCAATCCATCGATCAACCAAAAGAATTTCACAAGTTTCAGGGTGAAATTGCTGATGTGGAAAAACCTAAATTGAAGACGCTTGATGAGCAGGTAAAATTGAACTCTAAGCTTGAGGGTTTGAAATCCACCATTGAAGTAGAAGAATTGGAAGAGGTTTCCGGGATGAATAAATATAAGTCACTTTTAAAAAATCCTGAGACAGTGAAAGAAGCTGTGGTTCTCAGTGAGATATTAAACAGGAAGCATTTTTAATTTACATTTTTTGACTTTTTGTAAAGAGATTTGGGTTCTTTATCACAGGTGAAAAACAATTGATCTTACCGTAGGTTCAATTTTAGAATTCCCAAGAAAATCTAAAATATCATATAACCTCGTATCTACGGTCATGAAAACAATACCAACAATCAAAACAGGACAGCTTTCCTCACAGAGAAGAGACTTTCTAAAAAAATCAGGATCATTGGCAATCATGTCGATGTTTGGGATAGGTTTTTTCACATCATGCGCAGAAGACGAGGAACCCATGATGGATGATACTACACCACCGGCGGAGGGTGGAAATGCAATTTCATTTGAAAATAACATCATTACTGTTGATTTGGATAGAGCCGAGGCATTGGACAGAGCAGGAGGTTGGGCATTAGTATTAGAAGCGAGAGCGTTGATAGTGAATGTAGGTGGAGGTCGCTTCAATGCCCTCACCTCCGTCTGTACCCATTCAGGATGTGACAGAAATTGGTCCTACAACAATGAGGTTTTTATCTGCAGCTGTCATGGTTCTAGATTCTCCAATACAGGCGATGTACTTCAAGGTCCGGCAAACAGACCTCTTACTGCTTTTCCTACCAATGTAGATGGTCGCACATTAACGGTAAATGTATCATGAGCCGTTTTAGATATTTACTGGTTTCATGCTTCCTTCTTTTCAGTTCAATCGGCTATTCTCAGGAATTTCTAACGGAATCAGGATATGTGAACTTTCTCTCCAAAGCTTCACTAAATGAGTTCAATGGTGAGTCAAAGCAGCTGAATGGATTGGTAGATCTGGATAAAAATCTCCTTGATTTTTATATTGATCTGAATACGCTGAAAACAGGGATAGGACTTAGAGATAGACACATGCGTGAGAATTATTTAGAAACGCATAAGTACCAGTTTGCTGAATTCACAGGAAAGATCGCTGAAGGACCGGAGTTAAAACCTGGTGAAAGTAGAAAGGTGACCGCCAAAGGAAAGTTTAAAATCCACGGTGTGGAAAGGGAAATTGAGGTCCCCGGAACCATCAAGAGGATAAATGACTCTAATTTAGAATTGGAAGCGAATTTTAAAGTAATCCTTAGTGATTACAAGATAGACATTCCCAAAGTCATGTTTTACGAATTGTCCGAAGAACAGTCGGTTACAATCAAAGCCACACTCAAGAAGAAATAATTAACATGAAAACGCTTAAAATCACCCTCGCCATTCTTTTTGGCTTCATATACTCTGTAGAAGCCCAACTGGAAAGAAAACCTGCCAATCCTTCGCAGGAAGTTGATTTGATTTTTCATGCGCCAAGAAGCATTAACTTATTTACAGTTGAGCCACTGGATGAAAAAACACTTCATTTCGCAATTATGCACACCTTCGGAACTGTTGATGGTGGAATTCAGAATCTATATGGGCTGGACAATGGTGCCAATATTCAATTCAGTTTTGAATATGGCTTCAATGACAGATTCTCATTGGGTGCTGCAAGGCAAAGTACCGATAAAATGTATAACCTTTATGGCAGGTATCACTTCCTGAAGCAAACGCAGGATGATAAGATGCCATTTTCTTTGTCAATGATGGCTGCAGCAGGAGTGAATACTGCCAATTATCAGTTTTTGAATGAGGCCAATCCTGGCTTTATGGAGAGAACCAGTTATGGGGCACAGGTTATGCTCGCCAGAAAGTTCTCAGACAAAATAAGTTTACAGGTAAGTCCTATGATGGCTTACTTTAACAGTCCTGAGCCAATATTTCTCATAGAGGGAGATCAGAATTTATACCTTGCGCTTGGTTTCAGTGGTAAATATAAGATTACTGGTAAATCTTCTATCACCTTACAATACATTCCAAATCTGAATTCAGATTTGAGAAATAATCTAGGTGTTGGTATTGACCTGGAAGCAGGAGGTCATGTTTTTCAAATGTATTTCGTGACTTCCCAAGCCCTAAATGATCAGTATTTATTAGCTGGTGGAAATGGTGTTCCTGGAGAACAGTTCAGGTTAGGTTTTAATGTCAATCGGGTTTTTGCAACCGGAAGAAGGAAGTAGCAACACTATTCCCGATAATACCTGATGACCTGAATCCAAGGGTCATCAGATACTACCTCTTGCTGGAATCCCATGGTATCGACTTTCAATCTGAATTTTTTTAAATACGTCTCTTCTTCAGGGTAAGCATGCTTGAAATATTTGTAATTCAACAAGTAAAACTCTTTATTGGCCAAATGAATTTTTAAATTCAATTGCTGAATATCCAAGACTGTTTTTGCTTCAGTCTCTGAATTTCCGAGAAGCACATTTTGGCTAAAGTAAACAAATGAGTTTGTGTATATAACGTATTGATTATCTATTCTTTCTGTTGTGTATGTTAATGTGTTTTTGAAGTATTGATAATTCTTATTTTTTCTTTGGTAAGCAATACTTAAGATCACAGGGGCTAATAATAAGATTGATAATGAAAGTTTGGTAAAGGACTTTTTGATGGGTGCAGCAAAAATTAAAGCAAAAACAGCTTGATAAACAGACATCTGAAAATCAGATTGAAAAAGGGACACTAAAGACCCAAAAAAAAGTAGGCCTGCCAGATGGAAATTCCATTTTTCCCAAGAATCATATCCATAAGCAATCAGTACTGAAAGGATCGGGACCAAAATGATCAGATGTCTTGGATTTAAATATATGGGATTGTAAAACTCCAAGGTGGAGCTCATAAACCAAAAACCAAACAAAAGACAAAGAGTAGCGATCGACATTTCAACATAAAACTCCTTCTTGCTAAGAAAAGTCTTTATCAATCCCGGAAGCGCCAAAACTATCCAAATCCAATAGGATCTTTCTATAAAGGTAAGGATAGGGAGATAGCTGATTCTTTGGAGTATCGCCAAGGCCCCCTTATCTGCATAGGTAAATTCAGAAATGTAATGGCCTTCATTCACGGATGAGAATCTTGCAAAAAGGTTTCCTTCAACCAAGCCATACCAGATAAAAAAACTGCCCAGTATGATAATTGAAAAACTGACAAAGTACAGATGAAATTTGAGGTTGACTTTATTTTTTAAATCTATTACGAAGAGGATAATAGGGAAGGGCAAAAGAAAAACCATCATTTCCTTTGTAGAAAAACCTATAATTAAGCTCAAAGCCATGACCAAAGCCATGGATATGGGAGATTTGGACCTGAAGGAAGCTGCTAAAGGAACAAGACAGACCCAAAATGCCAAAATAGGATCAGGATAAACTTTATTGCTAAAATGAAGGAAATAAACCTGAGTACAGAAGAAGAGGGTAAACCAAAACCTACTATTGTTATCCTTTATTTGATGATAAAGTAGTATAAATGTGGTTAGGACAAAACTCAGAGAAGCCAAAGAGCCAATCCGATCCGAAAAACCAAAAATAAATGTGAAAAAGCCTGAGAAAATAAATGCACCCCAACGGTGACCAAAATGACTGTCATCAGGATAGGGCAAACCCTTCCAAAAGCTTTGACCAAAATTTAAATATGTCACATCATCCGAAAATGTGATCCCATCATATCCAAAATACCAATAGGCAATCAGAAATAGAACTCCTGTTATAAACTGTACTTCCTTCCAACTTTTATTCTGAGACATTATGTGTCAATAACTTTTAGCTTTGGGCTTAAATGTACTATCTTTTGAACTTAAATTGATACCATGGCTAAGGCAAACACGATAGAGCAACAGAAAATACTTCGGGTATTCAGGCTGATCAACCTTCTGAAATCCAATATAGGCAAGAATGTACACAAGTTGGCAGAAACGCTTGAAACAGATACCAGAACAATTTATAGATACTTCAAGCTACTGGAAGCTCTGGGTTTTGAGATAGAAAAGAAGCATGGGAAATTCAGATTGGTTGACAAAGTAGGAAGTCCCGATGAGTACGCCTATGGAACTTTTAATGAAGAGGAAATAGATTTGATCAATCAAATGCTGAGTAAGTCATCAGATAAGAATCTGCTCAAGGACTCTATTCTTAAAAAGATCAATATTCGTTCAGACTTTAACCAAAGTGTCAATCAGCTTTTTAATGCCAGGTTGGGAAAGTTTGTGGATATGCTCTCAAGAGCAGTCAAAGACAAAAACCAGGTATATCTTAAGGATTATTATTCCCTAAGTTCAGATTCGGTCACAGACAGACTCATCGAGCCGGTTCAGTTTAACAAAAATTACGATGCTATTTACGCTCTTGAAGTGGAATCGAAAGAGATGAAGATTTTCAAAATTGAGAGAATAGGTGAGGTGCAGCTTACCTCCAAACCTATGAAGCATCAGTCTCTGCATCAACGATTGGAGCCGGGGCTTTTTGGTTTTTCGGGAAAGAATCAATTTTTCCTCAAACTGAAACTGAGCAAAAAGGCATATCAATTGATGATAGAAGAATTTCCTGATGCCAAACCACATACTTATTGTAAAAACAGGAAGCATTACTTTTTTGAGGGAGAGGTGCCACAGCTCCCAGGCTTAGCAAGGTTTATTTTAGGTCTTCCAGGAGAAGTGCAAGTATTGGAAGGAGAAGAGTTGAAAGAGTATCTTGATGAGCAGATCCAAAAACAGCATTTTTATTAGGGAAATGTTTTTGATACCTGTTTATTTAACTTATGGTTATCAAAGAAATATCAATTGGTGAAGCATTGCCCATCAGACAAAAAGCCATGTGGCCGGACGAGTCTATGGATTTTGTAAAGGTTGAAGGAGATGAAAAGGCTGTTCATTTGGGTTTACTTCTGGATAGAAAGCTGATTTCAGTGGTTTCGATTTTTGGAACCGGGGAGGTGGTACAGTTTAGAAAGTTTGGAACTTTACCGGATTATCAGAAAAGAGGATTTGGAAGCAAGCTATTGGTTTATTTAATCGGTTTTTTAAAGGAAAGGTCGGTTAAAAAAATCTGGTGCAATGCCAGAACTGAAAGGGTTGATTTTTATGAGGGATTTGGTTTCACTGCAACAACAAAAACTTTCTTCAAGACAGGTAAGGAATATGTGATCATGGAGATGGAATTATGAAACTGTACTTTTTGATAAATTGATTAAAGTTCGGTTTGAATCTCCTCTATCTCTGACATTCTATTTGATAGGTCTCCATTGGTCAATTCCCAGACCTCTTTTAAGAGGAGTCTACCACCCTCGGTTATGTATGGGCTTGATCTGCATTTACCCTGGCGGATTGCCCCATCTGCATTGATATGCTGATAGACCATATCGATATTTCCCGCTTTGTCTACCTTTCCTAAATTTGACCTTTTACTATTTCCCCACCCAATATTTAATTTTTTCAGGGATCAATTTGAGAAATTTCAAGACCTGATTGGGCAGATGCTCTTTTATATTGGAGGTAGAAGAATTGGTCAATAAAGAAATATAGGTTACCGAGGCAGTATAATAGAATCAAAAGAAAATTAGTAAACAACCTTCTATTTATGCAATAATATTGCATTTACTTTAATTTTTGTTCTACTTTAGAAAATGGAAAAAATAATCATCGGAATCCTTACCTGTTCGGACAGAGCGGCAGCCAATGTATACGAAGATATTTCTGGTAAGGAAATATTAGACTTTTTGAAGGATGTATTAAGCAATTCAATTGAACCAGTTTACCAGGTAGTTCCTGATGAAAAAGAGAAAATCATGGCTACATTTAGGATGATGTCGGACAGAAAATGCGCCTTGATCGTGACTACTGGAGGTACAGGTCCAGCTCCCAGAGATGTAACCCCGGAGGCTACAGAGGAAGTCTGTGACAAAATGTTGCCTGGATTTGGGGAATTGATGCGTCAAGTGAGCTTGCAATATGTGCCAACCGCGATTTTATCAAGACAGACAGCCGGGATTTACAAACAAAGTCTGATTGTCAATTTGCCAGGTAAGCCATCTGCTATCCGCCAATGTCTGGAAGCTGTTTTTTCAGCTATTCCGTATTGTCTTGATTTGATCGGTGGTCCTTATTTGGAATGCGATGAATCAAAGATTAAGGTTTTTAGGCCCAAAAGCTAGCAATGTTAAACTGTTTCAGGCATGACAGTCTTTGCAGTAGCCTTCAATAGCAATAGTTTCAGGATTGATGTTTTTTCCCGTCAAAGTATTAAGGTATTCCACGGGTAAATCTGGAAGAACTTCAACTTTCTGGCAGCATTTACACCTGAATTTTGGACTGTTAATGATTTCCTTATTTGAAGTTTTGAGTGTAAAAAGAAGGTTCCCATCTGTACAGGGGATTTTTTGAAGAATATCCTTTTCTGTAAAAAGGATCAAAATGCGGTAAACTGTAGTTCTATCCATTTTCTCCCTGAACAATTGATGAAGATTGCATAATGAAAAGGCCTTTTTACTTTCTGTCAAGAGTTGAAGTACCAATACCCTGTTTTCATTGGGCCTAACCCCATATACATGAAGTATGTTTTTAAACTTTTCCATTGGATTTGTTTTTTTCAGGAACTGGATCATAGCCATATGTGCCCCAAGGATGGCATTTGAATAATCTTTTAATGCCAAGCCAGAGCCCCATAAAGGCACCATGGGTTTGTATGGCCTGAATCATGTAGTTGGAACAACTTGGTTGATGACGACAAGAAGAGGGGAACATTGGACTGATAAACCATTGATAGAGCTTGACAGGAAATATGAAAAGCCACCTGATCATGGTTCAAAATCTTTATAGAGCATACTTGCCTGAATCCCGTCGTTGTTTTGATACTTTCCAGTGCTATAAGTTTCAAATGGCTTTGATATATCATGATAATATATCTGACAGATTTCAATTCCCGGATAAATCTTGATGGGCTGTACACAGAAGATTTCCAAAGTCCAGTAACCACTGAAACCCACATCCCCAAAACCGGCAGTAATGTGTACGAAAAGGCCCAACCGCCCAATCGATGACCTACCCTCCAGCATGGGTACCAGATTCTCTGTTCGGGTATATTCGACCGTCCTGCCTAAATACAACCTGTTAGGTTCAAGAATTATCCCCTCTTCTGGTATGATCATATCTTCAGTGACATGTTGATTTTTCATGTCTAAAACATCATCATTGTAAACTAAAAGCTTGTTGTCCAGGCGGAGATTGTAACTGTTTGGGTTGATCCTTTCTTCACTAAATGGATGGATAAATATGTCTTTGTTCAGACGGTTTTTAATTTCAACTCCACTTAAGATCATATGGTAGAAGCTTTTAATTTAGAAGAAATAGCGTTATGAATGAGCCTTTCGATTCCTTTTCTCTCTATATCCCTACCTATAAAGATCAAAACCAATTTTTGGGATTCATTTTTCTTGTACTGATTGGAAATTGTGAGCTTGTTTCCAGTTGACTGAACCAAAACAGCTTGATCTTCCCCTTTTAACTTGACAAAACCTTTAATTCTGTACAGTTGATGGTAGTACAAAAAAATAGAAGTGGATAGTACAGCATATAGTTGATCTCGGTCAAACTCAAATGGGACCTCCATAGCAATACTTTTCATGCGATGAGCAGGTTTAATTGCATCCAATTTTGATTGATCTATCTTGGTCAGTATACTTTCTGCGCTTGAATCGAACAGGTCAAAGTCAAATTTCCCAAAAGTAGTGAGTGCAGTCTTTGCAAGAGGATTGATACTTTCAATCTCAGACTTAACGGATTCAGCATATTTTTCCTGAACCAAGTCAGTTTTATTAATCAGAATAAGGTCCGAAGCTACAATTTGACGGAACATCTCAGGGACTTCCTGTACCCTGTCTTCAAAGTTTTCAGCATCCACCATGCAGACTACCTGTTGAAAATCAAAGTACTGTATGACATCTTCACGCTTAAAAATTGATGCCAACTGTCCTGCATCTGCCACGCCAGAGGCTTCTATGAAAAGATTGTCCGGCAAAGTATCTGCCTGTATCATTTGGACCAGTACTTCAATTAGCTCATTGTCAAGAGAACAGCAAATGCACCCGTTGTTCAGTTCAAACAATTTGTTGTAATTTTTAATGACTAATTCAGCGTCTACAGAACTTTTACCAAATTCATTTTCTATAACATAATTGAGCTCTGATTTACTTCTGGATAGCAGGTGGTTTAAAAGCGTGGTCTTTCCTGCTCCCAAAAATCCCGTAAGAAGATAAGTCTTGATTCTTTTGGTCATGTTCATTTTTTTATGCAAGGTATATTTCTAAAAATTTAAATGCAACAAAGTTGCAAGATAGAAGCTTGTATATTTTCCTTCTTTATCGGTTACTGCAATTCTGCTAGAAAAGGGAAAGCCTTTTACTTTCCTATATTGATATCTTTCAACTTTTTACTTCCAGCCTTTAGAAAGCCAAAAATAGGAGCCCTGAAACGACACATGGCTGATGGGCTTTCTGAAGGGACCAAGGTATTACGGCATAAACAGGAAGGGTTTTCTGAGGAGGATTTATTCCATTCCACCTTGAATTCAGTGGTTTTGCAGACTCCAGGTCAGGGGCTAAACAAAAGCTCCAGCGCAAAGAGTGAAAAGTTTACAATAATATCATGACTACTTCCAGAAACATCCTCAGAGAAGAAACTAAAATTCTTTACACCAATGGAATATCAGCCCCACGGAACAGGACAAAAGACTGTACAATAAACTCCCTGAGACAGGGAAGCACCTGGAAATCATCGTGCTGGACCCTAACATTTTCAATGAAGTGCTTAATCAGTTTTGCTGAGGAAGGCATGATGTAATGGAAAGGGGAGGGAGGCTCCCTTTTTTTTGCCTGATTGCTAGTTTTTAAGAAAAGACCTGATTTTCCACTTAAAATATTTGCCGTGAAAACTGTAGTGGTTGTGGAATATTGACTATGAGGATTCTCAATCTGCTGTGATTTTGAAAAAGGGATTGATTCTAAGTTTCCTGTAAGTTATTGTCAATTTCATTTTTTACTGAAAAAGGGAGATGATGTCAATGAAAATGAAGAGTCAAGGAAGCAGGCTGAATTTTAGGTTTACTCTAAAATTTATTCCCCCTCCCTTGACCGATTCATTGCTTGTCAAGTTAAGCTGGGATTGGCTTTTTGATGAAGGTATTTTAAATATTAGTTGTCATTTAACTCAAAGCTGCCTTTCCCAGAAAGCAGGTGGCTCAATGTTCAGTGCCCGCAAATAAACATAGCCCTGGCCCCTGTGGTGGATTTCGTTGTCAATGAAATACAATAGTGTACAAAACCCTTTGTCTTTGTACTGACCAAATGCGAGTAGTTCTTCCTGAAACCTATTGTCACTAATTTGAGGCCAATAGAGATTGATTTCATCTGTGGATTTATCCCAGAGTTCCAGTAACCTTTCTTTGCTGTTACCTGAGCGGTCTTTTTCGTCCAATTCTTCCCAAATGTCTGTTGCCAGGCCCTTGGCACCCGGAGCCGCAATGGCCAAGAGTTCTGATACCATCTGTGCAAAGGTTCTCATGCCTCCAATGGAAAATTCAAAAAGTTCTTTCTCTGGAAACGTTTCAATTACCTTTCTTGTAAGTAAGCGATGACCTTGCCAATGGTTCAAAAATTGATCCTTAGTAATAAGAGTGAGCATTGATTCTTGTGTTTTCATAGTGTTTATAAATTTGTTTTTACAAAAAAACATATGACTTGTGACAACAGTATGTCAGTAGTATTTTTATACTTTCAAAAATATTATCATGAACAGAGTTGACAGGTTAACCGCTATTCTTACCCAGCTTCAATCCAAAAGGGTGGTCAAAGCCAAAGAAATTGCTGAAAGGTTTGGCATAAGCCTTAGAACCGTCTATAGAGATATCAGAGCTTTGGAAGAAGGGGGCATTCCTGTCATTGGAGAAGCGGGTATGGGTTATTCCTTGGTGGACGGCTACCGGCTACCGCCTGTAATGTTCACACAGGATGAAGGAAGGGCGTTGGTTTTGGCTGAAAAACTTATGTCCCAGCTTTCGGATAAGGGGAGTAGTCAACATTTGAACTCAGCGATGATCAAAATCAAGTCGGTATTAAAAAATAATCAGAAGGATGAGCTGGAGAGCCTGGAACACCAAATCGGTGTTCTTTTTCACCATAACCCTCTTGGCAATGATCGAAACAAAGATTACTTGAATCACCTGCTGCATTCCTTGTCAGATAAAATTATTGTCACGATCATTTATACTACCTTTGAAGAAGAAAAGACTTCTACACGAACTGTAGAACCACTGGGAGTATATTTTTCATTTGGACAATGGTACCTGATAGCATGGTGCAGGTTAAGGAAAGATTATAGGAATTTCCGCCTCGATCGGATCAGCAGCTTACAACTGGGTACTGAAACATACAGCCAAAAATCGCATCCAAGTTTGGCCGAATACCTTGAAAAAGTAAGAAATACTGAAAATCTTACTGAGTTTACGATTGAAGTGCCTTTTGAGCAGGAAAAATACCTCAGGGTACAAAAGTACAATATGGGCTTGGTAATGGAAAGCAGACATAAGGATCATGTTGAGATGAAATTTATGACTTCTTCCAGTGAAGGGTTTGTGAGATGGTTGCTTCAGATGGGCGATTCAGTAAAGCTTATAGCACCGGAATCAGCCAAAGAAATGATGAGAGAGATTGTAAATGGGATAAGAAGAAAATTGGATTAATATTTTGGAAAATGATATTTCCTGATTTTCAATCACAAGGATGCTTATTTGAGATGTCAGGATATGCTCCTAAATCTATGGAAACCAGAACTTTAATGACTGGTCGTAGTCAGCCGCTATTCTTTACCTTTTGAGTAGCCAACTGATTTGGGGTTTTCAAGTATCAAAATGCCATTGGTTTATTCATGTTAAAATTGTGGATCTTCCAATAAAAAGGCGCTGAAACCGTTTTGCTGAAATACAGTTTGAAGTTCATCAATGTTTAAGTTTTCATAGTATTCCACCCTGAAGATATTATCACAGTCATCCAGGTCGAAATTTACCTTGTATTGTGGGTATATGCTTTGGAATTTGACCAAGATCAATGCGGCTGATTCCTGATCTTTTACAGTAGTACGAAATACCTCCACTTGTTTTCTTATTTGCAGCGGTTCAGTTTTCACAATAATTTTTCAGTCTATATAAAAACATCCCCCAATTGTAGTTGCACAATCGGAAATAATCTGTGATTTCTCTCCAATTTCTATGAGTTAGGATAATTTCGGTTAGATTGTTTTTATCTCTTAAATCGAAATTGATAATTGTGTTTTGCCATTCATTATCAGAGGCAATACAATGCCAGGTCACTTGCTGACTTTCCTTAAGTGCTATCACCTTCATTTTGGTGATATATCCCTCATCAAAGTCAAATTCATTGACATGTCCGAGTATCGGCTCTACTTTGAGTTTCGGAGTCCAGATGGCTGAAAGTCCTTCTTTTGTTGTGATAGCCTCATAAACCTTTTCAGTAGAAACTTTTATTTTAGTGAGATGCTCGATTTGGTGCATATTCAGGCGGTTTGTTTCCTAAGTGCTTCCTCATCCATAAAGAGTACCTCCCATTGATGACCATCCAAATCTGCAAAGGCATTTTGATACATCCATCCGTGGTCCTTAGGTTTGGAATATAAAGACGCTCCAACCTCAAGCGCTTTTATAACCATTTCATCAACGGCTTTTCTGCTTGGCGCATCTATGGCAATAAGCATTTCTGAGGTTTGGTGTCCATCTGCGATCTTTCGGTCCGTAAACTGACTAAATTTTTCTTCTGTAAGTAGCATCACAAAGATATTTTCCCCTAAAACCATACATGCAGCTGTTTCATCTGTAAACTGATTATTGAACTTAAAGCCTAAATGCGAAAAGAAATCCATAGATTTAGTAAGATCTTTCACTGGAAGATTGAGGTAAATTTGTTTGATCATATCGTTATGGAGTTGATTGAAAGAATAAAATCATTGGTATAGCACAAAACTAAGTCGAACATGTAAGAATTATCCTGTGTAAATACGACAATGTATGAGGTTGATTCCGACATATTTAAAAAATAAATTTGCCCTAGGCAATCGAGCGTGATGAAATAGGCATAAAATGAGATGCCCAGATAGTCCAGGGGAAACCATGCGAAGATTCCAAATAGCGGTTTTAAGACAATTATATACTTGTGAAATGCCCATGAGAACAAGTTCATACTTAGCGTGATGATTATTCAGAGCATTCCATAGCCTGCTCCGACTGATCGGGGTGACCATTGAAAAACAAATTATTAACACATGAAACATGTATCTATTTTATTGTTACATCAGGTAAATCTTGGTGGGCTGGAAAATGCTAGACAAGGTCTCCTGGAAGCCAATGAGTACTTAAGACTAAAAGGCAAAGCTCCCATGTTTCATGTTAACCTTATAGGATTGGTACCAGAAGTATCCCTCAACAATGGCTTATACACCGTCAAACCGGATAAATTATTGAAAGATACAGCTAAGACAGATATCATAATCATCCCTCCTGTGACTGCTGACATGGCAATTTCAATCCGGGAAAACAGCGGCTTTTTTTCATGGATCAGAAGTCAATATGCCATGGGAGCTGAAGTGGTAACATTATGTTTGGGTGCCTTTATTTTAGGTTCAACAGGATTATTGGATGGAAAAAGATGTGTGACGCATTGGAAGGCTGCTGCAGATTTCCAGAAGCTTTTTCCCAATACCAAGCTTCAAGCTGACAACCTGCTCACAGATGAAAATGGTATTTATACAGGAGGGGGAGCTTTTTCATCTGCAAATCTGATTTTATATGTCATAGAAAAGATGGTAAACAGAGAGGCAGCTGTGTATTGTTCTAAAATATTTCAGATTGACATGGGTAGAAACTCCCAGTCTCCATTTATCATTTTTAAGGGTCAAAAAGACCATCCGGATGTGGAAGTGATAGATATTCAGGAATATGTGGAAATGAATTTTGAAAATAAAATCACGGTCGATGATCTTTGTGAAAGGTTCAATATGGTGCGGAGGACTATGGAAAGGAGGTTTAAGCAAGCAACCGGTAATACAGTGTTGGAATACATTCAGCGGGTGAGGGTAGAGGCTGCTAAGAGAAATCTTGAAAAAACCCGTAAAACCGTAAGTGAAATCATGCATGAAGTAGGCTATTCAGATTCTAAATCTTTCCGTGATATTTTTAAAAAGTACGCGGGGATCTCACCGGTCGACTATAAAAATAAGTATGGCCTTTTTTTAAACTGAATTAGTTTTGTCGCATTTGACCCTTTTATTGTCGTTTTTTAACTATTGGAATACATTTTAGCGTGGTATATTTGTTTTATAGATTTTTAAATATTAAACAATCCAAATAAAATATGTCTATTATTCGAATTTCTGAAGAAATCCATTCTCCATTGAGTTTGGTATGGAAGTCATGGACTTTACCTGATCATATTGTCAATTGGAACTATGCCTCGGACTCTTGGCATTGCCCCAAAGCTGAAAATAAGCTTCAACCTGATGGTAGGTTTTCCTTCAGAATGGAAGCAAAAGATGGCTGTATGGGTTTTGATTTTTCAGGGAAGTATTTAGATATTAAGGAAGGTGAATCCATTTCATCGGTACTTGATGATGGAAGAAATGTCCATGTGAAATTTGAGCAAAAAAAGGAATATGTGATTGTCAGTCAGGAATTTGAAGCTGAAAAAGATAATTCAGAGGAGCTTCAAAAAAAAGGATGGCAAGCTATTTTAGAAAATTTTAAGTCTTATACCGAGAGCCTTGCTGCTATAGTCAGGATGAATTTTGAAATCCTGATCAAAGCGCCTGTTGAAAAAGTGTACGAAACCATGTTGGCTGAGGATACCTATAAGCAATGGACATATGCATTTTATCCGGGATCTTTTTATCGTGGCTCATGGGATGAGGGAGAGAAAATACTATTTATCGCCAGGGACAGTGAAGGTAATGAAGGCGGAATGGTTGCTAGAGTAAAAAAATCGATTCCTAATGAAGTTGTAAGCCTTGAACATTACGGAATTTTAGATAAGGGTGAGGAAATTACTGAAGGACCCGAAATTAGTATTTGGGCAGGTGCACTGGAGGAATACAGGTTTGAACCTGTAGCCGGTGGCACGCTGCTGAAAATTATTTCAGATACCAATCGGGAGTATCAGGAATATTTTGAAAATACATGGCCTAAAGCATTGGAATCTCTTAAATCAATCTGTGAAAACTAAATGATAATGATATGGCAACAGTATCCACCTACCTCAATTTCAGACGAGAAACAGAAAAGGCCTTTTCATTTTACAAAGATGTGTTTGGGACAGATTTTATTGAAGGGGTTCACAGGTACAAAGATATGCCTCCTTCAGAGGGTATGCCTCCTTTGCCGGAAGAAGACCAAAACCTAATCATGAACATGACATTACCAATTGTAGGAGGTCATCTTTTGATGGGGTCTGATTGTCCTTCAAGTATGGGAATGGATGTCAACATTGGCAATAATGTACATATTAGCCTGCATTTAGACACCAAGGAAGAAACCCGGAAGTTATTTGGAGCACTTTCTAAAAATGGTGAAGTCACCATGGAACTTCAGGAAATGTTCTGGGGGGAATATTTTGGTAGCTGCACAGATCAATTTGGTGTGCAGTGGATGTTTCATTGCTCTTCACTCCATTAAAATTTCTTCCATACCTTTGCAGCTAAAGGCATGATGAAGTCAAAATGGGGACAATTTTTGGTGACATCTAGTTGGAATTTTTTTATTAAACAGATCACATATTTTAGAAATCCCAACAGGAGAAAAAGGTGTAATATTTTAACTCTTTGTTAAAAATGGCATAAAAATCATTTCAAGTCTTCTCTTGAATTAAAATTTCTGAAATGTTCAATATCAAACCCTGCAAGATTTTCCATAGGAATTACCTCATGTTTGTTGTCCCTGATGAAATCTATCATTTTTAATTTTTCATCTGCAATAAGACTTGCAACATTTGATTCAAGGGATTTGGGATAGATGCTGAATAATGGGTTGGGTATGCCTCCAATACTTGCAACTGTAATTCTATCCTCCTGATGAGACCGGATCAAATGCAGGTATGCTTCCTTAGGAATCAAAGGCATGTCACAGCCGATAATAAATACATTTGAGTTGGGAGAATCTATTAATGCCGTTAATAAGCCACCCATGGGACCTTTATTTGGAACTACATCAGGCAATAGTTGAAAGCCCTGATTTTTATATGCCTTATTCGAGGTGATGATTTTGATCTGAGGTCCTATTGACATAAGCTTTTCCAGAACTTGCTTTACCATTTTTTCTCCATTTACCTCTAAAAGCCCTTTGTCTTCACCCATCCGGCTACTTTTTCCCCCTGATAAGATATAAAATGATAATTCCATGATTTTAGACTATATGATGAATATAAGTAAATGTCTCCATTTTCTTTAATTAATTCAAGTTTTATAAATTATAAATAAGTAATAGAACTTAAAAATACTGGCTTTAATTTTATTAAAATAAGTAATAATACTTAGATTACTTAAAAATATTAATTACATTGCCAATGCTTTAGCCAATAGACAATAACCCAAGGTTTTCCAGATTTCTAACCATAAACCACAACAACTATGAAAACCTCTAGTAAAAAAGCAACATCAATTAACCTGTTAAACTTCCGTACACCACAGATGAAAGCTTTCCATTTATCATGGATAGCTTTCTTTCTGTGTTTTTTCGGCTGGTTTGGTATTGCGCCTTTGATGGCGGTAGTCAGAGAAGAGCTAGCTCTTTCCAAATCCCAGATCGGAAACATCATCATTTCATCGGTTGCCATTACCATTTTTGCACGTCTTGCTATTGGATGGCTTCTTGATAGAATTGGGCCTAGAATTACCTATACCTACCTATTGATATTGGGAGCCATTCCGGTCATGTTGATCGGCTTTAGCAACAGCTATGAGAGCTTCCTTGTTTTCAGGCTGATGATAGGAGTAATAGGAGCAGGCTTTGTGGTTACCCAATACCATACTTCTATGATGTTTGCTCCAAATGTGGTAGGCACTGCCAATGCCACCACCGCAGGCTGGGGAAATCTTGGAGGTGGGGTAACCCAAATGCTGATGCCACTTATTTTTGCAGGTTTTGTGTCCATAGGGTTTCTGGATCAGGAAGCTTGGAGGTTGGCCATGGTAGTGCCTGGAATATTAATGGTAATTTGCGGATTTCTGTATTACCGTCATACTACGGATCTGCCTGAAGGAAATTTAAAAGACCTCAAGAAGGAAGATTTTGCGGATAAAGTGGAAAAGAAAGCTTCCAAAGTAAGCTTTGCCACTGTTTCAAAAGACTACAGGGTGTGGTTGCTTTTTCTGATTTACGGAGCATGCTTTGGTGTAGAATTGACCATCAATAATATAGGAGCAATTTATTTCCATGATTTTTTTGAGCTTGACCTCAAGACAGCAGGTTTAATTGCAGGTTTGTTTGGACTGATGAACCTATTCGCCAGGTCTATGGGAGGTTTTTTTGGGGATAAAGCCGGAATGAACTGGGGGCTAAAAGGCCGGGTATGGCTACTTGGTGCAGTACTTCTTGCCGAAGGATTGTCACTGGTACTTTTTTCCCAAATAAATATTCTACCATTTGCGATCGGTTCCATGATTGTATTTAGCCTTTTTGTACAGATGGCTGAAGGGGCGACTTACGCTGTGGTTCCTTTTGTGAACAGAAAAGCCATTGGTACTGTCTCAGGAATAGTAGGAGCAGGTGGCAATACAGGTGCGGTCTTGGCAGGATTTCTCTTCAAGTCTGAATCCCTTAGCTATTCAGATGCACTTGCCATTTTGGGCATTACGGTAACCTTAGTTTCTGTTTTTTCATTTCTGATCAGATTCAGCAAAGAAGATGAGCAAGAAGCATCCGAAGAACTCATAAATTCCATTGCCGAAAAAAATATGGAGGTTGCCCCTGCCTATCTGATGTAAAAATAAGAGCTAAATTGAAGGAGTCATGAAACCTGAAAAATTGAAAAGTACCTGCTCTTATTGCGGTGTCGGTTGTGGTATTGTGATACACAAAGATGCCAAAGGCAATATAAAAGTGGAAGGCGATCAGGATCATCCTGTCAATAAAGGTATGCTGTGTTCTAAAGGCATGAACCTTCACTATGTAGTGGAAGATAAGTCGGACAGGCTTCTTTTTCCACAGATGAGCTGGGGAAAGGACCATCCTTTGGAAAGGGTTGATTTCGATACGGCATTACAAAGAGCAGCGGCAGTATTCAGGACTTTTATCAAAAAATATGGTCCGGATTCAGTTGGTTTTTATGTTTCCGGACAATGCCTAACTGAGGAATATTATTTGGTCAATAAACTGGTGAAAGGATATTTGGGAACCAATAACCTGGATACCAATTCCAGGTTATGCATGAGTTCTGCGGTAGCAGGCTATAACCTCACACTAGGGGAGGACAGTGTTCCGGTAAGCTATGAGGACATTGAATTGGCAGATTGTTTTCTGGTTGCAGGAGCAAACCCAGCATGGTGTCACCCGATCATTTGGAGAAGAATAGAAGCGCATAAGGAGAAAAATCCTGCTACAAAAATCATTGTGATCGATCCACGGAAGACCCAGTCCTGTGAATTGGCAGATCTTCACTTACAGATATTCCCCGGCACAGATGTAGTCCTTTTGCAGGCAATTGGTAGATGTCTTATAGAATCAGGGGACATTGACTGGACGTTTATCACTGAGCACACACAGGGATTTGAAGCTTACAAGAATCAGGTTTTGGAGAAAAGCCTGGAAGAGGCCTCAGAAATCTGTGGGGTAAGAAAAAGGGATATCAAACGGGCAGCAGCTTATATTGGGGAGTCAAAAGGATTTCTAAGCCTCTGGGCAATGGGATTGAACCAAAGCAGTGATGGCGTAAATAAAAACCTTGCGCTAATCGCCCTGAACTTGATTACAGGCCATATAGGCAAACCCGGATCAGGTCCTTTTTCCCTCACAGGTCAGCCAAATGCCATGGGAGGAAGAGAAGTGGGCGGAATGTCGACCTTGCTTTCAGCCCATAGAAAACTATCTGATCCGAAACATTTAAAGGAAGTTGCAGATTTTTGGGGTGTAGAAAGCTTGCCCGAAAAGCCGGGCCTTACAGCCACACAGATGATAGAAGCCATAGAAGAGGACAAACTTAAGGCCATCTGGATAATCTGCACCAATCCCATAGTCAGCCTTCCTGATTCTGTCCGGGTAAAAGAAGCGCTGAAAAAGGCAAGGTTTGTCGTGGTTCAGGACATTTCTGTCAACAATGAAGCCATTCCTTATGCAGATTTGGTTCTTCCAGCAGCCGGATGGGCCGAAAAGGAAGGCACCATGACGAATTCAGAAAGAAGGATTTCTTACCTTAATAAAGCTGTTGAGGCACCGGGAGAGGTTTTGCCGGATGGAGAGATACTGATCAGGTTTGCCAGGCAAATGGGTTTTTCGGGTTTTGACTTCAATGGAGCTGAAGAGGTGTTTTGTGAACATGCGGCACTTACCAAAGGAACCAATATTGATATTTCCGGGCTGGATTATTCCTATCTAAAAACAACAGGAACTGCTCAATGGCCATTTATCCATCCATCGGATAAACCGTCAAAAAGGCTTTTTGAAGATAAGGTATTCTATAACCCGGATGGAAAAGCGCGTATTTTACCTTCTCAGTATACTTCTCAAAATGAGGCTATCGATCCGGATCTCCCACTGATTCTGACCACTGGAAGAATCAGAGATCAGTGGCATACCATGACCAGAACCGGTAAGGTCAAAAAACTGGGAAGACATATTCCACTTCCTTTCCTTGAAATCCACCCATACGACGCTTTGGAAAGGGGAATCATAGAAGGACAGACAGTTATCGTTTCTGGCAGGAGAGGACAGGTGAAAGTTCATGCGCGACTAACCAAAAGTATCAGACAGGGAGTTGTGTTTCTTCCCATGCATTGGGGTAAGATTTTGGAAGAAGATTTTGCAAAGACCAATAACCTCACAGGCAATTCAATAGATCCGATTTCCAAACAACCGGATTTTAAATTTTCTGCTGTGCAGGTAGCCAAATTTTCCAAACCCCGGCAAAAAGTGGTCATTGTGGGAGCAGGTGCAGCGGCCTACAGGTTTATACAGACTTACAGGGAATTGAATGGCGAGGATGAAATCCACTGTTTTTCAAAGGAGGAGTTTCCTTTTTACAACAGGGTGTTATTACCTGAGTATGTGAGCAGACACAAGACTTGGGAGGATCTTCAGAAATTCAAATCCGGAGAACTTGAAGGGCTAAATGTCCATCTATACGTTTCAAATGGCATTTCTGCTATAGACAGAGATAAAAAGACTGTCACTGACGAGCGGGGAAAGATCCATCATTACGATATTCTTATTTTGGCAACAGGAAGTAGGGCTTTTGTTCCTTCAGATGCTCCGGTCCACCTGCCTGGAATTTTCACGATGAGAAGCAGGGGGAATGCTGATGAGCTTGTCAATTACCTAGAAGGTGAAGGTCATGTCATGATAGTTGGCGGAGGATTATTAGGATTGGAGCTGGCGGCTTCCTTACGAGAAGTTAATATAGATGTGACCATCATTCAGCTGGCCTCAAGGCTGATGGAGCGGCAATTGGACCCAGTTGCCAGTGCTCTTTTGAGAAATCAGATACAAGAAATGGGGGTAAGGCTATTTCTCAATAATCAGGTGGACAGGGTTGCTCAGCTTGATGAGAAAAACATGGAAATCAGCCTGAAAAGTGGTGCAGTCATCCAATGCAATGCAGTTGTATATGCTATCGGTACCCGACCTAATTCAGAATTGGCTAAGTCAGTTGGCTTGGATTGCGGATTGGGAATTAAAGTAAATGCCTACATGCAGAGCTCGGATCCGGATATATTTGCGCTGGGGGAAATTGCGGAATTCAACCAAAAGCTAAACGGGATTACTGCAGCTGCCGAGCAACATGCAGACATCGCTGCCAGGTTTATCAACGGAGACAGACTCAGCTTTTATTCGGGAACGGTGCCTATGAATATCCTGAAAATTTCTGATCTTGAACTCTGTTCTATCGGAATTCCTGAAATTCCGGCGAATACGGAAGGATATGAAGAAATAATTTTGATGGATTCAGCTCAGACCTATTATAAAAAATGCATAGTCTTTCAGGACAGACTGGTTGGCACCATCTTATTGGGGGATAAATCAGAATTTGCTGAATTCAAGGAGCTGATAGAAAATCAGACAGAACTTTCTGATAAAAGGAAGGAGCTTCTGAGAGGAAAATCTTCGAAAGAGGGACTGATAGGCAAATTGGTCTGTTCCTGTGGAAATGTGGGAAAAGGGAATATTGAAAAATGTATTGCTTCCGGTCTGACAGATTTCAGGGAAGTATGTAAACAGACAGGGGCAGGACAGGGGTGTGGAAGTTGCAAGCCAGAAGTCAAAGCCATTCTTGACCTGATTTCCAAAGACATAGATTAATCTATAGATTGAAGTTGTATTGCCTATAATGCTTATAATCAATAGAAAATAATGGAAGAAATAAAGCATATTGATAATATTGAGTCCAAAAAATCTGAACTTGTGAGGGTATTGGTCAAGGGCGGTATCCTTTCTCCCGGTGACTTTCAAAAAATTGTGCTCACGGCGCAAAAGCTTGGAGCACCCTGTATACACCTGGGCTCCAGACAGGATATACTTTTTTCTCTAAAAGATAAAAACCGCGAATTACTGGAGGAAACTTTTAAGTCCATCCAGATTGATTTTGATACTGATGGGGAATCATTCCAGAATATAGTCAGCTCTTATACAGCACTGGATGTCATGCCCACCACACATTGGCTGGCTTCACACATTTACCATTACATCCTGGACACCTTTGATTTTAAGCCCAAGTTGAAAATCAATATCACAGACCCTGTTCAAAGCCTAGTACCGATCTTTACAGGTAATATCAACTTTGTGGCTTCTCCCAAAGAAAATTATTGGTACCTCTATCTCAGGTTTTCAGAAATAGACCCTAAACCTTGGTGTGCTCCGAAACTGGTTTATAGTTACGATTTATCAGAAATAGCAAAAAAAATTGAGGCATCGAATCCTCAGATATCAGGTTTAGGCTATGAAGAAATCTTCGAAAAGGCCATTGAAGGGATAGATAAAAAACTTCAGAACTTGGAGCAAAAGCTTGTTTTTGGCGAACCTACTTCTATTTATTATGAAGGAATGAACAGGGTGGCTGGAGGAAAATACTGGCTGGGACTTTATTGGAGAGACAATAGATTTTCCATCAATTTCCTCAGGGCAATGTGCGAGTTGTGCCTAGAAACCAATATTGGAAAGCTGAGTCTTACTCCTTGGAAATCATTAATCGTTAGGGGGGTAGAAGAAAAAGACAGGCTGAGTTGGGAGAAGCTTCTTGGGAAATTCGGAATCAACATCAGGCACAGTTCTCTGGAGTTGAACTGGCATGTTCCGGTACTGGATAAAGATGCACAGGAGATCAAAGATTTTCTGGTTAGAAAATTGGATAAAATGGATATCAGTACCTATGGCCTTTCATTTTCTATCAAAACCGGTCATATGATCGCTTTCACTTCTGTAGTGATAGAGAGAATTGCAGGTCGGTCTGAAAAAGCACCTGACTCTTTCAATATCCTTTATTCAAAAGACTTTAATCCAAACCTGTCTGAGTATTATTATTTTGTCAAAGGTGTTTCTTTGGAAACCATTCCAGCCCTATTGCTTCAGTTAAGTTATAAATATTATGATCAGTTGAATGTCAAGTCTTTAAATACTCAAAAGAAGCCTGACAACAAAAAAAACACTGATTCTTCCAACAAATATCAATGCTCTTCCTGCCTGACAATTTATGATGAAAAGCTTGGGGACCGGATCAACGGAATAGCCCCTGGCTTTGAATTTTCCAAGCTTCCTTCAGATTATTGTTGTCCGGTCTGTGAAAGTCCAAAATCTGCCTATCGGCTACTTTAGGAGGTTAATCCTGCTCAAGCGCTGCCTTTATCAAATTCAGCGACTTGGGTGAATGAGACATGTTTAAAGCTGCTTGATGTCCTTTTTCAGACATTTTTTTCCATGTCTTACGGACAATGGAAATGATTTTATCTTCCTCATTTGCATGTTTTTCAATAAAATCATCAAAATAATACTTTAAAAATACCAAGCATACTACATCCTCAAGACATTGTGCCTCATGATCGGTTTTCAACCTTCTTTTGTTGATCAGATCATCGACATGACCTATTTCAGCCTCATGATATCCCATTTTTTCCATTAGGTCAGAGGTGACTTTTCCGTGAAAATTTTTGAGTTCAGTACGCCACATGAGGTAGCCTTTTCGATCCATAGGATAGGATTCTCTTGGAATTTTCCAGCGTTGAATGTGTTGTGCCCTGGTAGCAATCTGTAATGGTTCAGAAGCCATTGGCTCATAATCCATTAACATTTTGGACATTCTTTGGCTATACAACAATTCTTTGGGGATCATCTTTCCATCATTATTATCATAAAATGGATCCTCTGCATTTAACCTGTCTATTTCGGCTATAGTCTGGCTTAATTTTTCTGTCTTCATGGCTGCATGCGCTGGTGAGTGGGGTAAAAATAGATATTTTAAAGGGAATCCATGGAACTTGTCTCCATAAGCTGATGCATGCTTTCTTTAAGTTTTAATTGTTCAAGGATCACTTTCCCTATTACAATAAGGGCAGGGGAGCCAATAGGCTCAGTATCCTGCTTTTTTAAAATATCCCGCAATCTTCCTGTCAGCATTTTTTGATTTGCCAAAGAGCCGTTTTGAATCAGGGCAATAGGTTCCTCTTCGCCCCTGAAAGTTTTGAAAATTTCTATGATGGACTTTAGTTTATTGATTCCCATCAAAATGACTATTGTGGCACTGCTCTGAGCGGCCATAAATAGGTCATTGGAAATACTACCGTCTTTCAGGGTGCCAGTGACCACCATGAAGCTTTCATTGATGTTTCTTTTTGTCAGTGGAATTCCGCAAAGGCCCGGTACTGATATGGAGCTACTAATGCCCGGAACATAGCTTCCAGGAATGTCATGTGACAATGCGTATTCCAGCTCCTCATGGCCTCTGCCAAATACATAAGGATCTCCGCCTTTTAGCCTTACCACATGGCCCATGCTTCGGGCATACCCTACGATCATTTTGTTTATTTCGAGTTGCTGTTTTTGATGCAACCCTGCTCTTTTCCCTACAAATATCTTCAAAGTAGTTTCAGGAGCATGCCCCAAAAGAACTGGATTTGCCAACGCGTCATAAAGGATAACATCAGCGCTTGAAATCGCTTTTATCCCCTTCAAAGTGATCAGGTCAGGGTCTCCAGGGCCTGCTCCTACCAAAGTAAGAAATGGTTTGTGCTTCATTTTTAGATTTCTAAGTAGTTCGATAAATTAAAATTAAGTAAAAATACGTAAAAATACTTACAATTATAAAAATTATCTTTTAATTTAGCAGTATAATCTAAGTATTAATACTATTTGAGGTTCGTTGATAAGCTTGCTGATTGTAGATATTTTATAGAAACCAAAGTCCAAAAAAATATTATCATATGAAAAAGGTAGTTGTGATCGGAAATGGGATGGTGGGTTACAAGTTTTGTGAGAAGCTAAGAGCAAAGGATCCCGGAAAACAATTTGAAATTACGGTGTTTGGGGAGGAGCCTTGGCCTGCTTATGACAGGGTTCATCTTAGTGCTTATTTTTCGGGCAAAAAGGCAAATGACCTTTTATTGGCTTCCCGATCTTGGTATAGGGAAAATCAGATTGACCTTAGAACTAAGGAACTTATTGTTCTGATTGACAGGGAAAACAAGTGTGTACTGAGTCATTTGGGGCACAAAATCCATTATGATTATCTGATCTTGGCTACAGGAGCATCTGCTTTTGTTCCGCCGATTCAGGGAGTAGAAAAGCGTGGAGTATTTATGTACAGAACTTTGGAGGACCTGGAATCTATGATGCAATATGGACAAAAAGCCAAATCTGCCGCTGTGATCGGGGGAGGGCTGCTTGGGCTGGAGGCTGCCAAAGCTGTCTTAGACATGGGCCTGAAAACCCACGTTATAGAATTTGCACCTAGGCTCATGCCCAGACAGCTGGATGAAGCTGGTTCAGGACTGCTTCAAAGCAAGCTTGAGGAACTAGGAATCAGCATTCATCTGAACAAAAATACCAGAGAGATCAAAGGAAACGGTAAATTGACAGGGTTGGAGTTTGCAGACGGATCTTTTTTGGAGGTGGACATGCTGGTGGTTTCTGCTGGCATCAAACCAAGGGACGAGCTTGCGGAAAAGGCAGGTCTGGAAAAAGCAGCCCGAGGAGGTTTTGTAGTCAATGAGTTTTTGCAGACCAATGACCCTGATATTTTTGCCATTGGTGAAGCAGCTTCTTACAATAATATGGTTTTTGGATTGGTGGCACCGGGTTATGAGATGGCAACACAGGTAGTCAACCAACTTTTGCAAAATGAAGTCAGACCTTTTACAGGTTATGATATGTCAACCAAGCTGAAACTTATAGGTGTTGAGGTAGGAAGTTTTGGGGATGCCTTCGGTGAATCAGAACCGAGTAAGCCCATTGTTTATGAAAATAAAAGTAAGGGTATATATAAGAGAATCAACATTTCTGAAGATGGTAAGCGACTGCTTGGGGGAATCCTGGTAGGGGATACGTCTGTATACAGCATGCTTCTTCAAATGGTGCAAAACAATATGCCACTGCCTCCTGAGCCGGAAGACCTTATTCTTGGGGCAAGAGGTGGGGATAAAGAAATCGGAGCAGGGGTTGATGCCCTTCCGTCTACAGCTCAGGTTTGTTCCTGCGAAAACATCAGTAAATCAGACCTGTGTGAAGTCATTTCCGAAGGGGTGCATGAAATAGATGCTTTAAAGAAATGTACCAAAGCAGGGACGGGCTGTGGTGGATGCATGCCATTGATCAAAGACCTGCTTCATGCAGAGTTGAAAGCCTTGGGAAAAAATGTAAAAAATGTAGTCTGTGAGCATT
Organism: Indibacter alkaliphilus LW1; assembly: GCF_000295935.2. Lineage (GTDB taxonomy): Bacteria > Bacteroidota > Bacteroidia > Cytophagales > Cyclobacteriaceae > Indibacter > Indibacter alkaliphilus. Next base: position 160,304 of record NZ_ALWO02000023.1, read on the forward strand.
TTGATTACTCCCGTCAGGAGCTTTTGGATTTGATAAAGGTCAGAGGAATAAAAACTTATGATGCTCTTCTTGATGAGTTTGGTGAAGGTGATGGTTGCGAGGTATGCAAGCCTTTGGTAGCATCTTTATTGGCCAGTACCTGGAATGATCTGGTTGTTTTGCAGGATACCATACAAGATACAAACGACCGTTTTTTAGCAAATATCCAAAAGGGAGGTACTTATTCTGTGGTACCTAGAATTCCCGGAGGTGAGATCACTCCTGACAAGCTCATTGTAATCGGTGAAGTTGCTAAAAAATATGGATTATACACCAAAATCACCGGAGGACAAAGGATAGACATGTTCGGGGCCAGAGTGGATGAGCTGCCTGATATTTGGGAAGAACTCATAGATGCGGGTTTTGAAAGCGGTCATGCTTATGGAAAGTCACTACGAACTGTCAAAAGCTGTGTGGGAACAACATGGTGCAGGTACGGCGTGCAAGATGCTGTTTCTTTTGCCATTCGGGTTGAAGAAAGATACCGGGGTCTTAGGTCTCCACATAAACTCAAAGGTGCAGTTTCGGGCTGCACGCGGGAATGTGCGGAAGCCCAGAGTAAGGATTTCGGTATCATTGCCACCGAAAAAGGCTGGAACCTTTATGTATGTGGTAATGGTGGGTCTAAACCTCAACATGCAGTACTCTTGGCCAATGATCTGGACGATGAAACCTGCTTGAAATATATTGACCGTTTTCTGATGTTTTATATCAAGACGGCCGAACCACTCAATAGGACAGCCACATGGCTGAATAAAATGGAAGGAGGGATTGCCTACCTGAAAGATGTAGTGGTGAACGATTGTCTGGGCCTAGGTGAGGAGTTAGAGAAGGAAATGGCATTTATGATAGAGACCTATTCCTGTGAATGGAAAGAAGTAGTCAATAATCCTAGCCTTAGGGCCAAATTCAAACATTTTGTCAATGCAGAAGAAAAAGATCCGACAGTAGGATTTCAACCAATGAGAGGACAAAAGCGACCTGTTGATTGGTCTTGAAAAATTAATGGTTTAAATAATTGTTGTATTCCAGATTCATTTACCAAACCTATTTTAACATGTTTACAGAATTAGAAAAATACAAAAAAGCGGAGCAATCTGAGGAGATTATATGGTTCAAGGCGGCTTCGGTATCGGCTTTTCCTGAAAATGGCGGAGCCTGTGTCAAGTACAAGGATTTGCAGATTGCTGTTTTCAATTTTACAAGAAGGAATGAATGGTATGCCTGCCAGAACTTATGCCCACATAAGATGCAGATGGCCCTTTCACGAGGGATGATCGGCTCTTGTGGAGAAGAACCCAAGGTTGCTTGTCCTTTTCATAAAATGACTTTTTCTCTTAAAAACGGAAATAACCTCGATGGAGATGAATGCTCCATCATCACCTATCCTGTGAAAGTGGAGGATGGCTTCGTTTTTATAGGATTTGATCAAAATTACTGAGAATTAATTTCATTTGTATTGTTCAAATTGCGTATTTACACTTAATATTGGTTTAAATACTTAAATTTGAATTTAAAAATTAAGTATATGGATACTGGTGAACAGGGTATAAAAAGGTTTTCAAACCTCCGATGGAGGTACCTGTTTGCATTGTCTGCGATAGCCTTGACCATTTTGATCAGTCAGGGTATTCTCCAGTACTATATTTCCCAACAGGAAAGTGATTCCAGAGAGGTGAACCTTTCCGGCAGGCAGCGTATGCTCAGTCAAAAAATCGCCAAAACAGCATTACTTTTTTCCAATGCTAAGGGTCCCGAAAGGGATCAATACCGAAAGGATTTGACCAAAAGTCTTCAGGAATGGACCATTGCACATGAAGCCTTATTATCCGGCAACCAAGAATTGGGTGTCAAAGGTGTTACTGATAAGGATGTTCTGATGCTTTTCAATCAAATAGAGCCTAATTTCGAAGCAATGGTATCAGGGGTTTCCAGCTTATTGACGGATGACTTGGAAGATGATGCATTGGAATCAATTCTTGCAAATGAAGGGGCTTTTTTGGAAGTAATGGACCAGATTGTAGATCAAATTGACCGATTGGCCCAGGCAAAAGTATCCCGTTTGCGTAAGGCCGAACTCGTTCTACTTGGGCTTGCTCTGTTTCTGATATTTCTCGAGCTGAGGTTTATTTTTTGGCCTTCTGCTCAACTGATCAAAAGCAATTTTAAAGAATTGGCTGAAAAGGAGTCCAATTCCAGAAAAATGACCTTGGAAATATCGGCACTATATGAATCTTTGGAAAAATCCTACCTAGAATTAGCAGAGGCAGAAGTTGAAGTAGAGGACCTGACACTCTATGCCCAATGCAGTCCAACCGGTGACTTCACTTATTTTTCTGAAAAATTTTCCGAGATTATGACTTTTGGGGATGTGAAACCTTTGAATCTCTTTACTTGGCTGGAGAATCAAGGGTACAATTCCAAATTTGTCCAAAAAATCAAAGACCTGCTCCATGAAGGCGAAAGCTGGGAAGGAGACCTAAAGTTGGTCAACGAAGAAGGAGACTTTGTCTGGCTTCAATTGCATTTGGTTCCAGTTCTCGATAAGGAATCCCAGATAGAAAGCCTGATGCTGATTTCAGTGGATGAGACTGAAGTGAAGGAGGCACAGGCACGATCTCAGGAAATTCACAAGGAAAAACTGGACAAACGACTTAAGGAACAGCAGTACAGGTCAGCATTGATTCTGGAGGGACAGGAAGAAGAGCGGAGAAGGATTTCAAGGGACCTTCATGATGGCATTGGTCAGTACCTTTCTGCACTCAAATTCAGTCTCGACGGCATCAATGAGGTGAAGACTTTTCAAGAGGAAAAAAGACTTGAAGTGTCCAAAAAGCTGATCGCTGATGTGATAAAAGAAGTCCGAAGAATATCCTTTCATTTGACACCTGTAGCCTTATCGGATTATGGACTGGCAGCCGTGCTCAACAAGTTTGCCGATGAAATGTCCAAAATTTCCAAAATCCCTGTGGTTTTTGAAAACAGGACTGGCTTCCTTTCCAGGTTAGAAGTCAAGACGGAGAACAATATTTACCGCATCGTACAGGAAGCTGTAAACAATGCGATCAAGTACTCGGAAGCAAGCCAGATCAAAATCAGGCTTGCGCACAACACAAAATTTCTAAATTTGGAAATTATAGATGACGGGAAGGGCTTTGATTATGGCAAACTGACCCAAGAAGGCCATTTTAAAGCCTCAGGTCATGGAATCTTTAACATTAAGGAAAGAGTAAACTTTATCAATGGCCAGTTTTTGTTGGAAACAGCTCCTGGAAAAGGAACCAAGATCCAAATTGATTTACCATTGGAATATAAATAATAACCCAAATGACGACAGATCAGATAAATGTAGTATTGGCAGATGACCATACCGTAGTACGAAACGGTATTAAACTATTGCTCGAAACAGAAGGTGAAATCAAAGTCATTGGAGAAGCCAATGATGGATTGGAAGCCCTCGAAGCCGTAAAGCAGCTGCAACCGGATGTACTTGTGATTGATATCCGGATGCCCAACATGAATGGCTTGGAGGCAACCCGAAAACTCAAAGATTATTCTGAAAAGACCAGGGCATTGATCCTCTCCATGCACAATGATGATGAGTATATCCTCCAATCAGTGGAAGTAGGGGCATCAGGATACCTGCTGAAAGATACGAGCAAAGATGAATTTCTCAAAGCTATCCGTTCCATACACAAAGGAGGAAAATATTTTAGTGGGGATATCAGCAATGTGCTGATCAATTCCTACCTGACCGTCAAAAATCCAGGTGAGCCGGTCCAAAAGGACTCAGAATATGATTATGACCTTACCAAGCGTGAAAAGGAAATTCTGAGGCTGATTTACAGCGGTGTGAATAATAAGGAGATTGCCGATCAGCTCAAAAAAAGCATCAGAACTATTGAGACACACCGCTTTAATATCATGAAAAAGCTGAATGTCAGCAGTGTGGTAGAATTGCTCAAAAAGGTGGAAGAGGAAAAGGGATTGCAGAAAATTGTCGGTAAATAGAACATTTATAGATTTTGGGGAAAAAGTAATGGTGATACAAGTTCATGCACCTCAAATACGGAATGAGTTATGTTCTCTATTCCTTTAAGTTTACTTCTCAGTGAAAAACGGGAAAAAAGAAATTCCAGAACTTCAATACAAACTAATTTCATTGAATTTCCCTTAAGACGATAAAATTCCATTTATGCCTTCATTAGACCATTTCATCCAAGAATATTTCGGTGTCCTAAAGCAGGAAGACTTGAAGGCTGTGACTGAAAGATTTCATGAGGGAAAACTTCAAAAAGGGGAGTACTTTTTAAAGCAAGGCCAGGAATCAAATAAAATGAGCTTTGTAAAAACTGGGTTAATTAGAATCTTTGCTAATGAAGACGGCAAAGAAATCACCCAGTGGATCTCTGGTCCGGGCTACTTTGTGACCGAGATCAGCAGTTTTATGTTTGGGGGCAGTTCAAGATGGAATATGCAGGCCTTGACCGAGGTAGAGCTATTTACCATCAGCAAAACGGATTATCAGAATATCGTCAAAGTGGTGCCGCAATGGCATGAGCTGGAAAAGCTATTTATTGTCAAATGCTTCGCCATATTAGAAAACCGTATTTACAATCATCTTTCAAAATCGGCAGAGCAACGTTACAATGCCTTTTTTGCTCAAAACCCTTCGCTATTCAACCAAGTGCCTTTACAATACATCGCCTCCATGCTTGGGATGACCCCTGAAACCTTCAGCAGGATCCGAAATAAGCAGCTTTCCTGATTTCTTGATTTTTATCAAGAGAAGCAGTTTGCCAAGCCCCTACCTTTGGTTCATCATTAATTTGTAAAAACAAAAATTTAAGAACCATGCAAAAGGAAATTAAAACCCAGATACATATCAACGCCACCCCTCAACAAGTATGGGATGTGCTTACTGATTTTGAAAAGCACGGCCAATGGAATCCATTTATTAGGTCTATTTCAGGAATAGCTAAAGAAGGAAACAAAATCAAAGTTGTTCTTGGGCCTCAAGGTGATAAACCCATGACTTTCAATCCAAAGGTTTTGGCTTTTAAAGAAGCGCAAGAATTCAGATGGTTAGGCCATTTATTTTCCCCTGGAATCTTTGATGGGGAACATTACTTTGAGCTAATGGAAAATGTAGATGGAAGCACCACCTTTATCCATGGAGAAAAGTTTAAAGGGATGCTGGTAGGTATGATGGCTAAAAAGTTGGACACAGCTATCAAGCAAGGCTTTGAGGCGATGAACAAAGCTCTCAAAAAACAAGCTGAAGAATACGTTTTTGCCACTTAAATTATTAGCCACTAATAACACTAATAAAAACGAATAAAAATATTAGTGCAAATCCGTGTGATTCGTGGTAAAAAAACATTAGTGCAAATCTGTGCCATTCGTGGCATCCCATTCAGCTTCCCTTCAACTTTTCACCTTTGGCCGACAGTTCAGCTATCTGATCAATCCTAGCCATTCTCGTCTTTTCAGCTTTGGCTAATTTAATCCATCGTAAAACAAAGCGCTTACTTGAATCATTGATGGCATAGAAAAATTCTGTAGCCTCGGGCTTATTGTCCAAAGCGTCCTGTAGGTCTACCGGGACAATTAACTTGTCCACATCTTCCATAAAATCCCAAAGCCCATTTTGCTTAGAAAGCTCAATGGACTGAAAACCGGCCTCTTGCATTTTACCTTCTTCAATCAACTTGGCAGCTCTGTCTTTATAGGTCTTTGCCCAATGTTCGACTTTTCTTGGTGAGATCAGCTGCATGGTTCTGTCTTCATCCAACTTCCTTCTGATCCCATCTATCCAACCAAAACATAAGAGTTCATCTAAAACCTGAGAGGTGGAAAGGTATTTTTCTAGAATGATTTTTTTATAAGTAACCAGCCATACACTTTCCTTCTGTTGATGGTTTTGTTCTAACCATCTTCGCAATTCTTCCTGTGAAGCTACTTCTACTTTTTCGAAATTGTCGGTTTGGATCATAAGGAATTCGCTTTTTTCAAAAACTCCCTTAAAGGCTCAGCCAATACATAGGCTTTTTCAACAGAGTTCAAAAAATCATCACTGACAACTTCATCTTCTGAAAGATCCCTTAAAAACCTGAATATTTCTTTCTTATCCAAAGTGAACTTTTCTGAATTAATCCATTTCATACTTACTGTCCATCCAAATGTAACAGATCCACATCTAATACCCTATCTATAAAATCCACTTTTGTGATTTCCGAAGCAGGCAGCTCGTAAATAGCTAAGAAAGAAGTGTTAAAAATCAACGGCTGTTGCTCCGCTGCTACTTTCAATTCTTCGGGCAATTTTATTCATTAAACACAAAAGAAAGTTTGATGTCCTGAATTAGAGTCTATTACAAATCTAACCAAGAAACGAAACTTAAACTGTTAAACCCCCAACAAGCTAAAAAATATCAGCATCCTTAATTAATCAACTCAAAATTTAGATAATCCTGCATTAATTTGAAGTGTTTATCGAAAGTAAAAAGTGAAATTTTTTCCTGAATAACCTGTTGCAAGATGATCAAATCAGGAATGCCTACCTTATTTACCCCATTTTGAAGGTTCAGAACTTGATATTTTCTTATCAGCGACCAATCAATGCTTAAAGGAATGGTTTCCAATTCTTGAAGGTTTTCTACAATGTCAAATTTGCCTTTATGTTCCAAAAAAGGTGATAATTCTGTTAAAATTAGCTCATTGGTGCAAACCAAGTCCTCTATGATCATTTGGTCAAGGAGTGGGACATTGCCCGACTTGAAATAATCAATCCACACCGAACTATCCACCAAAACCCTATACCCCGACATACTATCTATTTCTAAGCGAGTCTAAATCAATATCCAGATCAATTGTTCCTTTATGGGTGATTAAACGCTTCCTTTTAATTCGTCCAATCTGTTCCTCCAAAGCTTCCTTTATTAATTGACTTTTTGTTTTAGCACCGGTAAGCTCCATCGCTTCCTTGATTAGCTTTTCAGGAATTTCTAATGTAGTTCTCATCGTTTTTTATGTATTAAATCATATTTATTTATGCTAATATACACGATTTTCCGATAGATCCTGTTCTCTCAAGAGTATGAAGAATTGGTTATTTGTCTACTTATTAATTTCAGCCATGCTCTTTGGATATGGAATCGGAATTGATAAATAAGGCTTGTTAAACCATTTTAAACCCCTGAAATATCCCTGAACTTCACACTTTGCCTTTGACTCAGGTCTATTTTTAGTCCATTGTTCATTTCTATTAATAGTGTACTATTGAAATAGGGCTCTATCTTTTTGACATAGTTCATATTGAAAATGTACTGTCTATTGGCCCTGAAAAACACATTGTCAGGTAAGCGGTTTTCCATGTAGGTCAGGGATTTATGAAGAAGTGGTTTTTTATCCTCAAAAAATACTTTTACATAATTGCCCTCACTTTCCAATAAGAAAATATCGGCTACAGGTACAAAGTAGCATTTTTCACCGTCTTTGATAAAAATTTTTTTGTCCAAGGTGAGCCGGTCATCTTTGGGAGCCTTTTCTTGCTTCGAAATCCTTTTTTCCAAACGCTTGATGGCTTCGGCAAGTCTGTCGGGATTGACAGGTTTGAGCAAATAATCCAACGCATTGACTTCAAAGGCCTTGATGGCGTATTCATCATAAGCTGTCACAAAGATGACTTCAGGCACCTCCTCCAGATTCTCCAGGAACTCAAAACCATTCATTCCCGGCATATTAATGTCCAGAAAAATAAGGTCAGGTTTGAGTTGATTGGCCTTGGCAAGGGCTTCGCTGGTTTTTTCTTCTGAGGAAATAAGCTCAATCTGAGGAAAAGCATTCAACAGAACTTTCAGCTCGGCGATTGCCAAAGTTTCATCATCTATGATTTGTGCTTTGATTGTCATGGTTGTGATTGATTAGGTATACTCAAAATTGTATTCATTTGATTTTGTAGATTGTTTTGAAAAACCAAGGATGCTGCTTCTCCATAAATTTTTTCCAGCCGAAGCTGTAAATTCTCCAGAGAAGAATTTGCCATTTTCTTTATGGCGGAATTTTTATCATAAGTCAGTCGTAACTCTACTTTCCTTTCAAGGATCTCACCACTTAACCGGATTTCTCCTCCATCTTCCAAGGTTTCAACTCCATAGCGTATGGCATTCTCCATCAGATTTAGGAGAGAACCCGTTGGAACCCTAAGTTCCATGAATTCTACTCTCAATTCAATGGTAAAAGAAAGCTGATCCCCTAATCGGATTTTTTCCAAATCGAGGTACTTATGAAGCTCGTTTAGTTCTTCTCTCAGGCTTACAAGTGTATTTTTTTCATAGTTTAAGGAATAGCGAAGCAACTCGCTGATCTTCAGAATACTGTCCCTTGCTTGATCTTTATCCAATAATACCATGGCCTGAATACTACTCAGGGATTGAAACAAGAAAGAGGGATTGAGCTGTGTTTTAAGGAGTTCTAGCTCAGTGGTTTGGGCATTAAGTTGCGCCACCAAAGTTTCCTCCAAAATCTCAGTGTTGCGCATAAGAATATGGTAGAGGTAATAAATGGTAATCCAAACCATCACATATCTGGCAATATTCAATAACTGAGGTCCCATGCTGCTGAGCAATTGACCCAATTCCATATTTAAAATAGAACTTGAACCTCTAATGGATAATAGTCTGGCAATGAAAACCATAACCAAGCTAATCAATACAATATCCAACAATGCTTTACTCCAGATTTTAGGGAGTCCCTGTGAGAACGTAGCAGGGGGAATAAAAAATGTTTTGTATGCGTGTGTTGTAAGGATACCAATTATGGGAAATATACCGAAAGAATACAGGTAACTCGATTGAAAATCTCCATTGATAAAAAAAGTAAAATTGAAAATTTCTATCCCCATCAAGGAAAACCAACCAATAAATTGCAGCAACCAATAAAGTCTGGTTTTATTCCACTTTGTCTGAATTTTAAGGTCCCTATGGTTATTGTCAACTTTGAGCATGTATAGGGTAGGAGATGGTGGTGAGCACACTGTTTTCTAGATGGTTTTGTAAATGAAGGTTAGCTGTTTTTCCAAACAGGTGTACCAACCTTCCCCTAATATTTTTCAGACCAATGCCCTTAAGATTCTCGCCTTTAAGCCTGCCACTATTTATCACTTGGATCAAAAGGGTGTTTTCACGTGATTCCACTTTTATTTTTATTTGACCTCCATCAGGTAATTGGGTAATGCCATGTTTGATAGCATTTTCGGTCAATGTCAAAACCAAAGCCGGTGGCACTTCCAAGCCTTGTGCATCTCGTGCAACTTCAATTTCATAGCTGAGCCTGCTTCCGAATCTTATTTTTTCCAGTTCAAGGTACTTTTCAACTTTATAGATCTCCTCGGACATTTTGATCAGAGGTGATTTTTCATACCTCAGAGAAAATTGAAGCAGTTCGCTGAGCTTGATAATGGCATCTTTCGCCAGATGCCCGTCTATCAAAACAAGTGCTTTGATGCTATTTAACGCATTGAACAGAAAATGGGGGTTGAGCTGTGTCTTGAGCAGTTCGAGTTCTGTAGAAGTCAGTAAACTCTCCATTTCAAGTTTCTCCTGAAGGATGCTTCGGTTGCGTTCCAAAATCTTATACATATAATAAATGATAATCCATACCACGATGTATCTGCCTTGATTGAGAATCCGGCCTAATATTTCTATGCTGACAGCAAGGATTTGGTCTGTCATCAAATACCAACTTTGGATGATGGATGGTCCAATGATAATTAAAGTAATGATCAAACTGATATTGAAAGTATCTGCTAGCCCCTTGACCCAGATAGCTCTAATTGGTCTTTCAAAAGTGGATTTTCTGATAAAGAATTTTTTATAAAAATGGGTCACCAATAATCCATAAAGGGCTTGGATACCAAAAGCACTGACATATTCCCATTGGAAACTTCCAACAAGGACAAAAGTGTAATTGATAGTTTCTACTAAGACCAATGAAAACCAACCCAGAACTTGACAAAGCCAGTAAATTTGGTTTTTGGAAATTCTTTGTTTCATGATCATAAACCTTTAATTGTAAAGCAGTATTCGGTTGGATTTGTTTCCCGAAGAATTTTGATCTTTATGTTAGAGTAATATCATCATAATATTTTTTTACAGGTTTTATAGTGGTATGAATTCATGAATAATACTAAATATTCTTTGGCCTTAAGAAGTCAAAAGTAAAAAGGTGGTCGTGAAATCAGCATCTTCCTGATAATGTTGGAGAAAAAGGGACATGCCCAAACCCAAAAGAAAAAAGAGTTTGTCAGTAAAAACTTCTTTTTGGTGGAAAACCATTTTTGGACGGGTCTTCCCTTTTTCATATGTTTCTAGCTGAAAACTAACTAAGTCTTCTTGATACCTTAAGTCATAAATGATGATATGAAGATTTGACATATTCCTAAAATGGCATTCATATCGGGCACCGTCCTGGAATCTGATTTTACCCTTGGAAGACAAAAGGCCAAATTTCATCTCTAGTATTTTGTCATTCCTTTCATTTTCAATATACCATGTAGTATTCCAAGATCCTTTTTCTGAGATTTTGAAGGACCGATTTTCAAAGAAAAGTGGTGCCTGTCCTTTCACTTTTTTACCTAGGCTCAATAATAATTCTTCCCCATTGGAGAGTTGCCAAATATCCTTTTCTTTGCTCCATTTCAAATTACTCGTTATGGCCATATCATTGTTTTATTTGAATTGAGTAATAATTCAAGATGAATTTTGAATTCTTTTTTTGTCAAATATTGAAATTGAAACAGGAATAAGAAGGTTTAAATACAGGAGTGCAGAAAAAGGGTTATGTGTAATGAAGGGGGAGTTAAAATGCCGTGGTCAATGACAAATTGATCAGAAGATTGTCCTTAAAAGCTGGGTTTGAATATGCTCCCCAGCGGTAAAATGCCCCTATACCAATTCCCTGATACCCAAAGCCAGATTTGTATTTGACCAGGTTTTGAAGCTCAATTCCTGATTCCAAATAGCCCCGCTCCAAGGTTTTGAAGCCAAGGTTATCTGCCAGAATTGGATCTCGAAGGCTGCCAATTGCAAAGCTTTGAATCAAATTCAATTGAGGAGCAAAACCTACCCAGCCTGCTTTGTGGTCAAGCAATGGCCCTGTTAAGTGTGAATATGTGGACTGAATGGCTCTGTCTGATAAAAATTCATAGATCCGCATGGTCTGTAGATAGCCTGGCAAAGAGATAGATATTTCCTGTGCTTGAGGTCGTATTCCGAATCCTGTATTCAAATAAGAAGGAGGTAATAATTCCCCCCAAGCTCCCATTCCGGAGAGAAGAAACCGGTTCAAAGAAACCCCTTTCTTCCATTCATGCTGCACTTTCAGCGCTATTTTCCAGAAATCAACATTGCTGCCCAATATTTCAGGAATTGCTTTGGAAAAATGCAAATTGAAGATTGGGTAAGAAGGAGGGCCGGGAAGAAAACCTGAACCTATTTTGGAGAGTTTTTCATTGGCATTGTATCTAATATTCAGTCCAACTTCTGCTGCCCTTAAAGAGGTAAGGTTACCCTCTTCTGTAAAAGCTGAATGATCGACCCATAGTGGAACCCTATCTTCAAGACTGCTCGCGATGGATACCTTCACATTGCGAAGTGGTATTTGGGAAAAAGAAACTGAAAAACGTTCTACCTGATCCATTCTTTCGGCTAGAAATTCACGGAATATATCACTGGACCTGCTAAAGCTGTTTGATTTGATGAAAGGTACATGACCGATTTCAACAATGTCATGGCTATAATAGAACATCAACCGACTATCCTTTCTGTTTAAAAACAATGTCTCAATCCCTCCTCCATATTTCCATGCCCGGTCTCTAAATCCATATCGAAAATAACCTTCAGTCCGAAACCAATCCGAAAGCTTTTGATTCGAGGAAATCCCCAGTCCCAGCGCAAAACCTTCATGCTGATTGAGTCTGAATAATCTGTTGGGCAGCAAATCCACAGGGCCAAGCGGTATTCTACCTAAGCTTAATTGAGTCATCACTTGGGAAAAAGTTTTTAGGCGTTCAAGGGTTTTATCATCCAATTCTTCGAAGCGTTTGTAGGTAAGAGATTCAGCCTCTGAAAGACTGTCCCGCCTATAATCCTCCATTGGGAACTCCTCGTTTTGAATATCAAAGATCATCGCAACAGGGCTGATTGTTCGGGTTTTCAAATCATGATTTATCCTAACACCAGAAATGAAATGTTGATTGATCAGCTTGAGCGGGCGTCCTTCAATGTCAAAATCTGCCATCAAATACTTGCTATTTACCTGCTCAGGAAACCAATGTTTTCCATCCCATTTATTTTTCTGCTGAAGCTCAAATTGGAGGGTTCCTCCATTTTCCAAAGACTTGAATACCATATTTTCCAGGGCAAACAAATTGGAAGACACGGCCATAATTCCCTGGCCAAGCAAATACCCTTTGCCTTTTTGAGCTTGGAAACTTATAATGAAGGAAGTTCCAGAGTCATTCTGGATGCTGTCTTCCAAAAAGTAGTCATATTTTCTCAACCCCTCTTTAGATAAAGGATTAAGATAGGGGATGTCAAAAACTATGATATGGTCTTCATACAATGAAAAAGGCTGAAAAGTACTGGAAACCAGGGCGATGACAGGGCTTTTAATACCTGACATTTTAGATGATTTTATGGTTTCGTTTCGGTTACCGGGCTTTTTAAAAGTGATTTCAGAAAAACTTTCGGAGATAAAAATATGACCACCTTTAAGTGCAGAATCAATTTTTACTGAAAGGGTATCGCCTATTTCAGCTTCTTTTAATGTAAAAACCAGTTTATTATAAGCGTTGTATTGATAGGCATTGAGATTTTCAGGGTCATTTATTTTTCTATTGTCTATTGCGGATCTGATGATATTCAAAGCAGGATTTTCCCCGGCAAGAAATATCATTTCAGCCATTTCAATTTGCTTGGGAAAAAGGTATATACTGCCTGATGCATCAATGGAGCTGATTGGAAGCAGCTGGATTTTAAACCCTACATGGGAAATGACCAGGCTGTCAGTTTCTGAATTTGGAATTAACTTGAATTCACCTCTGATATCAGTTACAGTGCCTTGATTTTCAAAACCTTTGAAATATACATGGGCAAATGGTACAGGCTCTTTGGTTTCAGAATTCAAAACCCTTCCTTTGGCAAAATCTGTTCTCTCCTGAGCCAAAATTGGAGAAAGTAATCCAAAAAAGGCTTGAAAAAAGACTGCCAGAAAAATGGGCAGTCTTATATATGTACAGGAAGGATTTGGTTTGAGCACCATACGATTTATTTTCCTGATTTAGGAATCATTTCCCTTTAGGATGTTCAACAATTTAATTAAGGTTGACCTTCTTGATATTGTCACCTGGTACTCTGTCTATTAAGTAATTATAGGGGTCTATGCCTACTACTTGGGGTTTGGATTTGGTACGGAATGTAAAGCTGTTTTCTTCCTGATTGATTTTTAATCTTTCGTAAATCAAAGGCTCACCCAAAAGTTTTTTATTATCTGTATAACCAAATACACCTACATCAATATAGTCTGCAATGGGAACAGCACTTTCTTTACCCAATGAATCTGATCTGAACTTTTTAGATTCTGTGGTAAATTCAACTATATATTCTTCTCCTTCTTGGGTTATGTTAGCTTCAACTACCCGGTTGGAAAATAGTGTGATATTCAGGAACAAATCATCGATGACATATTGTAGACTGTCAGGTGTATTGGCCCGAAATGCCCTGACGGCATCCATGGAAGTGGGGTAGGGGGCTCCTTGATAACCAAACTCAGCTATCAGATTTTTCAATGCCGCATTGACCTGATCTTCTCCTATCATTTCTTTCAGGTAGTACATGGCCACAGAACCTTTTTCATAGTGAATATAGCCCTGCTGCTCAGTTTCAGCCAATGGTCGTTCTGCTTCATACTCACTTCCGCGGCCTCTTAGATAGCCATCCATTTCATATCTGAGGAATTTCCGCATTTTATCTCTGCCATATTCCTGTTCCATGACCATCAGGGCTGAATACTGCGTAATGGCCTCCATCAATAATTCCGCCCCACGCATCTTGGCAGCAATCACCTGATGCGCCCAATACTGATGGGCAGTTTCATGCGCAGTCACATAAAATACCAGATCAATATCGTCCTCTGTGACATTCCTGAGGTCTGTGATAAATCCCAGTCTTTCGCTGTATGGCATGGTTCCAGGAAATGATTGGGCAAAACCTGCATACCTAGGAAATTCAACAATCCTCAGCTGACTGTGGTGATATGGTCCAAAATGCTTTGTATAATAGTCCAAAGATTTTTTCATAGCATTGGCAAAGTTCGGAATGTTGTATTCATGACCCTTGGTGTAATATACTTCGATATCTACATCCTGCCATTGCTGACGTTCGACTTGGTAATCTGCCGAAAGGAAAGAAGTGAAATGAACGGATGGAGCTTCTTGCTGATACTCAAAATACCTTCTCCCATTTTCTTCCCATTCCCTGACAAGCTTGCCTGGACTTATGGCAATCTGACCAGCCTCAGTACCAATTATCGACTTCACCTCAATCCAATCACTGCTGTTGGTGATATAATGGTAATTTCTAGCCTCTAGGTTGTTTTCATCCAAAGAAGGCATACGTTTTCTTTCGGGTAGGTCTTTTTTTCTTCGCTTATTTCTATCCCTTAATTCATTATCAGGCTGGTATCCGATATCAGGAACCATTTCCATGGAATAAAAGAAGCTGCCATTCTCTACAATTCTGGTATTTGAGACCCTGTTTTCAAAGCCTTTTGTACGCTTTTCTCCTTTTATGAGAACCTCGAGTTGATCACCGGGAAGCATTGGGTTAGAAAGCTCATAAATTCTATAGCCCAATTCCATATCATTTTCTTTGATTTCTGCCCCCTCAATGATTAAGTTCAAAGGGTTCTTGGTGTCTGAAATGGAAAAATGCAGTTCTGTGATAGGCACAGCAGATTTATTCTCCAGGATACCTTTGACCTCAAATTCCAAATCCCTCTCAGATGGATAAAGCTCAATTTGGTAATTCATACTGATCCATTTGGGTTGCGGAATACCTTCATAGATCTTGTAAGTATTTTCATAATCCACCTGTTTCCTTTCTACCTGATCACTTGATTCATAGTCATTTAAGACCAGTGTATTGTAATATACATTGAGACCGACCAAAACGAATATGACTAAAATAGAGGTAATCAGAATTTTGCTACTTTTCAATCTGCTGGTAGCTTCTTTTAACCTGCTATTCTGGTCTAATGATTTTCCCCTGGAAAGAAAAAGGTAACTGACATAAATTAATATCATGGCAAATGCTGCCCAGTAGAGTTGAAACCAGAAAGTAGCAGTTTGCCAAGGGCCAAAACCATTTAGGTCAGAGTAAGTTCCTCTCGGTACTGATCCATAACTAACCATCAAGGTTTCTACTTCCAACGCCTGCCAAACAAAGTCTATGGCAATGATAAATACCACAAAAGCAAAATAGGCGATATATCGGTTATTGATCAGATAGTGGAAGAAAACAGCCAATATGGTCAAATAAGTAAAGAACAGAAACTCGTTGACCAAAAGTGATCTGAAATATACTCCAAGCTCAAAATTGAAGTAGCTATAGGAAGCCTGGGCAATCACACCAATCAATATCGTAATGACAAGGATCAGTTGCACACTAAGAAGGAGTGCAGTGATCTTGGAAGAAAGGAAAAGCCCGGTGGCAGTCGGGGTTGCATCTTTGATTTCATCCAGCTTGACATCCCTGTCCCGCCAGACCAATACACCAGAATAGAAAATAACAATACCTATCAGAAATAATGAAAAGGCTCCTTGAATGCTTTCAACTACATCATAGGTTAAAGGATAATTACTGCTCCCATACCTTCCTGTAAATAGTGTCAGGGAGGTGACTAAATTGATGATTCCAATGATCAAAATGATAATAAAAGTCTGGTTTTTGACAATGGCTTTCAGTTCAAAGGCCGTCAACTTTAAAAACACCCTCAAAGAAAATGTTGTGGCAGGTTTTTGTTGGATAGCTGGCATCCTAAGAGAGATAGGATTTTGCAATTCTGGTTGATCAACATTCTTTTTCTTCTTGGCTTTTTCCTTTTTCTGTTGAAAGGAAAACCTACTGTAAAGCACCAGAAGAAAAAGTGTGGCAATTCCCATCCAAAAAAGTCTGTTCCACAAGAAATCTCCCTGCAATCCCGCTGCTGTGGTATTCAATTCTTCTACAGTAGCATATTTGGTAGCCAGATTCAAAGGAGAAAAGCCGAATGGGTCAAGTAGATTTGCGAGCCATTCTTTTTCTATATCGGCAATAAACCTTCCAGATACAGCATACAATACAAGAAGCCCCATGGCTCCGATATAAGAAACCATATTGTTTCTGAAAGTAATTGCTAAAGCAAAAGTAAGAACGCCAATAATGAAAGTATTGGGAATACCAAAAGTCAACATTCCCTGGATATGGCCTTCCCAGTACAAAGGGCCGAAACGATTAGGATCTGCCCATGGCATCAAAGGCCCAATCAATGCACCAGCACTGATGCCCAACAAAGGAATCAGGGCGATCAAATAAGCACCTAAAAACTTCCCGAAGAAATAGGATGATTTTTTGATAGGGTATGAAAATAAAATACCTGAAAAGCCTGAGTCAATATCTCTATTGGCAGTAGCATTCATAAATGCTGTTGTCATTAATAATGCAATCAGGGACATCACCCCATAGTATTGCTGTATCACAGATGGGGCATTCTTCTTGACACTTGTTGTAGCTCCACCGATCTGTATTTCATCACTGCTGACAGCTCCAAATACCAAAAGACCAATGATCAGAAAAAATATCCAGAGCATGGGGCTTTTTAGCCAAGTCTTAATTTCTTTTTTTAGGAAAACGAACATAATCAGGAGTTTAGGATTAAATCAATTGGTTGATCTTAGCAAAAAATACATCTTCCAGATTGGCATCAGCTGGAGTAAAACCTTCCTCGGGTGCTTGCTGGGCAAAAACATGTATCAACGGTTTGCCACCTACTAACTTGTCACTGATCACATCATGCTTTTCTCTGTAATCCGGCAGGCTATTCTTTTCTACACTTTTTTCATAAACTTTCCCCTGGATCAGGTCAAGTGCATCATCCACTGTTCCATTATAGAGCATTTCACCTTGGTTCATAATGGCCATTTGGGTACACAGCTCCCTAACATCCTGTACAATATGGGTAGAAAGGATCAAAATGGCTTCTTCACCGATTTCACTGAGCAGGTTGTAAAAGCGGTTTCGTTCCCCTGGATCCAAACCTGCCGTAGGTTCATCCACAATAATCAACTTTGGATTTCCAATCAGGCATTGTGCAATGCCAAAGCGTTGACGCATACCGCCGGAATAGGATTTAACAGCTTTTTTCCTATGTTCATATAAATTAACTTTTTGTAAAAGGTACGCTACCAACTCTTTTCTCTCCTTACTTACTGTGACTCCTTTGAGTAAAGCTAGATGATCTAATAGCTCCACCGCTGAACTCCTTGGATATACCCCAAATTCCTGGGGAAGATAGCCTAAAATCCCCCTAACCTTATCTTTCTCTTTGAGAACATCTATTTCCCCCAACCTGACCTCACCACTATCGGCTTCTTGTAAGGTTGCCAGTGTTCGCATCAAAGAAGATTTTCCGGCACCATTGGGACCAAGTAGTCCAAACATTCCTTTTCCAATGGTGAGGCTTACATCCTTCAGGGCGTGCACTCCATTTGCATATTGTTTGTTAAGGTTGAGAATTTCAAGTTTCATAGATTGAAGTTTTTGGTTAATGGAAATGTGGAGCAACTTAGATCAAGTTTGATTGCTCACTGTAAAATAGTTGATTTAGTTAATTAAAATGCTAGTAGACTTAGAAAATAATTGGTTCTACCTTATAGCCCTGATCTTTGAGCAATTGAATGACACCTGTTTCGGTCGGAAGATGTGCAGCACCCACAGCTACAAATGTTGAGGCTCGATTGATCAATTCTTCTATCTAAACTATCCAACTCTTGTTTCTTTCAGCCAATAAAAGGTCGGCATACTCTTGAAATAGAGGAGAGTCCTTTCCAAGCCCATACATCCTGTCAATATTCTGGCTGGTGTAAGCATCCATTAATTCAAGGAATTCCTCCGTCATATTTTTTTCAGTAATGGACTTGACAATTTCTTCAAGCTTTATTTCTTCAGGAGATACCCAAAAAGGATATCGTGAATAGTAAAATGAAGAATCTTGATTGCGTTTTAATGATGTTATCTTTTACCACTAAGCAAATATGAAAAACGCTTCTTTCAAAATTAGAATAGACTACACCAATGAAGATATTGAAAGATAGGTGAAGAAAAATGTGAATAAGTATAATACTCTCCAAAATTGAGATCAAAGGTTAAGTAAAAAAACCGTTTAAATTAAACTTTGTGAATAAATAAAAAGACGTAAGATTTTCTCTGAATTCAAGACTCATTATGATTACTTCAGAAAACCTTGAGTTTGTTCTCCGTAAGCTGGATGGGGAGCAGATAAAACCAAGTCAAGACTCTGATAAAGAGTATGTCCTGGTCATCTTCAATAGCTGTAATGCATTTTTTACTATTACACCCCAGTTTACAGATGATTTTGAAGCCTTTGGAGATGAAAAAAAGGAAGGCGATCATTTTTTTAGGAACATATGCTTACTGGCAATTAATACAAGCTTGATTTGCGCTGAAAGTACAAGTTCGAAGTTTTGTAAGATTTTTCAATTAGTGTCAAAAAAACACTAAAAATTTATAAACGGTAGATTATTCATGTAATTACTTTTGCTAAATGGTCTGTTAGTCATAGATTTATAAATTCAAAATACTCTTTAGTTTTATCTTTTATTGTAGCTAAGTCGCAAGTATTGCAAAACCAGCATGCTTATAGGATGATTGAAAATTGGAGTTAAACTTTAACCATGATTGATAATGAACCCTCAAAAAATCAAATTCAAATTTTTCCCTTTTTTATTTTATTCAATTTGCCTTTCGATTCTGTTTTCCTGTGAGCAAAGTTCTCAAAAAAGGTCTCTTTCTAATTGGACGCATTATGGAGGAAGCCCAGAACAGTCGAAATATTTTAATGCAGAGCAGATCACCCCAGAAAATGTAAATAGGTTGGAAGTTTCATGGATCTACCCTACAGAAGATAATACGCCTTATTTTTTTAGTCCTATCATAGTAGACACTCTAATGTATGTCATGGGGAAAAACAATTCTTTGATTGCATTAAATGTGAAAAATGGTCAGGAAGTTTGGATTCACTCCAACCTAAATGGATTAACCAGACGGGGAATTAACTATTGGGAAAATGAGGATAAGAGCGATAGACGTTTGATTTTCACAATAAACAATACCATCCAGGCAATTGATGCCATGACTGGGCAATCCATTGTTAGTTTCGGGAATGATGGCTATGTGGACCTTAGAGCCGGCCTTGACAGGCCTCCTTCATCAATACGGAGGATACAACCCATGATGCCCGGAGTTTTGTATGATGATTTGCTAATCATTGGATCAGCAACAGGTGAGAATTATTTTTCCCCTCCAGGACATGTTCGTGCATATAATGTCATTACAGGTGAAATGGAATGGATTTTTCATACCATACCTTATCCAGGGGAGTTCGGCTATGAAACTTGGCCCAAAGACGCTTATAAATATGTAGGAGGTGTAAATGTCTGGAGCGAAATAACAGTTGATAGTGAAAAGGGAATCGCATTTCTGCCATTGGGATCACCAACCTATGATTATTATGGCGCTGATCGGATCGGAAGTAACCTATTTGGAAACTCACTGGTTGCATTGGATGCCAGGACGGGTAAAAGATTATGGCATTATCAGACAGTTCATCATGACCTTTGGGATTATGATTTATCCCCAGCTCCGCAATTGCTTACATTAAATCGAAATGGGAAAAGGATTGAGGCGATAGCTATTGCCACAAAACACGGTTTTGTTTTTGTTTTTGACAGGGTTACAGGAGAGCCTGTTTTTCCGATTGAAGAGAAACCATTTCCTCCCAGCGAAATGCCAGGAGAGGAAGCTTGGCCAACTCAGCCTATATCTTCTCTTCCAAAGTTTACGAGGAGTGAAGTAAGTCTTGAGACCCTGAATCCATATTTTCCGGATAGCATAAAAGAGGTATGGAATACACGTTTAAGTGAAGCAAAATCAGGTTTGTACATCCCACCATCTGACAAGTATGAAACTGTCATGATGCCAGGAGCACTCGGGGGCTCAAACTATGGAAATACTGCCGCAGATCCTGAAAAGGGCATCATGTACATTCTGACCCAAGAACATGCATCCATTTACAAACTGAATAAAGTAGAACCACCCAAACTGGACATGTCAGTTGGGCAAATCAACCGAGTAAAAACACTTTATAAGGCATCCTGCCAAACCTGCCACGGAGCAGAAATGGAAGGAGGTGTTGGACCACCATTACAGAATATTGGTGAACATCTTTTTTATGATGAATTTAGCAATACAGTGCTGAATGGAAAGGGACAAATGCCCGGTTTTGTTCACGTGGATGAGGAAACCTTAAAGGCATTGTACCGATACCTTGGAGGGAACCCCAGAACGTTTAACTTTAGGAGAAATCTTGAGACTAAGGAAGTAGAGGGGCCAGTAGTAGCTTCTGGTGGGGTGAAAATTTTACCGGATGAAAACCATAGTTTACCCATGGCGGATTATCCTGAAGATGTAGTTCATCCCGATGTCCGGTACACAACGGATTATGGTCTGGATTGGCCTGGCTTAGCAGCCCCACCCTGGTCATCGATCCTGGCATATGATCTGAACCAGGGTATCATCAAATGGAGAAGACCGGTTGGTCAGGACTCCCTATATGCTAAGGGAGACCAAAGTTTGGGTGCTCCAGGGGGAGTATTGAGAAAGGGAATGATTGTGACCTCCACTGGAGTGGTGTTCACCACAGCAAAAGGAGGTAAGCTGTATGCCTTAGATGCAGAAAATGGAGATGTTTTGTGGGAAGAAACGACTAGTCATGAAATAAATGCCCAACCCAGCATGTACACATTGGACGGCAATCAGTATTTGGTGATCAATGCAACCTCTAATTTTACCAAAGACAGTTATAACCATTCTAAGAAGCCAGATGCTATGCCTAGAGGATATGTAGTTTATTCACTTCCCAAAAAGCAGCCTGCCCCCAATGGATTAAGATAAATGGTCTGATTATGTTCTATTGACAAATTAATAATGATAACCATTACACCTTGTTAAACCTAAAACAACCTACCCTATGAAAAATGCAATTTGTCTCATTTTACTATTAATTTCTACGCATCTATCAGCTCAATCCCTGAAAGACAGAATTATCTCAAACGAATCGACAACTTATAGAGACCTTACAGCAGTTCATGAAGGAGCCGGCACAATGGGTTTTACCCAGTTGATAGGAAGGGACGATTTGTTTTCAAACTTCCTCTATTTGCATGCAGGAACTATTCATGCCAAATCAGGAATAGGACATCATTTCCATCATTCAATTGAAGAAATGTTTGTCATTTTGGATGGTGAAGCAGAGTTTACAGTAAATGGGAGAACCAGTACGATTAAAGCACCCGCTGTAGTGCCATGTAAAATGGGGGATTCCCATGCCATCTACAATGCAACAGATAAAAACCTTACCTGGCTTAATTTTGCAGTAAGCAGAGAAAAGGGTAAAACTGATGCATTTGATTTAGGTGATACCCGTGTGGGAGCCGCTAAAGATGATGTGCCTACCTTTGTAAACGGCAGATTGGAAAAGGACAAGCTCAGAGGGAGTCCTTCAACTTTCGATGGAGAAGGAGTCCTGTACCGAAGGATTTTTGGTCCTCAAATCTTTGCTACTGACTGGAATCATGTAGACCATGTTGTCATACAGCCCGGTAAAAAATCCATCAGTAGAAAATTGGACGGTATTGAGGAAGTCTACTATGTCACCAAAGGAACTGGAAGCGTGCAAATAGGTAGTGATTCAGGAGTAATTAAAATGCACGATGCTTTTCATGGGAGGATTGGTGAGACACTGTTGTTCTCAAATGAGGGTAATGAAGATTTAGAGTTGATGGTCATCGGGATCAATCCCTCTAAAAACAAAGCTTCAGCCCTGGGTAAAAACCCAAATGTACCTGCTGCCATGGAACTACAAATGGAATTTGAAGTGGAAAGCCAACACGCAAAAGCTTTTGAGGATATGTATCATTCTATCTATGTGCCCGCAATGACTGTCCAGGAAGGATATCTTAGCTCAAAACTTTTGAAAATATATCCAGAGGAAACTTCTAAGGAGATTGAAGCAGAGCAGACTTCTTACAATTATCAGATTATGATCGTTTTTGATACGGAAGCCAACCGAAGAAAATGGGTTGCCAGTAAGCAACATGATATTGCATGGCCAGCAGCTACTGCTCTTTCCAAAGGGTATAAATGGAAAGGATATGATGTGGTGGGAGATGATAACAGGCATTAAAGACCTCGAAAAAAATCTTTAACATAAAACCCAAACTTTCTGACATGCGCTTAACAAAACTTAGCTTTATATATGTGGTTTTCACATTGGCTTCATTCCAATGGGTCCAAGATTCGGTTGCCCAGGTTGCTGAAGGATCAATTCCGGCTCCAAGCAATATCAATCCCAATGATTGCCCCTGTATTTTTGAAGATTTGACCGTTTTGTTCAAGGTCAATGCACCCAATGCCGGAAAAATGCAAATAGATATCGCCGGAAAAATGTATGACATGCATAAAAATCAACAGGGCATTTGGGAAGTCAGAACAGGTCCATTGGATCCGGGATTCCATTATTATTCATTGGTCATTGAAGGATTAAAGGTTGCTGACCCTGCGAGTGAAACTTTCTATGGTATGGGAAGGATGGCAAGTGCAATAGAAATTCATGAAGCAGGTATTGACTTTTATGAACTGAAGGATATTCCGCATGGAGAGCTCAGATCGGTGAATTATTTCTCGAAAACCACAGGTTCCTGGAGGAAAATCAACATCTATACACCTCCAGGATATGATCAGGATCAAAGTGTCCACTATCCGGTATTGTATATCCAACATGGGGGAGGAGAAGATGAAAGGGGGTGGGCGGAACAGGGAAAAACCAACATTATCCTTGACAACCTGATTGCAGAAGGAAAAGCAAAGCCGATGATAGTTGCTATTCCTAATGGCAATGTCACCAAACCGGGAATGAATGCCATAGGATATACAGATGAAGCCATGGATGCATTCAAAGAGGAACTTTTTGAAAACATTGTCCCCTTTGTGGAACGCAATTACAGGGCAAAACCAAATCAGGAAAACAGGGCATTGGCAGGATTGTCGATGGGTGGGGGACAGGCTTTCTACACCGGTCTTCGAAATAGGGACCAATTTGACTATGTTGGAATATTCAGTACAGGATTGTTTGGAGGGATAAGGGAAGCTGAGGCTGATTTTGATCCTGAAACCATCATTCCGGGAATTCTTTCAGAATCACAGACATTCAATGCTGGCCTGAAGGTTTTTTACATTTCAGTGGGAGAGCAGGACATGAGAATTGCAGCCACAAAAAAACTGATCGACACCTTTCGAACCAAAGGGGTGAAGGTGGAGTTTGCTTCTTTTCCCGGTGACCATGAATGGCAGGTCTGGAGGAAATCCCTGCATGATTTTGCCCAGAAGATTTTTAAGGATTGATATTGGATTTTTGATTGGGTCATCTTCAATTTATCAAGTGTTCTTCCGTCAAGAACTCATCCATAAATTTGAATTTTAAAGCCCTCTGTGGACAAAAGTCATTTCATTGATTATTGAAAAGGAATGTTATTTTCTTGATTCAGAAACGCACGATCATTTCTAAGACTTACATTATCCTTAGTGGGAAAATTTCCAGGTAGTGGGTAGGTGGTTTCTCCCGTTGCCAGCCATTCCGTAACCCGGATGATGGTAGTCTGAAAGCCAATACACCGGAATGCCGGAGGATAGATCTCATCTTTCCAAAGATGGCCCATACTAGAGTTGTACACCCTGCCCTTTCCATAATTGACAACCCATTCCATGGGCCATTTCCTTTGGGTTCCGGTACTGTCATAGGCATAGGACAATACAGTAAGGTTTTCTGCCGGTCCCCGTGGAAAATAATAGACTTCTGTGTTGGCAGTCTTCCATTGATTGGGATAATCCCTGTTGATCGGATGACGGTTAATGATCTGGATCAGCGCATCAAATCTGTCACCATGCCCTGTGTCTTCACCCTCTCCGGGGGCATGACGGATGATTTCGCCATCATTGCTTATTTCCAAAGAGTAGCCATAGGATTTGTTTCTCCAGCCCATTCCGATCATTTGGTTGTAAGCAGGCCAATGGGAAAATGCATTGTTGGCAGAGTGGAGAATAAACAATCCACCTCCATTTTCAACGTAGTCTTCCAGATCCTTTTCCGCTTCCGGTGACCATTTGAGTTTAGGATCCCAGATATTGTTGCTGCTCTGGATAACAACTGCATATTTATCAAAATCAGCACGCCAGGCCAATCTTTGTACACTGTCTGTTGGGATCGTTGACACATCTACCAGGAACATTCCAGTCTCTTCCAAAATCCATTTGGTGACTTTAGTTGTCTGTTTCCAATCGTGATTGCTGAAGCCATCTACGATGAGGACGGGAATTTTATTTGTGTCCTGGACAACTAGGTTCCCCATGTAAGACCCAATTAAGATTCCAGTAATCAACAAGAGCTTTTTCATAGGGGGTGTAAAGTGAAAGTATCAGAATTAGAAAATCTCATTGGGTTTTAAGATATTTTCATGTTTATTCGGCGTAGTTGATGTATCCGCTCTTGTTTGTCTTGATTTTATAAACATTGCTGAAGCTGACTATATAAAGTGTTTGCATGTCTTCACCTCCAAAGCTAAGGCTGATCGGAAATGTGGGCAGATTGACCATCCCTATATATTGCCCAGCTGAATTGAATATTTGTACTCCGTAATAAGTGGCTACGTATAGGTTACCTTCTGTATCTATGGCCATCCCATCTGCTCCTGAAGACCTGCCTTTTCTTTCCAAAACATCTCCTACCAATAAAACTTTTGCAAATTGGCGTCCATTTTGAATGCTACCATCCTCGTTTACATCATAGGCCCATATGTAATTGTCCTTTTCACTCTGGACAGGATACCAGGATTCTTTGTCGTAGGTATTATTGATGTAAAGGGTTTTTCCATCAACAGAGAGCACTATGCCGTTGGGCATGGCAAATCCATTCGGTTCGGTAACACGGGAAATATCTCCCTCAGGGTTCACATAATATACAGCCCGGCCAGGTTGGAATTTCTCTTCCTCCATAGTGAATTGGGGGTCTGTAAAATAAAAGCCTCCCTTACTGTCAGTAACAATGTCATTTGGTCCATCAAGAGGCTTTCCATCATAGGAATCAGCCAAGACCTTGACCACCTGACCGGAAGTGGTCATTTCCACCACACGATGTCCCATCATATCACAAACAATCAGATTGCTGTTTTTATAGGGGTAAAGTCCATTTGCCTGCATTTTCCCCTCGGTAATATTTCTGTAGTTACCGTCTTCATCCATTTCTACGATAGAACTTTTTTTTGGGTCAGCATTGAAATCCTCATCAAAAAACATGTTTGAAAAGTAAAGTTTACCATTCATCCATTTTGGTCCCTCGGTGAAAAACAATTCCGGTTGGGTGGATTTACCGTCAATAACCAAAGTTGGTTCTGACCCTTCTGGAATAATAGATTCAAACAATCCTTTTTGTTCTTTTTCCATTGTCAGGTAATCAGCCCTGGAGGGCCAAAAAACATCCAATCCATCAAAGCCCCTTTCTCCGGCTGAAACTCCGTGAACAAAATTGCCGGGAATCCGGACAAGATCGTTTTCCTCCATGAAGTGCTCTTCGTCCAAAAGCAATTCAGTAGCTGAACCCCGAAGGGCAATTTGAATTTGCTCTTCGGGATGAATATGGTTTTCAAATTCTGAATCCGGATCAAGGTAGATAAAACTTAACAGGACATTTTTTCCTGAAATCAATCTGGAAAATGCTCCAGAGGCCAGCTTGGTCAATTGGATAGAATAAAGATCGTACACTTTGTTTGGTCTGATATTCGGCTCGGCTTGAGCATTTACAGGATTTGCAGAACCGCCTTTGAACTCCTTTCCGGACAGTTTGATATAGTCGGCCCTCTGTGGGCTGTAGACTTCCAGTATTTTAGCCCCCTTGGAGCCAGCCTGAATTGCCTGTTTACTGTCTTTCTCGAGATAAATAAAGTCAACCCTAGGCGTACCCCCATGTATTCCAGTCGGCGCTTCCCTTTCCAATGCCTGCATGGTATGTACTTCTCCATCAGCCAGGAATTCTACATCTCCTTCCAATAGAAAAACAAATTTTTCAGTTGAAACCACTTCATCAGGAATTTCAGCCAGAGGCTCCAATTCAAGAAGCACTACCATTGCCCCGGTTCCCCAAAAAACCTTCGCCTGAACACCCTGTTGTAGCTGATGGTTATCAAGGCTTTTCAGGTTGACAACTGATCCTGCTTCCAAACTGGAATGCGTATCAGCGCCAAGGTTATTTTCAATTGTTCTTTTTTCCAATCCATACTTTTCTATCAATGCTTCATTTTTTTGATGCCAGTGATTGGAAGAAGGGGTACATTTCGAAAAGCAAATCAATGTACAGGAAACGAGTACCGAAAAGACTGTTTTTTGATAGGGTTTCATAATCGAAGGTTGTAGAATTAGGATTAGGGAATAATATCAGATATTTTGGAAACTGCTAGACGCTATCGGTTGTCATAGAGCCTTTCTACCGCTGATTAATCATTTACAAAACTATTGGAAGAGTAAAGGCGCAAGTTGATAAAGGCTTCTTCTCCAGGTATGAAACTCATGAGCAGTGTTTTCCGAGAT
The DNA here is from genome assembly GCF_000295935.2 of Indibacter alkaliphilus LW1. Classification (GTDB taxonomy): domain Bacteria; phylum Bacteroidota; class Bacteroidia; order Cytophagales; family Cyclobacteriaceae; genus Indibacter; species Indibacter alkaliphilus. The sequence goes on from NZ_ALWO02000023.1 coordinate 187,374, forward strand.
ATATGAAACTGCATTGAAGTTGGCCTCCTGAAGTTTTTGTACCGATTCTTTTACTCTATCAGGACTCTCAGAACTCCCACAGCTGATAAACACCAGTTTTAGGTTATCATGATCTTTCAGCTCCTCAGGTTCATAAATTCCTCCGCTAAATAGCGCATAGTGTGAAAAGACTTCAGGTTTATTCAGGGTAATCAATTTTGTTTCAAAACCACCCATGGACAAACCTGCCATTGCCCGGGATTCCTGGTTGGCTTTGGTTCTGAAATTTGAATCTATATAGGGAATTAGCTCATCCACTAAAACAGTCTGGAAAGGGGTGATGTCAAAATCCCTCAAGCCACCGAATTTTGTTTCATTGGTCATTCCATATGTCATCACAATGATGAAGGGATTGATTTTACCCTCTGCGATTAAATTATCCATGATGAGATTTGCATGACCCTGATTAGTCCAGGCCGTTTCATCTTCACCCCAACCATGTTGCAGGTAAAGCACAGGGTAAGATTTGTCCAACTCATTATGGTACCCTGGAGGGGTATAGACGAAGGCCCTTCTGGAAGTATCCGTAGATTTGGAAGGAAACAGGATCTGGTGGACATGGCCATGGGGCACATCTTTCAGGGCATAAAATTCTTTGTCATGTGCTGGAATTTCAATACCGCTTTCCCATCGGGTGGAGCCAAAGAAATTCAACGCTCCCGGGTCATTAAACTTTCCTCCATCCACAGTGATATTATAGTAATGGAAACCTTCATCCAAAGGCCCTTCTGTAGTCCCCTCCCAAAACCCATCTTCAGTTTTGGAAAGGGTAGTGCCTCCTCTTCCGCCCAATCCCAGGCTGACTTTGACATTTTGGGCTTCAGGAGCTTCTATGCGAAATCTGGCATATCCCTGTGAATTGACTTGAGGATACTCTTTGCCAGGTTGATTGAGACTTGAAGGTCTAAAGTCCTCAATAACTTCCCCGGATTGGGCATAACACAGGTATGCGGCCGAGAAAAAAAAAAGGGTAAAAACAAGGTGCTTTTTCATGGTTATCTTAGGTATAGGTTTAAAGGATAGATTTATTTCTTGCTAATTTCAAATTCTCCAAATCATTATTTATCAGGATTTCATTTTTTAATCTCCCCGTTCACCATCCTCCAAATTCCCAGAGGATTGGAGTCAGCCAAAGCTTCCGGGATCAGACTCTGGGGCATGTCCTGGAAAGAAATAGGTCTGGCAAACCGTTTGATTGCGTATGACCCTACGGAGGTACTCCTGCTGTCTGTGGTAGAAGGGAATGGCCCTCCGTGATGCATCGCGTGGCCTACTTCTACACCTGTTGGCACACCTTTAAAAAGCAATCTCCCGCATTTTTCTTCCAGAAGACTGATCAGGTTAAGTTTGTCCTGAAGTTCTTTTTCTTCTGCCCAAATCGAAATTGTTAATTGGCCATGGAGTTTTTTTGCTATTTGGAAAAGCTCATGCTCATCATTGTAGACGACCATTAAAGCAAATGGCCCAAAGACCTCTTCTTGGAATTTTTTGTCCTTTAGCCAGTCTTTGGCCTTGATTTTGGCCATGGCTGGTTGACTATTTATCAAATCTTTTTTCTCTGAGACTTTAATCCAATCTAATTCCTGTCTTTGCTGGAATTGATCCAAAGCAGCATAATAGCTTTTAGCAATTCCTTCATGTAACATTGGGGCTTCAACAACCTCATTCAATTCTGATTGAACAGCTTGGGAAAATTGTTTTGCATAAGTTTCAGGTATAAAAATAAGTCCTGGATTTGTGCAGAACTGACCTGCTCCCAAAGTCAATGAAGCGGCATAGGATCTGGCAAGGTTGTCCAATTCTATTTCAAGCTTATTTTTGAAAGCAAAAACTGGATTGACTGAGCCCATCTCAGCATATACAGGTATAGGCTCCTCCCTTTGAGATGCCAGTTCAAAGAGGGCCATTCCTCCATAGTAAGAACCTGTAAAGGCAACAGCTTTGGCAGTTGGATGCTTTACCAATTCCTGACCTTCCGGAATTCCACCTTCAACATGTATGAAAATTCCTTCAGGCAAACTTGATACAGATAAAGCCTCTTTGATAACCTCTGCGACTAATTTAGATGTTTTGGGATGGGCGGGATGTGCTTTGTAAATTACTGGACATCCAGCTGCCAAGGCTGAAATTGTATCTCCTCCTGCTGTAGAAAATGCTAAGGGAAAATTACTTGCCCCAAATACAACTACAGGACCTAAAGGGAATAGCATCCTTCTAATATCAGGTTTTGGTGCAGGAGTTCTTTTAGGATTGCCATCGTCTATGGTGGCTTCCACCCAGCTACCCTCTTCAATAAGTTTCTCGAAAAGCCTGATCTGACCTACAGTACGTCCAAGTTCACCTGTAATTCTTCCTTCAGGAAGGTTTGATTCCGAAGATGCCAATGGGATCAACTTGGTTTTGATTCTTTCCAGACCATTGGCAATCTCATTTAAGAATCCAGCTTTTTTCTTTCCCGATAGGTGTTTATAGCTTAAAAAAGCATCTTGAGCCTGTTCAAAAATAGCGTCAAAAGTATTTTTCATGGTGTATTCAATTTTAAAGAAGTAATATATTTATATTTTGATTGATACACTTTATTAAGTGTTGTAATAACAGATAATGCCAGATTTATTTGCGCATCATAGCTACGGTATTAGTCAACTCTCCGATTTCAGGGATTTTGATTTTAACCTGATCATCAACTTGTAAGCTGAAAGTGTCATCAGGGACCAAGCAAGTTCCTGTCATTAAGTAAACTCCATTTGGGAAGTGCATTTCTCTAAATAGGAATTCTATTAATTCGGTATGCTTTCTTTTCATTTGATTGATCGATATTTGCCCCTGAAAAACCTCTTTCTCCTTTCGAATGATCGTCATTGTGATGGTTGTATCTGGGGCTATGGGGGATTCCGGTACATAAAGACATGGGCCTATTGCTGCAGCTCTTTCATAACACTTTGCCTGTGGAAGATAAAGGGGGTTTTCTCCTTCAATGTCTCTGCTGCTCATGTCGTTACCTATGGTGTAACCTACGATTTTACCTGAAGTGCTTGCAAAAAGAGTCAGCTCAGGCTCAGGAACGTTCCACTGGGAGTCTTTTCTTATATAAACAGGTTCGTCAGGACCGGAAGCTCTGAAATAGCTGGATTTGAAAAATAGTTCTGGGCGCTCGGCCTCATATACATGAGAATAAAAGACTGCCGCTCCACTATCTTTGGATTCTTCCATCCTTGCCTCCCTGCTTCTCATATATGTAACCCCTGAGGCCCAAATTTCTTGTGTACCAATTGGAGTTAGAATTTCTTCCCCGAATTCAATTTCATTAAGCTGTGGGATTTCTGCTTTAATTTGTTGATAGAGATTGTCCTTATTTACAAAATTGTCCCAATCTAGGCTGCTTTTGAAATAATATTTCTCATTGAATTCGATTATAATTCCTTTTGCGATTTTGTAAAGTTTCATGGATAAATAAACAGGTTAATAGGTTTGGCTTTTGTTTTATTTTGGAAATCAAATCATAAACTTAATTTTTTTCGGGAATAAAAGTGGCTTTTTTTTAAAAAAAGTGTAATATTCACACTTTATGAAAGTACAAAGCTTTGGAGGAACAACCTAGAATACTATAGATTCTTAAAAGTTATGGCCAACTGTAATTTCCTTACATATTGGCATCAGAAATTTACTTTGAAAGAAATTGAAACAGCTGGGATGCAGACAATATTCAAAGGGGTGTTCTGGATCGGATGGACTGTGAAGCAGTTGTATATGGAGGACGATTGGGAGCGATTTTGTTCATTAATTAAATGGGCATTTATTTGGGAAAGTCTCAGTTAAAATTCAAGAGATCCATGTTTGTTGAATATAGAATGGGTAAATCCAATATAGACATTTAAGTATTTGTAAAAACTAGTTTATGAAACCAAGAAACAGTGTCAGTCTGATTTTGGGTCCAATGATATTTAGTTTCATGGTGAATCAATAATACCTATTAAAAGTCAATGACTTAATTATTAATTTACTTTCATAAAACCTATGAAAAACCTCGACTCCCAAAATATTTCCAAACTTGTTTTCCAGACCAAAACCGGAGACCGAAAGGCCTTTTCAGCTTTGTATGATTTTTTCTCCCCAAAATTGATCCATACCGCCAGACGAATGTTTGTGTCCAAAGAAGATGCTGAAGGTATGGCTCAGGATATTTTTATTTTCATTTGGGAAAAACGTGAAAATCTCAACCCCGAATTGTCCTTTAATGCTTACTTGCTCACGATTTTGAAATCAAAGCTGTATAAAAAAGGGAAAGCAGAAGCTAGAAAAACGGCCTATCAAAAATACGCTATTAAATTTCAGGAATACGAAAACAGTGCCACTGAAAGTGAGGTGATGTATGAAGAGTTAAAAATGTTATCTTCAAAGGCGATCGAGAATTTGCCCAAGCAACAAAAGCAGATTTTTTTATGGAAGGGTTTGGAGAATCTTACATCCGATGAAATAGCCTCTAAGCTGGGGCTTTCAAAAAGAACAGTGGAAAATCATTTTTACCAGGCCAAAAAGAAGCTTCAAACTGAAATTAATAAAGAGTATGCAGTTCCGGTGAAAAAGCTTTCGGTACTTTTTTTGGCATTCATATTAAAATAGAGGGGAAGAATTGTACCTGATTTATTGCTCATTCAGGATGTTCCAATGAAAATTACTTTTAGCCCAAGAACCACATTGATCTATGCTACCAATTACCGTTTAGAACCCATTTTAAAACTGTTTCAGATTAATTTTTCAAAATTTAATTAAATTTTCTTCGATCTACACTGAGTAAATATGCTGGGTTGAGGCTATATACAATAGAACATAGCAGAAGAAATATGCAATTTGATTATCGGGATTATGAAAAGTTCCATAACGGAATGATGGACAGGGCAGAGGCTGCAAAGTTTTTGGAATGGCTAGAATCTCCTGCCGGTGAAAAATCTTTTCAGAAATGGGTTGAAGATAATTGGAATGAACCTTCATCTGTAATTCGTCAAAACTTCTGCTCTACAAAAGGCCGGGAAACCGTGAAGAAAATCCATTTCAGCCTTAATCTGCAAAATGTTGCAGCAGCCCTGCTTTTACTTCTTACAGCTGTTTTTGTCTTTTATTTCAATAAAGACAGCGTTCCGCCTGCCGAATATCAGACAAGTATTCAACCTACAGATATCATCAAATCTGCTCCAAAAGGCAAAAAAACTACAGTGACTCTTTCTGATGGAAGTAAAGTCTACCTTAATTCTGAAAGTGAAATTCAATATCAGTCTAATTTTAAGGATGACAGGACACTAAAATTGACAGGAGAGGCATTTTTTGAAGTGGTTTCTGACAGTCTCAGACCATTTACTGTCATCACCAATGAAATTTCCACCCAGGCATTGGGTACAAGCTTCAATATAAATGCCTATCGAGAGAAGAAAGAGATTTTCATAGGCTTGGTCAGTGGTAAAATTGTGGTAGAATCATCCAAAAACACAAATGATAAATTCTTTGTCCAGCCGGGTGAGGGGATAGGGTACGGATTAGAAAATGAGATGCTTTACAAAAAAGAAATTGATGTAAAAAAAATTGGCCAATGGAAATCCGGAATCATAGAATTTGAAAATATGCCTTTGGATGAAGTGCTCCATTTATTGGAGAGGTGGTATGATGTGGAGATTCATATTGAAAATGGGATGCGTGTTCCAAAGGAACTATGTACAGGAAAGTTTAAGCCTCACGAGTATTTAACCAATGTATTAGAGTCCTTATCTCATGCCATTGATTTTGACTACTCAATCGAAAATAAGAAAGTCATACTGAATTTTAAATAATCAAGCCTATGAAAAAAATCCTTTAAATCAAATATTTTAATCCATTACTCTGTACCCTAAGTTGTCTTAAACAGGCATCTATGGATCAGTACCATAATTATTAGTTTGTAAACCAACAAAAACCCAAGATATGTTACCAAACCTTTACAAAAGAATGATTATGGTCTTCAAATTGGTCATTTCAGTGACCCTTTTCCTGACCATAACCTCCCCCGCTTTATTTGCTGAAAGCAAAATGGACCAGGTCAAAAGTATTGATGAAGTTTTCATCACTCTTGAGATCGAGGAAGGCAATCTAGAAGAAATTCTGAATGCGATAGAAAACAAAACGGAGTATAGTTTTTTTTACACCCAGAAGAATCTTAAAAATAAAAAACTGATCAGCCTTTCTGCAAGGGAAGGCAAAGTCTCGGATTTTTTAATGGACATAGCCAGCCAAAGACGCCTGCATTTTAAACAGGTAAACAACGTGATTAGCGTACGCTCCTTGCCTGAGCCGTCTGATTCCAGGCAGATTGAAATCGAGATCAACAATCTGGAGGTCGAGGTGACCGGAACAGTAACCAATCAGGAAGGAGAATCTCTTCCCGGTGTTGCTATTTCTGTGATGGGAACAACTACAGGTGCGATTACTGATATAGACGGAAAATATCAAATTCTGGCTCCTGATGGTGCTACCCTGGTGTTCTCCTATATTGGCTACAGTACCCAGTTCATTGAAATTGGCAACAGGTCAGTAATTGATGTTGTCATGGAAGAAGATACACAGGGGCTTGAAGAGGTAGTGGTTACTGCTTTAGGTATTCAAAGGTCAGCACGAAGCCTGGGCTATGCAACCTCCAGTGTGAAGTCAGAAGAACTAACTGTCAACCGTACCCCAAATATGATGAATGCCCTGGTTGGGAAAGTGGCTGGAGTCAATATTTCTCCAATGGGCACAGGTCCTGGTGGAACTTCAAAAATCAGGATTCGTGGTCAATCCTCCCTATCAGGCCAGAACAATCCACTTATTGTTATCAATGGTATTCCAATTGATAATACGAATTTTGGTACGAACCCAGGTAATCAGGGTGCTGATGGTGCTATTGGAAATAGAGGAGGGGGTATGACCTCAGATGGTGGAGACGGACTCTCAAGCATTAATCCTGACGATATTGAAGACATGACTGTTTTGAAAGGTGCTGCTGCATCAGCTCTATATGGGAGCAGGGCAAAGGACGGAGTCATTATGATCACCACAAAAAGCGGTGCAAAAACGAAGGGAATTGGTGTTACATACAATGTAAACTACACCAACGAACAACCTCTGGATTTTACAGATTATCAATATGAATATGGACAGGGTGAAGGTGGAATAAGACCGACAAGCCCAAATCCAACTTCAGGACAGTGGTCTTTTGGAGAAAGGTTTCAATCAGGCATGACTCAGGTTTTGTTCGATGGTGTCACTGTTCCCTACGTGCCAAACCGCGGTATGATTAATCAGTTTTTCAGAAACGGACAAAACCTGACCAATACGATTTCTATTTCGGCAGGAGGAGATAATGGAGGACTTACATTTTCTTTTGCAGATATGAATAGCAAGGGGATTGTACCCAATAACTCTTTTAACAGAAAAACTGTCTATCTAGGATTCAACTATGACATAACTCCAAAATTAACTATAAGAGGTAACGTCAATTATTCAGTTGAAGAAAACAGAAATCCACCAAACGTAGCAGAACAGGATAATTCAATTCCAACAGCGCTTTATAACATGGCGAATTCCATGCCTCTCGATGTGCTTAGAGACAATTATTTGGACGCTGATGGTAATGAAGCTGTTTATTCGAGGTTTAGGAATCGTACAAACCCCTATTTTACCCTCAATGAACAATTTCAAAATATCAAACGTGATAGGATCTTCGGAAATGTGTCTTTGAAATATGACATCTTACCATGGCTTTATGTTCAAGGAAGAATCGGACAGGATTTTTGGTCTCGTGATCAGGATTATAACAATTTTCCTCATGGACAAGCTTCACGAGCACCTGCACCTGCGGGTTTTGTAAATGGGATTTACACTCAGGAGTCCAGAAGGTTTAGAGAGGTTAATGCTGATTTTATAGTATCAGCCCAACAGGCCTTTGGCGACTTTGAGGCAAGCCTCAATGTAGGAGGTAATCATATGTATAGATCTTCAGATCGAAACAGTGTTCAAGTTACGGACTTTATTATCAGGGATTTATATACTGTACAAAATGGTAGGGTTAAAGATCCCATTTATAATTTCTCCGAAAGGTCTGTTAACTCCCTATTTGCATTTGCGGAGTTCTCCTATAACAAAACACTATACCTAAACGGTACATTAAGAAATGACTGGTTCTCTACTTTATCGGAAGAAAATCGAAGTATCATGTACCCCTCAGTCGCATTGAGTTATGTGTTCACTGAGAACCTGGTCCCTAACCGGTTTTTAAATTTTGGTAAATTCAGACTCGCTTATGCAGAAGTGGGAAGTGATTCTGATGTGGCTCCCTATTCTGACGTTTTATTTTATGGTGTAAATGCAAATCTTTTTAATGGCCAGCCTGTAGGTTTTCCTCTTGGTTCCACTTTGCCCAATCCCAACCTGCGACCGATGCGGATTTCTGAAGTAGAAGCTGGATTCGAATTGGCGTTTTTGGATGGACGAGTAAACTTGGATATCGCAGCATATAATAAAGTGACTACTGATCAGATTGTAAGTGCTCAAATCTCCGATGCCTCCGGTTTTCAGACAACTGCAATCAACAGTGGTCAAAGTAGAAATAGAGGAGTTGAAGGATTGTTAAGGATTATTCCAATTGAGACAGATAACTTCCTCTGGGAAACATCCATAAACGGAGCCTACAATAAAACCAAGGTTCTGAGCTTGCTTACTGATATTCCAGGTGAAAGGATTACAGTTGGAAACCATGTTTTTAACGGTGAATTGAGACAGATAGTAGGGGAAGAAATGGGTCAGGTTGCAGGTTTTGGATATAGAAGAGATGAAGCCGGTAATATCATCTTTGGTGGAAACGGCTTACCATTAAGGACTGAGGACTTGGTCAATTTTGGTAGTGCACTTCCCAGATGGGTTGGTGGTATCAACAACTCCTTCAACTACAATGGAATATCCTTTTCCTTCTTGGTGGATTTCCGCCTTGGGGGTACCATGCTATCAGGTACTAATTTTAATGCTGTAAGACATGGCCTTCATAAAATGACTTTAGAAGGAAGAGAAGGTGGAGTTGTAGGCCAAGGGGTTACGGAGAGCGGGGAAGTAAATACTGTGGCTGCCCCTGTACAGACCTATTGGGAAGTGGTCAGATCCCAGGGCCTTGTGGAACCTGTGATTTATGACTCGGGCTTCTGGAGGTTACGTCAAATTACACTCGGCTATGATTTGGCCCGCGTATTCCCGCAAAACCGTTATTTCAGTTCAATGCAGTTAAGTTTGGTTGCTAACAATGTATTCCTTCTCAAGAAATGGGTAGATAATATAGACCCTGAATCTTTTGGATACACCTCAGATAACGTTGTAGGGCTGGAATCTACTGGGTTGCCCAGCACCAGAGGGTTAGGCTTCAATCTTAATGTTAAATTTTAAACTGACACTATCATGAAAAAGCGATTATATCATTTAATTATTGCGTTAGTGTTGCTTGTTGTTTCATCATGTGACCAGAACTTTGATGAGTGGAACACCAACAGGGTTGATGCAACAAATATCAATCCGGCATATCAGCTGAATCAGGCTATTATCAATTCGTCAGCATCTTCATTTGGAACGATGGTATACGAACTTGGAATTGTCCAGCAGTTGATTTCACCTAACTCTGGTGTTTTGACTGGAGCTAATTACAATCAGGATAACAGGGCTTCAACTCAAAATAACTGGCAAGTTTATTACAGAGAGGTTGTCAAAAACACCAAAGATATCATTCGGAGAATACAGGATGATCCTACCAGGCAGGATCTTTATCATATGACCCGTATTCTTCAGGCCAATGCCTTTATGGTACTGACAGATACTTATGGTTGGGTACCATATTCCCAGGCAGGTTTGGGATTTTCCGAACAACAGATATTTTTTCCGGAATATGATTCTCCTGAGTTCATATACGGAGAAATTATCAGGGAATTGACTGAAGCATCCACTGCCTTAGGTGCAGCGGGGAGTAACGTAGAGTCAGGAGAAATTTTATATGGTGGAAATGTTGACCAGTGGAGAAGGTTTGCCAATTCCCTATTATTGCGCGCTGGGATGCGTCTGAGCCGAGTTGACCCCTCTAGGGCCAGTCAGGTCGTCCAGACTGCATTTGCTGGAGGTGTCATTTTAAACAATGAGGACAATGCACTGGTCAGGCATGACAATAACTTCCTTAATCCAATAGGAAATACACTGAACGCTACTGAAGCGGCAAATGTGTATATGGCTGAACCTTTTGTCAATTACCTCAAGGAGAATAATGATCCCAGGTTGCAGGCAATTGCAGTAAGGTATGTGGGAGCAACATCAGGAACAGAGCACACTGTAGACCGACAAAACTTTGCTCCAGAAGTCCAGATTGGCATGCCCATGGGATTGGACAATGTAACTGCTGTTGAAAGAGCTGAAAGTCTGGGTTTGGCCAGTTTTTATGACTTTACCCAAATTGACAGAAGAAGAATCACCAAACTCAATGCCCCAAACTTTATTGTCACTGCATCCCAGACAAACCTTCTTTTGGCTGAAGCTGTAATCAGAGGTTGGATAGCTGGCGATGCGGCTAGTTATTATTCTGAAGGAATCCGTCTGCACATGGAACAGATAGGTACCTATGATGAAGATTCTGTTATCCCAGAAGAAGAGATTGCTGCTTATTTGGCAGCCAACCCTTTAGATGATAGTGCTGCTTTGGAATTGATCAATACGCAATACTGGGTTTCTTCCTTATTGAATGGACCAGAGGCTTTTGCAAATTTCAGAAGAAGTGGTTTTCCAGCCCTTGATCCAAACCCTTATCCTGGTAGAGAAGTAGAATTTATCAACAGGCTGACTTATCCTAATTCAGAAATTTCAGTGAATGAAGAAAATGTAAGACAAGCCATAAGTCAGCAAGGGCCTGACAACCTTGAAACAAGAGTATGGTGGCATACACCCTAATTGATTTGCTCGGGCTTGAATCTTCAAGCCCGGGTTCTTTAAAACTATTAATCCAATAACCTGCAAAATATGATTTTAATGTACCGATTATCAATTTTGACTTTGATGTGTCTGTCAATGACATTTCAAAGCTTTTGCCAACAGATTTCTCGTGAAGAAATGATATTCCTAACCCCTCTTTGGGAGGGAGAAAGATATACCGACGGTAGGCCAAAAGTTTCAGATGGTATTTTGGAACGAATGAAAGATGTGACCCATGAAGAAGCATGGGCGGTTATGAAAAATGCCGGATACAAATACCAATATGCAGACGGTTGGGAACTGATCAATCCTGATAGTGTACTGGTAGGTAGGGCCGTAACAGCAACGTTTATGCCCGGAAGGCCAGATATCCATGATGCTATTGATGAGCGAGGGAAAAAGGAAGGTAAACGTGGTCAGAATTCATGGCCTGTGGATATCTTAATAAAGGATGATGTATATGTGGTGGATCATTTCGGAATACACCTGGATGGACCTACTATAGGTGATAATGTTGGTAATGCAATATTTGCCAAAACTGGTAAAGGAATTGTCTATGATGGATCTATCAGGGACATTGTTGGCCTAAGGGAAATTGGAGGATTCACCTCGTTTTTCACCAGCTATCATCCTTCCCATCATAATCAAAAAGATAATCTGAATACTATGTTGATAGGTATCAATAAGCCCACCAAAATAAGACAGGTAACTGTCATGGCAGGCGATGTAGTCCTTGGTCGAGATGGAGCAGTTTCATTTATACCTCCTCATTTGGCAGAAAGAGTTGTAGTAACTTCTGAAGTAGTACGTTTAAGGGACATGTTTGGTCACGAGCGCCTACGTGCCGGAGTCTATACTGCAGGCCAGATTGATACTCGGTGGTCGGATGAAATTGAAAGGGATTTTTCAGCTTGGTTGAATGAGCATATCGATGAGCTTCCTGTTCCTAAAGAACAAATTCAAGAAATTCTTAAAAACCGGACTTGGTAAGTCTATAAACCATAAAAAAAACATCTATGAAAGAAGCAAAAAACGGGAGAAGATCTTTTCTACAGAAAAGCCTTGTTGCAGGCCTTACAGGTGGTGCTATGCTAGGAAGTATGAGTGATAGCTTAGCTAATGCAGTTCAAAGGCAAAATAACTATTCAAACCCTGCTGATCTCAAAATCACAGACTTAAAATGTGGTTATGTTAGAGGTGCACTCTATGTTAAAATCTATACCAATCAGGATATTTGGGGCTGCGGAGAGGCAGTGGATGCCATTCATGGAACATACCATTTGGTAAAACGAATGGGGGCCATGATCAAAGGTCAAAGCCCTTTAAACCCAAACCGTATCGCTGAACAATTGCGTAAGGCAGCATTTTTCGGAGGAGCCCAATCTGGGGTATATGTGGCTGTTTTGACAGCTGTTGAAACAGCCCTATGGGATCTGACTGGTAAGGTTTATGGAGTTCCTGTTTACCAGTTGCTCGGTGGAAAGTTTAGAGATAAAATCAGAGTCTATTGTGATACAGCATTGTATACATCAACAAATCCCCAACCGTCAGATTATGCGGAAGCTGCAAGGGATGCTGTAGCTCTTGGTTATAATGCTGTTAAATTTGACGTAGATGATGGCCGGGACCCAAATAAATACGATAGGTTCAACTGGACTGCAAGTCCAGCCGAAATCGAAAGAATGTATAATGCAATTGCAGCAGTGAGGGAGGAAGTCGGTCCACATATAGATATTTGTGTTGATATGCATGGCCGCTATGATGCTGTCACTGGATTGAAAATGGCTAAACTCTATGAGGACCTTAATTTAATGTGGCTTGAAGAACCAATTCCTGCTGACAATCCCGAAGTTTATAAATCCATTACAAGCCAGACTACAACGCCTATTTGCACTGGAGAAAATATTTACCTTGCTTATGGATTCACCAGATTACTTTCCGAGAGTGCAGTCGATATCATCATGCCAGATCTCCAAAAAGCTGGCGGGCTTGGGGAAGGCCAGAGAATTGCCAACCTTGCGAATCTTTACTATGTTCCTTTTTCTCCTCACATGGTTGCATCTTTTCTAGGGGCAATGGCTTCCTGTCATGTTTGCGCTTCAGTACCCAACTTCCAGATTATGGAATGGCAGATTTACATGGACAAAGATGAGATGTGGAAGGATATAGTTACCTATGATGGACCCCGTACCGAAAACAGTTTTATCACTCTTTCAGAAAAGCCGGGAATTGGAGTGGAAATTAACGAAGAAGGCATGCGGAAGTATGCAGTCAAAGATGTTCCCTTCTTTGAATAACAATTTCTATGATTGATAATTTCAATTCACTTTTGCTTAAATCTAAGCAGGATAGACTGCCCATTTCAGACTGATTGTGAATACTCTCCATTCAAAAAATTAGACAAATATGGGATGAATCATTTTGTCATTATTTCCCAATTGAATGGGAGTCAGGTATGCAGTATTCCAAGTGATCCTAATAACTCAAATGATAAACAAATGAAACATTTCTATTTCACAGGCCTTGCAATTTGTCTTTCATGGCTTGTTCAGGCACAGCAAATTACCCCGACGGAAGGTCAATTGAAAAGTCTATCACCCGAATTTAAGGGAGAACGTTTCCCTGACGGACGGCCCAAGGTTTCCGATGAATTGCTGATGAGACTTGAAAAGGTATCTGTGGAAGAAGCATGGGGTTATTTGAGAAATAAAGGATATCAAAATCAATTTGAAAATGATTGGATAATCATCGATGATGATAGGGTTATGACTGGTCGAGCTGTCACTGCCCAGTATATGCCATTGAGAAACGATTTCAACGATCTGGTCAAAAAGATTGGTAAAGAAGAAGGAAGAGTCCAGACTGGAGGGACCAATTCATGGCCTATCGACATCCTTCAGGAAGGGGATATTTACGTGGCTGACAGCTATGGGAAGATAGTGGATGGAACCCTCATCGGTGATAATTTGGGTAATGCCATTTATGCCAAGTCCAAAAGAGGTGTCGTGTTCTATGGTTCTGTCAGAGATATGGCAGGTCTTTCGGAAATAGAAGGTTTCAACGGATGGATAAAGGGCCACGATCCTTCATATATCCAGCAAATGATGCTGACCACGATCAATTACCCCATCAGAATAGGAAGGGCTACAGTTCTTCCTGGTGATGCCGTTTTGGCAAATCGATACGGTGTAGTATTTATCCCGGCTCACCTATTAGCTGATCTTGTTATCAATGCAGAGTTTATTATGCTCAGAGACCAATTTGGAATACAGAGACTGAAAGAAGGGAAGTATTCAGCAGGAGAAATTGACAGCAAATGGAGTGAGCCTATTGTGAAGGATTTCCTGGAATGGGTAAACAAAAAAGAAGACCTGCCGATGAGAAGAGCTGACCTGGATGAATTCCTGAAAGAAAGAAATTGGTAAACTGTGAAGTCTAACTAATTTATTACAAACCATTAACCCTCAAATTTATAGCATCATGAAAAATAGTCTTCAACAACTCATATCTGACAACAGAAAAAGGGAAAAAGCATATGTGCTCCAGCGCCAAGCTGAGATTGATAATCCCAGCACACTAAACAAAAGAAGAGATTTTTTGAAAAAAACTGCCCTTGGCGGTGTCAGCCTGAGCGCTCTGATGGGCTTGTCTCTAGGTGATACACTTGCCGAGACCTCCCGCGATGTCAACCGGTTTTCCAGTCCTACGGATTTGAAAATTACCGATATGCGCTATTGTGTCACCTCGGTTTTGGGTAGGACTGCAATCATCCGAATAGACACCAACCAGGGAATTTATGGTTTAGGTGAAGTTCGGGACGGTGCAGATCCTCGTTACGCATTAATGCTGAAAAGTCGGATATTGGGAGAGAATCCATGTAATGTTGAAAGGATTTTTAAAATTGTTAAGCAATTTGGGGGGCCTGCCAGACAAGCAGGAGGGGTATGTGCTGTTGAAATGGCTATGTGGGATCTTTGTGGGAAAGCTTACAATATCCCTGCATGGCAACTTCTAGGTGGCCGTTATAGAGATACTGTGAGATTATATGCTGATACCCCCGAAGGTAAAGATTCGGAAGATCAACAGCAAAAAATAAAGTTCAGGACAGAAGATCAAGGATACACTTGGTTGAAAATGGATGTATCCATCAATGAAATTAAAGATATTCCTGGGTGTCTAGTAAACCCAGAAATCTTAAAATCAGGCTCTAGTCAGTGGCAGGGAGGTTACATGTCTTATGCCAACACCATGCATCCTTTTACAGGGATTCAGATTACAGAAAAAGGCTTGGATGAACTTGCGAAAATAGTGGATAACATCCGGAATATGGTTGGCTATGAAATCCCGATTTCCACAGACCATTACGGTCATATTGATTACAATAACTGTATCAGGCTTGGAAAGGCTCTGGAAAAGTACCGGTTAGCATGGTTAGAGGATATGGTGCCATGGCAACATTGGGAAAAACATAAGATGATTACTGATACCCTTCAGACACCGACCACTACAGGTGAAGACATTTATCTTTTGGAAAACTTTAAAAATTTAATAGATAACCAAGCAGTTGATATTGTGCACCCTGACCTGGCATCTTCAGGAGGTTTATTGGAGACCAAAAAAATTGGTGATTATGCAGAAGAAAAAGGAATAGCAATGGCCATGCACCAAGCTGGCACCCCTGTTTCATTTATGGCAAACGTTCATTGTGCGGCAGCAACACAGAATTTTCTAGCATTGGAACACCATTCGGTTGATCTGTCATGGTGGGAAGATATGGTTCATACTGTAGGAGGTTTTAAAATGATAGAAAATGGCTATGCCAATGTTCCCCTAACAGCCCCAGGATTGGGTATAGAGCTCAATGATGAGGTTGTAAAACAACATCTCAATAAATCAGATTCAAGCTATTTTGAGCCTACTCCGGACTGGGATGAGAAGCGATCACACGACCGGACTTACAGTTGATGTTTTTAAATTAAACGCTTGGAATCCTAGGTTAAAGTAGTGTTCCAGCAAGGATTTTGAAAATTTGGAGTTTTAAGCTCTGTTTATTTAAAATGATTTAAGTTTGAAAAAGAAATTATATCAGTTAGCAAGTATTATTACAATTATTTCTTTCGTATTGGGTATTGGTGTTTGGGCTTTAAATAGCTTGGCTGATTCAGGTTATTTTTGGATAATTTCTTTGATGGCCTTGAGTATTGCCATCAGGCAAAAAAGACAATTTAAAGGATACACCTACACGATAATGATATTTGCTTCAGTGACTGCAGCAATGTTTTATCCTGCCATTTTTGTTGAAATCAACGGCTTTCAGATGGGCGGTTTGATTGTTCCTTTATTACAGATCATTATGTTTGGGATGGGAACATCTATGAGTTTTAATGATTTTAAAGGTGTTGTCAAAATGCCAAAAGGAGTCATAATAGGAATTTTATGCCAATTTACAATTATGCCATTTGTTGGTTACGCCCTTGCTAAAAGCAGTGGCTTCCCTCCTGAAATAGCTGCGGGAATAATTCTCATAGGCTGCTCTCCAAGTGGTATGGCATCTAATGTCATGAGTTATTTGGCTAAGGCAAATTTGGCACTTTCCATTACAATTACCGCAGTGACTACATTGCTTGCTCCATTTATAACGCCTGCCCTAATGGGGTTGTTGGCTGGAGAGTTTGTGGAAGTCGAAGTGTGGAAGATGATGATGGATATTATCAAAATAGTGATGATACCAATAGGTTTTGGTTTATTGTTCAATAAATTTTTTCAAGGCAAAGCCAAATGGCTTGATGATGCCATGCCAGTTGTTTCCATGGTCGGGATAGCCTTGATTTTGGTTGTAATCACAGCTGCGGGAAGAGACAGTCTCCTTGATATAGGGCCTCTTTTAATTATATTGGTCACAATTCATAATCTCAGTGGCTATTCATTAGGCTACTGGGCAGGCAGACTGTTCCGAATGGATGAACAGGATTGCAGAACTATTGCACTTGAAGTCGGTATGCAGAACGGCGGACTTGCTTCCGGTATTGCTAAAGAAATGGGTAAAATTGCAACCGTTGGTCTGGGGCCTGCTGTTTTCGGACCACTGATGAATGTTACTGGCTCGATTTTGGCGTCTTATTGGCATAGAAAACCTGTAGAAATACCTGCCAAAAAGGTTGGAAAAACAGTCAGCTGATTTGTTCCAATGTCCACTTGCCTGTAGTTGAATTGGTGTTTTACCTTTCCTTAAAAATTTGGACGCATTATAAATCCTAAACAAATTAAAAACCAAAATATGAAAATATTCATCTCATTATTATTTTTCTTTTTTACAGCAAGCCAAGCTTATTCTCAATCAGTTTTACCTGCCAATGATGTTAAGAAAGCTGTAAATAAACTGTTTGAGGTAATGGAGTCCGGTGATAGGGAAACCTTAAGTCGCTTGCTTTCTGAAGATTTAAGTTACGGGCATTCTTCCGGATTGATCCAGAGTAAGGAAGCATTTGTGGATGAGATTATAAAACGCGAACCCATTCACCTAAAAAATATAAAAGGCCGCGAACAAACTGTTTCCATTGTAGCCAATACAGCAATTGTCCGGCATATTTTTGTAGCAGACGGTGTGATGCCAAACGGAGAAATTGTGCCTGTAAGAATTGGGAATTGTATGGTTTGGATCAATAAAGAAGGTGCTTGGCAACTTTTGGTTCGTCAAGCTTTTAAATTGAATTGATAGGTCTCATTCCGCTATTTCTTTATCAACTTCTTAATCAGAGAGATTTGACCTAAATGGTAATATGCATGTTCAATTTGAGCTTCGATATTTCTTAGATAGCTCCCGTATTCCTCTTTGACAAAAACTTTGTGCAGGAAATCATCATCCATTTTTGACACATGAGAAATGAATTTTTCCGAATTACTTACAAATTCGTCCACCATGCTTTTCCAATCTTCCTCAGACTTGATTTCAGGCATATCAAAACTGTATTTATCCTTGATTTCAAGAGCACCACCTTCAAATACATTCACCAGGCCTTTTAAATAATAGGTGACATGAAATGTTAATTGTGCTATGGTGTTCAGGTTTTCCACCTTTTCAATTGCCTGTACCCAACTTGTCCTCGTTATCTGATCTTTTAAATTGGTATTTGCAACCCATTTCCCATTGAGTAAGACTTCATCTAATCGATTGGCTAAGGTTTGGTTCATCATTATTTTTTATCTGTTAATTCAGTTTTGATTTCATCTCTAAACGCATGTCCTGTTAAAATTTGTCACTCAAAAACCCCCTATCAAAGTAATGCAAGTTCATCAAATTACCTTGTTTTTATTTAAGCAAATAGTTTGCTATACATTTTTTTATTATTATAAATGACCTAAACCTATTACTAGATTCTTATGAGAATATCTTTGATTGTCTTTTTATTTTCCATCCTCTTCGTATCAGAAACCTATTGTCAGTCTGTCTATCTTTTTTTTGATCAAGCGTCCCCGGAGACAAAATATGCCGTAAGCAAATTAAAGCCTGCTTTAATATCACAGGGTTATACCCTGAATACCAGTGGGAAAGATTATCAGTACCTAATTAATTTGGATATAGCATCTT
Organism: Indibacter alkaliphilus LW1; assembly: GCF_000295935.2. Lineage (GTDB taxonomy): Bacteria > Bacteroidota > Bacteroidia > Cytophagales > Cyclobacteriaceae > Indibacter > Indibacter alkaliphilus. The sequence goes on from NZ_ALWO02000023.1 coordinate 205,993, forward strand.
CGCAGGTAGGAGCGGAATCCTACATAATAAAAAAGGAGGACAATAAAATTTCAATATTGGGTGGAGATGAAAGGGGGCTTATCTATGGAGCTATGTCTTTGGTGGAGTCATTGAAAAATGGAGTCACTTTGGAGGAGGTCTCCTACAAAACTGAACGTCCGCATTATCCTTTAAGAGCCATTAAACATAACACATCTTGGTATTCCTACAGGCCAAGTTCGGCCCTTGATCTCCATGAAGAGACCTTAAAGGATGTAAAGTATTGGGAGGCTTTTTTGGACATGATGGTGGAAAACAGGTTCAACTCCCTCTCGATCTGGAACCTGCATCCTTTTGTGTTTATGATCAAGCCCAAGAATTTTCCGGAGGCAAGCCCATTCAATGATAGGGAAATGGAGAAATGGAAAAAGCTCCATCAATCCATTTTCAAGATGGCAAAAGAAAGGGCTATTGACACCTACCTTATTCCTTTTAATATTTTTGTCAGTCATGAGTTTGCCGAAGCACATCAGGTAGCGAAGGAAAATGTATACCCTCATTATTATGTGCCTGGTGACACCTCTGAGATTGTCAAAAGGTACACGAGAGAAAGTATTACCCAAGTGCTTCAGGAATATCCGGAATTGACAGGGTTTGGGTTGACACTTGGAGAAGGTATGGCAGGCATGACTCCGCAACAAAGAGAAAATTGGATCTTTGATACTTACATTGAGGGGATGAGATTGGCGGGAAGACCTTCCAAACTAGTACATAGAATTCCTTTTTCCAGCACTACTGAGTCCCTTGGTGCCACAAGTGTGGAATTGGAAAGGCTGACCAGACAGGCCATAGAAAGGGAAGCAAAGATGGGTTTTATAGATGGTCCCATATATGCGGACCTGAAGTACAACTGGTCGCATGCTCATTCTACACCAAAGTTGGTCAAGGTACATGGCGGAGAGATGTTCGATACCTTTTACAATCCCCTTCCGGAAGGATACAAAATCACCTATACGGCCAGAAATGAGGATTTCTTTGCCCTGAGGTGGGGTGTACCCGATTTTATCAGAGAACATATTGCTGAAAATAGCCAGTCCTATGTTGGAGGTTATTTTATAGGTTCTGAAACCTATATCCCTGCCAAAGACTATTTCACCGCGATCGAAGGATCAGTGGATTGGGATTTTGCATTCGAAAGACAGTGGCTGTTTTACAAACTTTGGGGAAGATTGTTGTATAATCCAGAGACACCGAATGAGGTTTTCAAAGCTTTCTATAAAAGAAAGTATGGTGCTGAAGGCGAGAGTTTGTTGGAGGCTATGTCACTGGCATCCTCCACCCAATTGAAAATCGGTTCTCTTTATGATTCCAGGTGGGATTTTACATTGTATGGGGAAGGCTTTATGGCTTTGATAGGGGATGAAACCCAGTACATTTCTGCCAATAATTTGATCAATCAGCCGACTTTGGATCCCGACTATATTTCAGTCAAAGATTATGTTGACGGTATCAAAGCGAATGAAAGTTTTGGGTCGGGAAAAATTACCCCTCCAATTCTGATAGGATCATTGGAAGAGGACTGCCAAAAGGCCATGGAGTTGGTAAGAGGAATTGCTTTTGAAAACAACCTGTCCTTGCAATATGAAGTGGCGGACATTCAAATCTGGGCCAATTTAGGCCTGCATCTAGCGGAAAAATTAAAGGGTTCCATTGCCCTTCAATCGTACAGAAAAGGTCTGGGAGACAAGCATAAAGCAGAAGCTATTACCTCCTTTACCAAAGCTCTTCACTATTGGGATGAAATCATTACCATTTCCCGACCGCTATACAAAGACATGCCACTAACCCATTCCAATGGCAGCAGCCATGATAGAAATGACGATAACCTATTTCATTGGGCACTTATCAGAGATCAGGTAGCGGAGGACATTGAAATAGCTAAATCAGCGACAATAGGTGCTCTTTAAGAACATGCGATTTTCTGACTTTTGGTAGACTAAAGAAGGGGAGGGGCGATAATGATACGCTTAGGTTCTACGGAATATTACCTTCCAAAATAAGTTTGTCCTTTTCCCCTTTTTTCGCTTTCGGAATTAGGTAAAGAGACTTCGACAAAAACACTTTAGATTTGTATTTTACTTTATTCGATGAAAATGTTCATTTAACTACTGCAATCGCTCGTCGCAAAACTTCTAAATATTAAATGTAATTAAAAAATTGATTCACCCTTCAAGGCCTTGGTTTCCATATTGGAATCAGAAAATTTTACCTCAAGGGAATAATGAATATTACCTTCCCCTTTTTTGTAAAATGATTTTTGGGATTCATAAACAATAGTTTTTCCCGGTTTAATTTCTGATGTAGATTTATCAAAACTTATAGTCTTGCCATTTACTTTAAAAAAGACTTTATAACTGTTTGGAGGGATTGTAGTAGCTCCCACATTTTTTATTGTGTAACTGTAATAAACTCCATTATTCTCGGTTCTTTTTTCAATTACCTCAAATTCTACTAAATCGGGATTTTTAGACTCACCATTCAAACTGTTCATTAGGCAAGAAACCCCAAAAACGAAGATTGCTAACAGATTCATGATTTTAAACTTTAGTAGTGAATAATTGATTTCATTTTAATGCTTCCCACTATTGAGAAAAGCGTGGTATTTAGTTCGTTTTTTCAAAAAAAAAATTATGAAAATATTTTAAGAAAAACAGAATATATAAATGAATCCCTAATGGAGATATCCAAAGATGGAGTTAGCCACGCACTCAGGGTTGCTTTGAAATATCTCTAGAAATTGCTGTGGGGTAATTAAAATGCGTTCGTATTTTCAGGGCTTAAATTGTTTCTATCCCGTACTATGTCAAAAATACCCTGTACAGGGTATTTTTTTTAAACTTTGATATTGATACATTTGGTGTTAAGAATCTGAATAAAAACATTTCTTCTATAGATTATACTATAAATTACATTATGCAGATTATATCCATACATGGTGCATTTTTGATCAATCTGGATCGTACCAATCCTGATAAACTCGTAGTGAAATCTACCTTAAAATCTCCTTTGCAGAGAATTTTTGATGAAAAACGTATTTATCCTTTGGACCAAGAAAAGTTCAAATACGCTGTTTCAGTTTGTAAACAGGAATTGGCTCATGTGCTTATCATGATGATTAAAGAAATAGATTATGCAGATTTTGAACAATTTGTCTCAGAATTAAACCTTAGTTCGGATCAGGCCTTTGCTTGATTTCATTATTATTATTTGCTAGTGCGTCTATATTTTTTTGATAAAATCCATTTATTCAGATTTAAAAGATAAAATACCGTATACAATTTTTTTTAGTCTAAATTTATTTATTAAAAGAATATTATTTCATCGTTTTTTATTCTTCAAAACTTTATTTTAAAGCTCAATTAAGCTAAATTTACATCAGATTTAGGTGTGAATTTGGTTTTGAGATTGAAATTCATAATCCCTTTGGATATGTTAAAAATAGAAGAATTAGATGCTATGATCCCTTCCTTCCTCAAGGAATCGAATTTACTTTACCTATGTGTATTGGATATAGAGGGTCAGATTTATTTTGCAGGTAAAAAATTTCAAAAACTATTTGCTTCAGACCAAATAAAAAATTTTGAAGCCAATTTTACTGATTGCCTCGATAAAGACATTGAGTTTGATCTCCATACTTTTTTGGTAGAAGTCACAGAAAAACCCAATCAGGCTACAAACATAGAGCTCAGTCATAATGGGCAATCAGCTAATTGGGAGTTCACTTCATTGGTAAATGATGAAGGAGATTTTTCCGGTATTTTGGGTATTGGACATCCTAGACAAATGGTAGTGAGTACTGTACCAACTGATTATACCTTCCCCAAAGACGTTAACCCTGCTACTGATATCTTTTTCCAATTGAATTCTTCTTGGCAGATTTTGAATGTCAATGAGCTAGCTGAAAAGTTTTTCACCAAAAAAAGAGAGTTGCTATTAGGCAACACTATTTGGCAGATTTATCCGGACAAGGATATTTACAGGTATGCTCTGGAATTCAAAAAAGCCAAAGAATCCAAAACCCTTAGGGTGTTTGAGGATTTCAGTACAATCAATGGAAGATGGTATAAAGTCTATATTATCCCTAGAAAATCCGGTCTTGATGTGATTTTCAAAGACATTTCTCAAATTCAGAACCTTTCTGAAGAAATCAAACAGCTACAACTCACCTTGCAGTCAGTTCTTGAGAATACTGATGAAAATGTATTTTTGGTAGGTAAAGACCTGAAAATAATTGGCTACAATTCAGCAGCTGAGAAATTGGTCAAAACTAATTTTAAAAGGGATTTGAAGGATGGTGATAAATTTACAAATTTCCTTTTTGATGGTGTTGATGAGGTGTTTCTCAAAGATGTGGAATCAATCATGAGTGGGAACTTCAAGTCATTTGAAATGCCTATAATTCTGAAAAGGCTAAATGAATCCAGAATATACGCCCATAAGTTTTTTCCTTTGATAGATACTTATGAAAATGTAGTGGGATTTGGGTATGCATGTCAGGACATTAATGATGACACATTAAACAGGAAGAAACTCAAAGATCAGAATAAAGTGATGCGGGATATTCTTCACAATCAAAACACCTTGATGAGGTCTCCTTTGTCATCTATTCTAGGTCTGTTGGAATTGATTGACCCAAGCAAGCTTGATGATGAAAATAAAAAGTACCTTTCTTATTTGAGACCTTTGGCGATGGAGTTGGATAAATTGATCAGAAATAACTCTAAAAAAGTATCATCATTGGATTAAAAAAATGACTTGTAGTCAAATGAGAAAAGTTTTCCAGGAACTGTAAAACCTCCCGCAGAAATTTGCTCAGAAGAAATCCAACCTGAATTATCCGGCTTCAGGTAAATGGCTTCTGTCTGTCCCAATACAGCGGGGCTTCCTAAAACAATGCGGTTTCTTTTTCCCTCGAATATATCAAAATCAGAATAGCCTGAAAAAAGCCAAACGAAACACTGAGTTGACAAACCGGCATTTGTGTACCCAACCATGACTATATCTCCTGTAACTTGATTGATGTCTGCCCCGGTGATCAAACCCTGTGTATCAAAATCAGTAACTAACTGAGCTTCATAATTTCCCGGGTCTGAAGGTAGTATATAATATTTAGTTTTGTTATCAAGCCAATTTTTGCTGAAGAGGTGCAAGTTGCCATTGGCAAAAAAAAAGGCTTCACAATCAAAATTGTTATTGTTAATCGCAGATGAAAAGTTGCTCTGATCCGAATAAGTAAAAGTGATTTTCTCAGCTTCGACTTCTTCTTGGTTAAGGATTTTCGTTTTTTCAACCCTGTATATTGTCAAGTCAGTTCTATTTCCGGAGTTGTTACCAAAGTCTCCAATGAAAAGGTATTTGTCATTTTGAGCCAAACTTTCCCAATCTACATTGCTGGCATTGGTAACCCTAACCCTTTTAAGCGTATTGCCTGTATTGATGTCCACCTGATACACCATGTTTTCATTTCCACTGTCATTGATGGTCCAGAGTTGATTATTGAAGTATGCCAGTCCAGAGCTTTCTCTCAATTCAGTATTCAAGTTGGTCACCAAAGTAGGCATCTGAGATGTCGGGACAGCTTCTACATTGACCAACAATTCCTCTTCGATCAATTCAAAATCTTTCATCTGGAGATCTATGACTTCTCCGGTGCCGTCTGAAATCTTGACAATGTAATTGTAATGCTTGTAAGCTTCTACTCGGACCGTTCTCCTGATCGTATTCTGGAATACGTTTTCCACTATTTCCAAAACAGGCTCTCTTCCCGAACGCACATATTTGAAATAATGATTTCCAAGAAAGTTCATACTGACATTTCCTTCATCAACAAGAATTGGTGCGCTTTCAAGGTTATTGTTTTCCACCGTAATGAGTCCATACTCTGTTTCTGCTTGAAGTTTGATATCAAAACTGGAACTGTTTAGCCGAAACTCACCCTCTGCTGAAAATGGGAGAAAGTTTTCATAATTTCCGCCTGACACTTCTGTGTGGTAGATGTAATCTGCGTATGGAAGGGTAATGGAAGCATTTCCGAAATTATTGGGGTCAAAAACCAGTTCAAACTCCTCATTTGATTGTTTGTTTTTGAAAACAATCTTGGCAGAAGAAGGGTAGACGTGGGTCCAAGAAGAACCAGAAGATAATCTAGCTCCCGGATTACCTTGCAAATAAGCCTGGACTTCAATAGAAGTTAGTCTGACCTGACCCTCTTGGAGGGGGATTGGGCTCTCTTTTTTTTCGCAGCTTACAATCAAGACCAGAAAAACCAGATACAGTGTCCTCGAAGATTTGATAAAATTCAACATGGTGAATGATAAGATCAGTTTTTCAAATCTAAAATATTGAAATCATAGTAGCAATCTTTTATTTTTTTCATAAACAGGCTGAATGGTATATGTGGGGGAATTTAGAAGATGAACAAACATTTCCATAAACAAAAAGTTACCAAGACATAAACCAAAAATAGAGTCATGAAAGAGGTCTTGAAAGATTATTCAACAAAGTCCAATGGAAACAATAACGGTAAGAGGACTCTTCAAAAAGAAAACAAATTATTAGTTAAAGATGCCCTTTTTGTCAGAAATAAAGGGAACTTGGTAAAAGTGAAATTTAAAGACATCATGTGGATGAAAGGGGATGGGAATTATACTACCCTTGTAACTAGAGATAGTGTTTACTCTTTAAGAAACATTTTAAAAGAATTTGAATCAGTTTTGCCAGAAGAGGAATTTATCAGAATTCATAAAAGCTATATTGTAAGAATTGAGGAAATTCTGACAATCAATCCGAAAGAATTGACTGTGGGAAAAGATTCAGTTCCTGTGGGACGTACGTATTACCAGAACCTTATCAACGGCATCAATAAACTGGGTTCAGGAGGAGGTGAGTAATATCATTTCCAATACAAATTGCTGTCGCCGTAACTTAGAAACCTATAATCCTTTTCTAGAGCTTCAGTATAGATATCCCTCCAACTTCCATTTGTAAAAGCAGCAATAAGAAGGATCAATGTGGATGAAGGTTGGTGAAAGTTGGTCACTAAGCCTTCGCATACTTTAAAATCGTATCCTGGCATGATAAAAATCTCAGTGGAACCGGTTATTTCGCTGAGATTGTTTTTTTTCATATACTCGCTTATAGCCTGAAAACTTTCTTTTCTTGATGGCAGTGAATCAAATTCCTGATAAGCAAAAAGTTTATCAATAAAGAAAGTATTTCCTAAATTATTGAAAAGCTTCACGCCAAACCAATACAAGCTTTCCAAGGTGCGCATGGAGGTAGTGCCTACAGCGATTATCTTTTCAGACTGAGTTTTGATATTTTCTATGCTTTCGAAGCTCACCACCATCTGCTCGCTATGCATGTTGTGCTCTGTGATCACTTCAGCTTTAATCGGTTGAAATGTTCCTGCACTTACATGAAGTGTTAGAAATTCTTCTTTTACTCCTTTTGCTTTCAGCTTTTCCAAAACCTCATTTGTAAAATGAAGGCCTGCTGTTGGAGCGGCAACAGCTCCTTCTTTTTTGGAATAGACAGTCTGATACCTAGGTTTGTCTTCCTCTGTTGCTTTTCTATTAAGATAGGGTGGGAGTGGGACCTCCCCTGATGCTTCTACAATGGAAACAAAAGGCATATTTTGATCAGACCACAAGAACTTGACACTTCTGGATTCCCTGTTTTCCAGTTCTGCCTGAATTACAACCTCTCTTCCTTGAATCTCTACAAAACCTTTTAAGGTTTCTCCTTCTTTCCACTTCTTCAAGTTACCGATCATGCATTCCCAAGTGACTGATGTTGTGCTGATCATTATTTCATTGATTACAGTGCTAGGAAGTATAGGCTTGAGGAGAAAGATCTCAATTTTAGCTCCTGTTTCTCTTTGAAAGATCAACCTGGCCGGAATTACTTTTGTATTGTTAAAAACCATCAAACTTCCGGATGGAATGAGTTGATCCAGTTCTTTGAAGCTATGATGGCTTATTCCTTTTGGGCCATATTGCAATAGTTTTGACTCATCTCTTTTTTCTAAAGGAAATTTGGCAATTCTGGACTCAGGCAATGTATATTCGTATTCAGTCAAGCGAATATTCTCGATAGATTTCAACAAACTCATCCTTTTCTTGTTCTGTGTATTCAATTTAGCCTGCAAATATAGCCTTAATGACAGAAGTTTTAAATAATATTCAATTCTCCTATTTTCCGCATATTTTAAAATTCAAGTTTGATGCAGGTACTTCCCGCGGAGTACTTCGCTCAAAAAAAACCTATTTTCTAAAAGCCAAGACTAATTCAGCCAAAATAGTTGAGGGCTGGGGTGAAGCTGCACCACTTCCTAAATTAAGCATTGACCATAGATTAGACTTTGAGGATTTTCTAGCCCAGCTTTGTAGCAACCTTTCTGGAGCGAATGTGCCTTCATCAGAAAATGAAGTTCTAAGTTGGGTTCAGGAAAATATCCCTGAAGAATTCCCCAGTATCCGTTTTGCATTTGAAGTTGCACTTTTGGATCTCTTCAACGGCGGCAAAAAAATGATCTTTGACACAGACTTTTACCAAAGTCAAAAAGCTATTCCAATCAACGGTCTTATCTGGATGGGAGAGAAGGATTTTATGCTAAAACAAATCAATGAAAAGCTTGAAGCTGGATTTGATTGTATCAAAATGAAAATTGGAGCGATAGATTTCGATCAGGAATGTGAGCTTTTGGCTTACATCAGAGAAAGATTCGATGACAAAACCATTACCCTTAGAGTGGATGCCAATGGTGCTTTTTCTCCAGATGAGGCTTTGAATAAACTGGAGCGCTTGTCTGCTTATGATTTGCATAGTATAGAACAGCCAATTAGACAGGGGCAATTGGAAGCTATGGCTGAATTATGTAAGTACACCCCAGTTCCAATTGCCTTAGATGAGGAATTGATCGGTAAACACTCTGCTGAAAACATGAAATTTTTATTGCAACATGTAAAGCCTCAATACATAATTTTGAAACCTACCTTGGTAGGAGGGATATTTCAGTCGAATGCTTGGATCAAAACTGCTGAAGAGCAAAATATATCCTGGTGGATGACATCAGCACTTGAAAGTAATATCGGTCTCAACGCAATAGCACAGTTTACCTGCACCTTTGACAATTCTCTGCCTCAAGGCTTGGGTACAGGCCAGTTGTATCACAATAATATCCCATCGCCTTTGGACATTTATAATGGAACACTTAGATATAAAGGAGGAGAAGATTTATGGGACTTGGACGAGATAGGAAAAAATTAGAAGAACCTTAAAAATAGAAAAGCCCCGAAATATTCGGGGCTTATCCATTTTTGATGTCAATGTGTATATAGCTTAGACTACTTTTACATTCACAGCATTTAGGCCTTTTCTTCCTTCTTTAAGGTCGAAAGTAACTTCGTCATCTTCTCTGATTTCGTCGATCAAGCCTGTGATGTGAACGAAATACTCTTTTGATGATTCGTTGTCTACGATAAAACCGAATCCTTTGGACTCATTAAAAAATTTTACTTTTCCTGTGTTCATGATAATGTAATTGAATTTATAATATGCTCAAAGGTACGGATACTTTTCACATTTAAAACCAATACTCTAAAATATTTTAAAAGTATTTGTATTCATTGACCAAAAAAAATTTTCCAGGCATTCCGATTCTACACACATTTTAGATAAAAATTTCATATTAATTCAAACCAAAAAAGTAAACCGGTTTGTGGCTTGAGGTAGAAAGAGATGTTTGCTTCAATTTCCCAGACCTTTGATCCCTTTCAAATACAAAGATATCTGATGACTCCTGATGGGCTGCTAAAAGATATTTTCCATCTCCAGTAATGATGAAATTTCTAGGCATAACTCCACCACTATCTACTCGTTCCTGCAATCTGATTTTTCCGTCTTTTTCAATTTCAAAAACTGAAATCGAATTGGCATCACCTCTGTTTGAAGCATATAGGAATTTTCCGTCCGGAGAAATTCTAATTTCTGCAGCTCCAACTGTCCCAAAAAAATCAGGATCTGTAAGTCCAAGCACCTGCACTTTTGCCATTTGTCCATTTTCATAACTGTACACCCCAACATCTGCGGAGAGTTCATGAATCAAGTAGACCATTTTTCCATTGGGGTGAATTGCCAGGTGTCTTGGACCTGAACCTGCATCTACCTCTAGGTAGGGTTTTTCTGCATGCTGAAAAGGAACTGCATAATTTGGATTGAAATCATACAAATGGATCTTATCAGTCCCAAGATCAGCCACCAAAAGTTGTTTTCCATTGGGATGAAATACAGCCGAATGTACATGAGCTTTTTCCTGCCTGGAGGGATTGATGCTCTGACCTTCGTGTGCTATGGTTTGGATATGTTTCATTTTTCCATTTTCAAGATTGTAAACAGAAAAATTGCCTCCTGAATAATTTCCCACAACAAGAAATTTTTCACTTGGGTCTAGGCTCATGTAGCAAGGGTGGTCACCGTATGTGTCTTGGGTATCCAATAATTTTAAGGATGCATTATCACGATCAAATTCAAAGGATTTGACTTTTCCTCCATTTTCTCCAGAAGTTTCCTCCACGGCAAAAACAAGGTTTTGAGCTTTGTTCGAAATAACAAAAGAAGGATTTTTAATACCTTCAGAGATAACTTTGGAAGTGAGAATTTGATATTCAGGATCAAATTGTAACAAGCCGACTCCTTGGTCTTCACTATCGGTATATGCTCCTAATAAAAATGTGTATGCCGGTTCTATCATTTCTTCTTCTGGTTCATAATCACATGCAAAGTATATCAATGTTGAGATCAACAGGGTTAGGAAAAGGCCTCTATTTTTTATCATTTTTTAGTCTTTTTCGGTTGTTTCAGGAGCAAAACCAGTATTTCTTTTTTCACTGTATAATTTCTTCGTTTTCGGATCATACTGACCTTCCAAATCATCCACCTTCATTCCTTCCCATTTTTTGGTTTTAGTCAGATAGGCTGAGCGCATCAGCATATGCCCACCGATAGGTGCTGTCAAAAAGATAAACAGAATGATAGCAATCACACGTGTGGTGACTGAATAATCCCAAAAATAGATAGCTGAGGACAATAATATAAGCCCCAAGCCAAGTGTAGCCGTTTTGGTGGTAATATTTATTCTCAGGTAGACATCAGGTTTTCTCAACATGGCCACAGCGGTAGACAATATAAAAAGCGAACCTAGGGTCAACATGATCATAATGATTATTTCATTCATCGTTTTGACTTCTTTGGATTAGAAAATAAGCAAATGCAACTGTACCCAAAAAGGCAATCAGGGCAAATAACATGGCAATGTCCAAAAAGGTACTTTGGTCATTTTGCATACTGTAAACGGCTATAATCCCAATGGCAATCAGAATCAACATATCCAGTGCGATTACCCGGTCAGGAATGCTTGGTCCTTTCAAAAACCGGATAAAGACCAGAATAATAGAAAGGCCCAGTATAGGTAATATGACATAATTGTAATATTCTGCTAAGCTCATCGCATCAGATCTAGTAAACGTTGTTCAAATTCAGTCTTTATCTCTTTGATAAATGTATCCCTGTCCTCACAGTGCAAGGAGTGTACGTACATGGCCTTTTTGTCATCAGAAACATCCAATACCATTGTTCCTGGAGTGAGGCAAATCAAATTGGCCAGAAAAGTGATCTCAAGATCGCTTTTTGCGGCCAGTGGAACTTTGATGATGGCAGGGGATAAATCATCTTTTTTGTAGAGGGATTCTTTGACAGTCTGTAGATTAGCTGCAATAATCTTACTCAATACAAAGAGAAAGAACCATAATATTTTAGGAACGAAAGAGAAATATTTGATTTCGGTTCTATTGATTGTAATGAGCCAAAGTATACCGAAGGCGATCAAAAACCCGAATAAAAAGTTTTCTTGAGTGAGCGTACCCGTGGCAAAAACCCAGACCAAGGCCAATAAGATATTGCTTAAGAATAAGGATTTAATCATGGCTCTATTGTTTTTTGGCTTAATACAGTTTCAATATACGAAGCAGGATTCATTAATTCAGATGCGATACGCTGGGAAAGGCTTACGATATGCTCAGCACCAAAACCTATATAAAGGGAAATGATGCTTAGGAAAATGACCGGTAAGACCAAGACCCATTTTCCTGTAGAGCTTAGTTCATGGAAAAAGATTCCTTTGGATTTTTTGGGCAAGTTGACAGCATCCTTCCAGAAAACTTCCGACCAAACTTTCGCAATTACCCAAAGTGTAAGAAATGAACCCAAGATAATAAAGGCTATCAGAAAATATTCCTTGCTTTCCAACCCTCCTTTTATAAAGAAAAGCTTGGCCCAAAAACCTGAAAGGGGAGGTATTCCAACCAAAGAAAACAAAGGTATCGCCATCAACAATGACAAAAGAGGCTTAGACTTGTACATTCCTCCCAACTCCTTGATATCTTGAGTGCCATTGATTTTTAAAATCAATCCGGATACCATAAAGAGGTTTGTCTTTACTATGATATCATGGACCAAATAGAAAACAGTTCCCACTATAGCAAGCTCGGTCATCATACCCACACCAGCCATCATAAAACCGATATGGCAAATGATAAGGTACCCGAATATTTTCCCTAGGTGTCTATGATACATGGCTCCAAGTGCTCCCGAAAGTATAGTCAAAGCTGCCATAACTGATAAAATCAGACTGAGAAAAACATCTCCCGCAAAAATTAAGGTAAAGGTTCTGACCATGGCATACACCCCAACCTTGGTCAGCAACCCCCCAAAAATGGCACCCACCGCCGCAGGAGGGGTGTGATAGGAGGCCGGCAGCCAGAAATAAAGCGGAAAAACTGCTGACTTGATACCAAAAGCAACTAAGAATAAGCTGGCTGTCACGTTGATCAAACCCTTGTTGTCTATTTCCTGAACTTTGGTGGCAAGATCTGCCATGTTCAAGGAGCCTGTTAGCCCATAAAGAAAAGCAATGCCTATGAGGAAGAAAATTGAAGCCAGAAGGTTGAGCGCCACATATTTGATAGCTCCTTCTAATTGTGCTTTTTTACCCCCGATGGTTATAAGCACAAAGGAGGAAATAATGATGACTTCGAACCAAACATACAAGTTGAAAATATCACCTGTAAGAAAAGCTCCTTGCAAGCCCATGATCAAGAAGTGTAACAAAGGGAAAAATCCAAAGCGCAACCTTGCCCGGCTCATACTGCCTGCAGCAAAAATGGAAACAGAAAAACCTGCGATTGATGCTAGGAGCACCATGGTAGAACCAAAGGTGTCCGCTACAAATGTAATCCCAAATGGTGCCGGCCAATTTCCCGACTGAGTGACTTGAATTCCATGGTTATATATCAAAAGAAAAAGCCAAATACCTATACCCAAGCCAATTGCTGAAAGGAGTATACTGACTATTTTTTGAATTTTGATGTTGCCCCATGTAAGTAAAAGTACTACTGCCGAGACCAGTTGAAATAAAATGGGAAGAACTATCCAGCTGTTATTCATATTTCCTCGTCAGTTGAATTTAAATCGTCCAAATCATCCGTTTCGAGCACCTTATATACTCTTTTGATCAAAATAATAGCAAATGATTGTAGTCCAAAGCCAATCACAATAGCGGTCAATATCAAAGCCTGCGGCACAGGGTCAGCATAGATTTCAGTAAATACTTTTGAAGCTTCATCGATAACAGGTGGCTTTCCTTTGACAAGCCTTCCAAGAAGGAAAATCAAAAGATTGACCCCATTGCCAAGCAAAATAAGTCCTATGATCATTTTAAACATACTTCTCCTCAACAGCATGTAAATACCTGCTGCATGCAAGAGACCTATGATGAAAATCAATAATAACTCCATATCAGATAGTTTCGGAAATAGAAAACATGATAGTCAAGGTGGAACCGATTACAACCAGATAAACCCCAATGTCAAAAAAAAGAGAAGAACCTACCATCCCGATGAGTTTTAGCGGCTCATCATACCAAAGTCCTGTCATCACTGGTAAATTCACCAGCCATGGACTGACCGCTGCGAGTATTGAAACTGCTAATCCTACAGGCATCAGGTACCTTGGGTTTAGTTTTACAATCGATTTGGTTTCCTTAAGCCCGAAAGCAAAAGAATATAGGATAAATGCTATAGCTGCCATGAGTCCTCCTACAAAGCCTCCTCCCGGTAAATAATGTCCTCTTAAGAGGATAAAAACCGAAAAGAGTAACAATAAAGGAAGTAGGTATTTAGATGCTGTTTGGAATATTATCGATTTCATATTATTCTTTATTGAAAGGGTTGAGATTAAGTTTGAGCAGACTGAAAACCCCCATCGCAGCAATTACAAGTACCACTGTTTCTACCAGAGTGTCTATGCCTCTAAAATCTACCAAAATCACGTTCACAACATTTTTGCCCTTGGCAAGTAAGTAGGCATTTTCTGCATAGTATTCAGAGACCTCTGTATAGGAAGGGGCTTCAAAAACCTCCAAAGCGAGGATGGATATCAGTACGCCAAACATCAAGGAGAGTGCCCCGTCTCTGACCCTCAATTTTCGGGTTGAAAATGACCTGTTCTTGGGAAGCTGGAACAATACCAACATAAACAGTAAGACTGTCAAGGTATCTATTGAAAATTGGGTCATTGCAAGGTCGGGGGCTGAGTAATAGAGGAAAAACAGACAATTTGCCAATCCGATTATCCCTAAGGCAACGATGACTCCGGTCCTTGTTTTGGTTATCAAGGCAAAGAAAATAGATGTTACCATTAAGACTACTACCAAGAATTCAGAAGGTGTAATATCAGAAATTTGACTCCAATCCAAGTGTATATCCACGCCGTCATAGAGTCTATACCCAGCCAATACGGTAAGGAAAATTAAAATGGAAATTACATAATTCCTCAAATACCCATTTTGAAAAAAGCCTGTCCATGAACCTGCAAAAGACTGGAAAGTTATTCCAATTCTTTCCATCAACTCAATAGGGGCAAACTTGTCGAAAGGTGCAAGTTTACCTTTTAAAGACTGAGAGGGTTTTAAAAATTTGTAAAGTGCAAATCCAAGACCTAAGGTCAATAAACTAAGAACTAAAACCCAATTGAGGCCATGCCAAAGAGCCAGATGAATTACTTCACCCTCAGGACTCATGCTGTTAAAAACAGTTTGCATAAAAGCATCCAAAATACCTGGAAATACACCAAATAAAACACAGAGTCCTGCTAGAAAAACAGGGGGAATCCAAAGTAAGGGGCTTGGCATTTTTGCCTTTGCATGCTCCTGAGGTAAATTACCGGTAAACGGCTTGATACCCACCCAAAATCCGGCTACAAATAGGAAAACTTTGGTTAAGACTATGGAGGCAGTAAGAATGATTGCCCAATTTGAAAAGTGGAAAGTTGATTCATACATGATCTCTTTGCTGATAAAACCTAAAAATAACGGAACCCCTGCACTTGAAAGGGCAGCAAGGTATCCGGCAAGCGCCACAGGTTTCATGACTTTTTGAAGTCCTCCTAGCGAAGTTACTTCACGGGTTCCTGTTTCATGATCTATTATGCCTGTGATCAGGAATAATGTAGCTTTATATAAAGCATGGGTAAGTATGAAAATCCCTGCTGCCAAAAGTGCATCTTCGGTGCCAACTCCAAGAAGAAATACCAATATTCCCAAAGCAGAAATGGTTGAATATGCCAATATACTTTTGAGATCTGTTCTGAAAAGGGAATGGGCAGCAGCATAGAGCATGGTAATTCCACCTACAAGAATCAATGTCCAATTCCAAGAGTCAGTTCCACCCAAAACAGGGGTGAATCTTGCCAAAAGATAAATGCCAGCCTTGACCATAGTCGCTGAGTGGAGATAGGTACTCACAGGAGTGGGCGCTTTCATAGCTCCAGGTAACCAAAAATGAAAAGGAAATTGGGCAGATTTTGTAAATGCACCGATAAACAAAAGACCAATTATCCAAGGGTAAGCTTCATGGCTTTTGATTAATTCAGAAGAATTCACCAGTTCGATAATTGAATAGCTTCCACCAACAAAACCGATCCAGATCAAGCCTGCCAAAAGTACCAGACCACCAAAACCTGTAATTCCCAAAGCCATCAATGCAGATTTGCGGGACGAAGGGTCGTCGTTTTTGTACCCTATCAGAAAAAATGAACTGATACTGGTCAGTTCCCAAAATACAAATAGGCTGATGAGATTGTCTGAAAGCACCAAGCCAAGCATAGCGGCCATAAACATGGAAAGGTAGCCATAAAACCTATCCAGATATTTGTCTTCTTTAAGGTAATAGGAAGAGTAGAAGAATACCAATGTTCCTATTCCTGTGATCAGCATTCCAAAAAGCAAGGCCAGCCCATCCAGCCTGAAATCCAGGTTAACCCCAAAACTTGGTACCCAGTTGTATGACCAATGCATTGGTGCATTTTGGGTAACCTGAGAAAAACAGGTGCCCAAATAAATGAAGATACCCAACGGAAGAAAGGGGTAGATTTTTGGAATCAGGTTTCTGGCAAAGGAAGAAAAAAGAGGTACTAAAGCAGCTAAGATAAACCCTGATATTACTGCAAAAATCATAGACGTTGGTTTGTTTTCTTTTTTAACTATCGGTTGCTAAAATACGAATATAATCTTTAGCCAAAACAAATAAGCATTTGTAAAGAACCAAGCTTTTTGATGATGCATTTCTATTAAAAGAGTCATTTTCTTGAAAAAAATTTAATAGTAAGTTCTTTTTATTGCTAAAGTATAAGAGATTTTAATGATTTATTTATTTTTTACTAAATTCACATTCTTAACCATTAAACCTACTATGTCAATAAACAATTACCAAACCGAAGTAGCCAAAAGGTTTACGATTTACAACAGTCTTTTTTTAGACTTACCATTTAGTGACATTCACCGCACAGGTACACTTTTGCCGATTTTGTCAAGCAAATGTCAGGAAGGATTTCAAAAGGAAAAAACACCTAAAGAAATCATTCAGGGTTTTTTTGAAGAAATGATGCAACAGAACAGTGAAAAGGAGCGGCATGATCTTTTGTTCAAAATGGTGCAGTATGTGGAAAGACAGGTTGTACTCTTTGATTCAATAGAAGATGCGGCTTTTGAAAAAATCCACGACCTAAAGGGCAAAGGAAGTATTTCAGCCTTGATCGCCCGTGCTGACAACGATAGGAAAAGAGAGGCTTTGATTGAAAAGCTGAAAACTTTTTCTGTCAGACTGACACTAACAGCTCATCCTACACAATTTTATCCCGGCAATGTGCTTGGAATCATTACTGATCTGGAAGCGGCTATTAGAGACAATGACTTGGGCAATATCAACCTACTGTTGCAGCAATTGGGGAAAACCGGTTTTATCAACAAGGAAAAGCCAAGCCCTCTGGATGAAGCTGTCAGTTTAATTTGGTTTTTGGTCAATGTGTTTTATAAGAGTATCCCGGATATACTTTCCAAGCTGCTAAAAAACCTCAACATTCCATCCCATGAATGGGATAATCCAGGCTTACTGAAAGTAGGTTTCTGGCCAGGAGGAGATAGAGATGGAAATCCGTTTGTCACTCATGACATTACCGTCAAAGTGGCCGAAAGACTTCAAAAATGGATTCTGCGATGCTATTATAGAGATGTAAGAAAACTGCGTAGAAGACTTACATTCAAAAATGTAGAGCCGATTATGCAGAAAGTGGAAAATGGTCTCTTTAATTCCCTTTTTGAAAATCAAGCACATTATACCAGCAAGGAGTCATTGCTTGAAGACCTCTACGAGGCAAGAAAAGGACTGATTGATTATCATGATGGACTGTTTTTGGATCAGCTGGATGAATTTATCCTTAAAGTGAAAATTTTCGGATTTCACTTTGCCAATATGGATGTAAGACAGGATAGCAGAAAACACGATGGGCTTTGGGATGAACTGATCGAAGTGAAGTCAGGCAAAAAAGAATTGGAAAAGTATCATGCCCTCAATGAAGAAGGAAAAATCAATTACCTTCTTGGCTTAGAGTGTATACCAGAGGCAGAGGATCTATCAGATGAGTTTCATCAGGAAATGATGAAAAGCTTTGATGCAGTACAATCTGTTCAAAAAACCAATGGGGAAGAAGGTCTTCACAGATATATTATTTCTAATTGTCAATCAAGACTACACATCTTAGAGGTCTACCAATTGGCCAAATTGAGATTTGGTAAAGACCAAAATAACCTTCCTTTGGATATAGTTCCGCTATTCGAAACAATCGACGATTTGGCTGAAGCCCCGGGAATCATGAGGAAGCTTTATGAAAACAAGGCTTATTCCCAACATCTCAAGCAGCGTAAGTCAAAACAGACTATCATGCTAGGTTTCTCTGATGGCACCAAAGATGGAGGTTATATACGGGCCAATTGGTCAATTCTCCGTGCTAAGGAAGAACTCACCAAGGTATCTAGGGAGTATGAAGTGGATGTGGTATTCTTTGATGGCAGGGGAGGGCCTCCGGCAAGAGGAGGAGGTAATATGAATAACTTCTATGCCTCCTTGGGAGAACAAGTAGAAAACGAGGAAATACAAGTGACCATTCAGGGGCAGACGATTTCTGCAAATTATGGTAAGCCTGTTTCCTGTACATACAACCTCGAACAACTTCTTAGTGCGGGTCTGGAAAATGAACTTTACCCTTCTTCTGAAAAGAATCTGAATGAAGAGCAAAGAGAACTGATTGAAAGGTTAGCGGAGACTTCTTATCAGTTCTATAAAGACTTCAAAAACCATCCAAAATTTGTCCCCTACTTGGAACATGTCACTCCTCTGAAGTTTTTCGGTCAGGTAAATATAGGTTCCAGACCTTTGAAAAGAGGAAAGTCTTCAGGTTTAAAATTTGAAGACCTCAGAGCTATACCTTTTGTGGGCTCTTGGGCGCAAATGAAACAGAACATTCCAGGTTTTTTTGGTGTAGGAGCAGCTTTAGCCAAGCTCAAGGAAGAGGGGGATTTTGATAAAGCCAAAAAACTTTATCAAGACTCTCTGTTTTTCAGATCTCTTTTGGGAAATTCCATGCAATCATTGGCCAAATCATTTTATCAAGCTACTGCCTATCTGAAAGACAATAAGGAGTATGGTGATTTTTGGAATTTGATGTTTGATGAATATCAAAGAACGATTCAATTACTCTTGGAAGTTTCCGGTATGGATACATTGCTTCAGGATAATTTGACCTCCAAGGAGTCCATAGCCATCAGAGAAAAAATCGTACTGCCGGTCATTACCATTCAGCAATATGCAATTCAGACGATGCTGGAAACAGGCAAAGAGGACAGGAATCTCCAAATGTTGATACTCAGAACAATGTTTGCTATCATCAATGCTGCCAGAAATGCCGCTTAAACAAAGTTTCTAATGATTTGAAAAAGAGGTCTTCAACTTGAAGGCCTCTTTTTATTTGTGCAGGAATTGATGAGGCATTGAAGTATTTTGGAAAAAATGAATTATTTTCAATCGTTTTTCAATAATTTGATTTATGTCTTTAAAACTTATCGTACCCATTGATTTTTCTAAATATTCATTGCAACAGCTCCGCTTAGCGGCTGCATGGAAAGAGAAGTATGGAATAGAAATCATGATTCTTCACAAGGTAGACCTTGTCTTTCCTTCACTTGCCAATGCAGACCTTAGGCTTAAGATGGAGTATAATCTCAAAAGGGAAGCGAAGAATAACATCAATGAATTATTGGAAGAGGTAGGCTTGGATATCAATAACGAAACCCAAATCATCAGTGGAAGCTTGATTGAATTTTTTAAAAATTCTCCAAAGGTATCAAAGGATGATATTATTGTTTTAGGCATCAAAGGATTAGATACATTTTCACGGATATTGATAGGAAGTACTGCAACACAGTTGATCGATAATCTTGAACATGTAATTATAGGAATACCTTTAGACCTGAAAGAGCTTGTTCCTGAAAAATTGATGATAGGAACTCACTACAGAAAAAAAATAGAGCCCCAAGTATTAAGGAAGTTGTTGTCATTATTTGGTTCTACTTTGTCATATGTAGAGTTAGTTTCTATTATCAAATCAGAGGATGATGCAAAAGAGGGGGGGCATTATTTATCAGGTATTAAGAGTCTCATCGAGGACATAGTTCCTTCGCACTTTAAATTGATCGAGGATAAAAACCCTTTAGAAGGTTTGAAAAAAGTATATGAAGAAATGGAACATTCCATGCTTGTCGTTCAGAGAGGTTCCCGATCTTTTTCTGATCAGGTTTCCCGAAAATTCCTGATCAATGAATTGGTTTACAATAGTTTTGCCCCAATAATTATACTTCCATGATTGAGTTTCTCCAAGATCTTGCGGACAATCCATTTATGGAGTTTGCTTTGATATTTCTTTTTGCTGCTATACTAGGTGGTGTTGGTCAGTTTTTGAAGCAGCCTTTGATCGTAATGTTTATATTTTTAGGTATCATATTAGGCCCTTCTTTTTTGGATATAGTTCAATCCAAAGAAAATATCCACCTTTTGGCTGAAATTGGTATTGCAATCCTGCTTTTTATAGTTGGCTTAAAGTTGGATTTGAGATTGATACAATCCACCGGAAAAATCGCATTACTGACTGGACTTGGACAGGTCTTATTTACTTCCCTATTTGGCTATTTGATAGGCTTAGCCTTGGGTTTTGGTAACTTGGAAAGCTTTTATATAGCTGTTGCCCTTACATTTTCGAGTACCATTATAATCGTAAAACTCCTTTCCGACAAAAAAGAAATTGACTCTCTGCACGGTCAGATTGCTATAGGTTTTCTAATAGTCCAGGACCTGGTAGTTATTTTGGTGATGATTGTACTTGCTACTATAGGTAGGGAAGGTGACGGGTCGGTGATAGAGGAAGTAGGAAAAACATTGCTCTACAGTGTTATTTTTGTTGGTTTTACCTTTCTGATGATGCGCTATCTCATCCCAAGGGTGAGTCATTTTCTAGCCAGGTCTCCTGAACTATTAACTTTATTCGCTATTGCTTGGGCAGTGGCATTAGCAGCTGTTGGAGAATTGATAGGATTTAGTGGTGAGGTCGGAGCCTTTTTGGCAGGGGTAAGTTTAGCCTCTTCCCCATTCAAGGACCTAGTCAGCGGAAGACTGACAAGCTTAAGGGATTTTCTTCTGCTCTTCTTTTTTGTAAACCTTGGTTCCGACCTTGACTTTTCAGTGATCGGCGAACAAGTACCAAGTGCATTAATCTTTTCCTTTTTTGTCTTGATAGGCAATCCAATCATAGTTTTAATTATTATGGGATTTATGGGATACAAAAAGCGAACTGGCTTTTTGGCTGGCCTGACTGTAGCCCAAATTTCTGAGTTTTCATTGATTTTTGCAGGGTTAGGTCTTAGTGTAGGACATATCAATGATGAAATTTTAGGCCTTATCACACTTGTAGGCCTAATAACCATTGCTCTTTCTACCTACTTGATTTTGTATTCCCACCAGATATACAATCTCATTGCTCCTGCTTTATCAATATTTGAAAGGGAAAAGCTCAATGCTAATGAAAACCAAGACGTCAAAAAAGGCAAAGAGTACCACACCATTGTGATAGGGCTTGGAAGATTGGGGTCAGAAATCACAAAAAGAATTGAAAATGAGCGTGAAAACTGCAATTATTTCGGAGTAGATTTTGATCCGAATGTTGTCAAGAAGTATAAAGAAAATGGCAGGGATGTGATTTATGCCGATATCGAAGATCCTGACTTGTTGAGCCAGATTCCTTTTGAAAATGCCAAATGTATCATCAACACCGTCCCTGTTCCGGAGTCTGCCAAGCATCTTTTATTAAAACTCCAAAGGTCAGATTACAAAGGAAAACTTTACTTGACTGCAATCAACTCTATTGACAAAAGCTATTTGAAGGATTTGGGTGCAGAAACTGTCTTGATGCCTCATCAATTAGCAGCTGCTAATTTTTATAATGAATATCTTAAACCAGAACTTGATGATTAGGAAGGTACATTTTAGTGAATAACCTTTATTCTTCTCCATTAAATGTATCTCGAATATACCTTTAATTTCATTTTTTTATATTTTCATTTACGTTTTTAGACATCTTGAATAATATATAGATAAAAAATGTAAGACTTAAATTCTTTATTTTACCAAGTTTTCTTTAAAATGCAATTGCATTTTTAAAAGTAAGTTCTTCAATAAAGTCTTTTTTTTGGAGATCGAAATGTACCATAAACCACTATGACAACTAAAGCAAACCCAAAATCACATAGCAGAAATCAAGTACTTAAGGATCTGGAATTATTAAAAAATATATCACATGAAGATTTTGACGCAATAACTGAACTTGCCAGCTATGTCTGTAATACCCCGATAAGTTTTATTTCTTTTATAGGAGAGGAAGAAGAATTTTTTATATCTCAACAAGGAATTCAATTTCCAAAGACCTCTTTATCAAATAGTATTGGAGCCAAAGTTTTGGATTCACCCCGCTATCCTTTTGTCATCAAAGATCTCAGAAAGGATGAGCGGTTTAAGTTGTTGGATCTGAAAAGTAACAGCCAAGAAATAATTTTTTATGCGGCTATTCCATTGGCCATGGAAGATGAGCTCCCTGTCGGTATTTTGGGGGTGATGGATTACATTCCCAGAGATTTGGATAAGGGACAGCCTGAGGCACTTAAAAATCTTGGTAAGCAGGTGGTCAAACTACTTGAATTAAGAAGAAGTGAAAAGGCAAGGCAATTAAAGGAACGGAGGTACAGAGCTTTGATCGAAGAAGGGACCGACCTTCTTTTCATGTTGGATAAAGATGCAAATTTCCTTGAAATTGGTCCAACCGTTCCTTCTAAGCTTGGTTATCAAATTGAGGAATTGAAGGGTAAAAATGGTTTTGATTTTTTTCACCCCGACGATAGAGCAAGAGTCCAATCCGAATATGCTGAGCTTCAATTTAAAAAGAAAGTAAAATCCACACCTTACAGATTTAGGCATAAGGAGGGAAATTACATTTGGTTTCAAAGTACTGGGGTTAACCTTTATGATGATGAAGCTGTACAGGCAATCATTGTGAATTCCACTGATATTTCTGAAATCATGGAGCATGAAAGCAGGTTCAGGTCTTTGGTGCAGGATGGAAATGACTTGATTACCGTCCACGACCTGGAAGGTAATTATCTCTATGTAAGTCCAACTGCTAAGAGTATTTTGGGAGTAGAACCTGAGATGATAACCAATCAAAATGTTTTTGACTTTATACACGAAGATGATAAAGAAAGAGTAAAACAAAATTTTGAAAGGCTTTTTGATTCAAAAAGAATAGAGATTGAACCTTTTAGATATCAGAATGGGCAAGGTGATTGGCGATGGCTGGAAACTATTGCGACCAATCTTTTGGAAGATAAAAATATCAATGGGATTGTTGCCAACTCTAGGGACATTACTGAAAAGTATATTGCCCTTCAAAAGTTGGCGAAAAGTGAAGCCAGATATCGTGTGTTTTTTGAATCACAGACCAACTATGTGATCAGGACAGATCTGGAAGGCAAGTACACTTATATTAACAAGAAATTCCAAGAAGAATTTGCATGGATGTACAAAAATAGCCCAATAGGTCAGGCAAGTATTTGTAGCATTTGTGAACATCACCATCAACGGGTGAACGATATCGTGGCAAAATGTATAGAAAACCCTGAAAAGGTATTTAAAGTAGAAATCGACAAACCTGCCCGTAATGGTGGGATTTTAACTACATTATGGGACTTTGTGTGTTTACTAGATGAAGAAGGAAACCCTTCTGAAATTCAATGCTCAGGAATTGATATTACAGAGAGAATCAAAGCAGAAAAAGAGCTTAAGAGAGTCAATGAAATGTTTGAATTACTCAATGAAGCAAGTTCTGAGTGTTTGTATGAATATCTTCCACAAGATAAATTGCTCTATATGGGCAAAAACTTTGAAAGAATATTTTTACATAAAAGGAAACCAATCGAAGAATGCCTGGAGTTTATCCATACTTTAAGACATCCGGAAGAGAATGAAAAGATGAGTAAAATCTTCTATAAAACTGTCCATGAGAGCAAAGAAACAGCCTTGAACATAAGATACAGATTGCTCAATGGTAAAGGGGAGTACAGGTGGGTAGAAGATTCGGCAGTAATTCTGAGAGACCAAGATGGAAAAGCTATAAGAGTTATTGGGACCATAAAAGACATCACTGAATTTTATAAAATCCAATTACTTCTGGATGTTGCCACGGGAATTTCAAAACTAGGAGCTTGGGAAATCGATGTTAAAAATATGGATATCAGTTGGACAACTACTACTTGTGATATTCATGAAGTACCGCATGGGTTTAAACCTGATTTTAAAACGGCCTTGACTTTTTTCAGACAGGATTTTAAAAAAACTGCCAAAGACAATGTGAAAAAAACTATAGAGGAAGGTATCCCCTTTGATTTTGAAGCAGTGATCATAACAGCAAATGGCATTGAAAAATGGGTCAGGGTTATTGGAACACCTGAACTGGTCTCCAATAAATGTATGCGTGTCTATGGGAGTTTTCAGGATATACATGAGAGAAAGACAGCTGAAGAAAGGATAAAACAATCAAATGAGCGGTTTGAAATCATCACCAGGGCCACGCAGGATGCGATCTGGGATTATGACATCGCCAGTGATGAAGTGTTTTGGGGTATTGGCTTCAAAAATCTCTTTGGGTATGATGTCCAAGAGCTTAAACCCAGTTTTCAGTTTTTTGCAAGCCTCATCCATCCACAGGACAGAAAAAAGGTCATGCGAAAAATCTTTAGAATCATGTCCGGAAAAGAAAAAAAGAATTCTTGGTATGGAGAGTTCAGGCTATTGAAGCAAGATGGTACTTACGCCCATGTCAGTGACCAAGCTATTTTTGTGAGAGATTCATCAGGGGTAGTGACAAGAGCTCTGGGGGCTATTTCTGACATAAGTCCCAGAAAGGAGTACGAAAAATCACTTAAACAGCTTAACACAAAGCTTGAAAAAAGTATACAGGAGTTAAGGTTTTCAAACCAAGAATTAGAACAATTTGCTTATGTGGTGTCGCATGATTTGCAGGAACCATTACGCATGGTCAAAAGCTTTATGGAATTACTTGAAAAGCGATATGGTAACCTATTGGATGACAAAGCAAAACAGTATATCCATTACGCCATTGACGGGTCTTCCAGAATGAAAAACATCATCCTGGATTTACTTGAATTTTCGCGTGTAGGCAGGCACCAGGAATACAAAAAAGATATTTGTATCAGAATGATCATTGACGATGTTCTTGAAATGTACAAGAGGAAAATATCAAACTCAAAGGCAAAAATCATGATAGGAGAAATGCCGGAAATTTATTCTTATAAAACTCCGGTCATGCAGATTTTCCAAAATCTTATAGGAAATTCAATCAAGTACTCTAAACAAGGTATTCCACCAGTAATTGAAATCACTGCTCTATCCAAAAAGAACTTCTGGGAATTTAGTGTAAAAGACAATGGAATCGGGATAGATGAGGGTGATCAAGAAAAGATTTTCAATGTTTTTCAACGTCTTCACGGACGAAATGAATACTCCGGTACGGGTATAGGCCTTGCAATTGTCAAAAAGAATGTGGAATCCTTGGGTGGAAAAATAAATGTAGTTTCAGTAAAAGGAGAGGGGAGTACTTTCAGTTTTACCATTAAGAAATAAAAAAGGAAAGACCAGGTTAAGGTCTTTCCTTTTTTGGTTTTGATAAAAAGCTACAGAAAGCAACTTAGATTTTATTTACTTAAAGAGTATTCTACTACAATTTCAGTATCCAGGAGTACGGAAATTGGACAGTTTTCTTCGGCGTCTTTTACAGCTTTAGAAAATTCATCTTCAGAAATGTCAGGTACTTTTGCATCAAGGTCAATTTTGGATTTTGTTATTTTGCCATCAGCCAATGTTATTGTGCATTTGGCATTCAATTCATCGGCGGTAAAACCGGCCTCACCTAAGCTAAAACTCAATTTCATGGCAAAACAGCCTGCATGGGCAGCTGCAATTAATTCTTCAGGATTGGTACCTTTACCATCCTCAAATCTGGAAGAAAAAGAATACTGAGTGTTTTCCAACACCCCCGTTTGGGTTGAAAGCTTGCCTTTTCCTTCTTTTCCTGAACCTTGCCAAACGGCAGTTGCATGTCTTTTCATTGGTTTTGTTTTTTTAAATGTTAAAAGTGAATTTGTAATTTCTTATAAGTTAAAAATAATAAAGACCGTCTCAAAACCGAGACGGCCATTTAAATCAGAAAATTGATTTTACACTTATTTGGTAAGCGCCTTTTCCCTTTGTATTTCCAACATGTCAACGGGAGGAGGAGTATAATCCCCCAAAAGGTGTTGGACATAATAATCAGCCATCCTCCAGAAGAAATACTCCGTCATATCACCGAATCCATGTCTTTGTCCAGGCAGAATGATGAAATCAAACCTTTTATTGGCTTTGATCAGTGCATTGGCCATTCTGATGGTATTGGCAGGGTGTACATTATTATCGACGTCTCCTGTTACAAGAAGTAACCTGCCTTTCAGGTTTTTCGCCAAATCAGGATTCTTTTCTATCTGATAGACGAAAGTAGTATCTCCTTTAGGTGTAATTACTTCTTTTACCCCATGATGTTTTTCTGACCACCATCTGTTATAAATATTGTTTTCATGATTTCCGGCTGAAGACACTGCTACCTTAAAAAAGTCCGGATAAACCAACATGGCTGCAGTAGACATAAAACCACCTCCGGAGTGACCATGAATACCTACTCTTGATTTATCTATAAAGGTATGTCTGTCTGCTAATTGTTCTACAGCAGCTTTTTTATCTGCCAATCCATAGTCTCTTAGGTTTCCATAACCGTAATTATGATACCATTTTGATCTGGCCGGGTGACCACCTCTGTTTCCTACAGTGACAACTACAAAGCCCAATTGGGCCAATCGATCAATCCTGTCCATTGACCTTCCAAAGGATTTGTTTACAGCCTCCGTTTGTGGCCCTGGGTACACATACTCTATAATGGGATAGAAACGGGTACTGTCAAAGTCAAAAGGCTTATACATCACCCCATAAAGGTCTGTGATGCCATCATCTGCTTTTACTTTAAATGGTTCCGGAAATTTATATCCTGCTGCAAAAAGAGAGGACAGGTCTGCTTCCTCCAAGTCCATGATTTTCCTTCCTTGATTATCGTGTAATGCCGAAGCTGGTGTAGTATTTACCCTTGAATAGTTGTTGACAAAGAAACTTGCAGCGTCATTGATAGCAATCTTATGATCATAATTACCTGGGTTAAGCAGTGTGATGTTTCCACCGTTAAGACTTACTCGATAAAGATGTAGGTAATAAGGATCTTCCCCTTTTTCTCTGGCATTGGCAGTGAAGTACAGCAGTCGGTTTTTTTCATCCACCCTCTCTATACTTTCGGCATGAAAAGGTCCAGATGTCAACTGCCGGATCATATTGCCCTGCATGTCATACAAGTAATAGTGGCCCCAACCATCTCTCTCTGACCAATGAATCATCTCTCTTCCGTTGTTGATGATTTCAGGTTTTTGGATTTCTATGTATGTATTGCTTCTTTCCTCTACAAGCAACTCCTTGCTGCTGTCAGCAATATTCCACCTGTAGACATCTATTTTTTTCAGATCCCTTGAGGTGATGGAAAAATAAAAGAAGTTGTTATTTCCCAGCCACTTGACAGGTTTAAAATCATCATCGCGATTCCGGGCGGGGATATTGGCAGACCATAAACCTACACTTTGGTCTTTAAATGTTGCGATGTCCAAATCAGTCATTGACTCAGATTCAAAAGAGTAATGTTTCAATTCTGTCACTGGCTGTACTTTTTCCCCTGGCATTGCATATTTGTAGGTTTCCAAGGTAGGTCTTGGGTTGCGCACATTGTGAAGGACCCAAAGATCCTTGACCTGTCTGGAATCAGTTCTTGTTAGGATAAACTGTTTGGAATCTGGGGACCAAAGCACAGAAGCTCTTTTTCTGTCGTCTTTTTTCTTTTCTTCTTCTACATTATCATCACCTCTACCAGAACTTCCATAAGAATAATCCTTTTCACCATCCTCGGTCAGTTGATGCTCTACAATAGTACTGTCCTTTTCATCTTTTACCGCCTTTAGGAAGTTTTCCTTATCCATCCAAAAAAGATTTTCATTCTTGGAAAACACCACCTTTGAAGAATCTGGAGATATATTTGCCCAAGAAAGTCGTTTTTTATCCTCATCAGGATCTTCAATTTCTGTAAGGGTCTGATTGTTGAGATTATATCTGAATGAAAATGTCTTTTTCTCTAAGGAATCCTTAGCGCTGCGATTCTTTTCTTTAATTTCCTCCCAGTCTTTTTTGAGTACTTCTTCTGTACTTTTCACTTTAAACTGGATCACATTTTCATCTTCGACAAATTTGAGATCATTCAAATCCAAATGTTGTCCATCGAAGGGGTCTTTTACTGCAAGCGTTAATTTTGCAGCAAGAGCATCTTTATCAAAAAGTTCAGTCTTGGACCTGTTGGCAGGATTCACAATGTACCAGCTCTTTCCATCAGTGGTTTCAAATTCATACCAGAACCTGTCTGAGTTTTTGAGCCAATGAGGCCTAACTTCTGTGGAGAAAATGAGTTTTTTTAACTTTTCCGGAGAAAACCGGGCTGCCAGCTCGTAATTACCTTGAGATGGATTTTGCTGTGCAAAACCTAAACCCACGACAAAGAATAAGCTCAACCCCAAAATTGCATTTTTCATCTATAATTTAATTTTTTAACTATTGAAACTAATTGAATATGTGGATCAGAATAAATCATGTTTTGCAGAGCGATCTAATTTATCCATGGACGGTATCCTCAAAACAAAATACACCAAGTGACCATCAAATCTAATCGTATCTCTTCAGGGTATCGCTTGCTTTATCTTTTTTCCATTCATCCTAAAAGGAATAGACTCAAAATAATATTCGGTTGGTTAAGAATCCCATTCTTTATCTTAGTGTATCTCAAAATCATGCTTACTATGAAAAAACAATTATTGACACTAGCCTTAGTGCTGCTGACCATGAGTTGGTCTGTCGCACAGGAAAAAAGAGAAATTAAAATTGAATCTAGCTCTGTGACCAACGGGGAAGTGACCATTAAGGGCCAACGCGTTCCTTATAAAGCAACTGCTGGAACCATGCCTGTATGGAATGAATCCGGTGAGCCGATTGCTTCTTTATTTTTCACCTATTATGAAAGAACTGATGTGACGGATAAGGCTAAAAGGCCTTTGGTTTATTCATTTAATGGAGGTCCAGGTTCTGGTTCTCTGTGGATGCATTTGGCCTATACCGGCCCTTACAAGCTTAATATTGATGAAGAAGGGTATCCATTACAGCCTTATGGGGTGAGCAAAAATCCGCACTCTATATTGGATGTAGCAGATATTGTTTACATTGACCCTGTCAATACCGGATATTCCAGAATAGTAGATAAAGAAACACCAAGATCCACATTTTTTGGTATCAATGCTGACATCAAATATTTGTCTGATTGGGTCAAAACCTTCACTACCAGACAGAACAGATGGCAATCTCCAAAATATCTTATCGGAGAAAGTTATGGTACAACCAGAGTAGCTGGAATGGCTCATGAATTGCAAAATTCACACTGGATGTATCTGAATGGTGTGATTCTGGTTTCACCGACCGGAATGGGATTGGATAGGAGTGGACCAGTCATGAAGGCCAATTATCTTCCGTATTACGCAGCTACTTCCTGGTATCATGAGGTACTGCCTTCTGATCTTCAGGCAAAAGATCTTGATGAAATTCTTCCTGAAGTTGAGGCTTATACCCTTGATGTATTGATCCCTGCCCTTTCAAAAGGAGGCATGCTGGATCCGGAAGAAAGGAAGCAAATTGCCAAGAAAATGGCTTATTATACTGGACTTAGCGAAAAAGTAATCCTAGAACATGCCTTGGCAGTACCTACCAGCTATTATTGGAAGGAACTTATGAGAGATAAAGGCCTGACAGTAGGAAGGCTTGACAGTAGATACAGGGGGATAGACCAGACTGATGCCGGTGAAAGGTACGATTATGATCCTGCACTGACTGCTTGGAACCATGCTTTTTCACCAGCGATGAATTATTATGCGAAAAATGTATTAAAATTCGATACTGATTTGACCTATAATCTTTTTGGTCCGGTTCATCCTTGGGATAGAAGCAATGAAAACACAGGAAATCAATTGGCACAGGCCATGCTTCAAAATCCATACATGCATGTAATGACCCAATCAGGATATTATGATGGCGGTACAGATTACTTCAATGCAAAATACAACATGTGGCAAATGGATCCTTCCGGAAAAATGCAGGATAGATTACACTTCAGAGGATATAGATCCGGTCACATGATGTACCTTCGTGCTGAAGATTTGGCGACTTCGAATGAAGATATCAGAGAATTTATCAAAAACTCTCTTCCAGCGGAAGGGGTTCCTGCTAAATATTGGTAAAATTTTTTTTCTATAAAAGTTTAAGCTTGGGCTGGTCTTCAAAGATCAGCCCTTTTCATTTTATTTATTAGCTATTTCAAAAGGATGTCAAAATCTCCCAATTTAGAAAAGCTCCCTTTTAAACCCAGAATTTGGGACAAAAGCTGAAAAATTGCAGATTTGCTTTTACCCTCCCTGCGTAAAAACTGAATTGAGGTACTTCCGGAAGATTTTGATAGTTTTTGGTCATTTTCATCTTTGACAATGGGGTGATGCAGGAAAACATTCTCAGAAAAATCATTTGCTTCCAGATGCTTAGAAAGAAATACCTGTGCCAGACTTGATCCATACAGATCTCTACCTCTGACAATAAGGTTCACCCCAAAATAAATGTCATCTACCAAAGAAGATAGTTGGTAAGCCGGTAATCCATCTTTTTTTCGAACAACAAAATCCGTCAGAATACCGGGCAATTTTCCAGAGACAATTTTTCCCGAATGATCCTTCAAATGAAATTGTGTAGTAGGCTCTGTACGAATTCTCCAAGAGCTATCTTTTTTGTCAAAGGGAAGCTTCCTGTTTCTACAAAACCCTGTATAAAATCCCCTAGAGTTCATTTTAAGGATTTTGTTACGGCTACAATCACAGGAAAACAGCAGGTTTTTATCTTTTAGTTCTATCAGTGCTTCCTGATATTTCGGTAACCTGATTGATTGGGAATATTCAGTTTGAAATTCTTTAAGGTTTTTTGGTCCAAGGTCATAAGGGATTTCCAGGAAATCCAAGGTTTCAAAAATATCCTTGACGAACTTCTTTTTGGTTCTCTCCCTATCCATGTCATCAATCCTGAGCAGTACTTTAGCGCCTTCTTTTTTGGCAAGATGGTGAGTCAACACAAAAGAATAAATATTGCCTAAATGTAAATATCCACTTGGGGTAGGAGCGAATCGGGTGATTTTTTCAGAGCTCATTATGGAAATGTTAGTGAATTTAAAATGGTGATTTTAATTTAGTTCATTCCTAAAGCTTGTCAATATTATTCCCGTTTTTTTGTGGATCATCCTTAATATATTTTAACCAAGTAAATTTTTTCTGTTTCAAGCTTGTTGATATTTTTGAATGTTGAAAGGAACAATCCAAATATTGATCACCCTAGGACTTCTAAGCCTGAAGTTTTCTGTAAATGCTCAGGTGGTTACAGGAAATGTTGTAGAAGGAATGGACCGCAATTTCCTGGATAAGGTTTGGGTAATCAATCTGCAAAATCAGGACAGTAGCATGACCAACGAGCGGGGCTACTTCAGGGTTAAAGGTAAAGAAGGAGACAGCCTTTTAATTCGAAGAGATTATTATATACCAAAGAAACTTATTGTTGGTAAAGACACGCATATTTTTACGGATATCTATCTGGATGCGCGTACGCTTCCTATGTTTGATTTATATGGGGAGCGCATGGTGATTCCTTTTAAAGCCGGAAATCAATCTACCATGCGTTCTTTAGGTGACCGGCCTACCGGGCCTGGTAAAGTCTATGCAGGTCTAAGTAACAATGAGAATCTTCAACCAGGGCTTACCTTAGACGGTCCAATCTCGTATTTTATGAAAAGTGAAAGGCAGAAAAGACAGTATGCCAGAAAACTTGCCATCTTGGCAAGGCAAAAAGATTACCTTGAACTGATACAATCTGACTCCGTCATGCAAGCTCTTAAACTAGAGTATAACCTGACCGATAGAGACATGGATGACCTCATTATCGAGTTCAATATAGCAAATCTGGATCATCAGTTTTTGGACATGGATTGGGAAAGGGTGGAACAATTGCTAACCAATTTTTTGGATCAAAGAACAAGAAACCGAAGGGAAGATTTACCGGAGTTGAACCGAAGAAACCCCATTGACAACAGAAGTAGAAGATTTCAGGATTAACTTTTCTTTTTAAAAGACCAAGTAACAAAAAACTTGGCCACTACCTCGCCTTTAGGGTTAGTACCTGTAGATACCATTGTCAATTGGTCTGTATTTCCCACCTCAAGTTGGGCAATTTTCTGATTCAACTCTTCCCCTTGATTGCAGGTGAAAGCAATTTTCTGATTGGCTTTCTTAAAATATTCAGCTTTGAAATCAACCACCAACATACTGAATTGACCTTTTCCTGCCATTGCCAACTGGCAAAGAGCTCCAGTGCTCAATTCAGCAGCTCCAGCCATAGCTGCAAAGTAAATGGAATTGAATGGATTTTGGCTTCTCCAGAAAAAAGGAATACTTACAGTACACTCAGCCAAGGTTAAGGATTTGATTCTCAGTCTCCAGAAAATCGCTGAGGGTAATTTGAAAAACATAGCCCACCAGAAAATAAATGGATTTGTCATTCGCTTCAGATAAGTTTTGGCTTCTTGGTTCATGGAGTCTTCAATTTTGAGTTTTTCAAATTACTTAAAAAATGAAAAGCATTATTTGAAATGGCATCTTTTTTGGACAATTTCACAAAAAATATTACCAATATGCTGAAGAAAGTAGTTTTATTGTTTGTGCTGGGACTTTTTATTTATTCCTGTGCAAGAGTACCCTTGACCGGCCGAAATCAATTATCCCTTGTCAGTAATGAAGAGCTTCTACCGCTTGCTTATGAGCAATATGAGCAAGTAATGGCTGAAAGCAATGTAGTGACCAATACTTCTGATGGGCAAATGGTTCTTAGGGTAGGCCGAAGAATTGCAGACGCAGTAGAGGCATACATGAAAGAACAGGGATATGAAAAGGAACTTCAGGGTTTTGCCTGGGAATTCAACTTGATTCAGGAAGATATAGTTAATGCTTGGTGTATGCCAGGAGGAAAAGTAGCTTTCTATACGGGGATCATTCCAATTTGCCAAAATGAAACAGGCGTAGCAGTGGTGATGGGGCACGAGGTAGCCCATGCCATTGCCAATCATGGTAGAGAAAGAATGTCCAACGGACTCATGCTTAACGGACTTCTTGGAGGTGTCCAAGTCGCTATGGGTCAAAACCCTACATTAACACAAAACTTGTTTCTTCAGGCTTTTGGAATCGGGGGACAACTGGGCATGCTAAAATTTTCAAGAAAGCATGAATTGGAAGCCGATCAATTAGGTTTGAATTTTATGGCTTTGGCTGGATATGATCCAAGAGAGGCTCCGGAATTCTGGACTAGGATGAGTGAAGGTAGTTCTGGTGGAGCCCCACCGGAATTTCTATCCACACACCCAGGCCCAAACAGAAGGATTGAACAATTGAACAATCAAATGCCAACAGCCTTGGAATATTACGAAAGAAGTAGAAATAGATAAAAAAAAGCAGCTCTCCAGCTGCTTTTTTTATGCTTTAGATTAAATCTACCTTTGATTGAAAGCTCTTAATTTGACTTGCGTGAACTTTCTTTTGGTATCCAGTGGAAAATCACCTTTCATCATCCAATCATAATATCCGGGCTCTTCTTTAAGTACTTGTGTGATGGGCTTTCCTTTATGCTTTCCAAAATTAAAGCATTCTATTCCATCTTCATTAAAGATAAACCTTCCGGCTAAATCCACCATTTTTTCATTTAAGATGGAGTGGATTTTTTTCATATCATTTTCGAAAATCCCCAATTTATTGCCTTGGAGATCCTCCGCTTCTTTTCCTTGGTAGCGTTTGATCTGTGCTTCAAAAACCTCAAAGGAAGCAATGGTATCTGCTTCGGCGCTATGGGCGTTTTCAAGGGATTTACCACAGTAAAATTTATACGCAGCAGTGAGATTCCTTTTTTCCATCATATGGAAGATTTTCTGAGAATCCAGAATATTTCTTTTTTCAATATCGAAATCAATTCCTGCTCTGAGAAACTCCTCAACCAATAAAGGAATATCAAATTTCAATACATTGAAGCCTGAAAGGTCCGCTCCTGCTAAAAATTGATGAAGATCTCTGGCCAAATCCTTGAAAGTAGGAGCATCTTTGACATCTTCATCATAAATTCCGTGAATAAGGGATACCTCTTTTGGAATTGGAATAGTAGGGTTTACCAGGTGCGTTTTTATTTCCTTTGTCCCATCAGGATATAACTTGAGGATTGAAACTTCCACTATTCTATCAGTGGAAATGTTTGTCCCTGTTGATTCCAGATCAAAAAATGCAATGGGAGTTCTTAAGTTTAAGTTCATTAGTGAGTTTTTTGATTGATTTTAATTTTTAAAATATTCAGGTCCATATCGTCATAATTTCCCGAACTCATCAGTAAAAGATTTGTATGCTGATAATCTTGAGCTTCAAGAAAATTTTTCAATTGAGAAATATCTGTAAATACCTTCAGATCATTTCTTTGGAATGCATTGCGCAGTGTTGCCTCATCCATGAGTTCCAGCTTTTTCAAAGATACAGCTTTTGGATTCAAATAGACAATTGCAATATCTGCAGCATCAAAAGTATGGGCATAATTATCCACGAAATCCTTATTTAAAGAACTGTAAGTATGCAATTCCTGAACTGCTATTAACCTTCTTTCAGGAAATTGTTTCTTCACAGCTTCTGCTGTGGCTTTTAGTTTGGAAGGTGCATGAGCAAAGTCTCTAAAAAGAATGCTATAGTCAGATTGGGCAAGTATCTCTTGCCTTTTAGCTGCTCCTTTAAACTCCTGTATGGCTTCGTAAAACTGACTCTTGCTCAGCCCCAATTCCAAACAGACATGAAGTGCACCTTGAAGGTTTTGGAGGTTATGTTCGCCAAAAATATGAATCGGAATTTCTAAAGTCTCGTGTACCAGATAGGTTTTGCCCTCACGGATTACATGGGGGTGGATACCGTATGGGGAAACATTGAAATTTTTACCTGATTGGGATTCCCCAATTTTCCTGACCTCTTCATCCTCCTTACAGTAAATAAATGATCCTCCTTCAGGAGTCATTTCAACCAGTTTTTCGAATTGTACTCTGTAATTTTCAAAAGTCGGAAAGACATTGAAATGGTCCCAGGCAATCCCACTCATCAAAAGAATATGATGGTAATAGTGGAAAAATTTAGGCCGTCTATCCAATGGAGAAGTCAGGTATTCATCACCTTCAATGATGATAATTGGGGCTTCAGACAAGCCAACCATCAAGTCAAAGCCAGCAATCTGAGCACCTACCAAAAAATCAAAATTCAATTCATGATATTGTAGCACATGGAGAATCATTGAGGTAATGGTGGTCTTGCCATGACTACCTGATATCACTACCCTCTTTTTATCCTTGCTCTGCTCGTAAATAAACTCAGGAAAGGAATATATATTCAATCCAAGTTCCCTTGCCCTTTGAAGTTCTGGATTGTCAATTCTTGCATGCATTCCCAAAATGATACCATCCAGCTTATCGTGGATTTTTTCCGGAAACCAACCTTTTTCTTTCGGAAGAATACCTGCATTTCCAAGTCTGGTTCTCGAAGGTTCATAGATTTCATCATCAGACCCTGTTACTTCAGCGCCTTTTTCCAACAGGGCCAAAGCCAGATTGTGCATCACAGCACCGCCAATAGCTATAAAATGAAATTTTTTACTCATGCGAATTAAAAATATTTAACCAAAAGTAGTAAATGAAGACACAGGGTAAAGGCTTTTTTTGAGTAAAATTTAAAATCACCGATTTTCTAAACATTTTTTTGGAATATATAGCCTTTGAGGCGTGAAAAATCTTTTTTCATCGTTTTGATTTTAGTAAACTGGCTCTCAGCATATTTGAAGGAGTTGTGGATATCTCGTTAATAAATTGTTCAAAAAGTCTTGTATAAAGACTTTACATTTGTTTCTATGGCAGAAAATAATCCAAACCGAATTAGCGGAAGAAGAAAACCTGATTTGAACTTAAGCACAGGCGTAGGAAAGCTTCCACCGCAGGCAATAGACCTGGAAGAAGCAGTACTTGGAGCATTGATGCTCGAGAAAGATGCACTTACGGCCGTAGTGGATATTCTAAAACCGGAAAGCTTCTACAAAGAAGCCCATAAAGCTATTTATGGGGCCATTTTGGATTTATTTAGTGAAAGTCAACCTATCGATTTGTTAACTGTCACGAATCAACTCAGAAAGAAGGGTGAACTGGAACTTGCTGGAGGGGCATATTTTATTACCGAGCTAACCTCCAAGGTTTCTTCTGCTGCCAATATTGAATTTCACGCCCGTATCATTACGGAACAATCCATGAAACGGGAGATGATAAAAATAGCTTCAGAAATCCAAAAAGACGCTTACGAAGATACAACTGATGTATTTGAACTTTTGGATAAAATGGAGCAGTCTCTTTTTGAGATCTCAGAAAAAAACATCCGGAAGAACTATTCCAACATGCGTGATATCATGAAGGAAGCTATTTTGGAATTGGAAGCCAAAAAAGGTCAAAAGGACGGTCTTACAGGTGTTCCAAGTGGATTCACAGCTCTTGACAGGGTCACGTCAGGCTGGCAAAAATCAGATTTGGTAATTATAGCGGCAAGACCAGCTATGGGTAAGACAGCCTTTGTTTTGTCTGTACTGAGAAATGCTGCAGTAGATCATAACAGACCTGTGGCTATATTTTCATTGGAAATGTCATCTGTTCAGTTGGTCAATCGTCTGATTTCTTCAGAAGCAGAGTTGGATTCCGAAAAAATCAAAAAAGGAAACCTTGCAGACTATGAATGGGAACAATTGGTGCACAAAACAGGAAAATTATCCAAAGCTCCTTTGTTTGTGGATGATACGCCTGCTTTATCCATTTTGGAATTAAGAGCAAAATGTAGAAAACTTAAAGCACAGCATGACATCCAAATGGTGGTCATCGATTACCTTCAATTGATGTCCGGAGATTCAAAATCAGGTGGACAAGGTGGAAACAGGGAACAGGAAATTGCCAGTATATCCAGAGCCCTTAAAAAAATCGCAAAAGAATTGAGTATTCCGGTTATAGCCCTTTCTCAGCTTTCAAGAGCTGTAGAAACAAGAGGGGGCGATAAAAGGCCGCAGCTTTCAGATTTGAGGGAGTCCGGAGCCATCGAGCAGGATGCGGATATGGTTATGTTCCTGTATAGGCCTGAATACTATGGAATCACAGAAGATGAGGATAACAATTCTACTTTAGGTGTGGGTGAAGTGATCATTGCCAAGCACAGAAACGGTTCTTTGGAAAATGTTAAGTTGAGATTTATTGGCAAATACACCAAATTTACGGACCTTGAAATGAATGTTCCCTATCAGCCACAGGAACCTCTATATGGAAGTAAATTCCCTTCCTCAGCAAGTGGAAAAGATTTTGATTCTAAGAATACCATAACTATGTCCAGTAAAGCAAATGGTTCCGATGGTGATGACCCTTTTCCAGGCGGAATGGGGAGTAATGATCCTGCTCCCTTTTAATAAGGTTTAATTTTTTGGTTCTTTCCAAACTTTTACATTTACCATTATGTTTGAATATTGTAGTTTTAAAGAAGCTCTCTGCACTGGCAGAGCAATTTTCAACCTTTTATAAATATGTTTTGAAAGCAATAGTTTTAGATCGCAGCCACTCCGATAAAATAACCCTAAGTGATATCGAAGTCCCCTCCATTTCTGAAAATCAGGTTTTAGTACAGATCAAATCAGCAGCATTAAATCACAGAGATGAGTGGTGCAGGCAGGGACTCTATCCCAATTTAAAGGATGGTGTTGTATTAGGTTCAGATGGTGCCGGAATTGTCAAAGAAGTAGGTTCGAAAGTAGATAGCAAATGGATTGGACAAGAAGTTATCATTAATCCAGCAATTCATTGGGGGAGTCAGGAAAAAGTTCAGAATAAAGACTTCCGTATTTTGGGAATGCCGGACAATGGTACGTTTGCCGAATATCTAATAGTCTCCTCTGACCGCCTATATCATAAACCTTTACATTTGTCTTGGGAGGAAGCTGCTGCGCTGCCCCTAGCTGGATTGACTGCATTCAGGGCTTTGATGGTCCAAGGGAAAGCCAAGTCAAGCAAAAAAGTGCTTGTTACAGGATTTGGCGGGGGAGTAGCCCAGCTTGCTGTTCAATTTGCTTTAGCCATAGGAGCAGAGGTTTACACCAGCAGTAGCAGTGAAGAGAAATTGGATAAATCCAAAGCAATGGGTGTGAAAAATGGATTCAATTACAAAGATGAAAATTGGACCAAATTGGCTTTGGAAGAAACCAGCGGTTTTGATTTGATAATTGACAGTGCAATGGGTGACACGCTTAATCAATTAATTGATGTCAGTAATCCTGGAGCGAGAATAGTGTTCTACGGAGCTACCAAAGGGAATCCGGATGGCTTTAATGCAAGAAAGGTGTTTTGGAATCAGCTAAGACTTATCGGAAGTACTATGGGGTCGGATGAGGATTTCAAGGAAATGCTACGGTTTGTAAAGAAGCACCAGATCAAACCCATAGTCGATGAAGTTTTTTCTATGGAAAAAGCTGTTCAGGCTTTTGAAAAAATGAAAGCAGGAAAACAGCTTGGAAAGCTTGTGCTTAAAGTCTCTTAGTCATCCAGATCATTTTCGAATTGAAAATTCTGATATGCATTTTTCAATTCCCTTAAGGCATGGTTGTTTTGTTGGCTTTGGGCTAACTTTATGCCATTGATATAAATCCCATTGGCTTCGGAAATTTTACCCAAATCGGCAAAAACTTCTGCAGCTTGATAGTAAGTGGGGAGATAAGCAGGAAACTGCTTCAGTAATTTTGAAAAAAGTTCAATACTTTGATCAAGGTCAAGTTCTTTATATTCCAGGGCCAAAGCGTACCAATTGAAAGGGTTTTCGGGTTCTTGTTCAGTAAACGATTTTAGCATTTCTAATCGGGACATTTTGCTCATGAAATCTTTTTTAAATTATGGCCTTATTACTAAATTCACGCAATTTAAAAATAAATAACCTAAATATTTATAAATGAAAATTCTTGTTTGTATTACTCATGTACCGGATACCACATCCAAAATACAGTTTACGGATAATAACACCAAGTTTGACAAAAACGGTGTTCAGTTTATCATCGGACCCTATGATGATTATGCCCTTGCGAGAGCCGTGGAGCTAAAAGAATCCTTGGGTGCCAGCCTTACTGTATTGAATGTAGGTGAAGCCGAAACAGAGCCCACTCTTCGAAAAGCCTTGGCTATAGGTGCAGACGATGCTATCCGTATCAATGCTTTTCCAACAGATGCACTTTTTGTAGCAAAGCAAATTGCTTCAATTGCCAAAGAGAATAATTATGATTTGATTCTTATGGGCAGGGAATCTATAGATTTCAATGGAGGAATGGTTCATGGAATGGTAGGTGAATTATTGGGGATGCCATCAATTTCTCCGGTAATGAAATTGGATATTGAAGGAGATACTGTGAAGATGGCCCGTGAAATTGAAGGTGGTAAAGAATTTCTGGAAGCAAAATTACCCTTGATAGCAGGTTGCCAGGAACCAATTGCTGAATGGAAAATTCCAAATATGAGAGGAATCATGTCAGCCAGAACCAAGCCATTAAATGTGGTAGATCCTGTTGACAGTGAGATCGCCACTGATGTCACTACTTTCCAACTCCCACCTGCAAAAGGTTCTGTAACCTTAGTAGACAAAGACAATGTAGAAGAGCTGGTCAAACTTCTGAAAAACGAAGCAAAAGTTCTTTAATCAAATCATTTTAAATATCTCAAAATAAGATAATTATGTCAATTTTAGTATATATAGAACATGCTGATGGTTCAGTTAAAAAAACCAGCTTAGAAGCTGTATCATACGGCAAAGCATTATCAGAAAGAACCTCTGCAGGTGAAGTAATCGCTTTGGCATTGGGTACTATATCTGATGAAGAGCTTGCTAGAGTAGGAAGCGCAGGTGCTTCAAAAGTGTTGCATGTTGCAGATGAAAAATTGAATGCAGGAGTAATCCAAGCTCATGCTGATGCGGTAGGGCAAGTGTATAAGCAAATAGGAGCAGAGACCTTAGTTTTGGCAAAATCATCTCTTGGAGACGCAGTAGCAGCAAGACTTGCTGTCAAATTGGATGCCGGGTTGGTTTCCAATGTTGCAGAACTTCCTGAAACAGCTGATGGCTATAAAGTCAAAAGAAGTATTTACACAGGAAAAGCATTTGCAGAGACTACCGTCTCTAAAAATCATAAGATTTTAGCAATCAAAAAGAATGCTGTTGACCTGAAAACTGATGGTGCTGATGCTTCAGTTGAGAAAGTGGATATCAGCATAGATGCATCAAATTTTGCTGCAAAAATCACTTCTACAGATAAGGCTGAAGGCGAAATTCTTCTTCCAGAGGCTGACATTGTGGTGTCAGGAGGTCGTGGAATGAAGGGACCTGAAAATTGGGGAATGATTGAAAATCTTGCAAAAGAACTTGGAGCTGCCACAGGTTGTTCAAAGCCTGTTTCTGATATTGGATGGAGACCTCATCATGAGCACGTTGGGCAGACTGGAGTAAAAGTTGCACCTACTTTATACGTAGCAGTTGGAATTTCGGGGGCTATTCAACATCTTGCGGGAGTAAATTCCTCAAAGTGTATCGTTGTGATCAACAAAGATCCTGAGGCACCCTTTTTCAAAGCCGCTGATTATGGTATAGTAGGAGATGCATTTGAGGTACTACCAAAATTAACTGAAGCTGTAAAAGCAATAAAATAAAACCTGTGGATCAGACTATAGAACTTGAGATTCTTGGATTATCTTCCAATCATTCCCAATCCGGATCTTTTACCCTTGTAATGGGTGAGGTAGGAGGAATACGGAGATTGCCTATAGTCATAGGAATGTTCGAAGCTCAGGCCATTGCTATTGAAATCGAAAAG
Source organism: Indibacter alkaliphilus LW1 (assembly GCF_000295935.2). Lineage (GTDB taxonomy): Bacteria > Bacteroidota > Bacteroidia > Cytophagales > Cyclobacteriaceae > Indibacter > Indibacter alkaliphilus. Next base: position 247,323 of record NZ_ALWO02000023.1, read on the forward strand.
ATCATACCCAATAGACCAATGACCCATGATCTTTTTAAATCATTTGCATCAAACTTCAATTACTCAATTGACCATATTTTGATTTCTGACATGAGAGAAGGTGTCTTTTATGCAAAGATCATCTGTAAGAGCGCCGGAAAAGTGATAGAAATCGATGCAAGGCCTTCCGATGCCATAGCAATAGCAGTCAGATTTGACGCTGCTATTTTCTGTGCCAAGAAAGTGATGGAAGAGGCCGGTATTGAGTTCAATGAAGAAGATGAAAGAAAAGAACATCAAAAAAGCGGGAGAACTAAGAAAGCGACAACAGCTAGTCCCAGTTCAAGGAGCTCTGACTCTTTGAAGGACTTTAGTCTTGATAAACTGAATCAACTCTTGGATAAAGCGATCAATAATGAAGATTATGAAAAAGCCGCAAGAATCCGGGATGAGATCAACAGGAGAAATTAGGAAGCCTGGTCAAATCCAGGCTTTCTTTTTTTATGGTAATCTTCCTATAATTGTTAAAAACTAATCGCTTCAATGTCCCCAATACTATTCCGCATCACTCCTTATGGATTATATTAGAGGTTTAATCGGTATCATAGTCATCCTGGCTTTTGCCTTGTTATTTTCTGCAAATAAGAAAGCAGTTGATTGGAGACTAGTAGGCATTGGGGTGATATTGCAAGCTATTTTTGGTTTTTTGATAACCAAAGTAGATTTTGTAGCAAGGATTTTTGCGGTAGTTAGCCGTGTTTTTGTCAAATTTCTAAGCTTTTCGGAAGATGGGGCTCTATTTATATTTGGAGACTTAGCAACAGATACTTTCGGATTTATCTTCGCATTCAAAGTACTTCCTACTATTATTTTCTTTTCTACCGTATCAGCAGGTTTATATTATTTGGGAGTGCTCCAAAAAGTAGTTTTTGCCATTGCTTGGGTAATGTCAAGAACCATGCGGCTCTCAGGCCCGGAAAGTTTGTCGGCTGCAGGTAATATATTTTTAGGGCAAACAGAAGCACCTTTATTGGTAAGACCTTTTATCCCCACCATGTCCAGGTCAGAGTTGATGTGTTTGATGACGGGAGGTATGGCCACCATTGCTGGGGGGGTATTGGCTGGTTATGTTGCCTTTCTTGGTGGAGATAGTCTGGAAGAGCAAAGCAGATTTGCTGCTTACCTTTTAGGCGCAAGTATCATGAATGCCCCTGCGGCAATAGTAATTTCCAAAATTATCATACCGGAAACAGATAAGGAAGTAGTCAATGAAAAGCTGGAAGTAAGTGGTGAGAATATGGGGGTTAACCTGATTGATGCTATGTCAATAGGTGCTTCCGAGGGCTTGAAACTTGCCTTAAATGTAGGAGGGATGCTTTTGGCCTTTATTGCAGTGATTGCTGCCTTGAATTACATACTTTCAGGAATCATTGGCGAGTACACTGGCTTGAATGCTCTGGTTGTTTCATCTACCAATGGACAGTTTTCGGGCTTTTCACTGGAATATATTCTTGGCCAGATTTTTCGGGTGTTTGCTTGGGTTATAGGTGTAGAATGGTCAGAAACACTGCAGGTAGGCTCTTTACTCGGTCAAAAAACAGTAATCAATGAATTTGTAGCTTATTTAAGTCTTGCAGATATGAAAAGTGCCGGTTCATTGTCTCCAAAATCCATCGTCATTGCCACTTATGCGCTTTGTGGCTTTTCAAATTTCAGTTCAATTGCAATTCAGGTAGGAGGAATTGGAAGTATAGCTCCCAATCAACAGGGGAATCTTTCTAAATTGGGGATGCATGCGCTTTTAGCGGCTACCCTTGCCTGCTTGATGACTGCGACTATTGCAGGCGCGCTTTTTGGCTGAAAATAAAAATGCCTCCACGAAGATTTAACTTCAATGGAGGCAAAACATCTTGGGAATTCTTAATCTTCCATGATGGTGATTTTCTCAATTTTGTCTCCTTGGCGGATATCATCTATTACATCGAGTCCTTCTACCACTTTCCCAAAGCAGGTGTGATTCCTGTCCAAATGGCTCGTATTATCTCTACTGTGACAAATGAAAAACTGTGAGCCACCTGTATTTCTGCCTGCATGTGCCATGGAAAGAACACCACGCTCATGGTATTGATTGTCTCCGTCGAGTTCACAATCAATTTTGTAACCTGGCCCACCTGTTCCGTTTCCGTTTGGACAGCCACCCTGAATGACAAAGTTTGGAATAACACGATGGAAAGTTAGGCCATCGTAAAAGCCCTTTTTGGAAAGGCTTATAAAATTATCGACTGCCTTTGGAGCATCTTTCTCATAGAACTCCACTAGCATAGTGCCTTTTTCAGTTAATATTTCTGCTTTTTTCATTTTATTTTAATTGTGTTTTCAAAAGTAATGATTCCGATCTTTTCGAAAAACCAATTGTATAAAAAAGGAGTGCCGAAGCACTCCAGTTATTTGGGTTTATACAAAGGGTCAATTGACTAAAATTTTGGCGCTCCAGCCAAAATATCCTCAGTGGCAAAGTCTCTGTATTTTTCAAAGTTCTTAATGAATTCAGCTCCAAGTTCTCTTGCTTTCTTGTCATAGGCTTCTTTATCAGCCCAGGTAGCTCTTGGACTCAAGACCTCATCAGGCACATTTGGGCAGCTTTCAGGAATAGCGACTCCAAACACACTGTGCTTACGGTAAGATACATTATCCAATTCACCATTCAGTGCCGCAGTTATCATTGCTCTCGTATATTTCAGCTTCATTCTTGATCCGACACCATAGGGGCCACCTGTCCAGCCTGTGTTGATCAGCCAAACATTCACTTGATGTTTTTCCATTTTCTCGCCAAAAAGTTCAGCATATTTTGTTGGATGTAATGGAAGAAATGCTGCCCCAAAACAAGCGGAAAATGTTGTCTTCGGTTCGGTAACCCCAACCTCTGTTCCAGCCACTTTTGCTGTGTAGCCGGATATAAAGTGGTACATCGCCTGACTTTTATTCAATTTGGAAATAGGAGGGATCACACCAAATGCATCAGCTGTTAGAAAGAATATATTTTTTGGAATATCAGCTTTTGAAGGTATAATAGCATTTTCAATGTGTTCAATAGGATAGGAGGTTCTTGTATTTTCAGTTACCTCTTTATTACCATAATCAACAGTTCTTGTAAGCGGATAAAATCTGGTGTTTTCCACAATTGCACCAAACTTTATAGCGTCCCAGATTTCAGGTTCTTTTTCGCGACTTAGGTCAATTACTTTTGCATAGCATCCACCTTCAAAGTTAAATACTGAAGTTTCGTTCCAGCCATGTTCATCATCTCCTATAAGTCCTCTATTAGGGTCTGCTGAAAGTGTGGTTTTTCCTGTCCCCGAAAGACCAAAAAATATTGCTGTATCTCCTTTTTTCCCAACATTTGCAGAGCAATGCATAGATAATACTCCATGCTGATGTGGAAGCAAGAAATTCAGAACAGAAAATATCCCCTTTTTCATTTCTCCCGCATAAGCAGTACCTCCGATCAAAAGAATCTTTTTGCTGAGGTTGATTATGGCAAAATTTTCCTGCCTGGTTCCGTCCACGGCAGGGTCTGCCTTGAAGTTAGGAGCACAGATTATTGTAAATTCGTTTTCAAAAGTTTCAATTTCATTAGCAGTTGGCCTCAAAAACATGTTATAGCAAAACATGTTGTGCCACGCCAAAGTATTGATCACTCTAATATTCAATCGATACTTATCATCTGCTCCAGCATAAGCTTCACGTATATATAGCTGCTTATCTTTTAAAAAGTTGATCATTTTTCCATACAGCTTATCAAAATTGTCTTCGGAAAAAGGAATGTTGATGTCTCCCCACCAAACGGAATTTTCAGTAAGACTGTCTTGGACTACAAATCGGTCCTTGGGAGACCTGCCAGTGAAAGTACCAGTATCTGCCATCAATGCTCCAGTATCAGTAAGATATCCTTCCTGATTTTGAAGGGCATGTTCTACAAGTTGAGCGGGATGAAGATTCCAAAACACTTGTTTTGAAGTTTCAATCCCTAAATCTGACAAGCCTTTGGGCATAGCTTGGATTTCGAGTTCTTGTGTACTCATGAGGTTGATTTTAATGTCTAAAGTTATGCCATCAAAGATAGCTGATTAATTTTTAGATAAAATAAAAAAAAGCCTTTTTTGGCCTTTTCAATCGATTACGGACGCATATTTTGCTAAATTTATATAGAAAAACATCAATTACATATTTTGTTGGAATATTCTTTTTGTACTCTAGGTTTTAGCAGGTTAAATCAGTTGGAATTCGACATCTTTTTAAAATAGTACATCTCAAAAATTTAACTTATCATTGTGGTTTCAGAAAAATGATTCTTCACTAAATCAATTGAAATTGGAAAATAAATTTGGAAAGGTACCAAGCGATGGAAATCTGGAGTTATTTCCAGGACCAACCGTTTTTGGACACCCAAAAGGCTTGATGACTTTATTTTTCACAGAAATGTGGGAAAGGTTCAGTTATTATGGGATGAGAGCACTGCTCATCTTGTTTATGACTACGGCGATTCTTGATGGAGGCTTAGGATTTGACGACAGGACTTCAGGTGCTATCTATGGTCTTTACACTATGGGCGTGTATTTGCTCTCTCTACCAGGTGGATGGTTTGCCGATAGGATATTTGGATTGAAAAAATCAGTCTGGTACGGTGGAATAATCATAGCCTTGGGTCACTTTACCATGGCACTGCCAGGTATTTTAAATTTATTCAATCCATCAGAAGTGCAGGCTGAATTAAAAAGTCTTGACATCAACTCCTTTTTTTTAGGGCTCATTCTTATTGTGGTGGGTACTGGACTTTTAAAACCTAACATTAGCTCAATTGTCGGTCAACTTTATCCTGAGGGCAGCTCAAAGCGGGATGCGGGCTTTTCAATATTTTACATGGGAATCAATTTGGGTGCATTTATTGCCCCAATTGCCTGTGCTACAATGGCAGTTTATGACTGGCATTTAGGCTTTGGTCTTGCAGGCTTAGGAATGGTTATAGGCTTGATCCAATACAAAGTGTCCCTGGGAACATTAGAGGGCAAAGGTGAGCTGCAACAACCTGAATCTGATGCCGATATCAGGCAGATGAAAAAACTCAAAATGGGCGGTCTGGTATTTGTTTTGGTATTGATCCTCTTGGTTACGGTCGCTTTTACAGGTCTAATAGAAATCAATGCTTTTGGCATAGCCAGTTTGTCCTATAAAATCATCGGAGTTATTACCGTACTTTACTTTGGTTATGTGTTTCTATTTGGTGGCCTCAATCAGGATGAAAAGAAAAAGACAGCTGCTTTGGTAGTGGTCATCCTTTTCTCTGCTTTGTTTTGGTCGGGTTTTGAACAGGCAGGTTCTACCTTAAATTTATTTGCAGAGCGTTTTACAGATAGGTCATTTTTAAGATTGGAGATACCAACAGGGTATTTTCAATCTATCAATTCCATGTTTATCATCATTTTCGCTCCATTCTTCGGAGCTTTGTGGGTTTGGCTTGGTAGAAGGAATTTAGAACCAAGTTCTCCGGCAAAATTCGCCTTTGGACTTCTTTTATTGGGAATGGGATTCTTAGTGATGTATTTCGCTGCAAAAATAGCCGCTTCGGGTGATTTGGCTGCACCGACATGGCTTATCTTTACCTATATGCTGCATACTTTTGGTGAATTAAGTCTTAGCCCTGTAGGACTCAGCTTAACGACCAAGCTTGCTCCTAAAAAATTCCAAGGTCAAATGATGGGCATGTGGTTTATTTCTGTGGCATTGGGAAATCTCTTCGCTGGATTGATTGCGGGTGAAGTTAGTGGTGGTTCTCAGGACGCCCTGAGTGAAATGCCAAGTCAATATCTCCTTATTGTGTCCATTGCTCTGGGTGCAGGACTACTCTTATTGCTTCTGAGTAAACAGATCAGAAAATTAATGGGTAATGTACATTGATAAGTCAAACAGATAGACATAAAAAAAGCATGGTTTTGAGCCATGCTTTTTTTAAATATTCAAAATGTCCAAAAGGACAGCTTTTATTTTTCTTTTGGTTCGCTGGTATTTTTTACATCTATGAGACTGATACCAGCACCCAAACCTATAAGAATACATACAATCAAAATGAAGGTTTGAGCTCCAGAGGCAATTGGTGCACTGAAAATTTCTAATAAAGTCATATAATTAAGTTTTGGTTGTCTAATTTTTCCGAAATATACAGGAGAAGAGTTTCCATTCAAAATGAAAATAAAAAAAGCAGGTCAATTACTTCACCCGCTTTTCAAAATGTACAATTAATTGAAGTTAATCATCCAGATCTTCTTCGAAATCGTCGTCGTCAAAATCATCATCGTCGAAATCGTCATCCAGATCATCTTCGTCAAAGTCCATGATGTTGTCATCAAGAAATTCAGAGTCTTCGTCTAAATCATAAACTTCATCCTGAAATTCTTCAGCAAACTCATCATCATCTTCCATGTCATCGAAATCATCTTCGAAATCTTCCATAGCGTGAATAGGTTAATTGCTCAAATATATCAAAAGGTTTAATTTGCACGAATAAAGGAAAATTTATTTTTAGAAAACTAAGCAAATATTTTTTTCTTACTGTTTTCAGGAATGTGGATTTCTAAGTGATCGATGTATTCTGTCTCCAACAATTCAAGCCAAGTCTCCATGTAAAGAATTACATCTTCCCTTCTATTTTTCTTGATTTTCTCTCTTTTTTCAAAAGGGATGTGCTGTAAGACCTTTGGGTCTGAAAGTCTTTCCAAATGCTTTAATTCATCTATGCTCAAGCCAGCTTCTATCATTCTTTGAATCATCAAATCCATGGGGTAGCCACTTGTTGGACAAAAATCGATTAGTTGGTCGTTCCAATCACCGGATTTCTGCATAGCGAACTGATGGATCTCTGCTTTACTCAATTTAGTCAACTGCTGCGCAAGATTTCCACAGTTACAGGCACCCATATGGCCCCATTGATAGGGTGCATCATTTTTCAATTTTTGAATTGTCTTTCTAAAAGCCTCTAATAAATGTTCACTAGGATTTGCCATAATCTAAATATAATCATTTACTACTAAAAATATAACCTCTGAATGGCAGGCTTGTTTGTAAAAATTAGAAATATCAGGTAAAAAAAAGACCATCAATTAAAGATGGTCTTAATGTATTTTTTTATCAGTGGTTTTGAGAGATATTTTTTGACTAAAGAGTAGTTTCTGGCTTTGTCAATATCCCTTTCGTCTACTGAGCTACTTAAGATATAAACTTCAGGTGTTGATTTATGGGGGTCAAATTCTTCTAAAAAATCCCACCCAGTCATTTCAGGCATATTCAGATCCAAAAACAGATAATTGGGCTGAATAGAATCAATTTCTTTCAATGCATGAATGGCATTATCATACTTATAGATTTCGTGTGGAATCCGAATGTTTTTAGAAATAAGCTTCTCTGTAACAAAGGTGCTTATTGGATCATCATCTATGAGAACTATTCTTACCATCAAAATGCATATTTTTTGGTTTCAAATGCAATATTATAAATGCAAAATTAATCAAATGTCTCTCACAAACAACATTTCACAGGTCTTTTTTTGCATTTTATCAAAAATTTATGGGTGAAACCTCTCTTTGCCTCTCAAAAGGTCAAAAAACAAGATAAAGTCTGATGCAAGGCTGTAAAATGGATGTTTAAATGTTGCAGGTTTGTTTTTTTCGTAGAAGAAATGACCAACCCAAGCAAATCCATACCCCACTACTGGGATCAACCATAAATAGACCGGTTTTCCACTGAAAATGGCATAAAAAAGAATTATAAAAATGAGGAAAGTTCCGATAAAGTGAAGCTTCCTACAAGTAGGATCCTGATGCTCTGAAAGGTAATAGGGATAAAATTCCCTTAATGAGTTAAATCTGTTTTCCATAAGTATTCAAGGTTTATCGGGTTTTACTTTGCATATGGGTCTGGTAAGTGTCAGCAACTTTCTCTACAGATTTGATGACTTTTTTTCGTTTATCTTTTTCTGAGGTCACCTCTGACACAGCTGTTAATCTCATTAACATTTTATCATTTTTGGGGTCTATGAAATCCACTATGAGCTGAAGGAGTTCATAATTTTTTGTACTCACAGGAGACCTGTTAGAAAACCTCGGGTCATAGAACCATGGGTCCCAAATTCTATATCCCCACATCGGATACATATTGTTTACTATTTCTTTTTGCCTTGGATCTTCATTGGAATTGAACCTAAGAATAATTTCCGGCTCAACAGGGTCATAAACCAACCCTTGAGCTGTAAGTAACTTCTGCAAGCCATCTTCAACAATTGCATCTAAATAGGGGTCTACAAATCCTTTCTGACCTGTTTCTTTATTGAGGATTGCAAAGGTGCTATAGGATTTATAAGGAGTAAATTCGGTTTTTTCCTTGAACATTTCAATAGAACTACAACCATTCAAAAGGACTAAAAGCAGGATTAAACTGAAATATGGAGTTCTTTTTTCCGACATAGAGGGCGATTTATCAGAGAATTCACAAATATCTTCTCTAAATATAATAGGATTAAACATATCATTATATCCAAACGCTTTTTACTTTGTTTGGATTAATTATTTACTTTGAATTATTCTTCACTAAAATTATTTACGATGAAAAAGCTTTTACTAGTATGTTTTTACCTTGGATTTGTATTTTCTGTATTTGCTCAGGACGAAGAGCTTATTGATACACTAGAGGAGGGACTGGAACCTCAGGATACCACTTATTGGGATGCAGGATTTAGCATTGGTTTAAATTTCAATCAAGCTGCTTTTAGTGGCAACTGGAAGGCTGGAGGTGTTAACTCTGTAGCGTTTGGATCAATAGCCACAGGAAAAGCAAATTATGCCAAAGGAAAATGGTCATGGGACAATCAAATGGAAATGATATATGGTGTTGTCAAAAATGAAGGACAGGAAATGAGGAAGTCAAATGACAGGATTTTCCTGGATTCCAAAGTTGGGTACCAAGTGTCTGACCATTGGAGTTATTTTGGATCACTTAATTTTATCACACAATTTGCTGATGGTTTCGATTTTGGAGGCGACGAACCTGTATTGATTTCAGGTTTCTTTGCACCCGCATTTATCATGGCAGGCGTAGGTATGGAATATAAACCCAATGATAATTTTGCTTTGCGGATAGCGCCTATCTCTCCAAGATTGACTGTAGTCAACAGGCCGGAAATTGCCGATAATGTTCCTGAAAATTATGGTGTTCCTATTGGCAGTAGGGTAAGAACTGAATGGCTTGCTGCTCAGATTTTCATGACTTACAACAAGGACATAACAGAAAACCTATCCATCAATACCAGGTATCAGTTGTTTGCAAATTATGAAACCCTTGCTTTCAATACCATTGACCATAGATTGGACATTACGGTGATTGCCAAAATCACAGAATGGGTAGATGTTACTTTTACAAGTATCAATGTTTATGATATAGATATGGATCCAGGAATACAGTATAGCCAAGCTTTGGCATTAGGTATTCTGTATAAAGTAGGTAACAAAAAGTAGGTGCTTATTTACCTTTTTGTTAAAATATTTTGAAATTTATATTTATGTAGTATTTTTGTTTCAATTGTGGTAGTTAAATAATAGTTGGTTTAGTTTTCATATAAAGGGCAGGAGACATTCTCCTGCTTTTTTACTTAAAAAAAAAGCAACCTTTAAACAGGTTGCTTTATTAATATGAAATCTAGCTTTTATCTAAACTATTTTTTTGTTTTTCTAATACTGATCACTGGCAGATCAGTCATTGAAATCAGATTTTCAGTGATACTGGGGGAGAAGTATTGCATCAGGTCAGACTTTCCAAAGGTAATCACTGCGATTCCATCCGCTTTGAGTTTATCTGCAAATTGAAGAATTCCTCTTTCTTCTTTAAAGGCATCGATGATGTTGATATCATAATTGTAATTGCCAAACTCATCCATAAAGGACTTTCCTATTGCCTCAATATCATTTGTTTCCATAAAATATGTAGGCGTATTGACGAAGAGCACATGTAATTTGGCTCCTAATTCTTCAGCTAACTTTTCTATTACCCCAAAAGATGCTCCGGTTTCCTCTTTGAAGTTAGTAGCAAAGATCAGGTTCTGAACTTCCCGCTTTTCATTTTCCTCTTTGACCACCACCACAGGGATTTCGGATCTTCGCAATACGCTGTAAGTATTTGTGCCCAGCATGTGCTCTTTGAAGCCGTAGCTTCCATGGGAACCCATGACTACCATGTCTATTTTTTCTGTTTCAATAAAGGTATGAATCCTTTCATTGCCATAATTGTACACGAGTATCTTAGATGCTTTTACTCCTGATTTTTCAGCTTCCATAACCAAGTTGCTGAGTTCTTTTTTGGCCTTACCAATCAATTTTTTGGTTTCAGGAAAGAGGTTCTCCTGATCGTTGGTCAGCTTGGACCAATTGACTGGTGTGATGATGATGTGCAGATAAACCAATTCCGCATTGGTTTTCTTGGCTAATACCAGTCCATAATTTTCTGCAGCTTTTGCACAGGCGGAAAAATCGGTGGGGATAAGAATCTTTTTCATGGTTTCTATATTTGTGGTTCTACTTTTCACTTTTAAAGGTACCTTGAAAACCTTTCCTATTACATGCTAAAAATCATTGGCAAATATGATAAAAGTCAAAAAAAAGACCACCTGAATTTCAGGTGGTCTTTTTGTGCACTCGGAAGGATTCGAACCCTCAACCCTCGGAGCCGAAATCCGATATTCTATCCAGTTGAACTACGAGTGCTAAAACTAAGGACTTTGTCCTTAGCAAATATTTATGATATTGCAGCTCTTACTTTTTCAGCAGCTTCTTTCAAAGTGATCGCAGAAGAAACTTTCAAGCCGGATTCATCTATGATTTTGGCTCCTTCTTCAGCATTTGTGCCTTGAAGTCTTACAATAATAGGAACTGGAATGTCTCCAATAGACTTATACGCCTCTACCACACCGTTTGCTATTCTGTCGCATCTTACAATACCACCGAAAACATTAATCAATATGGCTTTAACATTAGGGTCTTGAAGTATAATTCTAAAACCTGCCTCAACTGTAGTGGCATTTGCACCGCCTCCAACATCAAGGAAGTTGGCCGGCTCTCCACCAGAAAGCTTGATCATATCCATGGTAGCCATGGCCAAACCAGCACCGTTTACCATGCAACCAACGTTTCCGTCAAGCTTAACATAGTTTAGGTCAGACTTTCCTGCCTCAACTTCCAAAGGATCTTCTTCTGCCAAATCTCTTAATTCTGCCAAATCTTTATGTCTGTATAGTGCATTGTCGTCAAGATTTACCTTGGCATCAACTGCCAGGATTTTATCATCAGAAGTTTTCAACACAGGGTTGATTTCAAACTGAGAAGCATCGGATCCAATGTATGCATTGTATAGCGCGCTGATGAATTTTACCATTTCTTTAAAGGCATTACCTTCCAAACCAAGTTTGAAAGCTACTTTTCTAGCCTGGAAACCTTGAAGCCCCACTTTTGGATCTACCCATTCTTTGATGATTTTTTCGGGAGTTTTTTCTGCAACTTCTTCGATGTCCATTCCACCTTCAGTAGATGCCATGATTACATTGCAGCCTTTTGCCCTGTCCAAAAGTATCGATAGATAATATTCTTTAGGTTCGGAATCACCAGGATAATATACATCCTCAGCTACCAATATTTTATTTACTTTTTTACCTTCTTCACCGGTTTGTATGGTTACCAAAGTTCCTCCAAGGATGTTTTTGGCTTTTTCAGGTACATCCTCAAGCTTTTTGGCAAGGACCACCCCGTTAGAGCCAGTTTCTTTTACCTTGCCTTTTCCTCTTCCACCTGCGTGGATTTGGGCCTTGATCACGTACCAGGAAGTACCTGTTTCTGCACTTAGTTTTTTGGCTGCTTTGAGTGCCCCCTCAGGACTGTCAGTAACGACTCCTTCCTGAATGCGTACACCGTAGCTCTTCAAAAGTTCTTTTGCTTGATATTCGTGTATATTCATCCTTGTGAAAATTTTTGCCCGAAGTTAAGCCCTTCATATTGATTTTTCAAGCTAACCTTTCCTCTTTTTGGGAAATAAATGGCATTTTTGGCTCTACATACCTATGTTTATATTTTAAAATTTTTCACCAAAATAAATTATGCTCAAGGCAAAAGGGGTTCAAAAACACTACGGCGACTTACATGTATTGAAAGGTGTGGATGTAGAAATATCTGATAATGAAGTTGTTTCCATAGTGGGAGCTTCAGGTGCAGGTAAAAGCACACTTTTGCACATTCTGGGAACATTAGATAAGGCTGACCAAGGAGAGGTCTGGATTGGAAATACCTTAATTACAAAATTAAAAGGGGATAAGCTCGCCGAATTCAGGAATACACAGATTGGCTTTATTTTTCAGTTTCATAACCTTCTTCCTGAATTTACGGCTGAAGAGAATATGTTAATACCTGGCCTGATAGCGGGAAAAGGCGAAAAGGAGTTGAGAACTAGAGCTGCAGATTTGGCTAAGCTATTGGGCTTTCATGGCCGCTTAGACCATAAGCCTTCGGAGCTATCCGGTGGAGAACAGCAACGTGTGGCTGTGGCAAGAGCTTTGATCAACAATCCTAAAATTATCTTTGCAGACGAGCCAAGTGGAAATCTTGACTCCAAAAATGCAGAAGCACTACATAAGTTGTTTTTTACCCTAAGAGAGAATTTTGGGCAATCTTTTGTAATCGTCACTCACAATCAGGAGTTGGCGCAAATGGCGGACAGAACCCTAACCATGCAGGATGGTAAAATCCTGTCCGATATCAAAAAGGGCATCCCTACATAATTGGGATATTTTACCTGGAGACATTTACATCCGTAAATTTCCCCTCTGTGATGCTGATATTGTTCCCCGAACCCAAGGCAGGCCTGGCTGTAAAGCTAAATGTTCCTGAAATCTTATTTCCTTCAAATTTGCTGATTGTCAAGGTTCCGGAGTTTGCCATGTAAACAGTTTGGTTTTGGTCTGTGTAGGAAGCTACATTTGCCAGATCATAAGTACCTGCTTTGTCATCCATAATGGTAATAGAAATTGCAGATCTGTTTGTTGCCCCCGCAGCAATACTGGTAGTAGTGATACCAGCTACTCCTACAACTTGGGAATTTCCGGAGCCTTTCCAATCAGTACCGTCGATTTTGGCTTCCACATTCATTGCCCCATTGGGTGTGTCATCATTTTCACAGGAAACAAACAAAAAGGAACCTGCAAAAAGAGCTAAGAGGATTAAAGATTTTAGTTTTTTCATTGGTAGAATTTTTTTTGATAAAATTCCACATTCAAACCTTCTAATAGTATACCTCGCAAAACGGATTTTTATATCCGTGCTACTGGGTATTCCTTATTGAATTTGTTTCATCATACTTTCCACATGAGACTTGGATTCAAACATATCTGAATGGACTGCTGCTATTCTGTGTTCTTTATCCAGGAAATAAGTGATCCTCTTCGGCATTCTCACAATTGGTATCAGGGCATCGTAAGCCTTACAAACCCTGCCATCCAAATCACTCAATAAGTCGAAAGGAAGATCGTATTCTGCTTTGAAGCTCAAGTGGGTTTTGATATCATCTCTACTGATACCAAAAACAGGAATATCCAACTCCCTGAAAGCAGAGAACTGATCCCTGAAATCACAGGCTTCTTTGCTACAAACCCTGGTAAAATCTTTGGGATAAAAATATATGATGCAAGCCTTTCCCTTACAGTCCTGACTTAGTGTAAACTTTTCACCATTGGTTGAGGGAAGTGTAAAATCCGGTGCTTTTGATCCTTTTTTTAATGCCATAGTTTCAAATGTTTTCAAGTATATCAGACTTAACAAGGGAATTGTCGGTAAGTTTGTTTCATTAGATGAAAAAAAGCAACAGTATTGAACCCATTCAGAGTATTTTTCCTTAACCTTTAGATATTTAAAAAAACAGAAGTTTTGATCAATAAAAGTGTTCAGCACATGTTACTGGCGGGATTTTTATTTTCCCTGATGAATGTTGCCGTCAAACTCGTCCCTCATATACCAGCAATTGAAATAATTCTTTTCCGATCTTTATTCAGCCTTGTCTTTACTTACCTCTTACTGAGAAAAAAGGAAGTTCCTGTTTTGGGTAATAACAAGAAACTTTTGATCATGAGAGGTATAGTAGGTTCAATTGGACTTATAGCTTTTTTTTATACCCTTCAAAGAATCCCTCTAGCCAGTGCAGTTACTTTAAATTATTTAGCACCTGTTTTCACAACCATACTGGGAATATTTATTGTAAAGGAAAAAGTGAGAGCGCGTCAGTTTTTATATTTTGCAATCTCATTTGTTGGGGTATTGATTATTGAAGGTTTTGATCCCAGAATTTCTCTGGTTGACCTTTCAATTGCCCTCATTGCTTCTTTGGCTATGGGCTTGGCCTATAACATCATCCGAAAGCTCAACACAAGTGAGCACCCATTGGTCATCATGATCTATTTTCCTATGATTACCTTACCCATTGCTACGGGAATCAGTGCACTTATTTGGGTACAGCCGATCGGATGGGACTGGGTTATTTTACTCGCAATTGGGGTTTTGACCCAATTTGCCCAATATTTCCTTACCCTTGCATATCAAAATGCCAAAGTTGCAAAAATATCCAGCCTGAGCTATCTGAGTATAGTCTACGCACTTGTTTTCGGATTTATAATTTTTGGAGAGACCTTCAATCTGGTTACTTATTTGGGAATGGCCTTGGTACTTTCGGGTGTTATTTTAAATATTAGGAAGTAAGTTTGTTGCAAAACCTTATTTTTGACTTACACTTATATCAGCGCATGAAAATCACCAAAGATCTTTATCAAAGCTCCCTGGCACTCTTAACAGATTTTTACCAATTGACTATGGCTTATGCCTATTGGAAATCCGGAAAAGCTGAACAAGAGGCTGTCTTCAATTTATTTTTCCGAAAGAATCCATTTCAGGGGGGCTATACCATTGCTGCAGGCCTAGATTACATCATTGATTATTGTAGAAATTTCCGTTTTGATGATGCCGATTTGCATTATTTGGCAGAGATGAAAAATGCTGATGGCCAGCTTACATTTGAAGCTGAATTTATCGAATACCTAAGAGATCTTGATTTTTCCTGTGATATAGATGCTGTTGAAGAAGGAACGGTTGTTTTTCCAAACATCCCTATCATCCGGGTAAAAGGGCCATTGATACAATGTCAGCTTCTTGAAACACCACTTCTGAACATTGTGAACTTTCAGACTTTAATTGCCACCAAGGCATCAAGAATTACATTGGCTGCCAAAGGAGATTCAGTACTTGAGTTTGGATTGAGAAGGGCACAGGGAATTGACGGTGCCTTAGCAGCAAGCAGAGCATCTTATATAGGTGGCTGTTCCGCAACCAGTAACGTGATGGCCGGGAAGCTATTTGGAATTCCTGTTTCAGGTACACATGCACATAGTTGGATCATGTCCTTTGATTCCGAACTGGAAGCATTTCATGCTTATGCAGATGCTTTTCCTGATAAGTGTGTCTTTTTGGTGGATACTTATGATACAGTAAATGGAATCAAAAATGCCATAGAAGTGGGGAAATCTTTGCGTGAAAAAGGAAAGGAAATGCTGGGGATAAGGATAGATTCAGGAGACTTGGCCTATTACAGTAATATTGCCCGGGAAATGTTAGACGAAGCCGGCTTTAGAAATGCCAAAATCGTTGCTTCCAATGACCTGGATGAACAAATCATTACTTCGCTCAAGGTCCAAGAAGCCTCAATAGATGTTTGGGGAGTAGGGACCAAATTGGTTACGGCTTACGACCAACCTGCTTTGGGCGCAGTATACAAGCTTGCGGCTGTAAAACTGGAGTCCGGAGTGTGGGAGCCCAAAGTAAAAGTATCCCAGCAATCCATTAAGATCAATATCCCAGGAAAACATGGCGTAGTAAGATTTATCAAAAATGGGAAGGCATTAGCAGATATGATTTTTCTGGATGAGGCTCATGAAGAAAGAAATGCTTATGTAATCATTGACCCCAATGATCCTACCAAACGAAAGAAAATTAATGTCAATGGTTTGGAAAGGGAATTACTTCTAAAACCTATCTTTAGGGCAGGAGAGAAAATTTATAATAGACCCGGAATCAAGCAAATCAGGGAAAATGCACAAAAAAATCTTTTACTTTTTGATAAGGCGCACAAGAGGTTTGTCAATCCCCATATCTATCCTGTTGGTCTTGAAGAAAACCTATATCAAATGAGAACAGAGTTGGTTTTGAAGATGAAAAATTATGACAATGAGCAATAAGATCATTTTCAGTACAAGAAAATACAGATACCTACAAGAGGAGGTCATTCAAAGGGGTGGTTTTCAAAAAGGAAAGATTGATGTCAAAACCTTTCCTGATGGAGAAAGGTATCAAAGAATACTAAGTCCTGTCAACGGCCAGGATGTGGTATTGATCGGGGGGACTGTTTCTGACACGGATACCCTGGAAATATATGATCTGGCTTACGCTTTAATCAAATATGGAGCACGGTCAATCCAATTGTTTTTTCCATATTTTGGTTATTCTACCATGGAAAGAGCGATCAAAGCAGGTGAGGTTGTCACTGCAAAATCCAGGGCCGTTATGTTTTCTTCCCTTCCAAGGACGAGCTTAGGCAATCATTTTATTTTTTTTGACTTACATTCAGAAGGAATTCCTCATTATTTCGAAGGGCAAGCCTTGATCAATCATGTCTACTGCAAGCAAATTATAGTAGATGCTGCCAAAGATCTGGCAGACAACAGTTTTGTCATGGCTTGTACAGATGCGGGGAGGGCTAAGTGGGTAGAGTCATTGGCCAATGAAATGGGAGTCAATGCAGCATTCATTTTCAAAAGAAGAATTTCCGGTGAAAAAACCGAGGTTACAAGCATTTCAGCTGATGTAGAAGGAATGGATGTGGTCATTTACGATGACATGATCAGGACAGGTGGTTCATTGATCAATGCTGCTAAAGCCTATAAAAATGCCGGTGCAAAGAAAATTTTCACCATTACTACTCACGGTTTGTTTACAGATGAAGCTTTGGAAAAAATCAAAGGATCAGGTGTTATTGAAAAGGTTGTAGCAACCAATTCCCATCCCAATTCATTTTTGGCCAAGCATCCAATCCTTAGGGTAGAAAGTTTGGCTCCACTGATCGTTGAACAAATTTTAGAAGAAAAAAAATAAAAAAATATGAAAGCACTGCTAATAGTGGACGTTCAAAATGATTTTACACCAGGAGGAGCTTTGGCTGTCAATGAAGGTGATCAAATCATTCCTATCATAAATAAAATTCAGGGGAAATTTGACTTGATAGTTGCTACGCAAGACTGGCACCCGGAGAATCATGGTAGTTTTGCGGCTAACCACACTGATAAAAAAGTCGGAGATTTTATCCAACTCAATGGAGTAATGCAGATATTGTGGCCGGTACATTGTGTACAGGAAAGTTCCGGAGCTGAATTTCATAAAGACCTAAATACTTCCCAAGTTGCTAAAGTATTTCAAAAAGGGACAAACCCTCTGGTAGATTCTTATTCAGGTTTTTTTGACAATAATAAGAATGGGGATACGGGACTAAGTGATTACTTAAAATCTGAAGGAGTAAGAGAAATCTATGTCTGTGGACTTGCCGCTGATTATTGTGTGAAGTTCACGGTGCTCGATGGAATAGATGAGGGTTTTAAAACCTATCTGATTCAAGATGCTACCAGAGCAGTGAATGTAAAGGAAGGAGATTTTGAAAAGGCTCTCGAAGAAATGGAGGACCACGGCGCTTTTTTGATCAACTCCAAGGAGCTTTGAACTTGAATTGTAACTTTAGCTACATTTAAAGTTAAACTGGGATAGTAATTTTGAAAAAAATCATCTAAATCACAGCAGCTCAAACAGGCATGAAGCTTATCATATCGGTTTTTATTATCCTGATAATATTATCAAGCAGTATTGTTGTAGCTCAACAAACCCGACTCAATGATTACAATACAATCTCTTGGAATGCAGTTTTCCTTAATTTTTCTATTGATGAAAAATTAAGCGTCCATGGAGAGTTTCAATTGAGAAGGTCTGATTTTTTGGTAAATCCTCAGCAGAACCTTTACCGATTCGGAATAAATTATAAGTTACATGAACAGGTGGTTTTCAGATTGGGAGGGGCTTTTGCCGACACTTATCCATATGGTAAAGTCCCCATTCAGGCAAGTGCCCGTCTTTTCCCTGAATACCGGTCTTTTCAAATGCTTCAACTGTCCAATCCTTTGGGGAAAATCAATCTTACCCATAGATTTATGTTGGAACAAAGATGGGTTGGAAGGTTTACCAAACAAGGAGTCAGTAAAGCTGATGATTATGTATTTTTAAACAGGGTGCGGTATATGGCAAGAATTGATATACCAGTGAATTTTAATGAAAATCAAAAATCTAAACCCTATTTAGCAGCTTATGATGAGATTTTTATAGGCTTTGGGAAAAATGTGCAGCAAAATGTATTTGATCAAAATAGGTTTGGCATTTTAGCTGGATTAAAATTCAATCCAAAATTCAGAATAGAGGGAGGATACGTAGATCAGACCCTTCAATTTGGTAGGCTTATTGATGCCAAGCCTGTTTTTCAATATAACAGAGGACTGATCATCAATTCATATATCAGCCTCTAAAGCCCGTATTATTGTAATGCTTCAATTTTGAGCTGCTTGTCTCGAAAGTTTCCTGAACCGCCTTCTTCAAGACCCCATAAAGCTTGGATCAAAGGTGAATCAGGAGAAACCATTTGATAGGATTGATCATCCAAGACAATTTTACCAAATGCAACGGAAACCCAAATATTGCCCATCGGTAATTTGATCAGACTGCCTTCCTGAACTGTTTTAGTGGCTTTTACAGGAACAGCATTCAATTGTCTCAACATCATTCTGACTCCTGAAAGACGTTTTTCCAATAAGGTTCTGTGTTGGTTGATCATTTCCTGATGAGTTTCAAATTTATCCCCGGCAGAGCTTTTTTCTTCCACTTCAGAAGATTCCTGAACTTCTTTTAACTCCTTTTCCAGGTTATGAACCTGTTCTTGAAGAGATTTTTTTGCTGTACTCAACAGCCTTTCCTTGGTTTCTGTTTGCCATTCCATGTTGCAAAGGAAAAATATTTCCTTGGATTTATTCCAATCTTGGTACTGTCTATTTCAAAAGTATTTTTTTATGTGATTCAAAATCAAGGTGATGACTAAGCGATTCAAATAGCCCTGATTCGTTGATTAGGTTTTGGCCCCATAAGGCCTCATTTTTCAATATATCCTTCAAAAAAGTGGATTTATCATCATTTAGCCAAGCTTCTTTAAACATACCAAGTACTTGAGGATCATCTTTCAGGGGAATAGTTTCTCCCTGAGCATCTTTACCAGAATAGAATACCAAGAGACTCGCAAAGGCTTTTGTGAGAAGGGGAGGCCATTCACCAGCTATACGATTGTATTCTAAAATACTTGGCAAAACACGAACCCGGAATTTTGGAATAGAATTCAGTGAAATAGAAAGCAGTTCATGCCTGATAAAAGGATTTCTAAAGCGATCCAATACATCATTGGCAAATTGGTGAAGTTCTGCCTGGGGAAGGTCCAATAAGGGAATGATTTCTTTGAATATCATTTGCTTAATAACCTCCTCCATTTCAGTATCCTCAACAGTCTCTCTTACCGTTTTGAATCCTTTCAAATAGGCAATAGGAACCATGGCAGTATGGGCTCCATTCAATATCCTTACTTTCCTTTTTCTATAAGGAGAGAGATCTTTAACAAACTTCACCTCCAGATTTGCCTTCTGAGCAGGAAATTCATTTTTAAGCTTCTCAGGTCCTTCAATGGCCCAAAAATAAAAAGGCTCTACTTTGACGAGAAGCTTGTCATCAAAAGAAAGTTTAGCCTCGACATCATCAAGTCCGTTTTTTGGGAATCCAGGAACAATCCTATCAACCAAGGTATTGCAGAAATAATTGTGCTCTTTAATCCAATTTTTGAATCCCTGAGCCAGGTTCCAGGAATCAATGTATTTCAAAATACAATTCTTTAATTCCTCACCATTATTTTCTATGAGCTCACAAGGTATATGGAAAAGGCCTTTTTCCGAATCTCCATTGAATGCATTATAGCGCTCGAATAAAAATGCGGTAAGTTTTCCCGGAAAAGTTTTTGGCAGTTGCTCCGGATTATAAAGATCCTCTTCTTCGAAAACAATTCCAGCCTCTGTGGTATTGGAAATCATAAATCTCAAATTAGGGTTTGCTGCCAATTTAAGGATTTCACCCATGTGTTGACCAGTATTCAAAACCTCCTTGATACAATTGATTTTACTAATTGTAGAAACTTGTTTTTGATTAAAAATTCCTTGTTCAAGCACGTGATACTGATTGTTCTGAGTTTTATAGGCTTCTGGTATTTTATTGCCGTGAGATTGTATCATGTGAATATCCCCTTCAAATAACTCAAGGTCAATCAGTTTTTGGAAAACCCAGCAACTAAACCCTCTCAAAAAATTTCCTGTCCCAAATTGTATGATGTCTTTTTTTTGCATTTTTATTCCTTTTAAAATTTTCGATTTATGATTTAAGAGTGCAACTCTTTGCTAATCCCCATTCCTTTTTGATTAGATTTGGAGATAGAAGGCAGTTTGCCTTTATAATCTGTTGACAATAAATATAGAAGAAATGCCGGCATTGGTTTTAGTAGAAGTAAGCATTCACAACCCTGAATTGTACGAGGAGTACAAGAAACATACCTTAGCGACCATTGAGAAATTTAAAGGCAGGTTCGTGGTTAGGGGAGTGAAAACCGAATCTTTGGAAGGAGATTGGAATCCCGAAAGATTGGTCATTTTGGAGTTCCCTTCTGTGGAAACTGCCAAAAAATGGTGGGCTTCCCCTGAATACAGTCAAGCCAAACAAATCCGTTACCAAGCTGCAAACTCCAAGATGCTTGTCGTAGAGAGTCATTGATCTTCTATTTAAAGCAGTGGACGATAGCATTCTTTGATGGCTTTTTCACTGGAGATATTGAATAGATTTTATTTTTCAATGACACCTGGGCAAGTATTCAGGCATTTTCTTGTCAAACCTCAATTAACTTAGAGTGATACCCCTCTTTTCCATGGTATAAAGTCATCCTGTCCCAAAATAACTGCTTTGGGTTGAACCTCTCCTGAAGCCACCTTGATAATCATTTCCATCAGCTGTTCTCCAGATTCTTCTATACTCTTTTCTCCAGTGATGATTTTTCCGGTATCAAAATCAATGATATCGGGCATTTTAGCGGCCAGTTCAGAATTAGAAGAAACTTTGATCACGGGTGTAATTGGGTTTCCGGTAGGAGTGCCCAGACCAGTAGTAAACAAGATAATATTAGCCCCTGATCCGGCCAAGCCCGTTGTGCTTTCTACATCATTTCCAGGAGTACAAAGCAAGTTTAATCCAGGTTTTTGAACATATTCTCCATAATCAAGAACATCCATAATGGGTGAAGAACCACCTTTTTTGGCTGCTCCTGCAGATTTGATGGCATCGGTAATTAATCCATCCTTTATATTTCCCGGTGAGGGATTCATGTCAAATCCTGAACCCACTTTCTCAGCAACACCTGCATAAGCTTTCATCAGTCCTGCAAATTTTTCGGCTGAAGATTCTTGCTCGCACCTGTTGATTAATTCCTGCTCTACACCGCATAATTCAGGAAACTCAGCAAGAATTGTTTTTCCTCCTAAAGCACTTAAGATATCTGATACATGGCCCAAAGTTGGATTTGCAGAAATTCCTGAGAACCCATCAGACCCACCACATTCAAGGCCTATGCAAAGTTTGCTCAACGGTGCAGGCTTTCTTTGCTCTAAATTTGCTTCAGCCATTCCCAAGAAAGTTTTTGTGATCGCTTTGGTCAATAGAGCTGTTTCAGTCCCTTCTTTTTGTTGTTCTAAGATGACCAAAGGCTTTGAAAACTGGGGGTTGATTTGATTTAATCTTTTTTCGAGCAAAGCCACCTGC
Source organism: Indibacter alkaliphilus LW1 (assembly GCF_000295935.2). Lineage (GTDB taxonomy): Bacteria > Bacteroidota > Bacteroidia > Cytophagales > Cyclobacteriaceae > Indibacter > Indibacter alkaliphilus. The sequence goes on from NZ_ALWO02000023.1 coordinate 269,405, forward strand.
GCATTCTGACAACCAAGGCTTAAGATAGTTCCTCCAGCAACATTCGGGTTATTCAAATAACCTGCAATCAATGCACAAAGCATTTCAGCATCCTGTCTTGTTCCCCCGCATCCTCCTTGATGCGTCAAGAACTTGATCCCGTCTACATTGTCAAAAAACCTTGAATCACCAGTGTTAGCAGCATTTTCAAAACTCAAGGACTCTATTTTATCAGGACCTGATATGGTTATGGTTTCTTTCATTTGTTTGACGAGATTCTTAAAAGGGTTGGGTTTTGCAAAGCCCAACTCCTCTAAAAATGCATGCTTGATAATATCTACATTCCTGTTTTCGCAGAAAACCAAAGGAATGACTAACCAATAATTTCCTGTCCCAACCTGTCCGTCTTTCCTATGATAACCATTAAAAGTTCTGTTGGTGAATTTTGAAACATCCGGAGCCTTCCAAGAATAGGAACCTCGCTTGGCGTCAAAAGTATTGGTAGCATGCTCGATGTTTTCGGTCGTAATTGCAGCACCTGCGGGTAAATTTTTCAGTGCTTTTCCTACAACAGTGCCGTACATAAGAATATGTTCTCCAATATCAATTTCTTGAATCGTAAACTTATGTTTGGCTTTAATTTCATTGATCAAGGTAATTGATTTATCTTCATGCTCAATAGTCTCGCCGGACTTCAAATCTTTCAAAGCGACTAGTACATTATCTAAGGAGTTAATTTGGATGACCTTTTTCAAAATGGGTGTTGAATTTTAATAAATAGAAAACGTTTGCGTAAAGCCTGTCTTAAAACAAGTATTTGAAAATTTAAGGTTTTATTTTAAGGTTTTATATCAAAAATCGATATGGGCAAAAAAATTATTACCATAGGAGAAATAATGATGAGGATGAATACGCCTGAGCACTTGCGTTTCTCTCAAGCGGACACGTACCATGTGACCTACGGAGGGGCGGAGGCTAATGTGGCTATTTCGCTGGCTCAGTTTGGCTTGGAAACAAGTCATGTTACAGCATTTCCGGACAATGATTTGGGAACCAAAGCAAGTTCATATTTGAGGCAAAATGGACTTGACACCCAATTTGTTTATTTTAGAGAAGGCAGAATGGGTCTTTATTTTTTGGAAAACGGCTCTATGCAAAGAGCTTCTAGAATAATCTATGACAGATTTGATTCTGCATTTGCCAATTTTGATGGAAATGAGATAGATTGGGATTTGGTATTCGAAGGAGCAAGCTGGTTTCACTGGACCGGAATTACTCCTGCAATATCCCAAAAGGCAGCAGATCTACTATTAAAGGCGCTTAAAGTAGCTAGCAGTAAGGGTTTGACTATCAGCGCTGATATCAATTACAGGAGAAATCTTTGGCAATATGGAAAAGGCCCTTTGGATATCATGCCGGAATTGATCAGGTATTCACATGTCATAGTCGCAGGAAGTTCGGATTTTGAAAATTGTATGGATATCAAAGTCAACGACTGGGCTGATGCATGTTTCCAGGCCAAAAGTGATTTTCCTAACATCAGGTACATTACCAAAACAAAAAGAGAATCTATATCGGCATCACACAACAGGCTTAAAGGTATACTCTGGAACGGTAAAGAAGTATTAAAATCCAAAACTTATGAAATTACCCATATTGTAGACCGGGTAGGAGGTGGCGACGCATTTATAGCAGGACTGATTTATGGCTTGTTACATACAGATGATCAGGTAGCTCTTGAGTTTGCAACAGCAGCATCTGTACTCAAGCATAGTATTCCTGGAGATGCCAACCTGGTCAAAGTAGAAGAGGTATTTGATTTGGTCCACGACAAAAATGTGGGCAAACTTTTACGATAAACAACAAACCTGTTAAACCATGATTGAAGAAGATGTATTAAAAAAAATAGGGAAAGCTGGTCTTGTTCCTTTGTTTACACATAAAGATCTTGATGTAGCTAAAAAAACAATTGATACCTGCTATGAGGCCGGTATCAGGGTTTTTGAATACACCAACCGATTACCCAATTCCTTCGAAATATTCAAAAGTTTGCAAAGCCATGTGGATCAATATCCAGATCTATTATTTGGAATTGGGACTATTTTCACAGTAAAAGATGCAGAAAAATACCTTCTTGCAGGTGCTGATTTCATCATTTCTCCTGCCATGATTACAGAAGTAGCCAAGTTTTGCTATTCAAGAGGAATCATGTATATCCCGGGTTGTGCTACCATTACTGAGGTTTACCAAGCCATTACAACTGGTTCGTCTTTGGTTAAGATTTTTCCCGGTAATGTCTTGGGACCAGCTTTTGTCAAATCAGTGATGTCTGTTTTGCCAGATGTAAAATTGATGGCCACAGGAGGAGTTGAACCTAATGAGCAAAACCTTAAAGCTTGGTTTGATTCGGGCGTATTTTGTGTGGGAATGGGTTCTCAGCTTTTTGATGTAAAAGCGATGGAAAATGGAGATTTCTCAGGCCTGAAACAAAAGTTGGAAGACTCATTGAATATCATTCAAAAGATTAAAAAATGAGGTCTAAATACCTTTTTAAAGCATTTTCAATAAAGCTGTACTTGCCACTTTTATGCCTGGGAAGTATTATTCTTTTGTCTACCTGCAAAGGGCCGGGCGGTGTCCGCGTAATCAAGTTAGGACATGGCTTAGGAGTGACTCATCCTGTCCATGAAGCAATGGAATACATGGCCGAAGTCCTAGCAGAAAAATCAGGTGGGGAAATGGAAATTAAAATCTACCCCAATCAGCAATTGGGCACTGAAAGAGAATTGGTGGAACTTCTTCAAATAGGAAGTCTTGGGATGACCAAAGTTTCATCAGCTGCAATGGAAAATTTTGCTCCAAAAATTCAGGTTCTTTCCATGCCATATTTGTTTAAGGACGATGAACACAGGGACAGGATATTGAAAGGAGAAATAGGGAAAGAACTTCTTTTGGAAGGAGAAAAATTCTGGCTTCGAGGACTTTGTTATTATGATGCCGGTAAAAGGAGTTTTTATACAAAGAATAAGCCTATAAGTGAGCCTCAGGACCTCAGAGGGATGAAAATGAGGGTAATGGAAAGTAACACAGCCATCAATATGATCAAGGCTTTTGGTGGTTCTCCTACTCCTGTTTCCTATGGAGAGTTGTACACTGCATTACAACAGGGCATCGTAGATGGAGCTGAAAATAATCCACCAAGCCTTTTTACATCAAAGCATTATGAAGTATGTAAGCATTACACCATCAACGAACATTCGGCTGTACCTGACATGGTAATCATCAGCACCAAAGTCTGGAATTTACTCAGTGAACAGGAAAGAGTTTGGCTTCAGGAAGCTGCTGATGAGTCAGCAAACTATCAGTACAAGCTATGGGCTGAATCTGTAGAGTATTCATTATCGGAACTTCAAAAAGCTGGTGTTGAAATCACCTATCCTGAACAGGACGCTTTCAGAACTGCGGTGGAATCCATGTATGATCAATTGCAGACGACGGACCCGGAGATGTTTGAAATTATTGAAAAAATCAGAAATCAAGAATAAGTCAAAATGACCCACCCAAAAACCAAAATTCTTGTAGATAAGATAGTGTCCGTTTTCCTTATGTTTTTGATGGGAACAATGGTCTTAAATGTGACATGGCAGGTTCTTTCAAGGTATGTGGTACAAAATCCCGCCTCCTTTACAGATGAATTATCCAGATACATGTTGATTTGGCTTGGTATGCTTGGAGCTGCTTATGTGGCGGGTAAGGACCAACATTTGGCCATTGATATTTTACCTCAAAAACTCGAAGGGAAAGCTAAAATCAGGTTAGTTGTTTTGATTAATTTGATTGTGATGCTCTTTGCATTTTTAGCTATGGTTCTTGGAGGTAGCAATCTGGTCTACATTACTTTTATTTTGGAACAAAAATCAGCTACTCTTCAACTTCCATTGGCCTACATCTACTCTGTTATTCCAATGAGTGGTTTGTTAGTGATGTATTACAATTTTTACCAGATCTCTACACAACTCAAAACCCAAAAGCAGTAATGGAATATATCAGCATCATTATTCTGGTTTTGACATTTGTTTTCCTGATGGGAATTGGGGTTCCAGTAGCCTGGAGTTTAGGGATTTCAAGTTTTTTAACCTTATTGGTATCTGTAGCCGCTGTACCATCAGCGACTACCATAGCGCAGCGGATGGCGACAGGTTTGGATAGTTTTGCCTTGTTGGCAATCCCGTTCTTTATTTTGGCTGGAGAAATAATGAATAGAGGTGGAATTGCCAATAGATTGATAGAATTGGCCAAAGCGGTGACAGGTCGCTTGCCTGGAGGATTACTCTATGTAAATGTAATTGCAGCCATGCTTTTTGGTGCCATTGCTGGATCGGCGGCAGCAGCTGTATCAGCTATTGGAAGTATTCTTGGAAAGAGAATGAATGATGAAGGTTATCCCAAAGGTTTAGGGGCTGCCGTTAATATCACCTCATCTACTACAGGATTGATCATACCTCCTTCCAATATCCTGATAGTTTATTCACTGGCTTCAGGAGGTGTTTCCATAGCAGCATTGTTTGTTGCAGGGTATCTACCTGGCCTATTTATTGGGTTGCTTTTGATGTTGACAGCTGCATTTTTTATCAAAAAGCATAATCTGCCTGAAGGTGAAAGAACCAGTTCTAAGGAGGTGATCAATAAAACCGGTAGAGCATTTCCTTCATTAATGCTTCTGGTGATTGTAATAGGAGGAATTGTCGGAGGGATTTTTACTGCTACTGAAGCTTCAGCTATCGCAGTGGTTTACACTTTAGCTTTATCTTTTTTTTACCGAGAATTGAATTGGAAGGAAATTCCCGCAATCTTGCTCAAGTCCAGTGAAACAACAGCCATTGTCATGTTGCTGATAGCAACTTCCATGAGCATGTCTTGGGTCATGTCTGCTGAAGATATTCCCCAAGGAATCAGTGAGGCACTACTTTCTCTCAGTGATAATATTATTGTGATTCTGATCATTATCAATCTTCTTTTGCTTTTTGTAGGAATATTCATGGACATGACGCCCGCGGTTTTAATATTTACACCTATTTTCCTTCCTGTGGTGACTGAGTTAGGTGTTGACCCTGTGCATTTTGGAATTATTATGATTCTTAATCTTTGTATAGGATTGTGTACGCCCCCAGTAGGATCTGTTTTATTTCTTGGTGTTCAAGTGGCCGGTATGAATATTCAAAATGTAGTCAAACCTTTGCTCCCGTTTTTTCTAGCGATGATCATTGGATTGGTGGTTGTCACCCTTTGGCCTGGACTTACACTTTGGTTACCAAACTTGTTTGGGCTTTGACTTTTACCGTTGTACCAATAAAGGTTCGTCCCAGCCCCTTAAAATAATTTGATAGTTTTCTGATAAAGAAATATTTAAATCTCTAATATCAAAAATAACCTCCTTAGTGAAAAATGCGGCACATGCACTAATTGGACTGTAGGTGATTTTGGCCTTCAACGTAGGGGGCTGGGAATCAAAAACTCTTTCAGAAAATACCAAAGTAAAGTCCTTGTCGTCATCGCATCCGCTAAATCCAACGTTTAGATGTAACCTTTGATCGATTATCTCAGCCTCAGCAACAAATACGATAACAGGAAAGTCTTCATCAAAAAATTGGGTGTTCACTATGACATTTTCACTTTGAATTTGATTGATGTCCTGGTTTTCCTGACACGAAAATAGAAAAATTCCACAGCTTATCAGAATTAGAAGATGATTCAAGATTTTATGCATTGCGTCTAAACTGAAGTTTACTCTAGTTGTTAAGGTAAGGATAAATTGTAAGGTTTTGTCCTGAATCTTAAGAATCTTATTTTTAAAGAAATTCAACTAGACAGTCTTAAATGAAAAAGCTCCTTATTTTTATTTCATTGTTTTTCTTTTCACTGGTTGTCAGAGCCCAAAGAGAAATTCGAGTGAATCCTGAGATGTGGTGGGGTTTGATGAGTTCAGGCCAGATTGCCCCTAATTGGTCTCTTTGGCTTGATACACATCATGTTCCTGATTTATTTCTGATTGTAAGAAGTGGTTTGACTTTGCATACCCAGGATCAAAGAATTGCATTGACCGCAGGGTATGCAAGACTTGGTTTGACCACTCCATTTTCAGAAGGAAGGTTGATAAGACCGGAAAACAGGCCTTGGGGACAAATAGTCTACAGGCTGCCATCAACCTCAAAATTTTCCACCAGTCTAAGATACAGACATGATATGCGCTACAGGGCCAATTTTGACAATGATGAAATTATAGATGGCTTTGGGTTAAATCACAGGATGCGCTTTAATGTTAGTTTCAGGTATAATTGGGGAGAGGTCTTGGATCAAAAATTCAATTTTGCAACTACTTTATTCAATGAATCTTTGGTGACTGTAGGCCCGTCAATTGCTGACAACCCATTTGAGCACAGAGTTTTTGCCCTCTTTAGTTTTAGCAGAAGGGCAGTTACAGTTTCCCCTGGTTATCATTTACGATTGGCTACCCCGAACCCCGAAACACTTAGAATCAATCATGGACCATTTCTTTGGGTAACGATCAATTACAGATTAAAGAACTTTAGACGTCATCTGCTCAGGGAATTCCCTGGTGACCATATCTAAGTATATTTGCCGAAAATATCAATCCATATTTTTGCGAAGGGCATAATTTTCAGCTAATTGGCCTGTAATTCTATTTCCATCCATATCTAAGTGAAAAAGTACATTTTCTCCTACAAAATACTGATTAGGTCTTTCTTCATTTTCCAAGGTGATTGTATTCCCTGCATCATTCCAGGAATATGTACCTGTTGATTCATAAATTGAATCATTGTTTTTACCCAAATAAACTGATTTTTTGACATAAGAAAAGGAGGGGCCAATTTCAATTTTTGTTTCAATACCCTCACAATCGGCGCAAGGTAAAACTCCCTCATACAATCCTTCATAATCCAAAGCGAGTTGGGAGGTATGTTCATCTGGCGGGAATATTTCATCAGTACTGCTCATTTCTTCTGAATTATCTTTTTTAGTGCCTTCACAAGCACCTATTATGGCAGAAACAAAAATTATCAGGAAGAAGAAGAGTGTATTGAATTTCATAGGATTATAAAATAAAGGTGGAAAATATATGACAATATACAGTTTGATCCTACTTGCTACAAATATGGGCTTTCATTTTCAATAAATTTATGAGAAGAGTCTGATAGCTTGTTTTTGGGGTTCTAAGGTGAAGACTTTTATTAAGCGCTGTATTTGGTTAACTTTCGAGCCTTAAGAATTAAATTCTGAAAAAATGAAAAAAAATAAAACAGCTTCTGATGTCAGGTCTAAACTTGAAGAAAAAGGCTTGGACAAGCAGGAAATACAAAATATTTTGATTGAAGATGCTAGGACAGGACTTAGCGTAGAAGCTCTCAAGAGAGCTATTTCCAATAATCTTTTTTATGCTCAGGGAAAATTCCCCGAAATAGCTACCAGACATGATTATTACATGGCTGTTTCCTATGCTGTCAGAGACAGAATTCTAAATCGCTGGGTTGGTTCAGTTAAGCAATATCTTAACAGTAAAAATAGAGTAGTTTCTTACTTGTCAGCCGAGTACCTCTTGGGGCCCCACCTGGCCAATAACTTGATCAATTTGGGAATTTACAAACAAGTAGAACAAGCAGTCAAAGAACTGGGCAAGGATCTGGATTGGTTGATAGAAAAAGAAATAGAACCTGGATTAGGAAATGGGGGATTAGGTAGATTGGCTGCCTGTTACATGGACTCTTTGGCTACTTTGGAAGTGCCTGCAATTGGATATGGGATCAGATACCAATTTGGGATTTTTGAACAGGATATCAAAGATGGATGGCAGGTCGAAGATACCGACAATTGGCTTAGAAGGGGCAACCCATGGGAAATCGAAAGAAGAGAACTCAACTATGAAGTCAAATTTGGAGGGCATGTACAACATTACACAGACAATAATGGTAAGTTTTGCAGTAACTGGATTCCTGACCTGGTAGTAAAGGGAGTCGCATACGATACCCCGATTTTGGGATATAAGGTCAATACCACCAATACTTTAAGGCTTTGGAAATCTGAAGCACCAAAATCCTTTGATTTTCAGGTCTTTAATGCTGGAGGTTACAATGAGGCAGTAAGGCAAAAAATTGTCTGCGAAAACATATCTAAGGTCCTTTATCCAAATGACGAACAAGAGGAAGGCAAAATACTAAGATTACAGCAGCAATATTTCTTTGTATCATGTTCCTTGCAGGATATGATCAATATCCACCTCAGACAGGGAGATAAGATTCATGACTTCCATCAAAAGTTTGTTGTGCAGCTCAACGACACCCACCCAGCTGTAGGTGTGGCAGAAATGATGCGATTGCTTTTGGATAAATATATGCTGGATTGGGATGATGCATGGGATATAACAACAAAAACCTTTGCCTATACCAACCACACCTTATTACCTGAGGCATTGGAAAAGTGGGATTTGGAACTATTTGGTAAGGTACTCCCGAGACACCTGGAGTTGATTTATGAAATCAACAGAAGATTTATAGACAAGGTAACTGTGCGGTTTTATGGTGACCACCAGAAAATTGCCAGTCTTTCTTTGATCGGTGAGGGCCCAAGGAAATATATTAAAATGGCCAATTTAGCAGCACTCGGAAGCCAAGCGATCAATGGAGTAGCAGCTTTACACACTGATCTGCTCAAGAAAACGGTCATGAAAGATTGGTTTGAACTATCTCCTGAAAAGTTCAGTAACAAAACCAATGGAGTAACTCCAAGAAGGTGGATGGTCTTAAGCAATCCACAACTGACAGAATTGATAAGTAGTAAAATAGGGGAGGGATGGATAAAAAATCTGGATGAATTAAAAGATCTTGAGCAATTTGCAAAGGATAAAGCATTCCAGAAGGCATGGATGGAGGTCAAGCATGACCAGAAAATCAACCTAAGCAAAAAGATCTTTCAAAGAATGAGGCTGACGGTTGACCCTGATTCACTTTTTGATGTACAGGTGAAGAGAATCCACGAATACAAAAGGCAGTTGTTGAATGCTTTACATGTCATTACACTTTACAACAGAATCAAGCAAAAACCTGAAGCCGATATAGTTCCAAGGACGGTAATTTTTGCGGGTAAAGCAGCACCCGGTTATAAAATGGCAAAACTGATTATCAAACTGATAACTTCCATCGGTGATGTGGTCAATAATGATTCAGATGTCAATAAAAAATTAAAGGTGGTCTTTTTCCCGAATTATAATGTGACCAATGCGCAGAAGATTTATCCTGCAGCAGACCTTTCTGAACAGATTTCTACTTCAGGAAAAGAAGCTTCCGGTACTGGAAATATGAAACTTTCCTTAAATGGAGCTTTGACTATTGGAACTTTGGATGGTGCAAATGTGGAAATCAGAGAATGTGTAGGAGAGGAGAATTTCTTCCTTTTTGGCTTGACTGCCGATGAGGTGGAAAATACCAAAGCTAATGGTTATGACCCTTACGACTATTATAAAAATAATCCTGAACTGAAACTGGCTATTGATCAAATCAATGAAGGGTATTTCTCCCATTTAGATCCTGATACCTTCAAGGGCTTGGTAAGATCATTGATGTTTGATGATCAGTACTTGATACTTGCAGACTATCAAGCCTATGTAGATGCTCAGGAAAAGGTAGCAGAGACATTCAAGAATAAATCAAAGTGGGCCGAAATGTCAATATTAAATGTGGCAAGGATGGGCAAGTTCTCAAGTGACAGAAGTATAAGAGATTATTGCAAAGAAATCTGGAAAGTAGAACCTGTCCCAGTAAAACTTGAAAACTGATTAATTCACTTATAAACTACTTTTAATACTAGCAAATAATCCCTTGGTCTGTAGCTAAGGGATTTTTGTTTTGAATATTATTCAAAATTTAAGGCCATAAAAATCCCCACATGAAATATCATCCTATCAGTAATGGAAGACCATTGTCTGACACTCTCTGAATAAAACATTCTGAACCCTGGGTTTTCAAATCCCAGTCCATCATATTCTCTTGTTTGGTAACTGGAGCGCTCATACCTGGCCATATTCAGCATCACCTGTATCCCCATGGAGTCATTGATCAAATAACCAATTCCAAAATCACCACTGTATGTCAGTAGTACATCTTTGAAAGAGGATTGCCCCAACCTTTGTGGGAGCTCATCTATAACTCCTTCTGAAGAGCAATTGGGACAGTTGACATTTACCAAGTCATATTTAAAGGCTCCAACACCCTTTTCCAAGCCAATAAAACCAGAAGCAATTAGGTAAAATTTTGGACTCATTTCAAAGTAATAATTGAAAAATGGTCCAAAACCAATCATTGTATTTTGAAGGTTTGATTCTATAGTCGAACTGATTCCTGAAGAGCCCTGTCCATTCAATGCCAATCTTTCATTATATGCTCTTAGACTTCCTTGAACTCCTACAAATAACTCACCGAATGTCCTTACACCGATTCTATTCCTCCATTCCAAGCTTGAGTAATCATCGGCATTTTCTACTATTCTATTTTTTGCTGTCGGAAACGAAGGGGAAATCTCAGAGGTAAACAACCACCTGGAATAAAAATCCTGTGCCCAAAGCAGTTGAGCTGAACAAAAGAAAAATACTATGCTGAATAAAAATTTCTTCATACAGGACTTATATACGAAATCAAGCACAAATATATTTGATTGAAGCACTGTTTCAACTAAAAAATTTTAAATCTACTCCACATCCCGAACGCAGCGGAAGCCAATATTGCTTGTACCGCTTTCATAATCCTGTCCCTGACGGGCTGAGGGTCTGTAATTGATACAATAATCATCGGCACATAAAAAGGAACCTCCTTTGATGACTTTTTCCAAGGCATAAGGGTTGGTTGGATTATAACATTGGGAAATACTGGAGTCTAAAGCAGGAGCATTGCCGGCCAATCTTCGAAATTTGATGGCATCATACCAATCAGAAGTCATTTCCCAAACATTACCGATCATGTCATAAAGGCCATAATCATTTGGAGGGAAACTTTTTACAGGTGCTGTACCTTCAAACCCATCCTCAGCTAAGTTATTATTTGGAAATTCACCTTGAAAAGTATTGGCCATGAAACTCATTTGAGGCTTGTAGGTATCTCCCCAAGCATAGCGTTGATGCTCCCTGCCTGACTTGGCTGCATATTCCCATTCTGTTTCGGTGGGAAGCCTTTTTCCGGCCCATTTGGCATAAGCCTCCGCATCTTCGTAGGCGATATGTACAACAGGATGATTTTCCAGACCTTCAATATCAGAGCCAGGTCCTTCAGGGTGTTTCCAAGATGCTCCAAGAACCCATTTCCACCAAAGACTTATGTCATGAAGAGGAACTCTCGAAGAGGGAGCGGAGAAGACCATTGAACCCGGTTGCATGTTTTCCTCGGGCGGCTTAGGAGTACCAGGAGGCAACTGCTTTTTCATTTCTTCCCAATCAGGTGTCTTTTCTGCCATGGTAACATAGCCCGTCTCAGCTACAAACTCAGCAAACTGAGCATTAGTGACTTCAGTTTCATCCATCCAAAAGGCCTTCACTTTGCGCTTGACTGCTGGTCTTTCTACAGGGTAAGATTCAGGATCGTTTGTCCCCATGAAAAACTCACCCTCAGGAATAAAAACCATTCCATCTTTTGACCTGACGATTTCTATTTGCTTAGAAGTATCATAAAAAGTTGAATTTGAGCTTGATTTTTCCTTGCAAGAAAAAGTAACAAAAAGAAGCATTGGGACAACTACAGCTAATATAAATCTCATGGGTGAACAAATATTGAAATTTAAACTTAATAGCTCCTTTGCTAAAAACCTAAAATTCAAACCAAAGCCTCCATTCTCAAAAGGATTTTTTTCCTCAGCTTATTGAAAAACTGATTTCTTTCTTTTTCACCGATACTGCTGATCATTGTTGACTTTTTGACCAGATTTTCCAAACTGACAAACATAGAATCATTGAATTTTGGATCTCTGGAACCTAGAAAATATAAAACACTATGGTTCAAATAAGTAATTCTCACGCTATCCACTTCCGCCATAAAGGTATTATCTCCAATAATGAATTCATTGACAAACATCCTGAACTCAAGACTGTCTTCAGAAGGTTCCTGATTTATTCCAAATTTCTTACCTTTTTCGGCCATTTTTTCCAAGTGATCCACTATTTCCAACATGCATTGGTAGAGTTTTTTCGAAACATCAACAGATTGAATGATACCCATTTCTGTATATAAGTCTATCTGGCGCAAAGTGGTATTGATTCCTTCGACATTCCAAATTTCAGTGCTAGGAATTTTATTGTACAATCTGGTAATTTTGGAGCAGGCTTCTTTATATTTTTGGGTAAAGCCCTCTTCCAAAGAAAACTTTATGCCTTTAAGATTATCATAATGAAGAATTGATTTTTTCCAAAAAAAGAATTTGAAGTTGGCCAGCTCCTCTTGATAGAAATGATAAAAGGGCGGCATATCTTTCACCAAGAAATAAATATGTTTGTTTTTGTGGCTATTCACCATTTCCAATTGTGCCTGCATATCATCCAGCCAAGCATCAAAACTTAAATTGTCATATTTGTTGAGTTTGCCCTGAAAAACTATGGCGTCGGTTTGAAGATTAAATAATTGATCCAGAGAGACATTGAAATATTGACTGATTTTTTTGATTTCATCCAAATCGATGAACTTTTCTCCTCTGATTCTTCTGTAAGCAGAATCATTGCTAATATCCAACAGGTCTGAGATTTCATCCACGAGTGATTTGTAAGGAGGCAACAAACTTTTCAAATATTGAAAAAATTGTACCTGAATGTCTGAAGATACCATAGGCTGAGTCTTAAAATTGTTGTTCTGGATAAAAGACAAGACAGTGAGTTTGGAAAACAACATAATTCATAAATTTGATATCAGAATTTAATTCTGTCAATTAATTATTTATGTTTCCATTAATACAATTTAAGAATATATATCAAAATTAAATTAAGAGAAACATGCAATTTTTTGAATATTTTAAATAATATGATTTTTACCTGAAATTGTTATTCAATGGACATAGAATAGTGTAAGAATAGCCTTTAACCTTATCAATATTGTTTGTCATTTTTTGCTTTCCCATCAAAATAGTACGCTTTCATTTTTTCGGATATGGTAGATTCTTTTGGAGGCAGTGTTCCAAAAAGCCAATCCCACAAAGTAGTACTGAAGCTAAAACCTTTATCAGGATGCTTACCATGGTGGTGCATATGTACCCTCTGAACATTTGGAAACAAGAATTTGCCCCATCTTTGATGTAGGATGTAGTGGACCATACTGTAAATCAAAAATCCATTAAGAAATCCCGCAAACAAGGTGAAGTAATTGTTCCAGTATACTGCTAAAGCACTTATTGCGATGGCGGATACTATTGAAAATGTGCGCTGTCTACCCGTTATTCTAATTTCAGTTGGATGCTTATGATGATTCATATGCATATGATAGGGGGTATTGTCCAGCTTTCGGTAAGTACTATGCATCCAAAATCTATGCATAAAATACTCAGTAAAAGTCCATGCTAAATATCCAATAGCCATCAATGCCATAAAGAAGATGGAAGGATTAGCCGTTATCGCTGCAATACTGAATAGCAGGCTGATGATTGCAATAAAGATTAAGAGGCATTTGATAGCTTCTTTTACCTCCTGTTGTTTTTTGTTGATAATGAGTGCAGTTTTCATGGTCCTAAAATTTTTGGTTGATAGTCAAATTGAGTTTCAAATAAAACTCTGATTGATGTTATCGAAATTAGGAAGTAGACCAGGCTTGCACGAATTGATTTTCAAGCTTGAAAAGTTGACTCACCTGATTTTTGAATAAAAAAGCTCAGAAATGAATAGCCCAAGAATGAGAATTAGCAACATTCAAAAAAATGCCTAAAAGCAATTGCATATTCTGCTTAATTAAACAAGGTGAAGACAAATCAGGAGCAAAAAATAGTATCTGTAATTTTTCTATTACTAGAATTAAATTTTTTAAACACTGATAAATACAAAAGAAGGAATTTTCAATAAAGCAGATTATGCTTTTGGGAAAGGTTGCGTCAGTTTGTCTCGGACAATTTCCTTGAGTGATTCACCTATCAATACAATAGAAGCAAACATCAAAAGAATATCTTTTACCAGGTGAAGATAAATTAGCTGCCAGACGGCATTCACCTGCAAGTCAGAGGAAAGAATTACAATTCCTGAAATAAGAAAAAAAAGAAAAGTTGCTATTCCCCCAATCACACCTGTTTTTGGACTTTTGAAATGTAAAAGTAAAAGTCCTGGAATAATGACTAAAACTACCCAGATTCCAGCCATCCAAAGTTTGCCCTTGTCAAACTGAAAAGAGAGCAGTACAACAGACCAAATATAGATTGCGATTCCAATTCTTAGGAGAGCTTTACCGACTTGTTCGATTTTAAGGAGATTTGTGACCATGCTGGATATTATTAGTTCAGTAATAAATATAGGCAAAAAAATTACGGCCTGTTTAGGCCGTAAGAATTTTCAGTGATGTATAACAAATTTAAGCTCCTCCCTCAGCGACAGTTGCATGGAGTTTACCCAATTCCTGATCAATGGTCCATAGCCCAACACCTTCTTCTCCGATAATTTCAAAAAGCTCCAAGGCTCTTCTTGCTATGGTTTCTTCTTCCCGCTGTTCAGTTACATACCATTGCATAAAGCTGAATGTGGCAAAATCTTTTACACTGAAGGCATGATCTACAATGGCATTGATAGATTTTGTAACTTTGATTTCATGCTCGAGAATCAATTCAAATACCTCTCTTAAAGAATTGAAATTATGTCTGATCCCATTGATTTCCGGCTGAATGGCATGACCTCCAGCTTCATTGATATAATGGAAAAGTTTCATCATGTGCATGCGCTCTTCATCCGCATGTGTATAAAGATATTTTGCAGCATTTTCATAACCCATCATCTGGCACCAAGATGCCATTGACAAATAATAGGCTGAGGATCTGCCCTCCATTTCAATCTGCTGGTTAAGTAATTTCTCTGTATCGTGCAACAAGGAGCGTTGCAAAGTAACAATTTCACGTGCTTTCATAAGTATGAGTCTTTTAAACAAATTTAACCAATTTAGTCTGTTTTGCCTGATTTACAACTTTTCGAATTGAAATTTGGAATTAGTATAAGTTAAATTCTAAAGAAGCTCAGGCAAGGTTACCATTTACCATGGTTCATGTCTTTATTGGTATGAATCATCTTTTTACTTATCACAGAATATTTTAACTTGAAGACCTTCAATAAACCTTTAACCTAATTAAACCAAAATGAACTCAAGAAGAAAGTTCCTTCAAACTAGTCTCCTGGCAGGTGCAGGTCTAAGCATACCCTCATATGTGGACGCTGAAAGCCTGAGAGCGCTGGCCAATAAAATTTCTCCCTCTGACAGATTGAATTTCGCTGTGATAGGATGCAAGGGAATGGGTTGGTCTGATATGAATGCCCATCTCAAAATTCCAAATGTACATTGTGTAGGCTTGGCCGATGTTGATGAATCAGTTCTTGAACAAAGGTCAAAGGACGTAGAAGACCAAAGAGGTAAAAAGCCCAAAGTGTACAGAGACTACAGAAAAATGCTTGAAGACAAAGATATTGATGCAGTCATTGTAGGTACACCGGATCATTGGCATTGTTTGAATCTAATTGATAGTCTTTCTGCCGGAAAGCATGTCTATGTAGAAAAACCAATTGCCAATACGATTGAAGAATGTAACCTGATGGTAAAAGCTCAACAGCGATATGGTAAGCTGGTTCAGGTAGGGCAGTGGCAAAGAAGCGGTTCCCAATATGCTGAAGCGATTGATTATGTCAAATCAGGAAAATTGGGCCAGATAAGGCTTGTGAAAACCTGGGCCTATCAAGGCTGGATGAAACCTGTACCTGTTTTACCGGATGGCCCGGTTCCTCAAGGTGTAGATTATGATATGTGGTTAGGCCCTGCCCCAAAAAGGCCCTTTAATGAAAATAGGTTTCACTTTAATTTTAGGTGGTTTTGGGATTATGCTGGTGGATTAATGACAGATTGGGGAGTACATGAAATAGACATTGCACTCCATGCAATGGGCGTCAAAGCACCGAAGTCGGTGATGGCGTCAGGTGGCAAGTTTGCCTACCCTAATGATGCATCAGAGACTCCTGATACATTGCAGACGGTTTATGAATACGATGGATTCAATATGCTGTGGGAGCATGCTACAGGAATTGATGGAGGAAATTACGGAACTACCGAGGGTATTGCATTTATAGGCAACAATGCTACCTTGGTGGTCAATAGAGGAGGGTGGAAAGTAATCCCTGAAACTGAAAATAAAGATGGGCAGAGAGTAAATAAAGTGGAAGAAGTTCCCCATTCCCGACCAAGTGGAAATGCTTTGGAAATTCATGCCCAAGGTTTTGTGGATGCTATCACCGGTAATGATGCCTCAAAGCTCACTTGTGGTATTGAAACGGGCAGTATTGCTGCTATCAATGCCCAGATGGGAAATATAGCTTATAAAACAGGTAAAAAGATATATTGGGATGATCAAAAAGGACAGTTTTCTGATCCTGAATCCAATGACCTGATGAAAGCGAATTATCAAAATGGCTGGGAATTACCCAAAATTTAAAATTGTCTAAAACTACTTAAATCCAAAGGAAGGGCAACGGCTCCACTGACCTGTTGCCCTTCTTTTGTTTCATAAGTATTGGAAATTCTCACCAAGTTATTAGTTAAATCAAATTGTAATTGAATTGTTCCTGATACTCCTTCTATAACATCGGTCCAGCTCCCCGAATTATTGGCCGAAAGAAAAATTTTGATTGGGGTACTGAAATTTTTCCCATCCAATTCGTCCTGATCAGCTCCCTCAAGAATTTCTTCAGATACGACTTCAAATGTCCCATTTTGAATAGGAAATTCGGGCAGATTGATACCTTGATTGACAGCGTAGATTGGAATTGCATAAAGACTGCTGCCCGTTGGAGGCTCATCTTCAAATTCCTCTGAAGTAGAAAGTTCAAGTAAAGCTAATACATGTGAATTTTCATTACTTATAGAAACCGGTCCAGTCAAAGAAAATTTTACTGAACGGAATTCAATTCTCTGACCATTCACTAAAATATTGTTGATCAATTGTAATGGAGGTCTTTCAACATCCTGAATTTCACAACCTGATACCACCAACAAGTGGAAAAGTGCTATAATTTTGAATGATGTTTTAATCTTGGATAAAAACCTTTTGAAGTTACCAGCCATTTTCTCTTTTGACATAAGGCCATTCATTTTTCAGTATACTGAAATAAATGGTATCTCTTCTTCGCCCATTAGTCATTACGGTATGACTCCGAAGCACACCCTCTTCGATTGCATGGATATTGCTCATGGATCGTCTTGCTTGCGTATTGAGGACATCTGTCTTGAATTCAACTCTCTCCAAATCCAAGACTTCAAAACAATAAGTCAGTAACAAGCCTTTTACTTTTCCATTGATTCCTACACCTTGAAATTCTTTTCCAAGCCAAGTCCAACCTATTTCCAACCTTTTGTCCCGCTCTGAAATATTTCCAAATGCTGTTGACCCTATAATTAAACCTGTTTTTTTGTCAATTACCGTAAACTGAACCCTTTCCCCGTTAAATGCGGGAGATGCCCACGACTGTAGCCCTGCCAAGCTAGAAAGGTCATGCGTGTACAACCTCCACATATCAGGTTCTACAGTTAACTTCAAAAAGTCCTTTAAATCAGACTCTTCAAGGGGCCTGAGGAGAATCTCTTTATTTTCTAATATTAATCCTTTTTCGATCATGCTATTAGGCCAAAACTTCTTTCAGTGCCTTATTAAAGATTTCAACTTCCTCTACTGTACCTGTGCTTATCCTACACCAATCATTCATAGGAGGGAATGGCCTACCTATGATAACACCCTTTGCCAACATTTTTTCAGCGAGCTTGCTTACATCCTGTTTGGCATGGAAGAACACAAAATTCGCCTGCGAAGGAATATATTCTAAGCCTAAGTCATCTAATGTATTCTCGATCAAGTTTCTGCACTCTAGGTTTTTGGCCAATGAGAATTTGTAAAACTCATTGTCTTTTAATGCCGCTTTCCCAGCTTCAATGGCCATAATATTAGTATTGGCTACTACTCGCTTTCTCAGATTTTCTGCTATTTCAGGCTTGGCAATAAGATATCCCAAGCGTATACCTGCAAGTCCATAAACTTTTGATAAAGTCTTGGAAACAATAACATTTTCACCTTTTTTGACCAATTCGATCATAGAGGGATACTCAGGGTCTTCTATATAGTCATAATAGGCCTCGTCGCTGAAAATAACTGTTTTCTTACATGCACTTTGACAAAAATCCATCACAGCCTTTTTATCCAATAGCTTTCCTGTTGGATTATTAGGATTACATAAAAACACCAGTTTGGTTTTAGTAGAAATTCTTTTTTCAATTTCTTCCAGATCATAGTTCATGTCCTTGTCTAACGGTACCCAATTGATGTCAGCACCCCAGACTTTCGCATAATCCATCATAGAAAGGAATGTGGGGAGACCTGATATTATTTCATCACCCTGTCCCGCATAGGTTATTCCTGTGATCTTTAAACCCTCAGTAGAACCTGCTACCAAAACCACATGGTCACTTGGAACACCTTCTTTCTGGGCTATCATTTCCTGCAAATCTGCATTGTAGGACCAAGGATACCTGCAACCCTTATCAAATCCCTCCACCATGGCTTTTCTCATGCTTTCGGATGGGCCATAGGGATTTTCATTAGAGCCCAATCTCACAGGAAGGTCAAAGGGCCGTGGATTGAATTTTTTTACTTCTTCTGCTGAAAGTTTAGAAATAACAGCTCCTCCGGTTAACATGGTCAGCCCACTTAGCAAAGAAGCACTTTTGAGCCATTCTCTTCTAGATTGATTCATAGGATTTGATATTTTTTCAAAATCTAGCAACAATATGATTTTTATCCTAATGCTTTATGATCAGGAGGAGTATTTTGTCAATAATGACCTCTATAAAGTAATAATTGCCAAAATGGAAAATAGATAGAAAAAAACAAGGGATATATTATTAAAAACAAAATATTATTCCTAAATTTTAAGGAAACAGTATTGAGAACCATTAAATCCCTAAAAATAACCGATATGAAAAAGTTACTCATCGCCTCAATTTTATGCTTTTGGACTTTGATCCAGGTACAAGCACAGCAAGAACGGTTTATGGTCTTTGAATTCATGAAGGTAGAGTCTAACCAAACTTACGACTTTATGGAGTTTAAGGAATTTATGCAAAAAGTCTATCAAGCTGCGATCAATGACAAAAGGATTGTGGGTTGGGACCTTTGGTCACTTCAATCAGGAGCCGATGCGGGTGAGTTTCAGTATATCACCATTACCTATTACAAAGACCCGGTGACTATGATGAATGGACTGGAAGAAGAAGATATGATCAAATATGCCATGATCGCACATCCGCATTTAAATGAAAGTCAAGCTAGGAAAAGGTTTCAAGACGCCAGCTCAAACAGGGATCTTGCACAAAGGGTTTACATGAAGGAAATAGCCTCTACTAAAGATTCTTTTCAGTTTAAAAAAGGAACACTTGCTTCATTTGACATGATGAAAGCAGTAGAAGGAAGGTTTGAAGAATACGAAAAAGCAGAAAAAGAAGTCTTTATGCCTATTCACCAAAGTAGAATTGAAAAGGGTTTAATGGGGTCTTGGAGTCTATTACGAACTGCCCTTCCTTTTGGTAGTGAAGCCAAAACCACTCACTTGACCATCAATGTTTACAAAGATTATGTGCAGTTTTTTAATGCTCAGGAGTATGAGGATATGGAATCTACCCAAGAGCAAAGAGCTGCAGTGGAAAAGGGTCTAAAATCAAGAGACCAGAAATGGGTTTACTTGGCTACTTTAGAAAATGCAGTCAGGTAACCATACAAGTGCATTAATTTGGAGTCTAAATAGCCTCACCTTGACAGATTTAGGTCATATTTAAAAAAAAGCCCGGAATTTTCCGGGCTTTTTGATTACCAAGCTATTCCGTAATCCTCGCCATGGTTGCTGGAGCCTCCCCAAAAGCTATTATGCTTCCAATCAAACCAAATAGCATTTAAGGGGCCTGAAGTTCTTTCTAGAAAATTCATTTTGTAGCCTTTTTTGGCTAACTCTCTTCTGGTCCAAGTAGGAATCTCAGCGTTGAGGGTGATTGATCCAGGTTTAGACTCATGAGCACCAAATGAAGACTGCATGTGATAATTGTGGATATTGGAAGCCTCTGCTGCTTCTTGAACAGTCATATCAAACTCCACAATATTGAGAAACATCTGGAGCAAATCCTGATCTTGCGTATCACCTCCTTGCACAGCAAAAGAAAGAAATGGCTTACCATCTTTCAAAGCCATACTTGGGGTAAGTGTCACCCTTGGCCTTTTATTGGGTTCTACCAGGTTGTATGGGTTCAGGTTTTCATCCAATACAAAGCTCTGCATGCGCTGACTTAATCCCACTCCCGTGTTTCCCGCTATGACAGCCGGAATCCACCCTCCAGAAGGAGTAATAGAAACTACCCAGCCATCTTTGTCAGCTGCTTGTATAGATGTAGTACCGGATTGAAAACTTTGTAGGAAAGGATCTTCGGGTCCTTGGACAGGTAAATCAGGATTGTTGAAGGCCAAGGCATCTTTTCTTTTTTTCAATAAATTCATGTAAGGATTTGTTTCACCTTGAAAAGGATAGGGATCACCAGGGCCTATTTCAGGATCATTCTTTTCTTTGATTAATTTGGCCCTTTCTTTCGCATATTCTTTTGATAAAAGGCCTTTCATTGGGCTCTGGGGTTCAAAAGCCGGATCACCATAGTAAAAATCCCGGTCGGTAAATGCCAAGCTCATCGCTTGATAGAGAGTGTGGATATACCGTGAAGAATTATATCCCATGGATCGAATATCAAAATTCTCAAGAATATTCAAAGCCTGGAGTAGGGCAGGGCCCTGAGTCCATTCCTGAAGCTTATAAACTTCAATTCCCTTGTAATCAACACTCAGTGGCTTTTCTATTTTTACTTTCCAATTTTCCAGATCTTCTTTGGTAAATAAGCCGCCTTGCTCTCGGGTACCACGAACAATCTCCTCTGCTATATCTCCCTTGTAAAACCTGTCATAAGCTGCATAGATAGCTTCTTTTCTAGATTTACCATCTTCCAGTGCTTTTTCTTCAGTTTCTACCAGTTTTTGAAGGGTATTGTACAAATCTTCCTGTACAAATATCTCCCCGGCATGCGGGGCTTCCCTTTCTTCTCCCAAATGAGGAAGAAAAACTTTTTTGCTATAGGGCCATTCTTTGATCAAGTCCTTCCTGTTTTCTATCATATTGGCTGTTTGAGCCTCAATGGGATAGCCCTTAGCCATTTCCATGGCAGGTTTTAGCACCTCTTTTAAACTCAAGGTACCATATTCAGCTAGCAAGGTCATCAAGCCTCCTGGAGTGCCTGGAGTGGTGGCCGCCAATGCACCAAATTCAGGTGGGTATTCCATACCTTTTTCTTTAAAAAAATCCACAGTAGCACCGCTTGGGGCATATCCTAATGCATTGATGGCAATGACTTCTTTTGTATTTGGATTATAGATCAAAGCCTGGGTTTCTCCACCCCAGCTCAAAACGTCCCACATGGTACAGACACTTGCCAACATGGCACAGGAGGCATCAATTGCGTTTCCTCCTTGAGAAAAGATCATTGCGCCTGCTGTTGCTCCAAGTGGTTTGCCTGTGATAGCCATCCAATGCTTTCCATGCAGGGGTGGTTTTTGGGTACTTTGGGAAAAACCTGCCTGGCAGAGAATTCCCAAAAGAGTAATCAATAGGGTTTTTTTCATAGTTTAATCATCTAACAATTTGGGGATTAAAGGTTCATAACCTTCAAATTTGCTGTTGTATTGGGTGAAAAGAACAAACAAACCTGAAGGAGTTTTAAAGTTTACTTCATTGTCTTTGGCGAATTCTTCCATTTCTTCTGACATATCACCGAAAATATTGAAAAACTTTCTTTTGCCTTTAGGTACTTGAATGATGTTTTTATCGCTGATATAGTAATAAGTGTTTCTTTTTTTAATTTGATCGTTCCTTTCACCGACCATCAGTGCCTCATTGTAATTTGAAGCGCGTATTGAAGCTATGGTGCGCCTCACCAGAGGCAATTGCCCTTCAACCAATACCTCAAAAAATCCTGAGATTGGAGCTCCATCTTCTTTAAAATCCATTCCATTGACGAAATAACGAGGTACTTTGGCACCTGCATCTACCCAAACAATATTTTGAACCCGTAAACCCGGTAGCGTAGTAATCATATCTTCCTCATCAACTCTGAGTTCAAAAGAATTGGTACTGATATTATACCTGGCAAAATAACCCTCTATGACTTCATTGTCTCTGTAAAGAATGATAGACGCTTTGTTCCAGCTTGGATCCAGATAAAAATTTCCCTCTAAGCGCTTAGGCTCAGGGGGAATTCCAAATACTTGATTTCCTCCTATAAAATTGGGTCTATTAACAAACAATTCGGATATGTTTGTTGCTCTAATTGTCTTTTGAAGAGCATTTTCTTCTACATTTTGATAACCCACAGGAAACAATGTAATAACCCCTAGATTAACATCCTCTTTAAGATTTACTACAGATTGGTAAGATTGATATCCTGTTGCGTTGATGTTCAAAATGAACCTGTTTTGATAAACATTTTCAAGCAAAAAATTTCCTCCATTTGCAGAAACAGAGGCAAAGGACGTTTCCTTTAAGGTGATAACGGCACCGTTTATTCTACCTTCTGTAACCCCATCTTTCAGCTGGCCCTTGACTGTAAACCTTTCATCTCCAGCCTGTGCGAGAACCTGGGCACTCAAAATCCAGTGCAGAGAAAAAATCAAACCTACTGTGATAATTTTCAAATTAATTTCCATAAACTTCCATTATAAAATTATAAGCCTGGGAAATTAAAATTGTTATTCTAAATCCCCTTACTTTAGTCGTAATATAAAAATTGATTTCTAAATAATTGAAAAAAAGCATATGTACTTACTTTTTCTTTACTTGATGAGTGGCTTTTATATTTTTGCCGGAGTGATGCATTTTTTCAAACCTCGAATGTATATCAAAATAATTCCACCATATTTGCCTAAGCCTGAATTATTAAATGCTTTGGCAGGTATCTTTGAAATCATTTTCGGTTTGGGATTGTTGTTCGAAACAACCAGGTCTCTGTCCGCATATGGAATAATAATTCTTTTATTGGCTGTATTTCCTGCCAATATTTATATGTATCAAAAAGGAAACAGGGCAATTCCCAAGTGGATTTTATTAGTCAGATTGCCTTTGCAATTTGTACTTATTGCCTGGGCTTATCTTTACACTTAATTTAAAAAATTTTGGATTTTAATCAATTTAATTTTGAATCCAGTCTACAAGAGGGGCTGGATGCAATGGGTTTTGAAAAACCCACCCCTATACAAGTGCAGGCTATTCCTGCTATTCTGGAAGGAAAAGACTTAATTGCCTGTGCCCAAACCGGCACTGGAAAAACAGCTGCATTTATATTACCAATCCTTAACAAAATCGCCAAATCCGGCGAATCAGGATTGGATACCCTGATCCTGGCGCCTACAAGAGAACTTGCTATACAGATAGACCAGCAGATTCAAGGTTTCGCTTATTTTTTGGGTATCAGTTCCATCCCTGTTTATGGAGGAGGGGACGGTATAGTCTGGGAACAACAAAAAAGAGCCTTGGAATCCGGAGCTGAAATCATTGTTGCCACGCCGGGTAGGCTGATTGCATTACTGGCTGGAGGAAAAATCAAATTGGACAAACTGCAGCATCTTATTCTGGATGAGGCTGATAGGATGATGGATATGGGTTTTTCTGATGACATCATGACTATTGTCAATTACCTTCCTAAGGAAAGACAAACGGTGATGTTCTCTGCGACCATGCCACCCAAAATCAGGCAGTTTTCAAAAAGCCTTCTTAAAAACCCAGAGGAAATAAGCCTGGCATTAGGGAAAACAGCTGAGGGAGTAACCCAAAGTGCTTATTTGGTGTATGACACCCAAAAGGAGGAACTGGTCAAACATATTCTCCAGCAAAAAGATTACGAGGCAGTAATCATCTTCGCAAGTACCAAAGAAAAAGTAAAAAGCCTCTATAAAGTTCTGAAAAAGCATTTTGAAGTTGAAGCATTTCACTCTGATTTAGAACAGGTTGAGAGAGAAAAGATAATGTCTAACTTTAAGAATAGAAGTCTTAAGATTCTTATTGGTACAGACATCATTTCCAGGGGAATAGATGTAGTAGGGATAGAGTTGGTCGTCAACTTTGATACGCCAAATGATCCTGAGGATTATGTACATAGGGTAGGGCGTACGGCTCGTGCCGACAGCAAAGGAGAAGCCATCACTTTTGTCAATGACAAAGATCAATACAAATTTAAGCGCATAGAAAGTTTAATAGGATTGGATATCCAAAAACTTCCTCTACCTGAAGGTTTTGAAAAAGGTCCTGGCTACAAAGAAGGAAAAGAAGGTAAGTTTACCAGTAAAAAGAAAGGAAACTTCAAATCCAACTCCAATAAAAACTTTAAAAACAAACCCAAAAAATCTGATAATCCGGTTACAAAAGATTCATCCAAGGAATCAAAGCCTAACACACCCCAAGTCAAACCGAAATCCAATAAGCCATCTAAATATAGCAGTAGAAGGAATGTAGTGGATAAACCTTCGGGTGAATAAGTCAATCAAATACTGCACATCAATAATTAATTAAGCCTATCAATCAATTGGCGAGATTCATAGGCTTAATTTTTAATCAACTATTACCATAAAAAGGGATTTGAATAATCAGTTTCTGGGGTTAGGAAGACTCTCAAGAACCAGCTTCACCAAATCGGATTTTTTCTCATTTTTGATCCAACGGGCTACGATGACCAAATCATTTTCCTCATCTACATAGACCATATTGGTTCCAGCTCCTAAATGGAAAAATGCAGATTCAGGGGCTGCAGGAATTTCTTTTTTGTCTGTGTTCAGGAAGTAATTCATAAAACCGTAGTTGGGTTGTACTGAGGTTGGGGTTCTGGATTTCCTTATCCAATCTTCAGAAATGATCTGCTTCCCATTCCAATTTCCTTTTCTCAAGGTCAGGTATCCAAATCTTGCTTGGTCATACGTAGAAATAAACAGTCCTCCGCCCCAATGTGAACCTCCGCTTACTGATTGGACTATCTGTCCATCCAATACTATAAAGGAATTTTCATAACCTGTCCATCTCCATGTAGGGCTGGCACCTATAGGATCCATTACATGCTCTTTTAATACCTGTGGAAGGGGTTTTCTCCAAACATTTAAAGCAGCTAAAGCCAAGACATTTACTCTTGTATCATTGTATTTGTAGACTGTTCCAGGCTCATTTCTTTCACGAGTAAGCCATTCAGAAGAATTTCCCTGAGGCCTATCAGCCCAATCAGGTTTGCCCCATAATGTACCTTCCCAATCTGAAGTTTGCCTTAAGAGATGCTCCCAAGTGATTTTTCTATTGTGAGTAGTCCCAAAAAGATCAAATATATCTTCTTCTTCCAAATGATCTGATTTGTTCATCATTGCCTTTTGCGGATCATAGGGAATAATTGGACCTAAATATTTATAGGCATAATCTTTCTCACTTTTAATCAAACCTTTATCTACAGCGATTCCAACAGTGGTAGAAAGAATACTTTTGGCAACGCTGAAAGTAAGATCAACCCTTTCTGGGTCTCCCCATTTACCTATGACGTAGCCTTTGTATATGATAAGGCCCGCAGCTTCGCCCCGGTCTTTCATGGGGCCGACCGGAAATCCCAGCGGTTCACGACCAAAAGCACTTAGATAATGGGCTTTTTTGAGATTCTTGTCAGCATCGCTTTCTTCTTGAATAGCAAAATCTATGGCTGCTTTTAATTTTTCCTCTTTTACGCTCATTTCAATAGGACTTTTCTCTTCCCATTCTCCAAATTCAGGAAAGTAAACATCCTGGGCTGTGGATTGCAGGCAAAGAGCTAATGAGAGAACTAGAAGGGTGATTTTCTCTATTTTCAACATATCTGTAATATTATAAGACTGAAAGTTAATCAATCGAGGTAGCAAACTGAACAAAATTTATAAGACTATTCCATAGATAATTTAATCGGTAGGTAAATAAGCCTTAAATTGAAAAGAAAACAATTTCGCTTTTTATTGGTCTAATCTTTATACCACTTATTATGAAGAACGATTCAAACATTTACATTATCGGTGCAGGAATCTCAGGACTCATTGCTGCATATGAATTGGAAAAATCCGGTTACGCTCCCATTATTTTGGAAGCTTCTGATGGAGTAGGAGGAAGGGTAAGAACAGATGAAGTGGATGGGTTTTTATTGGACAGGGGCTTCCAGGTATTATTGACAGCCTATCCTGAAGCGCAGCGTTATCTTGACTATGATGCTCTGAAATTGAAGTATTTTGATCCAGGAGCTCTTATATTAAAGCCGGGAAATTCTTTTGCTGTGCATGATCCACTTCGCAATCCATCCAAAGCCCTAAGTATGGCATTCTCCAGTGTAGGCACCCTGAAGGATAAATTGAAAATGTATCAGCTTACCAAGACTCTTAAATCAAGGTCAGATTCAGAAATCTTCACCTCTCCCAATACCAGCACATTGTCTTTTCTGAGAGCTTTTGGTTTCTCAGAAAAAATAATTGATAACTTCTTCAAGCCATTTTTTAAAGGAATATTTCTTGAAAACAATCTGGATACATCTGCAAGAATGTTTCAGTTTGTGTTCAAGATGTTTGCACTAGGCCATGCTGCAGTTCCTGAAAATGGAATGCAGGCAATTCCAGACTATCTTAGATCTAAGTTGTTGAAAACAGAAATTCGTTTCAACCAGAACGTAAAATCCTTGAACGGAAAAAACATTGAACTTGAGTCAGGTGAAATCTTAACTTCTGATGGGCTGATTGTAGCTTGTAGACCTGATAGAATTCTACCCCAGCTATCCGGTCAGGTCAAACCCTTCAGAAAAGTTGTCAACATTTATTATTCTTTGGCGAAGTCCTTCATAGCCCAGCCCTTGATTGCACTTTTGACAGATGATCATTTTCTGACCAATAATCTTGTCTTTATGACTGATGTCAGCAAGGCTTACTCAAAAAATGACCGTGCTCTCTTATCAGTATCCATTACCAAGCCGGTTGAAGTGAATGAAAAATTGGAGAAACTAGTTGCCATAGAGTTATCAGCAGTTACAAATATCAATGCTGAATATTTTGAGCATGTCAAAACCTATGAAATATTTGACGCTCTACCAGACGTGGAAGATATGCAGGTGACTATCCCTGCTACAAACAGCAAAGCTTACGACAATGTATTTTTAGCAGGAGATTATATGCTCTATGGCAGTTTAAATGCTGCCATGACCTCAGGAAGAAAAGCAGCAGAGGCATTGATATTATCACAACAACCCGTATACTGAATTGAAAAAAACGATAGCCATAGCAGGCGCAGGAGGATATGTAGGTAGATGGTTTATCCATCATTTTAAGGATAAATACAATATTATAGCTTTAAGCCGGAGGGAAGCTGTAGATAACCATGCTCCAGAGGTGGAATGGAGAAAAGTTGAGCTTTTTTCCATCACTTCCACTACAGAGGCATTGGAAGGGACTGATTATGCCATTTATCTCATTCACTCTATGAGTTCTTCTACCAGGCTCAACCAGGGCACTTTTGAAGATACAGACCTTCTATTGGCTGATAATTTTGCCAGGGCAGCTGCAAGCAATGGAATTAAACAGATACTCTACATGGGCGGCATACTGCCCAAAGAAGTGGCGCAGGAAAAAATGTCAATTCACTTGAAAAGCAGGCTGGAAGTAGAAAAGACATTGGGCTCCTACGGAGTTCCTGTCACTGCATTAAGAGCTGGAATCATAGTAGGTCCAGGAGGCTCATCATTTGATATGATTTACAATTTGGTCAGGAAACTTCCTGCCTTAATGTGTCCTAAATGGACACTATCCAATACACAGGCTATTTCTCTCAGAGATGCACTGACAATCATGGATTCTTGTTTGGGAAATGAAGATGTATTTGACAGAGCCTATGAAATAGGTTCTCCGGAAATTCTTACTTACAAAGAAATGTTGGAAAAAACCGCGGAGGTAATGGGAAAAAGAAGATGGATATTTTCTGTTCCCATATTTTCGGTTGGTTTGTCAAAGCTGTGGGTTAGCTTTTTTGGAGAAACTCCCTATAAATTGGTTTCTCCATTGGTTCACAGTCTGAAGCATACCTTGACAGTTGCGGATGAACTCAAATTTGATCTGGTTGAAATTGATTACCTATCTTATGAAGATGCAGTCAAAGTTGCTCTTGACCCTGATGTGGACAAGCCCAAATTGCCAAAATTCAAAAAATCAACAGTAGTAAGAAACACCGTTAGAAGTATCCAAAGATTGCCCAGCACTAGGCACCAAAGTGCCATTTGGGTAGCCAACCGGTACAAAGTGTGGCTTCCTACATTTTTTAGTTTTCTGATCAATGCCAAAGAAACCAACAGGGGAGAGGTCAGCTTCTATTTGCTCAAAAGTAAGAAACCTATGTTGCAATTGACATGGATACCGGATAGAAGCGATGTGAAAAGGCAGCTTTTTTACATTTCAGGAGGCTGGCTGGTTAAAAGGTTTGATTACGGTTGGCTTGAATTCAGGGAAGTAATGGATGGAAAGCATATCATATCAGCTATTCATGAATTTGTGCCCAGATTACCTTGGTATGTCTATATTAACACGCAAGCTAGGCTTCATTTATGGGTGATGAACAGATTTAAGAAATACCTGAAAAAATTTACCTATGAAGTATGATCCCTTGAGGATATCGAAAAATATATTGATTAGTTTTATATAGACTTTAACATTATCAGCTACAGAAAATGAAATACATTACATTTAAAAATGGAGACCAGATGCCTATCGTAGGCTTAGGTACTTGGAAATCAAAGCCAGGAGAAGTCTATCAGGCAGTTTTGTGGGCTTTGGAAGCCGGATACCGGCATATTGACTGTGCTGCGATCTATGACAATGAAAAAGAGGTAGGGAGAGCCTTTGAAGAAGCTTTTAGCTCAGGCTTGGTCAAGAGGGAAGAGGTTTTTGTCACCTCAAAGCTTTGGAATAATTCTCATAGATTCGAAGATGTAATTCCCGCTCTCAAAAAAACGCTGGAAGATTTAAGGCTCGATTATTTAAACCTATATTTGGTTCATTGGCCTATAGCCTTTAAACAAGGGGTTGGTTTTGCGAGAACAAGAGAAGAGTTTTATACCTATCAGGATGTGCCCTTGGCCCAAACCTGGGCTGGTATGGAGGAAGCAAAGGCTCAAGATCTTTGCAAGCATATCGGTATGTCAAATTTCAATATTTCAAAACTTGAAGAGATTTTTAAAACTGCCAAGGAAGAACCGGAAATGAACCAAATAGAGCTTCATCCTTATTTACCGCAGGAGAAATTAGTGAACTTCTGCCAATCCAAAGGAATGTTGGTTACCGCATATTCTCCTTTAGGTTCGGGAGATAGGGCTACTTCCATCAAAAAAGACGATGAACCCAATTTACTTGAAGCAGAAAAAATCAAAGAAATTGCTTCCAAATATCAATGTACACCTGCTCAGGTTTTAATTGCTTTTTCTATTGCCAGAAACATTGCTGTAATCCCAAAATCTGTCAATCAAGGACGTATTTCTGAAAACCTAAAAGCAGCTAAAATTCAGCTTGATGGCTCAGACATGCAGGAACTATTGAATATGGATACGCATTACAGGTATATTGATGGTTCTTTTTTCACCAACCCTTATAGCCCATATAGCCTAGAAGATCTTTGGGAAAAATAAATTTAACTATGATTCAAAAAATTAAAGAATTAACCTTTTTTCAAATCTTA
The DNA here is from genome assembly GCF_000295935.2 of Indibacter alkaliphilus LW1. Lineage (GTDB taxonomy): Bacteria > Bacteroidota > Bacteroidia > Cytophagales > Cyclobacteriaceae > Indibacter > Indibacter alkaliphilus. The sequence goes on from NZ_ALWO02000023.1 coordinate 299,475, forward strand.
ATAGACAGTGTCAAAGACTTTACTTCAGGTGAATCAACTGGTTTAGCTGCAGGAACTGCCTTTTACACTATTTTCAGCTTGCCGGCACTTTTGATTATTCTTTTAAATATAGGCATGACGTTCTTTTCAGAATCAGAAATTCAGGATGAAATTTTAGTTCAAGTCGAAGAGCTTGCAGGGATGGAGAGCAGGGATACGCTAGCAGAAATTCTGGAAAATTTCAGTGCTAATCAGGAGTCCGGAATACCCAATTTTGTAGCATTTTTGATCTTGGCATTCAGTGCTACTACAGTTTTTGTGAGTTTACAAAATGCTATCAATCATATTTGGCATATCAAACCAAAACCTGAAAAGGGAATAATCAAGTTTGCCATTAATCGGCTACTGAGTTTTTCTCTGGTAGCTTCCATAGGTTTTATCATGCTGATATCATTGCTATTGGATGCGATCCTTGTGGTAGCCAACAATTTTCTTCAAGATCACCTTGTGGATCTACCCATTAATCTAGTATCGATTGCTAATTTCCTTTTGGCACAAATTATCGTTGTAGTGGTATTTGCCCTTATGTATAAAATATTACCGGATGCAAGGGTAAGGTGGAGAGATACTTGGTTGGGCGCTTTTGTAACGATGGTTCTTTTTGGAGTTGGCAAATACATGATCGGGATTTATCTTGGAAATAGTGATCTTGGATCCACTTATGGAGCTGCGGGATCACTTGTAATACTTTTGATCTGGGTTTATTATTCAGTAGTGATTTTCCTTTTTGGAGCGCAGATCACCTATTACATCGCAGAAAAAGTAGGGGGAAGTATTATTCCTAAAGCACAGGCCGTAAAAGTTGAACTGAGGGAAATAGAGGACTGATTTGATAAGGTTTGCCTACCAGAAAAATAAAAAAAACCTGACAAAACTCGTTGTCAGGTTTTTTATTTCGCTATTAATGTTTAGATAGAAACTGCTATCATTTTTTTTGTAATCAATGTCCACTCTTCGTCCAAAGAAATACCAGGTCTGCTTTTATCAGCCTTTTTGTACCAATAATCTGCATTGGAAAGATCGCCTTCTTTTCTGTGCAGGTAAGCATGTATCCAGTGGGAGCTGGGATCTGTTGGCCCATCCACATAGCTATGTGCTTTATCCCAATTCCCATTGGCGTCATACCAAAGGGCCAAAAGTTGAGTTGACAATTCTTTAGGTGGTGTTTCGTTTTTCAATGAATCAAGAAATTCCTCGTACGTCTTCATAATTTAAATTAAAATGGATATCCAATACCTATATTAAATACTGTCTGACCTCTTTCTCCTAAAAATCTATTGAAGAAATTGCCAAGAATAAACCGCTCACCTTGTGGCCTTGCTGGATCAAGTGCTTTCACACCCATATCCAATCTTAGAACCAAAAACTCAAAATCCATTCTTAAGCCGAGGCCAGTACCAACCGCAATTTCATTAAAAAATCTGTTGAATTCAAAATTTGCTCCAGGTCTTGTCGGATCTTCTGCAAAGGTCCAGCTATTCCCCAGGTCAACAAAAAAGGCTCCATCAAAATAGCCATAGATCTTTGACCTTAATTCAAACATACCTTCAAATAAGATTTCACCTGGCTGCTCAAACCGGTAATCAAAGCTACCATCTTCCAACCTATCAGGCGTAAATGAACCTGGCCCAAGTCTTCTGGGCTGCCAAGCTCTGATACCAGTACTTCCACCCGCAAAGAAGTATTTTTCATAGGGAAGTACTCCATTGGAAACCCCATAGGGTCTGGCCATTCCAAGATTTAGTCTGTAGGCAAATGTATGCTCTCTGGATATCGGGATATACCTTCGAAAATCTGCCTGAAACTTCAAAAACTGAAAGTAAGCCAGGTTACGATCTTCTACAAAATCCCTCTTGACAAGATTTAGAGTAGTACCGCCACTTTCCAAAAACAATCTGAGTAATGAAGCCTTATTTCTCTGAAAAGCACCGTATTGATTGAAATTGACAATGACCTGACCTGATATACTGCTGACATAAGAAGGCAGAAAAGAATTGATCAAATTGTTACCTTGGTTTTGAAGATCTTCCAGCAACTCCCTAAAATCATTGCTCAGATTGGATCTGATAAAATTGGCATCTAAAGCATTGAAGGTGTATTGTTGCCGCAAGTTTCTCGTATTCCAGTTATAGGATAAAATTCCATTGACACTTTCCCGGATATATTCGGGTCTATCTACATAATTATAACCAATAAGTGTTCTGGTCCGAGGATTGTACCTCCCGAATGTTTGCAGGAATTTGCCTGTATAGGGTATCAAAAACTGAGGGAAAATAACAGAAGCAGATGTATTCAGCTCCCTACTTCGGAATACACCACCTTCTCCAGTTGCTGAAACAACACCTTCTAGGCCCGCTCTGAAGAAAAATTCAAAAATCTCAGCTCCTCTGAAGAGGTTTCTGTTTCTCAGGGAATGGCTAAAAAACGGACCTGGTACCTGTTCAGTAATACTGGCACCCAATTGATTGGTCACTTGATACTTTTGATTAGGTTGGGTAAATATCCTGGGCCGCAAGGTATTTCCAATCGTATCAAAAGCGATGTTTACAAACCTAAATAAATCCAGATTTGCCAGTTGTCTTTGCGTCTCGATCACATCATTTCTGCTGTAGAGGTCACCTTTGTTCAGAAAGATTCTTGAAGCAATGATCTTCTCTGAGTACCTATCATCATATAGCTCGTAATTGATATCTCTAAACCTGGTTTTAATACCCTGATCAATAAATTCATTGGAAGGAGGGTCCACGCTGAAATAGACTGAATCCAGTGTATACACTTGATGAAAATCGGCATAGACAGGTTTCCTGATGAGTTGTTCTATCTGTACTGATTTATCCACTGTGTCCTTATAGACATTGTATTCAATATAAGAGCGGGTAAAAGTGTAATACCCATTTTCCTTGAGCAGGTCTTCTACACGTTGTCTTTCTCTGGTAATTGCTCCTTGTTCGTATCTCTTGCCAGGTTGAACCAAACCGCCTTTTTCATGCTTAAGCAATAAAGCATATATTTTATCATCATCAGAACGGGTATAGAAACTATCGATTCGGTAAGGTTCATTTTCTGTAACAAAATAAGTTACTCTGGATTTCTGCTTAGATTTCTTGACTTCAAAATCTGTTTCAGCCTCAAAAAAGCCATTGTTGAATAAATAAAAGGTCAATTGTCTGGCCGACTCTTCAGATTTTGCACTATCATAAATCACCCTTGGATTGCCGGTTCGCATAAAAAAATTACCAAATTCTAACTTTTTCTCAATGCTGGAAAGGTTATCGACTATTTTGGAAAGCCGTCTTCCCTGCTTGCGGCTAATCGTTCCTGTATCCTGCAATGCCAAAAGTGTATCTCTTTCCAGAAGCAATCGCTCTTGCCTCCTGATATGCTTGGTACTATCAAAAGTCCATTCTCCAAATCTATAAATCGCTACGCCTAATGAAGCATTTAGTAGTGGAATACGTGTATTTGGAGTTTGCCTGATGAGATTTTGGAGTTCTGCCTTGTCACTTTTTTCCACACCCTCTATATCCACATCAAAAAGTAAATATTGCCCATCTTTCAGCCCTTTGGTCAAAGAACAGGAGGAAAATAAAAACAGCAGAAAAAGAAAGTTTATATATTTGGCTTTATTCACTATTTGGCAATTACCGAATGTTAAGCAAAAATACGCTTAAGTTTATTAAATCCTTACAACAGAAAAAATTCCGTAGGCTGGAGGGTTCTTTTTTTGTTGAAGGGACTAAAAATGTAACGGAACTTCTACTATCCGATTTTGTAAGTACACATTTACTGTACACCGAAAAGTTTTATTCCCAACATCAGGCTTTGGTGGACAATTTTCGAGGTGAATCATTCGCAGTAACTCAAAAGGTACTGGAATCAGCTGGGGCTTTCAAAAGCAATGACAGTGCTTTGGCTGTAGCCAAATTGAAAGATAACAAGGCCTTTGCTATCCATGACTCTGATTGGGTGATTGCTTTGGATGATGTAAGGGATCCTGGTAACCTGGGCACCATCATCCGCATTGCCGACTGGTATGGAATCGAGAAACTTGTACTTTCTGAGGAATCGGCTGAATTTTACAATCCCAAAGTACTTCAGGCCAGCATGGGAAGCTTTTCCAGAATTCAATGTTTTTATACAGATTTGAAACTTTTTCTTTGTGAGAGCAAGATTCCTATTTATGGGGCTTTTTTGGATGGTACTTCTATCTACCATACAAAATTTGAAAAAGGGGGCATATTATTGATGGGAAATGAATCCAATGGTATTTCGCCGGAAATTGAACAGATGGTAAACCAGAAAGTAACCATTCCAAGGTTTGGTCATGCTGAATCTCTCAATGTAGCAGTAGCTACTGCAATTTTTTGTGACAATATTAAAAGAAGCAAATAGGGAGAATATCCATGGGAAAACTGAAGCAAACCCTTAAAAAAGCAGGATTGAATACGTTTTTTTTGCTTTTGATATCCACGATTTTTATTGCAAAATTCTTTCCTGAATTAGGCTCTGAAAATGGTCCACTTCCTCTAAAGCAATTGACAGGAATCGGAATCTCAATCATATTCTTTTTTTATGGCGTAAAGCTTAGTCCTCAGAAATTAAAAGAAGGCTTATCCAATTGGAAATTACATATCCTGATCCAGGCATCCACATTTTTGATTTTCCCTATGGTGATTTTATCTCTCTATGGAATTTGGGGAGAAGAAGGGAGTTACCTTTGGCTAGGCACTTTCTATTTAGCTGCTTTGCCTTCTACGGTATCTTCTTCCGTGGTAATGGTATCAATTGCGGGCGGGAACCTACCTGCGGCCATTTTTAACGCCAGCATTTCTAGCATTGTCGGGATTTTTATAACACCTATCTGGATGGAAGTTTTACTACCCGAAACAGCAGTCAGCTTTGATCTTACTGAGACATTTATAAAACTCAGCTTGCAGGTGCTCTTTCCTGTAATACTCGGATTGTTTTTTCATCAATACTTAATTGGCTTTGTCAATAGGTTCCAGAATAGTTTAAAGAATTTCGACCAGACAATCATTTTATTGATAGTATTCACAGCCTTTGCAGAGTCTTTTGCAGAAAAAATGTTTGAGGGCTATAGCCTCTTGGAATTAGGCCGCTTAAGCCTATTGATGCTCCTTTTCTTTTTTGTCATGATGGGAGTCATGTACGGTTTGTCCAAAATGCTTCATTTCAGCAGACCTGATACAATAGCTTTAGTTTTTTGTGGAAGTAAAAAATCCCTCGTTCAGGGTGCTGTGATGGGGAGAGTGATGTTTCCTGATCCCACTGTTTTTGGAATTATTCTACTCCCTTTGATGATCTACCATGCACTTCAGCTTATGGCAGGTTCAGCGATTGCGCAGCGCTTGGGCGATCAGGATTTAAAAGCATGAGTTTTTTACATCAAGAAACCATTTTCCACCGGATAAGGCTTTGGAATATCTTCATGTTCCAGCATCTCCAATAAATCAATTTCAATAGCACGCGTGATGGAGGCAATAGGTACATCATTGTATGAAGCTTCAAAAGGATTTTCAGAGTAATCACCAATTCTATCCATTAGAAAAAATACCCAAATGATCAAACCTGAAAAAGGAATAGTCAACCAGACATGTAGTACTGGGGAAGCTTCAAAAATGCTGAGAAGTCCAAATGGAATCAAAGCACAAAACACATAATTCATCCAAAGTGCTGTTGATGCATATTGCCTGGGCAAGGGGAAGTTTTTGATTCTTTCGCACATGCCCTGGCTATCATAAAATTTACCGATCAATTGATGAAACCAGACTAATTTGTAATCAGAAATCAGGGCTTTATCTTCCAGTTTTTTGATTTGGGCCGTTTGGTTATTGAGCAAATGGGTGGATAGATTTGTTTTGACCTTTAGTTTTTTCAGTTCTTCTTGAGCCAGGTACTTTTGGATCTCTTGCTCATATCCATTTTTAAACTCTTCAACAAAGGCAGGTGCAAATTTTAACTTGTAAGGGTCTTCATCATGTTCCCAGGATCTTTTGGCCCTTAGACCATATTTCAGACTGATCAGCCAAGCCAGATGGCGGAAAATCAAATCCCTTTTAATCATTGCCAGTTCTTCCAATTCATTATTTTCCATAAGCCCCATCACCGCCGAAGCAAAGGTTCTGCTGTCATTGACTATTGCTCCCCATATTTTTCTGGCCTCCCAGGTCCTGTCATAGGAGCTGTTGTTTTTAAAACCAAGATAAAAAGCCACTGCAATCCCTATAACCGAAATCGGTTCCCAGGGAAGGGTAAACTGGATTTCGGTAAGTTCATAGATGACGATGATAAAAGCTGAATAAAGTAAACCAAGATAAAGTGATTTTCTTGACCATCTTAGGGTCATGAATAGGCTATAGTAGCGTTTTACATACATAGGTAAAAGAGTGAATTTTATACAATGTACAAATTCTGACCGCAAAAGCTTTAAGTATCTCTTTACAAAATATTTAAAATCAATCAATAATACATATATAGACCTAATTTGATTTAGGCTGTATATAAAGCCTTCCAAACTTCATGACATGAAAAGGCTAAATAATACTTAGGAAAGCCCCAAAATCTATCAGGTTTTAAAAGCTTACCTACAATTGACAGAGAAAGGTTGGTTAGAAACCTTTATTTTTTCAAAACTTTAAGAGATTGGTTGATATTATTGCCTTTGAGATGAACGATAATGACTCCTTTTGGAAAATTTTTGATCATTTCACTCAAGTCAATTTCTTCTTCTTTTATGATAAAATCAACATTTCTACTCATGTTTGCCGTATAGAGGCTGATGGATAATTTTTCACCTAAGTGATATCCAAATCCTTTCATGGATAAGGTCAGTTCATTCCCAATAGTAGGATTGGGGAATACAGACCAATTGACCTTAGATTCTGAAATAGGTAGGTCTACAAAAACCAGCTCTGTATAAATATCCACTTCATTATTAACCTGATATTTGACGCGGTAATATATTCTACCTCCTGTAATTGGAAGCTTATCGTCCCGATATTTGTAAAAAACAGGCTTGTCGGAATAGCCAGTGCTCTCTATTTGACTCAAGACTTTAAACTCCAGATTTATATTTTCTGCTCTTTCTACTACGAAAATCCCCGGATCTCCTTCAGTTTCTGTATTCCACTCCAATCCTACAGCCCTTTGATCACTAAATAAAGTAGCTTTAATATCTCCCATTCTATTAAATAAAATGGTGGCGATGTCAATAAAGGTGGTCACATAGCCCGGACAGCCTTGGGAATCCGTTACAAATACTTCATAGTTCCCAAATGGAAGGTTTTCTATGAGATAGCTAGTACTTATACCTGAGACAGATTCTAAATCGCCGACAGGATCGGTCCTCCTCCAGCTTACAGTATAAGGAGCCGTTCCTCCATTTGGCTGTACAAGAATAGAACCTGTGCTTTCATTGTTACGGGTAGGGGTGACTTCTATCTGGATATCAATGGCAGGGATGGTAATGGGTTTGGTCAGGGTGTTGGTAATACCATCTGCATCTGTCGCAGACAATGACACGTTGTAGGTATCTATCCCTGGAAAGGTAAAAGTTGGATTTTCTTCATTTGAAGTACCTAGTAAAGTTCCCCCATCATAGAATTCCCACAGATAAGTATAAGGTGGCTTACCTCCAAATGTCTGATTGATAAAATTAACTGTAGGATCGCAGGTTTCGGCATCAAAGTCTAAGCTGGGTTGTACAGGAATTTCGGCTATAATAGGTTCTGGTTCCGAAAAGCACTGTGCAGATTTATTTGTATCTTCAGTTATCTGACTACATGTATTTGAGCTATTACTATTTGTAAACCACCTTACCAAAAGGCCGTTTAATTGAACCAAGTCACCCCAGTTCCAAGTTAAGTTGGCTGCAAAAATAGCAGTTCCGAATGTAGGGTTTACAAGTTCTGAAAGGCAAACACTTCTTCTACCGCCAATTTGACTTCCATTAATCAAAATATTAAAAAAAGCCTTAGTGGAGTATGCGTTACCTGAATTACTTCCTCCTAATACAACATAAAGAGTTCCAGTTACTTCTTCTCCCAATTCGTAATCATCTGCAGAGCTAAAAGGGTTTCCATTAACATCTCTTAATTCAAACCTTTCAACTAAGACATTATTCTGACTACAGTTTTGAGCCACAACTGAACTAATACTCAGGAAAAATCCAAAAGCAAATAGGGTGAGACAATATAGGCATGAGATACTTTTCATCACGCTACTAGGGCTAAATCAGATCGGGAATTTGGGTGATCTTGTTTCTTATTTTAAATGTACGTAAAAATAGTAATAATGATAAAATAAATAATACAATTTAAAAGATAAATTTTCCCTCATATTTTTATCTAATACACGATATTTTATAAAATACTTTTTTGAAGGATGCTACTACAAAAATCTGGCTTTGAAAGGGTAAAAAAGCTAAAAAGCAAATTGGTGAAAAATTAAACTTATAATAGAAATAATCTGGATATCAGGTAAAAATTTCATAACATATTCTGTATAAGTCATTGAATCCCTTGATATTTTATAAACTAATCTCTAATTTTATTTAAAGTTCTAAATTTTAGTTGACATGAAGCATCTTATTTTAGTAACCCTTTTGTTTGTCAAATTTCAAACGGTTTCAGCTCAAAGTCCAATAGAGGAGTTTTTACAAAAAATAGAACCTTTAATTGTTAAGGAAGGATTCTATCATCCTGACTGGGAAATTTCAAATTACTATAAGTTCCCCAATAAGACTTCTTACACCATGCAATACACCAAAGGTCATGTTGCAATTCATCCTATTTCAGGTCTAATGACAGATTACTCTGAGGGGAAAATCTTCGACCCTGAACTGAACATAGGAATTAATGCCAAAACCGGAGTCATGGTGAATTTGACCAATGGAAAGGAATATCAGCTCAAGGATTTTATAAAAAAGGGAGATGGATTTGGCCCGAAGTTTATATTGCCATAAAGGGTGCTTCAATTTTTTGAGATAACCTGAAAAGTTATATTATGAATCAATAGTTACTGATTATCGATGCTCAGCATTAAAAGTTCATGTTTACTTTTATTTACTTATATGGCACAAAGAAAATCATTTAAGAAGCAGTAAAAAATATCATTCATTCCAATCCCAAAGTACAATACTCCACTCTTCCGGCAGTTCATCCACAAACTGATGAATGTCTTTAAAACCTATTCTCTCATGAGCTTTGATGGACCTTCTATTTCTAAGAGCGATTTCTGTGATGGCAAATTGAAAATTAGGACTATGGACCTCCTTGTAGAATGTGTAAGCTTTATCCAATAAACCCATGCCTCTATAATCTTTGTCTACACAAACTTGACCTATTACAATATACTGATATTCTGACACTTTTATTCCTTTATATAGAATTTGGTTAAATTGCTCAAACATAGGTTTCAAGACAGGAATATCCTCTTTACTTTCCGTAGTCATTGCCAAAATATAAGCAATAACTTTACTTCCATCTTTTACAATGATATGGGGAGCTATCCTATTCATTTTTTCCAAATCAGCCATGCGGTGACCTACAGTAACAAAACCGTCTTCAATGGATTGGAGGGACAGTTCGTGATTGGCTCTTTGGAGCTGTAAGATGCCCAGTAACTCTTCTGGAGTTTCTGCTGCTTTAATTATATAGTTATTTTCCATTTATTAAAAATATTATCCAAACCTAAGTGTAAAAATTGTTTTATCACCAAGTTTTGACTCCACTTCCAAACTTCCCTTGTGAAGATTCATAATTTGTCTTGAAATCGCTAAACCAATACCACTTCCTGTTTTTTTGGTCGTGAAAAAAGGTACAAAAACCCGCTCCATAGCTTCAGGAACAATTCCTTCACCATGATCAATGACATGGATAAATGGAATGGATTGACTGTCCGTTCCAGCTTCCAGAATTATTTCATTTTTAGTTGATTTGTCCATTGCTTCCTTTGCATTTTTTACCAGATTGATCAAGATCATTTGGATCAAATCATGATCAGCTAAAAGTTCCAAATCTATTGGATTAACTGATGCGATCAATTTGATATTTGATTTTTGCATTTCCTCCTTCATCAGCACACAAATATTCTCCAAAAGATCTTTGGCCAAAAACCTTTTCAGAACAGGTGCTGGGATATTGGTGTAATCACGGTAAGCATTCACAAAATCTACCAAACCTGCACTTCTTTTCGAAATTGTTTCCAAACCTTCGGACAAATCCAAAAAACTGTCCTTTTCAAGATGTAGCCTCCCATCTTCCGATTCCTCAGTATCTTCTTCCAAAATAATGCCCAATGAATTGGCCAAGCTGGCAATTGGAGTCATGGAATTCATGATTTCATGCCGTAGCACCTTTGTTAGGTTTTGCCATGCTTCCAATTCATTTTTTTGCAGTTCCGATTTGATATTTTGAAAAGAAAGTAAAGTCCAGCTATTTCCTTCCATTTTGAAAGCAGCAGATTGCACATTTAAGTGCAGCTCTGAGTTAATCCTAATAGAAAACGAGCCTCCTGGCTTCAGTGCAAGCACTCTTTTTAAAAGGTCCACAGAAAGCTTTCCCAAATCGTGAATGTCTTTGAATTGAGGAATCTGAAGTAGCTGCTTAGCCACCCCATTGATCACACCGATTTTCCCACTGCTATCAAAAGAAATTATACCGGTATTGATATGCTGAATCATAATCTGCAAAAACAGCATTTGCTCTTCTTTTTCAGCCCTTGTCTTTTTGAAAGCCTCTATAACCTCATTGAAAGACATATTCATTTCCTTAAACGAGTTGCCCAGTTTGCTATCTTGTGTAAAAGTGGAAGAAAAATCTGAATAGCGGATTGATTCTAAAAATCTTGTGATTTTTCTATTGGTGGTAGTAGCATAGGAAATCAGGTTTACGGTCAATAGGAGGATCACCCATACAAAGACTAAAATCTGTATGATAGGCAATTCCTGAAAGTAAAAATAAGCACCCAAACAGGTAAAGAATAGAATCAAAGCTACCCTTATGATTACTCCAATGGTAAAATTTCTAAAGCCCATATCTTTCCAACCTTCTGTATAAAGAGGAGCGGGTAAGTCCCAGTTCTTCTGCTGCCCGGGTAATATGTCCATTGTGCTTTTGCAATGCTTTCCTGATCAGAATTTTTTCTACATCCTCAATATTCAGGTGATCCAAACTTACCATTTCTTCTTGTTTTTCAGGAGCTAATTGTTTTTGCATAAAAAGATCCTCGGGCTGAAGTACGGAATGCGTTGTCATGATGACAGCCCTTTCTATGCTGTGTTGCAATTCTCTGATATTTCCCGGCCAATGGTATTTCTGCATTCTTTTGATTAAAGCCTCTCCGGCCTTACGAATGTCTTTGTTGTACTTTTTTGAATATAATTCAATAAAGTGATTGGCCAACAATGGTATGTCTTCCATTCTGTCTCTCAAAGGAGGAAGCGTAACCTCTATAGTATTGATTCTATAGAGTAAATCCTGTCGGAAAGAATTTTCATATACCATGTTGTGAATAGGCATATTGGTAGCTGAAATCAACCTGATATTGACTGGAGTAGCTTTATTGGCTCCAACTCTTGTGACTTCTCTATTTTGAAGCGCGGCTAAGAGTTTTGACTGGAGAGCGAGAGGAAGATTTCCAATCTCATCCAAAAATAGGGTTCCTTTATTGGCTTGTTCAAAACGACCAGCCCTATCTTCCTTGGCATCTGTAAAGGAGCCTCGCTTGTGACCAAACAATTCCGACTCAAAAAGGGTAGGAGTGATTGATCCTAAATCTACCCCCACAAAGGCCTCCTTATGTCGCTTCGAATGTCTGTGTATGGCTCTTGCGATCAATTCTTTTCCAGTACCGTTCTCTCCCAAAATCAATACATTGGCATCTGTACCCGCAACTCTTTCAATAGTTTCAAAAACCTTCACCATTGGAGCACTTTGACCGATAATATCCTTGAATTTGCTGTCTATGTCCTGATAGAGCTGCTGCTGTTGATTTTTAAGTTGGGAAATTTCTAACTTGGATTGTCTCAGCTGTAAGGCAGAATTCAATGTTGCCAAAAGCTTCTCATTTTCCCAAGGTTTGAGAACAAAATCTGTGGCTCCTTCTTTTATAGCTTTTACAGCTGTATTGACATCACCATAAGCCGTTATTAATACCACTACTGCAGAAGAATCCAATTCCAGTATTCTATCCAACCAATAAAACCCTTCCTGTCCACTGCTAACATCTTTGGTGAAATTCATATCCAATAGAATCACATCGTATTGCTCATTGACAATCAACACAGGAAGTAAACCGGGATTGGTTTCTGTGTCCACTTGTCCAAAATGTCTTTTAAGGAAAATTTTGGCAGCTCTCAATAAATCCTCGTTATCATCGACAATCAGGATCTTTCCGTTTTTTTGTTCTTTCATTGATGGATATGATATATGTTTTTAAAAAGAAGCGAAAGATTAGAAGCAAGAGGCAGAAATCCAGAACTTAGGTTCAGGATTTTCCAATATTCTTTGCTGACTGATCATTATACATTAAACCTAATTTCCAAAACCTGTACCGAAATGACACAACCGGACAAAGATTCGGTCAAAACGGGCAATGAAGTGAATTTAGCCTATTTTTAGATTGTAATGAATAGCTGAATTTTTGAGAGGCTGTGTTCCATTTCATGATTTTTGGTCGCTAGCGGACAATTTTGTACGAAAAATTTATCCTTATTTTCTTCATAAGGCCTTTTTAGCCTGTTTTGACCTGTTTTGTTCGTGGCATATAAATTGGCAAATGAGGAACATCGAATAATCGAGTTATAAAAAATGGATAGAAAAATCAAGAAAAAGACCTGGACGCCTAAGTTTATCGCAATGATAGCAGGGGGAATATTATTGGTAAGCTTTATTGTGTACCAATTGGTATTCGCCGATTCCAGATCGACCATGAATGTCAACATGGAAAGAGTAACTATTGCAACAGTCAAAGAAGGGGAGTTTACTGACTATATTCCTGTAAGCGGAAATATCGAACCTGGAGAAACATTCTTTTTGGATGCCTTGGAAGGCGGTAATATTCAAAGAATAGTAAGAGAATCTGGTTCTTTTGTGGATGCAGGCGATACAATTCTTTTGCTGAACAATTCCAAACTGCAATTGGAAGTCATGGAAAGAGAGTCGGGACTTTACTTCCAAATCAACAACCTAAGGCAAGTGAGGTTACAACTTGATCAAAATGATCTGAGCCAGCAAGCTCAATTAGCTGAAATTGATTATCAAATAAGCCTTCTAAAGCCCCAATATGAAAGGTTTAAAGAATTGCATGATAAAAAACTGGTTTCTGACAGGGAATTTGAAGAAGTCAAAGAGCAATATGAATATAATGTCAAGCGTAGAAGACTGACTTATGAAGCTTACAGGAATGATTCTATTTCCAGAGCATCTCAAAAGAAACAGCTTTCTGACTCTGAAAGAAGAATGAATCAATCTCTTGATGGCGTAGGACATATACTTGATAACTTGGCTGTAAGAGCACCGATTACCGGGCAACTGTCCACTGAACAGTTGGAAGTTGGGCAATCTATCAGCCCTGGACAACGATACGGACAGATTGATATTCTGGACAAGTTTAAAGTAAGGGTTCAGATTGATGAACTTTATCTTCCGAGGGTATATACCGGGCTTAAAGGAACTTTCAATTTTTCCGGGTCAGGTTATGAGCTTGAGATTGGGAAGATTTATCCAAATGTGACAGCAGGAAGGTTTGAAGTGGATATGTTTTTTACAGATCAGGTTCCTTCCGGTATCCGTAGGGGGCAGACAGTTAGAATCAGGCTGGAATTGGGAGAAAGTGAGCAGGCTGTATTACTTCCTACCGGAGGTTTTTATAAAGATACAGGAGGAAACTGGGTCTTTGTTGTCAATCAATCTACTGGAAAAGCTGAAAGAAGAAATATCAGGTTAGGCAGAAAAAACCCAGAATTCTATGAAGTTATAGAAGGCCTCCAAGCCGGAGAAAAAGTAATCGTCAGCGGTTATGAGAATTTTGGCAAGAATGAGGTGCTTAATTTAAAATGAGACGTTAGATATGAGATATGAGAAGCGAGAATCAAGAAGCGAGTGTTCAATTTAAAGGGGCAATCTGAAACTTTAGCTTTTCTTCTCCAAGGACAACAAAAAGAAATAAAATCTAAAAACCTACAATCTAAAATATACAATCCTTATACAACCATGGAAAACATCATCAAAACCGTAAATCTTAAGAAGCTTTACACCACAGAAGAAGTAGAAACCACAGCACTCGATGATATCAATATTGAAATCAAAAAGGGTGAATTTGTAGCCATTATGGGCCCTTCCGGATGCGGGAAATCCACCTTGCTCAATATCATAGGCCTTTTGGACAATCCTGATTCAGGACAATACCACTTTATTGACAATGAAGTAGCTCAATATTCAGAAAGGCAACGCTCTCAATTGAGAAAAGGGAATATAGGGTTTGTGTTCCAGAGCTTTAATCTGATCGATGAATTAACCTGTTACGAAAACGTGGAGCTTCCTCTATTGTATTTGAAAACTCCTGCGGATGAAAGAAAAAGAAGGGTTGAGGAAGTACTGACCAGAATGAACATCATGCATAGAAAAGATCACTTTCCGCAGCAATTGTCAGGTGGACAGCAACAGCGTGTGGCTATTGCAAGGGCAATTGTGGCCAAGCCTTCAGTCATCTTGGCTGATGAACCTACAGGAAACCTTGATTCTGCCAATGGTGAAGAAGTGATGAGGCTTTTGGAAGAGCTGAACAATGAAGGAACTACTATCGTGATGGTAACCCACTCTCCTCATGACGCCAATTATGCCCATAGAATCATCAACCTCTTTGATGGAAAAGTGGTGACTGAAAATATCAGAGAGCAATTTCATATTTGATAGAAATTCAGAGGATAGAAATAAGTTTAAAGCAATATTGATATTGAGGTTAGATTATATCCACACAGATATATGCCTTCCGTTATAAATTGATATAAGCCTCCGGCGATATAAAAACCTAGCATCAATGCGAGTTGCTTGCCTTATGAAAGTACCTGAATGAATGAAATATAGAACTTTTCGTCAACTTGAATAAATAAAACCAATTCAATTTTAATTTGACGAATACCCCAATGTTTGGGAGAGTCCAATTTCGATCTTCCTTTTTAGCATCTAATCTCTATTACCCATCTTCTTTACATCCCAGTTTCTACTCCACAACTATGTTCTCCAACTATCTCAAAATCGCGCTCAGAGGATTTGCCAAGCATAAATTGACATTTTTCATTAATTTGTTTGGATTATCATTAGGCTTATGGGCCACCTTATCCATTGGATTATGGGTAAATAGTGAAATGACCATGAACAGGTCCTTTCCTGAAATAGACCAGGTTTACAGGATAATGGAGCACCAAAGCTATGGCTCTGAAATCTTCACCACCACATCTACTCCTGGCATTCTTGCTCCTGCTTTAAAAGAGGAGTTTCCTGAAGTAGAGTTATCAGCTTGCTATTCATGGAATCAATCAGGCTTGTTTATCCATGACGAAAATAAGCTGAATCTCAATGGATTTTATGCTCAACCGGATTACTTACATATCATGCAATATGAAATTTTGCATGGAGATAGAAATCAGGCACTGACAGAAGTAAGTCATATTGTATTGAGTAAAGAAGCTGCTATTAAGCTTTTTGGGAAAACCGATGTCATCGGAGAGTCTGTTACTTTCAAAGAAACAGAAGAGGATACAGAGTTTAAGGTTATGGCCGTGTTAGAAACCCCTGCTGAAAACGTAAGCGGAAATTTCGACTTTATACTTCCATTTGATTTTTGGTTTGAGAAACCTTACAACGGCTGGCTCAAACAGTGGGGAAATAATGGCCCAAATACTCTTGTAAAACTGAATCAGAATGCCGATTGGGAGAACTTCTCTGCGAGTATAGAAAATTTTATTTCGGAGAAAAATGAAGGCAGTAATGTAAGATTATTTGCTTACCCTCAAGCTGAATTGTATCTGAGAGGGAAATTTGTAGATGGTAAACTGGCCGGTGGAAAAATTGAATACGTAAGGTTATTTGGAATAATCGGACTTTTCGTCCTTATCATTGCCTGTATCAATTTCATGAATCTTTCTACTGCGAAATCCCAAAAAAGAGCCAAAGAAGTAGGAGTAAGAAAAGTAGTAGGAGCGGACCGAAAGGGTCTTATCCAACAATTCCTTGCTGAATCAATTATCCTTACAGTATTTGCAGGGCTTTTTGCCCTCTTGTTGGTGGAATTGACATTGCCGGTTTTCAATAACCTCACCGGCAAGTCCATGAGTGTTCCTTATGGCAATGGGATAGCCTGGCTTTACCTATTAGGGATACTTCTAGTGACAGGGATAATTGCGGGAAGCTATCCTGCTTTCTACCTTTCAGCCACTAAAGTGGTTTCGGTATTCCGAAATCTGACAAGGTCCGGCAAAGGTGTTGTAATGGCAAGAAAAGGCTTGGTATTATTTCAGTTTATTCTCGCTACCATGTTGATTGTAGCCACCATTGTAGTATTCAGACAAATTGATTATACACTCAACAAAGATTTAGGTTACGATAAAGAACAGTTGCTTATTGTTAATTTGGAAGGTAGGCTATTCAATAATTTTGAAGCCTACAAAACTCAATTGGAGCTTTTGCCGGGAGTTCAGCTAGCAAGTAGGGCAACGCATACTTTATTGGGCAGAAATTCCAACACAGGCTCGGTAAGATGGGAGGGAAAAGACCCCGATTTTACAGCATTGTTTGAAATCATGAATGTGGACTATGATTTTCTGGAAACAACAGGAATCAAGTTGGTCCAGGGAGATGATTTTTCCCGTGACAGAATCAGTGATTCAAGCAATGCTGTTTTGTTGAATAAACGGGCTTATGAACTGATGTCGAAGGACAATCCCGAAATAAGCACTTTCTCTTGGAATGGTGACCAAAGAATTCTTGGGGTAGTTGAAGATTTTCACTTCCAAAGTTTACACCAAGGGATGGAACCGGCCATCATCAATCTGGACCCAAGCTTTGCATCCAGAGCCTTCATCAGGTTAAACTCGGGGAATATTCAACAAACGTTAGCCGAAATCCAAAATGTCACGGAGAATTTTGAGCCATTCTTTCCGTTTGATTATAGTTTTATGGATGAAAATTACGCTCGAATGTATGAAGAGGATGTAAGGACAAAAGAATTGGCAAAATATTTCAGCATTCTTTGTATTCTAATCTCCTGTTTGGGTTTATTGGGTCTATCAGCACATATTGCTGAACAAAAAACAAAAGAAATAGGCATCAGAAAAGTCCTTGGAGCCTCGACATTCTCTATCCTGAATGTGATCAACAGGGAATTTATTACGATTGTAGGTATATCAATTTTGATCGGATCAGCTATAGCTTATTGGTTGATGCAGGATTGGCTTTCAAGTTATGCTTACCGCATAGATTTCGAGTGGTGGTTTATAGTCCTGGCAGCTGGAATCATCCTCTTTATTGCTTACATGACTGTGACCTTGCAAGCACTCAAGGCTTCTAAAGTAAACCCTGTAAACTCATTGAAATCTGAATAATATTCAAAAACCGGAGAAAGCCGGTTTTTTATCCATATATTTTAGAATTCTCTTCAATGGCCTTAACACATAACAATTGCTGAGGATTGGTCTCAAAAAATTGCTATATTTAGTCATGATTGTGAATAAAATGAAGGATATGCGAAATATAACGCTTCAAAATTAAAATCAAAGCCACATTCAAATACTATTGAACTATCATGAACTTTGAAAATGGAATTTAAGATATATCAAATCGATGCATTTGCTGAGCAGGTGTTTGGAGGAAACCCGGCTGCAGTTGTTCCACTGACTGAATGGTTGACTGACGACTTGATGCAGAAAATCGCCATGGAAAATAACCTTTCTGAAACAGCTTTCTACATCAAAGAAAGCGATAGGGTTCTGATTCGTTGGTTCACTCCAGGTATAGAAGTCGACCTTTGTGGGCATGCTACTTTAGCAAGTGCCCACGTACTTTTTGAGCATGAAGGTTTTGAAGGAGATCAAATTTCATTTTTTTCACCTAGAAGTGGGGACTTGTCGGTTAGTAGGAGTTCAGATGGCTTTTTACAACTTGATTTTCCAAAAGATGAACTTGAAAAAATTGAACTTGCTCCTTGGTTGAGCGCACCCTTTCAGCCAGTTCCTTTGGAAGCTTATAAGGGAAAGTCGGATATTATTCTGATTTTCGATAATGAGCAACAAATCAAAACCTTACATTACGATTTGCATAAGATTTCTCAGATCAGATCCAGAGGTGTAATTGTTACTGCTCCTGGCGACGAAGTGGATTTTGTTTCCAGATTTTTTGGCCCTTTAGTAGGTGTGCCCGAAGACCCGGTTACCGGATCTGCTCATACAAGCCTTACCCCTCTATGGGCTGAAAAACTTGGAAAAAATAAGCTTTTTGCACATCAGGTATCACATAGAGGAGGAAAACTAGTCTGTGAATTGGCTGGAAATAGGGTCAAAATCAGTGGAAAGGCAATCACTTATTTGATGGGTACATTTTTTTTATAAATATTTTAACAAAAAACTACAGGATATAGGTAACAAGTCAGAAGGATAATGGATTTGGGTTTGATTTTATTTTCAACCTAATCATTATCTTTTATGAAAAACCCAACAAATTCCGAATTGAGACAGTCTATCAGTTCCCAAAAACTAAATGGAAAGGCTGTCATTTTATGTGAGTCAAATCTTGCTTCGCTCTTCCTGCGCATTGGACAGAAGGCACTACTTATTTTTATTATAGCTTCAATGTTTTCATTAAGTGCCTGTGAACAAGAGGAAAGCAATCCACCGGTAAATAATGAACCCGAGCCAAAGGGAAATATCCTAGTCAAAATGCGCTCTTAAGACTTAAAGTTCGAAATACCGGACTTTTATCAAAAAGCATTGTTTATGGCACCAAATAAACAAATGCGTTGACATTCATCCCGGCACCTACAGATGCAAAAACGATATGATCGCCTGAAGAAATCTGATGCCCACTCAGCTCATTTTTCACTATCATGTCATAGAGAATTGGGACGGTAGCGACTGAATTATTTCCCAACTTGGAAATAGTCATAGGCATGATTTCTTCTGATTTGACACCACTGATTCCGGCGAGCTTGAATACCCGTTGAATAATGGCTTCGTCCATTTTGGCATTAGCCTGATGGATCAGTACTTTCTTGATTTTTTTGAACGGAATTCCTGATTTTTCGATAGTGTCCACTACAAGTTGCGGCACGGTATTCAATGCATATTCATATAACTTTCTCCCATTCATCTTCATGAACAAGGTATTATCCTCAAAATTTGGATGGTATGACACACCCATCTTCAAATAGTGTGCTTCTGAATAAGTGTCTGACCTGGTTTTGTGTGCAAGAATTCCAACAGGCTTTTCTGAATTTTTAGCTTCCACTACAACAGCACCGGCACCATCAGAATAAATCATGCTATCTATGTCATGAGGATCTGCAATTCTCGATAGGCTTTCTGCGCCGATTACCAATACACAATTGGCATCCCCTGATTTGATAAAATAATCAGCCTGAATCACGCCCTGTACCCATCCAGGACATCCAAATGGCAAATCATAAGCAACACAATAAGGGTTTTTGATTTTGAGCAAATGTTTGATCCTTGAAGCTAATGCAGGTACCAGATCAGACTTTTTATTATCGTGAAGGATATCTCCGAAGTTGTGGGCACAGATGATGTAATCAAGTTTTTCAGGATCTATTCCAGAAGCTTTAATGGCCTGATCAGCAGCAAAGTAACCCATATCTGAGGTATTATATTCTTTGCTTAAATATCTTCTTTCCTGTATATCAGTGATTTCCTGAAGCTTATTGACAATATCTTCATTTGACTTTGGCAAATCTTCACCTTTTTCATTAACAAAGTGATTTTTTAGAAAATCTTGATTTTTGACTACTATTTCAGGAATATACTTGCCTGATCCTGTAATAACAGAATATACGCTCATAAATAAGTGGCTTGGTGATTATACTTTGAATTTGAAAAGTAATGATAAATATTTAATCATTTGAGATAAGAATTGAAAAAATAGCAATCAATAAAGGGATTTTTACCGTCCAAACGAAAATCACACCAATTAGATGAACTGAGTATGCAAATAGAAAAGCCGGCATTTCCGGTGCCGGCTTGTTCTGGTTTTACAATCAATCTCTTTTTTCAGGTCTAAAATATCTTATTGGTGCCTTTGGTTCAGGTTTTAATTCCACCCCCTGTGTTTCCAATAGTTGCAATGCCTCTTGAACCGACTTTTCAAGTTGAGGATCATGGCCATCAATCACCAATTTGGGCAATTGCTCTACCTCAATGTCAGGAGCCACCCCAACGCCTTCCACAGCCCATTCCCCATCTATATCAAAAAATCCACCGCGTGGAGCAACCATTCTTCCTCCATCTATAAAAGGAGGGGTATCCCATGTTCCTACCAAACCTCCCCATGTCTGGGTACCGATCAATGGGCCGATTTCCATTTTGCTGAAAAGGTAGGGGAGAAGGTCTCCACCAGATCCAGCCCGCTCATTGATCAGCATAACTTTTGGTCCCCAGATTCCTGCCATTGGCGTGGTGAAAGGTCTTCTGTCACTTGCTCTTGAATTGAAATAGCCATGGAGCTCCCTGGCCATGATATCTACCATATAATCTGCAGCGGAGCCGCCGCCATTATTTCGTTCATCAATGACAGCACCTTTTTTATCCTGTTGTGCAAAGTAATAGCGGTTGAAATAGGTATATCCAGGCTGTCCCGTATTAGGAATGTAAACATAAGCAAGTTTGCCTTCTGATAACTGATCCACTTTTCTTCGGTTGCCTTCCACCCAATCCATCATTCTCAAACTGTTTTCATTGGCAATTGGTACCACTGTGATCAATTTTGAGCCTTCTATTTCGGCTTTGCTATTGACCCGGAGACGAATTTGTTGATCAACTGTATTTTCAAAATACATAAAGAAGTTTTCATCAGCATTTATAGCTCTGCCATTGACCTCCAAAATGTAATCTCCCTCTTTTATTTCTAGTCCAGGCATCGCCAAAGGAGCTTTGATAGAGGGGTTCCAACTTTCACCATTATAAATTTTTGAAATTCTGTACCGTCCATTTTCCTGCTTATAATCAGCACCCAAAAGTCCAATAGGAACAGATTTGATCGAAGGGAAATCTCCTCCTGATGTGTAGCTATGTCCTACTGCTACCTCTCCTCCCAAAATATCAATTACATAATTCATGTCCGTCCTGTGTTTGACATGGTCAACCCAAGGAAGGTACCATTCATAGATCTCATCCCAAGGTGCTCCGTGCACATTGTCCACATACAAAAAATCCCTCTGGTAGCGCCAGCCTTCACGGTAAATCTGTTTCCACTCTTCTTGGGGATTGACTTTAATCTTAAAACCTGAAAGTGCTTTCAAGGAACCATCTCCAGCTTTTTTTGTCCCACCGTCGGTTTCCACTATTCCCCAATTCCCATTGGCTTGATAAAGCAATGACTTTCTGTCCTGGGAGACTGCAGCTGTGCTGATTCCTTCGAGAAATACTTCTGATTTTTTTCCCTTGAAATTGTACCTGTGAAGTTTCAGCCCTGATTCATTGGGAACATTTTCCGTATAGAAAACATGGCCCTCAGGACCTGAATACAAAGCTGTATAATTCCTCGCTGGAATATCTACGGCAACAATTCTTTGATCCAAGCCTTCTTCGTCGATGAGGACCTGAACATTCTTGTCCTCTTTTTTATCTCCTTTTTTATCCTCTTTTTCTACTTCCTCATCACTCTCCGGTAGAAATGGAGATTTCCCGTTTTTACTTAAAACCACTGCATAAAGGCTCCTATTGATAGGTCTATCGTATGAACTCATGTCCAGCCAACCTGTATTCAGTCCGAAATCAGTACTGGCCAAGAAATAGAGGTACTCCCCTTTGCTATCCCAAATTGGGGAAATTGCATCCGCCATTCCATCTGTCACTTGGATTTTCTGATTGGTCTCCACATGGTGTACAAATATCGCTTTGAATTGATTATCCAAAAGTCTGGAATAAGCGACCCATTTTCCATCTGGTGACCATTCAGGATTGAGGGAACGATTTGGGTGGGCAAAGCGATCAGTATCTAAAATCCTGGAATTACCATTGCTTACATTGACCAACCACAAATTGTAATCTGTATCTGTAAAGGAAATGTATTTGCCATCGGCAGACCATACAGGTTTGAAATAAAACGAATTGTTGGGAAGTTTGATTTCTCTGGCGGCTTTGAGACCTTCCTGATCGCTGATCATCAACTGATATTCTCCTGAAATATCTGAAAACCATGCAATTTGCTGTCCATCAGGCGACCAAACAGGCGCTCTTTCAGCAGCAGAAGAACTATTAGTAAGGTTACGGGCGTTCCCTTTTTCCTTAGGTACAGTAATGACTTCTCCTCTATATTCGAATAGCGCCCTTTGGCCACTAGGGGATAGAGATGCATTCATGAGGCTTCTTGAATTAACATCAACCCATCTTTCTCTTGCCCAATGGAAATCACCTTTGACATGAATTTCCAACTGCTTAGTTTCCCCGCTTGCAGGATTTAGAATGTGAAGAAACCCTCCTTGTTCATAGACGACTTCTTCTCCATTGGAGTCAAGATTTTTTACATCAAAATCTGTATGAAAGGTCTCCTGTCTGAGTTCTTCAGTCTGCGGATGATATGACCAGATATTATTGGCAAAATCAAGTTCTGATAAGAAAAACACCTTCTCTCCATGCCAAATTGGCTGGGTATGTCGCTCATTATCTGACCTTGGGGTCATTTTGAGAGAAAAATCTTCCAAGTCTACTATCCATATTGGTTTGGCTTGACCACCGCGGTAATTTCTCCACTCGGGATCCCAAAAAGCAATCTGCTGATAGGCAATGTATTTTGAATCATTGGAAATTCCCCCATTGACTGCACGAGGAATAGGAAGTGCTTCTTCCATTCCCCCTTCTAAAGAGATTTTATAGAATTTTGATTCTTTAGTTGGCACATTTTCTCTAGCTGACGAAAACAGAATATTTTTTCCGTCAGGAGTCCAACCGGTAACCAAATCAGGTCCTGGATGCCAGGTAAGCCGTCTGGGCTCTCCACCTTCTGTAGGAATGACGTAAACGTCTGTATTTCCATCATATTGGGCAGTAAAAGCAATGTGTTTGCCATCAGGTGAAAAATGGGGCAATTGCTCCATTCCTTCATTGGTGGTCAATCTGATGGCATCACCACCGTTTTTGTCCACTCTCCACAAGTCATTGGCATGGACAAATACGATGTATTGATCCGATATACTTGGCTCCCTGAGCAATTGTGTACCTTGACCAATTACCAAAGGACTGTAAAGGAATATTAATAATAGCTGTATAATCGATTTCATAGGGTTTATATATTTTTAGTAGGTTAATTTAATTAATTATTTTTCTTAAAATTGGTTTAAATCCAGCCCATGACTTTTCCGATACTCATTCCACCTAATAGTAAGGTGATAATCCAAACTCCAATACCGAAAAAATTTACAACTAAAGTATTACTTTGTTTATTCATCAGAGAAGATTTATTTGCCAACCATAGAATGTAGGCGCTCAGTAATGGAAGCAATAAACCATTCGCAAATTGGGCCAGATTGATCAATTGGACAGGTTTGATTCCCAAAGAGGCAAATAGCAATCCCAATCCCAATATGCCAGTGATACACCAACGCATTGGGGATTGATTCAATTCAGCAGACCAGCCAAAGATTCCGGTCACTACGAAGGCACCCGCCAAAGGAGCTGTGATGGCTGAAGTAATACCGGCCGCAAATAAACCAAAACCCATAAAATATTTGGCCAACGCACCCAATAAGGGTTCAATTCCTACTGCCAATTCTAAAGCCGAGTTGATTTGCTGAACCCCACTTCCTGCTGCAGTAATTACTATTGCTATGGAAACCAAGCCTCCCAAAACAACAGAAACAACCGTGTCTAACCTTACAGCACCCAAATCTTTTATTGTATGCCATTTCTTTGCTACCAAGGATGAATGTAAAAATAAATTGTAGGGTACTACTGTTGTCCCTATTAAAGCCACAATTTGGAGAATGTTGTTCTGGTCTATTCTTGGTATGAAACCTTGAAAAATTATCCTTATTGAAGGACGGACTAAGGCTGCATTGATCAGAAAAGCAAGACTCATCAATATCACCAAAACTGTCAAAACCTTTGTGATTTTCTGATAGGTACCCTTTATTAATAAAATCCATGCTGCAAGCCCTATCATCAGATTCATTACGTTGATTTGAAGTTTTCGATACTCAATAACAGGAACCTGAAAAAAGAGATCTAACCCCATAACTCCACCACTGATATTTCCTGCCTCATAGGCTGCATTCCCAAGAACTATTGCGGTCAAGATCAACAATAAGGAAAAATAACGGAAAGGCCCTTTTCTTAGTGTTTGGGAAATCACACCGGCAAGGCCGTTTTGACTAACCAACCCGATTCTTGCAGCCATTTCCTGTAAGGAAACCGTTGCAATTATAGAAAGCCCAAGAGCCCAAAGAAGGTCCAAACCAAAATTCACACCGGCCAAGCTACATACGGTGACTGTACCCGGTCCAATAAAAGCAGCAGCTACCAGTGGTCCCGGTCCAATATATTTGCTGATAATTCTTTTCATTGACTTTGCTGCAGGGCATAGATGGCGAAACTTCCCAGCCAATGCGTTCCTTCATAATTGTCATCTACGATAGAAGGCAATGAGTACATGACATGCTCATTGGCAATCCCCGTGAGGTGCCCATAATCTTCCGGAAAGCTCTTGATCAATCCATAAAGTACCCAAGCACGACTGAAGTTGAGGCCATCTAAATGAACCAATTTACCATCTGTGCGGTCGCTTACCTCTCCTGGAGCCAAAGAAAAATTATCATTGCTAAGCTCTGGCATAAACCCATCCAGCCAAACCAAAAAATCTTTGGCAGGCATTACTTTTCTCATAATATCCAGCTCTTGAAAACAAGGTGAAAGAAAGTCAAATCCGCTGGGTTCCCATCCTAAAGGACAATTTCTATCTTGCTCAAACCAATGATAAGCCCTTTTCCTGATCAATTCTGCCAATTGTTTGTGATTTGCGCTCAAGGCATAATCATAAGCTAGGGAAAGTCCAAAAGCTATGTTACTATGTTCACCCACGCGAATAGGATATATTAATTTAGGTAAAAAGTCCAGATACTTTTCCACCATCAAATCAGTCAAAGGCTGTAAATTTGCTTCAAGTTCTCTTGCCATAGGATCATCCCACATTAAGAGTTCTTCTGCCAATTTCAATACCCAAGCCCAGCCATAAGTTCTTTCAAAACTGCTGTTTTGGGGCATGTAAAAATAGGCGACTTCCTGCTCTATATTATCTTTGCTTAAGTTTTGAGTAAGCTTTGATTTGATTAAGTCTGAATTCTCCAAGTCAGGAAATTGTCTTAACAAGCTAACCAGCATCCAATGACCATGAACACTTGAATGCCAGTCAAAACATCCGTAAAAAGCAGGATGCAAAGCTTTTGGGCCTTTCAAAAAGGATTCATCTTCCAATGTTTGGTTCAATTTATTGGGATATTCTACCTGCATACAATGAAGTGGAAGTTTGGAAAGCCGGTTAGCTTCCTCCAAGCTGAGCTTTACAGGTTGAGGAATTGCTTGTTGTCCAAAACAAAATTGGAATTGCATCACAAGACCTAAAAAGAAAAAGGGTAGCAGGAATAGATTTTTCATGAGGGTAGATTAAGAAATTTGAAGTTAAGGGATAAATCCACTTTTTAAAAATAGAAATCCTTACTTTTGAAGTAGCACCTTCATGCTTTTAAAAACCAGTTTTTACCAATTATTGATCCTATGGACAAAATTGAAGACTTTAAGTCCCACCTTGAACAAGGTTACAATTTCAAAGGCCAATCCATTATTCTGGGAACAGGGATTTTGGATCTTGAACCTATAAAAGAAGCACAGATTAAAATTCCATTGAAAACCATGAATAGGCATGGCTTGATTGCAGGAGCCACAGGGACCGGCAAAACCAAAACCCTACAGGTAATCGCAGAACAACTTTCTCTCAATGGAGTTCCTTCGGTGTTGATGGATCTCAAAGGGGATCTTTCCGGATTAGCGCAGGCGGGTACTTTCAACAGTCAAATTGAGAAGCGTTCCCAACTAATAGGAATAGACTACGAGGGTATAGGCTTACCGGTGGAACTGATGTCTATCAGTGATGAAAAGGGGGTAAAGCTCAAAGCTACAGTTTCAGAATTTGGGCCGGTATTGATGTCCCAGATTCTTGAACTTAATGATACTCAACGTGGTGTAATGGCTCTTGTTTTTAGATACTGCGACATAAACCACCTTCCTTTATTGGACCTAAGGGATCTCAAAAAAGTGCTTCAGTTTGTGATCAATGAAGGAAAGGATGAAATAAACAAAGAGTTTGGTGCTGTTTCGTCTGCAACCGTAAACACCATCATGCGGAAAATCCTTGAATTGGAACAGCAAGGTGCAGAGAATTTTTTTGGAGAATTATCTTTCGAAGTCAACGATTTTGTCAGAAATGTCAATGGCAGGGGAGTAGTTTCCATTATAAGATTGACCGATATTCAAAACCGCCCCAAACTTTTTTCAACATTTATGTTGAGTCTGCTTTCAGAAATTTATGAAACTTTTCCAGAACAGGGGGATTCAGAAAAACCTAAGTTATGTCTATTTATTGATGAAGCACATTTGGTTTTTTCGAATGCCTCCAAAGATCTTATCGACAAAATAGAAGCCATCGTCAAACTTATCAGGTCAAAAGGAGTAGGGGTTTATTTTTGTACCCAAACCCCTACGGATGTTCCTGAAAGGATTCTTGGGCAATTGGGTCTTAAAATACAACATGCCTTGCGGGCCTTTACGGCCAAAGACAGGACAGCCATAAGAAGAACTGCAGAAAATTATCCTATTTCTGACTTTTACAAAACAGATGAAGTTTTGACATCGATGGGGATAGGGGAGGCACTTGTTACAGCTTTAAATGAAAAAGGGGTCCCGACTCCATTAGCGCATACATTATTGAGAGCACCTATTTCTAGAATGGATATTTTGACAGAACAAGAAATAGATCAGCTGGTTGGACGTTCGCATTTGGTAAACAAATACAATGTGACTATAGACCGGCAAAGCGCCTTTCACCTTCTGGATAAGAAAATTTCTGAGGCAGAAAAGTATACAGAAAGAGAGAATTCTAAGCCTCAAACTTCACAGAGAGGCCGACCCAAAAAGGAAACTACGCTTTTGGAAGACCTGAGCAAAAATACAATGATGAGACAATTGGGAAGAACAATTTTCCGAGAAGTCACAAGAGGTATAATGGGTTCTATTACTGGTAAAAAACGGAGATAAAAAAAGTGAGTAAATTAAAAATCGGTGTAATAGGCGCCGGAGCTGCCGGTTATTTTGCCGCAATCCATGCTTCTAACCCCCAAAATGAAGTTTTATTATTGGAAAAAACTTCCAAAACCCTTTCCAAGGTGAGAGTTTCAGGAGGTGGGCGATGCAATGTTACACATGATGCTTTGGAAGTTTCCAAACTTGTCAAAAACTACCCAAGAGGAGAAAAATTTCTAAAAAAGGTATTTCGACATTTTTCTGTTAAAGATACCATAGATTGGTTTGAAAGGAGAGGTGTGAAATTGAAAGTAGAGGCAGACGGCAGAATGTTCCCAGTTTCAAACAGTTCGCAATCTATAGTTGATGCTCTTGAAAGTGAAGCCATCAAAAAGGGAGTGAAGCTAATTCAAAGCTTCAATGTAAAAGAAATTCTTAAAGAGGATTCAGCATTTAGAATAAAAGATGGAAAAAGCGAGCTTATTTTTGATAAGGTAATCATCACCAGCGGAGGGAATTCCAAACTTGATGGTTTTGATTTTGTCAAAAATATGGGCCATCAAATAGTGCCTCCTGTTCCTTCGCTTTTCACCTTCAATACACCTCAAGAACCCATCAGAAAATTGATGGGGATCTCAGTGCCCAATGCCCATGTCAGGCTGGAAGGTACAAAACTGGCATACCAGGGTCCTTTATTGATTACCCATTGGGGAGTGAGCGGCCCAGCTGTATTAAAGCTATCTGCATTTGGCGCAAAATGGTTGTATGATCAGAATTATGATGCAAAAGCCCACATTCGATGGAATGCTGAACTCTCAGAAAATGAGCTGGTAGAACAATTAAAAAACTATAAAGGAAAACATCCTAAGAAGAAGATTTTTGGAAATCCTCTGTTCGGAATTCCAACCAGGCTTTGGGAACATCTGACATCACTTGCCGAAATTGATTCTGAGATGCTTTGGCTTAACATTTCAAAAAAATGTTTTAATAGATTGGTTCAGAATCTTTTTTGTTATATTGTTACCGTCAAAGGAAAAACAACATTTAAAGAGGAGTTTGTAACAGCTGGAGGCGTAGATTTAACTGAAGTAAATCCTGAAACAATGGAAAGCAGAATTGTGAAAAATCTGTTTTTTGCCGGCGAAGTATTGAATATAGATGGGATAACCGGAGGCTTTAATTTTCAAGCTGCATGGAGTACCGGATTTCTAGCTGGAAACAGTGTGAATTATTAATTTAGCATGCAACAATCACCACCTGTAAGTTTCGAAAAAATAGAAGAAATGACTGAGGGAGACGCTGAGTTCAAATCAGAGTTGATCACAGCAATATATTTTTCATTGCAGGAACTTAGAGAAAAATACATTGAAGGGGCGGAAAACCAGGACCCTGTAATAATTCAAGAAATTCGCCATAAGGTAAAACCTTCATTATCCTTATTTGATATGGTTCTCTTAAGTGATATCATACAGGATGGAAAAGAAATTATAGAATCACAAGGTTTCGATGAATCATTCATGGATCACTTTGACAAATTTTTGGATGCTGTACAAGATGCTATAGATTATGTCAGGCCCCATGTTGAAGGTATTGAAGATGGGGCCTGATTAATTTCTAGATTAATTGAATTAGGTCTACAAGCCTATTGGAATAACCTGCCTCGTTATCATACCATCCTACTATTTTCACCAGATTTCCTTTGGCAGAGGTCAACCCTGAATCAAAAATACATGAATGCGGGTTCCCAATGATATCAATGGATACAATTGGTTCATCGACATATTCCACAATCCCTTTTAATTCATTATTCGCTGCTTGGTAAAAAAGTCTATTGACTTCTTCTGTTGTTGTTTCCTTTTCCAGCTCTACAATCAAATCCGTCAAAGAACCGTCAGGCACAGGTACGCGCATAGCAGAAGCCTCGATTTTTCCTTTTAAATGCGGCAATACGATCTCCATAGCTTTGGCAGCATGGGTAGTGGTAGGGATGATGGAATAAGCCGCTGCTCTAGCTCTTCTCAAATCCCTATGAGGTGCATCATGCAGGTTTTGATCATTGGTATAGGAATGTACTGTGGAGACGAAACCTTTTACAATCCCAAAATGATCATCCAAAAGCTTTACCATAGGGGCAAGGCAATTGGTTGTACAAGATGCATTGGAAATGATATCCGATTCATTTTCCAACACTTCGTTGTTAACCCCCAACACAACTGTTGGCACATGATCATCTTTGGAAGGAGCGGTAATGATAACCTTTTTTGCTCCAGCTTTTAAATGCCCCTCTGCAAGTTCCCTTTCTGTAAATCTACCTGTTGATTCCAATACTATATCTATACCCAAATCTGCCCAAGGAATTCTTGAGGGATCTTTTTCTGCAAAAATTTTGATAGTCCTGCCCTTCGTTACAAGATTTCCATCTACTACTGATACTTTGTGCGGATACTTTCCATGAATAGAGTCATATTGTATAAGGTGGGCCAAGGTCTCAGGGTCTGTAAGGTCATTTACTGCGATCAGGTCCAGTCCATCTTTTTCCAAAATCAACTTGATGGCCAACCTGCCTATTCTGCCGCATCCATTCACGGCAATTCTTTTGTTATTCATGTGCTTATTTTGAATTTTTTATGTCTTATGAACTCCTGCAAACTGGATGAATATTTTTGTATGCCATGAATTGCTCACGTTAGATTTCATGTGATTGTGGGGACTGTTTTGTTGAACTGCGAAATTAATAAAGTTGTTAATTAATGACTAAAAATATTTTTCCGGCTAATTTTCAGAGTTTTGGAGAAGGAAACCAAATATTTTTTGGCTGTGTTTTGCATTGTAGATTTAAGCCTCTATATTTGCATCACCTTACGAAAAAGAGGTGCCCCAAAATCAAAATGGTCGATTCGTCTAGGGGTTAGGACGCATCCCTTTCACGGATGAAACACGGGTTCGATTCCCGTATCGACTACAAGAAACACTGAAATTAACTTTCAGTGTTTTCTTTTTGAATGGTCCGTTCGTCTAGGGGTTAGGACGCATCCCTTTCACGGATGAAACACGGGTTCGATTCCCGTACGGACTACGACAAATTGATGTTTTTCATCGTTCTGATTGCAGGAAAGCCATTTTTTTGGCATTGCGCATGATGAATTTGTTTTATGGTTGTTAGTGGTTAAAAGTGAGTGAAAACCCGGTCTTCTAGGCCGGGTTTTTCATTTTATACCAATACCAATCCTTCTTCCTGAAGAATTTCCCAAAGCTCAGAATCCAAAAAATCTTCAAAATCGCCAAGCTCCTGATTATCAAAAGTATCTTGAAAATCACTTAAAGTCACCTCTTTCTTTCCTAAAACAGGAACACAGATTCTGAGCATAAAAATCACCTTTTCTCCTATTTCTTTGTCTATCTGAATTTCCTTGACTTGGGACTTGCTTGTAAAAATAAGCTTCCAATTTTCCTTTTGTTTTCCTTTTCTATGGGTAAAAAACATTTCCATTTCAGGAAGGCTGCTAAGCCACAGCAATTTTGCACTCGGTTTAATTATCAAGGAAGATTCCTGCTGTATAGCTTTCCAAATGAAGTTTTTAGGAACAGTTGTTCTTGGGATTTTAAACCCAAACCATTCTTGAAGAGAGAAATCATACCCTACACCATGCATAAAATTGAAGAGTGATTTTTTCAAACCTTCGCTGAACTTTTCATGGACAGCTCCCTTTGGATCTTCATGGGCCAGATCATTATCTGCAAAAAGTCCCTTTCCAGGACCTACCCGAAGCACCTCATAAGCTTCAGGTCTCATCCCGATCGGGGCATGGGAAGTCATGGCAAATAAATGCCAGAAGCCAGATTGCAGCACATTATTCATAAACAATTGTCTGACCATCTCCAGACTATCAATGGTCTCCTGTTCTGTCTGTGTGGGAAAGCCATACATCAAATATGCATGAACCATGATGCCCGAATCTGTAAAATTATGTGCAACCCTCGCAACTTGGGATACGGTAACCCCTTTTTCCATCAAAGTAAGTAAGCGGTCAGAGGCCACTTCCAGACCTCCGGAAACCGCAATGCAGCCTGATGCTTTCAAAAGTCTGCAAAGATCTAATGTAAACCTCTCTTCAAACCGTATATTGGTCCACCAGCTAATCTTTAATTTCCTTTTGAGAATTTCAATGGCCAATTCACGCATCAAAGCAGGGGGCGCCGCCTCATCTACAAAATGAAATCCGGTCTCACCAGTTTGATCCATCAGCTCTTCAATCCTATCACAAAGAATTGAGGCATTAACAGGCTCATAGTTTTTGATATAATCCAGGGAAATATCACAAAAAGTACATTTCTTCCAATAGCAACCATGTGCCATTGTCAGCTTGTTCCAGCGTCCATCTGACCACAACCTGTGCATGGGATTGGCCATCTCGATCACTGATAAATATTTTTTCAAAGGCAAACCTGTATAATCAGGTGTACCTGTTCTGCTGAAAGATATATCAGCTTCTTTTCCTCCGTTTATATATTTCACCTCACCATCAAGGCAAACAAAAGTCCTTTTCAGTGCATTTGAAGCTCTTTTTCCTTCCAAAAACTCCAAAAGGCAAGTAAGAGGACGCTCACCATCATCGAGGGTTACAAAATCTAGATATTTAAAAACCCTAGGCTCCTTCAACGACCTCAACTCTGTATTTGGATAGCCTCCTCCCATGGCAATTTTGATTTGAGGGTATTTTTCTTTGATATATTTCCCTGCTCTCAACCCTGCATAAAGATTTCCTGGAAAAGGGACCGAAAAACAAACCAAATCGGGTAATTCCTCAGCCAAAAGCTCCTCCAAGACTTCAAATAAGAAAAGATCTGTAAAACTTGGATTTTGCTGCAATACTGTTTCTATGGGGTCAAAATGAACAGCGGATCTACCAAGCCTTTCCGCATACCTGCTAAAACCAAAATTAGGATCCAGGCATTCCTGAATCAGGTCTCCCAGATCCTCTAAATAAAGAGTTGCCAGATGCCTTGCCTTATCCTGTAAACCCAAAGTACCAAAAGCCCATTCTAAATCTTCCAAGGTCTCAAAACGCGAAGCTCTGGGCAGAAATTCTTCATCACATATATTATAGGCCAAAGTCGGATTCTTGAACTGTAAAAACCCGATTACAGGTTCAATGGTCGTCAAATACTCATACCTAAGCCGGAGAATACGTTTGGCATTTTTGGAGTATTTTCCAATATCATTGACTAAAATGGAATTGAACACCTTCTCAAGGCCAGCTTTGGAAAACATCTTTAAAATCACATTTATTCCAAGATCAGCCTGCCTGGAAGGGATTTGAATTGTATTCAAATAACCTTTGATATAAGCAGTAGAAGGGTAGGGGGTATTGAGTTGGGTAAACGGTGGAGTAAGAAGGAGTATGGATTTGGACACTTAATTTTAATTTGCTACAAATTTGGTGAATTTTTATGGACAATAGGAAAAAATAAAGGCAAAAGCGACTCGCTTTTGCCTTTATGCAGTTATCCATTAAATCTTAAATCTTATTCCCAAAGAAAATAGCGTTGAAGAAGAGCTTGTTTGTTCCAAACCAGGTTCCTCTAAAATTCGGGTTATCGATAAAATGTATAACCCTACCATTACCAACAGGACTCACCAATACACTTGCGCTCTGTTTGATTTTTTCAAGGTTGGAAGGAGAAATATAACCACCCATCAAAGGGTTTTCAGCATATCTGACAGGGGTTTGGTATTTATCCTTAGAAGGTTTGAAGAAAATTGTAGAGTTTCGGTAAACAGGAATTTCCCCACTTCTATATCCAAATCCTAAAGGATGTGTAATGTCCAATTTCCCTTTGTAAATGCTGCCGCCGATGGCTTTTGCCCCTTCAAAGTCTCTTCTGTTGCCAAAAGAAACAAAATCGGGATCTTTTACGGTTTCCAATTGAAGGTCTTCTTCTTTAACGATTTCTTGGGATTGCAACCATTGACTGGCCATTCTAAGTGAAATAATGGTTCCGCCACGGTTAAGCCAGTCTTTGATATGTGCTATCTGAGAAATAGAAAGTGCCGAAAAATTACCGGAAGGAAGGATAAGGGTATTGTAATCGTATAAATTAACCCTACCAAATAAACTGATATCCACTTTGGAAATAGGCATTCCTACTTTCGTATCCATCAAATGCCATATTTCTCCAGCTTCATATTGTGAAGTGCCTTGTCCGATGAGCATGATTACTTTTGGTACTTGAATGGCAGATACATTGTTGCTTCCCAAGTCTATGCCCTTGACGGCAAAACCTGTTGTGGTAGCAAAAACAGGCACCCCTGATTTTTCAGAAGCGGATTTAAGTATTTCATGAAGTTTGGAATCATCCAATTTTTGGAAAGCGGTAGGAATGACCAATGTTCCAGCTGGAAACTCCTTTTCGCCTGTTATGGTATTTGAAGTAAATTCCTTAGCTGAAGTCTCGACATGAATACCTGCCTCCTGTAATTGATGGAGGAGCTTTGGAGCAAAATAATCACTCCAGTCTACTAGGTATGCTACGTATTTTCCATCCTGAGGAAATTCAACAACCCGATCAGGCAAAGCTGTAATTTGTTCTCCCATAGTAACTGTTCCCTGAGCTGCATACGGAATGCCATAAGCCAGTGCCATTGTCCAGGAGGAAGCATCATAAAATACAGAATCAGCAAATTCAGTTACTTTTTCAAACATCGACCTGACCATCCTGTATTGAGGTTGTTCAGTAGGGACTACCCAGGATTTACCCTTTTGAAACTGTTGGCCCTCCAAGGATATATCTCTGGTATTTTCATAAACTTTAATTTTATGATCTAGTAATAATTTTAAGAAAAGTCTATTTCTGGATTCATCATACAAGTCTCCAAAAACATAAGATTTTGTTCGGCTGCTATTTGCTTCAGATACGGCTGTTTGGAAAAATTCTCTCAAATACCGGTGCATATATTCGCGCTCTCTGACACCTGCTTCCATGGTTGCAATAGAAGTCTTCAGCTGATTTTTGATTGTGAATTCAAAAGTGATATCTCCTCTTTGGGAGGCCTGAATATGACCTCTTGAAGAACCTTGTTCAAAAACCAGCCCAAGACCTCCCTGAATGTCTGGATAAGTAGATCCATAGCCAGGATAACTGTTATCAAATACCTCTTTGGTCCAATATAAAGAACCTATTTCATCCAAAGCTTTGGCAAAATAGCCGGCAAATTTACTATTGATTTCCTCATAGTTTTTTCTGGGAACCACTGGGTTTTCAGAGCTGAAGGCTTTGGTAGGTTCAAAGAAATAAGTGCTATTGGTACCCATTTCATGGAAATCCCCAACCACGTTTGGATACCAGCTGTGGTACCATTCGATCTTTTTCTGAAGTTCAACATGGGCCAGGGGAAGCCAGTCTCTGTTCAAATCAAACCAATAGTGATTTACCCTTCCTGAAGGCCAAATTTCGTTATGCTCCCTGTCTAAAGGATCGGCAACTGGCGGGAATCCCTTATGCATATTTGCCCAATTGGTGTGTCTGTCCCTGCCATCAGGGTTGATGGCAGGGTCGATCATCACAACAGCATTATTTCTGATTTCCCCGGCCAATTCCGACTTTGAAGCCAAAAGCCAATAAGCTGTCAATATAGAAGCTTCGCCTCCTGAGGGTTCATTGCCATGCACACTGTATGCCAAATTGATAATGGCCGGCATTCCTGAAACATCCGGCATATTTTGATTCGGGTCAACAAGTTTGATGTGATTCTGGCGGATATTTTCCAGGTTCTGTATGTTATCAGACTTACTGATCACCAATACTACGAGGGGTCTTAATTGATTGGTGTAGCCTATGGTTTTCAGTTCAGCCATAGGGGAGACCTCAGCTAATTTCTCAAAGTAGGCCACCAGTCTGTCATACCTGGTATGCCATTCTCCGATTTCGTAGCCTAAATAGGATTGTGGGCTTGGAATAGCTGAATCAAATTCTTCTCCGGGAAAATAATAATCTATCTGTGCTTGGGAAGAAATGCAAAAGCAAGCCACAGAGAGTAGGGTGAGTAAATATTTTTTCATATGCATTTAATTTATTTAAATCTAAGTTGATTATTGAATTTGGAAAACCTAAAATCCATTAACGGTTTTTGAATGCCTAAGAATTGCTTTAATTTGAGAGCGATTTAAAAAAACCAATAAACCTATGAACAAAAGTTTAAAACTTTCTTTGGCCTGCCTTGCTTTTTTGACCGTAGGTCAGGCTTTCTCCCAACAAAAAGACATCAAGCTACCGCCAGAAGCTACAGAGTTTTGGGAGCCTGTAGTCAGGCAGATCACACCAGGAGAACAAAACCACATGGCTCCGTCTGATGCAATTGTAATATTTGATGGAACGAGTTTAGATGGATTTGTATCGGCAAAGGATGGTAGCAGTCCAGCTCCATGGAAACTTGAAAACGGTGTGATGACTGTGACACCTAGAACAGGGGATGTTCAGACAAAAGAAAAGTTTGGTGACATGCAGCTGCATATTGAATGGTCTGCTCCAACAGAGATCAAAGGAGAAGGACAGGGGAGAGGTAATTCCGGTATTTTCCTCATGTCCCATTATGAAGTTCAGGTTTTGGATTCCTACGAAAGCAGGACTTACTCCAATGGACAGGCTGCAAGTATTTATAAGCAAACACCACCTTTGGTCAATGCCATGAAAAAACCTGGTGAATGGAATACATATGATATTTATTTCACTGCGCCAAGGTTCAATGCTGATGGTATGGTGGTGGCACCTGCAAGGGTTACAGTGGTTCACAACGGAGTTTTAGTTCAGAACAATGTTGAAATCAAAGGTCCCACTGAATACATTGGAATTCCGAACTATAAAGCACATGACAATGCCTTACCAATTAAGCTCCAGGATCATGGAGACTTAGTGAAATTTAGAAATATCTGGGTTAGAAAGCTGTAGGATTGTAGGTCTTAGATAGTAGATTAAAGATTGTAGATTTACGCCAACTTTGTATGCATACATGGTTGGCGTTTTTTTATTAAAATGGATATTCAGAAAGATTGATGCCCCAAATAAGTGGCAGGTAGTAAAGCGTAAACAAAGTAAGTATGAGGATTGAAATCAGATTCATCCAAAGTCCCGCACGGAACATGTCAGGAATACTTAGATATCCAGAACCAAAAACCACGGCATTGGGAGGTGTGGCAACAGGTAACATAAAGGCACAGGATGCTGCCAACGTTGCTCCAATCATCAAACCATATGGGTGGACTCCCATGGAGTAGGATACAGCTGCTAAAATGGGCAAGATCATTGATGCGGTGGCCACATTTGAAGTGATTTCTGTAAGAAAGTTTACCGCAGCAATGATGATCAACAGGAATAAACCAAACGCAATAAAGTCCAGAAATGCGAACTGATTGCCAATCCAAGAAGCAAGGCCTGAAATTTTGAAGCCTTCTGCCAAAGCTAGTCCACCTCCAAAAAGCAAAAGAATTCCCCAAGGAATCCGCTCTGCAGTTTTCCAGTCTAACAACTTAGTTGATTTCTGAGAAGCGGGGAGGACAAAGAGCAATATTACCCCTGAAATTGCTATAATAGTATCATCTAAAGCTGGAATATAGTCTTGTAAAAGCAATGAACGCATGATCCAGGTAAAACTTACAGCCCCGAAAACCCATGAAACCCTTTTTTCTTCAGTAGACATTGGACCCAAAAGTGCTAGCTGCCTTTGGATTTCTTCTTGACCGCTATCTACAGTGAATCCTTTTTCAAAACGATAGGCAAATTTGACTAAATAAACCCAACAAATTAACAAGAGAACGAATGAAATAGGCAAGCCGAAGACTATCCACTGAGCGAAACTAATATCATACCCATACATTTCCTTAATCACACCGGCTAGAATTATATTGGTAGGAGTCCCAATTAAAGTAGCTACACCTCCAATTGAAGCAGAGTAGGCTATACCCAACATCAAAGCTTGACCAATTTTATTAGGTTTGACCTCTTTTTGACCAGGAGTTAGCTGAACCACAACGGCTATCGCAATGGGAAGCATCATCAAAGCTGTAGCTGTATTGGATATCCACATAGATAAAAAAGCTGTAGCCAACATAAAACCCAATATGATCCTCTGAATGTTTGTACCAATAAATAAAATTATATTCAATGCAATTCTCTTGTGCAGATTCCATTTTTCTATGGCCATGGCGATCATAAAGCCACCCATATATAACAGTACCATGGGGTGGGAATAAGAAGAGGCCGTATTAGCCATCGGTAGTGCGCCTAAGGTTGGAAGAAGAATCAAAGGCAATAAAGAAGTTGCAGCTATAGGAATGGCTTCAGTAATCCACCAAACCGCAACCCACAGTGTAACTGCCAACATAGAAATTGCTTCCTGAGTCATTCCGTCTGGTTTCACAAAAAATAAAATAATAAGGAAAAGTAACGGACCTAAATAGAGACCTGCTCTTGCTGTACTGTTTTGGGACATAAGTAGAAATTACAAGCTTTAAGCTTGTCAAAAATTTCTAAATATTCAACAAGAAAATAAATAAGGGTAGAGGATGTTTTTTTTAAGTGGCTCTCTTGTCTATAAGGCAATTCTTTTAATTTAACATAATGTAAATTATATAACAATTATAGTAAGGTAGTGGTTGAGCCTTATTTAATTGTCTTACTAAAGAAAATGTTTGATTACAAAACTTTACTCACTCAAAACATTTTCTAAAGCTGTATAGTCTCCTTTCAAAGCCATATCCAACATTCGATTCCAACGTTCTTGGATATCCCTTTTACGGCCATGACTGGTTTGTCCGTCGTAAAGCTCCTGAAGCTTATTCATTTCCCTGTAAGCATCAAAATACGCATCATTGACCAGGGCTTCATAATTCTCAGGATTTACATCAAGGTTTTGAAGGTTATTGGTAAGTCGATCAGCAACAACCCGGACAACATCAAAATGCCGCTGTTCATGGTTTAGCGAGTAATCATTTTTATCTCTGACCCAGGATTGTCCAGGAAGCATATAAACCTTGATTATTAAAGGCATAATGATACTTCCATCTTCTACAAAAGGTCTTCCTTCCATCGCCAAGCTAGTAAAAATCATTGCATTGTAACTGGAACTAGACTTTGGCCTGTTTGTAAAATCACTCCACTTTAAAGGTCTTTTAAAATCATAAAAGACAGTGTCCTGATCACTTTCAAAAGCTTTATTTTCAATAATCAAGCGAACTGAACCAGCTAAGGCCCTGTTATTTAGCGCTTGAGAATTAATCCATTGGTTAAAATAATCAAGGCTATTGTCTAAAGCCTGTTGAATAACACGTTCTGCAAGATCTAATCTATTGATAGACCTTCTATAATTCATTCCACCCTCATAATCCATCAAATGAATGGGGTCAAAACTGCCTTTGACATAAAATCCAAACTTCAACTTTAACTCTCCACCAGCAACGGTATTAGTGCTTTTGGTCTCTTTAATTTCAAATTGTTCAACATTCACCAAAATTGCCTGTTTAGTTTCATTTTGACTCTTCACAGAAGTTTTGAAGTAATTTTTTAAAGTCTGAGCTACTCCGTCTCCTATTTGAGCAGTAGACATAACAGTGCCCTGGGTGTAAATTTTCCCTATACTTTCCCCTACTTTTCTTCCATCCTGAACTTCGATAATCTCAAAAATTGCATTTTCTATAGGCTCTTGTTTTGTCTTAAAACCAAAAGTTACATTTTGAGAATAGACCCTTCCGGAAATACTGAGCACACAAAATAAAAAAACTAGACAGGTTGATTTCATGCATTCGTAACATCAACAGAAGTGCCAAGGTTCTTGGCCAATTTCCATCATTTCTTAAAATTCTTTAACTAAGGTCTTCCAGCATCAGTTGAAAATCATATTGCAAGTCTTCATGAAGGCCTGAAATCAGCTTTTCCGCTTTTCCAATTTGAACCTTGAAAAGATTTTCTATCACCGGATGACCGTATTGCAAATAGCCATAAGCCTTCATTTGCTTGCAAAAATGTATAATCAATTCAATCTGTGCAGTTTTATCTTTTGTCAGTTTTAGGTTTTTATTGAGTTTTCTTCGGATGGTCTGTGCTGATTTTTTGGCCACATGGTAATTTCTGGTGTTTGCATTCATAAAATTCAGATCCAGATCATCTTTTACCATATCCACATAGATCCTGGGATTTTCTTTTTCAAAAAGCCTGAAAAAAAGATAAGCTTTATTTTCACGGCTGTATTTAGCCAGGTCTAAAACTACATCAATCAATTCATTTTCATTGAGAAGCTTAAGTTCTCTTTTTATTTCAGCCAAGCTTGGTATCTGCATGATATGATTGCTTTTTGATCAGACTCCAATTCTAGGAATCTTTGATGTGTTTTCAAAGCTCTTATAAACACAAATACCTTTAAATTAACCGTGAAAAAACAGTCAATTTAAAGGTAGTCAGATGTTTCTTTAAACAGTTTAATTGATCAATTTGACATCGATCGCACTCAGGCCCTTAGGTGTTTTTTCGGTTTCATAAGTAACTTTATCACCTTCCTGGATGCTGTCAAGGCATTTGTTGATGTGCACGAATACACTCTCCCCGGTTTGATCATCTCTGATAAATCCAAATCCTTTACCACCATTGAAAAAAGTCACTTTGCCTTTTCTAGTAGGATCCTCAGGCTCCAATTCAGAATCTTTTGGCACAGCGATTTCTATGCTTTCTGCATCAATTTCTTTCTTTTTCTTGGTCGGGTCAGGTGGAGTTGAAGTAATGTTGCCAAATTCATCCACATAAGCAATCATGTCTTCAAAGTCTGTTGACTTGTCATTGCCAGATTTACGGGCTTCTTTCTTGTCTAACTTTTCCTGCTTCTTTTTCTGTCTTTGTTTTTCCTTTTCTTTTTTATTAAAGGTCTCTCTCGATTTTGCCATATCTACAAAATACCGAGAATTTTCGTGAAATTCCTATTTTTCCCTAAGAAGTATTGTGAATCTTTCAAAACAAATTTTCATAATATTGGAAAGTCTCTGTTTGCATTCTGTATCTTAATTTTATTACTATTTGGATTACAGGTAGATGTAAGC
This sequence comes from Indibacter alkaliphilus LW1, assembly GCF_000295935.2. Lineage (GTDB taxonomy): Bacteria > Bacteroidota > Bacteroidia > Cytophagales > Cyclobacteriaceae > Indibacter > Indibacter alkaliphilus. Next base: position 340,125 of record NZ_ALWO02000023.1, read on the forward strand.
TTTTTGTCGAAAAAAAATACCATTTATCAGATCAAAGTATCATCCTTAGGTGTTTTTGTTTTAGTTTGAGTAAAATTGTCAATCCATGAAAGAAATCACCCAGATCATCAGGGAATACGAAAAAAGTAAAGTAAAAGGCCTCAAAACAGCATTAGCGACTGTGGTTAAAGTTGATGGTTCGGCTTACAGGAGGCCTGGTGCGAGAATGTTGGTAACTGAGGATGGTACTCTTACAGGGGCGATTTCAGGTGGTTGTTTAGAAGGAGATGCTTTGAGGAAAGCACAGTCAGTCATTTTTCAACAAAAATCAATGGTGGTAACTTATGATACCACAGATGAAGATGATCAGAAATTCGGTGTAGGACTTGGCTGTAATGGCATTATTCAAGTTCTAATTGAACCCATAGCTTATGAAGATTCGCTCAACCCTATTGAACTTCTAAAAATTGCTGTTCAAGATAGGTCTATGGCTGTTCTGATAACTGTTTTTTCTCTTCTTAATCCAAGAGCTCCACAAATAGGCACCAAAATACTTTACAAAGAAAGTAAGTCTTTCGGTGAAGAAAATTTCCCTTTATCCAGCTTATTAAATGTAATTAGAGATGAAATATATCAATCATTTGAAAATCAAATAAATAAGGTGAAAGATTCAGATGATTATTTTATCTTTTATGAATGTATCAAGGCTCCCGTACACCTGATTTTGGTTGGAGCGGGGAATGACACCATTCCTTTGACAAAAATGGCTTCTTTGTTGGGCTGGCAACTGACACTAGCTGATGGCAGAAAAAACCAGGCAACAACAGAAAGGTTCCCATCTGCCAACCGGATCGTTGTAAGTCCAGCAGATGAACTTGTAGAAAAATTGGATTTTGATTCCGATACAGTTGTGGTATTGATGACACATAATTTTGAATATGAAGCAATTGTTCTCAAATATTTGGTCAAAAAGGATGTCCCCTATATCGGGATTTTGGGCCCTAAAAAGAAGTCTGAAAAACTATTTGAAAGGCTCATCAATGAAGGAATTGCTTTTAATAGGAGCCATATCTACGGCCCACTTGGTCTGGATATAGGAGCTGAAGGGCCAGAAGAGATAGCTCTTTCAGCTTTGGCCGAAATCAAGGCTGTTTTATCGAATAAAGATCCCCAATTCCTAAAAGATAAAAAAGGTCCAATTCATGAAGGATAGCCAAAATAGCACAGGAGTTATTATCATGGCAGCTGGTGGTTCCTTTCGTTTGGGTCAAGCAAAGCAGCTGCTTAAATTTCGGGGCAAATGCCTGTTGCAACAGATTTTGGATGAGGTACGCAAATTGGATAGTATAGAGCTGGTCACTGTTTTAGGCGGATACAAGCAGGAGATTTTGAATGAAATTGATTTTAAAAATACCAACTACATAATCAATGAAAACTGGGAAAAAGGCATGTCCATATCTATGCAGGAAGGTTTAACATTTCTCTTGAATAAAAACCCTGGTCTCTCTCAGGTCCTTTTGGTCCTTTGCGATCAACCTTTTGTGGATAATTTTTTATTGGATAAAATCATAAAGGAAAAATCCAAAAGCAAAAAAGGTATTGTTTGCTGTACCTATGGAAATACACTTGGGGTTCCAGCCCTTTTTGATCGGACTTACTTTGCAGAACTTCTTGCACTAGAATCAAAAGAGGGTGCTAAAAAAGTTATCATTCAACACCAAGAAGATCTTTCTGTCATAGATTTCCCTGAGGGTTCCTTTGATGTAGATACCCTTGAAGATTTTGAAAGGCTTTCGGAGATGGAGTAAATCAGGATCTTAAAACAGATAAGGATTCTTTTACATGGGAAATTGCAGCATCAACTTTTTCTTCCGTAGTATCCAATCCCAAGCTGAATCTTACCGATGCCCTTCCCAAATCACTATCAATGCCCATAGCCGCCAATACATGGCTGGGTTTTGGCGAAATGCTGGTACAGGCTGAACCCGAACTGACTGCAATTTTCTTGTTTAGCATCCTAAGAAACTCCTCTCCTTCCACCCCTGCAAAGGAAATATTGCTAACGTGTGTTAATCTGTTCGCTTTACTTCCGTTCAATTGTGTGCCATTAATTTCCAGAAGTCTGTTTTCAAGTCTGTCTCTTAGCAGTGCTAACCTTCTATTTTCTATTTGCATATTTTGAAGCCTGATAGCTGCCGCCTCTCCCATGCCTACAATTCCCGGTACATTCAAAGTGCCACTCCGAAAAGTTTTTTCATGCCCACCACCCCAAATCAATGGTGCTGGTTTAGGAAGTGGATGGTTGTGACGTATGTAGAGTGCCCCTACTCCTTTTGGACCGTAAAATTTATGTGCAGAAAGGGCTAGCAGATGGATTCCTTCTATGTCTAAATTAATCTTACCAACTGCCTGAACAGCATCCGTGAAAAATATAATCTGCTTTTCAGCTGCAATTTGAGCTATTTTCTGAATAGGGTGGATAATTCCTGTCTCATTGTTTGCCCACATCAGTGCTATCATTTTGGTATTAGTCTGAATACAGGCCTGAAGTTCAGAAAGATCTATTTCTCCTTTTGAATTCACCCCAAGATAAGTCACCTCAGCTCCTTTGCTTTCAAGATAAGCAAAGGTGTCCAAGACAGCCTTATGCTCCGTAGCGCAGGTAATAAAGTGCTGATTTTCATTTGTATAAGCGTTAAATATCCCCTGAATGGCCAAATTAATAGATTCTGTAGCTCCTGAGGTAAAAATAACTTCCTTGGACTTGACTCCTATCAGTTGTGCTATCTGTTCTCTTGCCTGCTCGACAGCATCTTCGGCAATCCAACCATAAGGATGATTTTTACTGGCAGCGTTACCAAAATGTTGAGAAAACCAGGGTACCATTTTTTCCAATACATCTGGATGGCAAGGTGTGGTGGCATTATAATCCAGGTAAACAGGGTATTGCATATGATTTAACAAATTCAAAATTCAATTTTTTTCTAGCTATTTCAATTATATGGCCATTGAGTCAGTCAATCAAAAGACCTATATTTGGGTATGCAGGAAAGTTGGATATTTCATATCAAAGAAAGTAATAAAGATTTATCAAAAGAAGCGCTTGTCAGAGAGATCATCAATCAGGATAATAAGGACTTTGGCATATTTCTATCTTATTATTTCCGAAAGGAAGGGGCAGTTGTAGAAAATGTAAAGTTTAAGGAATTACACTTAGATAAACATCTTACGCAGGGGAAGGTTAAGGTGAATTTCAATTTAATTCATTACAATGCTTGTCTTAATATACATGAACAAGCTCCTGAAGAGATGGAATTAGAGTTTAACATTGATAAGGCTGAAAAAACTATACTTATTACAGGGCCCTATTGGCCTGAAAGAGAAATGGATGAGCTTTAAAAAAGCCTTCCGATTGCTTCGGAAGGCTTTTGAATTTATACCCTTTTAATTTCAAGATTGAATTCTGAAAATTCTTTTTGTTCAATAAAAGGTTGTGACCTTAATCTTTTGCCGGTTGCTTTATAAATCGCATTGGCTATAGCTCCCCCTGTTGGCGGAAGTGCTGGCTCTCCCAAACCTGTAGGATCTATTCCATTGTCTATAAAGTGAACATCAACTTCAGGTACTTCTTTCATCCTGATCAATCTATAGGTGTCGAAGTTCTTTTGGGTAGGTAATCCATCCTTGAAGGTCATATTGGTGAACATGGCATGTCCCATACCATCTACTATACCTCCTCTCACTTGCTGATTTGCTCCGGTAGGATTTACCACAATTCCACAATCTGTGACAGCAGTAATTTTTTTGAGAACAGGCTGATTATTCTCCATTTCTATATTCGCTACCTGAGCTACATAAGAGCGGTGTGAGAAATAAACACTGAAACCTTGCATTACATTGGCATCTTTACCCCAATTTGACTTTTCAGCTGCAGTTTCAACAACTGTTTTCATTCTATCTACATCGTAATGAATTTCACCTACTGGATTATTTTTGGCTCTATCCAATAATTCCAACCTAAATTTTACAGGGTCCTTGTCTACTGCTAGAGCTACCTCATCAATAAAAGACTGTTCAGCGTAGGCTAGGAAATTGGTAATAGGCGCTCTCCAGGCATTGGTTGTAATTGGAGAGCTGTGGTTGACAGACTCAATAAGTAGATTATCCACCGAACCTGATGGGAAATTATTTTCTCTTGTGGTATTCCCTGCATTGATTCCGACTCCTCTGAGTTTATACCCAATCATATTTCCTTCTTCGTCCAGTGCTGCCTGAAATTTATACCTGACAGCAGGCCTGTAAGCACCCCCAGTCATGTCATCTTCCCTACTCCAAGTTACCTTTACGGGTTTGTTCAAAATTTTGGACAGCTCTGCTGCTTCCACAACAAAATCAGCTCTCAACCTCCGGCCAAATCCACCGCCAAGTCTTGTGATTTCTACACTTACGTTTTCTGTAGGAATATCCAACAGTTGAGCAGTTTCCATTCTTGCCCTATCGGGTGTTTGTGTAGGGCCGACCAATTCAACTTTGTCGCCTTTCACATGGGCAAAAAAGTTTTGAGGCTCCATAGGTGAATGGGAAAGGAAAGGACATTGATATTCCGCAGAGACCACTTTGGCAGCTTTACTAAAAGCTTGATCTACATTTCCATCTTTTCTCATCACCTGGGCTTTACCCTTATCCATAAGTTCCACGAACAGGCGATCGTGGTCTTCAGTACTTTCTACTGTTCCGTCTGGCTCATATGTTACTTTCAGTAATTTTTTGGCTTTCAAAAGCGGCCAAGTAGTATTTCCAACTATAGCGACATTATTATTGAAAGTGACTACATCGGTCACACCAGGTACTTTTTTTGCTTCAGAGTCATCTACAGATTTGATTTTCATGCCAAAAGGAGGTCTTTGGATCATTGCATTGACCATGCCTTCTCTGTAAAAATCAAGACCGAAAAGCGGTTTACCTGTAAACATGGCTTTGTTGTCCACATTTTTGACAGGAGTACCAATGATCTTAAAGTCTTTATGATGCTTTAAAGATACGTCCTCCGGGGCTTCCAGCTGAGAAGCATCAGCTACGAGGTCTCCATAAGCTATTTTTTTTCCACTCTTTTTATGAATTACTTCACCTTTTTCGGTGGCTAACTCATCCATGTCCACTTCCAGTTGGGATGCCGCAGCAACAAGGAGTAAATGACGGGCTGTAGCACCTGCTTTTCTCAGTCTTTCCCAAGAATGCGGCATGGCGCCAGATCCACCGGTAAGCTGTCTATCAAACTTGTCATTGTCCAGATTAGCCTGGAAAACTCTTACTTTTTCCCAGTCTGCATCCAATTCCTCAGCGACTACCATAGGGAAAGAGGTTTTGATATTCTGGCCCAACTCAGGATTGGGAGAATAGATCACCACATCACCTGAAGGTGAAATAGACAAAAATGCATTGAAATTATGTGCCTGAGCCAAAACTTCATCATCAGAAAGCACCTGCATTTTTGGAGAATCACACCCTGACCAATAAAAGCCAATAAATAATCCTCCAGCAGCTGTTCCTGCTATTTTGAGGAAATCCCTTCTGTTTGTTTTTATTAGATCTGCCATAATTATTTATTTTTTGCTGCCAATGCAACAGCCTCTCTGATTTTATGATAAGTTCCGCACCTACAAAGATTCTTGTTCATCGTGTCTTCAATCTCCTGCATGCTTGGAGATGGATTCTTTTTCAACAAAGCTGCTGCATTCATAATTTGACCAGCTTGACAATAGCCACATTGGGCAACATCTACTTCATTCCATGCCTTTTGGACAGGATGATCGCCTTCTTTGGAAAGACCTTCAATGGTTGTTACCTCATCAGAACCTACACTCGACACAGGTAGGGTGCAGGAAAAAGTTGCTTCACCATTTAGATGAACAGTGCAAGCGCCGCACTGGGCTATTCCGCAGGAGTACTTGGTTCCCACTAGGCCCAAATGATCTCTCAATACCCAAAGCAGCGGGGTGTCCTCTTCCACATCAACATTGAATGTCTCTCCGTTGATTTTTAGACTATAATTTGCCATTTGTTTGATTTTTAATGATTCGCAAAATAATTTAAGCAATTTAACGCTTGATGCTAAGTATTCCGGAAGGTTTTTAAAATGTATTTTGATAAGCCGTAATATTAGAACATGAATGGATTACCTTTTGAAAAAGCCTTTTGTTTTCGATTTTATTAGAAATTCTAAAGACCTATCTTTAATTTCACAGAGTAAAATCAAACCATTTAACCTAAGATGAAAAAAATTAAAGCAGCTATTGTAGGTACAGGCTTTATAGGTCCTGCACATTTGGAAGCACTCAGAAGAATTCCCTACCTGGAAGTTACAGCACTTTGTGAGGTCAACATCGAATTGGCAAAAGCTAAATCGGAATTATTGGGTATACCAAATGCCTATACATTTGAGGAAATGCTTCAGCAACCGGATATAGATGTTGTACATATCTGTACACCTAATTTTCTACACTATTCTCAATCCAAAGCGGCCTTAATGGCCGGTAAACATGTAGTATGCGAGAAACCTTTGGCTACCAAAATTGAAGAGGCTGAAGAATTGGTTGCCTTAGCGAAAGAAACCGGCCTTGTGAATGCTGTTCATTTCAACCTGCGCTATTACCCCATGGTAAGGCAAATGAAAACCATGAGAGAAAAAGGGGATTTAGGGGAAATCTACAGTATTATGGGCTCATATCTTCAGGATTGGCTATTTCTGCAAACTGATTACAATTGGAGACTAGAGCCTGATAAATCTGGGGACTCCAGAGCCATTGCTGACATTGGTTCACACTTGTTGGATCTTACAGAATATGTGACAGGATTGAAAATTACCGAAGTGATGGCTGATTTTTCAACAGTTCACAAAACGCGCCTAAAACCATTAAAGCCTATAGAAACCTATTCTGGAAAGATGTTACAGGAGTCTGATTATGAAGAAGTCCCTATCAACACTGAAGATCACGCCAGTGTGTTGCTCAGGTTTGATAATGGCAACAAAGGTTCCGTTACTGTTTCCCAAGTGAATGCCGGCCGTAAAAACAGGCTTAATATTGAAATAGCAGGTTCAAAATCAAATTATGAATGGTGTTCAGAAAAGCCAAATGAGCTTTGGATAGGTAAAAGAGAAACCGCCAATCAGCATTTGATGAAAGACCCTGCCCTGTTCACACCGGAAGCAGCAGGACTGATTAGTTTTCCAGGTGGTCACAATGAAGGCTTTCCAGACACATCCAAGCAGATGTTTAAAGAGGTATATGCGGCGGTAAGAGAAGGAAAACAACCTGAGAGCCCGTCCTTTCCAACCTTCGAAGATGGCCATCGGGAATTGTTAATCTGTGAAAGAATCATAGAAAGTCATAAAAAACAGGCTTGGGTAAAAATTTAAAGTAATTAATTTACTATATTTTAGGATACAACTAAATCCAAAATAACATGAAAAATTATTTCAAACTCTCAGCATTTGCATTTTTGATCGCAGCAATAACCTTCAACAACTCGGCCATGGCCCAAGATCAGGAAAGGGCAAGTCCTCCGAGAACTGCCTCAGGAACTGTTGCTGGATCAGAAATTACAATCAATTATTCAAGTCCTGCCGTAAATGGAAGACAGATTTGGGGAGTTTTAGTCCCTTTGGGTGAAGTCTGGAGAGCCGGTGCCAATGAAGCCACCACGTTTGAAACCAGTAAAGACATTAAAGTCCAAGGAAAAGAGCTTCCTGCTGGAAAGTACAGTTTGTTCATCATTCCCAATGAAGGTGAATCTACTTTAATCTTCAACAAGGATACTGGATTGTGGGGAACAAATAACTACGACTCAAGTAAAGATGCCTTGCGTGTGGGGATTGTTTCCGGTCAAACCAGCACTTTAGAAGAAAGATTGGTATATGATGTGAACCATGACGGTGTTGAAATGCGCTGGGAATATGGAAGAGCCTTCTTCAAAATAGATTAAAGACCACAAATAACGGATGATCAAACCGCTTCGGGAATTAACCTGAAGCGGTTTTTTTGTTAAGTTTGTAAAAAAATTAAGATTTGAAATTTTCTCCCACCGCCTCCGGTTTACCCGTTTGTGACATTCTCGCACAAACCAAATTAAATCTACAAAACAACAATACACTAATCATCACTGCCCCTCCCGGTGCAGGCAAAAGTACCATACTTCCTTTATCGCTTCTGGAAGAACCTTTTTTGCAAGGAAAAAAAATCATCATGTTGGAACCAAGAAGATTGGCTGCTAAAAGCATCGCCCACAGGATGTCAGAGTTACTAGGTGAAAAGGTAGGTGAGACAGTAGGATATAGAATACGTTTCGAAAATAATATCTCAGAAAAGACGCGTTTAGAAGTTGTCACTGAAGGAATACTTACCCGAATGCTCCACAATGACAATGCATTGGAAGGTGTAGGACTGGTAATCTTTGATGAATTCCATGAGCGAAATATCCATGCAGATCTAGCCATGGCTCTGTGTAGGGAGGCGCAGCAAGTACTCAGGACAGACTTAAGGATTTTGGTAATGTCTGCCACTTTGGATATGGAATTATTAGCTGATCTCTTGGAAGCTCCCACCCTAAGCAGTAAGGGGAAAATGTTCCCAGTCACCATCAATTATGAAGGCGATTATGATTTTTACAGCATGCCGGAAATGGTTGCTCAGACTATAAAAAAAGCTTCTAAAGAAACGGATGGTGATATTTTGGCATTTTTACCAGGCCAAGGTGAAATCAAAAAAACAGAAGCAATTTTAAAATCTTCCCTTAAGAGTTTTGTAATTCTTCCTCTTTATGGACAATTATCGCCATCATCCCAGCATCAGGCGATTATGCCAAGGAAAGACGGAAGAAGAAAAGTAGTACTTTCCACTTCCATCGCGGAAACGAGTCTTACGATTGAAGGGATCAAGGCCGTTGTGGATTGCGGCTACAGCAGAACTTCAAAATTCAACCCCAGATCCGGTTTAAGCAGGTTGGAAACCATCCCAATTTCTATAGATGCAGCAGATCAAAGAGCCGGTAGAGCAGGAAGATTAGGACCCGGTACTTGCTACAGGATGTGGTCTAAATCCACCCATTCTTATTTAAATGAATTCAGAACTGCCGAAATTTTGGAAGCAGACCTGGCTTCATTGGTTTTGGATCTGGAACAATGGGGAATAAAACAAATACAAAGTCTGACTTGGCTCACTCCCCCACCCTCTGGATCAATTTCTCAAGCTTATGATTTATTGCATCAAATAGAAGCTTTGGAAAATGGCAAACTGACTCCACATGGTAAAAAACTTCATAGTATTCCAGCACACCCACGCATAGCACATATGCTTTTGAAAGCAGAAGAATTGGACAACGTTGCTTTAGCTACAGATATAGCGGCCCTTTTAGAAGAACGTGACCCATTGAAGCCAGAGCTTGGAGTTGATATGAACTTGAGAATAGAGGCCATTAGGAGAGCCAGAAAAGAAAACCTTTCAATCAAAGGGATCAAGAAAATTGAAAAGATTGCATCTCAATATAGAAAATTGCTTAACGTGGAAGTTGACAATGGGGTATTTGACCCTTATGAAGTTGGACTTCTTATCGCCTATGCCTACCCTGAAAGAATAGCATCAGCAAGGCCAGGAAATAACGCCCAATTTCAATTGGCAAATGGAAAAATAGCCATCATGGGGCATAGGGATGATCTTGCACATGAACCTTGGATTGCGGTTTCACATGTAGATGAAAGGGACGGCATGGGAAAGATTTTTATGGCGGCAGCCATCAATCCTATAGATTTGAAACCCATGCTCAAAGAAAAAAGAATGATCAAATGGGACAAGCAATACGAAGAACTCATTGCTGCACAAACCTTGGGAATAGGGTCCATTATCCTGAGGTCAACCCCCATACATCAAATCACACCAGAAGAAAAAGTTACCGCAATTATTCCGGTCATCCAAAATGACCCCAGGCGCTACCTGAATTTCAGTCAAAATGTTGAACAGCTTAGGTTTAGATTACAGCTATTGCAAAACACTAACCCTGAACTTGAAATACCTGATTTCAGTTTGATTGCCTTGAAAGAAGAAATGCCTGATTGGTTAAGCCCTTATATTCAACCCGTTAAAAATGCTGAAGATCTTAAGAAGCTTGATCTTTACGAAATCTTAGTCAACAGGCTGGATTATACGCTTCAGCAAAAGGTTGAACAACTCGCACCTTCTAAAATCACTGTTCCCAGTGGAAGCCAAATAAAGCTGGAATACAGAGATAACGAGCAGCCAATTCTTTCAGTTAGGCTACAGGAAATATTTGGATGGATAGAGACACCCAAGATCAATAAGGGAAAGACATCCCTGCTCTTACACCTTCTATCACCAGGTTTCAAGCCTGTTCAGATTACTTCTGATTTGGAAAACTTTTGGAAAGAAACCTATTTTGAAGTTAGAAAAGATTTAAAGAGAAGGTACCCAAAGCATCAATGGCCAGATAATCCTATGGAAGCTGAAGCAGTTAGAGGCGTGAAGAGAAAATAAATCAAAGGTGTTCCAGATAATCGATCAAATTGATGAAACAAGCAAGGTTAAATGGAGTTACCTGTTTTTCATTCAGCATGTCCAAATATTTGCTCTTGATCTCTTCAAAAGAATCAGGATTGTAAAATTTTGCCAGAGTGATTCCCCTTGCGGATCTGTAAGTGAAATTTTGAGTCAATATAGGTACTGAAGTTTCTCTATTGAAGTAGGATTCCAAAACAGCACCTTCGGAGTATTTATCCAGGAAACGGAAACCTTTTTTGACAAGAAAATCCTCAGCAGTTGCTATGACAGGACCTAATTCATTGTCATTTTCAACCAAAAACCTTCTGGGCATCTCATCATGTATCCTGTCCATTGTTTCGACTAGGGTAATGCTTCTTTCTTTGTAATCTCCCAATGAAGGTAAAAATCTATGGACGATATTTTCAACCTTGTCATATCTGATGCCTAAATGATATTCAAGATAAGAGACATCCTCATGATGAGTATAATGAAAAAACACCATTTGCCTCCCTTCTTCAATGGTCTTGATGTAATGCAGGGACCGACCGTCCAGTTGAAAACCGAAATCGGCTAAAAAATCCTCATGAAGCAGTATTACATCCTTGAATTTCATATACTTATATAACTTTTATTACAATTCATTTGTTGTTGAATCCTCGGAAAATATCTCTTTTATTTCTTCAAACATTTCCTCAACTTCCATTTTTTTGATTTCAAATTCATTTGAATTTGTATCTGTATTATTTTGAAAATGATTCCAATGCTTTTCCATTTTTTTCAGTACTCTTGGTGTCAGTTCAAATTCCACAGTATCCAACATTTCTTTTGCCAATGCAGATGACTTGAAATTACCAAACAGGTATATTCTGAAGAGGTCTATGAATTTTCCAGACAAATCAAAACCTTCCAGAGACTGTACAAATACGCCGTTGCTTAGCTTATTCTCCTTTTTATGGATTACCTCCAACATTGGCTCTAGCGCAGTGAAATTGTTTTTAATTTTACTCAAAGCCATCGCTGCAAGCTGAGCATTTTCGTGATCATCTGACTTTAGTATTTCTATCAGCCTTTGAATTACTGCTTCATCACCTATCTTAGCCAACTTATCAGCAAAAATATAAGCATCCTTCTCAGTAGGATCGCACATACGGGAAATATAATCTTCGATTTTGTTCTCCATGATTTAGAATTTTAATTAACAAAAATAAGACCACAATAGATATATAGCTTAATTTTAAACCATGAAAAAAGTATTTTTAGAAAATAGTAATGCAGTTGATATTTTTAAAAAGCTAAATTCCAGTGATTTAACAATTGATTTAAATCCTAAAAAAAGAAAGGTATTTTTTAAAAATAAAGAAAATCAAACCGTTGCAAGTCTAAGATTTTCACTTAACCTCATGTTTGATTTTGACAAGGTAGAGGTTGGAAAAAATGATTTTATCAACTACACATTGGTCATGATACGTTCGGGGATGGCATCAGTAGGCTTTTTTGAAAATGGTGAATTACTTGATCACAAAGTTTTCAGAGCTTATATGGTTCGGAAAAAACAGGGTAAAAGCCAGATCAAATACCTGAAGACAAAGGGGAAGTCAAGGGCCGGATCAAGGGTTAGACTTGCTGAAACATTGGATTTTTTCGATTCTATCAATTCCAGGTTGACCCGATACTTTGAAACATACCGGGTTGACCATATAGTTTTAAGCTGTTCAAAAACACTGCTCCCCTATCTTTTTGGTGGAAAAGTCAGCAGCCCTTTTGAAAAAGATGATCACAGAATTTTCAAACTTCCAAAACATGTAAGTTCGCCTACTTTCGAATCTCTTTTGGAAATGCACAAAATCCTGAATCTTACTGAATTAGAATATAATTTTGAAGAATTATTTGAGTTGGAAAAAATGCTGAATATCAATACTTTAGGAGATTCCAGTTCAGTAGAAGATGAAGACTGGTAGGATTTACCATCTTTGGAACAGTTTTGGATGCTGTGCGCCTGAATCTTATTCCTATGAAAAAAATTATCCTTCTTCTTCTTCCTTTAGTATTTGGACTTTCCTTTTTGAGCTTTCAGGCAGAAGCACAAAGATATGGAACTGCAGCCGGTATCAGGATGGGCAGCAATGACTACAGTCGTACTTTTGGATTGAGTGCCCAACAACGTATTTTCAAGCATGTAACCATTGAGGGTATTGTACAATCGGATTTCTCCAGAAATACAACTTTCCATTTGTTATTAGAAAGGCATAGGCCAATCATCTCAAAGAGATTCAATTATTATTATGGTGCTGGAATTTCATCAGGATGGGAGGAAAGTAGGATTAAAAACCCTGAGTCCATGCAAATTATTCATACATACGGAAATCCTACAACTGGGGTCGACCTTATTGCAGGGATTGAAATGACCGTTCTCAATACTGTTATCTCTTTGGATTACAAACCTAATGTCAACCTTGTTGGAAGAGAGGAGTTTTTTAGAGGTCAGGTTGGAATATCAGCTAGAATGGTGTTAGTCAAAAGTAAAGAACAAAACAAGAGGAAAAGGCAAAGAGCAAGAGCAAAAAGGAAAAAGAACAATGAGACCTTTGGCGATAAGCTCAAAAATACTTTCAACTTTAAAAACCATTAAATCAAATTCAAATGCAGATTGCTTCCGGGATTACATACTGTTTGAATATTTTTTGACGTGCAACTGTACTATTTTTTGAGATTTTGACAACCAAATAATATTTTCCTTTATCTTAAAGTTTAAACCAGAATAAAGGAAAATGAACCTCAAAAAACTCCCCTTATTAATCTTTGCAATCCTTTTATCGGGGCTTTTGTATGCCCAGGATAAAAGTATATTAGACCAACTTCATGAAGTTGCAATAGTAGATCAAAAAGTGATGATGCCGATGCGAGATGATGTCAGGTTGGCAACTGACATATACCGGCCAAAAACAGACGATCCAGTCCCAATAGTTTTCTCAAGAACGCCCTACAATTTCAACTCTTACAACAACGGTGAGTTGGTTGAGCGGCACATGCAAACGGCCTTGGAATATGTAAAAAGAGGTTATGCATATGTAATTCAAAATGAAAGAGGAAGGTTTTTCTCTGAAGGAGAGTGGGATATTCTTGGTGTTCCGTTGACAGATGGCTATGATGCCTTTGAATGGATGTCAGGACAATCCTGGAGTAATGGAAGAATCGGAACTATCGGTTGTTCTTCTACTGCTGAATGGCAAATGGCCGTAGCTTCTTTGGATCACCCCGCACATACTGCTTTGGTAGCTCAGGGATTCGGTGCAGGAGTGGGAAGGATAGGTAATTTTTATGAGCAGGGAAATTGGTACCGAGGAGGTGCAGGTCAAATGCTTTTTACAGCATGGCTTTATAGCACTCAGCATGATCCCATGGCACCTAAGCTTTCTTCAGACATTGAGCAAGAAGACCTTCTGAGACTTCAAAAGTTTTATGATATGGCTCCAAGGTATCCAAGAGTAGATTGGGCAAAAGGCTTGGCTCATCTTCCTGTCCAGGATATTATCAAAAATGTGAATGGACCCAAAGGAATCTATGAAGAAATGATAACCAGGAAACCCAATGATCCTAAATGGTATCAGGGAGGCCTTTTTCATGATGACATGGACTTCGAAAAACCTGCCTTCTGGTTTGTCAGCTGGTATGATGTGGCTTCAAGCCCCAACCTATTTATGTACAACCATATTAGGGAACAGGCAAAAAGTCAAGCTACCAAAGACAACCAATACCTGATCATCGCCCCTACCCTTCACTGTGCCTTTCTGAGAGCAACAGATAACACTGTAGTAGGAGAAAGAAGCATGGGAGATGCTCGACTACCTAATCCTGAAATAACTTTTGCATGGTTTGACTACTGGTTAAAAGGAGAGGAAAGCAGCAGTATAAAAGAAATGCCAAAAGTGACATATTTCACGATGGGATCCAACGAATGGCAGACATCTGATACTTGGCCCCCAAAAGACGCTCAAATGGAAACATTCTACCTCAACAGTAAAGGAAATGCTAATTCCCGCTTAGGTGATGGAATCCTTTCCAAGAAAAAGGCTGGAAGAGATAATCCGGACTCTTTCAAATATGACCCTATGAAGCCTGTTCCTTCCTATGGTGGAAATGTTTGCTGTACCGGCAATGCTGTACAGGGAGGGGCATTTGACCAACAGGAAATGGAGCTCCGGGAGGATATCCTCGTTTACAGCAGTGAAGTCTTGGAAGAAGGAATAGAAGTAAGTGGGTTTATCGAAGCCAAACTCTATCTATCCTCAGATGTCAAAGACACAGATCTTACCATCAAAATCATTGATGTCTATCCTGATGGAACAGCCTACAACTTAGACGAAACTATTCAAAGGGTACGCTACAGAGAAGGCTATGAAAAAGAAGTCTTTATGGAAGAAGGGAAAGTTTATGAGGTCAACATGACACCTATGTCCACATCCAATTATTTCGAAAAGGGGCATAAAATCAGGATTGAAATTTCAAGTTCAAATTTCCCAAGATTTGATAGAAACCTAAATACAGGTGGAAATAATTATGACGAAACAGAAGGAGTAGTGGCTACTAATTCAATACATCATTCCAACAAATATCCAAGCAGTATCAGTCTTCCAATAGTTAAAAAGTAATTAACAGCACCCCTCAGAAAATTAAAATCTGAGGGGTACTATTTCCCCATTGAGCCAAATTCTTTTTAATTCATGATCACCTTGTCAAATTGGTGTAAGGCTTACTTTGAATAAAGTACATTGGTCCTATGTTAATTAATACCAACATGAATACAGCACAGAATAAATACTTGCGAACAGCAGGAATTTTGACCGCAATAGCTTCATTGATGCATATCGGAATAGTCATAGGTGGACCGGATTGGTATAGGTTTTTCGGCGCAGGTGAAATGATGGCTATGCAAGCAGAAGCTGGAATGATAGAACCTATCATCACAACTTTATTCATAGCATTCATTTTGGGAATTTGGTCTCTTTATGCTTTTTCTGGAGCTGGTATGATTTTCAAAATGCCTATTACAGCTATAGCTTTAACTGTAATAGGTTCAATTTTTCTTCTTAGAGGTTTGTTAGGAATACCTCTGATTTTAACTTTTAATCATCCTTACCTGAATGAGCTTCAGGAAAAAATGATCTTTATGGTTATCAGTTCGCTGATTTGCCTATTGCTTGGATATCTGTATCTCAAAGGAGCGTACTGCAAGAAGAAATCCATAAACGAGTGATTGACCATGCTTACAAATACACAGAGGCAAAGCTGATCCCAGAGCAAAACCCATACTTTTTATAAAACTAAAACAAACCTAGTTGATCTTTGTCGTCCTCCTCTTTTTTAACTTTGAATTCTACTGTAGAACCAACTTCCAAATCTTCATCTGTATCAGAGTCCTCTGAAGTATTTTTCGTTTTTGATTCATTGGGAGAAGAATCTTCCTTCGGTTCAGAATTAATCAAGCTGAGAGATACCACATCGTGAGAAGAAAGTTTGTTGCCAATAGCTTTCCATCCTTTGACATCGATCAACATATCCAAGTCATACTCTTGCTCCTCCTCCACTTTTCCTTTTCTAAGCAAGGCTTTGACTTGCGGTTGCTTGTCAGTAGATACAATTTTCAATTGTGAACTCTTATGATCAGAAATCACATTGAATTTCTTATTCATGGTTGTAGTTTCTATCAGGAAGCGCTTGACATAATGTGTTTTGCCTGTGCCATCATAATAAATAATTGAAATTATCTTCTGAGGATCAAACTTTTCAATCAACATAACATTACCCGCTTCATACCTATTGGTCAACTCAAAGGAGGTGAGTTCATAATCTCCATTCTTATAGAAAACAATGATTTTATCATCACCCAAAAAGTTACCAATCAATCTTCCTCTCTCATCCGTATTCAACCTACCAACTACTGAGTCATAATAAATGTCCAGTCCTCCAAGTGTGGAGACTCCTTCCATTTTCAGTTGAATTTTCCTGATTGGATACCTGGTCAGGATATTTCCTCCTGCTCCCCTACCCTTGATTTCTATGGTAGAAAAATCAAAGTCAAAAACTTTGATTCTGGCCTTTGCACCTTGAGTCAAATACACCGTTACAATCTCGGCTTCCCCATTTGGATTGGCGGTAAGATACAAAACTTTGGATCCTTTACTCCCTTTGGTAAGTTCGTATTCTCTGTCTCTTGTTACAGCTAAGACCTGAAAACGCTTCACCATCGCTCTTCCACTTCCTCCATCCAGGTAAATGAGGTTATAAACCATCCTTTCATCTCCCTTTCGGAAAATAGCCACATGCAGAATGTCCTTTCCTACAAAACCCTTCTCCTGAATTCTGGTAACTACACATTTTCCGTCCCTGCGAATTACAATGACATCATCAAGGTCAGAACAATCGCATACAAACTCATCTTTTTTTAGACCATAACCCACAAATCCATCTGCACGATTGACATAAAGCTTGGCATTGTTGGCGGCTACTACTGTGGCTTCTATGGTGTCAAAAGCCCTGATTTCGGTCTTTCTCTCTCTTCCTTTGCCGTATTTTGTAAGCAGATTTTCGTAGTATTTTATGGCATACTCAGTCAGATGCTTGAGGTTGTAGTTTACCTCTTTTAACTCTTCCTGCAATTTGCGCATCAACTCGTCTGCCTTAAAAGTATCAAACTTAGAGATTCTCTTAATACGTATTTCTGTAAGTCTGACAATGTCTTCAGTAGTAATTTCTCTATAAAAATCAGGTTTGAAAGGTTCCAGGCCTTTATCGATTGTTTCAATTACAGACTCCCAAGTGGTACATTCCTCAATATCCCTGTATATCCTGTTTTCTATAAAGATTTTTTCGAGGGAAGAAAAAAGAAGTTTTTCCATTAACTCCGCCTTTCTGATTTCCAACTCTTTTTTCAGCAATGCTCTTGTTTGCTTGGTATTGTAAGCCAAGATGTCATTGACAGTGAGGAAGACAGGCTTTTCTTCTATGATCACGCAGGCATTTGGAGAGATACTGACTTCACAGTCAGTAAATGCATACAATGCATCAATGGTCATGTCAGGAGATTGACCTGGAGCCAGTTGAATTTGTATTTCTACATCCTTGGCAGTATTATCTACAACCTTTTTAATTTTGATTTTACCCTTGTCATTGGCCTTGATAATAGAATCAATCAGCGAATTGGTGGTAGTTCCATACGGAATATCCTTGATCAACAAGGTTTTGCTATCTTCTTCTTCTATTCTGGCCCTTACTTTGATCCGTCCGCCTCTTAGCCCTTCATTGTATTCCGAAAAATCTGCCAATCCTCCGGTTGGAAAATCCGGAAGTACATTAGTCTTCTCACCCTTGAGAATTGCTATAGATCCCTGAATAAGCTCTATAAAATTGTGCGGTAATATCTTCGTGGAAAGCCCTACGGCAATACCTTCTACCCCTTGTGCTAAAAGAAGAGGGAACTTGACAGGTAAAGTGACAGGTTCGCGTTTTCTACCATCATAAGAAAGTTGCCAATCGGTAGTCTGAGGGTTAAATACAACTTCAAGCGCAAACTTAGACAAGCGAGCCTCAATGTATCTCGCCGCAGCTGCTGAATCCCCTGTTCTGATATCCCCCCAGTTTCCCTGAGTTTCTATCAGAAGTTCCTTTTGCCCGAGGTTTACGATAGCATCTCCTATGGAGGCATCACCATGGGGATGATATTGCATAGACTGACCTATGATATTGGCCACTTTATTGAATCTTCCATCATCCATCTCCTTCATGGCATGAAGAATACGTCTCTGTACAGGTTTCAGTCCATCCTCTATAGCGGGAACTGCCCGCTCCAAAATCACATAGGATGCATAATCCAAAAACCAATCTTTGTACATCCCTGTCACAGGGATGGAATCGTGTAAGCTATTGTCCTGTTCCTCAGGGTTAGTATTTTCTTGATCGCTCATGCAAACTTATAATTCATTTTAATGAATAAGAATCGGGTTGTTTCAAACTGTGTATTTAAAGATCGAAGCCTAATATGTTGAAATTTTGGATTATAGCTTAGGCTGCTTCACTTTCCTCTTTAGCTTCTTCAGCATCTTCGCTGTTTTTAGCCGGATCATCGAAAATGATATCTTTTTCGATTTTGAGATTATCAATGATGAAAGTCTGCCTGTCCGGGGTATTCTTGCCCATGTAAAAACCCAGAAGATCTGCAATCTTGGTTTCCTTGCTTAGAATAATAGGATCAAGACGAATGTCCTCACCGATAAATTTCCCAAACTCCTCCGGCGATATTTCTCCCAAGCCTTTGAAACGGGTGATTTCTGCAGTTTTACCAAGTTTGTGAATAGCCCGCTGTCTTTCCTCATCTGTATAGCAATAAAGAGTCTCCTTTTTATTTCTTACCCTAAAAAGAGGTGTATCCAAAATGAAGAGATGGCCGTTTTTTACTAAGTCAGGGAAGAACTGAAGGAAATATGTCATGATCAACAAGCGGATATGCATACCATCCACATCGGCATCAGTGGCAATGACAATTTTTCTAAACCGAAGTCCCTCTATACCATCTTCAATATTCAAAGCATGCTGCAGGAGGTTGAATTCTTCGTTTTCATAGACCACCTTTTTGGTCATACCATAGCAATTCAGAGGTTTTCCTCTCAAGGAAAACACTGCTTGTGTCTGTACATCCCGGGATTTGGTAATAGATCCTGATGCAGAATCTCCTTCAGTAATAAAAAGCATTGTACGACTTTTCTGATCTTCATCAGCTTTGGGATCATCATAATGAATCCTGCAATCTCTCAGTTTTTTATTATGAAGGTTGGCCTTTTTTGCCCTTTCATTGGCAAGTTTTTTAATACCTGAAATTTCCTTTCTTTCACGCTCTGACTGTAAAATCCTTTTCAATAAAGCATCTGCTGCTCCTGGATTTTTGTGTAAGTAATTGTCCAGCTCCGTCTTGACAAAGTCATTGACAAAAGTCCGTAAAGTAGGGCCGTCCGGCCCTATGGATTGTGAGCCCAGTTTGGTTTTAGTCTGTGATTCAAACACTGGTTCCTGTACCCTAACTGCAATAGCACCTACTATGCTTTGTCTAACATCTGATGCATCAAAGTCTTTTTTGTAAAACTCCCTGACTGTTTTAACAATCGCTTCTCTAAATGCAGCCAAATGGGTACCACCTTGGGTGGTGTATTGGCCGTTTACAAAAGAATAATATTCTTCCCCATATTGGTTGGAATGGGTAATGGCCATCTCTATGTCATTGCCTTTGAGATGAATAACAGGATACCTGATAGAGTCTTCATCTACTTTTCTCATCAAAAGGTCATACAATCCCTTTTCTGAAAAAAACTTCTTACCATTGTAATTGATTGTCAAACCCGCATTTAGAAATGCATAATTCCAGATCTGATTTTCCAGGTATTCAGGTATAAAATGATAATTCTTGAAAACTGAAGCGTCTGGGGTGAAAATGACCTTGGTACCGTTCCTATCTGAAGTCTTTTCAACCTTACGGTCTTCTTTCAAAATACCTTTTTCAAATTCCGCCACTTTGGTTTCCCCATCTCTGTATGACTGGACTTTGAAGTAGTCAGAAAGTGCATTTACTGCCTTGGTTCCTACTCCATTGAGGCCAACTGATTTTTGGAATGCTCCTGAATCATATTTACCTCCAGTGTTGATTTTAGAAACACAATCAATAACCTTTCCCAAAGGAATTCCTCTACCATAATCTCTTATCTCTACCCTATGTTCTGAGATTTTGATGTCTATGGTTCTTCCATAGCCCATCATATGCTCATCTATACTGTTGTCCAGGACTTCCTTGACGAGTACATAGATTCCATCATCCTGAGCACTGCCATCTCCTAATTTACCAATATACATTCCTGGGCGTAAGCGGATATGCTCTCTCCAATCCAGGGATTTGATACTGTCTTCTGTATATTTAACGTTTTCTGCCATTTGTCAACAAAGAGGTAATTTTTAAATTAACGCTATTGCACTTAAACTCCACGCTGTAATGTTTTGAATTTTTGAGATAAAATCCAAAACAATGCGACAACCCAAGTCACAAAAAATATAGGAACCATATAAAAGAATAAACTGTAGGAACCCGAACTGATTTCATTCTGATTGTTTATACTGTGCACAAACAACGTTAAGATGCAGAGTGATACATTGATAATCCCTACAAATGAGTAAATCCAGGTAAGCATATAATCTCTAAAAATATCTCCTGTTGGAAAAAGCCTTTTAAGGTTTGCAGTACTTTGCTTTTCTATCATTTTGGCCGGTGTAATCAAGACAATGTTCAACACAGCGAATAGGATGATTCCAAAATAAAAGAAAGTGCTCCTACTGACCCCTTTTACCAAGTAGCCATTATCGTCAATTTCATAGGCAACTGTTTCAGGTATGGCTGAATAGATATACAAAAAGACAACTAAGAAGAATAAAATTGATAAGAAATGGAAAACTTTTCCGAAACGATAATACATAAGTAATGATGATTTTGCGTGCTAATATAAAGATTAAAGCTTAGACACAACTGAAACTGTTTTGACCTTTTTGGGTTTTTATTTTCGACACTTATTGAATCGGTTTTACAAAGTCTTGATTTTAAGTCCAAATAATTCTATCGTTCTCAAACTTGGATTTGTAGAAAAAAGATAAAAAAATCAGAAGCCTTGAAATTAGCCCTAAATTTGCCAAACAAAATAACGAAAGGTCTACTTTCAGCATCAATAGCAAGCAAATCTTTTTGACAAATATTTAAAAATACAAAAGCGATATTTTCACTTCCATGTACAAAAATAAACTTACCCTCATATTAGCAGTTTTTGGTTTGTTCTCAATAAGCTACTGCTCCCCAAAAGTCGAATTAGAAAATATGGATTTGGAGAGTTGGAAAAATGACAGAAATGGATGCCTCCGACAAAGAGAAAGTCAGGTGGAGAACTTCAGGGCTATAAAAAACGAGTTGCTGGGAAAAGACAACCAAGCATTAATCAAGACCTTTGGAAGACCTGATAGGGTTGAGCTTGCAGACAGAAGTCAAAACTTTTTCATCTATTATCTGGAACCTTCGCCTTCATGTGAACAGGCAAAACCCGAAGAGGAATCTTTGAAGGTCATTTTCAGACTGAATGCAATCAGCAGAGTCTCGGAAGTTACCATTAGCCGATTGGACCCATAAAAAAGGTGAGTTTTTAGGCTCACCTTCTATTTATCATATTTAGGATAACTATTCCTCCTCCATAAAACACAAGGCCGCAGCTCCCAATGTCCCAGCATCATTTTTCAATGTAGCCTTGGTAAGAACCAGGTCTCGCACATAATAAGGCGTCAAATACTGCCTTACAGTTTTTTCCAAAGAAGGCATCATAAATTCCAAACCTGCTGAAATTCCTCCTCCGAAATAAACGTGGGTTACATCCAAAACGCGAATTACCGAGACAATCGCTTCGCCAAGAATTCTTCCAACTTCTTCAAAAACCATCAGAGAAACCTCATTTCCGGTTTTTGCTGTGTCTACTAAAAGGTGCGTTCCAAGCTCTTTATTTTCCAATTCACCAGCCAATCTTGGATATGCCTGGATAAACCTTTCCATGATTTTGAGTATGCCATTTCTTCCAATCAAAGTCTCCAAACCTTCGTTTCCTCTGGAAAGCATGTGTCCCATTTCCATAGCATTGCCCCTGGATCCTTTGAATACACTTCCATCCAATACAAAAGCGCTTCCAATACCAGTTCCCATCGTAATAAAGAGAAAATTTTTAGGAGGATTGTCTTTACCAAAGCGATATTCTCCTATTGCAGCAGCAGCAGCGTCGTTTTCCAGAAAAAAGGAAATATCTGGATATTTTTTCTTCAGTTCGCCTTTAAGATTAAAACCATTCAGTGCTGGTATGGCCGGAATCTCCAAAGTAGTAGTCCTGTCTTTAGAAATAAGTCCAGGAAGCCCTATCCCTACTTTTCTTACATCAGGATATTTTTCAAGAATTCCCTTCATTCCCTCAATAAAACAGGTATTAAATCCTTTTGGGTCATCTCTGTACGGTGCAGTATCTATTTTTTCAAATGAAACAATCTCTCCTTCCTTGCTTACAAGACCGATTTTCAAATGAGTTCCCCCAACATCAACACCTAAAAAATGGTGATCTTTCATATTCATGGTTATCTTCAATAGGTTTAAGGCACTAAAATAGTAAAGAGATTTGCTTACTTCCTAAAATCTTTACCAAAGTCTTGAAATATTTCAAAAACTGCAGGACAAACCAAAGTATTTTTCAAAGTAAGGTTTAATATGCCATGCATGTTTTTTCTATTGGTATGAGGATACTCCCTGCATGCTTTGGGCCTTTCTTCATAGACCAGGCAGGTATTGTCTGAATTCAAAAATGGGCAAGGAGCCGTTTTCAATACATAATCGCCTTCATTATCCAAATAAAGGTACATATCGATGAATTCTGAACTTTTCATTCGGAAGACTTTTGAAAGTCTCTCAATGTCTGTTTGAATAAAAATCGGACTGGTAGTCTTACAGCAATTGGCACAGCTTAAACAATCAATTTTTGAAAATTTTTCTTCGTGAGCGGCTGAAAACAAATCATCAAGTTGCTTAGGTTTTTGATTTTTTATCTTTTGGAGTAGCTTTTTGTTCTTTTGAAACTCAGTCTTACTTCTCTCTTTAAAATTTTCTAAATCCATAATGAAGATTTAATTTTAATTAGTTCTGAAAATAAATATTAAACGGTGAATTATTTGGCTTTTAGCTGATATTACACTAAATTAATTCTCCCTAAACCAATTGCATTATGAAAGCACACCCAAATGAACTATTCTTCTATTACAATCCTGCCCATCAGGTAGACAAGCAAATGAGAGCTTATGCCAAAACTGTGGCAAACCATGTGAATGAAATCAATATTGAAAAAGAACGCATCACTACCACAGGCTGGAGGGAAATTTTGGATAAATTGAACCTTAGACCAAAAGACCTTCTCAATAGGGCACATCCGGACTATCAAAGCAAGATCGCGGGAAAAACCTGGGATGAAGAAAGCTGGCTCACAATTTTGAGCAAATTTCCTCACCTGATCAAGGCACCAATAGCAATCAAGCGAAACAAAGCGGTGCTGTGTACCACGCCTAATACAATATTGGAACTAGACTAAACGAGTTTAATTCCATCACTCTCTATAAGAATTTTCTTGGCCTTATAAAGTTGACCGATTGATTGCTTAAAGTGCTTTTTACTCATCCCCAATAATTCTTTGATAGACTCAGGGGATGATTTATCGTGAAGGGGCAAAAATTTCCGGACTTTTAAAACTTCCAGGATTTTTTCAGCCCCTTCTTCATATTTCTCTCTTCCGGCAGGTAAAAGCTGCAAATCCAACTTTCCGTCTTCCCTTCTCTTTTTAATGAAAGCTCTTACAATTTCTCCTAAAGTCAAAGGTTCGAAAACTTCGTTTTTATACAATAGCCCTTCAAAATTATTTTCAATCAATACTTTATAACCTAAATCAGTCTCTTCAAATACTAAGGCCTGAACCTGCTGTCCTGCTTCAAAACCCTGAGTATCTTCCAACAAAAAGTCCTGGTATTTATTCACTCCAATAAGCCTGTCAGTTCTATAATCTATACAAACCCTTACAAGATATTTTTCTCCGACTTCCATATTTTTTCCCATTTCAGCATTGGGAACAAAAAGATCCTTGGGTAAGCCCCAGTCCATAAAAGCACCTATTTTAGTCACTTCTTTGACTTCCATAACAGCAAATTCATCCAATATAGCATTAGGTCTATTGGTAACAGCCACAGGACGGTCCTCAGAATCCGTATACACAAACACACTGATTTCCTGTCCCACCTCCTCATCTCCTTTAAGATAGCTTTTGGGCAAAAGTACTTCTCCACCATCATGAAGAGCCAGATAAGCACCGTTTTCTGTAAACCTATTGATTAAAAGGCTGTTAATAATTCCTAGTTCTTTCATGCAATAAAGGTAAGGATTTTATACTTACTTGAATTGGAATTGGCTTTGATTCAGGCTAGATTTGAGGCTGATAAATTGAAATGATTTACAGTGCAGCCTCTCCTTGAAGTCTGCATTTCTTCTTTTTATATTAAACCCAAATGATAATGAAAAATATTTCTGTGATAGGTTCCGGTACAATGGGTAACGGAATCGCGCATGTCTTTGCCCTCTTCGGTTATTCCGTCTCTTTGGTGGATATTTCAGGCCCGGCTTTGGAAAAAGCACTCAACACCATTCAAAAAAATATGGATAGGCAAGTATCCAAGGGCTTATTGACCGAAGATGAAAAATCAGCTGCCGTTGAAAATATCAAAATATACACTTCGCTGGAAGAAGGTGTTCAAAATACAGATTTGGTTGTAGAGGCAGCGACCGAAAATCTAGAAGTCAAACTTGAACTGTTTAGAAATCTTGACAAATTCACTCCAGAATCATGCGTTCTGGCAACTAATACCTCTTCCATAAGCATTACCAAAATAGCTGCAGTCACTAATCGAGCAGATAAAGTGATAGGCATGCACTTTATGAACCCAGTTCCAGTGATGAAACTGGTAGAGGTAATAAGAGGCTATGCGACTTCTGAAAAAGTGACGAAAGATATCATGGAACTTTCAAGAGGCCTGGCTAAAGTTCCTGTAGAGGTGAATGATTACCCTGGTTTCGTAGCCAACAGAATTCTAATGCCAATGATCAATGAAGCTATTTATACTTTGTATGAAGGTGTAGCGGGAATTGAGGAAATAGATACTGTAATGAAATTGGGTATGGCTCATCCAATGGGTCCATTACAATTGGCAGACTTTATAGGATTGGATGTATGTCTATCCATTTTAAGAGTTTTGCACGAAGGTTTTGGAAACCCAAAATATGCCCCATGCCCACTATTGGTCAATATGGTTGAGGCGGGTTACAAAGGTGCCAAGACAGGAGAAGGTTTTTATAAATACACCCCTGGTAGCAAAGAACTGGTAATATCAGAAAGGTTTAAGTAAAAGCTAATATAAAGTTAAAAAAGAAGGCCTGACGGGAAATGAAACTTGTCAGGCTTTCTTTTCATTATAGATTAATAAAACATCGAAATTGATTTTATGCATATAGCCGTTTCAGGAAATATTGGAAGTGGAAAAACAACCCTGACCACAAAGCTGGCAAAGCATTATGGTTGGCAGGCAGAACTGGAGGCAGTTGACAACAATCCGTATCTTGCTGATTTTTATGAGGATATGAAAAGATGGTCCTTTCACCTACAGGTATACTTTCTCAACAGCCGCTTCAATCAGATCAAGAGAATAAGAGAAAGCGGTCTTTCAGTCATTCAAGACAGGACAATTTATGAAGATGCTTACATTTTTGCAGCTAATCTTCATAAGTCCAAGTTGATCTCGGAGAGGGATTACGAAAACTATTTGTCTCTTTTCGATTCCATGATCAATTTTGTCAAGGCGCCTGATCTATTGATTTACCTCAAAGCAGATATTCCTAAGCTTGTGGGACAAATCGAAAAGCGTGGAAGGGATTACGAAAATGCCATCAGAATCGACTACTTGAAAAATCTCAATAGTCACTATGAGGAATGGATTGATTCCTATGACAAGGGTAAATTACTCATCGTAGATGTCAACGATCTTGATTTTGTAGCCAATCCAGAGGATTTTTCTCAGATAGTAGAAAAAGTAAACAGGGAAATGTACGGGCTGTTCTCATGATTATTCCAATTAAAAAGCCTCTGGAAATTAAGAATCCAGAGGCTTATTTAATTTTCAAGCTTCCTGCCGAACCAGTTAACAATTGCTTTGTGACTTTCCTCCTTTGGAACTCTAATAAGATCATCCAATTTTTTTAATGCCCCTCCTATCATCAAATTTTCGTATTGAGGTATTCTGATAAGTTTATATCCATGCAGTCTAGTCAATAAATCGTATTGGGCATCATTATAGGCATTCAATTTCCAACCTGAAGAGCCATTGCCACTCAGGTCTCCGATATCTTCACTTTTCCCAAAGACTTTTGATGCTATCGGAGGACCGTTCCAAATTCGCTCCTGAAGACCAGCTTTCAAACAATCCTTTTCATAAGTTCGGCAAAGCCTTTTGTAACTGTCTAACCAGGGGAAATTAAAGACATTATAGACTTCTGTTTTCAAAGTATTTAACCTATACCTGTTAAAATGAACTTCATCATCGTATTGGAACAATTGGCGCTTGATTTTGAAATCAAATTTTAACTTTCCCAAAACAGGAGGAACACCGGTACCGCCGATAGATTCAAAAACCTCAGTCAACAGTTCATTCCCCTTGCCATGAAGATATTTTTGATTGATATCCAAATTAAAATCTGTTTCTAGATCAGGCAATTCAGCTGAAAGTATCTGAATAAGATTTTCTATTTTGATTTGATGCATCTTAATTTATTCTCCCTGGCGAATAATCTCCCAGGTATGGTCAGCAAGCAGTTTAACTTCTGCTACAAATTTACTGAACCTTTTTTTTCTTCCCCACTCTTCGGGGGCAACCATACTCAAAAAATCACTTCCATCTTCTTTTTCATATAAAAAATACCGATGATTGATCAGTGGCTCAAAATTCATAGGAGTCTGGTAAATCCTTTCTGACACTTCTACTCTTTTTTTGATGGTTTTTGCCTGCTCGGCCAACAATTGCATCTGTTGATAAATCTGGGACATCTGCATATCCGTCTGGGAATGCATGGCTGCGACTGCCCTTCCGGTAATTTTCCCCTTATCCTCAGGCTTGATTATAGCACTCCCTGACTGATGGGCGTATGGTAGCAGACCTGGGTTTTCTGTTGTCATTTCTTTCATTTTTTCCAGGTCAATTTTTTCAATATCAATTTTTTCTTTTTTAGTCATTGGTTTTTAGACTGTCAGATGGTGCTATTCTTTCTTTTAAATTACCTTTAGATCCAGGGAATGTGGTCCTTGTGGAAATGTCGTATCCTACATACAACATTACCACAAAAAAAATTACTGCGATAATTAGAAAAACCAGCTTATTTTTATTCATATTAGTATTAGTTTAACCATTAGACTGACCAAACAGTTTTTGAACATCGAAAATAAGTGATAGGTATTCTTAAAAAAAATCAGGAGCGATAATTGTTATATTTCAGATTGAATGCTTTAGATAATTAATTTTAAAAAAAATAGCGTAACTTTCGAATCCTTAGTTGAAATGCATAAATTTGATTAGGAGATACATTATTCTTTATAAAAAAGCTTTTTATGTACCAATTGATAAGCCCACAAACCATTATCCAATATTTCGGCGATGACGATGAGGAAATGCTCAGAGAGATGATTCAGATCATCATTGACACTAACCTGCACGACTTGAAGCAGTTAAAGCAATATTACGATAATGAAGAGTATGCGGTAATCAAAAAGAAATGTCATAAAGCCAAGCCAAGTATGAGCTACGTTGGTGCTATGAAAACCAGAAAACTTCTAGAGGAAATTGAAGGGAATTTGGAAAATTCTTTTGATACCTATCAGGAATTACTTCGACAAATAGATATTATTGAGCAGGAGCTTAAAAACTTTTTAAAGAGTATTTAATTTTCTACGCTTTATTTTCCGCAGATACTTTTTTCATTACTTTTTTGACACTAAATGCACATATTTACAAAAAGTTCGAATTCCCAAATTTGGGTTTGACTTTAAAGGAAAAGCATGAAGCAAACTTCTATTTTCATCATGAACTCTGTTATACTCAATCTAAAAATCCGGAAAGAAGTATCATTCAAAGGTTTGGGCAAAAATCATTTCAATTTATTGAGCATTTAAATTAATCTAAAATATATGAAGCGCGTCAGTTTATTGGTAATAGTTACCTTACTCTCATTTCAGGGACTCTTAGCACAGGAACTATCTGTCGGGAAAATCATGCAAGATCCCAAATGGATGGGAGTCTTTCCTTCCAATATTTCTTGGGATGAAAAAGGAGAAACCATCTATTTCAATTACAATCCGGAGAACCATCCTTCAGATTCACTTTATAAAATCAATATTTCCGAACCAGATGAGATTATCAAAGTAAGTCCTGAAGAGGAAAAATCAAGAATTCCTTCTAATGCTGATAGCAATCAGGCAAAAACCAAAAAAACATTCACAAGAAATGGAGAATTGTTGATTCAAGATTTAAAAACAGGAGAAAGAAAAACACTGCTTTCCATGGGAGAAGGTATTTCAAATGCGAAATTTTTGAAAAATGAAAATAGAATATCATTTGTTTTAAATAACAATATATATGTCTATGATACAGAAAATGGGAATCTAAGGAAGGTAACCAATATCAAATCAGGTGAAAAACCTGAAGAAAAAAATGCCAGCTTATCTAAAAAAGATGAATGGCTAAAAGAAGACAATCTTGATCTTTTGGGAGTAGTTCAAGAAAGGGAGGAGAAAAAGGATAAAACAAAAGCATACGAGGAGGCAGTGAAGTCACCAGAACCTTTTACTTTTTATACAGGAAAGAAAATCGTCAATAACCTTCAACTCTCTCCTGATGAGAAATATGTGAGTTTTTCGCTGATCACACGAGTGGGCAACAAAAGAACTATAGTTCCGGATTACACAGATGCTTCTGGCTATACCACCGATATGAATACTAGAACAAAGGTAGGTGATGAGCCTATGAAAGTAGAAATGGCCATCTACAATCTCAAAAAAGATACTGTCTACCTGGTTAAAACCGATAAGTTGCCTGGTATCAAAGACCTTCCTGATTATGTCAAAGATTATCCTGAAAAAACCTGGGAAGAAAAAGAAAGAGGGTTGGTGCTTACCGGACCTTATTTTTCTGCTGATGGCAATTATGCTGTAGTCAATGCCTATTCGAATGACAATAAAGACAGATGGATTTCTCTGGTGGACATGGAAACAGGGGAATTGAAAAATCTGGACAGACAAAGGGATGAAGCATGGATAGCTGGACCAGGTATTGGCGGAAGCTGGGGCAATGCCGTTTTTGGATGGTTACCCGACAATAAAAATATTTATTTCCAGTCTGAAGCGACAGGTTACTCCCATCTTTACAGCCTTGATGTAAGAAGCGGAACGAAAAGACAACTGACAAAGGGGAATTTTGAAGTGTTCAGTCCACAGATTTCAAAAGACGGTAAATTCTGGTATTTGACTACTTCCGAAGTACATCCGGGAGAAAGACACCTCTACATGATGCCGCTAATGGGTGGGCGCATGGAAAAGTTAACCAGTATGATTGGTAATAATGACGCAAAGTTATCTCCTGATGAAAAAAACATCGCAATCTTGTATTCTTACAGTAATAAACCATGGGAATTGTTTTTACAGGCAAATGAGCCTGGAGCAGAACCATCTCAATTGACTGATGGAGAAAGTGAGGAATTTAAAGCATATGAGTGGAGAGAGCCTGAACTTGTCACTTTCACAGCCCAGGATGGAACTGAGGTACCAGCCAGGCTTTATAAACCAAGTGCAAGAGCCAGAAATGGTGCAGCAGTTATTTTTGTACATGGTGCTGGCTACCTTCAGAATGTCCACAAATGGTGGTCCAGCTATTTCAGGGAATATATGTTTCACAATCTTCTGACTGACCTGGGTTATACGGTACTTGACATTGACTATAGGGGTTCAGCAGGATATGGACGAGATTGGAGAACAGCTATTTACAGACATATGGGAGGCTTGGATCTATCTGATCAAGTGGATGGCGCCAATTATTTAGTTGCAAACCACAATGTAGAGCCAGGAAAAATCGGCATCTACGGTGGCAGCTATGGGGGTTTTATCACTTTGATGGCTTTATTTAATGCCTCGGACACTTTCACTTCAGGAGCTGCTTTGAGGTCTGTGACAGATTGGGCGCATTATAATCATGGATATACTTCAAACATTCTGAATGAACCATTCAATGATCCAATCGCATACAGAAGGTCCTCTCCCATCTATTTTGCCGATGGACTCAAAGGAAATCTACTGATTGCACATGGCATGTTAGATGTAAATGTGCACTTCCAAGACGTGGTAAGATTGGCTCAGATTCTGGTAGAATTGGGTAAAGACAATTGGGAAATGGCCGTATACCCTGTTGAAGATCATGGTTTTGTAGAACCAAGTAGCTGGACAGATGAGTATAAAAGAATTTTAAAACTATTCAATAATACTTTATTGGACTAATATGAAAATCAAGCAATATCAAAGAAGAAGTTTAAGCTTCTTCTTTCTTTTTGTCCTCCTCTTTCAATCCTGCAATCAAGAACATAGCCTCAAGCCAAGTAGAACTGGGCTTATCGCTGAGAAAGCAATAGTGGTCACAGCTAGAGAAGAAGCATCCAGGATTGGCCTGATGATGCTTGAAAAAGGAGGAAATGCCTTTGATGCCATGGTAGCTACAGAAATGGCGCTAGCAGTGGCCTTTCCATTTGCTGGAAACTTGGGTGGTGGTGGATTTATGGTGTTTAGAATGGCTGATGGCACGACAGGAAGTATTGATTACAGGGAGAAGGCACCTTCAGCAGCACATAGAGATATGTATTTGGACGAAAAAGGTGAGGTAATTCCGGAGCTGAGTACTATTGGTGCGATGGCGGTAGGAGTTCCAGGTACTATTGCCGGCGTTTTTGCAATTCACGAAAAATTTGGGAGTTTATCAATAGAAGAGATTTTCGAGCCTGTTATTGCATTAGCGGAAAAGGGTGTAGTAGTTACAAAAAACCAAGAAGGTAGATTGGCCAACAACCGAGGTAATTTTATCAAAGTAAACGGAGAACAAACTTTTTTTGCCCAAAAATTCACTGAAGGAGATACAATCAAGTACCCAGCACTTGCCAATACCTTAAAAAACATTGCCAAGAATGGAAGAGATGAATTTTACAAAGGTGAAACTGCTGAGAAAATTGCAGAGTTTATTCAGAGCAAAGGTGGAATAATTACGCTTGATGACCTGGCATCCTATGAGGCCATTTGGAGAGAGCCTATAATATTCAAATACAAAGATTATAAAATCATTTCAATGGCTCCGCCAAGCAGTGGAGGAGTGACTTTAGCTCAGGTTATGGGCATGTTGGAAGACTATGAACTACAAAGCTTGGGGCATAACAGCCCTGAGTATATTCAGCTTTTGACTGAAGCTGAAAGGAGGGCCTATGCAGATAGAAATTATTTCCTTGGAGATCCGGATTTTGTAGAGGTGCCAGTAAGTGAATTGATATCCAAAAATTACCTGAATGTTAGAATGGCTGACTTTGATCCAAATCAAGCAACAAAATCATCTGCTATCAGGGAAGGAAGCATTCAGATAATTGAAAGTGATGAAACTACTCATTATTCAATTGTTGATCAATTCGGCAATGCAGCTGCTATTACCACCACCTTAAATGGGGCTTATGGATCCAAACTTTTTTCTGATGAATTGGGCTTTTTCTTCAACAATGAAATGGATGATTTCAGTGCCAAAACCGGTGTCCCCAATATGTTTGGACTGATAGGAGCTGACGCAAATGCCATAGCCCCTGGAAAACGCATGTTGAGCTCCATGACCCCGACATTGGTTGAGAAAAACGGTGCGCTAAAAATGGTGGTTGGAACCCCGGGTGGATCTACAATCATTACTTCTGTCCTGCAGACAATCCTCAATGTCATTGAATTTGGAATGAGTATGCAAGAAGCTGTAGATGCGCCAAGATTTCATCATCAATGGTTACCGGATCACATTAATTTTGAGCCAGAAGGCTTCTCTACAGAGGTTATGGAGACACTTAAAGAAAAAGG
The DNA here is from genome assembly GCF_000295935.2 of Indibacter alkaliphilus LW1. Taxonomy (GTDB): domain Bacteria; phylum Bacteroidota; class Bacteroidia; order Cytophagales; family Cyclobacteriaceae; genus Indibacter; species Indibacter alkaliphilus. Next base: position 372,475 of record NZ_ALWO02000023.1, read on the forward strand.
CTATCAAATCAATGAGGGATATACGCCCATTTTGGGAAAAGTGGATGCAATTTTGGTGCTACCGGATGGAAGACTAGAGGGCGGAGCAGATTGGCGAGGCGATGACAAAGCGGTAGGTTTTTAATCTAATACTCAATTTAAAAAATTTATTCTCCAGTTGGCGTATTTCAGCACCCCCTAGCTATCAGGTTGGCATTGTGAGCACTGGCAGGTTTTTGATTTTTGGTTTAATCACAGGTAGATTTTAGATCAGCGGTTTTTAATAAAATTAAGTATATCATCCATTACTTGTTGATTGAAAGATTCCTCAATCTGTTGATATTCTGAAACGGCACCGGTTTCTGCTTTTTGAAAAAGATGATTCAAATCATCGTAAACTTTCAGCTCAAGAAGGTTCTCTCTATCTTTGAAAAGTTCTAGCAAGCGGTTCCCATTTTGTGCTGCATTTACCTGAAGGTCTTTGCCTCCAAATGCCGCAAATACAGGGATCTCAATATTTTTGATATCAGATTCAGCCTCATATTTCATGAAAAACATAAACCAAGGGTTTATACTGTTCTCAAAAGTAGCAATCATCGCTGCTCGCTGTTGTTTTTTGATTTCCTCTGACAACTCGTAACTGTTTACAATTTCATCAACCAAATCCGGTATTTGGGCTTTGACTTCTTTTTCGTCCTCACTCCTTTTGATCAATTGATAAAATCTTGTATTCAATGAAACCTGACGCTCCACCAATTCTTTGGGGTTTCCTGTGCTTCGAGAGATATCTTCCGTTTGTTTAGCCATAAGTTCAGGAATTGCTATCACAGGTCCAGCCAATGAAATCACAAAATCCAAGGGACTTTCCTGTGCTTCAGCAGCCATCATCCAGGCAATCATTCCACCTTCGCTATGTCCTAACATCCCAATTTTATCTGGATCCACTATATCTAAAGTCCGCAAGAAACTGATAGCATGTTGGGCATCATTCTTGAAATCCTCAGAAGTAGCGGCAGAAAAATCACCTTCAGACTCCCCCACTCCTCTTTCATCATAACGCAATACAAGTACTCCATTACTACTGAAAAAATCAGCCAAAACCCAAAAAGGCTCATGGTCAAATATACTTGAATTCCTATCTTGTGGCCCAGATCCAGATACAAGGATCAATGCTGGGAATGGTCCGTCTCCATGGGGAATTGTTAAAGTTCCGGAAAGGTTTATTCCAACTTCCTCATTCGAAAAGCTGACGTTTTTGGATTCATAGTCAAATGGTTCTTTTGGAGTTTGAGGGCGTGAAAATCCCATGTCATTTGATTCCGCAGTGGAATTTTTCCTTTTCAAATCCAATGGGAAGGACATTCCTGCCTGTTTGAAATTTCCCGAAACCTGCTCTCCAACCATGATTCCTTCATATATAATATTGGCAGCGCTATGCTCAAATATCAACATGTTGTCTTCAAATAAGACTTTTGAGAGCGGGATATCCTTAGCCCCTTGGCTGGGACTGTCCATAAAGCCTGACCAATTTTGATCAGCTTTTTCAAATTTAAATACCAATGGTAGTTTTGAACCCATTACATCTAAAACACCCTCCCAGGACCCTTCAAGGGATTGACCATAAGCCATAGGAAAGCAAAACATCATTGAAACAAAAAGGAAAAGAATAATTTTTCTCATAACAGTTATTAGAATACTCTTGCCAATTTATAATTATTTTGACAAATGGATAAAAAAATTTTAATCGACTTGGTGACCAAAACCATGCCCTATGGCAAATACAAAGGTCGCTTGCTCTGTGATATTCCTGAACATTATTTGGTATGGATGCACAGGCAGGGTTTTCCTGAAGGTAAATTGGGTATGTGGCTAAGTACTTTATACGAAATCAGACTCAATGGGCTTGAAGGAATTCTTTTGGATTTAAGAAAGATTTACAAAAAATAAACCGCCCACTTTATAGTAGACGGCTTATTTAGAGATATTTTTTACGATCAATTAAAATGATATCGTCACGGAATTTGAACAAACGTCGGTACCTACTTCACAAACCGTATAGGTCAAAGTTCCAGAACCTCTTAAGTTAGTCTGATCGGTGTAAGAACCTGAATTGTTCACTGTTGCAATTTTGGATCCCTCTCTATAGATATCCACTTGGCTTGAATTAGCTCCTGACCAAGATAGTGATGCTCTCCATCTACCTTGAACTTTCGTTCCTGAACCGCTCAAATCAATAGAAGCAGAAGGATCATCTCCACCATTGTCTCCGTCATCACCTCCATTGTCACCATCATCTTCCCCTGAAGATGTACCTAAGGAATAAAGTAAATGGTTGTTGGTAGTTCTGGAATTGGTAACCTTATTTTTAGTAGAGGTATCAGAAAGGAAATTGTAAACAGCCTGTGCGCTTGCAGATGGATTACTTTGTAAATACAAAGCAGCAACACCCGCAACATGAGGCGAAGCCATAGATGTACCGCTTATTGTATTTGTGGCAGTATTGCTGGTATGCCATGCTGCTGTGATAGAAGCTCCCGGAGCAAATATATCCACACAATCACCGTAATTGGACCAAGATGTTTTGGAGTCACTATTGGTGGTCGCTCCTACAGTGTATGCTCTTGCTGCTCTTGCTGGAGAATAATTACATGCATTGGCCTCTCTACCTCTAAAATCCCCATTCCCTGCAGCTACTATAACTGGCACTCCAGCATCAAACATTCTGGTTACGGCATCATCTATTGCGGCACTTCCGCCTCCGCCTAGGGACATATTGGCGACAGAGGCACCTGATGCATTGGAGGCTACCCAGTCCATGCCAGCTATTACACCACTCCAAGAACCGGAACCATTGCAATCCAATACCCTGACGCCTACAAGTGTAACACCTTTTGCTACTCCATAAACAGAGCCTCCAACTGTACCTGCTACGTGAGTCCCATGACCATTACAATCTTCAGAGTTTCCACCAAAAGCATCAAAACCTCTTTGAGCGCGGTTACCAAATTCACTGTGAGTCGTGCGCACACCGGTATCAATGATGTAAGCTGTTACTCCTGAACCTGTGGAATTGTATGTGTAAGAACCATTTAAAGGAAGATCTCTTTGATCAATCCTATCCAAACCCCAAGTTGCATTGTTTTGGGTTGTAGAAATTGCGTATGCGTACTGATCTGGCTCAACATAGGCCACCATAGGATCTTGCTCTAAAGCATGAAGCTGTTCGTCGGACAACTTAACAGAAAAACCAGGAATCAGATTTCCATATACTTTTTCCACCTTGGTGTCCTCTACTCCGTAGCGGGCCAATAAGTCTACAGAAAACTCTCTCATCATTGATTGAACAGAACTGTATTCTCCCGTTCTACTGAATGTTAGACTGTTTTCCTGCAAAATCACAATGTACTGACCGGGTATCACTCCTTGGGGAGAATCAACAGCAAATACATCAAAGTCTTCCATGGAAAGTTCGTTTTCAGCGTCCTGACAGGAACTCACTGAAATTGCCAATCCTAGAGCAAGAAGACCTATCGGCCTTCTGATCAATTGATAGAAATTTTTAAGCATAATAAATAAGGTTAGTTAGTTGATATTGTACTTTTTACATAAAAAGCACTGATCAATCTAAATAATATTTTCAACTTCTACACAATTTTAATTCGATAAAATCAAATTAAATGACATTTTATTTCTTTTTTTATAGAATATAAGGCAGTTTATAAAACATAAGATTGTATTTAAAGAATAAAAAAATATGTTTATAAAACTTTATTCATCACAAAATATAACCATTCATGTAAGCTGAAAAAAAATCAAAGCATTTACTGAATCAAAATACATTAAAAGTGAACTATTCTGGAATATTATTACTTTTGCATCTGAAACATTATTGCATTTAGTTGCGGACCATCCACACCCACATATTATCCACCTTCTTTTTGTTGCTTACTTTATCTTCAGCTTCTGCACAGCAGTCGGGCTTTAGTCTTAAAGGTGTAATCAATGATGAATCAGGAAACGGGATTATGGCAAGTATTTCAATTCATGAATTGGGAATTGGCACCTTGGCAGATTTAGATGGGAATTTTTCATTTAAAAATTTAAGGCCAGGATCCTATCATCTTCATGTAACTCATGTGGGTTTTAAATCAGAAAACAGAAACATCATTATCCGCGAAAATGACTCTGAAGTAAGTATAAAGCTTAAAGAGTCAGCTATTGAGTTGGAAAGTCTGACCATAGAGGCAAACCCTTTCAAAAATGGCCCTTTAGAGCAATCCCAAACTATTCTGGTCTTGGACAGAGATTTTTTGGAAAGAAATAATGGAGGAACTTTTGCCAACGCACTGGAAAAGCTTCCAGGAATAAGCACCATCAATACAGGGGTTGGAATTGCGAAGCCTGTGATCAGGGGTATGAGCTTTAATAGAATCATGATCAATGACAGGGGGATCAAGCAGGAAGGCCAACAATGGGGTGCCGACCATGGGCTTGAAATAGACCCTTTTGATGTGGATCGTGTGGAGGTGGTAAAAGGACCTGCATCGCTCCTTTATGGCTCAGATGGAATGGCAGGGGTTATCAATATCTCTCCCCCTGCATTCAAGCAGGATAATGAAATCGAAGCCTCATTTACAAGCATGTATAGGACTAACAATGACATGCTTTCCAACTCGTTGGCCATAGACGGTAATGAAGGAGATATCTTGTTTGGTGGAAGATTCACCGCTCAGGATTTCGCAGATTACAGGGTTCCGGCTACTCAGTTTAATTATGCTGGATTTATTCTTCCGATCAATGAAAACAGGCTTAAAAATACAGCAGGTAGAGAAAGGCACTTTTCAGCCATGGCAGGAGTCAAAAAAGCCTGGGGATATTCTACCCTTACCGTTAGTAGGTTTGATCAAGAAGCTGGAATATTCGCTGGAGCAGTAGGAGTTCCCAATTCTTATAACCTTAGGCACGATGGAGATCATAGAAATATTGATGTTCCCAGGCAAAGCAATCAGCACTTGAAAGTGCTTTGGAATAATAGCATTCTTTTGGGAAGTCACTGGCTAGAATTGGATTTGGGTTATCAAAAAAACGAAAGAAGGGAGTTTTCCAGACCACATACGCAAGAAGTTGGTCCTGACAATCCATTTGGTAATTTAGCGCTTTCCCTTACTTTGGATGTATTTACAGCCAATGCTAGAATTAATAAACAGCACGGAGATAAAGGACAATCAATTATTGGGTTTAATACGCAATATTCAGAAAACCAGCAAAGTGGTTTTGAATTCCTTTTACCTAACTTCCAGTCCTTTCAAGGAGGAGCATTTTATTTTAGAGAGTACCGGTATTCTGACAAACTGATTTTCAATGCCGGAGCAAGATTAGACGGGGCTTATCATGATATTCAAGAGCATTTGCAGCCCATATTCGAAAGACTGCGCCCAACAGGTGACATGGACCAAAGAAACCCTGATATTCAAAGGCAATTTTTCAATGCTAGTGCTTCTACCGGGTTGTCTTGGGTCTTCAAAGAAAATTTCAATCTGAAATTAAATCTTGGCTCGGCCTATAGAATCCCCACCCCTATTGAATTATCCTCCAATGGTGTGCACCATGGCAACTTTAGACATGAGGTGGGCAATGCAAATCTGGATAGAGAGCGAAGCTATCAGGCAGATATGAATTTTGCCTACTCCAAGAAAAACTTTCTGATTACAGTAAGTCCTTTCTTTGGGTATTATGATAGTTATATTTATTTGTCACCTGCTGCCAGATTCTCACCGCTTCCGGGGTCGAGTATTATTTGGGAATATAGACAAAACAACGCCATTTTTACTGGAGGAGAACTTCGAACTACGTTTCATCCAATCAAAAGTCTTTCTTTATCCTTGGGCACCGAATATGTTTACAACCGAAATCTAGATACTGGCCTCCCACTGCCACTCACTCCTCCTTTCAGTATTCTTTCAGGTCTGGAATACAAAGTTCCCCAAATCACTCAGGTGATTGAAAACCTCTACCTTTTCGTAGAAATCAGAAAGGCAGCTGACCAAAACAGAGTGGACAGAAATGAAAGAATAACCGAGGGTTATACCCTTCTGGAAGCAGGTCTTGGGGGAGATTTCCAAATCGCTAAACAGGAAGTGAAATTTCAGGTTTCCGGGCAAAACCTTACCAATGCTGTATATTTCAACCATTTGAGTAGATATAGACTACTTAACTTGCCTGAACAAGGCCGGAACATCAGCTTTTCTCTTAAGATCCCTCTTCAAGTTAGGAATAGAAATTAAACCTATTTATTTTTTTATTAAATCAGCTAGACTATATTTGCAACAGAATTGCAAGTACAATTAAGTTTCATTAACATCTAAACCAATGAAAAAATTATCATTATCCTTTTTATCAGCCTTACTTATTCCGTTCCTATTTTCATGCTCTGATGAAAATGACAATCCACCTGCAGCAGACTTAAACGCTCCGGAAATTGGATTTGCAGAAGGAAGAGATAGCTTCCGACCCATGGAAGGCGAAGTTAGATCTGCATCAACTGATCACATGCATGTAAGGTTCAGCGTTTCGGATGATTCCGGAATCGGACAAGTGCTTGTCGATATTCACAACTCCTTTGATGGCCATACCCACGGAAGACTCAACAATACTTTCACTGCTCTAAATGTTAAAGATATCTATAGCCCCGATGCTTCACAGCCTTTCTTAAGGTTTCCTGAAGGTGCTACCTTCTTAAATGTTGACGGTTCTGCTACAGATATTTATTGGGAAGGACCAACTTCCAGAGTTGAAAACAATGTCCTAGCAGGTCCTTATGATATTATCATTTCTGCAGTGGATGTCAACGGGAATCAAACCAGTTTTGGAGACGATAGCAATTACCTTGCTACATTCTATATCGAAAGGCCCTATGCGCCAATGATTTCTGTGACCAATCTTCATGATGGTGAAATTGAAGGTGATGCAGGAGAAGCACTGGAAGTCGTGGGAAGTGTAGCAAAAGCCGGACACGAATTGAGTTCTGAAATCACATTCCTTTGGGTAAGACTTGTTGAAGAAGATCATGACCACGACCACAATCACCGAGTTTCGGGTGAAGAGTTTTACGAAAAAGTATGGGGTACGTCTGCTTGGAGAGATGGAATGAGTGGGCCAGATCTTCCAAACGGAGAAGAATTGAAATTTGAGGATATTTTCACAGGTGATAATGCAATCATTTTACCGGAAGGTGAAGATCATCTTGACCTGATTATTTGGGCGGAAGATGCAAATGGCAACATTACCAGAAAAGTATATGAAGTACATATTGATTAATCATTAATCTATAACTATTTTGGAGGGAAAATCTTTAGAGGTTTTCCCTCTTTTTCATTTAAACCAACCAAATAAATTATGAGAAAAGTTTTGTTTTCTTTGCTCACAGGCTTCATTGCCCTGTCAGTTGTAAGTTGTTCCCAACAAAAAGAACAGGAAGGTGATCCAGCTATTTATGCTGAAGCCAATGAAATCCACCAATCCTCTTTGGATATCAGAGAAGAGTTGATGGAAATGGAAAAAACCTTAAAAGAAAGTGGTATTACACATGATGAAATCAAAGAATTATTGAAAGCCTGGGACAAAGACATCATAGAAGTTCCTGGTTATGAGCATTCTCATGATGATGAGCACCAAAGAAAATACCATGTTCACAATCCTATGAAACCCTTCAATGATGAAGAACATCTAGAATATCAAAAAATAATGCATCAGGAAATTGTTGATATACGAGAAAAAATCAATGAAATCCTTGCAGAAAAAGTAAATGAGGAAGAAGACCCTTCTGTATTGGAAGAAGCTACTGATCCTGCATAACTCTTTTCAAAGAATAAACAAAGGTCATCGCAATGATGACCTTTCTTATGTTTGTTTTCTTTCAAAAGTAAGGAGAACAAAGTGTCATTTTCGACCTGTCAAAATTAACAGGACTGTTATCATTACTCCCTACATTACCGGCAACAATAATCACTTGATATTCTGGACCTGAGTCTGCAAGGTGTACTTTTATATGTCCATCAAAGCTTTTGAAATCCTCAAAGCTCAAATCTTTTTGATTTGATAATCTTCCCAAAACCGTTGTACTCCGCAATAATCTGATATCAATAGGCTCTAGCATATGGGCCATCGGTGCATCCACATCGTCATATGCACCAAAATGCAAATGAGCAGGAAAGAAATAGGCATCATCTCCTTTTTCGCCTTGCAATTCAATTTCGAGTTCCAACTCCCCACCCATCAACTCTCTGACGGTCAAAAGCCCAGTATAATCAAAATCTGAAGCCTGGTAAAGAGTGTACTCAATTTCAGATCCTGTATAAAGGACGTCTTCGCTGCTATTCTCTTGACAGGAACTAAGAGCCAGAAATGAAATGAGCAATACAGCTAACTTTTTCATATATTCAAGGTTTTACTATTTGAAAACGGTGATACCCTTTTTCATGTTTTGTTTCAGAATGAAATATAAATATTAAATTGAATAAAGAATGTGAATTTTGTCACTTAAGCCTTTAAACTTCCCATGCAGCAATTTGCCTCACTTTTTTCAAAACTTGATCAAAGCAATAAAACAACAGACAAACTTGCAGCTTTAAAAGACTACTTTCTATCTGCACCAATGCAAGATCGGCTTTGGACACTGGCATTATTTACACATAAAAGACCAAAAAGACAGGTCAATACCCGCCTGTTAAGAGAATGGTGTTGTGAAATAAGTGGCATTCCAGATTGGCTTTTTGAAGAGTCTTATCAGACTGTTGGTGATTTGGCCGAAACATTGGCTTTGCTTCTACCAGAAAATTCTGAAAAGCAGGATAATACATTATCTTTTTGGATTCAATATTTGACAGGATTGAAAGATTTGGATGATTTAACAAAAAAAGAGAAAATTCTGTATGCATGGTCAGTTCTTGAAAAAGATGAAAGGTTCATTTTCACTAAAATCATTACAGGTGGATTTCGTGTTGGAGTAAGTCAAAATTTAGTGACCCAAGCAATAGCAGATGCTTTTGACATGGAAAAAACAGAAGTTGCCCATCGAATTATGGGAGACTGGAGTCCTGATGAAATTAATTTTGACACTTTGATACTATCCAAAAACCAGCTCGATGACCTTTCAAGACCCTTTCCGTTTTTTCTAGCTCATCCTTTGGAAAAAGAGCTTGAAGAACTCGGAACTATTGCAGACTGGCAAGTCGAGTGGAAATGGGATGGAATCCGCGGTCAGTTGATCTATAGAAAATCAGAGGTTTTTCTATGGTCCAGAGGGGAAGAATTGGTTACGGAAAAATTTCCTGAAATTCAGCGGATGGCTGAAAAATTGCCCCAAAATATTGTATTAGATGGAGAAATAGTAGCTTTTGAAAATGGTTCCCCTCTCCCCTTTGGCTTATTACAAACAAGAATTGGAAGAAAAAATCTGAGCAAGAAGATCCTCAAAGAAGCTCCTGTCAGCTTTATTGCCTATGACATGCTTGAGTATGAAGGAAAAGACATTAGGAACCTCCCTCTTCAAGAAAGACGGTTTCTGTTGGAAAAAACGCTTTCAGAGACTTCTGAATCCAACTTGTTACTATCTCAAAGCATCCATTGTGAAAATTGGAATGAATTAAAATCACTCCATAAGGAATCCAGAGAAATGATGGCTGAAGGATTTATGCTTAAGCAAAAGAACTCCCCATATGAAGCGGGAAGAAAAAGGGGGACTTGGTGGAAATGGAAAATTGAACCACTGACTATTGATGGAGTCATGATTTATGCCCAAAAAGGACACGGGAGAAGAGCCAATCTTTACTCAGATTATACTTTAGCCGTTTGGAATGGCGAGAGCCTTGTTCCTTTTGCAAAAGCTTATTCCGGACTTACTGATTCAGAAATCAGAGAAGTGGATAAATATGTCAAACAAAATACCATGGAAAGGTTTGGGCCAGTGCGCACGGTAAAGGCAGGTTTGGTTTTTGAAATTGCTTTTGAAGGAATCCAAAAAAGTAGCAGGCATAAATCCGGTATAGCACTTCGGTTTCCCAGAATACAAAGATGGAGAAAAGATAAGCCAATTGAAGAAGCAAATACCCTGGACGACTTAAAAGGACTTTTGGAGATTTATGGAGTATAAGAATTTAAAGATTGCATTGGATTACTTTCGGCAAAAGGGATGGACGCCTTTTGATTTTCAGATTCAGGCATGGAAAGATTTTTTAGATGGTAAATCAGGTATTCTCAATGCACCTACAGGCAGTGGAAAGACCTTTGCGCTTTGGTTTCCGATTATACTATCCTATATTCTTTCACATCCTGATTCCTGGAAGAAGCCCCGAAAAAATGGCTTGAAAATTATCTGGGTAACGCCCCTCAGGGCACTTGCAGTGGATATTCAGCATGCCATGCAGGAAGTGTGTAACATTATAGGTCTGCCATGGAAAATAGCGGTAAGAAATGGGGATACTGACACCAAAGAAAGGAGCGCTCAAAAAAGAAACCCTCCTGAATGTCTGATTACCACACCGGAAACTCTCCATATTTTGCTTGCCCAAAAGAACAATAAAAAGTTATTCGAAAACTTAGAAGCGATTGTCATCGATGAATGGCATGAACTCATGGGAAATAAGCGTGGCGTTCAGGTCCAACTGGCATTGGCTTATCTAAGAAATATCCACATGAAAGAAATCAAGACATGGGGGATATCTGCAACCATAGGAAACCTGGAAGAGGCATTCAGGGTTCTTTTAGGCCCAAACCTTCCCATGCATATTGTCAAAGCTGAGGTTGATAAAAAAATCAAAATCAATACTATCTATCCGGATGAATTGGAAAAGTACCCTTGGTCCGGACATTTGGGTATCAAATTAATAGATAAGGTCATACCGGTAATTGAAAAACACAGGTCTATCTTACTTTTTACCAACACCCGGGCTCAAACTGAAATATGGTACCAACAACTTTTAGAGCACAGGCCTGATTTGGCTGGAATTGCAGCGGTTCATCATGGCTCATTGGATCAGAAAGTTCGAACTTGGGTGGAAGAAGCTTTGCATTTAGGCAAGTTAAAAGTGGTCGTTTGTACTTCTTCACTGGATCTGGGGGTAGATTTCAGACCTGTGGATGCGGTAATCCAAGTTGGAAGCCCTAAAGGAGTCGCAAGGTTTGTTCAGAGAGCAGGAAGATCCGGTCATCAACCAGGTCTTCCCAGCGAAATTTATTTCGTGCCTACCCATTCTTTGGAATTACTCGAAGCTGCCGCTTTGAGGGCTGCAGTAGATCAGGGAGAAATGGAATCCATACACTGCCCTAGACTCCCTTATGATGTCTTAATTCAGTTTATGGTCACATTAGCTGTAGCTGATGGCTTTTACCCTGATCAATTATTCGAGACAATCAAAACCTCATTTTCATTTAATGATCTGAATAGAGAAGAATTTGATTGGATGCTTGCATTTATTACTAAAGGTGGAGAATCTCTCAGCGGATATGAAGAGTTTGCAAAAGTAGAGATTGAGGAAGATGGAAAGTATATAGTCAACAATAGAAAAACAGCTATGCGCCATCGTCTGAGTATGGGAACTATTGTCAGTGACCCTATGCTCAAAGTTAAATTCCAAAATGGTACATTTTTAGGAATGGTGGAGGAGTATTTTTTTTCGAAAATGAAGCCAGGTGACAGATTTTTCTTTTCTGGGAGAAACCTGGAGTTTGTTAGAATCAAAGAGCTGAGTGCTATTGTTAAGCTTTCAACTAAAAAAAGTAAAAATACACCCTCATACATGGGGGGGAGAATTTCCCTGACTTCAAAGCTATCCGGAAAAATCAGAGAAATCCTGGAAGAAAGTACTAATTCACAGTACAACTCAGAAGAGATCAAATATCTGGAACCTTTACTAAACTTACAGAAAAATCTTTCCCTGATCCCAGACAGTAAGACTTTTTTGATCGAAAAACATATTTCCAAAGAAGGCTATCATGTCTTTTTCTTTCCTTTTGAAGGGAGGATGGTACACGAAGTTCTCGGCGCATTGATTGCCTACAGGCTATCGGTAAGTTACCCCTTAAGCTTTAGCATTGCAATGAATGACTATGGTTTTGAACTTCATTCAGATCAGCACATTCCAATTGAAGATGCTCTGGAAGTAGACTTATTTACTGAAAATAATCTTGGGGATGATATATTGGCCTGTATCAATGAGAGTGAAATGGCCAAAAGAAAATTTCGTGATGTGGCTACCATTTCGGGATTGATTTTTCAGGGCTATCCTGGAAAACCCATGAAATTAAAACACTTGCAATCCAATTCAGGAATTCTTTACGGTGTGTTTGAAGATTATGATCCCCACAACCTGCTCTTAAAACAAGCCCATAGGGAAGTATTAGATATGCAAATGGAAAAAGACAAAGTTTTACAAGCTATTAGAAAAATAAACCAACAGAAAATTGTCCTGAAGAACCCCGGACAGTTTACACCATTCTCTTTTCCCATCATGGTAGATAGGTTAAGGGCATCCTTAAGTTCAGAAACAATAGAAGATCGGATAGCAAAAATGAGAGCTGAAATGATTTCCTAATATACACAATCCCGGAAGCCCTACTTACCAAACTAACGCATTCAAAATATTTTCTCATAAATAGGTTTTCAGCCCAAAAACATTTTTAATAATGGGAAATATTTTTTTTTCTTGGCTTTAGGCAGATAAAGATTTAATTTCGAATGAAATTTTAAATTCAGATTTGGTGGAGACAGATACTTATCATTATAAGATTTTTAGCTTTCATTTTCTGGTTATCTTATTTATTTTTCTAAATCAGTTTAGCTTTGCTCAGTCAACACAATACATAGACCATATTAGCAAAGCGGATAGTATTTACTCCAAGTTACAGCTTGCAAATACCCAAAGAGAAAAATTGGAATTACTCTCTGAACTTGTTTGGGAAATTCATTACTCGGATTCCGCCCAACCTTATTATTTGCAGGCAATCGAACTTTCCAAAACTCTCAATGACCCTAACCTGGCTGCTCAAAATCTAAATAGGCTGGGGGTTTATTACAGAAACAACAACCTCCAAGAAGAAGCGCTCCTATTGTATGAAGAGGCTTTGCAAATATCCAGAAAAGCTAATAACAATACCCAGATCGGCCATTCCCTGAACAGTATAGGTCAGATCTACTTTTACAGAGGACTATTCGAGGAAGCCCTGGAATATTATCTAGAGGCTGCTGATTTTTTCCTCGCAGAAAATGATGAGGAGGGACTTGCGTATAATTACACAGGATTGAGTTTGGTGCTTGGTGAGCTGGGGAGGTATTTTGAATCTATAGAAACCATCAACAAAGCCATTGCAATACGCGAAAACCTTGGAAACGAAAGACAGCTGACCGTTTCAAGGTTCAACAGAGCAAATCTCCTCATGGATATGGGGGATTATAGCAGTGCAGAAAAGGACATGCTCAATCTCTATGAATATGGCCTACAATACGATTTGGTCAGAGCAATCAATGCCTTAGAGAAGCTTGTAGAACTGAAGATTAAACAAGGGGATACTGACATGGCATTTGAGTATGCCAATAAAGCCATTGACTTGCACCAACAAAGACCTAACTCCGAATCAATGGTCGCCATATTGCAGCAGATGAATCAATTGAGTTTTCAAATTGGCAACCAAGAGCAAGCCAATTATTATAATGAATTGCTTCAAGCAGAAAAAAATATCCTGAATGCGGAGAAAACCAAAAATCACCTTTCCTCGATAACCATCAAAAAACAAAAGGATGAAATTGAAGCACTCAGCAGAGAAAATGAGCTGATAGAAAAAAACCGCCGGTTCAGGCTCTACTTGGCTCTTGCCCTTTTGGTAATTATTGCTGGTCTGGTTTTCATTTTGTTCAATTATTATAAATTTCTTTTAAGGGAAAAAGCTAAGAATAAAGAGCTCAATCAACAAAAAGAAAAAATTGAAAACCAAGCCAAGGAATTGGATGAGCTTAATAGAGTAAAAGATAAGATATTTTCCATCATTTCCCATGACCTGAGAGGCCCCTTACACTCATTATTGGGTATGGTACAACTCTTCAATGAAGAAAGCCTGAGTAAAGAAGATTTCAAGGAATACTTACCCAAAGTAGCCCAGAGCTTAGGAGAAAACGAACAGTTGTTGGAAAACCTTTTGATTTGGTCCAGAAATCAAATGAAGGGAATAAAAGTCTCTAAGAAGTTGATTTCAGTCAGTAAACTGGTGGATAAAAACATCCAAATCTTGTCAAAGACCAATTATTTTAAAAACCAGGAAATCCAAAACCTAATTCCCCTTGAAATAAAGCTGATAACAGATCCTGATATGTTGGAAATCGTGCTCAGAAACCTTTTGACAAATGCGCTGAAATTCACCCATGCCGGAAGCGAAATCATTTTCAGTGCAACTGAAAAATCTGACAGTTACGTTTTCAGCATCAGGGACAATGGAATAGGCATTCATGAGGAAGTTTTGGAAAAGCTGTTTAGAAACACATTTTTTTCATCTCCAGGAACCAAAAAGGAAAAAGGTACAGGCATAGGGTTACTGCTCTCAAGAGAATTGATTCAATTGAATAAGGGCGATATTTGGGTAAAAAGCCAACCAGGTGAAGGTGCTGAATTTTTCTTCAGTTTACCTAAAAATTAATTTGCTCTCCAAAAATAAGGGGTAAATAAAACCAATATTGTAAATAGTTCCAACCTTCCCAACAGCATGAGGAAGCTGAGAAATATTTTGGAAAAAGGGTCAAAAAAAGCAAAGTTATCAACCGGGCCTACCCTGCCTATAGCTGGCCCTACATTCCCAAGGCTGGTAGCTACAGCTCCAAATGAGGTCAGTATATCATAACCCATCAGGGAAATGATAATAGAGCCAATCACAAAAATCATCAGATAGATCAGGAGAAAATTCATGATATGAGTAATGATTTTCCCGGTTACTCTATCACCATTGATTTTCAGCGGCACCACAGCTCTGGGATGAACAATCCTTTTAAACTCTAACCATGAATTTTTGAAGAAAGTCAGGTGCCTGACAAACTTAATTCCTCCAGAGGTAGATCCCGCAGAAGCTCCCAGAAATAAGAACATGAAAAAAACCAAAGTCAAGCCTGAGTGATATGCAGTGTAGTCTGCAGTGACATATCCTGTAGTAGTAATCAATGAAACCACTTGAAAAAGGGTATCCCTAAAGGCATTTTCAACCCCATCTCCAGAATAAAAAAGCACAGGTCCAAACAATAGAACGGTAAAGGTAAAAACACCTATTAGATATGCCTTAAACTCATCCGACCGCCACACTTTATTAAACTTTCCTTTTAACCCAAAATAGATGATGGTAAAGTTGGTTCCCGCCAAAAACATAAAAAAGATAGCGGTATATTGGATAATGGGTGGAAAATAAGCCATGCTGTCATTTTTTGTTGAAAAACCACCTGTTGCCATTGTAGTGAGGGCATGGTTGACTGCATCATAGAAACTCATTCCCTCTAGAAAATAAATAATTCCAACAGAGATAGTAAGGCCAATATATACAAACCAAAGTCTTTTGGCTGTCTCCCGAATACGAGGATGCAGCTTATCAGAAGTCGGCCCGGGTGACTCTGCAACAAAAAGCTCAATCCCACCAATCCCCAGAAGTGGGAAAATTGCTACTGTCAATACGATGATACCTAAGCCCCCTATCCATTGGGTCATTGATCTCCAGAATAAAATTCCTTTTGGTGTAGCCTCAATATCAGTCAGAATAGTAGCTCCTGTGGTGGTTAGACCAGAAACAGTTTCAAAAATGGCATCGGGAAGGTTGTCCACTACTCCACTCAAAATATATGGAAGCATCCCAAAAATGCTCATAAATAGCCAACTCATTGAAACGATAAGATATCCTTCTCTTTTTCGGATATTCTGATCCTGCTTGGAAAAGGAGAAAAACAAAATAGATCCAAAGAGAAATGAAGTTAATGCTGAGTAGATTATAGGATAATGATCCCCACTTTCGAAGTATAAACTAAAAACAACCCCAGGTATCATAAGTAAAGACAAGAGCATCAATAAAGCTCCCATGATTTTACCTATTGCTTTGAAATGGATCATAAGCTTAATGGAAAAGTTTTTCTAAAGCTGCCTTTGCAGTGGGTAATGCCAATACTATAGCCTTGTCATCCATTTGCAAAGTAAACTCCCCATCAGGAATAAATACTTGATCCTCTCCCCTTATAACTCCTGCAACAATTGCAGTATCGGGAAAATGAAGATTTTTTAAGGGATTTTTGGTTACCCTATTGTTCTTGTTGACCACGTATTGAATAATTTCAGCATCTACACCATAAATACCGGATACGGCCTCTACTTTACCCTTTCTCAAAAACCGGGTAATCTGGTTGGCCGCCACAAGCTTTTTGTTGATTAATGAATCTACACCAATGCTATGAGAAATATGAATGTACTCTCTGGTATCCACATGTGCTATGGTTTTGTAAACTCCATGGTTTTTGGCACTCAGGGAAGTAATGATGTTGGTTTCTGAGGATTCTGTCAGAGAAATAAAGGCTTCCATTTCCTCCAAACCCTCTTCAATCAATAATTCAATATTTTTGTAATCTCCATTGATTACCAAGGTTTTATTCAGTCTTTCGGAAAGCCATTTACATCTTTCCTTGTCTTTGTGAACCAAAGTCACCCTGTAATCATGTTCCAATGTAAGGGCTGTGGTATAGGCCATATCATCACCTCCTATGATCATGACATTTTTGATAGCTACCCTCTTTTGCTCCAAAAGGTCAACTATGGAGGTTACAGCTTTTTTATTGGATATGAAAAATACATGGTCATTGTTCCTGATTACTGTATTGCCTCTGGGGATTATTGTAATCTGATCTCTGACAATAGCAATGATTTTGACATCTTCAAAAATCGGGTTATTGCGTGTATCGGAGATTTTTTTATTTACCAAGCTGCTGTATTGGTCAAGGGTAATACCGACCACATTGAGTTTGCCTCCCTCAAATTCAAAAACATCGGAAAAAACTGAATTTTTGATCATTCTGGAAATTTCACCACTACATAACATGGTGGGCGAAATGATATTGTCTATTCCGATATTTTTGAAGTATTTATCATGCTCAGGTTCAAGGTAGTCATGATTTCTCACCCTTGCAATCACCCGCTTAGCTCCAAGTTGCTTAGCCAATACTGCAGCCAGTATATTGGTCTTTTCTGAAGTAGTGACTGCCATAAACATGCTTGAGTTGCTGACATTGGCATTTTTAAGAATTTCCAGTGATGTGGCATCACCCCAAACAGTCAATACATCCAAATGGGCAGAAGCATAATCCAAAGCATCTTTGTCCAAGTCAATAAGGGTAATGTCCTTATTTTCAAAACTTAGTCTTTCCGCTAAATGGTAGCCCATATCGCCGGCTCCGGCAATGACTATATTCATAAAAAACTGATTTATATACTCGGATCAGAATCAATTCTCCTCCAGTGCCCGAAAGGTAAAGGCTTTTACTACTTTACACAAAAAATCGAAAAGAATTTATTTACAGTAATTATCCAAGTACTTCTGTGTCACCTTACTGCCCAGTTTTAATGCTTCCTGCCAGTCTTCACAGGCCTTTTCATTCTGATTTACTTTATAATAACTATAACCTCTATTTGTCAATATATCATAATTGTCCGGACTTAGCTGTAGCGCATAGTCATAGTCATGAATTGCTTTGTGATATTCCCCTGTTTTGAGGTAACAATTTCCCCTATTAAAATGGTAAGCCCAAACCAAAGGAAAATCTTCTCCATTGATTTTACTGTAATTGATAGCATCTGTGTAAGCATCAATCGCTTCTTCAAACCTCTCTTCTCTCTGGAGCAGATTTCCCAGGTAGTAAGCCATTTCGTCATCTTCTTCAAAAATCTCTAAGCCTTTCCTTAAGACACCGACAACTTTCTCCTTTTTCTCATCTACTTGACTTCCTGCACGGTAAAAATTAAGATATGCCGGATGAAAAGAAGGATCATTTTCAATGACGGATTCCAAAATTCTTGCAGCGGAGGCATATTTTTCTTCCTCTATCATTTCCACAGCTGTGTTATTGATAACAAATGAATTTTCCCTTACATCCAATTCTATATCATAGATTTTCTGGCTAAATCCCTCCAGACCAATAAATAACAGAAATATTACAGGTAAGTATTTTAAAGGCTGTCTCTTCATTTTTTTTAACCCTTAGTTCAATATTTTATAATATGATTACGATAAATGAATAACTTCCAAAATTCCGACTGAGTTTTTACTTTTTCCAAAATAAGAAATTTTTGAAAACTTTAGACAGTGCTTTTGTGTCACAAATTTGACCATTACTGTCCTAAAGAAAAATTAAACCAACTCATACTATGAAAATCAACGGGGAAAAACATTGCTATCTATCTTATTTTTTTATATTTGCAACATTGTTGCAATAAATAAAAAATCAATGACATTGAAAGAAAATAAAAAATTGCCAGTAACTGTTCTCAGCGGATTTTTAGGAGCTGGAAAAACCACTCTTTTAAACCATATTTTACATAACAAAGAGGGTTTGAAAGTAGCTGTCATCGTCAATGACATGAGTGAAGTCAATGTAGATGCAAGATTGGTGGATAATGAAAATACACTTTCAAGAACTGAAGAAAAGCTCGTGGAAATGAGCAATGGTTGTATCTGTTGTACCCTACGGGAAGATCTGATGGTGGAAGTTGAGAAACTAGCAAAAGAAGGCCGGTTTGATTACCTCTTGATAGAGAGCACAGGAATCAGTGAACCTGTCCCTGTAGCACAAACATTCTCATTTGTCGATGAGGAAAACGGCATAGACCTCTCCAGGTTCAGCTATGTTGACACTATGGTGACTGTGGTTGATTGTTTTAATTTTTTCAAAGATTTCAATACTGATGAACTTTTAAAAGACAGAGAGTTGACGGATATAGAAAATGACTTTAGAACCATCGTCAACCTACTTACAGACCAGATTGAATTTGCCAATGTAATTATCCTTAATAAAACCGACCTTGTCGATGAGGATACAGTAGGTCTTTTAAAGGCCTCTATCAAGAAATTAAATCCATTAGCAAAAATCCTAACTTCTAATTTTGGGAAAATTGCTCCAAAAGAAATCCTGAATACTGGACTTTTTGATTTTGAGGAAGCCCAGTCTTCAGCAGGTTGGCAAAAGGAACTGCAATCAGAGGGGCACACTCCTGAAACAGAGGAATACGGTATCAGCTCATTTGTGTTCAGAGATCAAAGGCCTTTCCATCCACAGCGCCTTTGGGATTTTTTAAGTGACAACTATCCCATTGGTGTGATCCGCGCAAAAGGACTTTTTTGGATGGCTTCAAGGCCTGAAGAAGCACTGAATTTTTCTCAGGCTGGAGGTTCATTCAGAATGGAAAAAGCAGGGGTTTGGTGGTGTAGCATGCCTTACTCACAAAGAATCCGATATGAGTCCTACGTATACCATCAAGAGTTTATTGAATCCAAATGGAGTAAAAAATGGGGAGATAGGATGAACGAGCTGGTATTTATTGGCCAGGATTTGGACAAAGGAGAAATCCTCGAAACTTTGGAAAGCTGCCTATTGGATAGCCAGGAGATTTTGCAATTTGAAAACAATGGGATTTTTTATGATCCTTTTCCTGAAGAGATTTGATTTTTTGGGTAATTTGCTTTTTGGGGGAAATTCCTGTTTCCCCCCATTTCTTATCCATCCAATAACTTGGTACTATCCTCCTCAGGAAGTTCCTCAACTTCTTTCAGTTTTCTTTGAATCACTCTGGTTCTTGTTCCTACCAAATGGTCCAGGTCCGTGGAAGCATCATTGATTTTCTTTTGTGCTTTGGTGATCAGCTCTCCAAATTTGGAGAATTCGGATTTAACGGCACCTAGTACCTTCCATACTTCAGAGCTTCTTTGTTGAATGGCCAGCGTCCTGAATCCCATTTGAAGGCTGTTCAGCATGGCAGCTAAAGTTGTTGGTCCTGTCACCACAATTTTATACTCCTTTTGCAACACCTGAGCCAGATGACCATCTCTGACTACTTCGGCATAGAGGCTTTCCATGGGAAGAAAAAGCAGGGCGAAATCTGTTGTGTAAGGCGGATGTAGATATTTATGGGCAATATCCTGTGCAGCTTTTTTTATTGCCTTAAACAATTCATTCCGTGAGGATTCTATAAGTGCTTTATCACCAGTATCATAAGCGTCTAAAAGTCTGTAATAGGTTTCTTGTGGGAATTTGGCATCTATAGGCAAAAAGACCGGCTCATTTTCAGTTGTACCTGGCATTTTAACCGCATATTCCACTCTTTCGGAATTCCCCTTTTTCACGCTGACATTGTAAGCATACTGATCCGGTGATAGAATGTTTTCCAATATACCCTGCAACTGATATTCTCCCAAAACTCCCCTACTTTTCACATTGCTCAAGACACGCTTCAAGTCCCCAACCCCTGTAGCCAAAGTCTGCATCTCTCCCAAACCTTTTTGCACTGCCAAAAGTTGTTTACTGACCATTTCAAATGATTGTCCAAGTCTGATTTCAAGCGTTTTTTGTAGTTTTTCGTCTACGGTCTCCCGCATTTTCTCGAGCCTATCTTCAGTAGATGCCAACATCCTTTCCTGTTTTTGGACTAATTCCTGAAATTTCTCCTTCTGTAAATTATTAAAAGCCTCCACATTGTCGCGGAAAAGAACTCCAAAGTCTTTGAGGACTACCGATTGTTCTTTGGAATTGCTTCTGAGGCTTTCAAATACCAATGAAAACTGTTGAACCAATCCTTGTTGGATTTCACTTCTATTGGCCTGCATCTGTTGATTGAGCTCTATTTTAATTTCACTCAATTGCTCTTTCAGGTTATCATGCTGTTGATATTTTCCCTTGAAGGCAAAAAATAAGAACCCTGTAAGTACAATCTGGATAATGATCAAAATAATCAATATGATATCAATTGGCATAGCTGTAGATTTTCGGACTGGAAAAATAGTCTGAATCTACCTGAATGCCCAAGAAAGCCAAATATTCCCTGACAGTATCTGTCGGTCTTTCTTCCATAGGAACATGACCTGTTTTTTCGAAAACCTTAAGTTTGGAGCCTTTTATCGTTTCGTTAAGCCTGACACCATTTGCTAAAGGAATCCACTGATCTTCCTCTCCCCACATTATCAAAACCGGCATATTCAGCTTATTAAAATCAATCTCGTATGGTTTATATGTAGTCAACCTGTCCAAAGTGGCCTTTCTGTTACCTTCTCTTCTGAGCAACTCATAATACCTTGTGATCAAATCATCCTCAATTTTTGTCTTGTCATAAAACACCTCTTCCATGGTAACTTTGAATATAGCTTTAGGTGTGAATTTGAGAAGGAAGTTGTTGAAAAGAGGGTTTCTGGCAATTTTAAAAATTGTAGCTCCTGAGTCATATGGCTTAGAATTGGGGGTATCTCCCTGACTTTTGGAGGTTTTGGAAGCACCGGAAGCATCGATAAGGTTTAAAGACAAAACTCTTTCCGGGTGGTCAGAGGCCATTTTTAATGCTACTGCGCCCCCCATACTGTTGCCTGCGACATGAAATTCCTCCATGGCTAATTGCTCTGCTATTTGAAAAACCAAATCCGCATAATCTGAAACTCCGTAAGCTTTTGAATCCACCGGCCCTGTCAAACCATGCCCCGGAAGATCCATTGAAATGGTAGTGAAAAAATTACTTAATTCCTTTTCCCAAGGTTCCCATGTATGCAAAGAAGAAAAACTTCCGTGTATCAAAAAGATTGGCTCTCCCCTGCCCTTTACCCTTACATGAATATTGTCCTCTCCGACTTTAAGAAAATAAGAATTGCTGTCCGTGTATTTGGCCAGGAGTTTTTCAGGGGCAATATCTGAACGATACATTGAAATGATGATCAAAGCCAAAACTGCAGCAATGACACCGATTACTTTTAAAAATAAGAGGAGTGCTTTTTTCATAATTTCAAGACATAGCTGCTAAAATTAAGAAACCTGATTGAAATCATCCTCATCCAAATAGATTTAAGAATTTTCCATGCATTGGTATTTTTATGGCTTTCTGATTACTTTCGAAGATCAATTCCCAAAAGTACCCTAAAAGCATGGCATTTTCCCGGCGAGTATATTTCCGTTTCATTTACACCTTCATTTGTCTTTTAATGCTTGCTTCAAGCCATGATTTGATGGGTCAGGCAAAACCTAATTTAGGAGGGTCAACACGGCTTTTCAATTATGCATTGGAAGAAATGGAAAAAGGCGATTACGAAAGAGCCAATACCTATTTCAGACAAATCATTGAAAATAATCTGCCTCTTTCTCCAGAAATGCCCTATTATTTTGCAGTTACGCTTTATGAATTGGGGCAATATGATAACAGTATGAATTTTGTCAACAGGTATCTCCAGATAAATGGAAGAAATGCCGAGAAGTTTGAGGAAGCAAAGTCCCTTGAAGCAAAATTGAAAGAACCCCTTGATGCCATCAGGGCTTGCGATTTTTGTAACAAACAAGGCTACAGGTTAATGACTTGCACCACTTGTGAGGGTGCTAAGGAACTTGAGCAGGATTGCAGCCTGTGCAAGCAAAGAGGAGTTGTGGGTTGCAACAAATGTTTTGGTAATGGCATATTGACCAAAAGAAATGTTTTTAACTTAATAGAATACCATGAGTGTGATCAATGTAGCGGGGAAGGCAAACATACCTGTCCAAATTGTGATGGTAACTTAAAGGAATTTTCCACTTGTAGAATATGCGAAGGTGCTGGAATCCTTAATTCAGAGGAAATCTGTAATCATGAAGAAAAACCAAGGCACATGTCTATGATGTTTAGAAAAATGCAGGAAATGCATCATTGATCCATGAATTACAGGTAATAGATGAAAACCCGGTCTATGGTGGAAAATTAGACTCTTTTTTCATGTTTCATTTTAGGATTTGGGGATTAAATAAAAACAGCATATCCGGAAAAAATAAGCATATAAAAGCCTTCCCATGAGAAAACTTTCATTTCCCCACCCTATGATCATCATGCTGGCATTTGTTATGCTCGCCACTTTGCTGACTTATCTTATCCCTGCTGGACAATTTGAACGTATGTTTGATGATAATACCGGACGGGAAGTAGTAATCCAAGGAAGTTACAGAACAATAGAAAGTAATCCTGTGGGGCTTGAAAAAACGGCTTTAAGCATTCCTGAGGGTATCATTGAAGGTGTTGAAGTTGTTGTTCTGATTTTGATCATTGGGGGTGCATTTTATGTTGTGGAAAAGACCGGAGCTTTCCAGTCTGGGTTGGAAGCATTGATTCATAAATTTTCTAATGCAAGAGGTTTTCTATTAAGCATGGTAGGTATTCTTTTTGCCACCGCAGGAACACTCAATGGCCTTCAGGAAGAAATCATCGCCATGGTTCCGCTCTTATTGATTCTTAGTGCCAAAATCGGTTTTAGCAAAAAAAGTATTGTAGGTCTTTGTTTAGGCTCAGCACTTATAGGAGGGGCATTCGGCCCGACCAATCCATTTTCAGTGATTATTGCTCAAAAAGTGGCTGAAGTTCCTGTTTTTTCCGGAGGGATTTACAGAATGGTATTTTTTATCATTTCCCTTGCTTTTTGGATTTTTTACATGATCCGACATGGCAAAGCAAAAGAAGAAACTTCAGGCCTTGAGGTAAAAGAAAGCATCCCCCAAAAGATCTCCAAACCCCATGTTGTCATACTTTGGCTCGTAGCAATTACATTCGGAATCATGATTTATGGCTTGAGCAATTGGAACTGGGATTACAATGAAATGTCCGCCATATTTTTTGTAATGGGCTTGGCTGCCGGCATTATCGGTAGTCTGGGAATCAACGGTACAGCCAAAGCCTATTCAGAGGGTTTTGCAGAATTGGTTTTTGCAGGTATAATCGTAGGATTGGCCAGGAGTATTTATTTGGTACTGGAAGAAGGACAGATCATTGACACAATCATCTATGGCCTATTTACACCATTGGAAGACTTACCCCTTGCATTATCAGCTCTGGGTATGATGCTTTCCCAAGCATTACTTCACATACCAGTCCCAAGTACTTCAGGTCAGGCAGTGCTTACTATGCCCCTATTGACTCCTATAGCAGATCTGATCGGAATGTCACGACAAGTTGTGGTCTTGGCCTACCAGTATGGTGCTGGTATCATGGACATGGTAACACCTAGCAATGGAGGCCTAATGGCCATCCTTGCCGCAGCAGGAGTCTCATACAAAGAATGGATTGCCTTTGCCTGGAGACCGATTCTGGTAGTTTTTGGGATTGCTGGACTGTCTGTGGTTGCGGGGATATTTATTCTTTAAAACCAATGGATTTTTAACCTCTCACTACTTTTATTTTAAAGATATATATACTTGATTATTCGGCTTTTGAATCTGATTTCTTTACATTTAACTCTATGTAGCTAAATTTTGTAAACCTTAATTTTTAAAGCCATGAAGCAAGTTGCCATTTTATCCATAGATGGTGGTGGTATTAGAGGAATTATACCAGGCACCATCCTACAATTGATCGAAGAAAAAATTCAAGAAAAGACTGCCAATCCTCAAGCTCGGCTGGTGGACTATTTTGATTTCGTAGCCGGTACGAGTACAGGTGGTATATTAGGCTGTGGGATGCTGATGCCTGATCCGGCTATGGAAGGCAGGCCTAAATTTTCCATGGAAGAAGTTGTTAACCTTTATCATGAAAACGGAGGAGATATTTTCAAAAAACCCCTGGGACATAAGCTTCGAACTTTGTTTGGAGTCAGGGAGGAAAAGTATCCAAACGACAATCTAAAGAAGGCCCTTCATGAGTATTTTGGAGATACTTATCTGAGCGAAATGCTCAAACCTTGTCTATTTACTGCATATGACATTGAAAGCAGGAAGTCTACCTTTTTCAAGTGGGGAAAAGCCTGTGATGATATTTCCCATGACTTCTATATTCGGGATGTAGCTCAGGCCACAGCTGCTGCACCGACCTATTTTGAAGCAGCCTTGATCAAATCAAGGTTTGGCTCCAGCTATCCCTTAATTGACGGGGGTGTTTTTGCCAACAACCCGGCCATGTGCGCCTATGCAGAGGTAAGAAAATGTGACTTTGATGAAATAAAAAAACCAACCTCCAAAGACATGCTGATGATTTCCCTTGGCACAGGCTCAGTTAAAGAACCATTTCCTTATGAACGTGCCAAAAAATTCGGATTGGTTCAGTGGATCAAACCACTGATAGATATCATGATGTCAGGCAACTCAGAAACGGTCTCTCACCAATTGGAATGGCTTTTTGATGCAGGAAATAATCAGGAAGGTTTTATCAGAGTAGAGCCCGAACTTCATGAAGCCAGTCCAAGTATGGATGATGCAAGTACCAAGAATATGAACGCACTTCGGGATGCAGCCATCAAATTTGTGAAGGATAATCCGGAAAAAATCAATAATGTTGTCGATAAACTTATAGCCAATAAAGAAGAAATATGAAGATTAACGATCACGAACCTTTAAAAACCTATTTACCAAAAGAAGAGCGGTATGATAAAATGCCTTTTAGAAGGTGCGGCAATAGCGGTATTCTTTTACCTCAGATTTCTTTAGGACTATGGCATAACTTTGGCCATGACGCAGATTTCAAAAATGCCAGAACAATTCTTAGGTCAGCTTTTGATTTTGGAATCACCCATTTTGACTTAGCCAATAACTATGGTCCTCCTTATGGATCTGCAGAAGAAAATTTTGGCAGAATCATGCAAAAGGATTTTAGTAATCTTAGAGATGAACTGATTATTTCCACCAAGGCAGGTTGGGATATGTGGCCGGGGCCTTATGGCAATCATGGTTCAAAAAAATACCTGATCGCTTCTCTTGACCAAAGTCTGAAAAGAATGGAACTGGATTATGTTGATATTTTTTATCACCACAGACCAGACCCCAATACTCCTATGGAAGAGACTATGGCTGCCTTGGACCAAATCGTCAGACAGGGAAAAGCACTGTATGTTGGTATTTCCCAATATTCAGCTAAAGAAACTGCTAAGGCTGTTCGCATTCTCAAAAACCTTGGGACTCCCTTATTGATACATCAACCTAGATATAGCATGATGGACAGGTGGGTCGAAGATGGGCTTTTGGATGTTTTGGAACAAGAAGGTGTAGGAGCTATTGCTTTTTCTCCTCTTGAGCAAGGCATACTTACTGACAAATACCTAAAAGGAATTCCTGAAGACAGTAGAATAGCCAAAGATGGAAGATATCTCAAAGAAGATCAGGTTACAGAAAAAGTCATTTCCAAAGTAAAAGCTTTGAATGAGATCGCCCAAAAGAGAAATCAAAGCATGGCACAGATGGCAATTTCATGGCTACTGAAGGATGAGAGAATCACCACAGTTTTGGTTGGCGTGAGCAAGGCCTCCCAACTTGCTGACAACGTGAAAGCCACTGCCAAAACTAAATTTTCATCCGAAGAGCTGGAAGCTATTGAAAAAATACTCAAAGGCTAAATGGATCAAATCAAATCAGAGTTTGAACCACAAAAGCAACTTCTAAAATCTCTTTCCTTTCCTACTCTAGGCTAAAAAACTATATTTGCAGCTTCAAAAAATCAACGTATCAAAATGAATAATTTTATAGAAGAACTGCGATGGAGAGGAATGCTTCAGGATATGACTCCTGAAATTGAGGAACACCTGAATCAAGGAACAGCCTCTGCCTATCTGGGATTTGATCCTACTGCAGACTCTTTACATATAGGTCACTTGGTAGGTGTGATGACATTGCTTCATTTCCAAAGAGCTGGTCACAAGCCATTTGCTTTGGTCGGTGGAGCTACGGGAATGATTGGGGATCCATCATTCAAATCCGCTGAGAGAAATCTATTGGACAAGCCTACCTTAGATCATAATGTTTCCTGCTTACAAAAACAACTTGCCAAATTTCTGGATTTCACAGAAGGGGCAGCCAATAAAGCCGAATTGGTAAACAACCATGATTGGATGTCCCAATTTAGCTTCCTGGAATTTATCAGAGACGTAGGCAAGCACATCACCGTCAACTACATGATGGCCAAGGATTCTGTCAAAAGAAGGTTAGAAGATGGAAATGGACTTTCCTTTACAGAGTTTTCCTACCAGCTTATCCAGGGCTATGATTTTTTCCATTTGTGGAAGAATGAGGGCGTAAGTATTCAGCTAGGAGGTTCTGATCAATGGGGCAATATTGTCACAGGTACAGAAATGATTCGAAAAATGGCAGGTGGATCTGCTTATGCGCTCACCGTTCCTTTGATCACCAAAGCTGATGGATCCAAATTTGGAAAAACTGAAGGGGGGTCTGTATGGCTTGATCCTGAAAAAACCTCTCCTTATGCATTTTACCAGTTTTGGCTAAATGTATCTGATGAGGATGCTGCAAAATACATCAGGATCTTCACCACATTGGGCAGAGAAACCATTGAATCAATTGAAAAAGAACATGCTGAAGCGCCTCACATGCGCTTGCTTCAGAAGGAAATTGCTAAACAGGTTACCCTTATGGTTCATGGTGAAAAGGAATATGAGATGGCGGTAAAAGCCTCTTCTATTCTTTTCGGAAAATCCTCAACAGAGGATTTGGCAGCATTGGATGAAAGAACATTTCTACAAGTTTTTGATGGAGTACCACAAGCGAAGCTTTCAAAGTCAGACTTTGAAGCTACACCTAACGTGGTTGATCTACTTTCCGAGAAGGCTTCCGGAATCATTTTCACTTCTAAGGGAGAAGCGCGCAAAATGATTCAGGGAGGTGGGGTTTCTATCAATAAAGAAAAACTTGCTGACCCAAATGGCGAAATCAAATTTGACCTTTTGCAAGGGAAATACCTCCTGGTGCAGAAAGGAAAGAAAAATTACTACATAATGGAAATCCAATAAATTCAGCCCACTTCGGTGGGCATTTTTATACCTAAGAATATTTATAAATTTTCGATTATTAAGCTTACATTTTTTATATATTTGAAACTCATCATTTTCTTTTGCTATGAAAAGCCGATTTTTTATTCTTTCTATCATGGTCATGTTTATTGCATGCCAAATGGATCGTGAGTTTGATTCCGATCTGGAAGAGGAAGACGATGAAAATGTATCTATAACCGATGTTGATGAAGTCACAGATTCCCTACATGAAACATTTTTCGAATTTGAAGTAGAAGGCGGCGATCAAAATAGCGCTTTTCAAGACCAAAATGAAGGTTTACATGGGATTTATGGCGTATCACGAACAGATGCCAATAATCTGGAAGGCAATCAACTCAATATTTTTAACTGTTTTCAGTCAATCAATCTCAGTCTGCCACAGTTGAATCAAATCAGGGCCGCAACAAACAGTTTCAGTGCCTGCAGAAATTCTGAAGCCAGAATTTACAAACAAGAATTTAACGCATTGCTCAATCAGTTTGAAACTGAAAGAAAAAGGCTTGTTGATGGTCACCAGGGAAGTCCGGCAAGTTTACAAGCCGAACTTCAGGATTTGAGACAACAGTTCAGAGAGGCCCTATTGAATTTGAAAAAAGATTATTCTGATGATCTTAAATCCTGTCTTAGGGATTATGTCAGCAATATTAAAAGAAGGTTGAATGATTCTCAATGGGAATCCTTTAAAAACTGCGTTGTTGATTAAATAGATCAAAAATTTCCTGCCTGTTTACCAAGCAATTATTTTTTATTCATTCAGGCTTTTCGCTTAATTGAACCTCGTTTAATATCTTTGACTCAAGTTCATATTTTATAAATCATTATGCCAACTTCAGCGAGAGAAAAGAAAAGCAAACTTATATTAGACGTAGCCATAAAGCTTTTTACAACCAAAGGCTTCGATGCTACTAAAATGGAAGATGTAGCCAAAATGGCGGGTATATCTAAAGGGCTGACCTACTTTTATTTTAAAAATAAAGAAGACCTCTACATGGCAGTAACCAAAAAGGCATATGATGAACTGAAATCAATTTTTAGGGAAATATTCAAATCTAAAGGCAAAAATGGGCTCCAAATGATTACTGACCTGGTGACTGCATACATAGATTTTACACAAGAAAACAGAATGTACAATGCTGCCATCCTCAACTTTATGGGGATAATGCAACAATACAATGATGAGGTTTTAAAAGAAGGGATTGATCCTTTGATTCTCGAAAGTGAACATTTCCAGAAATTATTGGAAATTCACCATGACTGTGGAAAAATTGGAATACAGATGGTCACATTAGGAATGAGAGACGGGAGCATCAGACCAGAATTGCAAGCAGAGCTTACATTCTACACTATTTGGGCCATGGTCATAGGATACGAACGCCTGATGGGGCCGGTTGGCTATGAGGGCAAAGAAATAAAAATTCATCTGGAAAATTGGAAACCTGGTTTTATAAAACTGATGCAGGATATGCTTAAGGGCACTATTCAGGCAACAAAACCGCAGGTAGTTCAAGCATCTCTATTTTAAAAGAGTAAAAAAAAGCCCGATAAAGGGCTTTTTCATTTATTTGAGGATAATTTTTCCGTTTCTTCCCGGTTTTTGGTAAGCTTCCAAGGCTTCCTTGAAAGAATCTAATGGGAATGTGGCTTCAATATCTACTTTTACATCCTGTTGCATCAAATGACCCAGAACTATTTTAAAAGCTTTTCTTCTTTCATCATTACTTAAAGATTCAATCCATGTTGTTAACCAGAAACCTTCGATTTTCAAATTATTGAAAATCATTAACCCTGAATTGACAGGCATATTTTCAAGGCTTAAGGCACCAAAAGCCATCAATTTACCGCCTGATTTCAAACTCGCAAGTGCTCTAGCTCCCATCATCCCTCCTACTGCATCGAAGACCACTGCAACACCTTCTCCTGTTTTTTCCATAATTACTTTCTGAAGCTTTTCTTTTTCAGTATTGACCACAAGATCAGCCCCTAAATTGGTAAGCAGCTCCTTTTGTTCCTCTCTTCTTACAGTACATGCTATTTTGATTCCTTTACTTTTGGCCATTTGGATTACCAACTTGCCATAAGCTGATGCTCCAGCAGTCACTAATACCCAATCCCCCTTTTTCAATCCTGAGGATTCCAACATCCCAAAAGCAGTCATCGGATTGATAAATGCCTGACAGGCAATTTCATCAGGCATCTGCTCGGGTACAGGGATAACTGTGTTGGCAGCCACACAAACGTACTCCTTCCATGTTCCTATCGCTGTAAAAATCACTTTGCTCCCTTCTGGAACAGTACCTGATTCATCACTTTTATCTACAATCCCCACAGCCTCAAAACCTGCACTTGAAGGCAGTTTTGGCGTAATCCCATACATACCTTGAATAAACATGATATCAGAAGGATTTATATTTCTGGCACTTACTTTTATTCTAAGTTCATGTGCTTTGGGTTCGGGAATGGCAGATTCTTCCAGTTTCAAAACATTCTCTGGAAGACCAGTTTCATGAAAAATCACTTGCTTCATCATTACACTTTCATTATTTGGTTAAAATTTATGATGAAAGTTAAACAAAAATAGTCGGTATGCATAATATTTTTCTCGACTTACTACACAATCAAAGCCATAATTCTTATCTTGAAACTTGACTTTAACCAAACAAAAAATATGGATTTATCGGGACTATTTTCATTAATGGGCAAGGTTGCCCTTATCACAGGAGCGAGCAAAGGTATCGGGTTTAGCATTGCTGAAATATTTGCGGCTGCCGGTGCCAAAGTAGTAATCAGCAGTCGAAAACAAGATGCACTGGACGAAATGTCAGCCAAACTCCGAAGTAAAGGATACGAAGTTACCGGTATTGCCTGTAATGTCGGGAATAGTGAGGATTTGGAGAAACTGGTTAAAAAAACAATTGATACTTATGGACAAATAGATGTTTTGGTAAATAATGCAGCTACCAACCCAGTTTTTGGACCGGTGCATGAAACAAGCCTAGACGCTTATGATAAAATTATGGATGTGAATCTCAAAGCCCCTTTTCATCTGATGAAGCTTTGTTTTCCATATTTAAGGGCTAGCTCCAACGCATCTGTTATTAATATATCCTCCATAGGAGGAATTACTCCCGAGCAAGGCCTGGGCATCTATTCAGTAAGTAAAGCTGGTTTGATATCGCTGACAAAGGTATTTGCAAAAGAATGGGGAGATCACAAAATCCGTGTCAATGCAATCTGCCCGGGTCTGATCCAAACGAAATTTTCTGAGGCGCTTTGGAGCAATGAAAAAATCATGAATTACATGATGAAAGCACTGGCCATCAAGAGAGTTGGCGATCCTGAAGAAATAGGAGCCGCTGCACTCTATCTAGCCTCCAAAGCTTCTTCTTACACCACCGGAACCGTTCTTACAGCCGACGGTGGCTTCACCATCTAGAATCATCAATTATGGATTTTTCAGAGCTATTTATCAATGAAAAACTTGCGCTCTTACTTCCAAGGTATGAGTCATTTGTACAAAAACATATCATTCCTTTAGAACAAGAAGCTGTTTATGGATCTTTTCGTGGGGCACTACCAAAAATTGAGGAATTACGTGATCTTGCCAGAAAAGACGGGCTATTTGCACCGCACCTTTCAGAAAAAGATGGAGGCTTAGGACTTTCACTTCCTGATTTTGCCAGAGTTTCAGAAATCCTGGGCAAAAGTCCATTGGGGCATTACATTTTCAACTGCCAAGCTCCCGATATAGGAAATATGGAATTATTGCATCAGTTTGCGTCAGAAGAACTCAAAGAAAAATATCTCAAACCACTTCAAGAAGGTAAAATAAGGAGCTGTTTTGCCATGACAGAACCCCAACATGCCGGTAGTAATCCAAAACACCTTTCCACCACGGCTATCAAAATTGGAGATGAATACATCATCAATGGTCACAAATGGTTTACCTCATCAGCAGATGGGGCTACTTTTACCATCGTGATGGCCGTTACAGACCCGGAAAACCCCAACCCATATCAAAGGGCCAGTATGATTCTCGTTCCTCTCGACAACCCCGGCTATAGCTTGGTCAGAAATATCCCTATCATGGGAGACGAAGGAGAAGATTACATGTCACATGGAGAGGTGAAATTTGTAAATTGTAAAGTTCCAACAAAAAATCTCATCGGGAAAGAAGGATTTGGATTTGCTTTGGCACAAGAAAGATTAGGACCAGGAAGAATACATCACTGTATGCGCTGGATTGGTATATGTGAAAGAGCCATAGACCTTATGTGCAAAAGAGCAATCAGTCGGGAACTGGATCCCGGTAAACCATTAGCCTCTCAACAAACCATTCAAAATTGGATTGCCGAATCAGTGGCTGGGGTAAAAGCTGCCCGCATGCTCGTTCTTATGACTGCACATCGAATTGAAAAAGAAGGTGCTAAAGCCGCCAGAACAGATATTTCAACCATCAAATTCTTTGTATCAGATATTTTAATGAAAACATTAGATAGGTCTATACAAGTACATGGAGCTCTGGGAATTACAGATGATACGATATTGTCTTTTTGGTATAGACATGAGCGAGGTGCCCGGATATATGATGGTCCAGATGAGGTACATAAAAGTGTCCTGGCAAGAGAAACCCTGAAGAAATATGCCTGAACAAAATAAGGAACCCAAAGGGCTAGAAAAAATACTTCCATTTTTGGAAAAATTGCTGGAGGTACAAGCCGAAACGATACAAATCAGGCAGTTTAAAGGTGGGTATTCCAATCTTACCTACCTGATACAAACTCCTAAAAAAGAATACGTCTTGCGACGCCCACCTCTGGGAATGAAAATCAGCAAAGCCCATGATATGGTCAGGGAGTACCAAATATTGGTTTCTTTGCGAAATGCAGGTTACAGCAAAGTTCCTCCACCAGTACATTGCTGTGAAGATGAAACAATCATTGGGGCACCATTTTTTATCATGGAAAGAATAGATGGTTTAATCCTGAGAAATAAAATTCCTGAAGGAATGGATCTGGATACTGAATTTTTTCATCAACTTTCCAAAAACACCATTGATGGAATGTTGGAACTACATCATCTTGAACTGGATAATTCAGGCTTGATCAACTTAGGGAAACCTGACGGATATGTGGAAAGGCAGGTTTTAGGATGGTCAGAGCGCTACTTCAAATCCATGACTGATGATATTCCGGAAATGGAAAAAGTAAGTGATTGGTTAAAAAAAAATATGCCAGTAGAAGAGGCTATTGGCTTCATTCACAATGATTACAAGTACGATAATTTGGTACTCTCTGGTCCAGAAAACCCCAAAATTCTTGCTGTATTGGATTGGGAAATGGCTACCATAGGGCATCCTTTGATGGATTTAGGAACTACCTTGGCATATTGGTGTGAAGCAGAAGACCCAGAAACGATTAAAATGTTTAATCTGACCCATCCAAAAGGGAATTTTAGTAGAGCAGACGTGATTCAATATTATGATCAAAACAGTCCCTTGAACTTAAATAACATGATCTTTTACTATGCATTTGGACTTTTCAAGGTAGGTGTGATTGCACAGCAGATTTATAAAAGACACAAAATGGGCTTTGCCGATGATGTTCGTTTCTCTGGGCTGATTCATGTAGTCAGTTCCTGTGGTAAAAAAGCTTTAAATAGTATTCAAACTCAAAATATTTAAAATCATGAAAATCAAGAATGTATGTATTCTAGGTGCTGGAACTCTTGGTAGCAGAGTAGCCCTTCAGGCAGCCCTTTCGGGATATAAAGTAAGGATTTATGATATCAATCCCACAGCCTTGGAGAATTCAAAAAAAACAATGGCCAAAATCATTGATCAACTGGCTAAGGGTACAGGATTGGAAGAGAGTGCCGGAATGAATGCCATTGATGGGATAGTATTTACGGACAATGCTACTAATGCTGTCATGGATGCAGATCTTATAAATGAGAGTGTATTAGAAGATATTCAAGTCAAAAATCAGGTTTGGGAAATGTTTGGACAGATCGCTCCCGAAAAAACAATTTTTACAACCAACACCTCTTTTCTTTTACCTTCCATGTTTGCCGAAATATCAGGTAGGCCGGCAAAATTCTGTGCGCTACACTTTCACGATGTATTTTATTCCAAAGTAGTGGACATTATGCCTCATCCGGGTACAGATCCCGATTTGGTTCCACTTTTGGAAGAATTTGGAAGAAGCTTGGAACAAGTGCCAGTGACTGTTAAAAAGGAAAACCATGGTTATATTTTCAACAGTATGTTGATGGCATTTATTGGTGCAGCAGGAAAGTTGCTTACCAAAGAAATCGCTAGTATTGAAGATATTGATAAATCATGGATGGTCAACTTTCACATGCCTATGGGACCGTTTGGCATATTAGATAGCATAGGATTGGATACTGCATGGCATGTTACCAAATCTCAACCTGATGCAGCTTCTCAGAAATTCGCAGCCCTTCTCAAAACTTACATTGAAGCGGGAAAATTAGGTGAAAAATCAGGAGAGGGCTTTTACAAATACCCTAAACCTGAATACAGAAACAGTGGGTTTATATCCTAAAAGCAATATATATATTCAATTTTTTAAAAATTTTCTGTGTGATCTGGTATTTGAACATTCAAACTCGGGATAAGAGAATGTATGGTTAACGACTTATACCTATGTTATAAACAATATATTATTAGAATATATCAAGAATTTTTTTGGGATAATTATATATATATGGTTAAAGTCTAATTTTTTAATAATCTATAATCCGAATTGTATTCGTAGATTTCAACCCCAATCACCCCTTAATGTAAAGCTATGCAACTTGGTAGGATTCTACTTTCAGTCATTTTCTTTTTGACTGTTTCAATTCCAGTAAAAGCAATTGATCCCAATACAGAATATCCCATAAGTATTTTTGAACTAGCTGAGATTGCTGATTTGAATGATATGAAGTTAGATGTTGAGGTTTTCCTTGAAAGAGAGGATGAATTTGAATTCATCCGTCTTCAATCAGAAAATTCAAACTTGGGTTTTACTGACAAAAATTACTGGTTGAGATTTGAACTTACCAACACCTCCAAAGATTTTACAACGTTATATTTGGAAACAGGCAGGCCGATCACAGATATTGTTAATTTGCATCAGGTAAAGCATGGTCAGCTAATTGCTAGTTTTGAAAATGGTGATCTGATTCCCTTAAGCCAAAGAGCTATCAAGCATAGAAAAGTCCTTTTCCCATTGAAACTGGAAGCTGGAGAATCTTACACCTTCTACATCAATTTCCAAAGTGATGGTGAAGTCATCAATTTACCGCTCAATCTTTTCGATGCTGAGTCATTGATGGAGCAATCCTATTTTGAACAGCTAATTTTTGGAGGATTCTATGGTATACTTGTTTTGGCAGGAGTTATTTATCTTTTTTTCTATTTTGGAATTCGGGAAAAAAGTTTTTTGCTGTATTCATTTTATGTGCTTTCTATCATTTTACTTCATTTAGGGCTTGATGGATACTTTTTCCAATATTTCACTCCTGAAGCAGGATGGTTATCACAGCGTTCAATTTTGATTTTTGCTGCATTTTCAGCAATTGCATTTGGAAGGTATACCCAAGTTTACCTCAAGGTCCGGGAATACAGTCCTTTTATCCATAAGTCCTTCAATATTCTTTTGATTTTTCTGGGCCTTTTGATGGTTTTGATTTTCACGGTTTCGGCTGGAATTATATTTTACTATCCCTTGGTCAATTTACTGGGTATCCTCATTCTATTTCATGTAATAGCCTCTTTGGTTACAGGCTATCTTAAAGGAAAATCACCAGACATCTTTTTCAGCTTGGGCATTACTTTCTTTTTCTTGGGTTTTTTGGTATTTATCCTGAATAACTTCAGTCTTATCCCTAATTCCTTTTTGACCGAATACAGTTCCAAATTAGGTACCGGACTAGAAGTTATGTTCCTTTCTTTATCCATGGCAAACAGAATAAGGTTATTGAAAACCGAAAAAGAAAAGATGCAGGAACTGGCATTGGAAAAGTCAGAGGAATCCAACGAAATCAAGTCATTTTTCTTATCCAATATCAGTCACGAACTTCGGACACCTCTCAATGCAATCATTGGACTCTCCAAATCAGTTCAAGAACAAATTAATGATGAAAATGCCAAAGCTAGCCTGGAAGTTATACAGTATTCTTCACTTGGTCTTTTGAGTGCGATCAATGATATTCTGGATTATTCGAGAATAGAAAAAAAAGAACTTAAACTTGAAAATAAGGTTTTTGATTTCCAAAAACTACTCAAAGAAATTAGAACCAATACAGAAACTCAAGCCTCTGATAAAAACCTGAAATTCATCTACGAGGAAATTGGTCAAATTCCAAAATTTATCGTTGGGGACATTGCGAGAACCCGTCAGATTTTTCAGAACCTTCTTGGTAATGCTCTGAAATTTACGCCCGAGGGAAGCTTTAAATTAAGTATTGAAACTAGGCAGGTTGAAAAGGAAAAGGTCAATTTATTCATTAAAATCACAGACACTGGAGTGGGTATTCCCAAACAAAAACTCAACAGTATCTTTGAATCATTTATGCAAGAAACCATCAATGATAAAAGAAAATTTGGAGGATTTGGTTTGGGACTTTGTATTGTCAAAGCACTAGTAGAATTATTTGATGGTCAATTGGAAATTCGAAGTCAGGAAGGAGAAGGAACAGAGGTAAGGTTATCACTGGATTTTGAAGTGAAAAAACTTGAAAAAGATCAAGTGCCTGATTACTTAAAAAATGGAGCTAACACAAATAGAACCAAAAAAATCCTAGTTGTGGAAGATAATGCAGTCAATCAAATGGTAATGAAATCAATTTTAAAAAAATGGAGTAATACTGATTTCGATTTGGCCTATAATGGTCTTGAAGCTTTGGAAAAGTTAAAGGAAAATAAATTCGACCTTATATTGATGGACCTGCAGATGCCTGAAATGGATGGATATGAGACTACAGAAGCAATCAGGGCAGGTGCTGCTGGAAATGATTACTCACAGATTCCTATCATTGCCGTAACAGCTGATGCAACAGAGAAAGCTAAAAATAAAGCTTTCGCTGTTGGTATGGACGATTACATTACAAAACCTGTAGACAGGGAGGAGCTATTCAAAAAAGTCCAAAAATGCTTCTTTTTACAAAAAGTTAATCTTAAAGGTCTAATTCAAAAGTAAAAGATTAGGGTTTGGCTGATAAGGGCCTAGACACCATAATCCCAGACTGGGATTTGTTGGTCATTAAGTAGTCTTGAAGTGGCTTTTCGGAAATTTCCACCTTCATGGATCCTGTACTGGCATGCATCAGGTGAATCCTGCCGTTTTTCTCTACTGCAAATCCTACGTGGACAATATCCAGATTTTTCATGGTGGTAGTAATGGCAATCATGTCACCGGGCTTAATGTTATGCTCCAGATTCTTAAGTTCTTCCTTTGGGACGAAATAGTAGTTCCTTTGGCCAATTCTTTGTTCTGCCTTTTTGAGTTCTTCTACGTAGGCATCATTGGCCAACTGTGCATATAAGTTAGGATTACTACTCATAAATGTAGGACGGTTTTCGTAAGGCTTCCCTCCTATTTCTTTTGTTATATTATGGATCAAGTCTTTTTCTTGATTTTGATAAATCCAATCCGAAAAATAATGAAGACGGGATGGGTATCCCTCGCGCTTTCCTTTTTGATACCTGATCTTCTCAAGTTCTTTTTCAAAATCCTCTATGGTCAATCTACCACTTTGAGCCAATCTTGACAAGGAAAACACCGTCTCCAGATATGTGGTGCAATCCAGCCCGGTCAGGTTGATAACAAGTTTTTCCTCACCGGGAAGCTCCAAGGTTTTTTCCACATAAGGTGTACCCAGAAACATCTGCCCAATGATTACATTCAAATCATTGATGGACTTGTCCTGCATGTCCAATACGGAAAGATCTTCCAAAATGCCTTCCAACCGTTCTCGGCTTTCTAAGGTACATACTGTCTGTGCTTGAAGAAAACAGGGAAGTAGAGAAAAGAAAAGGAAAAATAATCGCATAGCCATAGAATTGAATACTGAAAATTGCATGAAAATTTCTTAATATAAAAATCTAAGTATTAAATCGATAAGAACCATTTTATCAGCATACCTGTAAGCAAGGCTATTCCAAAACTCAGAAGGATCCAGAAGGATATGTTGTCAAAGTAATGAAAGAGGTTGATTTGTGGCTGAAACCATATGTACCATAATGCCGAAATGCTCAAAAAATGAAGTGCCTAATCGGCAACAAACCATTGAGGTTTATTGACCTCTTTTTGGCCATAGAGCTTCAATACGTCAATAAGAGCATGTATCCCTCCTATTGTCAGTGCCAATAGCCAAAAGGACAGATCCCAAAACACCAACAGTATTAAGCCTGCATGGATAATGACATGTAGATAGAATTGATAAGCTTTTAGCCTGGAGGTTTCTTTAGCTTTGACCCACGAATATGGCTGAAGTATAAAATCACCTATAAGGTGGGCCAATAAGATTTTGACAAAAAAGATCGCAGCAGTAAATTATTGATTTTGATTTGGAAAACCCTATTAATTTCAATCATTTCATCAATCTTAGCTCTGGACCATCTGCCACTGACCGAGTTCTGTTTGATCCCCAGTTTTATGCCGATTTCCTCTTGGGTGGCTTCGGGGTTTTGTAAGTATAACAAAACCAGTTCTGCAGAAGAAATAGTCCAGGAGTCCATAAATATACCGGCAAGCTTCAGGTAGAGGTTGATCTCCTTGTCCAATTCTTCCCATGGACTTTGAATAGCCATGTTGACCCTGTCTTTTTTTAACCTGTCAAAGCGCTCTCCCGAATTGACAAATGCGGGATCGTTACTTTCAGATACTTTGCTTCCGTCATAGGTCTTGGCTCCTATGCCTATGGCCAACCTCACATCCATTGGACTGTTTTTTTTATCTTTCCGCACCTGGGATACTTGCTTGATGGTAGATTTTATAGCCCAGGCTTTTGTCAGGGCTTCCTGGGGAGATTTGATTTCCAATTGGAAAAAATCCCCCCACACCAATTCCCAATCCTTTGGGCTGGTCCCCCATTGCGATAAGAGGCTTTTCAAAGGATTCATCCAGCTCTCTGGTTTTGAAATGGTTCTTGAGGCGATTATATAACCTTTAATCACTGCTATCATACATCCAGATATCGTATAATATAACGATAATTAAAAATATCATTTAATAAAACGATATAAAACTTTATCGTGTTCTCAGGTTTATTTTATTTTTGATTGTCTGCATGGATGCTCAAATAGCCCGGCTGGATAAGGAAAATAGGGTGTTTACTTGAACAGGACTAATATTCATTAAAGCCTTAAATAAAAACAGCCATACCGCTCAGAGATTTTTCCCGAAAAATCAATGTGAATTGAATTGACAAAGAAGGTTAGGGCTTTACCCCAAAAAGGCATTCAGTGAATTTAGTTCATGGCAAGATTCCAAGCTTTAGGGAAAAAAATACCTGTAAAATGAAATCGTTTCCGTAAATTAACTTTTTACTAAGCTTGAATTTCTCCCATGATTTAGGGAATTTGAATCAGTTTCAACGAGCAAAAAACCATGAAAAACCCTAAAAAAACCGAAATCAGAGTCAATCACAACTTGTTTTCACTGATGCTTTCTTCTTTAATAGTGCTCTTTTCCTGTGAGCAATCAGGCAGTGAGGAAAAAGGTGGTTGGAAACCTCTTTTTAATGAAAAGGACCTTACAGGCTGGAAAACTGTCATGGGAGCGGCAGAATTTGAAATTGAAGATGGTATGATCGTAGGATATGCCAAGGCCAATACTCCCAATACTTTTTTGGTAACAGAAGAAGAGTATTCAGATTTTATCCTTGAGCTGGATTTGAAAATAGAAGACTTAAGCTCCAATTCGGGGGTGATGGTAAGGGGCCAATATGACGCTGATGCCAGAGATGGCAGTGGATTGGTTTTT
The DNA here is from genome assembly GCF_000295935.2 of Indibacter alkaliphilus LW1. Lineage (GTDB taxonomy): Bacteria > Bacteroidota > Bacteroidia > Cytophagales > Cyclobacteriaceae > Indibacter > Indibacter alkaliphilus. The sequence continues at coordinate 412,476 of NZ_ALWO02000023.1, forward strand.
GGCTATCAGATAGAAGCGGACCCAACGGAAAGAGCTTGGTCGGGAGGCTTGTATGATGAAGCCCGACGTGGTTGGCTGTATCCCTTAGACCTCAATCCAGAGGCAAAATCAGCTTTCAAAATGAACGAATGGAATACCTACAGAATTGAAGCCATCGGTAATGAAATCAAAACCTGGATCAATGGGAAAGAGGTTTCTTATGTATTGGACGATATGGATAGCAAAGGGCATATTGGACTTCAGGTTCACAGTATTAATAATGCTGCCGATGAAGGAAATAAAACTTATTTCAGAAACATCAGGGTAAAAACCGAAAACCTCGACCCAAAACCTTTCAAAGGAGATGTATTTGTTGTGAGCACACTTAAAAATAAATTGGCTGATCTGGAAAAAGAAAAAGGTTGGAGGCTTCTGTTCAACGGTGAAAACTCTGATGGCTGGAAAGCAGCATATAAAGAAGAGTTTCCTTCCGATGGATGGGTTGTGAATGACGGTATTTTGACTATCAAAGCTTCTGACGGAAGCGAGTCAATGACTTACGGTGACATTGTGACTGAGGAAAAATTCAGTGCATTTGATCTGGCATTCGACTTCAAATTTACAGAAGGCGCCAATTCAGGAGTGAAATACTTCGTCACTTTAGGTGAAAACAATGTAGGCTCGGCAATTGGCCTGGAATATCAGATTCTGGACGACAAAAATCATCCGGATGCCAAAATGGGAAGAGATGGAAACCGGACTTTGGCTTCGCTTTACGACCTGATTACGGCCGATAAAAATCCAAGATTTGTAAAAGGACCTGGAGAATGGAACAAAGGTAGACTGGTAGTAAAACCTGATAATACGGTCACACATTACCTAAATGGTGTTAAAGTTCTGGAATACAAAAGGGGCTCTGAAGAATTCAGGGAAAAAGTAGCCCAGAGTAAATATAAAATCTGGGAAAATTTTGGAGAAGCTGAAGAGGGGCATATCCTCCTACAGGATCATGGAGATGAAGTCCATTTCAAAAATATCAAAATCAAAACCCTTAAATAATCAAGAAGACCATGAAAGAGCCAATCAACCAAAGAAGGGAATTTATCAAAAAATCAGTTTTAGCTACAGCAGGAGTGTCTTCTTTGGGAGCTTTGGGCTTCTCTGCCAAAAGCTACGGAAACATTATCGGTGCCAATGATAGAATGCAGGTAGCTATAGCCGGCTTAGGCAGAAGATTGGGAGCCTTTTATGATCCTATTGCCAGAAAGGAAAGTAACGTAATGTTACATACCCTATGTGATGTGATGCAATCCCAAAGGGAAAAAGCTGCAGCATCATTTTCAAAATATATAGACTACATACCGAAATTAGAGAATAGCATAATAAAAGTCATAGAAGATAAGGAAATAGATGTGCTGATCAATGCTACACCTGACCACTGGCATGCTCCAGGTACTTGGATGGCTGTAGAAAACGGGAAGCATGTCTATGTCGAAAAACCCTGCTCTCATAGTCCTGAAGAAGGAGAATTGCTCATCAAGTACCGTGACAAATACAACAAAGTAATCCAGATGGGCAATCAGCAGAGATCGTCCTTCCATACTATTGAGATTATCAAGGAGATCCACAATGGGGTCATAGGAAAACCCTACAGAGCAGTAGCCTTTTACAACAATGCCCGAGGTCCGGTGCCCCATCAGGTAAAGCAGGCACCTCCGGCAGGTTTGGACTGGGAGCTTTTTCAAGGCCCGGCACCAAGAAGGGCATATACCCATGATACTTGGGATTACAACTGGCATTGGTATGGTTGGGACTACGGAACAGCTGAGACAGGCAATAATGCCACCCATGAACTTGATGTAGCAAGGTGGGCGCTTCAGGTTGAATTTCCCAAACATGTCAACGTAGACGCAGGCAAATATCATTTCGTGGATGATGGCTGGACTATGTATGATACCATGTATGCTACATTTGAATTCGACGATGACAAGACAATCGTTTGGGATGGAAAAAGCCGAAATAACCTCAACACTTATGGAGCAGACCGTGGGACCATCATTTATGGCACTGAGGGATCTGTTTTTGTCAACAGAGGAATTTACAAACTCTATGACAGATCAGGAAAATTAGTCAAAGAACAAAAATCAAAGGGAGAAGAAGGAAGCACCAACTTAGGTGGCGGTGGAGACAACACCACAGATCATGTAGTCAATTTTTTTGAAGCCATCAGGGGTAAGCAAAAGCAAAACTCCACCATAGATGAAGGAGCCGTTTCAACGCTTCTCTGTCATTTGGCCAATATCTCTTACAGAATTGGAGAAAACTTTGACTGCGATCCCAGCAATGGACATATCAAAAATGCAAAAGGTATGGCTCTATGGTCAAGGTCTTACGAACCGGGCTGGGAACCAAAGATTTGAAACTACTCGCAGACCAAACAAAAAAAGACCTATTCTCAGAATGAGGTCTTTTTTTTATGAAAATGAAATGATGCATATCTTCAGAGAAAATCAGGTCTTTTTACAACAATCAGGTAGACAAGTTTCCAAATACCAAATTGGTATCAATCAAATATCAACTCAAAATAAAATTTGTGTCAAAAACATGTATTGAGTCAGGTTCATATATTTTTATTAGGGTTGAGAGGACTTACGCACTTTCATTGAAGAAGGTATCATGATAATTTCATCTTGGATATTTTCCTGCTTTTTCTTGGTAAGCTTTTTCATCAGCAATTTGCCGCAAGCAATGCCGATTTCACCAGCAGGCTGTGAAATTGTACTAAGAGGAGGGTCCAAAAGGTCTGCTATGCCCATATTAGAAAAACTGACAACCCTTACATCTTGGGGAACTTTAAGTCTTGTTTTTTTCAAAACCTGATAAGTAGTGATAGCCAACTTTTCTACTGAAGATATTATCCCATCAGGCCGACTGATAGGGAAAAGCATTTGCTCAATCACTTCAGCATTTTTCTTTTCATCCTGAGTACATTCCAAGATCCAGGATTCATCAAAAGGAAGTTCAGAAGTCTTAATAGCCTCCAAGTAGCCATTTAACCTTTCCTTACCTATGGTTATTTCCTTTGAAAGTGAAAGGAATGAAATCTTTTTACAACCTTGATCTATCAAATGCTTTGTTCCCAAATACCCACTTTCAAAATCATTTGTTATAAACTTAGTAGTGGGAATATCTAGGGCAATTCTATCGAAAAATATAATAGGAATGCCTTGATTGTAAACTTGAACCAAATGCTCAGAACTGCTGGTCTGACTGGAAACCGACATGACAATGGCATCTACCCTACCTCCTAACAAATAGGAGATAATTTTTTTCTCCTGTTCAACATCCTCATTTGAATTGTAAATCAAAAGATGATATCCAAACTCTTGGGTAACAGACTCCAGCCCATCAATTACCTGAGAAAAAAAATTATTGATCCTTTCAGGAATAATTATTCCTATAGTTTTACTGCTATGCGCCCTAAGGCTTCTTGCGTATGGATTCGGCTGGTAATTCAGTTCCTTTGCTAGTGCCATTACTTTAGCTTTGGTAGCATGACTGATTTCATAACTATCATTTAAGGCTCTAGATACAGTAGAAGGAGCCATATTCAGTTTTGAAGCCAAATACTTGATGTTTACTTTAGCCATATAATTTTCCGGAGAGTTACCTGTGCTTTTCCAGCCATGCCAAAGTAAAAACCAAATTGATTGGTATCAAAAGGAATTTTGCCAAAAAAGAATATTTCGGAAACGTTTCCATAATTAAAAATCACGAATTGGTTTACAAACCGATATAAAAGTGTTAAAATTATTTTGCAAACCTATTGACTTATGACTACCCAAATTACTGCAGCAACCCATCATGCTTTCATTTCAGAGCACTTTCTATTGGAAAACGAGTTCTCAAAACGGCTGTATCATGAATATGCCTTCCCCTGCCCTATCATTGATTACCATAATCATCTTCCTCCTGACGCTATTGCCGAAAACAAGGTTTTTGAAAACCTGAGCCAAATATGGTTGGCGGGAGATCATTATAAGTGGAGGGCGATGAGAACTTTGGGAGTAGATGAATCCTTCATCACTGGTAATGCCCCAGATCAAGAGAAATTTATGAAATGGGCTGAATCGGTTCCCTATACGCTACGAAACCCACTTTACCATTGGACCCATTTGGAATTACTTAGGTATTTTGAAGAGCCTTCTTTATTGGATGAAAAAAGCGGGCCAAGGATTTATGATGAATGTACCTCAAAAATCAATTCCAGCTCTTTTTCCACTCTCTCTTTGATGGAGAAAATGAAAGTAGAAACTGTCTGTACGACAGACGATCCTGCAGATGACCTCAAGCATCACATGGCTTATGCCAAAAATGAAGCATTTACCAAGATGTACCCGACATTTAGGCCTGACAAGTCATTTAGTATAGAAAACCCCAGTATATATAAGACCTATTTGCAAAAGTTAGGCAATGTGGCAAAAATTGAAATCAAAAATTACTCTGATCTTTTGCAAGCCTTAAAAGACAGGGTTGACTTTTTTCATGAAAATGGCTGTAGATTGTCAGACCATGGACTGGAGAAACTTTATTTTTTTGAAAATGAAAAGTTTAATCCTGAGCATATATTTGCTAAGGTAACTGGAGGGTCTGAGGTCAGTCAGGAGGAAATCCAATTCTTTAAATTCAATGTGCTTTCGGCACTCTGTAAAATGTACCATTCAAAAGGCTGGACCCAACAATTTCATTTAGGGGCCATGAGAAATAACAACAGCCGCAAATTTGGACAGCTAGGGCCGGATACAGGGTTTGACTCCATAGGAGATTATGAACAAGCGACAGCACTATCCAGATTTTTGGATCATTTGGATAAAGGTAATCATCTTTGCAAAACAGTAATTTACAACCTTAACCCTTCTGATAATGAGATATTTGCCACCATGTCCGGTAATTTCAATGATGGCAGTATCAGAGGAAAGATACAGTTTGGTTCAGGCTGGTGGTTTTTAGATCAGAAAGATGGAATGGAAAGGCAGATCAATACCCTTTCCAATATGGGTTTGGTAGCCACATTTGTTGGAATGCTAACTGATTCCAGAAGTTTTCTTTCTTTTCCTAGACATGAGTATTTCCGAAGGATACTTTGTAACTTGTTTGGACGGGATATGCAAAAAGGCGAATTGCCGCGTGACGAAGTATGGGTTGGCAAAATCATACAGGATATTTGCTACCATAATGCCAAGAATTATTTCAACTTTCCATAATATACAGAGATGTCATTATTTAAGATTAAAAATAAAAAAATAGTAATCACAGGTGCTACAGGTGTACTAGGAGAAACTATTGCTACCCATTTTGCAAGAGAGGGGGCCCAAGTAATTATCATAGGTAGAACTGCTTCAAAAGTTGAGAGATTATTAGATAAAATCAGGTCTTTTGATGGAAGTGCGGACGGTTACCTGGCTGATGTGACCAAGGAAGAGCAAGTCAAAAAAGCAGCTGCACAAATCAGGGAGCATTTTGGAACAGTTGATATACTAATCAACCTTGCAGGGGGCAACATGCCGGAAGCCATCGTTCAGCCTGACCAGACCATTCATGACCTCTCCATAGAAGCTATGAGAAAAGTAATGGATCTCAACTACCAGGGGACCTTGATTCCTTGCAAAGTATTCTTGGAACTCATGTTACCCAAAGGTGAGGGTAATATCATCAATATCTCTTCAATGGCTGCCAGCAGACCTATGACAAGAGTAGCAGGATATGCATCAGCAAAAGCAGCCATTGACAACCTTACAAAATGGTTAGCGGTTGAACTTTGTTCAAAACATGGGGAGTTTTTCAGGGTTAATGCTATTGCACCTGGATTTTTCCTCACCGAACAAAATAGAAACCTGTTACAGGAAAATAATGGAAACCTTACGCAAAGAGGTAACCAAATTATTACCCATACACCTATGAAACGTTTTGGAGATCCTGAAGATCTTTTAGGGGCTTTGCAGTGGCTATGTTCAGATGCTTCTAAGTTTGTCACAGGAACAATCATTCCTGTAGACGGTGGATTTTCGGCATATTCAGGGGTGTAGGTTGCATGGGGTATTGTATTGGCTGACTCTTCACTGGTTAAGAGAATTTGGGGAGGAGCCCAAATACCAAATGAAATAAATCCCGGTGATAGACACTCCTCATTTTATTCAGAAAAACAGATTTAAAATTTAATGAAAAAAGCGAAAAAAAATGTTTCAGGAACCTAAAAAGTATAAAGAAAACGGTCATTTTTTTTTTGAACCAAAAAATGAATTGGAAAAAGTGTGTACCGCTCCAAAGGATAAAGACGGTGTGTTTAAAGTTCTAGAACTACGAAATGGTAAAATTGAATTAGTATACATCGGATTCTCAAATTCGGGTGGACTTTACAATGAAATCGTGAACGGGCTCCATTTTGACAAAAACCCAAGAAATACTGGTTGGACCTACCAAACAATCAAAGACAAAACTGACGCACTTGACGTGTATTGGTATGTAACAGATGGCAAAGACAACCAAAAAAAAGAACAGGTAGAAATGTTAAAAGAGTTTGTGGAAATAACAGGTAAACTGCCAAAATGGAACAAATAGAAAGCTTGATTGATAAAAAGCCCACATTTTACCTTCTTGACTCTTGTGTCACACTCCTAGTCTCTCGCATCTAATATCTAAATATAATGATTTACAAAATGATACAGACCATGCGCTGGTATGGTCCTAAAGACCCTGTAAGCTTGACCGATATCCTTCAATCAGGCGCAACGGGAATTGTCTCAGCTTTGCATCAAATTCCAAATGGTGAAACCTGGCCTCTTGAGGAGATCAGAAAAAGAAAGGAACTGATCGAATCAGCAGGGCTTTCCTGGGATGTGGTAGAGTCTGTACCTGTTCATGAAAAAATCAAAACCCGTTCAGGAAATTTTCAGGAATTGATTGAGAATTATAAGCAAACTATCCGAAACCTCGCTTCCGAGGGGATATTTAGAATTTGCTATAATTTTATGCCCATATTGGATTGGACAAGAACCAAGTTGGCCCACCCTCTGCCCAACGGCGCGCGGGCTTTGTTTTTTGTCAAAAAGGAAGTTACGGCTTTTGACCTGTTTATTTTAAAAAGAGAGGGGTCAGAAAGAGAATACAGTGCCCAGGAAATTGCTGCAGCTAAAGACTTCTACGAAAATGCATCAGAGGATGAGCTGAAGAGAGTTCAGGATAATATTCTCAAAGGTCTTCCAGGTTCAGAGGAAGGTTATACGATGGAGCAGTTTAAGGAAGCGTTGGCTACTTACCGGAACATTGGACGCAAAGAGTTGGCAGAAAACTTAAAGTTGTTTTTGGATGAGATCATTCCAACAGCACAGGAGAATGGAGTTTTTCTAGCCATTCATCCCGATGATCCTCCATTCGATATTTTTGGTTTACCCAGAGTGGTTTCTACAGCTGAAGACATGAAAAGAATCATTCAAGATAATTCAAGTAGGCATAATGGTTTCACTTTCTGCACAGGATCTTATGGAGTGAGAGCGGATAATGATCTTGTTGCGATGATCAGGGAGTTTGGAAAATATATTCACTTTATCCATTTGAGATCTACCCGAAGAGATGAGGAAGGTAACTTTTTTGAAGACAATCATTTGGATGGAAATGTCCCCATGGAAGCAGTAATTGCCGAAATTCTCAAAATTCAGAAAATAAGAAAAATCTCGATTCCTATGCGGCCCGACCATGGACACCAAATGTTGGATGATTTGAACAAGCCCATCATCAACCCAGGCTATACTGCGATTGGACGCCTCAAAGGCCTCGCCGAAATTAGAGGTGCGGAAGCAGCTTTGATTTGGGCCGGAATTGTATAGTACGCTAATCTAGACCATCAAATTCAAACCCCAAGTGATGAATCCTGCAAAAAGGTAATCTTCAAAATTCAATATAGGGCATTTTCCTTGATACGATAAATTTTGAAACCGATTTCAATTTCTTTAATTTAGGTCTTTCAATTTATTAATAAATCCTTAAACCTATGAATCTAAAACTCATCAAAAAGCCTCTCTTCATGGGCATGGGTGCATTCCTCCTGTTTTCTTGTGGCCAGAATACCACTACTGAGGAATCTGCTCAAATTGAAGAAGAAAGTAAATACCTTTCTAAGCCTTTGGTTTCCCATATTTACACAGCAGATCCTTCTGCGCATGTATTCAATGGAAAGATCTACATCTACCCTTCACATGATGTCGAATCTGAAATCAAACAAGATGATTCCGGAGCACATTTCAACATGAGAGATTACCATGTCTTTTCTATGGATTCACCGGATTCAGAACCTGTTGATCACGGTGTAATCTTAGATGTAGATGATGTTCCTTGGGCGAAACGTCAAATGTGGGCGCCGGATGCTGCTGAGAAGGACGGAAAATATTATTTCTATTTCCCTGCCAAAGACCATGATGATATTTTCAGAATTGGAGTTGCCGTGGCCGACAGTCCTGTAGGCCCATTCAAAGCAGAGGCAGAACCCATTAAAGGGAGTTACAGCATGGATCCGGCTGTTTTTCAGGATGGTAATGAGTATTATATGTATTGGGGTGGTATATGGGGCGGTCAGCTTCAAAAGTGGAGAACAGGAAAATATGTTTCTACCGGAGACCTACCCTATGATGATGAACCCGCTGACGATGAACCGGCTATTGCTCCTATGATTGCTAAAATGAGTGATGACATGCTTCAATTTGCTGAAGAGCCAAAACAAGTTTTGATTCTTGACAAAGATGGATCTCCTATCAAAGCTGGTGACCATGAAAGAAGGTTTTTTGAAGCCGCATGGGTACACAAGCACAATGGTAAATATTACTTTTCCTATTCAACAGGGGATACGCATAACATAGCCTATGCCATAGGAGATTCTCCATATGGACCTTTCACCTATGAAGGGGTTATCTTGAAACCTGTTCAAGGTTGGACAAATCATCATTCCATCGCAAAAGTAGATGACACTTGGTATATCTTCTATCATGATACTGAGATATCAGGAGAAACCCATTTAAGAAATATCAAAATGGCAGAAATGACTCACAATGAAGATGGAACGATTCAAACCATCGACCCTATGAAGAAGCCATAAGTTAAAATTTTGCCTGTTAAACCTAGAAGCGGCCTAATAATTAAGGCCGCTTTTTCTTTTTTTCATTTTACTGTTTGGATTTTCTTCCCCTTTTGAATGCTATAATAGAAGAGTTTGATTTTTAAAACCAAAGGGAAAAATTGATTCCTTTATCCAAGTGATTCAATACTTAAATATCCATTTATATAAAATATTATTTTATTTTTTCGCTTATTTATGTCCCAAAATAATTATGTTACCGATTTCATAAAAATAAATTTGAATAAAAGATCTTATCTCATAGATTTGATATTTGAGTTAATACAGTATTGAGCTTAACCCTCATTTATCCATGGATAAAGAAATCACCATCTATGATATAGCCAAAGATCTTGGCGTTTCACCCACCACAGTTAGTCGAGCATTGAATGATCATCCTGCTGTCAATGAAAAGACCAAAAAGAAAATCTACAAAGCGGCAATGGACATGGGCTATCAGTCCAACGTTTTTGCATCCAATCTAAGAAGTAAAAAAACCAATAACATAGGAGTCATTGTTCCCAGACTTAACAGCTCCTTTCAATCATCTGTCATTGCAGGTATGGAAAAGGTAGCGAATGAAGCAGGGTATAACCTGATTATTTCACAATCGATGGAGTCTGAAGCAAAAGAAATTGCCAATACTTTGACAATGTTCAATAGCCGGGTAGATGGGTTAATTGTTTCATTGGCAAGCAATTCGGATAACTTGGCTCATTTTAAACCATTTATCAAGAAAAATATCCCACTCATTTTTTATGACAGGGTCGGTAGTTTGGAAGAAATATTAGGAGTGACAATAGATAATTTGAATGCAGCCTACCAAGCCACCAAACATTTGATTGATCAAGGTTGCAAAAGGATAGTCCATGTACTGGGAAATATTAAAGTCAATGTCTACAGTGAAAGGCTCAAAGGTTATAAATATGCCCTTTTGGACCATGAAATCCCCTATGATGACAAATTGATAATCCATGCAGACCTGAATGAAGAAGCTGGTTATGATATTGTACAAAAAGTCAAAAACTTAGATAAACCTATTGATGGGCTTTTTGTCTCCAATGATGCCTGTGCTGCAAGTTGTATTCGACAGCTTAAGCTCGAAGGGTTCAAAGTACCTCAAGATATCGCTGTAGTAGGATTCAATAATGATGTGATTTCCAGACTTGTAGAGCCTAATATTACAACCATTAATTATCCTGGATATGAGATGGGGGAAATTGCGATGAAAAACCTCATCAACCACCTGGATGATAAATCTGAGAGTATGTTGAAAACTACAAATAAAATCACACTTCGATCAGAATTAATCATCCGTGAATCCTCCAAGCGAAAATTAGTCTAACCTATTAAATTTTAAACCTAAAATGATCAGAGAACTATTTACCACAATAGCAATTCTTCTGTTGCCTATAATGCTTTCTGCAAATGATGGCTATAAACTTTGGCTACAATATTACCCTATTGAAAATCCTCAAGCTTGGCAGCAAGATATGTTGAAAAAAGTCAGCATAGCAGGGGAAAATGAAACATTAGATATAATCAAAAATGAGCTGAATATCGCCGCTGAGGGTTTTTTTGGACAAAACCCCTCTTTTTCCAAAGAAAATCCAAGCTTGGTGATTGCTCTAAAAGAGCAACTTCCCTCCTATTTGGCAAGTAAAGCTTCCTCGAAATTGGGAGAAGAAGGCTTTCATATTTTCTCTTCGGATAACCAGACCGTCATCACAGCAAACAGTCAATTTGGCCTGCTTTATGGAACTTTCAGATTATTGCAGGAAATGCAAAAGTCAAACCCTCTCTCAGAAACCGGAATTGTTGATTCCCCTAAAGTGCAGCATAGAGTACTCAACCATTGGGACAACTTGGACAGAACAGTAGAAAGAGGATATTCGGGTTTCAGTATTTGGAACTGGCACAGGTTACCCAGACACATTGACCAACAGTATCTGGATTATGCGAGAGCCAACGCCTCCCTTGGGATAAACGGGACAGCCATAACAAATGTCAATGCTAATGCTCTGATCCTAACTCCCTATTACCTTGAAAAAGCACAAGCTCTTGCTGATGCTTTCAGACCTTATGGTATCAAGCTTTATTTGACAGCAAGGTTTTCTTCTCCAATAGAAATCGGGGGCTTGGAGACGGCTGACCCGCAGAATGAAGCTGTCAAACAATGGTGGAAAGATAAGGCAAAAGAAATCTATGAATACATACCTGACTTTGGAGGTTTTCTGGTCAAGGCAGATTCCGAAGGGCAACCTGGACCGCATAATTATGGAAGGACACAGGCCGAAGGAGCTAATATGTTAGCAGATGCGGTAAAGCCTTTTGGTGGTATAGTCATGTGGAGAGCTTTTGTTTACAGTGAAAATACTCCTGATGACAGACATAAACAGGCTTACAATGAATTTGTACCCATAGATGGTGAATTTAGAGAAAATGTCATCGTCCAAGTAAAAAACGGCGCAATTGATTTTCAACCAAGAGAACCATTTCATCCCTTGTTTGGAGCTATGCCCAATACGCCACTGATGATGGAATTCCAGATTACTCAGGAGTATTTGGGGCATGATACACATTTGGCCTTTTTAGCTCCCATGTATGAAGAAGTGCTCAAGGAGGATACATATATCAACGGAGAAGGTTCTGAAGTTGCTAAAGTAATTGATGGAAGTCTTCATAACTATTCCCTAACAGGTATGGCTGGTGTTGCCAATGTAGGAACTGACCGCAATTGGACAGGCCATCATTTTCATCAAGCCAATTGGTATGCTTATGGGAAGTTAGCATGGAACCCATGGGAAAGTTCAGAAAAGATAGCAGAAGACTGGATCAAGCTGACCTTTACTACTGAAAGAGAATTTGTAGAACCTGTCAAGAAACTTATGCTCAATTCACATGAAATGGTCGTTAATTATATGACTCCTTTAGGTATTCATCATATTATGGCAAGAAGCCATCACTATGGCCCGGGTCCTTGGGTTACAGGTGGAGGTAGAGCGGATTGGACTTCAACCTACTACCACAATGCCAGTGAAAAAGGAATGGGCTTTGACAGGACTTTAAGTGGAAGCAATGCACTTGAACAATATACTCCAGAATTACAGGAAAAATGGGGAGACTTGGACTTGGTGCCTGAAAAATTCCTGCTTTGGTTTCACCATTTGCCTTGGGAGCATCAAATGAAGTCAGGAAATATACTCTGGGATGAAATAGCCCTCCATTACCAAAAAGGAGTCAATGAGGCCAGAGAAAATATCAAAACTTGGAAAAATCTTGAAAAGCATGTTGATAAGTATAGGTTTGAGCATGTACTCTCCTTTATGGAAATTCAGGCTGAAGAAGCCGAATGGTGGAGAGATGCAGTGTTATTGTACTTTGGACAATATTCTGGACTACCATTACCTGAAGGGGTTGAACCTCCTAAACATAATTTAGAATATTACATGAACATTGACCATAAGTTTGTACCTGGAATATAATCAAAACGGAAGGTCAAAAATGCCTTCCGTTTTTTCATTGACCTCCGGTCAGCAACTCTATGATTTCATTTCTTCGGATTCTGGAAAAAGGAACTTTCATTTTGCCCATGTCCAATTCATTTCCTATGATTCCCTGGACTTTATCTTTGGAAATAATGTAGGTCTTATGTACTCTCAAAAATGAGGAAGGTAATGACTCTTCAAGACTTTTCATGGTCATCAATGTGATATACCTGTCTTTTTCAGTATGTATGGCCAAGTAATTTTCCATACCTTCTACATAGACAATGTCCTCAAGATTGATGCGTCTGAGCATGGCATCAACTTTCACGAATATATGGTCCTTATGTGATATTGGTTCGGGTGGCTTTAGATCTCTAAATTTCAACTTATAAACATCAGAAGCTTTGTTGACTGCTTTAAGAAATCTCTCAAAAGAATAAGGTTTGACAAGATAATCTACCACATCCAATTCAAAACCTTGTAATGCATAATTAGGATAGGCAGTAGTAATAATTACAATGGGGGGCTTTTGAAGGGATTTTAAAAAATCCAACCCTGTGATTTTAGGCATTTGGATATCCAAAAACATCAGGTGAACTTCATTCTCCTGCAATATTTTATTGGCTTCCAGTGCATTTTCACAAGTAGTCAAAAGGTCAAGCTGCGTAATTTCCCTCATATAATTTTTCAACCCTTCCCGGGCAAGAGGTTCATCTTCTACAATAATGGTCTTAATCTTCATCTTAGTCAATGTTGAGGGTTAGCCATACTTCAAAAGTATCCTTTTCTTCTTTTATAGTCAGGGTATAATTTTTCGGGTATAGGATTTCGAGTCTCCTTTTGATGTTTTTCAGTCCCAATCCTCCTGGTCTTTTATCGAATCCGCTTTCGTCTTTAGTATTGAAAAAATAAGCCATAAGCTGATTATCTCTTTTTGATAAGTGGAGCTTGACCATATTTTTCTTATCGACGTGGGAGGAAAGATGCTTGAAACAATTTTCCAAAAATGGAATCAAAACCAATGGAGCGATTTTAAAGCCTTCTAAATTCCCTATCACTTGATAATCTATGTCCATCCTCTCTCCCTTTCGGATCTTTTCCAGATCTATGTAATTTTCTAAATATTCGAGTTCTTTCAGAATATCTATTTTGTTCACAGAAAAATCATAGAGTTGTGAACGTAAAAGATTACTCAGTTTGATCAGGGTATCAGATGCTTTTTCCGGATCCATACGGATCAAAACATAAACCGAATTGATGGCATTGAATAAAAAATGTGGATTGACCTGAGATTTTAGGAATTCCAGTTCCGACGCTACCCTTTCTTTCTCCTTTAGCTCGTTGATCCTTTGCATTTTACGGTTATCAACAAAACCTTTAAAGCCCAATAAAATAGCCCCTGTAAAGATATTACTGGAAAAATATATCATAAGAATCTGGACAAAACTTGCTTGAAAAAACTCTTTGAGATCCGTTACTAATATCCACTGTATTCCAAAATACATGAGCAAAGCCAACAAAATACCTAGCATCAAAAAAGATAAAATAAAAAGAAAAATTCCTTTGGGCTTGAATATCTTGGGAATGAGAATGTAATACGAAATATAATAAATGGATGCATTGGCAACTGTATAGAATCCTGTAACCCACAGCAAATCCGAAAGTTGGCTGTACATGGATCTGTATACCCATACCCAAAAGACAAAATAAAAACCCCAAAAAAGAAAATGGTGAAACTTCAATTTTAAAAGTTTTTTTAATAAACCGGAATTTTCCAAATGGATTGCGGCGCTGAATGTCATCTCATTACTTTTTGGAATCTTTAAAAGCCCCTGCTACATATAAAGTGTAAAAAACAATAGCTATCAGGAATAATGTCCACCAAATCATATTTTAATAGATTTTGAATATGAATGTAAAATAAAAAGTACGAACTATACAGTTTTCTTGACCAAAAGTATTTGATCATTGATCAATTGCAGGATAGACCATTTTTTACACACGACTCATCTGATCAAAAACTGCTCTGCGCCATTCACTGAGTAAAAAACAACTGGTCAGCATAAGAGAGACAGTGGTCAAAGATTTTTTTCTAACAGTAATGACTGTTTCATTTTTGGGTATCACAAAACAAATAATCTTATGAAAACTTCAGTATTGCTAAAAATCAAACTACTGTTAATTCTATCTGTATTGATACCCATTAGTGAGCTATTTGCCCAACGACTCATTTCTACTGAGATAGTAGGAAATGGGCAGCCAATAATACTGATCCATGGAATGTCTTCCAGTAAAGGGGTTTGGGACGAAACAGTAGAGAGGTACCAAAGTCAATATGAATTGCACCTGGTCAGTATCAAAGGCTTTGGTAATAAGGAAATTGAAAGCTCTGAGCATATTCTCGCTCAAATCAAAAATGAAGTAATCCAATACGTGAAGGATAATACTTTGACCAAGCCCATTCTTATTGGACACAGCATGGGAGGCTTTTTAGGTCTTTGGGCTGCGGCAGAAGAGCCTGATCTATTTGGAAAAATAGTTTCTGTGGATGGTGTACCTTATTTTCCTGTTTTGCAAATGCCAGGAATCACCCCTGAAACCGCCCAGCCCATGGTAGATGCTATGAAAGCCCAGTTTGCCAACAGTGATGAAAACAGTGCCAGGGCTACGCAGGAAATGATCGTATCTACGATGATCGCTACTGACTCAAAAAGAGAAAAAGTAGTGCAAATGGGAATAGATTCCAACCCTGAAGTGATTGGCCAAGCCTACGGGGAAATGTTTCTTACAGATATCCGGGACAAAGTATCTGAAATTAAGATACCTGTTTTGGTATTTGGAGCTTGGGCAGCCTACAAAAATTATGGAGCTACCAAAGAGTCCGTTGCTTCTGGGTATAAATCCCAATTGGCAAATATTGAAAATGTAACTTTTCTTTTAGCTGACAAGGCTTATCATTTTGTTTTTTACGACGAGCCTGATTGGTTTTATGATAATTTGGATGAATTTATTGCCACCAAATAGGCGAAAAAACCGCTGATCAGTAAAATCGGGAATTTTTAAAATTTGACAGAACTTAAAAATGTCTATGTCGTTGGTAAAGTTAGTTGAACACGCAATGACAATAGAATTTCTTTGATCTCATACGGAGAGTAAAGCTTTTCTTAATAAATAAGTTTAGTTTAGTTGATTAAGTCATTGTATAATTGTGGGCCCCGTTTAGGGGCCCATTTTGTTTTAATTCTTTTATTACTTTTTCTTTAAAACCATCGCAGACCTATTCGGTAAATAAATTTTCAACTGCTGTTCTTCATTACAGGGATAAGTTAAATCGTCTTCTACCCGACCAAAACCACCAAAATCTTTGTGATCAGAATTTAAGATAATTATATATTCTCCAAGTTCAGGAACCTTGACTTCATATCCAAAGTAAGAATCTGATACATTAAAGCTGAAAATAAAGATCAGACCTGCTCTTTCGAAAACCAATATTTTCTTCTCTGCATCTAAAAACAGTTGATTGGCATGCGGAGAAGCACAAATTTTATATTCCTTTACCAATTGGATCATCGCCTGATCCCACATATTGAGATCATAATACCTCAGGTGCTCAGAATCCACCAAAGACCACTGCCTCCTGGCGTACTGATAACTCCATTCGTTTCCTTCTCTGGGAAAGTCCACCCATTCAGGATGTCCAAACTCATTTCCAATAAAATTGAGATACCCTTCTCCTCCGAGGGCTATGGTGATCAGCCTGATCATTTTGTGCAAAGCTACTCCCCTATCCACTACCAATGAATTCTGTAGTTTGGTCATACTGGAGTACATTTCTTTATCCATGAGCCAAAAGGCTATGGATTTATCCCCTACCAATGCTTGGTCATGAGATTCTGCATAAGCTATTGTTTTTTCTCTCTTGGGCCTATTGGTAAGTTCATGCCACATTTCGAACATATCCCAGTGTTCATCAGGCTTGTGCTTGAGTGTTTTGATCCAAAAGTCAGGAATACCCATCCCAAGCCTGAAATCAAAGCCAATTCCTCCATCTTTGAGAGGTCTACAGAGTCCTGGCATTCCGCTCACCTCTTCAGCTATAGAAATGGCCTGTGAGGAAAAATCATGAATGAGTTTGTTGGCCAGCTGAAGGTAAATGACTGCATCCCAATCGACCCCGTCATTAAAATATTTTTCAGCACTATCAAAAGAAACATGACCGTGGTGCAAATAAAGAATGGAAGTAACTCCATCCCACCTGAATCCGTCAAAGTGAAAATCTTCCATCCAATACCTGACATTGGAAAGTAAAAACTGTTTTACATTCTGATTGCCATAATCAAATAATTTGGAGTCCCAGCCCTCATGATAGCCTCTCCCTCCCGGATGAAAGTAAAGATGATCAGAACCATCAAATTCATTCAAGCCCTCATTGACATTTTTCACAGCATGGCTATGTACTATATCCATAATAACCGAAATACCCATATTATGGGCTTCATTGATCAGGAATTTCAAATCTTCGGGTGTGCCAAATCTTGAGGTTGGAGCAAAAAAATTAGAAACATGATATCCAAATGAACCATAATAAGGATGTTCCATAATGGCCATCATTTGAATGGTGTTATATCCTGCCTTTTTAATTCTGGGAAGTGTTATTTCTGCAAACTCCCTATAAGTACCTACACCTTCTTTTTCCTGAGCCATTCCTATATGGCATTCATAAATAAGTGGCTGTTCCAAGTTTTCACTAGGATCAAAAGCAGAGTCTGTCCAGATAAAAGTGTCCTCGGGAAACCATAGCTGTCCAGCAAAGTCATGCGATTTTTCATCTTGAACTACCCGCCTGATATATGCAGGAATTCTGTCCAAAGCTCCATTTTTACCCTCAACATGGACTTTGACCTTTGACCCATGGGTAAATTGATCTTTAAATTGGTCAAAGGGCAGGAAGATTTCCCAATCCCCTCTGTGGTTTTTCCTCAATGGGTGACTGTATCTATCCCATCCATTGAAGTCCCCCATCAAAAATAAATTATATGCCGAAGGAGCCCACTCTCTGTAAACCCATCCATTGCGAAAAGAATCAAAGTTGATTCCATAATATTCATGAGCTCTGGCAAACTCAAGAATACTCCCAAAATCATACTCTATACTTTTGATGGTATCCAAATACCTTTGGTAACGCTCATAAACTTCCTTTGCAAAGTCACCAAGCCATTTTTCTTCCTTAACAAGAGGTAAAATATTTTTCTTTTCCACAAAAAATCAATTCTGGTTGAATCTAAAGATAGAAAGAAAACATCAGTGCCCACAAAGATTGTAGAGCAATTTGGTCTTAAATTTTTTGGGACTTAATGGAGAGTCACTAAACTGCTATAAAATACAGCATCGCCGATGCCAATGTATACCCCATCAAAAATGAAAAGAAAATGGGGGTAGATAATGAAAACTTGAGGTACTCGGGAACATTTTTGTGGTGATTGAAATGGGAAATTTTTCTAAGGTACTTATCCGGAAAAAGTGAAAGAAATGTCAGGCCATAAAGAGTGGTAAGAAGTAGTAAAGAAAATAGTGTCTCCATATCTTTTTTGATCTGCGACAAAGATATGATTTACCCTTTGAAATACTGAAGAAATATTATAAAATCTTTACCTAAATATTACTGTAATGTTACCTTGTCAGAGTTCTTGGTTGAAGTGGTAGAACCTCTTATGATCAGGTTAGTTTTCAATTCTATGATTTCATCATTTTCCACATCATGATTTTTGATCAAATCGATCAATTTTAAAACAGCTTTTTGTCCCATCTCATAGCCATGCTGATCCACAGAACTTAACCCGGGGTTGACTATTTCAGCCAGTTTCCAATTGCTGAAACCCATCACTCCCACTTGTTCGGGGATTTGGATTGATTTTTCTTTCAGGTATTTCAAAACACCCATAGCAACAAGGTCAGTGATACAAAAAATGGCATCTGGAGGATTCTTACTTTCCATCAATTCCTTGCAAAAATCATATCCCTCTTGCTCATGTATTAGTTTACATCCTTTTACCCATTCTTCACGAAGTTCAAGTCCGTGATCAAGCAAGGCCTGCTTATACCCCATGGCTCTCTCACTGGCATTTTTCACCTCCGTTCTGCCTCTGATATGGGCGATTTTTCTAAAGCCTTGTCCTATCAAATGTTTGACAGCCATATAAGACCCGTTAAAATCATCCACAATGACTTTTGGCGTATTGAGATGGTCTGTAATTTTATCAAACTGTACAACAGGCTTACCTTCCTCCAAAAACTCTTTCAAATGCACTCCCTCTACAGTCTCATTTGATATGGATATCAATAAACCATCCACACTGCTTGCCAACATTGTTCTACATGCCATCACTTCATCAGCAAGGATATCATTGGATTGACTGACCAAAATATTATAACCGTTTTTCTTTGCTGTATCAATGGCTCCGCTGATGACCGTAGAAAAAAAATGGTGTACAAGCTCGGGCACGATTAATCCAAGGTTAAAGGTTCTGTTTTTTCTAAAATTAACAGCAAGGGTATTGGGTACATAGTGATGTTTTTCTGCGTAGGCTTTTACCAACCTGATAGTGTCTTCAGCAATATCCGGATGCTCTTTCAATGCCCTGGAAGCGGTAGAAATAGATATCCCCAATTCTCTGGCTATGTCTTTTAAAGTAAGCTTTCTTTTTTCGGTCATTTATGGGTGCATTAAACGGATAATATTAGTTCTTATAATACGCTTTTCCAAAAAGTGGTTTTCATAAATGATAATTATTTAGAACCACTTTAAATAAGACTCCTGCAATGGGTTGTGCAAACGATTGAAATTTTTAAAGGTTTGCACCTTGAAGAATAAATAATTTACTTCCCTAGGGTATTTCAATAGTTAATTTGGTAAAGCCTTTTACTAGCATGATTTGTTTGTTTCAAATTTTCAAAAACTTCTAAAACATGAATCTGGAGCTTATAGGTTACCTGGATTTAATCATCATCATCATTTATTTGATTGGGATGATTGTGTATGGCCTTTATCATGCAAAGCGAGAAAGTTCTGAAGACTATTTTCTGGCAGGAAGGAGCATGACTTGGCCAGTAGTAGGGATTTCTCTTTTTGCAGCAAATATCTCCAGCACAACATTGATTGGTCTGGCGGGGGATGCCTACAGTACCGGAATTTCAGTCTATAATTATGAGTGGATGGCAGCTGTGATTTTGGTTTTTTTCAGCATTTTCTTTCTTCCTTTTTATCTAAGATCAGGAGTGTTTACTATGCCGGAATTTCTTGAGCGCAGATATGATAGAAGAAGCAGATACTATTTTTCATTTATAACTCTTATCGGAAATGTTTTAATAGAGACAGCCGCAGGTCTTTATGCCGGCAGTTTAATTCTCAAGTTAGTTTTTCCGGATATCAGTATGACTGTAATTATAATGATATTGGCTGCTGCCGCCGCCGCATATACCATACCTGGAGGGTTATCTTCGGTGATTCAGACAGAAGTCATACAAGCGATATTGCTGTTGGCAGGTTCACTTATTCTAACATATGTCGCCTTTCGGGAAGTGGGCGGCTGGGAGAATGTCATGGCGGTAACTCCACCAGAAATGGTAAGCCTGATAAGGCCTATTGATGATCCTTCCGTTCCATGGACGGGGCTTATCTTTGGAGTGCCCCTACTCGGCTTTTACTTTTGGGCAAATAATCAGTTTATGGTTCAGAGGATATTGACAGCTAAAGATCTCAATCATGGCAGGTGGGGAGCCTTGTTTGCCGGTTTGCTTAAATTACCGGTTTTGTTTTTCATGGTTTTGCCAGGAACAATGGCTAGGGTGATTTTTCCGGAGTTGGATAATCCAGATACAGTTTTTCCACAATTGGTATTTAATTTACTTCCAGTAGGCCTAATAGGTCTCTTGATGGCAGGTTTGCTTGCAGCCATGTCTTCAAGTATTAGCGCGACCTTGAATTCAGCCTCTACATTGATAACCATGGACTTTGTGAAAAACCTGAGGCCTGGACTGGACAGCAAACAATTGGTAAGAGTTGGACAAATTGCCACGGTTATTTTAGTCTTGCTCGCTGCAGCTTGGACTCCTCAGATTGAAAAATTTGATTCACTTTTCAAATACCTGCAAATGGTAGTAGGTCTTATTGCTCCTCCTGTGGTGGTTGTTTTTATTTTTGGCATGTTTTGGAAAAGGGGAAATGCAGATGGTGCTTTTTATAGTTTGCTTACTGGCTTTGCAACTGCCGCGGTCCTGATCTTTATCAATGTGAGCATGCCCGAATCAGGAATAGCCCAAATGCACTTTTTACATACAGCACCCTTACTGTTTTCATTCTGTGCAGTAGTATATGTTTTGATCAGTTTTTCCGGTAAGCGTCCCAGTGATGAAAAAATCAGGGATTACACTTGGAAGAATAAGATTTATACAGATGAAACTGCTTCTTTGGCTGCCTTACCATGGTACAAAAACTTCCGAATACTTTCGGTGTTTCTTCTTATTATAACCTTTGTCATTGTATGGATATTCAGATAGCAAATGAAGCGGCATTGGGTCTTTTGCGCAGAGCTTCCCACCGAACGGGATTTTTGGCATCAGCAATTGAAAAAGATAATTACAAACGGGTCTGGGCAAGAGATGGGGTGATAACAGGTATTGCAGCTTTGTCAAGTAGAGAGAATGATTTGATTTATACTTTTCATCAAACTTTGATTACTCTTGGAAATCACATCAGCCCGCAAGGTCATGTTCCTTCCAATGTAGATATAAATTCTGGACGGGTCAGTTACGGTGGATTGGCAGGCAGGGCAGATGCAGGGAGCTGGTGGCTGATTGGGTTATGTCTTTATGTAAAATATACCGGTGAAAAACATCTTATAGACAGGTATGAAAGTGAAATTGAAAATGTTATCCAATTGCAACAAGCCTGGGAATACAATAACAAAAACCTCCTTTATGTTCCTCTTGCAGGTGACTGGGCTGATGAATATGTATTGCATGGATATGTTCTATACGATCAGGTTTTGCGCTACGCTGCTCTAAGATTATGTGCCCAATTATTGGAAAGGCCAAATTGGATGGAAAAATCTGAAGCAATCAAAATTGCAATTTATCAAAATTATTTTCTTCATAAAGATTGGATGTCCTCAGGTATTCATTCAGTTGCCAAAAATAAAATTCAAGCACGTATCGGAACAGTTCCCTGGCTTTTAGCTTCATTTCATCCGGCAGGCTATCAACCTTATTTTGATTTTTTGGGAAATGCACTGGCCATGATTTTTAAAATTCATCCGGACCCTATTACCTGTCTGAAATGGACTGAAGAAAAAATCGGGACCTTAGCCCCTGCCTTTTATCCAACAATTATGGAAGGCGATTCTGATTATTCTCTTTTACAGGAAAATTATAGGTATGAATTCAGAAATAGACCACATGAGTTTCATAATGGAGGTATTTGGCCTATGGTCAACGGTTTTTGGGGAGTGGCGGCCTTTCTTCACAAGGGGAAAGCAGAAGCTAAGGAAATTGCAAATCAAATAGTCCAGCTCAACTCCATGAATGATTGGGAGTTCAATGAATGCTTTCACGGAAGCTCTCATCTACCTTGCGGAGTACAGCAGTGCACATGGAGTGGTGCAGGGCAATTGCTGCTCAGTAACGTTATTCAAAAAGGATTTTATTTAATGGATTGACATGCAAAAAGATATTGATATCATCGTAGTTGGAGAGCTGCTAGTGGACCTTATCGGTCATGAATTTAGGGATGAAATATTCAGGACCCATTCCTTTAGGAGGTTTCAGGGAGGAAGCCCGGCCAATCTTGGTGCAAATATGCAGAGACTCACCAAAAAAGCTCATTTGATTGCTAGCGTTGGCAAGGATGGCATGGGGGAGTATCTTATTCATGAGTTGGACAAATTGGGCTTGGATACCAGAGGTGTTAAGGAAAGGTCGGAGTACCCTACTTCATTGGTACTGCTTTCCAGAACTCATGGAACTCCTGATTTTATTGCTTACAGAGAAGCTGATCATTATATATTTTCCCAAGATATAGGCAATGATGTCCTTGAGCGCTCACGCTTGTACCATACCACTTGTTTTGCCCTGAGCCGTCAGCCGTCACAAAGGTCTATTCTAGAAGGCGCAAGAAGAGCTTTGGAACTTGGTGTTCAACTCAGTATAGATTTAAATTATGCACCAACTATCTGGCCCGACCATATTGAAGCTTTGCATGTGATTCAGAGTTATTGTAACCTTTCAGCTTTTGTAAAAGTAAGTCAGGATGATTGCCAAAGGATTTTCAGAAGAGAAATAAGCCCTGAATCTGCCTGTCAAACGATTCTGGATTGGGGTGCAAAAATCGTGTGTTTTACAATGGGGAAAAAAGGAAGCATGCTATGGACTGATGATGGAAAAAAAATAAGTATCCCGGCAGAAGAAGTCAAAGTATTGGGAGATGCAACAGGTGCCGGAGATGCTTATTGGGCAGGTTTTCTTTCAGCCTGGCTAGATGGAGAATCCTGGAAAGTCTGTGTTGCAAAAGCGTCTAAAATGGCAGCCCTAAAACTTTCCTTAGATGGACCTTTACCTGAAAAAGTCTATTTAGATGGATAGAAGGTTTCCTCTAACCTTCTATCATCATTTCAACTCTTCTATTCTGAATTCTTCCCTCTTCAGTACTGTTATCAGCAATAGGCCTAGTGCCTCCCCACCCGGAAATCCTAATTCTTTCAAACTCCACTCCATTGAGAGTGAGATATCCCCTGATTTTTGAGGCTCTTTTAAGGGATAGGTCTTTGTTCAACACAGGGTCACCTGCGTTATCAGTATGCCCTTCTAGTCTTATTTTCAAGCTTTCATTCTCTTTTAGAAATGTAACCAATTGGTCCAAGACCTGTATGGAAACTGCATCTGCAAAATCAGCAGTGCCCCTATTGAATTGAATACTATTCAAAACAATCGAAGCTCCTGCAGCAGCAGGCTGCATCAATAAAACCTGATCCTCTAAATTTTCCCAAGTTTCAGGAGCCAATTCCTTGGGAATAAAACCTTTGGAAGAAACAAAAATTGATGACCATTGATTTGATTCAAGAGCTTCTGCAAGATCCTGTTGGTCCTCCAAATCCATTCTATTTCCCCTTTCTCCTATCAATGTTATTTTATGAGGAATTTCTTCCATGCTCGCAGCATCCAATACCCTAATTATACCAATTTCATCTCCCGGTTTTGAAATACTTTCTACTTTTTCCAATAGAGTATCAACTTCATTTTCCAGGCTCTGTTCCTCTATCACTACCAAAAGGTCTTCCTGCTGCTCCATGGTCTCTGAGAGGGCTTCCTCTACTTCGGACAAATTGGAAAGTTGTATATTTTCTTCCTCATCAGTTTTGTCTTCAGGGTTTTGAGCAAGCAGGTTTGAAGGAATGATTGCCTCAAACTTGACTGTCATCAAATCTCCAAAACCTTCAGAGTTTTGGGTTGTAGAAAACACAGCCATTGAATCGGTAGCATCCAACAACATGTAACTCATTTCTGTCCCCATACTATTTGCAAACTTCAAAGGCTTGGGATCAGTCCAATTTGTCCAAGAATCATCAAGTCTCTCTGAATAAAAAATATCCTTTCCCCTGTTTTTTCCGGATGTATTGGAAGAAAAATACAGTATTTTTTGATCCTCAGAAAGGTATGGCGTTTGTTCCTGCCCAAAAGAGTTGACCACTTCACCTAAATTTAATGGGGAGGACCATTTACCCTCTGATATCAAAAAGCTTACATAAAGGTCTTCATTACCGAATGTCCCAAAAGAATTGATGGAGAGGATTAGTGTCTTACCATCCTGACTCAAACGCCCTCCGAAATGTTTGGAATTGTTTCTGAAGTTGCCCATATTCAAAGGGCGTAAATAGTTCCATTCACTTCCAAATTTGGAATATTGATGTATTCCTTGAGGTCTTCCATTTCCCTCATGATAGACAAGAATAGATATGGGATCAGGAAAGCCTACCACTACATCATTTCCTGAAGTGGACAATGATGGAACTCGCTGTGGTTTAGACCAGTCTCCTTTTTTGTCCCTACTACTCATCCAAACATCTCCATAATCCGTTGGTCCACCGGAGTTTTCGGGATGAAACCCAACAGAAAAAAATAAATCTCCATTGGGCGCCAGTACTGGATGATGTTCATCATAGGCAGTATTGACTCCTTTGAGAGGCTTTATTGTTTGGCCTTCCAAAGGCGCATAAATACAAAAAGCAAGCAGAAATAACCCACTTGCTTTCAAAATGTTAGAATTAATTACGTCAATCATTTTTTATTGATCCAAAACTATGGCAAATACCAATGGGGCCACAATTGTTGCGTCTGATTCAATGATATATTTAGGTGTATCAAGACCTAACTTGCCCCAGGTAATTTTTTCATTGGGGACTGCGCCGGAATAAGAGCCATATGAAGTGGTAGAATCCGAAATCTGACAGAAATACCCCCAAAGAGGAACATTATCCCTCTGAAGATCCTGATGTAGCATTGGCACAACACAAATTGGAAAGTCTCCTGCTATACCTCCACCAATTTGGAAGAAACCTACTTTACTATCCTCAGTTGCATTTTCAGTATACCATTGAGCCAAAAACATCATGTATTCAATTCCACTTCTGACGGTATGCACATTTTTGATATCCCCAGAAATAACATGACCTGCATACATATTACCCAACGTAGAATCTTCCCAACCTGGTACGATGATCGGTAGGTTTTTCTTGGCAGCTTCTAGCAACCAGGAGTTTTTAGGATCTATCTGGAATGACTCATCCATTTTGCCTGAAAGCAGAATTTTGTAAAAGAACTCATGAGGAAAAAACGCCTCACCAGCCTGATCTGCCCTCATCCATTCTTCAAGGATCACATCTTCTATCCTTCTCATGGCTTCCATTTCAGGGATACAGGTATCTGTAACTCTGTTCATATGCCTGTTTAAAAGGTCCTGTTCCTCCTCAGGCGAAAGATCCCTGTAATTGGGGATTCTTTCATAATAATCATGTGCAACAAGATTAAAAACATCTTCTTCAAGGTTAGCCCCTGTGCAGGTGATAATCTGCACTTTATCCTGTCTGATCATCTCAGCAAGGGAAATCCCCAACTCGGCTGTGGACATGGCACCGGCCAGAGTGACCATCATTTTCCCATTATTGTCTAAGTGGGTTTTGTAACCTTCAGCCGCATCGATAAGTGCCGCTGCATTGAAATGTTTGAAATTATGTTTTAAAAATTCAGTGATCTTCATGGAAATATTTTTAGAATTTGAAGGTTCAAAAGTACCAATTTATATAACATGAAAAAAGCCCAGTTAAAACCGGGCTTTCAATCTTTTATATTAAGACTATAGGTTATTCTATTTGGTTTCCTTTTTAGCCTCAAATTCTTTGTTGATTCCTTCAATGACGTGATCTGTTACATCCAATGCTTTTTTGGAGTACCAAACTGCACCTCCACGAGTGTAGGATAGAATCAATTCAAGATCATTTTCTTCTGCATAAACTTTCAGGTATTCAGCTATTTTATCATAAACCTCATTGTAAAGATTTGCCTCATCTGCGGAAAGTTCCTGCATCAGGTTATCTCTGTAAGTCATCAGGTTTCTTTCTTTTTTCATTAAGTCTTCCTGCTTTGCTCTCGCTTGATTTGGAGTCATTGAATTGGCAGTTTGCTCAAAATTCGATACTTCCTGCTCAAAACCTCTAGCCCTACTTCCCAATTCACTCTCAAATTTTCTGCCCTTCTCGGTGATTTCCTCAGATTTCTTTTTGAAAAATTCATATTTTGCAATCACTGAATCAGTCATCACATAGGCGATTTTCAGGTCTGTTATACTTACTTCACTTGCATCATTACTTTCCGAAGAACTGTCTGCAGAAGTACCTGATTGGTTGCATGAGGATAAGGCAAAGGCTACAATACCAAATACGCCTATAACTTTAACTAATTTTTTCACGATGTTTTTTCTTAATTTTCAACTTGGCGCAAATATAAACAAAGTATTGTATCTACAAATTTGCACTTCTTTATCAAATGTTAAAAACAGTTAATCCACTCACTTACTCACTACCATATCGATCCATTAAGGACTTGAAAACCACTGCTTGACCAAAAATTGAAATCCCGGCAAAAAAAACTGCCAAGGCTATTGTTCCCAACCCAAACCAACTCCAAAACCCCACTGACTCCACTTTTCGGATAATAGCCTCCCCTAATAAACTTAAAGCAAATCCCATCAATAGAATCCCAGTTATGGAATATGTCAACCATTTTCGTTTTAATGATTTTTGTTTCATAATCAAAAGTAAATTTCCTGTGCAAGACGATAAGTATTGGCATGAGCATCTATAATTTGACTGATTCTTTCAGAATACCCTCCCCCCATACAGCACATTATTGGAGTTTGATTTTCCTGAGCTACTTCAAATACCATTTTATCTCTCTCCCTACACCCCTGAATACTCAATCCAAGCCTTCCAAGTTTATCAGACTCCAATACATCAACACCACTCTGAAAAATCATAAAATCTGGTTCCACCTTTTGCAGCAGGCTTTTTAGGTGAACATCAAGAATTTTCAAATAAGCTTTGTCCTCGATCTTATCGGGCAAGCCTACATCAAGATCAGATTTTTCTTTGTGCATGGGATAGTTGGACGCTCCATGCATGCTGAATGTAAATACCCTATTATCATTTTGGAATATTTCTGCAGTGCCATTCCCTTGATGCACATCTAAATCCACCACTAGGATTTTATGGGACAAATCATTTTCCAAAAGGTAATTGGCGGTAATTGCAATGTCATTAAGTAAGCAAAAACCTTCGCCTCTATCCGTAAAGGCATGATGGGTACCTCCCGCAATATTCATCGCAACACCATATTCCAAAGCATACAATGCTGCCTTTACCGAGCCATGCATGATGTGTATTTCTCTTTCCACCAATGCATCACTAAGAGGGAAACCTGTTTTCCGGATTTCAGATTTAGTCAAAGTCTGGTTTTTAAGCTTTTCGAGATAGTCTCTTTGATGGGTATTGGTGATCCAACGCTCTTCCAATGCATCAGGGCTGAAAAAATTTTCGTCTTTGACAGTCCCTTCATAGAGCAACTGCTCAGGAAGCAAGTTGTACTTATCCATTGGAAATCTATGACCTTTAGGCAAAGGGTGGCAGTATTTGGGTGACCAGGCAATTTTTAACATAAAATTTCAGACATAAAAAAACGCTTGCTAAGTTAACAAGCGTTTTTGGGAATTGTTGTTTTGATGAACTTAGGAAAATTTATTCATCTATATCTTCTTCCTCTTCTGATTGGAAAGCAAAAAGAGTGTCATCCAGGACAAGTGTATCGTCATTAAATTCTTTGATAAATTTGGCAATAACCTTATCATCTACGACCTCTACATTTAATGCTGCATCAACACCTATTCCAAATTCGTGGTTGGTATCTATATCTACAAATTCCTGGACTTTAACAGTTTCTTCTTCTTCTATTTCCATGATGATTTCAGTGATGAACCACCCGATTTCTTCTTCTTCACTACTTAAGGGTTTTAGATTTCCATTTTCGTCCTCCTCATAATGGATCCCTTTGAAATTAGGAAACTTTTTTGCGGCTTCATGTTCAGCTAGTTCATACACCTCTGAGGCATGATGAAGCCTGAGAGTGTACAGTGCCGCATCATAAATGACTTCTTTTCCTTCGTACATGCCAATAAAATAGAAATTGACATATTCATCAGAATTGTCGGCACCCTGTACCACTTTGTAAGATTTTTGGTCTGCTGCCAATTCTTTCTTCAATGACTCGATAGTTTCTGGCATAAAACCGTCATTTTTATATTTCATAGGAAAAATTTAAGGGTTTACAAGAGACAACATACAACACAAACGTTAATTTAAAAACTGTTTAGTCAACATTTACGATTTATCTTCAATAGGTAATTAATTTACAAGTATCTAGCATAAAAAAAAATGTTATCAGCAAAAAAAGATTCAGAGTACATTTCTCTGCTAATTATGCAGCCTGAAGGAGAAACACTCGACTTTAAGCAAAATATATCCAATTCAGAAAAAATTGCTAAAACCTTAGTAGCTTTTGCCAATACTTCCGGTGGTAAAATAGTAATCGGTGTCTCTGACAGGAAAGAAATAATAGGAATTGATGAGCATGAGGAAGTTTTCATGATAGAAAGAGCAAGTGAAAAGTACTGTCAACCTCCCGTTCCCATTTATTTCGAACTTTATCTCCATGAAAATTACAATTACGATACTGAGATGACCGAAGAAAAATACATATTGGTCGTAAATGTCCCCAAATCATCCCAAAAACATTTTCTTCTCAATAAAAAAGGAGATTTGACTTCCTATATAAGAATAGATGACAGAAGCATTCCTGAATAAATTACCTTCTGTTTTCTCCCAAGGAAACTCCAAGAAGTGAATTGATCAAACCCAAGATCAGGCCAAACAATAAAGCCCACCAAAAGCCTCCTACAGAAAAACCGGGTACAATTTCAGCCGCAAGCATAATCAGTAGGGCATTGATAACCAATAAAAACAAACCTAAGGTAAAAACAGTGATAGGTATGGTAAGCAATATCAAAAGTGGTTTGACGGTAAGATTCAGGATAGCAATCAAAGCTGCTACTACTATAGCTGTGACAAAAGACTCAACGACTACTCCTGGCAGGATATATTGAGTGATCAAAATAGCGATCCCGCCAAGCACAAGCTGGATCAAAATATTTACGGCATCCTTTGAGTTGCTCATATGATTTAAGAAATTTGATTTATTAGTTCAAGATAATGAGATTCATTCCTACCAAACAAATTGTATTTACATTTTCGGACAAATTTTTCGGAAATGAACTGAAAATTGAACTGAAAAGAGAAAAATAGGCTTCCATTTATACACAAAACTATGATCTTGATCATAAATCACATCCAAAATCCTGTTCATGATTTAAGTTTTCCGATTTATGGATTTATCTTTGTTACAATTTAATCAAACAATTAATCAGTGATTCTAATTATCTTCTTCCTGCTGCATTGGTACTTCTCTTTGTTTTGCCAAAGTTTCTTCCTTCACCGCTACGCAGCCCACCAAATGTTTTCAATGACAAAATTCTGGGAAAGGTTTTTCTACATTTTCACCTGGATATGTCAAGGGAGCTCTTACCTATCACCTAGGGCCTATGCAGTGCTTCACAGAATGCATCATGCCTATTCTGATACTCCAAAAGACCCACATAGCCCACATCACACAGAAAATCTTTTTACCATGATGTGGAAAACAAAAAACATCTATAATGACTACTTCTCATTTAAGTTAAAGCCAGAGGAAAGGTTTTCAAAAGATGTTCCTGATTGGAATAAGTTTGATCTTTTTGCCGATTCCATGATCGCGAGAGTAGGTTGGGGTATGTTCTACGTCCTGATTTATGTACTGAGTATTTCTGTTTTTGAATTGGCCGGTACGCATTGGTGGATGTACTTTCTATTGCCGATTCATTTGATGATGGGGCCTGTTCATGGAGCTATTGTCAATTGGAGTGGACACAAATACGGTTACGCTAATTTTGATAATAATGATAAATCCAAAAACAGCTTATTACTCGATGTTTTGATGCTTGGAGAATTGTTCCAAAACAATCACCACAAACTTCCAAACAGACCTAATTTTGCTGTAAAGTGGTATGAGTTTGATCCTACCTACCCTATTGTAAAAATCCTTCACTCCACAGGGATTATCAAGCTGAGAACTGCTTAAATAACCTTCAAAACACTTAATTAGCCCGGAAAATCCGGGCTTTTTTTTGCGCAAAAACCTAAGCTATTAAAATTTTAACTACTTTAAATTTATTAAAATTTCCGTTTGAGGTAGAAAGTTTTAATACTTTTCTTGGATTTCACAAACTAAATCAATAAGTTGTGGAACATTTAAAAACTTAAACACCAATGAGAGAACTTACAAGAGCAGAAGAACAGATCATGCAGATCTTGTGGGATATCGAGAAAGGTTTTGTCAAAGATATCCTGGAAAAAATGTCAGAGCCCAAGCCGGCTTACAACACAGTATCGACTATCGTGAGGATACTCGAGCGTAAAGGTTTCGTGAGTCACAAAGCCTACGGCAAGTCACACGAATACTTCCCTATCGTCTCCAAAGACGAATACAGAAGTTTCACAATCAAAAATTTACTCACTGGTTATTTCAGTGGTTCGTTTTCTAAGTTGGCATCCTTCTTCGCGAAAGATAAAAACCTAGATGTGAAAGAACTCGAAAAAATCATGGATGAAGTCAAAGACGAAGTCAAAAAGTAAATTATGGCCATATGGGTTGACTATATATGGCAAAGTATTTTCTGTTCAGCTTTTCTTTATGGGATATATTTTATTTTCCTCAGAAACGAAAAAAAATTCAGCTTCAACAGAATTTACTTACTCATAAGTCCCCTCATAGCCCTGATTTTACCATTGATTAATATTCCGGTTAGTTTTAAAAAGCCGAATATTTCTCTTGAACAAACAGAATTATTTCGGGCGCTGGATAATTACTCAGCGCCCGAAAATTCTCTAACCACTTACGGACTTCCTGAAGTCATGGTACAAAGCTCCAAGCTTTCCATGCCCTGGACATTTCAGGATTATTTTTTTCTTGCCTATCTAGTAATTGTATGTCTTCTGATTTTTAGAATTTTCTGGAGTTTCATCCAGATGAGAATGATCAAAGAAAGGGGATGGAGCTTTTCCACTTACGACATCAATCAAAAATATTTCTTGATTCCTACATTTGGGCTGGCTCCCATATTTTCCTTTTTTAATAAACTCTTCTGGGATGACACCTTAACATTGTCTCAACAAGAGGAAGCACAGATTTTAGAACATGAACTTACCCACATCAAAAAAGGACACTCCTATGATATCCTTTTTTATCAATTTTTAACTACTGCTTTTTGGTTTAACCCCATGATTTTCTTGATGCAAAATGCCTTGATAGATGTTCATGAATATCAAGCTGATCAGGCTATTTTGAAAAAGCAAATGAACGCTCACGCTTATCCAAAGCTGATCGCTAAAATAGCTTTGAGAGGTTTAGATCTTTCCATAGGAAATTATTTCACCAGTTCAACTACACTCAAAAGAATCAAGATGATCAAGAAATCGGGACAGACAAAGACCTGGAAAATTTTTATCATCATTCCACTTTTACTAATGCTCATGGCTCTTGTCTCGATGAAAACCGAATCCGGACAAAATCTACTCCAACAAAATTTCAATTTGGAAGATATCAAGTCTAAGTTAATCGCTTCTCAAGATTCTTTGGAAATTGGAATAAAAGTCAAGAAACTCAATGCTCCTACCCATTACGAGCTTATTGGAATACTTGAGGAAGACAAGCTCAAAGCTCAAATTGGAGAATTGGAATATGAATTCAGTAATATCCAAACTGATGAAGATTATATCAAAGTCAGGGGATTGATTGAAAAACTCAGAAACTCATCTGTCATAACAAAGGATTATGGAGACTTGAAAAAAATAAGCACTGAATTGGATATAAAAGCCCAACCTGAAATTGGATTGGTGAATTGGTTTAACAGTTTAAAAGAACAGGTAGTACTTCCTAAAAAAGAAGAAAACCTTGGCCTTTTGGGAGGCAATTTGGTCGTTGAGTTTATAGTAAGCAGAGAAGGCCGAATAGAAAATCCAAGTATATCCCGTAGCCTTGGTGGTGGGCTTGAAGGGCAGTTGCTAGATTTATTGTTGTATACAGAGCTTGGAAACTGGACCCCTGCTGTTAAAAATAATGAACTGGTAGATTCTTTTCAGGTAATATTTCTAAACTTCACAGAAGCAAAAGATCCACAAGAACCCTATCATATTTTCAGAGATTTTGAGCTTTCAGTCTTGGATATTGAAAACGGAAAGAATGCAATAGATACGATTGAATGATGACTTTGCCCTGGTCCATCCGAAAAATTCAATTTACACCTAAGGAAGAACTTAAAATAAACATAAGTGTAAAGCCCCGAAATTTTTCTCCGGGGCTTTTTTTACTATTTTAAATTTAGCTTACCCTGAGAAGCTCCAAATAAGTTAGCCATTCTGTATAAAATCCTAGCTCCAACATTACCGTCCCACTCGTCACCTTCTACACCGGGAGCCACTTCTACCAAATCAAACCCGATAATTTTTTTACCTGATTTGACTACCTGCTTCATCAGGTATAAAATCTGCTCCATTTCAAAGCCCCCCGCCACAGGCGTACCGGTATTCGGACACAGTTTGGGGTCAAAGCCATCAATATCAATGGTGATATAAACATCTTCAGGTAACTTACCGACAATATCATCACAGATTACCTTCCATGCTTTACCTTCATACATATTTTCCTTGATGTCCTTATCATAAAAAGTAGTAATCCTGTTGTTTTC
Organism: Indibacter alkaliphilus LW1; assembly: GCF_000295935.2. Classification (GTDB taxonomy): domain Bacteria; phylum Bacteroidota; class Bacteroidia; order Cytophagales; family Cyclobacteriaceae; genus Indibacter; species Indibacter alkaliphilus. The sequence continues at coordinate 445,600 of NZ_ALWO02000023.1, forward strand.
CTTCGCAGTAATAGCTTCAGACTGACAATAATCCCTAATACCAACTTGCACTAATTTACTCAGCTGTGGAAGTTTCAATGCATTGTATGAGATTGAGGCATGAGAATATTCAAAGTTCTCATAGGCTTTTCTCAAATCAGCGTGAGCATCAATTTGAAGCACTCCAAAACTATTGTACTCCTCAGACAAAGCCTTTATCAGTCCTAAGGGCGTACTGTGATCTCCTCCAATCAAAGCAACCATTTTACCTTTGGCCCTGTACTTTTTGGCTTGTTCATACACCCACTCATTCATTTCTTCACAGGCATTGTTAATAATTTCAGGTACAGCAGCAAAACGCTCTGCTGAAATTGCCGGTGAGCCTTCTTCCAACCAATTGATATAGTTCCTTGCTAATATCCTGAAACTTGAGCTTTTGTCAGCAAGATCATCAGGAATTGGTAACATATAAATACCCATCTTCCAGGCATCATGAATATCCTGCTCAAATAAATCCACCTGACTTGATGCCTGAAAAATTGCTTCCGGGCCTGATGCAGTACCTGAGGCATAAGATACAGTCACTTCCCAGGGCACCGGGATGATAATCAAATCGGCCGTCTCCTCGTCAAATGGCAAACCAAAAAGTGAGTCATAAGCTCCGACTCCATTAGGATCAAATTGTTCGATAATTTTATGTTTTAATGACATATTTTAATTTTTGGGTTAAATAAAGGTTCTACAGAAAAAGCCTACCAGTACGAATATGTACTTTTAAGTAATCAATTACAAATAAAATAAAATACCAGATCAGTGAAGACGGCTATTGTAATATTTCCAGAAGATTACCGGTGTTTTGGCCAAGTAATTTCCAAGAATCAACTTCCAGTTCAATTTTTGCCAGCATTCCCGGGTTAAGGTTGATAAAAGGCTCTCCCGTTATGGTAGAAGTAAGTGTGCTTACTCCAGGGTTATGACCAATGACCAAGAGTGATTTGACTTCGTCATCCACGGCTAAGAGCAAATCCATGATTTTTTCAGGGCGGGCTTCATAAAGTTCTTTTTTAAATTCAACCTTTGAATTTGCATTTTTTTCCACAATTTGGGTAGTCATTTCCGTTCTGACAGCACTGCTGGAGAGGATTAAATCAAAATGCTCCATGTTCTGGTTTAAAATTTTAACCAATCTTTCCAATTGGGCTATCCCCCTATTAGTCAGGGATCTGTTGAAATCGTTTGCCGCTCCAAAAGCCATTTCTGCCTCTCCATGGCGGAGAATATATAACATCTTCTTTGTAGACATAGTTAGTATCCTGTTTAAGCCGATAAATAATTGAAATAATCATGCCAAGGATTGACGGTACATTCTTTAAATTTGGAAAGGAATAGAATGCCCTCTATTTTTAGGCTTTTATTAGAATGCTTAAGCGTTCAAATCTTTTAAATAATAGAATATGTCAAAAAATTTAGTCATCGTGGAATCGCCAGCCAAGGCGAAGACCATAGAAGGATACTTGGGAAAAGACTATAAGGTCACTTCCAGCTATGGTCATGTGAGAGATTTGCCAAAAGGTGATAAAGCGATTGATATAAAAAATAATTTCAAACCTACTTACGAGGTCACAGCGGATAAAAAAGAAGTTATTAAGGAGCTTAAGAAGTTGGTCAAAAATTCCGAAACAGTGTACCTGGCAAGTGATGATGACCGTGAAGGGGAAGCTATTTCCTGGCATCTCAAAGAAGTTTTGAACCTAAAGGATGAGAATACCAAAAGAATTGTATTTAGGGAAATCACTAAGACTGCAATCACCAAAGCCATAGAAAATCCCAGGACAATAGACCTGGACCTGGTCAATGCCCAGCAAGCCAGGAGAATATTGGACAGACTTGTAGGTTTTGAACTATCTCCAATACTCTGGAAAAAAATCAAAACAGGTCTTTCGGCAGGTAGAGTACAGTCTGTTGCTGTCAGATTGATAGTGGAAAGAGAAAGGGAAATTGAAAAATTCAAATCCAAATCCTCATACAGGATAACAGCGCTGTTTGACGTAGAAGGCAAGCAACTATCAGCAGAACTTCCCAAAAAATTTGAAAGTCAAGAAGAAGCTGAAGAATTTCTTAAAAAGTGTATTGGAGCTGATTTTTCTATTGAAAACCTTGAAACAAAACCTGGGAAAAAAACCCCTGCTGCACCTTTCACTACTTCAACTTTACAACAGGAAGCCAGTAGGAAACTTTATTTTTCTGTAGCTCAGACCATGTCTGTGGCTCAGAAGCTGTATGAAGCCGGTAAAATCACCTACATGAGAACTGATAGCGTTAACCTTTCGGAAGATGCTATGGCAGCAGCTAAAAATGAAATCCATTCCGCTTACGGACCTGAATTTCATCAATCCAGGAAGTTCTCTACAAAATCTGAAGGTGCACAAGAGGCGCATGAAGCGATTAGGCCCACAGATTTTTCCAAGCATGAAGTGAGTGGGGACAGAAATGAACAGAGACTCTATGAACTGATCTGGAAAAGAGCAATAGCTTCACAAATGGCTGATGCCAAACTTGAAAAGACTACGGTAACTATAGGTATTTCTACTACGCCGGAAAAATTAAATGCCAACGGTGAGGTTATCAAATTTGAAGGTTTTCTCAAAGTCTATCTAGAAAGTACCGATGACGAACCTGAAGAAGAAGAAAGCGAAAACAAAGGTCTACTACCCCCATTAAAAGTAGGACAGGAACTTGACCTAGTAGAAATCAAAGGCCGCCAAAGTTTTACAAGACCAGCCCCAAGATTCACAGAGGCATCTTTGGTCAAAAAATTGGAAGAAATGGGCATAGGAAGACCTTCCACCTACGCACCTACCATTTCTACCATTCAAAAAAGAAACTATGTCATCAAAGAGTCTAGAGATGGTCAGGAAAGGGAATACTTGGAAATGAAAGTAAGTAAAGGCCAGTTTAACAAACAGACAAAAACCGAAACTGCCGGAGCCGATAAAAACAAACTTTTCCCGACCAATATTGCCATGGTTGTCAATGATTTCTTGGTTGAGCATTTTCCTACAGTTATTGATTTTTCATTTACCGCTACTGTAGAAAAAGAGTTTGATGAAATAGCCCATGGAGCTCAGAATTGGGAAGATATGATTTCAGACTTCTATGGTAAGTTTCACACAAGAGTGGAAGAAACAGCCAACGTAGCCCGAGCAGATATCAACAGTTCCAGGGATTTGGGAGTGGATCCAAAAACAGGAAAACCCGTGATCGCAAGACTGGGAAAATTTGGGCCTTTGGTACAGATTGGTGAGCAGGAAGATGAAGAAAAGCAATTTGCAAGTCTGAAAAAAGGCCAGTTTATCGAAAATATCACATTGGAAGATGCTTTGGAACTTTTCAAATTACCTAGGGATGTAGGCTATTTTGAGGATAAAAAGATCGTTGCGGCAATTGGACGATTCGGACCTTATCTTAGACATGATGGCAAATTTGTTTCCCTTGGAAAAGAGCATGATCCATTGAGTATCGAAGAGGATGTGGCCATTCAGCTCATCAAAGATAAAAGAGAGGCCGATGAGAAAAAGTATATCAAGAGCTTTGAGGAAAACAAAGACATACAGATACTTAACGGAAGGTGGGGGCCCTATATCAAGTTCGGGAAAAACAACTTTAAAATTCCAAAAGATAAAGAAGCTGAAAGCTTAACTTATGCTGAAACAATAGAAATTATTGAAAATCAGCCGACTAAGAAAAAAGGGAAATCTTTTGCTAAAAAGAAATAAATTCAAAAAGCTGTCATTCTGAAATGGCAGCTTTTTTCATTCCTACCCACTTTTTTATTTTTTCAATTTATTTGCTCCTATTATCAAATCTCTAGTATATTTTTTAATTTAAAGATCGAACCATATACAGACACTATGAACATACAGGTAATTGGAATAATTCTTCTTTCGCTGAGCGGCTTATTGATAGCATTTTCACAATTCAAAAATAGGTCAAGAGTAGAAGTCAAAGAAGACGATACCTTGGACCATATCAAGGGGATGTATATACTTAAGACCCCTTATGAAAAGTTGGTTATTGCTTACTTTGGACTTATGATTTTAGCGGCTATTGCCGATTGGATAATTGGTGGCAACCCTGAGAAACTCAATCTGTTTTTTTTCCTAATTTCTGCCTGCGCATTTCTTATTTTTCTTTACAAGCTGGGCATGTCATTTATTGAACAGGTAAAATTTAAATGGCCTACTCTTGTTTACGTGCTTCTCAATTGTGGAATAGCGGCCCTAGTTTATATATTTATGAGTTCTCCGGTAGAAAAAATGGAAGCAGCCTTGGAGTATCTACTCACTTTCCATTTGTTAGGAATGATTTTGGGACTGGGTGGAACTCTGATTTTGGATATTTTGATCTTCCATTTCTTAAGAAATTTTAAAATCAATTCCTCAGAGGCTGTCATCATGCACTTGATTTCGCAGTTGATCATATTGGGATTGGTTTTACTTTTAGTCACAGGAGTAGCTATTTACCTGACAGATATGGATGGTTACAACAGTAATCCTCGATTTTTGATGAAAATGACAGCCGTTTTGGTCTTGAGCATCAATGGAGTTTTCCTCAATTTTTTCATGATGCCAAAAATTGAAAAACTTTCACTTGTGGAAGAGGATCTTGAAGAAGATCAGACTTTGAAGCGTGTAGCGTTTGCGGTTGGAGGAGTTTCAATGGTCAGCTGGCTTGCTGCATTTACTTTTGCAATGGTCAAAGACCTTGGGGCATTTACTTACATACAAATGCTTATACCATACCTAGCCCTTGTTCTTACAGCGATTGGAGGCGGACAGTTTACCAAAAAGAAGATGGAAAAAGAGGTAAAAAATGAAAGTGAATCATGAAGAAGCTTGTAGTATTAACGGGAGCAGGAATCTCCGCAGAAAGCGGGATCAGTACTTTTAGGGATAGCGGAGGCCTTTGGGAAGGTCACGATATCATGGAAGTCGCCTCCCCCGATGGCTGGAGGAAAAATAAAGAGTTGGTATTGGATTTCTACAATAAAAGAAGAAAACAGGCCTTGACTGTGATGCCCAATGAAGGACATAAAGAATTGGCCAGTCTTGAAAAATACTTTGAGGTCACCATTATTACACAAAATGTAGACAACTTGCACGAAAGGGCCGGTTCAAAAAATGTCATTCATCTACATGGGGAGCTTTTTAAATCACAAAGCACTCTCGATCCTTCCTTAATTTATGACGTAAATGGTTGGGAAATCAAATTAGGGGATAAATGTGAAAAGGGAAGCCAACTGAGACCCTTTATAGTTTGGTTTGGAGAATTGGTTCCCAAGATTGAACCTGCCATTGAAATAGCTAAGGAAGCAGATATTTTTGCTGTCATTGGAACTTCTCTCTTAGTGTATCCTGCAGCTGGATTGATCCAATATGCCCCATCACATATTCCAAAGTATATTATAGATGTAAACATTCCTCAAATTGCGCATGTTAAAAATTTGAGGAAAATTGAAGCACCTGCTTCGATAGGCACCAAAGAAATGGCTCAGGAACTTATAGAAAAATATGCCAAATAAACCCAATATAGCAATAATCGGTACTGGACCTTCAGGAATAACGGCGCTCAAGAATCTTCTAGATCAAGGACTTGAGGCCATTGCGTTTGATCGCAACCATGATGTTGGCGGTAACTGGATCTATAGTGAACAAGAATCTCATTCCAGTGTATTTGAAACTACCCATATTATCAGTTCCAAAACACTTTCCCAATACGAAGATTTCACTTTTGATGATTTTGATCCAGAGATAGCTGATTATCCTTCTCATGATGAATTGAGAAGGTATTTTCAAGCTTATGCTGCACATTTTGGTTTGTATGAACACATAGAGTTCAATACCTTGGTCCTAAGCTGTTCAAGGACATCTAACGGAGAATGGAAAGTGATCACGGAAAAGGATGGAGCAAGGGAAGAGGGTTTCTTTTCTCATCTCGTAGTCTGCAATGGACATCACTGGAAACCGAGATGGCCAGATTATCCAGGTGAATTTACAGGAGAGTTTATTCATTCCCATTCTTTTAAAAAAGCTGAGCCGTTTAGAGACAAAAAGATTTTGGTCATTGGGGGAGGAAATTCCGCTTGTGATGTAGCTGTAGAAACCAGCAGAGTCAGTACTCACACATCTATATCCTGGCGCCGAGGATATAGAATCATTCCCAAATTTTTCTTTGGACAACCTTCTGATAAAATTGGCGAAAAAAGTGCTTGGATACCTTTAAAGATACGTAGCTTTTTATTTGATCTACTTTTGAATATTTTGGTTGGAAAAAACGAATTATACGGATTGAGGAAGGTAGAAACCAAATTTGCTGAAGTACACCCTACGATCAATGATGAATTACTCTATAAGATCAGGCATGGAAAAGTAATGCCCAGACTGGATATCAAAAGACTTGAAGGTAAGACTGTTGTTTTTGAAGATGGCAAAAAAGAAGATTATGATACAATCATAGCTTGCACAGGCTACTACCTCTCCCACCCCTTTTTCGATAAAAACCTTATTGACTATAGTTCAGGGCCCGTTCCCTTGTACCTTAAAATGTTTCATCCGGAAATAGAAAATCTATATTTCATAGGAATGTTTCAACCTCTTGGGTGTATTTGGCCAGGTGCTGAATTACAGTCAAAAATTATGGCCAGGGAATTAGCAGGCAAATGGCAGAGGCCTAAAAATATTCAGGAGCTTTGCCAAAGAGAGGTCACCCATCCCCATTATCAACAAATCGATACTCCAAGACATACGATTACGGTGGATTTCCACAAATTCAGAAAAGAACTCATGAAACATCTCCCTCATGATTATATTTCCAAGTCATCTCGGGTACAGAAAATAAACTAAATTGATAAAACCGGAATGTATTAAAAAAGAGGCCAAAAGCCTCTTTTTTAATTTATCCTAACGCAATTATTGACAGTATCTTTCCATAGCTTCTTGTGCATCTTCAAAGTTGAGCTTGATTGCTGAACGCATATCATCACATCCTGATTTAACCCTATCAGTAGCAAATTTGAGTAAGCCTCTGTAATAGTAAGCCTGTCCAAAATTCTTATCCATTTTTATGGCAGTACTATACTCCTTATAAGCTTCTTCAGTATTTCCCAATTGATGCAATGCCCTGCCTTTCATGAAATAGGCCATCGCCGGTGCTCCTGCCACTTCCACTGCATACTCTGCATATAACAATGCACTGGTATGCTTTTTCTGCTTTTGGTAAATATTTGAAAGACTTAACAAAACTTGCGTATTCTTTGCATCATGCGTCAAAGCAGCAAGAAAATCTCTTTCTGCCTCCTCGTATTCTCCTAATTCTTCATGAGAGCGGCCTCGATTATACAATGCCTGGACATTTTTTGGTCTATTGACCAAATAAGCATTATATGCATTGATAGCCTCCTCATAATTTCCTGCAGCATAATATTGATCTCCTTTATTGGATTCTCCAGAAGAACATGATGCTATGATAATGCTGATAAGGGCAACATAAACCCACTTACCGAATTTCATTCTATTTTTACTCCTTTTTTAAACTGCTACATTATTTTCTCTCAAAGCATCGTTTAATGAAGTCTTTAGGTCTGTAGAAGCTTTTCTTTGCCCGATAATCAATGCACAAGGCACCTGAAATTCTCCAGCAGGAAAATTTTTCGTGATCGAACCAGGTATGACCACGGATCTTGGGGGAACATAACCTTTGTATTCCTTAGGTTCTCTTCCTGTAACATCTATGATTTTTGAACTTGCTGTCAATGTAACTCCTGCTCCAATGACTGCTTCTTTTCCAATTCTTACTCCTTCGACGATGATTGCTCTTGAACCAATAAAGGCTCCTTCTTCCACAATAACAGGAGCTGCCTGCACGGGTTCTAAAACCCCTCCAATGCCTACACCTCCACTTAAATGAACGTTTTTACCGATCTGCGCACAAGAACCAACAGTAGCCCAAGTATCAACCATCGTGCCACTGTCCACATATGCACCAATATTAACATAAGATGGCATCATGACCACACCACTTGCCAAATAAGCACCATATCTCGCCACAGCATGAGGAACTACCCTGACACCTTGTTTGGCATAATTTGTTTTTAGAGCCATCTTATCGTGAAACTCAAACGGCCCTACCTCAATGGTATGCATTTTCTGAATCGGAAAATACAAGATGACTGCTTTCTTCACCCAGTCATTGACCTTCCATTCTCCATTTTCCAAAGGTTCGGCCACCCTCAAATGACCACTGTCTAGATCACTGATAACAGTTTTGATGGCGATCTCTACCTCCTTATTCTTCAACAATTCCCTGTTTTCCCAGGCCTTTTCAATAATCGCTTGTAATTCCATATTTTTGATTGATTCTATAATTTAAAAACATCCATGCTACCTGTCAAAATTGCAATTGCTTCTGTTCTCAAACCCCTTAAAGATCCAAGGAGCTATTACAAATTTGGGCTTTCGCTGCGTGAAACAAATAAATACCAGATAAACATCATAGGATTTTGTTCAAAAAAAGAAACTGATGAAAATTCCATAAAATTTCACTCCCTTTTTTACAAAAAAAGAAATTCTTTTTCCCGCTTAAAAGTTGGTTTTAGGCTTTTAAAACTATTATCCAAGATTAAGCCCAAAATCCTTATCGTTACTACCTATGAATTGCTGCCGGCGGCCTTATTGGGGAAGGTTATTTTTGGATACAAGCTAGTTTATGATATTCAGGAAAATTATGCTCTGAACATCACGCTCAACAGCCCTAAAAATAAACTATCAAAACTTTTGGGAACTGGAATAATCAAGCTTATTGAATTTGGTTCAAGGGCTTTTATAGATCACTTTATTTTTGCCGAAAAATGTTACGTAAGCGAATTTCCAGAGATCAATAATCATACAATAATAGAAAACAAATATCAAGGCCCAATAGTGAAAGCAAAGTACACCTTCAAGTTGGAGCGGAGCAACTTAAAATTTTTACTCTGCGGCACTCTTGCTGAGGTCTATGGGAGCATGGATGCCCTTCTTTGGTTTGATAAATTTCACAAACATTTTCCTGATACCAGTTTAAAAATTTTAGGACATGCACCTCTCGAAAGTTTTAGATTGAAACTTATAAAGCATGTGGAGGATAAACCCTATTTTAAATCAACTATTTCTTCCGAGCCTATTCCATATGAGCTGATCTTAAATTCTTATTTAACTACAGACCTGGTTCTTTTGCCTTATCAACAGGTCAAAAGCATAAGTCCCAAAATTCCGGGTAAACTATACGAATGCCTTGCCTTGAACAAAGGTTTCCTTTTCAGCCCAAATACCCAATGGCAATTTTTAGCAAATAAATACAACGCAGGGGTAACTGTGAATTTTCAGGATCTGAGCAAAATGGAAATGATATCCAAAGAAATTTTTTCAAAAGTATTTTACTCTGAGGCACCCAAAATTGACGCCTATTGGGCTTCCGAGGAACTTAAATTTTTAAGCTTGATAGATCGTTTGAGTTCCAAAACTTAAAAGCTGAATTGAAGTCTTATTCCATGAGCAGTCATCCTTAAGTTCAGTACTTTGGCCTGATGAAAATTGGGTCTGTAAAAAATACAACCGCTATAAAGAATAACAGGAAGTGCTACCCTGTCATTCATTTTTTTAGAAAAAAAGATTTTTCATCTCTCCACCTTTATCCACATCCCCGAAAAAAGTTATCCACTTCTCCCCCAATTTAGAAACCAATTTTTGGCTTTTGGAAACTCATGGATTTTTATTTTTTTACAATCTAAGAATCAAATGTGAAAGATTTATTTCTCTATATATCAATTATTTACGCCTTATTTTAGTCTAACCTACTTTTTATTTTAGACACACCTAATTTTAAAAACACAATTAAAATGGGGTTATCCACATTGGTTTTAGTCTCTTATAAACTATTTTTTAGTATAGCCTAAATTAATATATTTGCATCATGAGCGAAAACCCATTACCCATTCTCACCTATTCAGAGGAGAATTATTTAAAAGCCATTTTTCATCTTTCGGAGGAAGGAAAAAAAGGAGTTTCCACCAATGATATTTCGACAGAAATGAAAACCCGACCGGCATCAGTTTCTGACATGCTGAGAAAATTGGGAGATAAAAGTGTGATTGAGTACCGGAAATATTATGGTGTGCACATCACAGAAGATGGGAAAAAATTAGCTCTGCAGACAATCAGAAAACATAGACTATGGGAGGTTTTTTTGGTTGAAAAATTAAATTTTTCATGGGATGAAGTTCATGAAGTAGCCGATGAGTTGGAGCACATCAAATCTAAAATTTTGATACAGCGATTGGACGAATACCTTGGATTTCCCAAGTTTGATCCGCATGGGGACCCTATACCTGATGAATATGGAGACGTTAGGTCAAGACCGCGTTTACCACTATCCGAAATTGAAATCAGTGGAACAGGTCAAATTGTAGCTGTCAAAGATAGCAGTGCAGCTTTTCTTAGGTATTTGGATAAAGTAGGAGCCTACATAGGTGCCAGAATAAAAGTTATTGATAAAGTTGAATTTGATGGATCCATAGAAATTTTGGTAGATAACAAAAAGTCAATTTTCATGTCCAAGGAAGTTGTAAACAATATATTGATCATGCAATAAAAGTAAAAGCCCCCTACCTTCAGGGAAACAAATCTCGACTTCTGTAAAAGATCTGAATAAAGGTTGGCCTTAGGAATGCTTCTTAAACAAGGACAGTATTTATGAAAAAGGATTATTTAAGGCGTCTTGAGCCCTAAATTTATTGATTGGTAGAATGCCTAATTCTTGACACTTCTCATTCAGCAAAAATTCTCAACATCTCAATACTATGTTTGAAAGAACGTAATTGATGGTAATTACCTTTCCAGATATGACCTTTGTCGGCAGTGCTCATTTGAGGCTGTTTGTCTAAACCTCCAGGATACCAATCACCATGAACATGATCGATAAGGTATTCCTGTATATACTCCCACTGCTTTTGAAATTTTCCAAAATAATCCATTTGATCATCTGGATAATGTATTGCCATTAGTAGAAGGGCATTCATCCCTTCTGCTTGAGCCCACCAATTTTTGGAGTCCTTGATAATTCGAGGCTTTTGATCCTCGCCAAAATAATACCCCTCATCATAAAAACCGCCTCTTTCTTCATCCCAACCGAACTTTAAACCATGGTCAATCAATTTTTTAGCTTGCTTGAAGGTGTTTTCATCATCACCCGAACCCAAAACATGAGCAGCTTCAATGAGTAAAAAACCCGTTTCCACATCATGACCAAAAGAAACATGATCCAATTGCCTCTGCTGCAAAATGGTTTCTTCGTCTTTATCCTGAAAAGAAACTGGAGTCCAGTCGGCTTCGAAAAACAAATTCAGATATCCTTTGGGATTGGTAATTTTGTCTCGGACCAAAAGCAACATTTCTTCAAGTCTCTTTTCTAGTAGAGGGTCTTTCCATACTTGATAAAGTGCGGTAAATGCTTCAAGCAGATGAATTGATGAATTTTGATCCTTATACCCAAGGTCAGAGGTACTGGGCGTATCTACGGCTCTTTCTAAAGGGACTCCATCTTGGTCCAAATGCTGGAAATAACCGCCATATTTAGGATCATAGCTGTTATCATCCAACCACTGAAAGGCTTTTACGGCCAATTTAAGGGCTGCTGAATCCCTACTTGCGTCGAAATAAGTTGCCAAAGCATATATGGCAAAGCTGTTTCCATAGGCAGTTTTCATCTTTTCTTTATCCAGCAAAGGCTCACCTGACCTACTGACCATTTGGTAAAACCCTCCATGGGTTGAATCCCACATTTTATTTTTTATAAAATCAAAACCCAATTTGGCACCTATTGAATATTGTTCAATCTCTGGATAAAGCATCATGGCAACTGAATTTGACCACAAGTGCCTTGATTGGGTAACTATAAATTTGTTATGTGGCCCCTCTTTCAAATTAAACTGATAATCAAAATTGCTAAAGTACCCACCTGAATCATAGTCAAATGCCTTAGGATACCAAGTATTGAGCAAGTTCTCTTGCATAGAATTTTCCAGAGCCCTTGCGGTAAGTGCATATTCATAAAGGTCTTTATCCAAAATGTCTTGTTTGCCACACATACAAAACAGCAACAATATAATTGGGTACTTCAATAAAGATTCCATAAGCTTAAATACAAGTCAATGAATAAATTGAACTGATTTCAATAATTGATTTAAATATGGTTCAAATTATTTAATTTGACTGAGAATCAAATCCGCAGCCTTTTCTCCAATCATAATGCAAGCTGCATTGGTATTCCCTGAAATGATATTGGGCATGATTGAAGCATCAGCAATGCGGAGTTTTTGAATGCCATGAACTCTTAAATCTGAGTCAACAACAGCCATTTTATCCTTTCCCATTTTGCAGGTTCCTACTGGGTGGTATAAGGTCTCCAGAGTTTTGAAAATATGTTCTTCCAACGAATCCCTATCAAATGATCTGGGAAGTAGGTCTTCACCTTTTTGATATTGTTTTAAATGATCCTTTTCCATCACTTCCTTGGCTTTGAGCAGGCCTTTTATCAAAAGCTCTTTATCCTCTTTCTCAGAAAGCAGATTTGCCTGGATTAATGGTGGAGAATTAGGGTCAGAATTCCTCAGCCCTATAAATCCCCTACTTTTGGGATGCAGTAAAATGACCATAACACTAAATCCACTTGCTTTCGGGAAAGTACTGATATCATAAATATCCGTGCTGTAATCTTCTTTGACAGCTGAAACAGCAAAATGAAATTGTACATCCGGTCTGTTATCATTTCCATTCAAATTCAGGAAAGCATTTGCAGTAAGTGGACCATTGGTGAGCGGGCCTTTCTTAAATAGGAGATACTTCATCAAGGCTGCTCCCATAGGCAATAGATTCAAACCATGGTTATCTGTATTTACTGTTGACCATGCAGTGACACCGGACCAAATATGGTCCTGTAGATTTTGGCCTACTCCCGGCAAGTTTCGCTTCAGGTCAATCCCGAATTCCTTAAGATAATTGGAATCCCCTATTCCTGACAACATTAGGATTTGGGGAGATTGTATCGCTCCAGCCGATAAGATAACCTCTTTATTCGCATAAAATACTTGTGTATCTTTTCTTATATCTATACTTTCAACACCAATAGCTATATTATTATTAATCATTATCTTACTTACTCTCAAATTAGTCTTTACAGTAAGGTTCTTCCTTTTGAGTACCGGCTTCAAAAATGCAGTTGCCGTACTCTGTCTTCGTTGTTGATGAATGGTGTATTGAAGCAAGGAAGCACCCAATTGTTTTTTCCCATTGTATTCTGGATTTGCCGGAATGCCTGAAGCTTCACATGCTTCGATAAAATGCTTCCCCAGCCAGTGCGGCTCATCTGCCAACTTCACATGCAAAAGGCCTTCCTTGCCGTAATACTCTCCTTCAAAATCATGATTTCTTTCTGACTTTTTAAAATAGGGCAAAAGATCTTTGTAGCCCCAACCTTCATTTCCCAAAACTGCCCATTCATCATAATCTGCTGGATTTCCCCGGACGTAAGCCATGGCATTCGTACTGCTGCATCCTCCCAGTGTTTTTCCCCTTGGTATAAAAATTCTTCTATTTGCCACATGCTTCTGCGGTTCTGTCCAAAAAGCCCAATCAACATCCGACCTATGAAGTTTTCCATAAGCTCCGGGAATTTTAATTTCACTTTTGGAATCCGGGCCACCTGCCTCTACCAAGAGAACTGAATTTTTAGGGTTTTCTGAAAGCCGATTGGCTAGTACACATCCTGCGGAGCCTGCTCCGATAATGATGAAATCGTAAGTATTCAAGCTGGATTGGGTTTAAAGTCCCAAAAAATTACCTGAAAAATCCAGAAATAAAAAATGGATGCCAATATTACTGGCACCCATAAGATGAAATATTTTGAGATTTGGGGTTAAACCCTTATTTCTTTTCATGCATTTCCTTGATTTTCCTTCTGAGAATTTTTCCAACATTTGATTTCGGAAGTTCATCTGTGAAGTATACTTCTCTTGGAACTTTATAATTAGTCAGTTCCTCCCTACAATGCGCAATAATTTCTTCTTCTGTTACTGATTTATCTCTGGGAACTACATAAGCCACAACCTTTTCCGTGGACTTATCATCTGGCATTCCAATAACTCCTGTTTCCATTACTTTAGGATGAGAAGCAATTGCATTTTCAACCTCATTCGGATATACATTAAACCCTGACACCAAAATCATTTCTTTTTTCCTGTCCACTATTTTAACGAATCCATCTTCGTCAATGACTGCAATATCCCCAGTCTTGAACCATTCACCTTCCATGACTTGATCAGTTTCATCTGGTCTATTCCAGTATCCTTTCATGACTTGCGGTCCTTTAATACAAAGCTCTCCTTTTTCTCCAGTAGGCAAAGTATTGCCTTCATCATTGATGACTTTTACATTTGTATTGGGTAATGGCACTCCAATTGTCCCGATTCTTTCTGTCCCATCGATTGGGTTACATACTGCCACAGGGGATGTTTCAGTCAAACCGTATCCCTCTGCCAATGCTATTCCTGTGATTTTTCCCCATTTTTCAGCAGTAGCTTTTTGCACAGCCATTCCCCCTCCTACTGCTACTTTTAAATGACTGAAATCCAAACCACTAAATCCCTCCGCATTCATCAATCCATTAAATAAAGTGTTTACTCCTGTGATGACAGTGAACTTATGTTTTCCCAATTCTTTGATAAATCCGGGCATATCTCTGGGGTTGGTGATCAGTACATTTTTAGCACCGATTTTAAACATGGCGAGGCAGTTTACTGTAAGGGCAAAAATATGGTACAAGGGGAGCGCTGTGATCACTACTTCTTCCCTTTCTTTTAGCCTTGGTTTCATCCAAGCTGAAATCTGTTGCATGTTGGCGACTATGTTGCCATGTGTCAGTTCTGCTCCTTTTGAAACACCTGTAGTTCCTCCTGTGTATTGTAAAAAAGCAGAATCACCAAGTTCCATCCATTCACGGTTAAAGTTGTTTTTCCCACCCTGTGCCATCACTTTTTTCCAAGAGATGGCATCAGGAATATTGAAGGCAGGGACCATTTTTTTCACATGCTTCACGACAAGATTGACAATAGTACCTTTTAGTACTCCAAGCATGTCCCCTAACCTGGTCGTGATGATGTGTTTGGCATGAATCTCTCTTTGGATTTTCTCCAAGTTAAAAGCAAAGTTTTCTAAAATCACTATTGCTGTGGCTCCAGAATCGTCAAACTGATGCTTCATTTCTTTGGCGGTGTACAAAGGATTGACGTTGACGACTACCATCCCAGCTCTCAGTGTTCCAAAAAGAGCAACGGGATATTGCAGACAATTGGGCATCTGAATTGCCACTTTGTCTCCTTTATTCATTTTCAATTCGTGCTGTAAGTAGGAAGCAAAATTCTGGGAATATGTATCCAGCTCATTAAAAGTCATGGATTTGCCCATACATTCATAGGCTACTGCATCTCCAAATTTACTAACGCTTTCTTCAAAAAGATTTACTACTGAACTATATGAGGTTACATCAACCTCTGGATCAACGGATTCCGGGTAAAATTTTAACCAAGGAAAATTCTGCATAAGAAATTTTATTTTGGGTTATGAATTAAAGTTGCAAATACGTCTACTAAAGATAAAGCAATAATGTTTTTTTCAAAAAATAAAGCCACTTTCTCCTTTAGAAAAAGTGGCTTTTATATGAACAAACGCTTATATTAGTCTTTCAGCAATTTTCTTGTTATCAATTCTTTCATGATTTCATTGGTCCCTGCATATATCCGCTGTACCCTCGCATCTGCAAAAGCACGGGCCACCGGATATTCCCACATATATCCATAACCTCCGTGCAGCTGAACACATTCATCAGAAACCTCACATTGAAGCTCGGTTAAAAGATATTTTGCTGAAGATGCCATTGCTGAATCCACTTTTTTAGCATTATGCATCATGACCAATTGGTCAGCATAGATTCTTCCTTGCTCCAGCTTGGCTCCCATTTCTGCCAATTTGAATCGGGTATTTTGAAATTCGGAAATGCTTTTCCCAAAAGCCTTTCTTTGTTTTACATAATCTATAGTAGATAAAAATGCTGATTCACCAAGTGCTAAGGCAGCCAATCCCACTATAAGGCGTTCTTGAGCCAGTTCTGTCATCAAATAGGTAAAGCCCGCACCTTCTTTTCCAAGTAGGTTTTCTTTAGGAACTTTCACGTCTTCAAAAAACAATTCGCAAGTATCTTGGGCATGTAAGCCTACCTTTTCGAAAGGAACTCCTTTGGAAAATCCTTCCATTTTACTGTCAACTATAAATAGACTGATTCCTTTAGCTCCTAATTTGGGATCTGTTTTTGCCGCAATTACCACAAGGTCACAAAGATATCCATTGGTAATGAAAGTCTTGGATCCATTAATAAGATAATGGTCTCCTTTATCTTCAGCGGTGGTTCTGATAGCCTGAAGATCTGACCCTGCCCCTGGTTCCGTCATGGCTACTGCTGAAATCAGGTCTCCTGAAACCATCCCTGGAATATACTTTTTCTTTGCTTCAGCTGTACCGTAGTGGAGTACATAAGGAAAAACAATATCACTGTGCAATGGGTAACCAATAGCAGGCCCAGAGCACCCGGAAAGACCAAGCTCTTCTACAAAAATGGCATTATAACGGAAGTCATCTAAACCCATACCGCCAAACTCCTCGGGAGCTTGAAGACATAAAAAGCCGTTTTCCCCCAATTTCTTCCAAGACTCCCGGGAAACCATTTTGTTTTTTTCCCACTCAGCATTGTAAGGAGTGATTTCCTTTGCAATAAAATCTTTTATGGATTGGCGGAACATTTCATGTTCCTCATTGAATATTGTCCTAAATACAGAATACATTTTCTATTTGGGTTTATTTAATTCAGAATTTATATTAAGTCAATCTGACATTATTATAACTTATGATTCGAAAGATACAAAATTAGGTATCCTATTCCAATATTAATTTTGTAACAAAAAAAGAGGTCAAGTTGCCAAGACCTCTTTTTTTTAATTCTACCAAACAATCATTTCCAAGGTTTTCTTGGTAATTTCTCTTGTCTTTCAGAAGTATTGTAAACCATTGCGGCTACAATGACAGCAGCTTGCGTCATATCAGCAAATTGCATGCGCTCATATACATCCATATTGGTATGGTATCCTTTGCCATAATCTATAGGGTCCTGAATAAATTGAAAACCAGGCACACCTACTGCATCAAATGCCACATGATCTGTAGAACCTGTATTTCTTCTCGTCACAGTTTTTGCACCCATTTCATGAAATGGTTCAAACCATTTTTCAAAAACCGGTACCAGCATATCGTTTCCTTCAAGATATATCCCTCGTATTTTACCAGACCCGTTGTCAATATTGTAATAAGCTGAAATCTTATCCCATTCAGCTTTTTTTTCTTTTGAGTTTCTATCGGCCACATATTTTTGAACATAACCTCTGGAACCAAACAAACCTTGCTCCTCTTCACCCCAAAGAGCGATTCTAATTGTTCTTTTTGGCTGATAATCAAGAGCTTTTAAAATTCTGATTGCTTCCATCATCACAGCTACACCCGCAGCATTGTCATTACCTCCTGTACCTGCATGCCAACTGTCCAAATGAGCTCCAAGAAGCACAAGTTCTGGTTTTAGGTTTTTGTCAGTTCCGGGTATTTCGGCCAAAACATTGTAGCCTTTGTAATCATCATCGAGCCATTCTACCTCAATTTCTGCTTCGATTTTAACGGATTTTCCATTTTTCAATAACCTGTAAATTCTTCCGTGGTGCTCTGCGGCTATTTCCATTTCAGGAACTGTTGCAGCCTTGTCAGTACTAAAAGATCCTGCTCTGGTATGAAAAACTGTTCCGAAACTTCCTCTTGTCCCAGTCAATCTCAAACCAACTTCTTCTTCAAGCAAGAATTGTGTTAACTTCTGGTCCAAAGCTCTTTGGGCACGTAATTGAGCTAACATTTCAGGTGTATACCGTCCACCGCCTGAGCCTATATTGATAGATTTTCTTTCCTCCAACTGTTCAGCTGTCCACCTTCTTGCTTCAGCTTCAAATGCAGGTTCCAAATTGAAGTTGGCGGGTGTAGTCACTACTTTACCCTTGAGCTTGCCTCTGTATTTGTCGAAATCTTCTTCTGAAGTAATTTCCAACAACATCACCTCTGAATCAACCAAACCATTGGTTCCATCAGTCCAGGCTTTTGGGTAGCCAATTACTTGTGCATAATAGGGTTCTTTCATGGCGATATAGGATTTTTTTACATCCCATCCCCTTCCAAAATCTCCATAAGAATCAATCCTGACATTGGATAAGCCCCATTCCTGGAATTTTTCGGCTGTCCATTCTCTCGCTTTTCGGAGATTGGACGACCCTGATAATCTGGGGCCTAGGTAATCCGTCAAATGAAATGAAAGATCTTGAATTTGAGAATTTCCAATGCCTTCATTTTTGATCTTGTGAATCATTTGCAGATCCATTTCCTCTTGGGCTATGGATTGGCTGCCGAAAATGAACATTACCGCCAGGAGTAAATAGAATCCTGTTTTTTTCGATTTAATCATATTTAAAAAGGTTTATATTGATTTCTGAAGTCCAAAAATGTAAAAAAAAAGAATGTCAACAGCTCCACTTATATAATTAGGAATAAAAAACCCTTCAGGGAAATCCTGAAGGGTTAGGTACTGTGGTCAATTAAGTTGGTTCAGCTCAGAAATAAAGGTTTTTTACTCTCCCTTTTTGATCTTTTACCTGTACTGTAATGTCCTCAGCCTTGATTTTTTCAAGTCTGTAGATTTTTTCAAAGGCATTTGGCTCTGTGATATATTCTTTTAGTAATACCTTTCCTTTATCCGTTGTGATCTTAACCTCTACACCGGGTTCTTCCAAGCCTATTACAGTTAATTTAATTCTTTCATTATCCATGTTTTTTCCGTAGGCCATCAATGGATAAGCAATTGGCTCTTCTTCTCTTTCCACAGTATAGACCACATAATCTGCGTTGTTTTCTTTGATATTGCTTTGAACCAATACATGGTACTCCCCTACAGGAAGTTGAGACAGGTCATAAGGTACTTTAATGTCATTTTTTACATTGACTCTTTGGCTGTGAAGGGTTTTCCCCTCCTGATCCAAAATAGCAAGTTTGACTTTTCCCATACCTTCTTTAAGGTATACATTTACTTTGTTGTCCTTTGCTTTTACAGAAGACAAAGCAGCTGCATTTTCATTTGATGCGTGTGCAAAGCTGGCTAATCCCATGGTAGCGGCTAATGCAAGTGTGATGAATGTTTTCATAATTGTGTAAGTTTTGAGTTGGTACTCTCCTATATCCATCTTCTGTTCCAAAAATAAACACATCAATTATTGCCAAACTTTCCAACTCAAAGTCTGTTAAAAAAACGTTAAGTATTTATCATACAAGTATTTATAAAATTTCTATTTTTTATAAAAAAGTGTATCAAAAGCAGTACAGCAAGGGTAAAAAGTGTTCGATAACTAGACATTTCTGACTTGTTTCCATGAAAAAATAATTGAGGCCAAGGTTTCATGAATTTTCATTTTTCACAAAAATTAATTTTAAGAAAAAATTTCATTTCAATTTAGCTGGCCCATGCCAAAAAAAAACCTGTACATTTTCGTACAGGTTTTGTTCTAAGTCGTCCAATTGTATGAATTATTTTCCTTTTTGCTGCAGTTGGTTTTTTAAAGCTTTTACTCTTTGACCTATGGAAATGGCAGAAATATCCATGTCTTCAGAGGTGGCCTTCAAAAAATCAAGAATAGCCCCTTGATGATCCGTAGAGCTTCCTTCTTTGATAGTGACATAGCGCATGGTAGTCCACAATACAGTTTTCAACTCATAACCACTATCATCAGTCATATAATATTCCAACACTACTGTATTGTTATTGTACCATAAGACCCGGCTTTTGATTCTCACCCATTCTCCTACTCTTGCAGGCCGGACATAAGAAATATTGTGATTGTAGACCACCCAGGCCGCTTTGTATTTTTGGATCATATCATACATTTCTACTCCATAAAGCTTGGGTACCTGATCCTCTCTGGCATTGAAAAAATAGTCAAAGTATTTCGCATTATTAAGGTGTCGCAATGGATCGCAGTCTTGAAAACGGATTACAACCCGGCTTTCAGTTTCTTTCGGATAGTGTTTTTCTGGATTGAATTCAAACATTGTTTGTGAAAATGATGCTTACAAATTTAATTAAATAATACGGGCAAATAGGTAAATCCTGTTTTTTGTCTAATTTCAAATGTGAAAAAAATCAAACGCTTGGACATCAATTGTGACCTTGGAGAAGGCTTAGGAAATGATAAAGATCTCATACCTTTTTTGGATACCTGCAACATTGCCTGTGGAGGACATGCGGGTAATAGGGACACTGTGCTTTCCACCATGCGGCTTGCAAAAGAACAAAGTGTAAAAATAGGCGCTCACCCTTCCTTTCCTGATTCTCAAAATTTTGGAAGAAAAGAAATGGAAATCGAGCCATCTATATTAAAGAACAGTCTTATCCATCAGCTTGATTTATTTTTTGAAATTGCAGTAAAAGAAAACATGAATGTCCACCACATCAAGCCACATGGGGCATTGTATAATAAGGCTGCAAAAGATGAAAATACAGCTCGATTAATCCTTGAACTGATTGTCGAAAAGTACACTGGGACTATTTTATACTGTCCCCCAAATTCTATGATGGAAAGCTTGGCAGCCAACTATGCTGTTGCCATCCACAGAGAGGTTTTTGCCGACAGAACTTATCAAGATGACCTGAGCCTTACCAATAGAAAAGAACTCAATGCTTTGTTGACCACTCCAGATGAAGTGATTTCACACCTTTCTTTGATCTTTGAAAGAAAATCCATTCGATCTCTAAGTGGTAAAATCTTTCCTATTCAGGCAGATACTGTTTGTGTACACGGAGATAACCCCGCTGCTTTGGAAATATTAAAGTCAATCCACTTCAATTTTGGCTAAATGGAAATAAAATTTGAGTATACACATAGCAAACTCATCGAACTTAGTTGGCCAAAGAGCATTTCACCTGAAACACTCAAACAGCTGATACAGGTGAAGAAATTTCTTGAACATGAATATGCTGAGGGAATCAAAGAAATCCGAATGGGCTTCCATACCCTTTCCCTTCGTTTACAATTGGATATTCAGAAGGCTGATTGCTTAGAACTTCTTGATGAAATTAACACATTGGATTTTTCGGATTTTGAATTTCAATCAGATACCTGGTCAATTCCTGTTTATTATGGAGCTGAGTTTGGTAAAGATTTATTCAAACTTTCTGAACTCCTTCAGCTATCAGAAAAAGAGATTATCACCCTTCACGCTTCCAAAGAGTACCAGCTTTATTTTTACGGCTTTTTACCAGGATTTATGTATTTGGGCGGTTTGGATCCTAAACTTCATATCCCTAGAAAATCCAATCCTGAAAGGACAGTGAAGCCTGGAAGCGTAGCAATTGGTGGATCACAAACAGGTATTTACCCCATTGAAAGCCCCGGAGGATGGCATGTTATAGGCAATTGTCCAATTTCCCTGTTCGACATCCATCAAACCCCGCCCGTCCAACCAAAAATCGGTGATTTAATCCGTTTTAGATCTATTGATTTGCAGGAATACAATGATTTGAAACATCTGAGTAAATTAGGAAATTATACTTGGAAGCATGATTAAGCTACCCGCATACATACATTTTCTTCAACCTGGACTAATGAGCAGTATTCAGGATTTAGGCCGTTTTGGCTTGGCCCAGTTTGGAGTTCCTTATTCAGGTGCCATGGATAGATATGCTGTGGCCCAGGTGAATTTTATTCTTAGAAATCCCAAAGATGCTGCTGTACTTGAAATGACCGGAATAGGACCTGAAATGGTATTTGAAAGCGAAACAAGAATTGTATTCGCAGGTGCTGAAGTAGAGGCGCTTTTAAATGGCAAAGGAATCAAATATGGTCAGGTAATTGAAATCCAACCAGATGATCATTTGGTGGTGAAGAAAATCAAAAAAGGTCAATGGGCCTATATGGGCATTCAGGGAGGGTTTGAATCTGAAACAATTGCAGGAAGTAAAAGCTGGTATGGGAGCATTACTCCAAGAACAAAAATTACAAAAGGTGATAGCGTCTGTTACCTTTCTGAAGAAAACAGGTTTTATCCTCCTGTAGAGACAAAAGCCAAAATCAGATCAGACTGGTTTAGAAACAGTAAAATCCAAGTCTATCCTGGCCCTGAATGGGAGTTACTTCCGAAGCTGCTGCATAACAGGATTTTAAATAAGTCATTTACTATTTCAGATATGATTAACCGAATGGCCTATCAACTTGAAGAAGTAATTGCGCATGATATGGAGCCCATATTGACTTCCCCTGTTTATCCTGGAACAATTCAGCTTACCCCTTCCGGAAAACTCATTGTTTTGATGCGGGATGCCCAAGTGACAGGTGGATACCCGAGAATTTTACAAGTAGAAAATGCTTCTTTGAATGTCTTAACACAAAAAAGAACAGGAGAAAAAATCACATTTAATATATCTTGATGATCAAACTTTTCAAATCGGAATTCATCTATATCTCCGGAATACCAACTTTGAATTTTTTAAAGCGAGCTCCAACAAATTGGTTTCAAAGTGTTTTGTTGGTAACCCTAGTTTATGGATCAATTGATATTTTGTTATCATTCAGTTCTTGGGAGTTGATTGTAAAATTGTTCCCGGTAATAGAAGAAGCAGACTGGGATATCACAGAATTGGGTTTTTGGGATGCTGCTTTTTCAGCAATTATCATAGCCCCCCTGTTTGAGGAACCAGTATTCCGGCTAATCCTGAAATTTTCAAAAACCCGTTGGAATATTTCGTTCCTTCTTTTGATTTTCATGAGCATTGCTGTTTCCAAATACCTGTTTTTCGCAGGACTGATCATTTGGGCGATAGTTGGCATTAAATTGATCGATAGGTATTTCTACAGTAAGTTTTTGTTCACTTTTCTTAAATTTAAAAAATTCATATTCTGGTTTATTGCCCTGTCTTTTGGATTTATTCATCTGGGAAATTTTGACTTGGAAATGCTTCCTATGTATTTATATGTCCCAGCCGTACTTCCTCAGCTTATTGGTGGTGTCCTTTTGGGAATAGTCAGAATTCGTTTCGGTTTTTGGTATGCGGTATTGTTGCATGCTTATACTAATGGATGTGCAATTTTTATGACTTTTTATTGGGGCTAATCCATTTTAATACTTTAATAAGCGGTTTTCAATTTATATATTGAGGTTTTTAAACCTCAAAAAAAATAACCATGGATACTAAGCTTGAGAAGCAAATAAAAGATCAAGGCATGGATACCGCCAAGATAAAAGAACAATTGGGTCATTTCCGGGAGGGCTTTCCATTTTTACCCATTGTAGAAGCCGCTACCATCGGAAATGGAGTCATCGCCATAAAGGAGGAAGAACTCAAAAATTTTCTGATTTCATACCCGGAAAAGGCTGCTGCAAAAAAGGTAGTTAAATTTGTCCCAGCTAGTGGAGCTGCTTCCAGAATGTTTAAGGATTTATTTGCTTTTTTGGAAGGGGATGGAGATATCAGCAAGAGCACTTTTATTCAAAAGTTCATTCAGAACATCCAAAAATTTGCCTTCTACTCAGATCTTGATGCCAGCTTAAACAATTCGGGCAGCAGCATGGGGAAAGCGCTGGAAGCCAAAGATTATAAACAAATCGTTTCTCACCTTTTAAATGATGAAGGATTAGGATATGGACAGCTTCCGAAGGGACTGCTTAAATTCCACCATTACGAAGACCATGACAGAACCCCTACTTATGAGCACTTTATTGAAGGTTATATGTATGGATTGGGCCAAGGAAACACTGTAAGACTTCATTTTACCGTATCTCCAGAACATGAATCAAAGTTCAAAGAGGAAGTTGCTGAAATACAGCCAAAGCTTGAAAAAGAGTTTGGGATCAAATATGAAGTAAGCTACTCGCAGCAGAAAAAGTCAACTGATACGATAGCTGTCACCATGGACAATGAGCCATTTATTGAAGAAGATGGAAGCATACTTTTCAGACCTGCTGGACATGGTGCCCTTTTAGAAAACCTTGATGAAATAGATGCAGATTTGATCTTTATCAAAAATATTGACAATGTGGTACCGGACAGGCTGAAACCAAGCACCAAAGATTATAAAATAGCCATAGGCGGCTTGTTGTTAGAAATACAAGAGGCCGTATTTGAGTCATTAGAAAGTCTATCTGCAAATGTAAATGAGGATAGTGTATCCCAAGCCCAAAAAACTTTTACAGAAAAACTTGGTGCCAAACTCCCCTCCAAATTCAGTGAACTTTCTATCGAGGAAAAAGCTAAATACCTCAAACATCGTCTGAACAGGCCTTTGCGGGTATGCGGAATGGTGAAAAATACAGGTGAACCCGGAGGTGGACCTTTCTGGGTCAATGAAGATGATGGCTCTTTGTCCTTGCAAATTGCAGAAACTGCCCAGATCAACTTGGATGACCCTTCCCAAAAGAAAATTATGCAAGAAGCGACCCACTTCAATCCAGTAGACTTGGTTTGCGCAACCAAAAATTACTTGGGAGAGAAATTTGAATTGTTAAAATTCAGAGATATAAGAACGGGTTTCATCACAGAGAAATCCAAAAGCGGAAGAGTTTTGAAGGCACTTGAACTTCCTGGCCTTTGGAACGGATCTATGGCTGGTTGGAATACAGTCTTTGTAGAAGTTCCTTTGATCACCTTCAATCCGGTCAAGACAGTGAATGACCTTTTAAGGGATGAGCATCAATGAACAAGATAACAAATGCTTTTATTTTTGGCAAAAATGGTTGACTTATGCCAATATCCTAACTATTGGAATAGGGTTATTGGTAGCTTTTGCAGGAAACTCCTATTTATTTGAATTGCACAATAGATACACTAAAGAGGTGTTTCTTGAAGGGCTGACATTTAGCCCGGAGATGATGGATTTAAAAAATTGGCTATTTGGAATTATAGGAGGAACAATTGTAGGCTTTCATATATTGATGGTGATGATCTCTGAAAATGCCTTTAAGAAAAAAGAATCCTGGGCTTATCGTGCCATGTGTTTTGCCCTTCTTTCATGGTTTATGATTGACAGCAGTATTTCCATGTATTATAAGGCCATTCACAATATTGTCTTGATCAACCTTTTTGCACTTATCCTGATTGGGCTACCTTTGGTAATGACAAGAAGACATTTTCATTAAAAAATTGATACTTTTTCTCTGTTAATTTGATACTTTGAAAAAAAGGCCTGCTTCTCAGCAGGCCTGAAATTTCACTGATTTCAGCTGACAGAATCCAACTCCGTTGGCAGAACTTCTACCTCTACTGAGTCTCCCTCATCAAAAGTCTCTTCAGACAAAGGAACCTGTTCAGTTTGCTCTGGTTCAACCAAAGTATCTTCTGCGGGTTTGTTTCCACATGATGCCAATACTGCCATTCCGGCAACTAGCATTAAGACGAGCATTTTTTTCATTTTCAATTGGTTTAATGTCCTTCCCGGACAAAATAAATATTTCAAAATGTGTGCTAACTTTTTAAAAGTTCAGAGTTTTATACTGATGATTTTTGAAAATATTTTTTCTATTTCCAAAAAACTCAACTCTGCCATTTTTCCTTTTCAAAGAACCATTTCCAACACTGAAATACTTGACCAGAATTGATATACTATCTGTTATGAACAACTTATTTTTGGGTAATTCTTGGATTTAGTTCTACCTTTTTTCCTTGATTTTTCCGAATCCTCATATTGACCAACTCCACACTCAGCGAGAAGAATACTGCAAAGTAAATGTAACCTTTTGGAACCTCCACATGTAAGCCTTCCACCAGGAGCATAAAGCCTATTAAAATCAGAAACGACAATGCTAGAATTTGTAAAGTAGGATTATGGTTGATGAACTTGCTGATTTTACCTGCTGAGATCATCATCACGATCATCGCCAGCACTACTGCAACAATCATGATCAAAACATGATCTACCAAACCGACTGCGGTCAAAATACTGTCAAATGAAAAAATGATGTCCAATAGGATAATTTGAAAAATCACCCCAGACAGACTTGTGGTAGAATTAGTTCTGACCACCTCTGGCTTACCTTCCATTTTGTGGTGAATTTCCAATGTGGATTTAAACAGCAAAAACAACCCTCCAAAAGCCAATATCAGGTCTTTGCCACTCAAGTCGAAGTTGAAGACAGTAAGCAAAGGTTCATTGAACCTGATGATATAAGAAATGCCCAGCAAAAGTCCTATCCGAAACAACATGGCAAAACTTAGTCCCAAGACTCTAGCTTTGCCCTGTTGATGATCAGGCAGTTTGTTGGATAGAATGGATATAAAAATAATATTATCTATTCCCAGAACGATTTCCAGGAAGGTGAGCGTGGCCAAAGCCACCCAGGTTTCTGTAAGAAGGAAAATTTCCATAGCAATCTAAATCTTATATATTTTTTTAGAGGTTTTAAAACAAGGGGATATCAACTACCCCCCTGTCAAATTTAAGAACTGTATCCATTTCGATATTAGATTCCAGAAAATCCGATCGAATGAACTGGATACAAAATTTAAACTACTGCCAACAAAGGATTACTATTTCTTCCCCTGTTCTTTTTGAGAACTGAATTGACTTGGTCTCGCCATTCTTTAACCAAGACCGTTTCACCCAAAAGGTCGGAGTACTTTTCTCCATCATAAAACTCAAGCATATACCTGACATTCCCTGAGGCATCTATAAGCTCCAGAATCAACAGGTCAATGATCTTTCGCTTTGGTTCCTTTTCCCCAAGGATCCTAAATGATTCACTGATTTTAGCATAATTGATATCTTTCAGGTCAATCAGTTGATTGCTGAACTGATCAGAGCCTTTTGCATAAACCAACTTCATTTGGGAAGAGTCTATACCCACATAATAGAAGTTTCTCCAAAAATCAAAGTCATTGATCTGGAGTTTTTTTTCTTCAAGAAACCTGTTGAGCTCAGATGTCTTTCTAAGCTTCGTTTTTTTCACCCTCAAATATTGGATATAGAAGGGGGCGATGAATGCCAAAATTGCTACAATAGCAATCAGCATGGAAGGAATATCTATTTCAAACATGATATTAGAAGTCAATGGACAGCCATTAACAGCTGTCTGGTTAGAATTTGTAAATTGGAATTCAGTCAGAATACGTGTGTCTGACTTTAAAAATCACCCTCCTATTAAGAGGGAATTCCATGCTACCAAAAGTAATGACTTGGAAATTTGAGTTCTCTGATGCCAAAAACAACGAAAACATGAGACGCAATATCTAGACGGCATTTGATAAAAGTAGCCAAACAGTATGCATATGAAGTATAAGCATCAATGGAATGGCTTTCACTTGAATACTCTTTCTTTGAAGGCACAGAAGTCAGATCTGTACCGGCAACTGTACTATAGCCATCAAAATTCTCCCAGAAAGAAATAGAAGAAATCTTTTGTTTAGTTTCAGTACCGGCAACTTCAATTGATTGGTTTGTGATAGGAAAAGCCAATCCCAGGACTATAAAATATAGCGCCATGGAAACCCCAAACAATTGCCTTAAAAGTAATGTCATTTTCGGTGAAGAACTTATCAACTGAATCACAAAACTAATACCAAGATTCATCAAAAATATAGCCCTCAAAAAATAAAGTTTCGTGCCAGTGAATCTAAGTTCTAATTGTTGTAGAGTTGTTGTTCTTAGCGTGTCAGGAACCGTCTTTTGGTAAAAGTAGTACTATTAAAATGATGCTCCTTGTACTTGTAACTTAGGTATTTAATTTTTTTTAAAAAGTAATTGGGAATCTTATGTCTTAAAAGCAGAGAGTGGGGGATTCGAACCCCCGGTACGCTATTACGCGTACGACAGTTTAGCAAACTGCTGGTTTAAGCCACTCACCCAACTCTCTGTTTGTTTTCGGAACTTCCTTTCCGCTAAAGTGATGCAAATATAAATGAATATTGCACAATTAAACAAAATGTATCAATCAAATCATACCCTGATTTTACATTTTTTCACCTTGGTTGCTTTAACCTCTTGTTTATCAATATCAAATCGTAATAAGAGTATTTCAATTATTTTCTCACTTTCCAGTATTGGCGGATATGGTTTTTCATAATTTCTTTAGGATAATGAAAAATATAATTAGACAAGTGAAAAAAGCCGCCTCAAGGAGACGGCTTTTTTTAAATGGATTTTCTAAAGTTTTATTTCAAAACCTCATCATAAAACGATCTGACATCGACCGTCATTTTTTCCAATGAAGGTTTATGAATATAGACCATGTGACCTGATTCGTAATATTTCATGCTGATATTATCCCTAAGCTCCGGCGCCACCATCATATGGTCAACAGTGTATTCTGTCGCAAAGAATGGAGTCGCCAAATCATAATAACCATTTATAAACATTACTTTTAGGTACGGGTTTTTATGAATCGCATTTCTCAGAGTCTCTGAATTGTTCAAATATTGATTCTGTACATTGTTGTAATTCCAAGGCCTTACCCTTCCAGTGAGAATTTCATAGGCCAGATTTGTTTCAAAGCCAAGCTCTCTCCTCACATAATCATTGATAGCCATGCTGTAAGGACCATAAATAGCTTTGCTATAACTTGGGTCAAATTCAAACCCTTCACCTGCATGGTCATAGTCCAGACCTAAAATTCTACCGTCCAATCTGCCTACGGTTTGTTTTTGACCTCTCAACAACTCCTTTACAAAACGGCTGATATGAATTCTATAATGAGTATTTTCCAAATAATCCTTGGAAAGCCCTGTATACTGATGCAGCTTGTCAGCCAACTTCTGTTTATCTGAAGCAGTCAATTGGTCACCTTTCATCAGCATAGTGGCGTATTCTCCCTTGGCATATTGTCTAACCTCTTCTATAAATGCATCTAAGTCCCCTATTTCTTGAGGCAGCATTTTGTGATATTCAGCAATAGCCGCATAGGTAGGTAAATACATTATAAAAGGCAGGTCATGACCTTTTGTGAAATTCAGTGTTGCAAAATTTGTCACTGCACTGATCATGATGATGCCATTCAGATACATACCATATCTATCCTGCAAATACCCCGAAAGTCCTGCTGCTCTTGTTGTGCCATAACTTTCTCCAGATAGAAATTTGGGAGAATTCCATCTTTGAAATTCAGAGACATAAGCACGAATAAAATCACCTACAGAAGCGATGTCTTCAACATATCCCAGAAACTGCTTTTTATCCTCCCCTTCTGCCGGTCTGCTATAACCAGTCTCAATTGGATCAATAAAAACCAAGTCAGTTTTATCCAACCAGGTATTCGGGTTATCAATCACATTATAGGGAGGAGGTAAAGCCTCTCCATCCTCGGTCATTTCTATCATCCTTGGCCCAAGGCCCCCCATATGCAACCAAACCGAAGAAGAGCCAGGGCCACCATTGAACACAAAGGTGATTGGCCTGTCTTGTGGATTACTGACATTTTTTAAAGTATAAGCAGTAAAATAAAACTTGGCTTTGTCCTTTCCTTGCTCATTGGACATATGCATAAAACCTGCAGTAGTTTTGTAACTGAGATTCTTGCCTCCTGCTTGGATATTGTGATCCTTTTCTGAGACTTCCAACTCCTGCATAATCAATTGATTGGGAGTGGCTGCCGCCGAAATTCCTTGAGCAAATAACAAAGAGCCTGCGCTCCCCAAGTAGAGGAGGCAGGCAATAAATAATCTTTGAATCATAAATTTATTATCTATCATTAACGGTAAGCTGGGTTCTGAACCATGTTAGGATTAGTGAAAATTTCCGAATTGGGAATTGGGAAAACATATCTTCCTCTGTCTCCTATGGAATAAGTGGTAGAGCCAGTTGTTCTTGGTAGATCGGTGAAAACTTCAACAGCACGATCTGTTCTTGTCATGTCAAAGAATCTGTGTCCTTCAATAGCAAATTCAAATCTTCTTTCATCCAAAATCAGATCTACTAGTTCTTCACCACCGCTCGCTGAAGCATTGTCAAGACCTGCTCTGTTCCTAACCGCATTTAAATCATCAAGTCCACCGGAAACATTTCCTTGTCTGGCTCTGGCTTCAGCCCTGATCAGGTACATTTCAGCTATTCTGAGAACAGGTACGTTGGAGGCATTTTGTAGCTCATCAAATTTCGTGGAGTAATATACACCTCCAAAAGCCGGGTTCAATTCGATCAGATCACTTCTTTCATCAACCCCCTGACGCGCTAATAATTCCTGTGCAAATGGCTCATGAAAGCTTAGACCTCCACGGCCGTTTAAAGCTGCAGGAAAATACCACTGTCTGAATCCACTGAAATCCACTACATTGTAATGCATCTCAAAAATAGATTCAGAAGAGAAGTCAGTCCTGAAGATATCTGAGAAGGGTTGTACCAATTCAAATGACCCTTGATTGATAACTTGTGATGCCTTGGACTCAGCCTCAGACCAATTGTCCAAATACAGATGATACCTTGCTAACATTGCTGTGGCGGCTGATTTGGTCAACCTGGAACGGGAAAGGAAATTACTCGCTCTAGACTCTGCCAGAAGGTTCTCTCCCTGCTCCAAATCCGCCCTTGCCTGATCCCAGGTAGCTTGTAGACTTGCTCTTTCCTTAAAAGCATCTTCGTTCACACCTATGGATGGCTCTGTTTCTATAATGACACCAGCTTCTCCATATTTCCCAGGTATCCCACCAAAATAGGTAGCTAAATGAAAATACATCATCCCTCTAAAAGCATAAGCCTGACCCAACATGTCATTTACCCTTTCTTGTGTCAAATCAGGTACATTTGGAGCGAATGCTATAATGTTATTGGCAAGATCTATAGTTCTATAAATCTGCGTGTACAAATCATCAATCTCGGTATTGTCAGGAGTTTGTCTAAACTCATCGATTACATTGAAGTTATCCCAAGTATCTACAGATTGGACCAAGTCTGAGGCCAATTCACCCAGAGTCTGAACTCTCCAATTGTAAACCAACTGGGCTTCATTGTACAATCCATTAAGCGCTGCCTCGGCATTTACCGCATTGGCAAAAGCTTCATCAGTTGCAATCTGAAATTGGGGATCTTGATCCAATACATTACAACTTATTCCCAGGCCTGAAAGGACTATAAATCCTGCGGCCATTCCTTTATATAAATATTTTTTCATTTTCATGGCATTAGAATGTTAAGTTTACTCCCAAAGTATAGGTTCTTGGCTGTGGCATTACAGCGATATCTACACCTGATACTAGGTTCGATGGACTTGTACTCACTTCCGGATCCAAGCCTGTATAATTGGTCCAAGTCAGCAAGTTCTGCGCAGCTGCATAGAATCTAGCTCTACCTACTCCGATCCTAGAGGTAATTGGAGAAGGCAAAGTGTATCCAATACTGGTGTTTTTCAATCTCAAGAATGATCCATCTTCAACATGTCTTGATGGTCTCAAATCAGCACTGTAATTCCTGGAGGCCATTCTAGGAACGTCTGTCACATCTCCTGGCTGCTGCCACCTGTCCAATTGTTGCGCAGAATAACCTGTAGTTCTTTCTCCTCCATGCTCAAAGAAGAATCTTCCGTAATTCAAAGTATTGTTACCTTCGCTGAACTGAAAGAAGGCCATAAAATCCCAATTTTTGTAGTTAATCATATTGGTCCATCCACCTACGTATCTTGGAATTGCACTTCCGAATATCTGTCTGTGTACATTAGGGTTAAACTCTTCATCTCCCATAGTATCCCAGATGATATCCCCTGTTTGTGGATCTACACCTTCTTGAACATGTACCCAGAATGAGTTTAGTGGATAACCTTCCTCTACCCTAACATAATCTCTTGTGAAAGTAGTGAAAGGAAAAGCCAGACGCTTCACCAAATTGTTGTTTCTGGAAATATTGAAGCTTGAAGTCCAAGTGAAATCCTCTTTTTCTATGATCGCAGCATTGATTCCCAATTCAAAACCTCTATTTTCCATCTCTCCGAAGTTTTGTGTCAAAACACTGAATCCTAAAGATTTTGGAACAGGTACATTGAGTAAGAGGTCTTTGGTTTGCTTGTCATAATAATCAAAAGTCAAAGTCAATCTGTCATTCCAAAGCCCAACATCAAAACCCACATTAAATTGTGCAGTAGTTTCCCATCTTAAGTCAGGGTTAGCCAATTGGTTTGGTGCAATTCCTGGAGCATCTACATAAGAAGCCGGCCCTCCTGGTTGTCCAACACCCCCAAGGTTAAGTCCACCTCTCATTCCACCCCACAGACCTAGCGCCTGGAAATCACCAATACCTCCTTGGTTACCGGTGATACCATAAGATGCTCTTATTTTCATATCAGACACTGTGCTTCTGATGCTTTCCATAAAACCTTCATCTATCATTCTCCAAGCACCTGCTACAGAAGGGAAATAACCCCATCTATTGTCAGCACCAAATCTGGATGAAGCATCTGCTCTCATGTTGGCCGTAAATAAATATTTCCCTTTGTAACCATAATTGATTCTGGTAAAATAGGATGCAATACCCCAAGAAGTCCCTGTTGAACTGGAATTCTTTACAGCGGCTGATTCAATTCTTTTGAATGAATTGGAAGGGAAGCCCTGACCAAATGCTTGAGTTCTTAAAAACTGATTCTCCTGGAGTGTATTACCCACAAGTAGGTTGATATTATTTTCACCGAAGTTTTTCTGATAGGTCAATACATTTTCATTGATCCAGTTATTACTTCTTGTTACAAAAGACTGGGCTGAACCGTTCAGGGCTGCACCAGCAGCTAAGAAGGTGTTGAAATACCTGTCTTCTTCGACTAGGTTGTTGTCAATGCTCCATGTACTTCTGAATACTAGTCCATCTGTAATTTCCCAATCAGCATACACGCTTCCGATAATCCGCGTGGTTTTCATCAGATAATCAGTTTCATTGGCTACTGCAACAGGATTTTCCCAGAATGGTCTAAAGTAAGTTCCGTCATCATTGAGAATTGGGTAGTTGCTTGGATAGAAAAATGCTGTTGAAAGTGCACCTTCAATTGCATTACCATTAAGCGCTCTATCTCTGGTATTTACAGAGTATGTTGCACTCGTCCCAATTTTTAACCTTGGAGTGACCATAAAGTCAAGATTCATCCTAGCACTGCTTCTTTCAAATTGTGCTGGCCTTACCAATCCCTCCTGGAAGAAATTGTTACCTGATACAAAATATTTAATCCTTTCGTCTCCACCCGCTACTGATGCATCCAGGTTTCTGATGGAACCCGTCTGGAAAATTTCATCAAACCAATTGGTGTCAATAGCCTGATCAGGATTTGCGAATGGAGCTTGATATGACTGACCAGCTGAATTTGGTGCATCTAACGAACCATATCTATCCACCCAGTTGTTTCTGCTGGCTTCATTTTGAAGTCTCTCAAAAGTAGGTCCGTCTACACGCAGATCATTCGGACTTCTCCAAGGCTCAGAAATACCTCCATACATGCTGATGTTCACAACAGGTTTACCGGCCTTACCTCTTTTGGTAGTAATCAAGACTACACCATTAGCTGCTCTTGCTCCATAAATAGCGGTAGCAGATGCATCCTTTAAGATCTCCATAGATTCAATATCAGCTGGATTCAAATCCGCCAATGGATTTACTGGCTGTCCAAATGTGGTAGCTGCAATATTGCTTGCTATAATTGGCACGCCGTCAATTACATAAAGTGGATCTGAATTACCTGTGATTGAAGTTGTACCCCTGATACGGATATTCATCCCTCCTCCTGGTTCACCGGATTCGGTGTTTACAACTACACCTGGGGCACGACCCTGAAGCAATTGGTCAGGTGAAGTGATGGGCAAATTTTCAACGTCTTTCCCCTTGATAGAAGAAATAGAACTCGTCAAAGTTCTTCTGTCCTGCTCCCCGTATCCCACTACGATAATTTCGGATAGATTTTCGGTATCAGGCACTAAAGTCACATTGATTGAACTTTGATTCCCTACTCTGATTTCCTGAGGATCATAGCCCACAAAAGAAAATACAAGTACATCATCCGCAGAATTTACGGAAATAGAGTACCGACCGTCCAAGTCGGTAGCTGTTCCCACACCGGTGCCTTTCACCAGTATGTTGACCCCGGGGATCCCCTCGGGTTCATCCTCTGAAATCACGCGACCTGTTACAGTCCGTGACTGGGCGTATACACTCATTGCTCCCAGCAATAGCATACATGCCAATAGTAAAACTTTTCTCATGGTATGATAAATTTTAGTTAAGACAAGTCTAAATTCTTGACTTTTAACTAATTATCAAAACCATTTATATAATTATATTACAATAAAAATAATATTTTATACTAATATTTTAATTATTAATGATTTAAGTGAAACTTTAATACATATAATATTTTTTTTAAAAAATAAATATTGATAAAATATTATTTGTTTCTTTTAAATGAGGTTTTAAGTAGGGTTTATCGGTTCATCCCTATCTATTTTAAGCAAAAGGTTCTTCAATGGACGGGCTTGGTTGGGAAAAATAAACAGGTCCATTTTCTCCAACATACATGCAATCTTCAACCCTAACTCCAAATTCACCTACTATATAAATACCAGGCTCATTACTGAAACACATACCTTTTGCCAAAGGAGTGTCATTTCCTCTAACCAGATTTGTCCATTCATGCCCGTCCATTCCTATTCCATGCCCCAGCCTATGGGAAAAATATTTGTAATCCGGCCCAAAGCCTCCATCACTGATTACTTTTCTGGCCACAGCATCCAAGTCTTCGCACTTTACCCCTTGGTTTTTAGCCAATTCAAAAGCAGCAGTTTGTGCCTCTTTAGCCAAATTCCAAACCTCTTTATGTCTATCGGTAGGCTGCCCAAAAACAATTGTTCTGCTTATATCGGATTTATATCCCTCTATGGTGCAGCCACCATCTGCCAACACAACATCCCCTTCTTTTAAGTATTGAACCTTGCTGGAACCATGTGGAAACGCTGTCCATTCACCAAAATTTGCTCCAATGGAACCATTGGCTCCCAAGGCTTTATGCGCCTGAGAAGCTATTTCTCTGAAATCATCTTGACTCATGCCTTCATACAGTGAATCAAACAAAACCTTATAAGCTTCAATGGTGATATCGTTGGCTTTTTGCATCAATGCAATTTCTGCTGCTGATTTATACATCCTACAACCTGCTGTAATAGGATCTCCAAGTACGTAGTTGAAACCCGAAGCTTCTTTTTTGATACCATCATAAAGAAAAAATCTGCAACGCTCTTCTATACCCAATGTGCCTGTTCTACCGATTTTGTCGGAAAGTATACCCTTGACTACAGCATATGGGCTTTCATGTTCCTCCCAAGTTCTGATTTCTGATCCAAACTTAACCAATTCGCCCACTTTATCCTCTTCAAACTTTGGACAGATATACATCACATCTCCACTGGATGGGATCACTGCTGCTACCATTCTTTCTGATAGAAAAAAATCAAAATCCAGAAAATATTTCATGCTTGTCCCTGGTTCGAGGAACAGGGCATCCACTTTATTTTCCCTCATCAGTTCCTGGGCTTTTGAAATCCTGGATTGTCTTTCTTCCCGGCTGATAGGCTTAACGTCAGCTGTCATATTTTTTAGCTTGCTAAAATCAGCACGCAAAACTGATTTATTATCTCCTGTTGAGGAATAATTTTCAGAACATGACACAAAGGGCAAGGTTGCTGCAGGCGCTATTGCTGCGGCTTTGATAAAAGCTCTTCTGTTAAATTTCATGGTAAAGTGGTTTGGTTAATTCTGATTTCTTTCAATCAATGTTTCATCAAATTCAATAACTCCTTTTTCCGATTGGCGCAGCGATTCAGTAGGTTATCTCTAAATGTGCTAACAAATATTTTTTCTATCTATTATCGCTTCAATCTCAGCTCTAAATCTCTGGACATCAAATACTGATTGAATAAGGGTATTTCTTCATCGATCAATTTATTATACTGCACCTGTATGTCATCCAGTTGTTTTCTAAACACATCATAGACTTCCACTTGTTGATTGGTAGGTTTGAAATCAGCTCCAAAACCTCCTATATCACTGGCCAAAGCAGAA
This sequence comes from Indibacter alkaliphilus LW1, assembly GCF_000295935.2. Lineage (GTDB taxonomy): Bacteria > Bacteroidota > Bacteroidia > Cytophagales > Cyclobacteriaceae > Indibacter > Indibacter alkaliphilus. The sequence goes on from NZ_ALWO02000023.1 coordinate 481,847, forward strand.
ATTCTTCCATAAAGCTTCATGGGACTTCTAAAAGCATCTTCCCTTGCTCCTGTCAGGTTGACGTCGAACAACTGACCTTCCACCTTTAGGATTTTATCCTCCAACTCCCTTACCTTCTCAGCGACCTCTTCATCACTTTCAAGGATAATCAGTTCCTCCAACTCCTTTCTGATCTCCTCGATTTCATTGATTGCCACTACAACTTCATTCATGGCTTCATTTAATTTGAGTGAAAATTCAACCTGCTTTTCAATATCTTCAAGTGTACCTGCAGTATTTGGATCTTTGATTACTTCTACTGTCTGACTGACAGTTTGACCACCATCCACAATAACTCTAACCTCGTATTCTCCTGGCACCACTCTAGGTCCAAATTGTCCTCTATACAAATCCAGATCCCAAGTTACCAATGGCCTGAACTCTCTGCCCTCTAGTTTAACCCAAGGCTTATCAGGAGGAGACGCTAATAATCTTGGCTGTAATGTTGGCTCGTACCTTAGATCCCACCAAACTCGGTTGACCCCCTGTTCATTTTTACCAGCTATTGTCCTTACCAAGCTCCCATCCTTCTTATAAATCTCGAGCTTTACTTCCTGAGCTTTTTTATTCAAATAATAATTGATATCCATTCCGTAAGGGGGATTGGCACCGGTAGTCATGGATCTACCTTCGGTTTTAATCCCCTGCAATTCATGGAATCTATAAGCAGGTCTTTGGTCAAAAAGGTGTACTCCTTTGGCTAAAACTTCCTCATCCAACTCACGGATAGGTGTGATATTGTCTAGAATATAAAAACCTCTCCCATAAGTACCGATAACAAGGTCCCTGAAATTTTCCTGTATAGTCATCCAATATATAGGTACAGGAGGTAGGTTATTTCTCAACCTAAACCAACTTTTCCCATCGTTTTTGGAAATGTAAAGACCCTTATCTGTCCCTGTATAAAGCAGTCCTGGAACCTCTGGATCTTCACGGGTGACGTGCACAAAACTAGATTCCGACTTTTCTATTCCTTCCGAAATTTTAGTCCAGGTCTGTCCATAATCAGAGGTCTTGTAGACATACGGATCAAAGTCTCCTAATTGGTGGGCGTCCACCGCAATATAAGCTGTGCCTGCATCATGTCTTGATGGTTCAATACTTGAAATGGTACCCAGTTCAGGTTTGCCCGGAATATTATCCGTGACATTCGTCCAGTTTTCACCACCATCTCTGGTAATATGTACCAGGCCATCATTTGAACCAACCCAAATCAATCCGTCTTCAAGATGGGATTCGGCTATTGCAAAGAGTACTGATGCATCAAAAGTCATCAGATTATCAATTGCTATTCCTCCAGAAGCTTGTTGATGGGATTTATCATTTCTGGTCAGGTCAGGACTGATCACCTTCCAACTCTGTCCATAATCTTCTGTCTGATGTACAAATTGGCTTCCCACATACACTCTCTTGTGGTTATGGGGACTTATAAAAATAGGAAAAGACCAATGCCATCTATATTTCAAGTCTGCAGGAGCCCATCCGTATCCAGCTTCAGGCCATACTCTCACATCTCTAGCATGTCCGGTTCTTAGGTCATAAACCTGTAGGCCCCCATCATAGCATCCAGACCAAATAATATGGTTGTCTACGGGATCAGGTATAGCCCAGCCACTTTCACATCCTCCTACAGCATGCCACAATCCCAACGGAATGCTTCCTTGGCGACTATTGCTTGGACCACGGTAAGAATATCCATCCTGCCTGTTTCCATACACATTGTAAGGGATTTGATTATCCGTCCAAACATGGTACATCTGTGCATTGGGGAATACGTACTGTCTGTAAGTTTTTTGCTTGTTCAAGGTCACACCCATTCCTCCGTCATGGGCTACCATTATCCTATTTGGATTTAATGGATCAACCCAAATGTCATGATTATCACCACCTGCTCTGTAGCCGGCATCTGCCAATGTTTTTCCACCATCTCTTGAAGTGCTGAACCTTACAGAAGCAAAATATACCTCATCAGGATCATCAGTGGAAACTCTCAGTCGGGTATAATAAGGCGCGCGTTCATTGATCGTATGGTTGATCATGGCCAGTTCCCAGCTATCTCCTCCATCCGTGGATTTCCAAAGCTGAGGACTGTCCATTTCAAATAGTGCATAGACCACATTGGGGTCACTGTGAGCTATTGCTACAGAAGATTTTCCTACGGGGTTGTCAACCCCTCCTGGTAATCCATTATTCTTCATGGGTTCCCAGGATTTTCCTCCGTCTTTACTTCTATAAATCCCACCCCCAGGCCCACCGCTGGTTAAACCATAGGTTTTGATATCAATAGACCAAAAAGCAGCAAAAATGATATCTGGATTTTTAGGATTCATGGCCAAATCACTGGCCCCTGTACCTTCATCCACAAAGAGTACATGATCCCATGTTTTTCCTCCATCGGAAGTTTTGAATATTCCTCTTTCTTGCTGAGGGGAATAGGTGTGGCCCAAAGCAGCTACATAGGCTACATCTGGATTTCTAGGGTCCACCTCTATCTGACTGATTCTTGCAGTTTCTTTAAGTCCCATGTGCTGAAAAGACTTCCCTGCATCAGTGGATTTATAAACTCCGTTCCCCATTGCATGTGCAGGACGGATAAGAAAAGTCTCACCTGTCCCTACCCAAACGTGATCTGGATTGCTTGGAGCCAAGGCCAGGGCCGAAACTGACGAAATATCCTGATCATCAAAAATAGAAGCCCAGGTACCACCTCCGTCTTCACTTTTATATAGCCCCCCGGAAGCCATACCCACATACATGGTCAGCATATCCCCGGGGACACCTCTAACTGCAATTGTCCGGTTCCCGTCAGGACCAATAAATCTGAAATTCAATTGGTCAAAATTGGCAGGATCAATTTGTGCAAACGATTGAAACGGTATTAAAACAAGGAAATTTAGGAGAAGTAGTAGAGTTCTATTCATATTTGGGAATTGAAATGAATACTGAAAGGAATGTGAACATTTCCTTGATCTGAAGATAATTTGAAGGTACAAAAGAATCTATCTCGGCCTATTCAATAATATTTTAACGGTACTATGTTATTTTATCCATGCCTATTTTTATGCTAAGGGTCATCGCGATAAATAGCCATTTCAAGTAAAAAAACCGGAATTCTGGAAAAACGGGTTGTGATTTAGGTTTTAATCAAAAAAGGTCCAGAGAATTTAAAGCTCTCTGGACCTTTTTTAAACTATAAATATTTGTACAAAATCAAACCGCGTCACTCATTTAAGAGAATTTTTTGTGAAGTGGTGCATTTAATTAAATTAATTTCAAACCGATGTTACCAGTATTTTGCAGGTTCATCTTTTTCGGGCAATGAATTCTTAATGAACTCCCTGATATCATCATTGGCATTTTTAAGATCTTCTGCTCTCAGATACATCATGTGTCCACTTCTATAACCCTTGAAAAACATTCTGTCCTGAAGTTTACCAAGGGGATCCATTTGCCACATATTGTATTTAGCATTAAAGTAATCTGTTCCTCCATCAAAATAACCGGATTGTGTCATTACGTGAAGGTAAGGGTTCTGAAGCATGGACTGTGCTAGCTGATTACCTGTATTGTCATTACTTCTATCCCATGGTCTTACCGGACCAAATAAGTAGTAAGTCAAATCTGTATCATACTTGAGTACATTTTTAGCATAATAATTCATGGCAGGAGAGAAAGCATGGTTCCATGCAGTCAAAGCAGGGTCATAATCATAGCGATCTCCTGCATCCGTTTGGTCAATACCCCTATAGCGACTATCCAATCTTCCAACAGTCAATCCTTTATCTCTCATCAATTCTTTCCAATAAAAACTGGTCGGAACAGCAAGTCCGTGCTGAAGAAATACTTCCTCCTTGATTCCAGAGTAGTAGGCCATTTTTTTAGCAATTGCTTTCCTTTCTGCAGCGTCTAGCGAACCTCCTTTTGCAATAGCTGGCAAGACAGTTTCCAAAGTGTATTTCTCCACCTCAGGAAGAATGTCATCCAGATCTTTAGATTGCAGATCGGAAGGAAGCACTTCATGATACCATGCTGTGGCAGCAAAATATGGCAAATAGTTCGCCTTGGCCACGGGCCCACTTCTATCCAAACCCAATCCGGTAGGAGACACAAGAATCACTCCGTTGAAATACATCCAATGGGAATTTTGAAGCTCGTGAACAAGTCCGGAAACCCTTGTTGTACCATAGCTTTCCCCGATCAGATATTTTGGAGATTGCCACCTGTTTTGTCTGGTCACAAAAGTTTTGACCCAATCGGCCAGATACTTGATATCAGCGTTGACACCGAAAAAAGTTGATCTGTCTACTTCCTTATCTACAATTCTTGAATAACCGGTATTAACCGGGTCGATGTAAATGATATCAGCTGCATCAAGAATAGAGTGAGGATTTCTTTTTACCCCATACGGCTGTAATGGATAACCTTCCTCATCAATGTTCAGCACATATGGACCAGTATACGCCAAATGCATCCAAAGTGATCCGGAACCCGGTCCTCCATTAAAGGAAAAAACCAAAGGTCTGGTGCTTTTATCTGAAACATCGGTACGCTCATAGTAAGTAAAAAAAAGACTTGCAATAGGCTTTCCGTCCTCATCCCAAACAGGCATCGTTCCTGCTGTAGCTTTGTATGGCACTTTGGTGCCATTGATTGTTGCTTCCCCATTGGTGACAGAGGAAGATTCCACCTTTATTTCCCGTTCTTCCTGTGCCATGGAACCCATGGAGAAAAGGCAGCAAAAGAGTAGTATTAGTTTAAAGTTTCTCATAGTTGAAATTTTTGGTTAGCGTTCAACTAAGTTGGAGCTTAATGTTTCCCTAGGCAGGTAATATTATATTTATCTTGCTTTAAGATTGATGAATGGGCTTTTCCTTTGGTCCTTGGTCCAGCCTTGATTTTGGATTTAAAGTATTTTCAGAAAAATATTTCAAAAGAAATTTTATCAGGTATGGTTTTTGAATTCTTAGTGGTTGAAAATTTATCAATAAAAAAAGGTGTATTTACAGGACATTTTCGGAAGAATTGCGTCTAAATAAAGAACATCAATTTTCCCAAGCTATGAAAAAAATATACCTACTTCCGGTTTTTGCAATTTTCTGGTTTTTGCACTCCTGCGCTGAACAGGATAGTTTTGTAGTTATGGATGAAAAAGAAACATTGGAAGGAACTTTCCAACGCATTGTTGATGGGGAAGCAGGAGCTATTTCCGAAGTTACCATTAAGTTGAATGATGGAAAATGGGAAGGTAACAGTTCTGTTTCAAGGTATCCTGCACTTTGTAAAGGAAATTACACTTTGGAGGATAGTAAAATCAACTTTGAGAATGAATGTATGTGGACTGCTGATTTTGATTGGACATTGATATTGAATGGCACTTTTACTGTTTTATTTTCTGATGATTCAATGATTTGGGAAAAAGTAACAGGCGAAGTCAACCAGGTAATTGACCGTTATTCTTTTCCAAAGAACTCAAATAATTCTTTGACTAAGTAAAACATTCAATCCTAAAAAATAAAACCCCTGCCAGAAATTAATTTGGCAGGGGTTTTACTTTTTGAATTACTGGACCAGAGCATATTCCAAAGAAGGTCGTCCCCTCTCTCCTCCTGTTGTCAAACTCAAAAATCTCAGCTTATAAACGTTCCCTTGGGTATCCTTGAGAATGTAATAACGGTCTTCCCTTACTGCCGGGGAAGAATTGGGACCTCCTCCTGCTCTCCAAGATGAACCGATTGTCAACCTATCATTGCTATTGAAAGTGATGGACGAAATATTGGGTTCAGAAAATTCCTCATAAGCAATGTCATCTTCCATCACTACTCCAGCTTCCACACCGCCATAGATATTATGGTATACAAGATCTTGGAAAAAGTAACCCAAAGTTTCATTAGTAGCCTGTGGAAATGGTGTGGAAGAAGTGCCCGCAGTCCAGACAAAATCCCAATTTCCTTTCTGAGGTTCTACTTCCACTGTTCCATGATCCAATGAGTAATACACAAAGTTGAAATCCTGGGTCTTTGAAATTTCTACTGTAGTTACCTCATTGGAAGATACTGGAGCAAACTGCAATACATAGCGGTCACCGGAACGAAAAACTTTTACCTTATGCCAATCCCTGTCCTCAACCCCACTGTTGCCACGTTGATATACAAAGACACTGGCCTCAGCCTCTGAACTTCCTATGGTTCCTAAAGCCGTACCATTTTGAATAGGGTTTTTTGGATCATCGACATACAAAATACTGTTCATGTTATTAAAGTCAAGTACCAAAGTTCCGGATGTCCTCAAATTTTCTAAGTAATCGTTTTCCAGTTCTTCAAAGGAAGTGAAATCTGTTTCGTATGCCATTGCACCAGTTGTCCCGTTAATCAAAACTTTGAATTCTGAACCATTGGAAAATGCCAAATCCCATGACTCCCGACTTATTGTAGTCTGCGTTTCATTGCTCAACTTTACAAATGCCATGTTGGGAAAAGTACTCCCGCCACCGTTGATTTCCATAAAAGCATCTTCCACAGGTGGTGTTTCCACTATTGGATCATTTTCTTCGGCACAGGAAGTGAAAATTCCCGCAGCAAAGAGGGCTGTAACACCCATTTTCAAACTTGTCAATTTGTTCATAATTAAATTTGTTTAGGTATATTATTTAGATAGTTGGTAGGTAATTCCCAGAAAATAGGATCGCCCGTACCCCATAGGCCTTTGAGGTCCACCTCCATGTGCCCCACCTGAAGTTGCCGTGCTTTGAATATTGGTCAAGTTCATGAGGTTCCGGATTCCAGTCTGTAATTGAAGTGATTTTCCAAAGTCCTTTCTAAAAGTCAGATCCATCCAATGAAACCCGTCTATTTGAATGGCGTTTGGAATCAACTCTCTATCAGGTGACATGACCATCTCAAAACCTGGGAGTGCTCCTGTGTATTTATAAAAGAGGCTGATGTAGGTATCAATGCTTTTAAATTTATAATCCACATTTGCATTGAATTCATTGGAAAAAAGCATCTCTGGCAGGTTTTGACTATCAGTGGATATCCTATTATACCTGCCTATTCGGGCAAATCCCAGATTCGCATTCCAATCTTTTACCCTGATGCGATGATTAAAGGATAGCCCCATAGTCTTAAATTCCTCTACATTGAATAAGGTGGTAATACGGGGATCTGTTGGATCAAGGCTATAGGCAATCTGATCACTTACCTCATTGTAAAAGCCTGTTAAAACTGCTCCATATTGAAATACTTTCCCCTCCAATGGCTCAAGATTAAGTGAAGTATTAAAACTATGGGAAGTTTCAGGCCTTAAATCCGGATTTCCGCGAATAGAGTGACTGGCATCAAAAAAATCAAAATAGAGTTCTCTGATAGAAGGGGCTCTGAAGCCTTTAGCATAAGCTGCTCTCAAATCTAGTCTTTTTCCCAATGCCAGCTTGGTATTGATCGAGGGGATCACAGGCGGGGCTTCATAGGCGGAATTATAAGCTCTTCTCAGACCTGGTCTAAGTCTTAATTTATCTTTGATAGAAATCTCACTGGAAAGGAAAAAAGCATAATCCTGTATTCCTTCATTGTTCGATATTCTGTCTCCTACCCCATTTTCAGTATTGATATCAATACCGGGCTGTAAATTGAAAGTCTTAGAAATAGACCAGAGGCCAGTAGCTCTTACGGTTAAACCGTTGTATTGCAGTGAGCCTTGTGCATTGGGTGCGTTTGAAAGGCTTGTTTCGGCAGTTCTTTGGTTGGTAATCCATGTTACAGTTTCCCTTGAGTAATCTGTATAAGCAGCCTGAATTGAAGCCTTGAATTTTTCAGAAGCATCCAACCTACCTTGGAATCTGTGCATCAATCTTGAGGTCTGAAATTCCCTGTCAATGTTTTCTATCCTGTTTTCCGGACCAAAAGAGAAAATAGTCTCTTCGAGTACGTCTAATGAGTAGTCCAATTCCCAGTTTCCTTTTTGAAATCCGAGGAATGCAGTTCCAATGTTTTGGTTTTTGGGAAGCCATTCAAATTGCCTCCCGGTAAAACTTCCTTTCCAGCCTCCAAATCTATTTTGGGTAAAAGACGCACCAAAACTCCAGGGGCCAGCTGTTCTATATTGTCCTTGTATGCTCCTAATGTGGTTACCAGCTCCTGAAAATGCCGAATACGAATTGCCAACAGTCTCCTCCTGCATTCTCGCTGAAATATCATAACCCTGGGTATTTGTTCCTCTTTTTGTAATGATATTGATCACACCTGCTAGGGCATCAGCACCATACATGACTGACATTGGGCCCTCAATGATTTCGATCTTTTCAATTTGATTGATATCGATCTGATTGATATTGATTTCATTGGATACCCCCTGACGTCCAACCATAGGAACCCCATCAATAAGCACTTTAACGTTTTGCCCTGACATACCCAACATTTCAAGATTACTGCCTCCCAAGGCATTGTCCTGAGAAAACCTGATCCCTAATTCTGTATTGAGTACTTCCTGAATATTTCCAGCGGCCCTTTTTTCAATCGTTTCTCTACCAATTGACCTAACTTGATATACAGATTGCCTTGCTGACTGGGCTTCAAAATTACCCGTGATGACTACCTCTTCTAAAGAAGATATGTCTTCAAGAAGCACTATGCTGATGAACTCCTCTTCCAATGTTGCAACTACACTCTGGGTTTTGTAGCCCATAGCCTGAGCTTGTAGCATGCACTCAGAGCTGACCAACTGAATCTCAAAACGACCCTGATCATCAGCAACAGCCCCTTTACCATCTGAAGAACTTATAGTAGCAAAAGGTACAGGATTGCCTTGGATGTCCTTAACCTCCCCTTTTATACCCTTGGCCAGCAGACTTAAGGAAATCAAGGAAAAAGACACACACAAGAAGATGGTTTTATTAAGACTAATTCTAAACATTGTTTTAAAATTTTTTGGGGGCTCAATTAGCCCCCCAAAGGCATCAAAGATTATCAACCAATTCTTTCCATTGAGGAAGTTGGGCCAATCCGGGTTTTCTTAATCCGAAGAATTGAGCAATCATCTCACCAGATTCATCAAATAATTCTACTGAGGAAACCAATCCATCAGCTGTGTTTTTATGAACCACAAAAGCTTTTGCTATTTTGTTTTCATCCAAATGCATATTAAAATCAGGATCAAGAACATTTAACCAATCACCCATTTGACGGATTGTCCTTACTTTACCTTGATGAATTTGTATGTTTCCCCTATTCCCCGCAAAAATCATGATGGGCAATTTGCTTACTGCTGCTTTATCCAGAATTTTCCTCGCTGAAAGTCTATCAATTTCATAGGCCCATTTGTCATCGATCCATTTGACAGCATCCAATCTGGAGACTTTATATTTTCTCAGCATTCCAAAGAAATCATGGGTGTCTTTCATATTTTCCCAATCATGGGTGAATGACGCTAAATCAATATCTTCCGCATTAGTTGGTTCTGGAATTGATTCAATTTCCAGTTCTGGAGATTGATATGCTGCAGCATATTGAAATACAAATTCTTCATAAGCCTGAATATTGGACTTCTCCTGTAAATAAACCTTAAGAATTGCTTCTCCGGCTTTATCAAAAAACTGAAGGCTTCTCATGGTACCTCTAGGAGTATCCTGAACAACCGAAAAACCAAACTTCCAGGAAGAAAAAAAGATCCTCTGTTCAATTGGCCCAATTACGGTAGCTACCTCATTGGGTGCAGTTCCATGAATTTCAATTTTCTGAAAATTCCCTTTATGTTCGAGTACACATCCATCATTCCTGGTTAAGGCCATTACCTTCCCAAGTTTTTTGAAGGCGTTCAGCATTTCTGACCAGCTACCTTCCAGTCTGGTAACTCCTTCTCCTAGCTGCGTGGCTAATAGTTCGGCTTCTGGGACCCCCAATGTGTGGGCCGCATCTCTGATCCTCATTTTTGGATTATCTCTTTTAAGATTCTCCCAAGAGTTTTTGAGGGATTGCAGGTTGTCGGTTGCAGTTGATTCCATGATTTTATGCTTGTTTGATTTGATTATTTATATTTTTAAATGGTACACTTTGAATTATTGTTGGTCTTTGATCATCACCATGATATACTTCAATGGGGTGGTCAAAAACTTGCATTAGCTTATCTGCATTCATTACTTCTTGAGTATTTCCCTGAAATAGGATATGACCCTTTTTCATCAAAATAACCTGATCAGCATAATTTGCAGCCAAATTCAGGTCATGGAGTATGGCAAGCACACCTATGTTTCTTTCTTTTATTTTTTGAATAATGGAAAGCACATGATGCTGCAGTGCAATATCCATACTTGAAGTAGGTTCATCAAGAAGCAGATATCGTGGAAATGGCTTTTTCTCCCAAATCTGGGTCAGCACTCTTGCCAATTGAACTCTTTGCTTTTCTCCACCGGAAAGATTTCCGTAAAGACTATCCCTGAGTTCCCAAGTGTGGGTTTGCTCCATTACTTCTTGCAAAAGTTCGGAACTGTATTTTCTCAAAGACAGCAAGCCCAATTCAACCACCTCCAAAACGGAAAACGGGAAAGTCAGTGAACTATGTTGTGGCATAACCGAGCGCACTTGTGCAAGTTGTCTGTTTTTGAACTGACCCAATGATCTTCCATTGTAACTTACCTTTCCATGTTTGCACGATTGCTCGCCAGACAAAACTTTGAACAAACTTGATTTCCCGGCACCGTTTGGACCGAGAATGACTGTCAATTCACCAGGCTTCAAAATCATAGAAGCTTTATCTACGATAGGCCTGTTTTGAATACAAAAGTGAATGTCATGTGCCTGTAACATATTATGATCTGATTTTTTTGAAATTAATGATCAACCAAATAAAGAATGGTGCTCCTAGTATCGCAGTGATGATGCCTATTGGAAGTTCAGCCGGCACCACCAATGTTCGGGCAAGTATGTCAGCAAGGCTCAGTAAAATAGCACCCAGAAGAAAAGATGCCGGAAGTACCAATTTATGATCAGCTCCATAAAGCAACCGGATTAAATGGGGCACTATCAAGCCCACAAATCCAATTGTTCCTGTCAGTGAAACAGCTGTACCTACAATCAATGCAGAAGAAAAAAGAAGAATATACTTAACCACCTGAACATTTACGCCCATGTGAAAGGCTTCATTCTCCCCTATTGCCAATGCATTAAGCTGCCTGTATTGACTTAATATTAGTCCTATAGGTCCTAGAACAAAAAGAAAACAAACTCCAACTTTTTGCCAATTGGCACCACCTACATCCCCAAGACTCCAAAATGTAAAATTCCGAAGTGCCGCATCATCAGCATAAAATATTACAAGTCCAATCAATGCACCTGACAAGGCATTCAGTGCCACCCCAGCCAAAATCAAAAGTGAGATATCCGTCTTCCCGGATTGACTTGCCAGTTTGTAGACCAGAAATGTATTCAACAGTCCACCTAGAAATGCAAAAAAAGGAAGCCCTACAGCACCGAAATAAGATAGAAAAGGCAAACTGCTTCCAAAAACGATAAATATAACTGCAAACAAAGCTCCACCACTACTGACCCCGATGAGACCGGGTTCTACCAAAGGATTTCTAAACAAGCCTTGCAAAGCTGCACCTGAAAGCCCTAGCCCTCCTCCGACTATCATAGCCAAAAGGACTCTAGGTAAACGAATACCCAACAAAACTTTGGATTCTTGATAGGTAAACTCACCAGTAGGCAAACCAATGGCATCAAAAATGACAAAAATAACCTTGGAAGAAGAGATCGGAAATGCCCCCATGGAAAGCGAAAGGATCAATACACCGACTAAGGATAGCGTCAGGACGCCTAACACCATGAGTTGCTTTTTATCCTTTTGATATGTAAGTGTCAGGGTAGACATCAGTATCCTACTTCCTTAGAAAGTTCCAACGCTGCCTTTCCGATTCTCGGACCAAAACCTGATAAGTACAGTCCATCAAATGAAAGAATCTGATTTTTTTGGTAGGCAGTAGTTTGTTGAATTCCTCTGATTTTCTCCAATCCCCCAACTCCACCCATGGACTTGATCCCGGATTCAAAAAACAATAAATAATCAGGATTCATACTTACCAAGCTTTCCGGGGTTAGTGGAATAAAGTCTTTAAAACCTTTGCCTACTGATTCCGCGCCAGCCATGGTAATTATGGATTCAGCGAAAGTATCCTCACCGGCTACGAAAACCATTTCCTCTCCTCTTGCCATTACAAAAGCCACCGTTGGTTTCTTATCAATTTTCTGTGCTGTTGCCGCTGACAATTCTTCCAAATCCCGAACCAGTGATTTTTTCAAGCTTTCTCCTTTTTCTCTGACCTCTAAAAAATCAGCAAGATTTTCAATCAATTCCAGAGTTTCTTCGGTCTTCACTGGCTTTTTGAAAAACTGAACCTCTGTACCAGTGCCTTTCAATTGATTGACTACATCATCAGACAAATAGCCTTCCTCAGCTAATATCAAATCAGGTCCTAGAGCAAGTATGCCTTCCGCCTTGATCTGATTTCTATAGCCTATGGAAGGCAATTCCTGCATGCTTGCAGGATAGGTAGAAGTGATATCAGTAGCTACAACTTGGTCACCAAAACCCAATTCATAAATGATTTCCGTAATTGTGCCCCCAGCTGTAATGATCCTTAATTCATCCCCTTGTCCCCCCTTTTGTGAACCAGTACATGCTCCTAACAGGAGAAAAACAATAAAGAAACGTCTTTTCATTTATTTAGATTGATTTAAAATAACATGACAAATATCAGTGTGTTTAGATTAAATCCAAATAAATATTAATTGATATTTTCTATCTGACTTAAATTTCAATTGATAGGTAATAGGTTTGACAAAGGGATAGATAAAATCAGAAAAGGAACCTTAGGAAATGAATAAAACCTTAATTTTAAATTGATAAAATGTTAAGCTTAAAACTAAAAAACACCAAACTCCTTTTCCTTCTTGATAGTATTGGGTTTAATCTATTTTATATGTGAGATATTATTGATCGTGTTATTGGCAATACATGAACTATTAGCACTAAACCATGCTACTTAGCTTTAGGCCATTCTGTTTCTATTCCTTGAGCTCTCACCATGTCCTGAAATTCCCTCAAAAATGCTTTATCCTCCCTTACAACTTTGGGCTTTACATTTTTGGACATGGCAAAAGGAACCAACATGCCTACAGCTTCTCCAATACTCCATTCTACAGGATGCAGCCTATAGCAGCCATTGGTAATGTGCGTAGTACCTATATTTTTATTTGCAGGTAGAAGATTCTCCATGGTATCCGGTATCAATGCTCCTAGGGGTATCTGGAAAGGAAGTGATGGAAAATCAATGTAATTATCTCCTTTAGAACTGGGGTGAAGGTCAATATGATAATAGCCAATCCCCACACTGTCATCAAAGCTAGCAGCCCTGAGTGCATCACCTGTCAGTCCACTGACCATGCTCCTTTGCTCCTTCCCTACATGTTCTTCCAATACAGTAAACAAGGCTTTTATTCTCCTAGATTCTCTGACATAAGGATATTTGGCTAGGCCGTCTTCTGTACCTACCACATCTGAACGCAAACGCAAGCCCTTCCATCCTTTTCCTCCATCAGGTCTTGGAGCTTCTGTTTGAAGCCAATACAATAATGAAAGACTGAGCTGTTTGCCACCTTGCACATGTCTATCAAACTCTTCCTGACCGACATCTATTAAATTCCCAGGGATATAATCGTTCTGGGGCCAATTCACCAGGCTGATATCACCCCTATAAAAGCCCTTTTCAAAGTTATCCTTATGAAGAATCCTTCTGTACAACCATAGGTTTAGCAAATCTCCTGTAGGTAAGCCTCCTGGATGGAATCCCAGATTTTTAGGTTCCAAGGTCTGGGGATTGGAATAATGCAAGCCAAGCATCGTTCCTGGCCAAGGCTCAGATAAATCAGGAACATAAGAATTCCAAAAATCATATTGCTCCGGTTTTGGAATCACCCAATCTTCACCAGGCACATAATCCATGGCAAAACAAACGGTAAATGCCTGATTGTTTTCAGGATCTCCTTTTTCCGGAGCATGAAGCTCCCCGGTTTGTTTTTTTGATTCTGTTCCGGTTATATATGCTGTTTTTGTAAGGGGTAACAAATCTCCCAATTCAGTTGCATCAATAAAGTAAGGTGCTGATAATTTTACTTTTTGCGTAGTCCTTTCAGATTTTGCTTCTAGTGCCATCACTCTCTTGCCATCACTTTCTGCTGCTGTGACCTTATGTTCAAGTAGAATCAAAAGCTTCCCGGAGCTTTCAAAAGGAGCAAACATATCCCTCAAAATATTCAAAGCTACTTTTGGTTCATGACAAAGTCTGGAAACAGAACCATTTCCAGGATTTAAAAACTCTACTCGGCTAGCTTCATCTGTAAGGGGATAATTTGCACGGTAATAGGACCTTATTTTCTGTCTAAAACTTCTGTACAATTCAGTGGCACCATGGCTTTCTATCCATTGGTGCTCATCCGGCGGAACGGCCTGTTGCGTAAGCTGCCCTCCTATCCAATCGGTCTCTTCTGTCATGATGACAGATAGCCCGTTTCTCAATGCTGCAAAAGCAGCAGCACAGCCTCCTAAGCCACCGCCTGCTATGACCAAGTCAGCTCCAAACTCTCTTCGGTTATCTGAAACAAATACCTTTTCGCTATGCTCCTGTGCTCCTGCAAAGCTTAAAATTGGGCTTACAGTCAAGCCACCCAAACCCAAAGTAAATCCTGATATAAATGTTCTTCTTTTCATAAAACTAGGCTGTGGAATTCAAATAAAGGAAATTTTTTCATTGAAACACGAACTTTATCTATTTTTTCAAAAAAGGAAAAACCTTTTAAATACAATAAAATTCTTTTCAAGCACACTTATTTTTATTTTAAATAAATTAAATTAAGTATTATAATAAACACAACCCTTAAATACTAAATATTATATTATTACCTTATTTTTGCATAAATTAAAGTTGATTTTATCAAAATAATCTTCCTCAAAAACTATTTGATGAGCCAAGTTGAAAAAATACTGCTTCCCTATTTTCAGAATACGAATTCATTTTTTGTCGCCTTCACAGATTTCAAAGGTAACTGTCAGGCAGTAAATGAGTTACTCATCAGGTGTTTGAATACAGAAAATAAGGAAGAAGCTAAACACAAATTTGAAGAATATTTTTCCCCCCTACTTAGCCCAGATAATTATATTCAACTGGAATCCGGAAAGAAAAGCCTCATTGAAATGCCTGCTGAATTTATCACTGAAAATGAAATTAGGCCAACCTTTTGGGAAATAACAGTTTGTAAGTCCGAAGAAAAGTATACCTATGGACTGCTTTGGATAGGACATTTAAATAAACCCATGAGCACTCTGCATTCGGATAATTCCCCCCAGAAAGAGAGTAATAGGTTTTTTGAGGATGAAAATTATAAGCTAAAGGCCTTGTTGGATAGCAGTACGGACGGGAGCGTTTTGATCAGCCCGGAATTTAAAATTTTAAGCTACAATAGAACTGCACAAAAATCAGCTGAAAAATATTACAATACCAAGTTGGATGTTGGTAAGGACTTTAGACAATATATCCTGGAAGATACAAAAGAGGAGTTTTACACTGATTTTAAGAAAGCACTTAATCTTGAGCAGACCGTAAAAGAGAAAGAGTTGCTAATAAGGAGTGAAAAAATCTGGTTTCAATGTTCCTTTCATCCTGCGATAGGCGCAAACGGTCAGGTTATTGGCGTATCGTTTAACTCTACGAATATTGATAAGCGCAAAAGAGCAGAGGAGAAAATTGTGGAGAATGAAAAATTTCTAGACTCTGTACTTCAGGCACAACATGAAATGATTTGTAGATTTCTTCCTGACACTACCCTTACCTATGTGAACAATGCCTATTGCAGTGAAATGGGCTATTCAAAAGCTGAACTACTTGGGAAGAAATTTCTGGAGTTTATTCCGGAAGAACTTGAAGTGAAAATCCTAAAAAATCTAAAAGCTTTAAATCTGAAAAAGCCATCTCAAACTATGGTGCACAAATCATTTGATGCAAATGGAAATCCGAGATGGCAAGAGTGGACCGATACCGGACTTTTTGATGCGGATGGAAATTTGATTGAATTTCAAGCTGTTGGAAGAGATATAACTGAGCTTATTGATTCAAAAAGAAATTTGGAAAGGTTTCACTCAATTTTTGAGAATTCACTTCATGAAATTTACCTTCTTCATCCAGAACAACTTAAGATTACGCAGGCCAATAAAGCCGCTGCCAAAAATCTCAAATATTCTGTAGATAAACTGAAAAATTTGAGCTTCTATACGGTTGTCAACCAGCCCTTTAAACAAAAAGTAAAAAGCGAAATTCAGGCCCTCTTGGAAGGGAATAAGGACAAGGTTTCTTTTGAATCTGAGCATCTCCGCCAATCAGGAAGCACTTATCCTATTGAAATTCATTTACAGAAAATGTGTATTGATAAAGAGCTTTTTTTGGTTGCAATCTGCGTGGATCTTTCAGAGAGAAATAGTTATATCAAGTCCATTACAGAACAAAATACTGCTTTGAGAGAAATAGCATGGATTCAATCCCATCTGGTCAGGGCTCCACTTGCAAATATCTTAGGCCTTATACTTCTCTTAAAAGATGAAATTGGCGAGGATACTAAAATTCAAAATTTGATGCTTTTACTGGAAAAATCATCCAAAGAACTGGATAGCGTTATCCGGAAAGTGGCTGATAAGACCAGAATGGTTGAACTCCTGGATAAAGAAATAGATAATAGGTAAAATGCCATTAAATGAATAATATCCTTCCGGACTAATTATTATATAGCGGCAAAGTAAATACAAATTCAGCCCCTTCCCCTACATTGGAATTACCGTTGATTTTACCTCCGTGATGTTCTATGATTTTTTTACAGGCGTACAAGCCAAGACCCGATCCTGAAACTACCTCCTGACCATGCAAGCGCTGCATATAGCCAAATATTTTTTCCTTGTACAAAGGGTCAAAACCAATTCCATTATCCTTGATGCTCAGCATTGCCCAATTGTTTTCAAGTTTCGAGCGGATTTGTATCAAAGGTCTTCTGTTTTTGTCCTTGAATTTGATGGAATTGCTGAGAAGGTTTTGAAAAAGTCTAAAGATTTGGTTTTTGTTGCCTCGGACGATAGGTAATTTTTCGGACTGAATACTGACCGCATTGAACAGAATATCTGCCATTAAAACTTCCTTGACATCATTGAGAATAAAATTAAGATCTACCTTTTCCTCAAAATAGCTTTCAGTATCTACAAGAGTCTGTTCCATCAAGTCATCCACCAAAACCCGCATTCTTTTTAGATTTTCCATAATCATTTTTTGGATTTTAATTGAGTCTTGGTCTTTGCTCACATAGTTTTTCTTGACCATCAGTTCAAAAAGTCCACCCATTGTCCTGACAGGAGCCTTTAGATCATGAGAAGCTATCTGGGTAAATCTTTCCAATTCATTGTTTTTATCAAAAAGTTTGGATGCATTTTCTTCAGCAAACCTTTTCGCCATGAGGAGTTCCTCCTCATATTGCTTTCGCTGGGAAATATCTGTAAGAAAGATCAAATAGCCCTGCTCTCCTTTATCTTCAATTGAAAATTTTGTTCCATTGACCAGTACCGGAATCCGCCTTTTACTTTTAGATACCAATTCAAAACTGATTTCAGAAATTTTTCCCTGAAGTTGGATTAAAGGAAAAAAATGGGTTTCAAGATAAATTTTCCCTCCAACAGATAACAAGTCCTGAAAAGTGAAGTTATCAATCAGTTCTTCCTGTTTATGCTCTATCCAATCACAAACCGTCTGATTGGCATGGGTAATCTCACCCATTTTGTTCAAGCTCAAAAATTCAAATGGAGCATTATTGAAAAACCCATAGTTTTCTATTTTGAAAAGTTTACTCTCCATTATGCTAAAAAGGATTTAATGACCTTAATTGTTTGCTCGGGAGATGTTAGATGTGGGCAGTGGCCAGGGGAAGGAATAATTTTTAATACACTATTAGGAATTTGCTCATGAACGTATTCACCCACTTTTTTGGGTGCAATGATATCAGGGTCACATTGAATAATCAAAGTAGAAGCTTTGATTTTAGGAAGGTCTCCCCTGTTATCTCCCGTAAAAGTCACCTTAGCAAAATGCTTTGCTATGTCCGGTTTGTTTTGACAAAAACTATTTTCCAATTCTTCTGCAATTTCGGGTTTATCAGGCCTTCCGGTAATCACAGGAGTGATATGACTTGCCCAGCCCAAATAATTCTGTTCCAGGGTTTCGATCATTTCCACGATATCCTCCTTGTCAAAACCACCATAATAGTCGGCGTCATTGATGTAACAAGGTGAGGGGCCTACCATTATGAGCTTGCCCAGTAAGCCCGGTCTTTCCACAGCTACCAAAGCGCCTATCATCGCACTTACAGAATGACCAATAAATATGACCTCTTTGGCATTCAATACTTCCAAAAATTCAATAATGTCCAAGGCATAGCCTGATAAAGAATCATATTTCTCAAAATCATAGGCTGAGACGTCGCTTTTTCCTGAACCTACATGATCAAATGTCAATACCTGAAAATCGTCTTCAAATGCAGGAGCCACAAACCGCCACATATTTTGATCACATCCATATCCGTGGGCAAATACAATCAAGGGTTTATCCGTCCTTCCTGTGATTTTGATATTGTTCCTTAAAAATACATCCATGACAAGCTGTTTTGGGTTGACTTCCTAAAAATAAAAAATTTAACGAAAAAATAAAGAATGTTACTTCACGCTAAAGGGAGTCTCATCTAATCTTTCTAAAACTGATCAATTAGATTTCATTAAACCTGCCTTTTTAAAAAAAGTGAAAGTTAATCGATTACTGTTTTTTGTAAGTTTAGAATCCTAAATCAATGTCGTTTAGTTTAGGGTAGCTTTTCCAAAGTTCAGATTTGTAAATAATGTTTGTTTTTACTTTTAACCCAACTTTGGAAAAGCTTAAATTCAACTTGTAGTCTTATCTAAACGACATTGGATCCTGAATCAGGATCTTACCCCCAGTGCTCATGAAAAAGCCAATAATTCTGAACATAAAACCCTTCATCAGCTATTTTTTTCAGGTTTTATGAACAAAATTAAAGAGCTTTTGTTTTAGGTGTATATACATTTAATACAGATACAAAAGACATGAGTCAAACAATTGATAGCCTAAATTGGCGCTATGCGACCAAAAGAATGACAGGCAAAAAAATAAACGAAGTTCAATTGGAGCAAATCCTGGATTCCATTCAGCTGACTGCTACATCTAATGGATTACAGCCCTTTTCAGTTTTAGTTGTGGAAGATGAGCAAATCAAAAGGAAATTGGCCCCTGCAGCATTCAATCAGCCCCAAGTGGTGGAAAGTTCACAGGTTTTGGTATTTGCGGCATGGACTGAAATCACAGAAGACCGAATTGACAGCTATTTTGAGCAGGTAGTCAAAGAAAGAAATCTCGACCCTTCGGCACTGAGTGGTTATGCAGAAAGATTGAAAAAACATTTTGGAGCCATGAGTAAAGAAGAGCAGTTCAGTTGGGCTTCCAAGCAAGCTTACATTGCGTTGGGAACGGCCATGGTAGCTGCTGCAGAAGCAAAAGTAGATACTACTCCTATGGAGGGTTTTGACCCTGCAAAAGTGGATGAGATTTTTGGCCTGCAAGCACAGAAAATGGGTAGCACAGCCTTACTCGCCTTGGGATATAGAGATGAGAACAAAGACCCAATGAAAGATGCCAAGAAAGTCAGAAGATCTAAAGACAAATTATTTGTTAAAATTTAACAAATAGAAAAGAGCCCTGATAAATTCATCGGGGCTTTTTATTTGGGTAAGGTAAAAAAGAAGGTAGTACCCTCGCCCAGTTTAGACTGAAGAGATATTTCTCCACCATAAGACTCCACTGTTTTTTTGACCAAGGCAAGGCCGATTCCTGTGCCACCTCCATACTGATCAGCTGTAAATAATCTCTGGAAGATGACGAAAATTCTCTCAAAATACTCTTCCTCAATCCCAATGCCATTGTCCTTTATCCAAAATTCCCAAAAATCAGCTTTATCATTGACACCAAGTTCAATCTGAGTTGGTCTGTCTTCTGAGCGATATTTCAAGGAATTGGTCAGGAGGTTTTTGAAAATTTGAAGTATGGGAGTTCTGTGAATATGCAGTATTGGAAGTTTTTCAATCTGAATTTTGGCCTTGCTTTCTGCAATAAGTAATCTAAGGTCCTGCTTGACCTCTTTCAGAAGCTCATTCAATTCAATATCTTCTTTATTTTCGTGATATATGCCAACCCTGGAAAATTCCAGTAGATCAAGGATGATCTGTTTCATCCTCTGGGCTCCATTAACAGCAAAGAAAATATACTTTTGGGCTTTTTCATCCAATTGCATGCCATACTTTTTTTGGAGTTGGGAAAGAAAACTGGTAACCATTCGAAGAGGCTCTTGAAGATCATGTGAAATAACAAAAGCAAATTGCTCAAGATCTTTATTTGAATTCTCCAGTTCCTTACTTTTTTGTTCCAGTTTATTGTTCAGCACTTCCAACTCTTTGACTTTCTTATCCATAGCTTCATAGTATTTCCGGATAAGCAAATAAAGCAACAAGCCAGTCATGGCAACATAGAAAACACCTTTAACAGTCTGTAGATAAGCTATTTGTTCCAATTCATTTGAACCAAAAATTAGGAGAAGGATCTTATCACTTAATAAAATCCAAAAAACACCGACCGCTATATATATGAGTACTACCTTAAGCTCTGGTTTCATATAGATTATTGTAAATCTTTAGGGATTGAAAAACTAAATACACTACCCTTTCCTTCCTCAGAATCTACCCAAATTCTTCCTTTGAATCCTTCAATTATCTTTTTTACAATTGCCAATCCCATCCCTGTACCTGAATACTTTTCTTTGGTATGAAGTCTCTGGAAAATAATAAATATCCGCTCAAAAAACTCCTTTTCAATGCCAATTCCATTGTCAGCGATGTGAATTATCCATTCATGGTCTGAATCCTCAGAGGAGACAGTAATTTCCGGTCTCTTGTGGGGATGACTGTATTTGATTGCATTTTCGATAAGGTTTTTGAAAACCTGGAATATCGGTGTCCGGAAATATTCAATCGTAGGTAAATCACTAACTTTAATGATTGCTTTTTTCTCTTCAATACTTTTTTTATGAAGCAATAAGACCTCTTGAACCAGATCATTTAAGGAAATCTTTTCTTTGTCATCCACAAACTTACCAACCCTAGAAAACTCCAAAAGATCAAGGATAATCGCTCTCATCCTTACTGCTCCGTCTACCGCAAAATGAATGTATTTTTTTCCTTTTTCATCGAGAACGTCTCCAAACTTTTTCTCCAGTTGTTGTAAAAAACCGGTTACCATGCGGAGAGGTTCCTGAAGATCATGAGAAGCTATGTATGCAAATTGTTCAAGTTCAGCATTGGAAAGAGCCAGTTCTTTTGCTCTTTCCTTCAGTTTATGGTTTAGACTTTCCAAAGAAGCTTCATACTCTTTGAATTTGGTAACATCATTCATGGCACCTATTACCCGCGTAACCTGCCCATCTTGATTCCGGATAAACTTTGCCCTGTCTATAACATAGGCTACTGAACCATCTCCTTTTATAAATCTATATTCCTCAAACCATGATTCACTTGTACCATCACTCATATACACCTGAATCTGATTCACAATCCGATCTCTATCCTCTTCATGAATTCTTGAAATCAAAAACTCCAGGCTTGGTTCAATTTGATCGAGGTCAAAATTAAACAAGGTCTGAAACCCTTTTGCCCAAAAAAGTTTATTTTTGACTGCATTATAATCCCAGATAGCATCATTGGTGGCTTGGGTAACATTTTCGAACCGCTCATTACTATCTTTGATCTTTTCAATAAAATCAAATTTCTCCAAAATCAATGAAACAAGTCTCTGCGCTCTATCCATGGCCTGTACTTCCAGCTCATTGGGAAGCCTCTCTTCTGCATGGTAATTGGCAAATGTAGCAACGACTTCCCCTGCCGAATTGAAAACCGGTTGCGACCAGCATGCCTTAAAGCCAAATTTTTCACCCAGTCCTTCAAAAGCTTCCCATCTCTCATCAGTAGCCACACTTTGAACAATAACTTTTTGCTTCAAAAAAGCCGCTGTACCACATGATCCAGCATACTCACCAATTTCTGTACCTTCAATCGCCTGAATATAAGCCTCAGGCATTGATGGCGAGCAGAGGTTGAAAACTTTGTTGTCTTTAATCTCTAAAATAGAAATTCTGATTTCAGGGAAAATTTCTTCCAGCTTTCTGACCTGCAATTCCAGAACAGTCTCTATCTCTGTATCTACCTGCATGGCACTTGCCATGACCTCTCTTTCCAAAACTTCTAATTGATCATAGAAAACCTCCAGACTGATATCCCGCATCGCTCCTACTACCCTGTAAGCCTTGCCTTCTTGGTTTCTTAAAATGATCGCTTTATCATCTACATAAATATATTGTCCATGTTCTGTATTGATCCTGAATTTACAACTCCAAGTAGTTTTGTTCCTGTCTGAAAGTGTTTCTTTAAACTTATCCAGTACCCATCTGCGGTCATCAGGGTGAAACATGCTGTTGATATAATCATTGTTTTTATCTTCAGAACTTACCTTAAAACCGAAGTTTCTTCTGAAGCCATCTCCGAGAAACAAGTCTTTTGTCTCAGGATCAAAATCCCAGATACATTCAGAACCGGCACGCATAACCAGTTCAAAGCGCTCATTACTGGCCTTTAGCTTCTTTTCAAATTTGATCCTGTCAGAAATATCTATGCCGATGCATTGAATTTCAATAGGATTTCCGTTTTCATCTGTAACACTCAAAAAGTCCCATAAAGTAGTCATTACCTCACCATTTGGCTTGGGTTTGTCCAACTCTATTTTGAAGACATTTCCAGGATTTTGAATACACTGATCACCAATACTTTGGAGTTTCTCCAGATCATATGGCATAATGGTATCCCTTGATTGTTTGCCCAAAATAGAATCTCCCGGATAAAGCCAACCAAACTCCTCCTGGTATTTTTTATTGCAATATGTATAGTTCCCTTGAAGGTCCGTACGGGTGATAAAGTTCGTAGAAGATTCATAAAAGCCCCTAAATCTGGATTCGCTTTTTTTGATCTCCTGAAACTGCTTCTCAAGCTCTGTTACATCTTTATGGGTGACAAATGCACCAATGATTTCTCCTTTGCTTTTGACAGGTTTGAAGCTCAAAGAAAATATTCTTGATACTTTTCCATCACTGATTATGGGAAATTCAGTATCAAACTTTTCTCCTGAAAAAACCCTGTCATATATGGCTTTGGTTTCAGCTCTTTCCCCTTCTACAGCCAAATCAAGTATGGATAGGCCCTTTGTTATATTTTTATCAAAAAACTTTTTATAGAGCGTTCTAAACTGATGGTTGAATATTCTGATACTGTAATCCCTATTGACCAACACAAAGGACTCATCAGTGTTATTTGTCAATAGCTTGAGGTCATCACTGAGTTCTTTTTCAGCAGAGATATCAAACATCACCCCTTTGATTTTTTGAGGAATACCATCTTCAATGATTACAGAAACACGGTCTTGAAGCCAAATGTATGTCCCCCATTTAGAGAGCATCCTGTATTCAAAAATATGATCCCTACAAGCCCTCGTTTCATTTTGGCATAAGGAAATAGCTTCCTCTTTGTCTTCAGGGTGAATATGATCTTCCCAAAATGCAGGTGTATTCAACCACTCTTCAGGGCTAAATCCCAAAATCCTTTTGCATTGGGGAGAAATGTAAGAAAAAGTAAAGGTTCTGGGGTCTGCCTCCCAAATGATCCCGTCTATAGTACTTACCAGGGCTTGGAAATTCTCTTTATCTTTCTTGATTTTCTTTTCTTCCAGTATTCTATCGGTAATGTCCTGAAAGACACCGATCAGCTTTTCCGGCTGATTGGCATCATTATAGATCACAGATCCACTTGAAACTATATTCTTTATTTTCCCATTGGGAAGCAGAAACCTTTTATTAAGCTGATAAGGTATCCCTTCTTTTAAGGCAGACTGCATCATTTCCAATGCCTTATCCCGATCATCTGGATGTATGATCGAAATTCCGGATTCCATTGTCAAATCAAATTCTTCCTGATCCAATTCACATATTGCATAAACTCCATCCGACCAAAAAAGCACATTTTCCTGAAGATCTAGCTCCCAATACCCTAAATCAGAAACTTTTTGAATATGTTCTATCGCAATTGCTTCACGAGTTGGAGTCAATTGACCAGAACCTTGTTTGGTCAGAACATGGGAAAAGTACTTTTTCCCTGCTTGGTCAAGTAGAAATGTCACCGTCAATTTCCAAATGGAATGCTTGTAAGAAAATTCCATTTCCCCAGAAAGGTCTTCTGAAACGGTCTTTTTCAAAAAGGAGTTTATCTTGTCATAAAGCTCTGGTTGGAATTCTTTAGCTAAGTTCTGATAACATAAAAAAACATCCTTTTCATTTTTGTCTTGGTAATCCAATTCAAAAAATTCCTTTAACAAAATGTTAGAATAAAAAAGAGTCAATTTACCCTTTTTCAATTCAAGAATTCCAGACGGTGAATTTAAAGAATCAAAGTAAGATTTGATTCCCTCCAATTGCAAAAACATGTTTCTTCTTGTGTTGGGTTGACAAAATGCATGTACTACTAATACCTGAAGGTAAATAGAATTAAAAAAAGTTACAATGTCACAACCCTAAGGTATTTGAAATATTGGCAGATAAATTAATCCCAGATCTAATGGTAAAAACTCGGGATAAATAACTTTATCAATCACGCAATCAAAAAAATGACCTTTGAATTGAAAAAAGTAGATTTCAAGTTGTGAGGTTGCTGCACTCTCTGACTTTGACCTATGTTCAAATCACATCAAAGTGTCCCTCTTTTTTTTTAAAAAAAACCATCATTTAATAATTCTCCAGGTAAAACAGGGTAATTCTACCTGGAGAATCAATTTCATTCTAGTGTATCCAAAATACCTAGTGCATAGCGCATGATTATATCCTGAAAGTACAAGGTATATTGAGCTTGTGCATAGTCAGATTGGGCAGTAACCAATTGTTGATTGGCTTGCGCTAAGTCTACAAAATTTGAAACCCCAAGCCTGAAGCGTTCTGATATGGCCAATTGGGCCTCTTCAGCAGCTTTAAGCTGTACTTCAGTGGCCTGTTCCCTTCTGATTGCAGCCCTGTAATTTTCATAAGAAAGTTTGACATC
Organism: Indibacter alkaliphilus LW1; assembly: GCF_000295935.2. GTDB lineage: Bacteria > Bacteroidota > Bacteroidia > Cytophagales > Cyclobacteriaceae > Indibacter > Indibacter alkaliphilus. The sequence continues at coordinate 507,206 of NZ_ALWO02000023.1, forward strand.
CTGAGAAATTTGTCTCTCCAAAGCCTTTCTTTGCAGCCCTTGATTTTTCAATTCCACTTTACTCCTGATCACATCAGTCCTGTTGTCAAAATTGTTGAATATGGGAATATTCAAACGCAAACCAAAAGACCTTTGTGGATAGATGGTAAAAAACTGTTCTCTCATCGGACGCTGGTCAAATGAGGTAGAAAAGGTACTGTAATTGAAAAACGCATTCAATTGGGGATAGAGCATGCCCCTTGACACTGCGAGCATTTTGCGGTTTGCTTCTTCCAAGGATTGCTGCTGCAAGAGATCTTTTCTATTTGCTACTGCTATGTCATAAAGCTCCATGTAAGAAAGTGTTGCCAAATCACTTCCAAAGCTTTCAACGCCGATTGCAATTGGTTGTGGGATCTTATTCGGCTCCAACTGTAACGTTTCCGCCAAAGTCCAGAGATCAGTTTCCCATTGAATTTTCGCATCTAAGGCTACCGTCTCCAACCTGGCAACTTCTGACTGCTGATTGTATAAATCCGATAAGGTTCTCAGTCCAGCTTCTACAAAACCTTCAATCTGCTCCAATTGCTTCTTCTGATTCTCCAGGTTTTCCTTGGCAATATTGTAAAGTTGCTCATCGAGCAAGACCTGAAGGTACTGTTGTGCTACATTAAAAACCACATCCTCTTTGGCCCTTGCGATATCATGCTGCCCAGCATCTTCAAAATGCTTACGGGCAATAGTCTGATTGATCCTTCGGGTGCCATTAAATATTGGCATGCTCACATCCAAGTTACCGGTGATATAATCCTGTATCTCATTGGTCACAATCAATTCCCCTTCAACTTGCTGAAACTGCTGTCCAATATTTCTTCCTACATTACTTCCCAAATTTATCCTGGGTAAATGCCATAATTTGGCGTTTATCTTTTCAGCCCGCAGGACATCCTGCCTGTTGTTCAACATCTGAAAATCCAGGTTTTGGTCGATTCCAATCCTTACTGCTTCCTCAAAAGCAAGAGGAATGGTATCCTGAGCTTTAAGGGTGAAAACTGAAGAAATCAGTAATAATCCGCTAGTTATAATATGCTTCATCTTAAATTGTAATGTCATTGTCAATTTTTCCATCTAGCATTTCTATGAGTCTATTTCCATAGTCTGCATTTTCTCGGGCATGCGTAGCTTGTATTATGGTAGTACCTTCCTTATTGAGCTCTTGAAAAACTTCCATGATTTCTTTTGCCTGTGCAGAATGAAGATTACCTGTGGGTTCATCAGCCAACAATACCCTGGGCTTACCTGCAATAGCTCTTGCTATACCGACCAGTTGCTGTTGACCGCCGGACAATTGTTCAGGGAACAAATCCTTTTTGGCAACCATATTGAACCTATCCAAAAGATCTGCGATGATACTCTTTCTCTCAGAAGAGGACACATTTCTATACAATAGTGGAGTTTCAATATTTTCGTAGACAGTAAGCTCATCTATGAGGTGATAAGCTTGGAAAATATAGCCGAATTCAGATTTGTGAAGCTTATTTTTATTTTTATCCTTCATCGAGTTGATGGATTGCCCATCAAAAAAATACTGTCCTTCGTAATCTTCATCCAAGAGACCAATAATATTAAGGAGCGTGGACTTCCCTACGCCCGAGGGCCCCATCAAAGTGATAAATTCTCCCTGTTGGATTTCCAGGTCTATACCTTTGAGGATAAAGGTCCTCTGGAACCTGGATTCAATAAATTTGTCAATATCTTTCAGTACAATCATGGATATGTTGGCTAAGAATCTAATTTGATCGGTCAAACAAGTTTTAATCACTTGATTGCCCCCTCTTCCTAGTCCACTTCCATGCCATAAAAAAAGCCTCAAATTGCCCTGTATCGGACAATCTGAGGCTGTTTTATACATTTTGAGGCGTACATCTTTGTCCGCATGCGGACGATATCAGCCAGGAATACTGGGTCTCACTTCAATTTTACTTGGAAGTGTACGCGGATGCATCTGCATCAGGTCTACTACCATCTTACCCAAATCCTCAATCTGTATTTTCCAGGAATCAGCTTCATTGGGCACGTGATCATTGAAGTACGTGGCAACGGAACCGGGCATAATGGTCGTACATCTAATCCCTTCATTTCGTAAGTCCAGCATCACTGCCTGTGTAAATCCGGTCAAACCAAATTTACTTGCATTGTAGGCAGAACCCTTTGCAAAGAAATTGGTACCCGCCAAACTGGAAATAGTGATAAAGTAACCCTTTGACTGCTTCAAAGCTTCAAGCCCCGCCTTAATACTGTTGAAAACACCTGTCAAGTTAGTATCAATTGTTTCATGCCATTGCTCATGGCTCATCTCCTGGATGGAGGCAAAATGACCTATGCCGGCATTGGCAACCAAAAGGTCCAATTGGCCCCATTTATCCATCATGGTCTGTACTGCTTTCTGCTGTGAAGCAAAATCCCTCACATCAGCTTCAAGTCCAAGGGCCTCCCCTTTTCCTATCTTATTCAGTTCAGCTGCGGCTTTATCCGCAGCCTCCTGCGACCGGCTGGTTATGGCCACCCGCATTCCCTGTTCCATCAGGGCTGCTGCTATTCCATAACCTATTCCTTTACTTCCTCCTGTGATAAAAGCTGTTTTGTTTGCTATATTTTGCATGGTTTTTATTTAGGTTAAAAATTCGATTATCTACTTATCAAAACCTGTCATCACTTAAAGTGGTTCAGAAAAATTTAAATTCAGCAATTATTTCCCCGGTAGCCTTCTGCATTTTGTGTCAAAGTCCATTTGAATTTATATTGAATTTACTCCCGACATGCATGCCGGCAAAGCCGTCTGGGGTTCCCATATTGCTCAAGCATCCCATTAGGAAATAAATTGGAGGGAAAATAGCATCGGGATAAATTTCTTTCACAGGAATTAAAACTTGATCACAACCAATTTCTCATCCTCTTTATCAGGAAGAAATTCACTGATGGCTTTCATCTGGAATGTTTCACCAATCCTGACGTAATGGGAATAACCAAAACTAACATGATACCTATGAATATCCACCGATTCCTTTATTTCAAACCTGATCTTGTTCAACTCGTCAGGAATTTCCTTAAAAGGTATCATACCTGTAGATTCCTTTAAAATTCTGATTTCCTCAGCTGTTATCTTATCCACTAGGCTCACTCCAACATTTAAGTTGACAAAATAGCTGTCAAACTGCGTGGCACTGTAATCTTTGTCCGTAAAAAATTCAAAGAGAACCTTTTTTTCCTTTTCCAGCACGGGGAACTCTAACTCTGGCCCAAAAGATTCACATGAAATAAAAACAAGCGATATTAAGATTGCGATAATTAATGAATTTTTCATTGGAATCATTTTTTTTCAATTGTAAATACTCTTTTAGGTTTGCAAAGATGCCGGTAAAATTAATTCTTGGCAGGACGCTTAATTGTCCGGTACATCCCAGCCAGCATATGGACAGGGTTTTTCCGGCCTGTTTGAAGTGGTATCGGTTTACTGGTAATGAAGCCATAAGCTTTTTTATAAATTAATTAAAACTTGTAATCGTTGAATCAATTCATGGCATGTGTTGGCGGTACTGCATTGGGTACCAGGTTATTGATAGGTTTGAGAGATTTCAGGTAAGCATAAATCGCCTTGGTTTCCTGATCTGTCATATGGCTGTACATATCCCATGGCATTGGAGGCAATAATTGTCTGGCTGTTTTTATTCCTTTATACCTTCCTTCCCTAAGAGCAATGGAAAATTGTTCTTCAGTCCAGAATCCGATTCCTGTATCCTCATCGGGAGTAAGATTTGCAGCATAGGAGATTCCCCAAGGTCCAATCCATGCCGTTAGCGTCTGAGTAGCTGCAACACCTTTTTGCTCCAGTTCAGCTCGGTTGATTTCCGGTAGAGGTAAAGCTGCAGGGTGACCGGATAGCTGAAGATCCATATCCAGTTCGGGTCCTTTGGGTCCCATCTTCTTGGGGGTATGACAATCATGACAGCCTGAAACCAAAGTCAGGTGTTTTCCATATTCTTCCAGAGTCTGAAATCCTTGTAAAGCCTCAGTTGGTTCTAGCTCAGGCAATTCTGATTTAGCAGGCTGTTGGCATTCACTCAGCCCCAAAACAGCTATCAATGATAGCCCTAGGGGAATTATTGTCCTTCTTTTCATTTTTTAAGTTGGTTAAGTAGATAATGATTTATAATAGTGATGATTGGAAAAGTAGCTGAAAGGTTGCCTGTGAATTGTTTTTGGCAAGGAATATTTTATAAGAATCATTTTATTAATCACATACCGCTCTTGCGGTTAGAGCATTGACAATTCCTTAATTCACATTTCACCCAAACTTGTGATTTTTGAAATCTGAATTCCTTTTGAAAGTTGAAGGAATATATTTTGATAATTTCTCATAAGTCAAAATCACAGTGGAGCAGAGCAAGGGGACACCTCCAAAAAAGGAACAAAAACAAAACAGAGGAATCCGTTTCATACATGATATATGTGTAAAAAGCTTAGAGATTCTATTTGAACCCTCAATTTTATATGATCCAATTCATTAAGTTCAGTTCAGGAGAAATATTTGCTGAAATGGGCCCGTCAATAATGACGTTGATTTTTGCAGGTATTGTGTTTTACCTGGACTTCAAGGCCTCAACCCGAACCAACTAATAACATCACCTTGAACAAGTAGCACTCTGGACAAACAACCTGGAAAGCCTAAAAGACAATCATGGTTTACACTTCGGTGGAAAGACCAGCTTTTTTATCTAAATCAAAAGACCGGATTCAAAAGCTTCTTTAAAAACTTTTCGGGAGGTGCCGGATTGGAAATCATGCTGATGGATGGAATTTCCTCTAACCTTACTGACGGAAAGACCAAACAGGACCTTGGATTAATCCATCTGCCTAATCTTTCTGGTATGAAATAATATGGCCCAAATGCCCGATTTCATCAAAACATACATTGACAGTGCTTTGTACCTCATGGAATCCAAATCCCTCTATGTGACGGTCATCCCTGCGCACCATTGGATAAATCAAAACAAATCAAATTCACATATTGATGTGATTTCAGGTCTGTTCTGAAGTTGCGATATTTGTTTTACTTATAGAACCAATCCCGTCATTGCATATAATCTGAAATCCATGGATTTTTCACTTATCAACCCTAAGCAATCTTCCCCTCTTGACCTTTCAGCCAAGGTGAGACTGATATCCTCAAAGCCAAACCTTCAGGAACTGGCTTTGAATTTTTCGGATATCAATTATGGACTAGTGGACTGTAAGGTGTTGGCTACACCAAACTTGTCCCTGATGTTTGGAAATATCCAACTGCAGCCCAACATCAAGCTCAAATCCGAGACTCCTGAAAACAGTGTCAATTTCCCGTTTTTATTGGAAGGGGAAATAGCCTCCAGATTTTACAGTTATCCGCAAAAGCAGTTACTTACTGCAAATTCCCATAATGCCATCCATTTGACCCAGACAGAAGGTGAACATCATTTGCCATTGGGCAAGGTTAAAACTTTTCACATCAGCCTCGGTTCGGATTACTTCTTTGATACTTTTAGCTCGGAAGACAAGGTCACCGAAACATTGAAAAACAGCATTGATATCCAAAGACCCGAAGTGGCATCAACCCGACCCGGGCATCTCAATGCTGAAATGAAGTGGATTATCAGTTCCATAACCAACAATCCCTTTGAGGGAGATATGAAAAAAATGTACCTGGAAATAAAAACCTTGGAACTGATCTCCTTACAGTTGTACCAGCTTGATAACATAAAGCGATTAGGAAGAGAAAGGGAAAATCATCAGGACCTTGCTTATGCTGTCAGATCTTTTTTGGAGTCAGACATTACAGCGACTTGGACCTTGGTAGCACTGGCCAAAAAATTCGGGACCAATATTCAGACCCTTAAGACATCCTTTAAAGCGGAATTTGATACAGGGATCTTTGCCTACTACCAACATTTGAGAATGGACCATGCCCTGAACATGCTGAAAGATCAAAAAAACTCCATTGTGGAAGTCTCAGAATGGCTGGGATACAGCCATCAAAACCACTTTTCAGCAGCTTTTAAAAAGCACTTTGGTTACCCTCCCTCAGAAGCTTTGAAGCGGTAAATTTCCTTTTTATTCTACCTTGTTCATACCAATGACAAATTGGAGATTGACATTTTTGACCTGTAAATTGCATTCAATTCTATAAAGGAATTTGCCTTGTCACCTCGATCCCGACAACAGTACGGGAGAGAGGTCTGAAAACTGCCGTGATGTCATATCCCTTTTGTAAAGCCAATTTTTACTACTACCAATGACATAACTCGGAGCAGCCGTCATGCTGATCTCGATGGCTATCGGGAGAAGCATCTCACGAGGTTCAGGAAATGGTAGAATTAAACATTAATAGAACCTCTGGAGATCCTTCGTGCCTCAGGATGACGGGCAACTTGATGTCATTACCTATTCTGACCATTTACAAAATGTTGGGAACTCACAATTCCGCACCAACTTCATCCTCCTTTCTTTCTCGTTCCATACTTCTCGATATTTCCATCTCCATATAAAGCCTTTCCTTTCCCGTATAACACTGATTATATCCAGGTTGTAGCTTTGCCATATCTATTTTAACCACAATTAAATAAAAGTAAAATGGCAAAGACCAATCAAATTATCGAAAGCAAAACCTATGGCGACAAAGCCAAGTTTTTGATCACCGCAGCAGACTCCAAGGGAGAAGTGCTCAGGGTGCAGGCATGGATCAAACCTGGGGCAGAGGGTCCTCCGGAACATTACCATCCGGTACAAAGTGAATCCTTTGAGGTGATCAAAGGACAGTTGAACATGATTTATGAGGGAAAGGAAATGGTATTGCTGCCGGGAGAAAAAATCACCGTCGCCCCCAATACCCTACACAAATGGTACAATGCAGGATCCGAAGAACTTGAGATAATTGGAGAACTCAGACCTGCATTGAAAACCGAGTATTTTCTAGAAAGCATGTATGCCCTGGACCAACTTGGAAAACTGGACAAAAAGGGCCTTCCCAATCCTCTTCAGTTTGCAGCCATCCTCAACGAATGTTATGGAGAACTTTTCGTTTTAGGACCGCCGATTTTTATTCAAAAATTTATGGCAAAAGTAATGGGCAGACTTGCCAAGATAATGGGGTTCAAAGGACATGTTCCTTTCCCGACTTATTCAACAACCAATAAATAAATCCAGAAAATGAATAGGATAGATGAAAACAACCATAAAAAGGTGATTGTAGTCTGTGGGGCTACAGGAACCCAAGGAAGTTCGGTACTGGAAAAATTGTGGGACTTTCGGCACATCTGGCATATCATAGCATTGACCAGAAATGAAAAAAGTGAAAAAGCCAATGCACTTCGTGCAATAGGTGTTGAAGTAAAACAGGCAGACCTTGAGGATAAAAACTCATTGATACACACTTTCAAAGGGGCGTATGCGGTCTTTGGGGTAACGCAACCTTGGTCACCTGATAATAAACATTGCTTTCCCGAAAAGGAAATCCAACAAGGGAAAAACATAGTGGATGCCTGCGTAATCAATGATGTTTCGCATTTGGTTTATAGCAGTGTACTGAACTTCACTTCCAAACCCATTCAAATCCCGCATGTAGACAGCAAGCTTATCATCGAAACTTATATCAAGACTAACAACCTAAATTATACCATTTTGCGGTTACCTCAATTTATGGATAACATAGGGTCTTCATTTTTTCCTGTTAAAAAAGGAGTAGTAAAAGGCTTCGTGGATGCGGACGCAAAAGTCCCTTACATATATGCCAAGGATATTGGGAAATTTGTACTCAAAGCATTTCAACATCCTGGCGATTTCCTTGGACGGGAAGTCAGCATTATCGGAGATATCGTCTCAGGATATGAACTTGGAGAAATATTCCAGAGCATCCGAAAAGGACAAAAATTCAAGTACAAATCAGTTCCCAGAATCCTGATAAGGATTTTCGCCAAGGAATTCTATACCATGAGGGTGTTTTTTGAAACCTATGGCAGAAAACCATTTTTGGATATTCCTGAGAAAATTTTGAAGGAGACCAAAACCATCCAACCGGATATAACCTCCATGAAGGATTTTCTATTACTTGAAAATTTTGACTCCAAATCCCTCTCCTGAAATTGAGTCACATGAATATGTAATAAAAAATCCTATCGGAGGACCTTAAACCACATATTCTAGGGATAGTCACCTCAGTCCAATTTCAGGAAATTTGTAGATCAACTTAAAAAAATCTACAACAATGAAAAAACTAATTTTAAATGCAGCCATGATGGTAATGTCCACCGGATTGTTGACATCATGCTACACACAGACCTACACAGTAGGCATGGGCCCTCAAAGAGGCATAGAGGTAAAAGACAGGAGCCACTATCTTGTCTATGGATTGGCCCCATTGAAAACAGCCGATCCTGTTAAGATGGCCGGTGAGACCGAAGATTATGAAGTGACCATTCAGCATACTTTTGTTGATGGGCTGATCAATGCCATCACTTTTGGGCTGTACACCCCAACCACTACCAAAGTGGTGAAATAAAAAAAGGAGCTTTTAGCTCCTTTTTTTATTTCAATACATCTGGATTGTCATCCTCAAATTATAAATCAGAAATCTGTCTTGAATATTTTTCATTTATATGCACTTCTCATGTAAAACTCCTCGAAATCATGAATTTCGAGCATTTCTTTGATGGCTTGCCTTTTATCTAAGGCTTGCAGGTAATAACTTTCACAAATCCTAAAACCTATAAAATATCCCAAATTGGCGGGAAATCCTGTGTCGGGATTATAAGCATTGAAAAGCCAATCGTCTGTATCCTCTGTATGCATCTGACTTTTGAATATTTCCCAAAGTTGATCTTCGTGAGAAAAGCCGAATTCATACAGATCAGGATTCGTATAATTCCCTAATATCAAGTAAGCAACAAAATCTGCCGCGCCTTCCATTATTGCATAATCCAATAAGGTTCTTTCCGTGGTATTTTTTTGTTGCAGATGTACATATTCATGGACAATGATAGGAACTGTCTGCCCAACATCAAAAATCACCATTTTATCAAATTTAGAAAGGGAAGTCAAATCGGTTTCTGGGCTCTTACAAAGATGTTCTGTTCCGATCAACATTCCTGCAAAGCCGTCAGGTGTTCCCATATTGTTCAAACTTCCCAACAGGAAATATATGGGTGGAAAAATCGACTCAGGGTATAGATCTTTTAATTTTTCAGCAGCAGCAACGATTTCTGGCTTTAATTCATCAAATCCGAATGATACATTTTTGATACTTCTGTAATAGCTTTCCAAAGTACGTATTCTGCTTACAAATTTATCGGTTTGCTGCCCCATCCGAACCCTATAAAATGTTTTGAGGCCAAGACTGCCATTTTCTATGTAGTTTTCAAAAAATAATTCAGATGCATTTTCCTGATGGAGGGAGTCGAAAAATTGCCAGAACCTATGGATATCTGAGGTGTCAACAATTAAATTTTTGGGATCAGATAGGTGCTTTCTGTTGGAGGTGATTCCATTTATCAGCTGCCTGCCCCTTGGATCCTTGATCAAAAAATTCAGCACACTACTTTGACTTATTGCATGTATGTCAAAAAGACCAAGATGGACAGCATTTTCCAGTTCGACAATCGCATTTAAAGTATCACCTTGGCTAATGCTGGATCTTGATTTAGACAGCCATTCATGCACCGTTCCTTCTTGCGCAGAAGTTTTCAATGGCATCCAACATTGAACAAAAACAATGATAAGCCCAAAGACAAGTTTCATTTTCATAACTATAGGATGGAAAAAACCTTTAAATAGTTGCTCGAAAAACTAAAGCTAAAATAACGATAATTAACCAGAAATGTGCATTGAATATTCTATTGCGATACATAGACAGGTTAAAAAAACAAACCCTCTTCCTGAATTGGAAAAGGGTCTGATGAATATTATTTTAATACTGGATTAAAGCCTTATCACTGCTCCAAGTGTCATATCCTCAAATTCATTTATGGTATTTGCATCCCCGTTAAGTTTGGCCCCAAAATTAGATTCCACGATTATTCCCCATCCACTTCCTTTTTCAATTTTGGAATAGGTGATGTTCAAACTTGCACTTGTGCCGGCTGTCACAGCAATATTTGCCCGGCCATGTCCAAGTCCTGGCATGGGTTGGCTACCTCCTCCGGAAATAACAGAATATCTGATGATGTTTTTGAGGCTGTTGGATTTGATAAGGATACCTGTCCAGTAACCTCTTTGGTCACCCTCGCCCTTTAGTTCAACAGGAAGTTCAGGTGTGCCAACTGAAGTGAAAAATGCCCCTGAATTGATGGTCAATAACGCATCTTGCCCAAACTCAATTTTTGTTCCCGGTAATAATCTGAGTCCGGAACCGGATAGTACCTGCATACTTTTTGGAAGGTAATAAGTAACTCCTCCTGAAAGCGGGCCCCAGAGGGTTTCCCCTGTTAAATTTATGTTACCTTCAAAGACTTCTATGGAGTTTTTAAGGTTATTGGAAGTGGTAATTTGTGACTCTTGGATGCCTCTTACGTTGCTGATAGGAAGTGCCATGACATGGTTTTTAATACCCGAAAAAGTCACCTGATCAAATTCTCCCAACATTCCTGCCTGATGTACAAAAACACCATAGCCATCACTGTCCTGAATCTTCACATGCTTCAAATGGATTATATTACCATGCACATTACTTACTCCTATAGCTGCACTTTTATCCACTCCTGAACCTGCCTGACCATTGCCGGCATTTTTGATCTCTACCCATTCAAGACGATTGACATATTTGCTTGAGCTGACGACCAAGCCTCTCCACTTTTGAGTACCTGCCGGAAAAACATCAAATACAATAGGTTCATCACTGCTTCCCTTTGCCATCAGAGATCCATCTGTAATTACCCTGATGTATTTGTCCGGAGCAACACCTATTTTCACTCCCTTTTCTATGGTCAAAGCGGATTTGATAACCATATCTCCTTTGATTCTGTACTTTACATTGTTCTGTAGCTTTTTCCAGACAATCTCAACGTCTTCTTCTATTTCACTGCCCAAAAGCTCGACATAATTGACTGTTTCATTTTTAGCTTCAATAATGGATTCTGAATCCAACTTGTGCGCCTCCTTTACAGGAAGGGTGATGTTGATGCTTTCATTATGTCTAAAAACGTTATTTGAAAATTGGATAATACCGGAATTGCGCACCCAAAGGCCGTTGCTGGATGAATGTTGTATGGCAGTATGGCTAAGTTTTAAAAAGCTCAATTCAGAAACACCAATTGCTGTAGCTTGTGGCATGGGATGGATAGGATGTGACCCTGCGTAATTGATTTCCACATGCAGCAATTCATTCAATGGATTGTTATTGGTAAATGCAATGCCCGACCAGTACCCTTTCGTGGCTTGCTTGCCTGTAAAAACCACCTTCTTCTCTGCAGTACCCTTGGCTATCAGGGCTCCGGATTGATTGATATGCAATCCTTTTTTGTCTTCAAAAGCAATCACCACTCCCGGCATTACGGTAAGCTTGGCTTTCACGGCAATGTCAGCCGTGACGATATAATCAGGAACATTAGGATCTTCATTGATATCTTCCAAAACACGGTCTTGGGTGATGTCTTGGTTGATGACATTGCTTGCTGGCGCTCCCGCTACGGCGGTAAGTTTTACAGTGGCCGTCTTTTCTCCTGTCTGATTGGCGATCTTCAGCTCCACTTCGTAAAGACCCAATTGGTCCGGGGTGAAGCCAGGTTTTTCCTGAGTGTGGTTTGTAAGCGCCGCAGTACTGTTGGCAGGACGTGACTTAAATGTCCAGTGGTAAGTAAAGGGGAGTTGATTCCCGTCACTGGAACCTGACCCGTCCAATTGCACAGGTGTATTAACCTGGATTTCCCTATCTGTACCGGCATTGGCAACAAGTTTATTTTGTAACACCGGATTCTCATCCTCCTTACATGCTGACAGAATCAATAGCCAAAAAAAGGCTAAGATTAGAATGTTATTGGTTTTCATGTGATTATAATTTGTTTTTTAATGGCCCCATAGCCTGTCCCGAACTAGATTCGGGAGAATCTCGCATTTCGGATAATCATCCCAGTGTGAGACGTACTCATCATGCTCGATTTCATTGGTAGTAGTTGGTTTAGGATTTTTTAATAGAAAAAACTTTGAAAAGTATTTTCATACAGTAAAATGATTGGAAAAATGGCAGGAGGGTTGCATGGCTTTTTGAAATAAGGAAGAAAGTTTATTTTATTGTTAAAAAGAGGGGCATTAGACCTCAGGATGATGGCTGCCTAACGGGTAACTTAATGTCATTCCTTTTCTGAATATTTTCAAAATGTTGGGTTTTCGAGATGCCTGGTAACCTGGTGTTTTTCCTTAAATATAAAACCTGTCAATTTTATCCAAATACCTCTCGTCTGACATTCCTGTCCGGTTAAAAAAGATTACGCTTCCCCTATTTATTTTTGGATAGATTCTGATTTCGCAGTAATACCCGCCGCCTCCACCTGCGTGAGCAAAATATTTTACACCGTTTAGTTCTCCGGAAAACCAACCCAAACACATACCGGTATTTGGATTGTTTTTGTTTTCCTGAAACATCATGGTTTTAGATTTTTCAGAAATCAAACTACTATTCTCATTCATCAATTCTTGAACGTATGAAACAAATGCACTCGGCTTGCCAATTAATCCCCCATAAGGAGCTCCATTTACATAATAGTTTTTAAAGGGTTTCCATTTTCCTTCATTCTCCCCCATAAACTTAGATTTGTTAATGAACAAGCCTAAAATGAGGTTGGAAAAAGATATTTTTTTATGGTAGCCTTTTGCGTGGTCATGGCTATTTGAAATGGAAAATGCCAAATCATCTTGGCTTATTGGCAGTTTTCGAACGATGTTTTCAATGATATAATCTTCAAAGGTTTTACCGGAAACTTTCTCAATCAATTGCCCTAAAATCACATAACCTAAATTGGAGTAAGCAAACTTTTCATTGGGTTTGGACTTGACCTTCTTATTTTTCTCGATGATCAAATCAAAAAATGAGTTTCTGTCAAATGATTGATCTTCACTTTCCAAGTGAATCCATGAAAGTGGTATTGGGTTTGGTATGCCTGAGGTATGGTTCAAAAGTTGTTTTACAGTAATTTCAGATCCGTATTGAAAATGAGGTAGATAATGGATTACAGGTTTTTCCAACTCCAATAATCCACGCTCTACCAACTGTAAAGTCGCAATGGCTGTAAACGTTTTGGTGACCGATAGGACGTGGTAAGTTGTATTGGCATCCACCTTTTTCTGCCCTCCGACATCCGAAAATCCCTTTTGAAATGAATCAATGATTTTGTGTTGGTCAAAGAAGAAATATTGAATGGATGGAGATGATCCATTTTCAATTTCATAGTTCAATATTTGATCTGTCGTTGTCATTTGTATGTCAGGTAAATTATCACCTACTATTGATTTTAGATCTTTTTCCTTGCATGAACCAAATGCAAGCAAAAAGACAGTGATTAATAAAAAGTTGTATTCCATTTTCGTTTTTCAAAATGAGCCATAACCGAAATTACTCTAACGCCAATGCGAGTGTCCAATCACATCTTTGAGGTTCTACATAAAATTTATTGATTTAACAACTTATCAATTTCTTCATGAATGTCCTTTGAGCGCTTTGCCCTTGCTTTAACAATCTCCCCATTTTGATCAATAAGAACATGGGTCGGAGCAAAATTTATTTTATAGTCCTTAATTGCTTCATTTCTAAATTGATTTTCTGCAACAAGATGAATACCAGGGAAAGGTTTATTGTCAAGGAATTTTCCAAACCTTTGATTATTTCCAGCTATAAACTCTTTCCAGCGGTTAATCTCTGAACTGTTTTCCAATGCTATATATATGAATATCACCGGCCGGTCTTTATACTTCTCTTGCAGTGATAGGGCATCCGGTATTTCCTCGATGCATGGATAGCACCATGTTCCCCAAAAATCGATATACACTATTTTACCTTGAAAGTCACTTAATTTATGTAGGATGCCATTTGAATCAGGCAATTCAAAGTCAGGTGCCTGACTTCCGGGTTGCAATTGTTTGTAACTTGCAATATTCAATTCAAAACGGTTTCGATTAAAATCACTTGAAAAATGATTTTGCATATTTTCTTCAAATAACTTCAAATAATCAAAAAAATCATCAGCCATCAATCCGAATGAATACTCGCTTATGGTGCTTAAAGCCATGAGGTCTTTCCAAGCTGATTTGGGTTGATGGGCAATAAAATTCAATTTCCAATTCAGATTTTCTTTCCACCATTCTTCTTCATTTCGATTTTTAAATGCCAGTTGAGCTTTATCAGTCAAATATTTACCGGCCAATAATTTAGCGGAGGTAGTTTTGGAAAAATCGTTGTTGAAATCGATGCTATCAAGGAAAGTGTAGTAAGTCTTATCGGGAAAAAAGTAACCAAATTCACCGTGAGTATAATAATTCCTCCTTTCCAAATGCTCCAAGAGGAAAGCAGCCCTTTCGGCCTCTAATGTATTCAAATGGTATTTCTTTACAACTTTAGGAATTGATGAAAACGAATTTAACGCATTTACCCTTTCAAAATGAATGCTATCTATAAATCTTTTGAATTCAAGTTCAGTAGTAAAATGATCACCTGATATTTTCTCATAGAATAACTTATCCTTGGGAAGGATAGAGAAATCCTTTTCCAGATGCCTGAGTTTTTCACTTCCTTTTCCTCCAATTACAAATTTCGGTTCGGCACTCCATGAAGATTGCTCAATGTATATAGAATCTTTGGGTTCGATGAAAATATCAGCTTTCAACAGATGATAATTATTGCTGATGATTTGATAAAAATTTGGATCTGTTGAGGTGAAGCTAAACTTGAACCGTCCTAAACTATCGGTCATTACAGTAGGAAGCGCCTCCGTGCTTTTAAGTCCAGGAAAATAATCGTCAACAGGAATCAACGTAATAATTGAATTCTTAAAGTCCGGTAAAATACCGCTAACTATTGTTTGTGGATCTTTTTCTATACATGACCCCAAAACAAGCAACAAGAAAATGGTAGATAACAAGTAATTTCTCATAAGTATCTTATTTCAAAATGAGCTATAATTGAAATTCACTCAAAGTTATATTTCCATTATATAGCTTTACGATTAAAAAACCGAAGGCCGGGTTGCACGGGTTGATGAATAAAAAGGGAGACTGATAATCTAAAAACCTCAAAGGTCGCAAACCTTTGAGGTCCTCCCTACCGCGACGACAGGACCTCGAAGGTTTTTCTCTGAGACCAAACCCTGATTAAAACCAAAACTAAAAATCATTATGTCATATTTTTACCACATAGTTCATGAAGAGCACATAGAAAATTTAAGATATTCTTTTAAAGAAAAAATGGAAACTGCCTAAAATCTATGTGTTCTCTGATTCTATGGGTAAATTTTTTCCGGAGTTTATTTGCCTCTTTTTCATGATTTTTCACATCGTCTGTGCCTACGGCACTTTGGATACTTGCTCTTTATCCTAATCCCGGCAATGAATTACCGGGATAAGATATCGGTCATGACCGCCCGGATGACCGGTCGGACGTGCCTCATCCTTTACTCAACCCTTCAACCTACTCGGTCTCAATTCGTAAATCTAAAATCTAAAATCTAAAATTTTCATCCCTCGTCCTTCATCCTTCATCCTTTCCTTACTCGCTTTTCAATATCTCCGCCGGATTTCTCTTGGCTACTCCTATGGAATGAAATCCTACCACGAGCAAGGCCAATATCAAAACCCCAAATCCTACCCCCAAATACATCAGAAAGGGCATTTCGATTTTATAGGCAAATTCCTGTAACCACATATTGCTGAGGTAGTAGGCAGGGTAAACAGCCAATGCAAATGAAATCAACACCAACCATACATACTGTGTGGAGATCAATCCGATAAGCTGTAAAACTCCTGCTCCAAGAACTTTTCGAATGCTTATTTCTTTGGTCCTTTGGGCAATAGTGAAGGAAGAAAGTCCAAATAATCCCAATATGGAAATCAGGATGGCCATGCCTGAGGCAAAGCCAAATACGCCTTGAATCTTCCGGTCTTCTTCATAGAATTGGGCCAACTGCTCATCCATAAAACTGAATGAAGCCGTTTCCTCAGGATACATTTCTTTGTAAAGATTTTCCAACCTTTCTTTGGCATAAGCCATGTTTTGTTTGCCTGATACTTTGGTTATCAACAGGTAGAAATAATCCGGATTATAGGTCAATGCCATGGGCATTATCTCTTCCTTCAGGCTTCTTGCATTGAAATTGTCAATGACTCCAACGATGGTTTTATTATCCCCGCCAAACCTAACAATGGTACCGACAGCTTCCGAAGGGTTACCGAAACCTGCTTCATGGAGAAAATTCCTGTTTACCAAAAGTTCATCCTTCTGATTATTGGATTTTCTTCCTGCCAATAATTTGAGCTGATGGACGTCCACAAAGCTTGAGTCCACATTCATCACATGAATGTTTATCCTCGTTTCACTGGTATCTCTGGGTACAATAAGATCAGAGGTCCAGATGCTGTTGGAAGAAACTAATACGCCACTAAGGCTTACTCCTTCAACAAAATTTTCATTTCTCAATCTATCTGCAAAGGTTTCTCTGGTATCCCTTTCTCCCATAAATGGAAGATTGGTATATAGCACGGCATCCTTTTCAAAACCCAAAGGCTGGGACTTGATAAATTTTAGTTGGGAAGTCAGTACAGTGACCAAAATGATAAATGCAATCGATGCAGAAAACTGGATCACTGTAAGATTCTTTCTTAGAAAAACACCCACAGAAAAACCTTGAACATGATGTACTTCCCCTTTGAGGGCTCTTTGGGGCTGGTATTTTGCCAGCACAAAAGCCGGATACAGTCCGGAAACAAAAGTAAGGAGCAGCATTAAAACAAAAAGAAAAACAAGGCTCAGGCTATTGAAATAGGACGGCTCGAAACCTTGGGGCAGGTATTCCCGAAAATATTGTGTAATCAGGTCTGCAAATAAAATTGCAACAAATCCTGAGATCAGGACAATGGCAAAAGTTTCACTTAGAAACTGAAAAATCAATTGCCCTCTCCGGCTCCCCAAGGTTTTTCTGATGCCCACTTCTTTGGCCCTGTTGATGGCCTGGGCGGTTTCCAGGTTGATAAAGTTTAGGCAAGCCAACAACAAAATGATGAAACCTATATAAATCAACCCATCCAACATGGACCTGGAAACTGCTGTATTGTCAAAATTTTCATTGAAATGGAAATTCGCTAAGGGTTCAGCAAAAAATTCATTCTTGGAATTCGCATCTTCAGCGTAGTATTTATCTGAAATGGTTTTCAGCCCCTCCTCAATCTCTGATTTGCCAGTATGTTCAGCTACTAAAACAAACAACTGACTTGAAGTATTGAGATTGCCCCAACTTTGAAGCCCATACCAATCTTCCTTACCCTTTTTTTTGATCGTACTGAAAGAGATGAAATCCTGGAAAAAGAAATCTGTTTTTTGATCATAATCCCTGACAACACCTTTGACCTGCGCCATGATGGAATCATTGGCATCCAACCAAAGAATCTCTTTTCCCAATACATCGTGAGGGGCCGATCCTGGAAAATATTTTTCCATACTGGCTACTGTTATCACTGCTGATTCAGGTTCATTCAAGGCAGTATAGGGATCACCTGCCAGCCATTCCCTTTGGAAAATCTGCATAAAACCAGGATCTGCAAATGCCACTTTATTGCTTCGGCCCAACTGCCGGTTTTGCTCTGGTATGGACACCATGGTTTCATGCAGAATATATAAGCGTCCTTTTTGGAAGATATTGGCAAGTTCTTCGTCTACCACTTCTCCCAAAGGACCCGGTGTGGCAGAGCTTTGGAAAAAGCTTCCGGGTTCCCATTCTATACTGGAATTGATCCTGTAAATCCTATCAGCATGATCATGGAATGTATCAAAGCCATGGGCAAACCAAACCACGTTGAAAACCAACAAACAAACAGCCATTCCCAAAGAAAGCCCCAACACATGGACCAATGTGCGAAGCTTGTTTCTTTTGATGTTTCTAAGAGCGATTGTAAAATAATTTTTAAGCATTTCGGCATTATTTAAGATTGGCAAATTAGTGTGGGAAGAGTGAGGTTTACGGGATTATCTGGGAAAATTTAACTCTCTCACTAATCAATTTTCATCCCACATCCCCGCCTGGATGACCAGTCGGAAAGGGTCATCCTTCCTATCTAAGGTTTTCCTATTCTCCCTTCAAAGAGTCAACAGGATTGATACGAGCTGCCCTGAAAGACTGCACACCCATGACTGTCCAAGCTACTGCCATCACTAAGCCCATCACTATCAAAAGCGTAGTCCATCCCAGATCAATCCTATAAGTATAATCCTGTAACCATTTGTTCATTCCATACCAGCCAAGTGGTGCAGCAATGACAAAAGCGATAAGCACAAGTTTTGTAAATTCTTTGGAAAGCAACAACACCAAGGAGCTTACCGATGCACCCAATGTCTTTCTTATTCCGATTTCTTTTCTTCTTTGTTCTGCCGTGAATGCCGTCAGAGCAAATAAGCCCATGCAGGCAATAAAAATCGCAAATCCGGTAAACGCCGCAAACACTTTTCCAATCCTTGTCTCGGAGGCATACATGGATGCAAACCGATCATCCAAAAAACTATATGTGAATGGTTGACCCGGTGCTAATTCATTCCATTTTCCTTCAAGTAGCGACAAGACTTCTTTGGTATCTTCTGCCTGGAACTTGAATGATGCTATCCCAGTAGGGTTGGGATCTATAAACATTAGAACCGCACCAATATTTTCCTTCAGTGATTCAAAATGGAAATTCTCCACCACTCCTATAACAGTTCTCAGCTCAGCATTTTCGGTACTGAAGCCATTGTCATTGTCTCCGGAGAAAGAGGATATTTTTTGCCCAATTGGATCACCATCGAAATTGAAATTTTTGACAGCAGTCTCGTTCAAAATAACCCCTGAAGAATCTGAAGGAAAATCCAAACTGAAGTCCCTGCCCTGAATCACTTTCATCCCCAGGGTACTGATATAATCAAAGTCGACTCTCCAATTTTGAATGGAAACCAGGTTTTCCTGATTCTGAATATCCCTACCTGAGACCCACCAAGGGGTATCTGATCTATTGGTCCCCGAAACAGGCAAATATCCACTCAAAGTACCTTTTTCAATCAAAGCACTTGAAATTACCTGCTCTTTAAATGCTTGCTTCTGACTACCCATTGCATAGAGATCATGCACCATGATGATCTGATCCTTACTAAATCCGAGGTTTTTATTTTGTATAAAATTCATTTGTGAAAAAAGCACTATGGTACAGAAAATCAGTATGATTGAAATTGCAAACTGAAAAACCACCAAAGAACTCCTGACTGATGAACTTTTCATTCCTTTGGATATATCTCCTTTGAGAACTTTGGAAGGATTGAATCCTGAAAGAAAAAGAGCCGGATAAGCCCCTGCAATCAACCCAACGATCAAAGCACCTAAAAGCAGATACAAATAAAACATTACATCCGTAAGAGGAAGTTTTAAGCTTCTTCCTGCCAAATCATTGAAAAAAGGCAATAACAAGGAAGCCAATAAAATGGCCAGCAAAAAAGAAAAAAGACTCATTATAAAGGTTTCACCTAAAAATTGACCTATCAGTTCATTCCTGCCTGAACCCATCGTTTTCCTAACACCTACTTCCTTGGCCCTATTGGATGATTTGGCTGTAGCCAGGTTCATAAAGTTGATACAGGCAATCAATAAAATGAATACAGCTATCGCGATAAACAGATAAATGTATGTAATAGAAAAGTTTGCTTTGAACTCCCCTAATAAATCAGAATGTAAATGTATGTCCAATAATGGCTGTAAACCGTAATCTACTTTGTTGCCTGAAGCCTTAAATTGTTCCAAGGTAAAATCTTCACCCAAAACCTGTTTCAATACTGGAGCCATGTGCTTTTCACTCATTGCCCTGATTTTCTCCTCCATAGCATTGGGATCAGACCCAGGATGAACAAGTAAATAGGTTTGGAAATTATTACTCAACCATTGACCGCTTTTGGCTTCAGCCAAGCCTTCTGCTGCCAACAATGCATGAAATTGAAAATGGCTGTTTTCAGGAATATCAGCAAAAACCCCAGTGATGCTGTAAGAGGTCTTGTTATCAAGAATCAGACTTTGACCGATTGCATTTTCTCCCTTGAAGAACTTGTCAGCCAAGCTTTGACTCACTAGCATGGTATTTGGTTCATCCAAAGCCTTTTCTCTACTTCCCTGTACTAAAGGAATATCGAAAACATCCAAAAAGCTTTTTCCTGCAAATACTACATCATTTTCTTTGATATTGTCCTCATATCTTTTGATCAAAAATGAACCTTGTTGTCTAAAATGAACAGCTGCTTCGACTTCAGGGATTTCAGCTACCAAGGCCTCAGCCATAGGTGCAGGAGCAAATGTCATATTCATGGCATTGCCACCAAAGACAATATCTGAACTGATTCTGTAAATTCGCTCTGCATTGGGAAAATGCCTGTCATAGCTCAATTCATTTTTAACAAAAATTGCGATAATCATGCATAGAGCCATTCCCAATGACAGACCCAATACATTGATAAAGGAAATGCTTTTGGTCTTCCAAAAGTTTCTAAGGGCAATTTTCAGTATATTACGGAACATATAATCTGTATTTAATTGGGTTCAATAACTATTCACTTTTGAGAGCATTTGAAGGGTTGGTCCAAGCTGCCTGAAGAGATTTGTATCCTACTGTGAAGACTGCAATTAAGCCTACCAAAATCAATGAGAATGCATAAAATTGCCAGGATAATTGGATTTTTGAACTGTAATCTGAAAGCCATTTTTCCATCAGATAACCCGCAAGTGGTGCTGCTAAAGCAAATGAAATCAACAAGAGAATGATATACTCCTTGGAAAACATCGCCAAAACCTGTCCTGAGCTAGCACCCAAAACTTTCCTGACTCCTATTTCTTTGGTTTTCATCGCCGCCATAAAGGAAACCAATCCATAAAGCCCAATGGACCCCACTATCACAGCTATAAAGGAAAAAATGATAAAGAGTGTAGTCATCCTTTGCTCCAGCTCATAGAATTTTGCAATTTTTTCGTCCAGGAAGCTTGCTTGGAAAGGGAATTCCGGATAAAGGTCTTTAAATACTTCTTCTGCTTCTGCCATCACCAAATTGGCATTGGAACCGGTTATTTTTAACCCTACTGTGCTAAACAGGTGTTTATTTTGAAATATAAATGTAGGCTCTTTGTCAGACTTGAGGGAAGACCCATAAAAATCTTTGATCACCCCAACAATGGGTGCGTCTATTCCACCAATATTTACATAAACACCCAGAAGATCTTCGGATTTTTCAAACCCCGACTTTTTGGCAAAAGACTCTGTAGCCAAGTAGCGCGTTACTGTATCTTCTTTGATGAGGTTTTCTCCATGCAATAATTCCAAACCGTAGGTATCCAAATAATATTCATCTGCGGGCTTGATAAATACCGTGTACTCTTCCCTGCTTTCCACCATGATCGCATTGGTGGAAGAAGTAGAGCTGGAGGCAGGCTCTGTAAATGAAATTGAGGCATTGTCCACTCCTCCTAGGTTTCTAAGTCGTTCAACCAGAAGCTGAGCTTTATCAGGATTGCGCTCTGGAATGGGAAAACTTACGATAGCATCTTTTTGAAAACCTATATCCGCAGTCCTTAAATGGTTCATCTGCATCACCAAGACCAAAGTTCCAATGATAAAAAATTGGGTGATCATAAACTGAAATACAACAAGGCCCTTCCTCATCAGGTAAGAGCTTGTTTGCTTAGACTGATACTGTTCTTTTATCGCCCGAACAGGATTCAATTGACTGATGGTCAAAGAAGGGTAAATGCCTGAAATTAAGGTTATCAGTAACCAAATCCCCATCACCGTCAAAATTCCCAATGGAGAAAATATAATATAAAAATCAGCTTGGGTACCTAGAAAATCATTTAAGTATGGTAATGCCAGACTTCCGATCAAAAAGGCGATAAAGATTGAAAAAAGGCAAATCAATCCTGTTTCACTCAAAAACTGCAAAACAATATGTTTTTGGTGACCTCCAAAGACTTTTCTTAGCCCTACCTCCTTTGCCCTTTTGCCAGAAAGTGCCGTACTCAAATTGATAAAGTTGATACTTGCAGTAAGCAAAAGGAAAAATGCTACTCCAAGCATCACATGAATGGAATTGGGAGCGACCTGATACCCAAAATTCCCATAGCGTTCATCAAAATGAATTTCTGAAAGTGGCTGAAGCTTGTGAGCTCTATTGATCTTAGTGTCTTTTCCAAGATATTTTTCAACAAAAGCAGGCAATCCTGCTTCTACATATTCCCTGGACTCTTGATCAGGCAATACTACATAAAATTGGTCATCACTATATATGCTCAACCAGGCTCCCTCTTCTCTTTTTTGTCTTAAATTTTCGTAGGATAAAAAGATGTCAAATGGAAAATCAGTGTTATCAGGAAAATCATCCATCACAGCTGTAATTGCATACACATCCCCCTTATGAAATTGAAAGGTATTGCCTACCACATTGGATGTGCCAAACAATTTTTCTGCATATTTTTTAGATATCACCGCCTGATTGGATTCGTTCAGTATACCTGAAGAATTCCCTCCTTGAATTTTTCTATCAAAAACTTTGAAAAAGTCATCAGAGGTATAAGCAATGTTGGACTCCATAAAAAACTTTTCATCTTCGCCTTTCCGTACAGCTACCAAACCATTATGCCCTCCGGAAATCAATACAGATTTATCAATTTCCGGAAAATCATTTTTAAACGCTTCCGGCAAAACAGCAGGAACTCCAGAGGTATAATATTCCCTTGATCCTTCAAATGTATCAGTCACTACTCTGTAAATCTGATCCGACTTGTCGTGATATTGATCAAAACTTCTGATATGAGAAACCAAAGCGAAAACCAAGAGACAGGAACTCACGCCAAGACTCAATCCAAAAATATTGATCGCTGAATAAAGCTTTCTTTTGGATAAATTTCTCCAGGCTATAAGTAGATAGTTGTAAAACATAAAACCGGTAATTTGTATTCGATAAACACTTTTTCAAAAATACTGTAGACCCTATTTTCAATACCAATGCCAAAGAAAAGCTTCAAAAACCTCTGAACAGAGGCGATTGGGACGAAAAACTCTGTTAAAGACGGACAAATCCGTCCGCATCCGAACAAAACTTTATACTTGACATTTTTAATTATATTAGTTCAGTTTTTAGTCTATCAAGTATTCACAAAGAGTAACTGGATGCTAAAATCAAATCTAACTTTAAACCTATTAACTATGAAAAACAAACAAAAAGCAATTAGAATGTTGGCTGCAGTTCTCACTGCAGCGATCTACCTTGTACCTTTTACAGAGCTTTTGGCACAAGATGGAACTATTTATCCTTTGGATACACCAGAAGAACCAAATGCGATTCCGCTTGGAACAGGAGGAGTAGAAAATCAGCCATCTCCTGAAACTTGGTTTTTACAGTGGGGAGACCCTATGGCAAGAAACATTTCTACTGCGACACTTACCCCATTTTTGCCAGATCCCGAAAAGGCTAACGGAACTGCTGTCATTGTTGCACCAGGAGGAGGTTTTAGCTGGTTGTCTATGGGAAATGAAGGTTGGGAAGTAGCAGAAGCTCTTGCAGCTCAAGGAATAGCTGCTTTTGTACTCAAATACCGATTAAACCCTACAGCAGAATCATTAGAAGACTTCTCGGCATGGATGAACCGTCCCCGAACCCCGGCCCCAGTGAATAGTTCAAATACTGCTGAAAGTACCACAAGGTCAGCGCCACCACAAAGAAACCTTAGCAATCAATTGGAGGATGCGGAAGCGGCTTATGACATGATAGTTTCACGTGCTAAGGAATGGGGAGTAAATACCGACCGAATAGGAATGATCGGTTTTTCTGCAGGAGCAGGCCTGACCATGCATTCTACACTAAATTCCGAAAAGATGAAACTTGCCTTTATCGGACCAATTTATGGTGGAATGGGAGCTGTGGATGTCCCAAAAGATGCTCCACCCATGTTTAATGTAATTGCAACAGACGATTTCTTGTTTTTAGGTCAAACAGGAATAATTGAATCTTGGTATAATGCTGGAATTCCCGTAGAATTTCATTTATACCAAAATGGCGGTCATGGCTTTGGATTGGGAAACCCTGACCGTACAAGCAATCGCTGGTTTGATGCCTTTATTTACTGGTTGGAAGTAAATAAGTTCATACCCTCAAAAAGTGCTGGATAAAATCATGCATGAAATTAATCCGCCAATGTTGACAATTGAAGCCAAAATTCCTCAATCTTCAAAATAGCTCCCAAAAACTCCTCCATGTCCAGGGGTTTTTTCACATAGCTATTGCTATGGTTTTCATAGGCTTTCTCCACATCTATATGACTGGAGGAAGTGGTCAACATAATTACCGGAATCTTCTTTAAGCTAGCATCTTCCTTTATCTGCTTCAACACTTCATGTCCGTTGAAAATAGGGAGATTGATATCGAGTAGAATCAGGTCAGGTTTAGAAGCATTGGTGAATTTTCCTCTTTGGAATAAAATATCCAATGCTTCCTTTCCATTTCTGGCAACAGTGATGGCTGTTTTGATTTTACTTTCCTCAAAAGCATCAAGCGTAAGGACAATATCACCCTCGTTATCCTCTACCAATAGAATTTGTGCAGGCTTCATATCTTATTTTTTTTACATAAACCGCTTTACTTGAAAGCGTTTTTATCTTTCCGGCTTTCGCTAATGTAATAAATTAATCCTTTAAGATTTGGGAATGGTAAAATAAAATATGGATCCTTTACCGGGTTCTGATTCCAGCCAGATCTTACCTCCCCAGGAATCAATATGCTTTTTGGCTATAGAAAGCCCTATCCCAGTTCCGGAATATTCTTCCCGATTGTGCAAGCGCTGGAATATGACAAAAATCTTTTCAAAGAATTCGGGTTCTATACCTATCCCATTATCAGCAATGCTGATTTTCCAAAAGTCACCTGCATCTTCTGAATCCACACTCACCTCCGGCCTAACCCCCTCTTTGGTATACTTGATTGCATTATCCATGAGACAATGAAGGGTTTGAAGCATAGGAGCCTTGTAAGTTTCCACTACCGGAAGTGTACCCATATTGATTTTCACTCCTTTTTCGGTTATCAATCTGTTTCTGAGAATTTGATAATCTTCCAACAAGGAGTTAAGATTCACTTTTTCTAACTGTTCTGTCAATCTTCCTGCACGGGAATATTCAAGAAGGTCCAATATAATCTGCTTCATCCTCTTGGCCCCATCAGTTGCAAAATGAATGTACTGAAGTGCCCTATCATCAAATTGATCCTGATATTTTCTTTTGAGTTGATCCAAAAAGCTCGTAATCATTCTCAAAGGCTCCTGCAAGTCATGAGATGCAATAAATGCAAATTGCTCTAATTGCTCATTTGAAGTTTCCAATTCATGGGCATGCAGCTTAAGAGATTCATTCAGTTTGAGAAGTTCTTTTTCGAAACTCTTTCTTTCTGTAATATCCGTCATGGCACCAATTACTCTCGTAACTTGACCTTTGGTATTTCTCAAAAACTTTGCCCGGTCCACTACAAAGGCATAAGAGCCATCTGTTTTTAAAAATCTATATTCTTCATACCAATCCTTTTGCCTAGGATCAGACATATATTTATCGACCTGACTGACAATATGCTCCCTATCTTCTTCATGGATCAGAGATAGCAATAGTTCAAATGATGGCTTTATTTCTTCTGGATTATATCCAAATAAAGTATAGAATCCTTTTCCCCAAAAAAGTTGATCCTTGACCAAATCATAATCCCAAATAGCGTCATTGGTTGCTTCTGTTACAATTTCAAAGCGTTCATTAGCTTCCAAAACTTTTTTCTCAGCTATTTTTTTTCAGTTACATCCCTGAAAAACACACTGATCCCTTCAGGAGATGGGTACCCGCTAGCTTCATACCATTGATTTAACGGCTGAAAAAACTCCTCAAAATTTACTGGAGTTTGTGTTTGGAAGGCACGCTCATATTGTTTGAAGAACTCCAATTCCTTGGCTAAAGGGAATTTATCCCACAAATTATTTCCTATAAGGTCCTCTCTTGGTATTCCTATAATTTCTTCTGCTCGCTTGTTCCAATAAGTGACATTCCAATCCTTATCCAAGGCGAAAAATGCATCGCCAATTCTTTCCAGGATTTTATTTTTCTCTTCAAAGGCCTTCATCAATCTCTGATCAGCCTCTTTTCTCAGTGTAATATCTCTAAAAAAAACTGTAAGACCTTCTTCCGAAGGATAGGCATTCACTTCTAGCCAAATGCCATAATAATCTTCAAAAGAAATCGGCTTTCCTGTTTCCAAAACCTTATTGTAATTGGTGTAAGAAGGTAACGAAACAGCATCAGGAAAGACATCCCATAATCTCTTGCCAATCAATCGTTCCCGCTTCACACCTAAAAGATCCTCCGCAGATTTGTTCCAATAAGAAACAATGAAGTTTTTGTCAACCGTGAAAAACGCATCGGCTATACTTTCTATAATATTATTTTTTTCCAAATACGCCTTCTTCAGCATTTCAGCTGAAATTTTACGCTCTTGGATATTTCTGAAAAATACAGATATGCCACCACTGAAAGGGTAAACACTGATTTCGTACCAATTCTGATCTTTTCTTCTCAAATATTCAAAAGATTCAGATTGACCACTAGCCGCTACACGGTAATATGATTCTTCAAGGGCTGTTCCCAGTGCATTTGGGAAAACTTCCCAGATATTTTCACCAATGACTTCGGACTCCGTTTTACCAAGCAATTTTTCTGATTCCCTATTAAAATAAGTGAATTCCCAATTGCTATTAAGTGCATAAAAAGCATCAGAAATACTCCCCAAAATCTCCCGAATCTGAATTTCTAGAGATTTAGAAGCATGAATATCCTGAAAACTTCCAAAGATTTTAACACATTTGTTTTTAACCCGCTCATGCTTCCCTATGCATCTGATCCACTTCTCTTTTCCTGAGTTAGTGATTATTAAAAGTTCCTCATCAAATTCTATCCCCTCCTTTATCAATTTGTCAACTGCATTCTCGATTCGTCCTTTACTATCTGCCTCGTAAAACTCAAATCCACCGGTAAGAGAAGGGTTGTAATGATCATCAACCTCCAAAATTTCCCTAGTCATAGGAGACCAATACATGGCGTCATTGTCTTCATTTAACAAATCCAATTCCCAGCTTCCGATTTTGGCCATTCCTGTAGCTTGTTCCAACAAAGCTTCATTTTTTGCTTCCTGAGTGATATCCAAAACCACTGAATTGAACGAAACTGAACCGTCCGGTAAAAAATAAGGGGAACCATATCCTAAATGGGTTTTAACCTCCCCACTTGGCATCACATATTTCCAGCTTGCAGTCCATTTAGATTTGGATAGAATAGATTCCGTGATACTTTGGCTAACATCCTCAAAGTTGCCCCCTTCTCTGATTTGGTTCCAAACGAGCTGATTATTTTCCAAAACCTCATCAGGGCTGAATCCCCAAATTTCTACTGAACCTTTTGTCACATATTTCAATGTATCAGTGCTATCAGGGTAGATCAAATACTGAAATACTACTCCCGGTAGATTATCTGCCAAAGATTGTAGGCGTACTTCCGCATCTTTTCTTTCGTGGATATCCTGAAAACTACCGTATACCCGTACACATTGCCCATCAACAAACTCCGCTGATCCTATGGACCTTACCCATCTTTCTCTCCTCTTGGCAGTAATCAATACAGCCTCAAAATCAAATGGCAATCCTGTTTCTATACAATGATTTACTTTAGCTTTTACTAAGCTCTTAAAATCTTCTCTGTAAAAGTTTATACCCGTTTCCAAATCAGGAATAAATGTATTTGGGTCTGTTTCATGAAGCTCATGCACAAGCTCAGACCAATAAACCTTATTTCTGGTAATATCAATTTCCCAGCTACCTATTTTAGCAAGGGTATTGGCCAGACGGTTTAATTCCCTTAGTTTTTTCTCTCCTGAGATATTTCTGGCAGTGGCATAGATCAAGCCTTCTTCCAAGCTGGAATTACTGGTCCAACTCAGCCAAATGATTTCACCACTCTTGGTGATGTAGCGATTTTCAAATTCTGATGTATTTAGGCCTGCTTTAAGCCTGCTTAAATCCTGGTTGGATATTTCCCTGTCCTCGGGATGAAGGAATTTTTTAAAAGTAGCATTGATGATTTCATCTTCATGATAACCCAATAGCTCACATCCGGCTTTATTGATTTTGAGAAATTTACCTTGGAGGTCTGTGATGCAGATAATATCAGGGATAGCATCGAATAGATGTTCCAGGTCGTTTTCCAACCTTTTGCGATTGATTTCTGAACCGATAAATTGCTCCAGTTGCTGGAAGATTTTGACATACTTTTGAAGGAAACTAAGCTCATGCTGGGTTCCTATTACCAATACACCTACAATTTTCTCATTACAAAGTAGAGGAATTCCAAGCGCTGAAGTGATTCCGGCTTTTTCAGCTGCCTCTTTTCGAATAAAATCTTCATGTTCATTTATTTCTTTCCATAGAAGCGCAGTTTGTTTTTCCCAAACTATGCCTGGTAGTCCTTCCCCTTGGTGAAAAGAAGTAATATCACTGCTTTCAATGTAAAACACTGCTGCTTTGGAAGTGGAAGCTTGGTGGGCAAACAACTGGATTTGGGAGTTTTCCAGATTTGGCAACCACAACTCCACAAAATCAAATTTGCCGAACTCACTGACTGTTTGACAAAGTTCATTGGAAGCAATCATCAAATTGTTTTCAAACGAAAAATCTTCATTGATTTGGTTCAGCAATTGATTCTCGAGTTCCTTGTTTTTTTGCTCTGTTACATCGCGTTCTATGGCAACCCAGTGCGTAAACCAACCCTTTTCATTGGCAACAGGCGAAACCGAAAAATTAATCCAAAACTCCTCGCCATTTTTTTTGTAGTTTATTGTTGTGATTTCACAAGATTCCCAGTTTCTCAACGCACGGCTAAGTCTAGATAATTCCTCTTGATCAGAGTTGGGACCTTGCAATATTCTAGGTGTTTTACCGATCACTTCCTCAGCAGTGTAACCTGTCATTTTAGTAAAGGCTTCATTGACATAAATGATCTTAGGCCCCGGCAGCTCAAAGGGCTCCGCTTCAGTGATCAAAATAGAGTCAGAAGTATTGGTAATGACACTTTCCAAAAGTTTCAACCGCTGCTCCTCATTTTTCTGGGGAGTAATATCTTCACAAATGGCTACAGTTCTGATAGGTTTGCCTTGTTCATCCCTTATAAAAGCCAGATGAAGACGAACCCATACGGTTGAGCCGTCCTTTTTAATATATCGCTTTTCATTTCTGTATTGAGATTCCCCTCGAACAGCTTTGCTGAATATTTCCCAGTCTTTCCCCCTATCATCAGGATGGGTCAAATCTACAAAACTCATATTCAGCAGCTCTTCTGTACTGTATCCGGTAATTGTCTCATAAAAAGCATTGACCAAAATAATCTTACCGTTAGATGGGTCAACTTGTGCAATTCCCAAAGATGCAATGTCAAAAATAGTCTTGAATTTAGCTTCGCTTTTCCGTAACGCCTCTTCTGACTCCTTTAACTTTCTTAGCTGATCTTCTTGTTCTGATACATCTTGGCAGACAATCAACATACATTCTTTTCCCTGAAAACCTATTTTATGCCCATTGATTTCCATTCTGATGAGTTCTGCATTCTTTTTTTGATGGGTAAATACTCCGAAAAAAATGCTGCCTTCCTTTTCATCTATCCCTTCATGGGCCATAACCATTTTTTGAATCTCCTCCTTTGGGCGAAGATCCTTGATGGTCAGCCCCAAAAATTCGTCCTTGGAGTAACCGTAGTGATCAATTGCCGCTTGATTGACATCCAAAATCTGATAAGTCTCCAAATCATAAACCCACGATGGAAGTGGATTTAAATAAAAAAGACTACTGTAGTCAGGTAATTTTTTTTCCATGAATGTACTGTGTCTTGGGGTGGATCTTTAGAAAAAAAGGTTTTGAAGAATTACTTTAATCTAAAGTAACTAAAACCCCACTAAAAAGAAACTTTGCAGTATGTATTTTGAATTTGAATTTAGATCAAGAATTGAAAAAGGCTATTACCAAAATTATTAAAATTCATTTTAAGCGGTGGAACCATGCCTCTTAATTTTTTAAATAATAGGAATTGGATAAACCGAACAATTCTCATTCCTTCAACCAATCAATCGCTGCTTCAATAAAATGATCCTTACCATCAATCTGATCCATCGAATGGGTCAGCAAAACATCCACCTCAACGCCAAACTCTATTTGGACATTATTCAGATCAACTGTTTGACTTCCTGAAAAACGGTAAGTCCAGCCATTGGGAAGTTCAGCAAAAACAGGGATACCTCCCCCGCCTCCCGTTTGGTCCCCAAACAAGCGTGCTTGGGGTATAGTCTTCATCATCTGTGCAAAAAAAGTAGTACTACTATAAGACCTTCTGTTGGTCAGGACAGCAACTTTCCCGAGGTATTTTTCCCTTGAATTGGGACTGATCCTCAGAGGAGCCCAAGGTGTAAAGTCCGATCTACCGGGTCCGGTTTTAAAGCGCTGACTTGCATAGGTCACCTCCTCTTCAACAAAGCGGGAGCCAATGTTTAGCGCATTTTGAAGGTTACCCCCTCCATTGCTTCTGACATCTATGATCAAACCCTCATGAAACTGCATCAGACGGATGATTTCGTCCATATGTTGTTGCGTAATATTACGCTCAAAAGAGCGGTAATTCACATACAACATATTGTCAACACTTTGAGCAAGTAAGGGTCCAATGATACGGTAGTCAGTTTTCAAATATTGGTCAAATATCAGCTGCTCATCATAATACAATGGAAAATCCTCATACCAGCTCCAGTTTCGTGAGCGGTTGAAAGTACTCAACAGATTCACATGTCCATCTTCCAATTCTGCCAACAAATTCCCAAGAATTTCAAACAACTCAAATTGATCCAAACCCTCATGAATCAAAGGCGCATAGATCTGTTTTTGGAGCTCCCAGTCTATTTGTTTTTCTTCGAAAAAACTGTAGCGGTTATGGATGTCAGTCCATAAATGCTCAAATACCGCACTTGGGCTGACCTGAGGATCCTTGGGTTGGAGAATTTCTTCGCAGCTGCTCCCTATCAAAAGAAAAGTGAGGATCATCAACATTTTTAAATACTGACTGTTCATCATAGTCTGAAATTTAACTGAAAGAAATAATGTCCCCCTGAGCGCTGTGACCGCTGGGCATTTTCCAAAGAGGTATAATGCCAACGGTAACCTAAACCGACTTCATTGCCATTGGATAATTGATAAAACAACTGATTCAACATACCCAAGTCATGTTGTTGAAAAGGCTGAAACAATCGGATAGACTGCATAAATGCATTGAAAGTAGACTGTTCGTGCAGAAAGGCATCCGGTGGGCTAGTGAGGTATGATGCGGAGAAAAGAAAACCTATGACCTGTATATGTGCCTGAGAAGCAAATCTCCACTGCTGATTCTTCCCAAAAAATGTCTGATAGCGGGCAGCAGGCCCAAAGGAAGTGTGGAAATCAAACCTAGGATTAAAGTTTTGAGATTCCTGATAATTCCGCAAACTCAAAGCATTGTTATTGGACCAACCCAAGTTCAATTGTTCTGGCAGCCAATCAGGTTTATAAAAGGTATAAGTCATGATGCTGGCCTGAGTTGCCCTCATTTCAGCACCGAATTTATTTTGAAGGGGTAAACTGCTGTAATGGATATAAACCTCATCTGCTTTTTTTTCGCCTTCACTGGAAAAGCCCAAAGTAAATCCTGCATTGCTACCTTTGTACACCAAGGGAGAATATCCAAAATCCCTTTCCCATGTATTTTGCGTGCCCGTGTTCAGCAGCAGGGTGTACTGCTTCTCTTGCCCAAATACAGTCCCTAACGAAAGGAAAAGGCAAATTGAAAAAAGAAAGTTTTTCATGTTCTTTGTTTGTACTTCAAACTTAAGAACATCGAGAGATTTAAAACATGACTTTTGTCAAGGAAAAAAGTAATTATTACGGTTAGATTCAATTCTTATCTGTCTTTTAAGGTTTATTTTCTAATTACCAAAAAAGAGAATAACGCTTGGAAAACCGATTTGAAAAAAAGTAATGTGTTTATCCGTAAAGCTGCGGGAAACCAAATTTCTTCTGATTGAAAAAGTCCGATGACGGTTGACCGATGTAGCCAAGAACTTTGTAATTCAGGTATTTTGTAGCAGGACACATTAAATAATTATAGAGCGTTAAGATGATATCTTTAATTGCCTCATATTATTTAATATTTAAACTCCTAGGTCTCCGCCAAGCATTCGACTCATCAACCCCTATTCTGTTTTCTTCTTCAGAATTTTCATAAAAGCAAAGTAATAATTCTTGTATATAAGGTAAACAGCTTTTCGAGGTTGGTATAGGCAAAAGATTTCCAATTACTCATTTCATCACTCACTCCTCAACCCATTCACTGTATTTCTATAAGCCGCTTTGAGGGCCTGAAAACCAACAACCGACAAGGTAACCAAAAGAGCCATCAGGATCACGGTCAGAAAATTCCCTAATGCTATGGGGGTCCTATAAGCAAAGTTTTGCAACCATTCCTTGCCGAAATACCATGCCACCGGAGCTGCCAAAACTGATGCAATCATCACCAAAAGCATAAATTCCCTGGAAAGGGTATAAACAATTTGGTGTACTCCTGCACCCAATACCTTTCTGATACTCATTTCCTTGGATCGGGATTCTATCATAAAGGAAACCAAGCCAAGTAATCCGATCAGTGAAATCAAAAGCGTGAGTCCTGCAAATAGCCGGAACATCTTGGCCATACGCAACTCTGCCTGATATAACCTTTCAAAGTCTTCATTCAGAAAAAAGTATTTGAAATCCATTCCTGTAAAATCATTGATCCATTTTTGATTTAGGGTCTCCAGAATGGCAGTGGTTTGGCTCGGTTCAAACCGAAGGGACAACCAATAAGAGTAATCAGGTGCCCAATCCATAGCAATCCCGTGAATAGACTGCTGTAGGCCTAGTTGGTGGTAATCCCGCACTACTCCTATCACTGTTCCCTGAGGTGTAGTGGAGGGTGAAACAATTTTCTGACCCAAGGCTTCTTCGGGACTGTCCCATCCAAACTGCCTGACTGCCCTTTCATTCAACACAAGGCCTTCGGTACGGTCCGTTTCCCGCTCAGGATCGAAAAACCTTCCTGCCACCAAGTCCAAGTTAAGGGTACTTAGGTAATCCTCATCTACTGCCAAGTACTCTACCGAAACAGGGTTCTCGGCTTCTCTGCCATCAGGATAAGCAATTTGACCGATCCATCCCGGTCTGCCCGGGATACCATTACTATATGTCACACTTTGGATACCGGAAATATTTCCCAGCTCGTATTTCAGACTTTCAATCCGGCTTTTTTCGAGCTTTGATGCATTGATTACCAAAATTTCATCCTTGGCAAAGCCAAGTTCCTTCTGCTGCATAAAGTCCAGCTGATTGAGCACAACCAGGGTACCTAAAGCCAACGAAACAGAAATAAAAAACTGAAACACCACCAGGGCTTTTCTAAGGTTAGGACCAGTACCACCAGGATTAAATTTGCCCTTCAGGATCTTCACCGGCTGGAGACCGGAAAGGTGCAATGATGGATAATATCCTGCAAATAGACTTATCAAAATAAGTAAAGCCAATATTCCCAAAATAATTTCAGGCTTTAACAGGCTGTTCAATTGATACGTTTTATTGACTAATTCATTGAAAACAGGCATCATCATACTGGCAAGAAAAACTGCGATCAAAAGCCCAAAAAGTGTCAATACAAAAGCTTCTGTCATAAACTGGGTAATCAGTGCCATCCTGGTCGAACCTACTACTTTTCGCAACCCAACCTCCTTGAAGCGATCTACTGACCGTGCAGTAGAAAGATTGATAAAATTGATACAGGCCAATAAAATGGTGAAAAGACAAATCCCTAAAACCATATAAACACGGTCTATACTTCCCAGTGTTCCAAGTGGATTACCTGCTTCTGAACGCAGGTAAATATCCTTCATGGGTTCAAATTTCAAAAAGGCTTCAGCTCCCCATGATCGCATCATATCTCCCACATGGTCCATGTAAACTGACTTGGCTTTATCCTTGAAAGCTTCAGCGTCTGTTCCTTCACGAAGCATGAGGTAGTTGGTCATATTGATATTTCCCCAACCTGCCATATAATCTTCCATTCCTATAAGCCTTTCAAAGGTAGATTGGGAAAGGAGTACTTCAAATTGAATATGAGAGTTTTCAGGGGCGTCCTTTACCACAGCACCAACTTTTACTGCTATGCTATCTGCCAGAAAAAACTCTTTTCCCAAACCGTCCTGCCCTTTGAATATAAGGCTTTCCATACTTTCAGTGATGACGGCCTGATAAGGCTGTGATAAAGCTGCTGATGGGGATCCCTTCATTTGTTCAAATGAAAAAACATCAAAAAAAGACTCAGTGACATAGGCCATTCTTGGACTGAGTGTTTCCTCTTCTGTCTTGATATCTAACTTAGGCCAAGTAATGGTATAAATCACATTTTCAACTTCCGGAAAATCTGACTCCAGGATTTTACCTACAGGCCATCCATTGGTGCTATTATAACTTTCATTTCCTGATTTGGCATCTACAAAAACTGTATTGACCCGATAAATTCTATCACCATTTTCATGAAAATTGTCATAGGAAAATTCATCCAAAGCATAGACCAACATAAAAATCCCACCAGTTAGTCCCAAGGCAAGACTGAGGATATTGATAATGGAAAAAGCCTTCCTCTTTTTGAGGTTTCTCAGCGCGATTTTGATATAATTTTTCAACATGATTTATTGGGCTTGAATGTTTTTTCAATATGCCTATGGAAGATTGAAGAATTTACTGAAGGGTTGCATGGAGGATGATTCTTATTTCTCAGATCAAGCTTTCATTTTGTTCTCTCGCATCTCAACTCTATCCGCACTTGTTTCTCACCTCCCTCCTCTCGTATTTCAACTCTTCCTTTTCCTCAAACTATAATACGAGGTCAAAAAAAGACCTCAAAGGTCACGAACTCTTGGCTCTTGGTTCTCGC
Source organism: Indibacter alkaliphilus LW1 (assembly GCF_000295935.2). Lineage (GTDB taxonomy): Bacteria > Bacteroidota > Bacteroidia > Cytophagales > Cyclobacteriaceae > Indibacter > Indibacter alkaliphilus. The sequence goes on from NZ_ALWO02000023.1 coordinate 542,558, forward strand.
TTCTCTTTTCTCGTATCTCGCCTCTCTCTTCATCCTTCACCCTTCATCCCTCATCCCTCATCCTCCATCCTTCCCCCTTCTACTCCACCTTAAACGCATCTACCGGATTGATCATCGCAGCACGGATTGACTGTGAACTTACCGTAAGTGCAGCTATGAAAAGCGCTATGAATCCAGAAATCAGAAACACCAACCAGGAAAGGGAAATACTATATGCAAAACCGTCCAGCCAATTACTCATACCGTACCATGCTATGGGTACAGCAAGCACAAAACCCATTAAAACCAATTTGAGGAAATCTTTTCCCAAAAGAAGTACTACACTGAGAATACTTGCTCCCATTACTTTTCTGACTCCGATCTCCTTGGTTCTTTGCTCTGTGGCATAAGCGGATAGACCAAACAGGCCTAAAATAGAAATCAGAATGGCTAAGCCTGCGAAGAAACCGAAAACAGTTCCGACTTTTTCTTCTGCTTCATACTGCTGATCAAATCTGTCCGCCACGGAATAATAATTGAAAGGGAAATCCGGACGTAAAGCAGTCCACTCCTCCCTGAGATAAGCTATACTTTGATCAAAATTATCTGCATTCAGACGGAATGCTACCTCATTAAACCTTTCATCAGGAACCATAAAAATCATCGGACTGATGGGCTGATGCAGGGATTCAAAATGGAAATCCTTTACAACTCCAACTACATATCCTCGTCTAGGCCCATAATGCATAGCTTTACCTATAGCATCTTCCGAAGATGCCCATCCAATAGCTCTGACCGCTGACTCATTGATCAAAAAGGCCTCTGTGCTATCGGATGCAAGCTGATAATCAAAGTCCCTTCCAGCAGCCATGTTAATCCCAAAAGTCTCCATAAATGAATGACTGATATGTATATCTGTCAATCTAATATCCATGACGGTCAGTTCACCATTGACTTCGGCCTGTGCACCTTGGGCATCCAATAACCTACCTGATGGAATTCTTGAACCCAAGGCCATTGACTCAATGCCTGGCTGTTGAAGAAACCTGTCTCTTAAGGTCTCGTAATTATCCACCAATTCTTTGTAGGCCGGCAGCACTACAATTTGTTCCTTATTGAAACCAAGCTCTTTATTTTTCATGTAGTCCAACTGATTGATCACCACCATTACAGCAACAATCAGAATGATAGAAATCGCGAACTGTCCTACCACAAGCGCGGATCTCAATTTTTCATGAATAGAGCCTATCTTGTAGGTACCTTTCAACACTTTCACTGGTTGAAAACCTGACAAGAACAGCGAAGGATAACTTCCTGCCAACATCCCCACCAAGACTACCAAGGCCAGCATACCCAACAAATATTCGGGATGATCCAGTAAATTCATGCTAAGTTCCTTTCCTGTAAAATCTCCAAATACCGGTAAAGCAATGGTTGCCAAAGCCACAGCAAGAACCAAAGCCATGAAAGTCATCATGATGGTTTCACTCATAAATTGCCTGATCAAAAGTTGACGATCAGCCCCGAGCACTTTTCGTAATCCAACTTCCAAGGCTCTTTTGGCAGACCTCGCGGTAGCAAGGTTCATGAAATTCACACAGGCTATCAAAAGGATGAAAATGGCAATGGCACTGTAAATATAAACATACTCTATGCTTGAATTAGGTTCAAGCTCGGAATCCAGATTGGAATAAAGGTGAATATCAGTAATGGCCCAAGGGTGCAAATCTGTCCAAGTTGAAGGCAAGGTTCCATCATTCCCTGTTTGCAGGTGCCTGTTAAGAAAAGAAGGAATTTGTGCGGTAATGGACTCAATATCAACCCCTGGTTTCAAAAGCATGTAAGTTCCAAAGTTATTGGAACCGAAATTCTTCATCATGGCTTCATAACCACCATAGAAATCTGTCACCAATTCCATCGAAGCCAAAAAATCAGCCTTGAAATGTGAATTGTCCGGAACATCCTTCATCACAGCTCTGACCTGCATATTTGCTGATACCTGGCCGATTTTCATTTCCAAAGTTCTGCCGATTGCCTCAGAATTACCAAAGTATTTTTTGGCCATGCTTTCCGAGATAACCATACCATCCGGGAAACTCAAAGCAGCCTCAGGATCTCCTTCAATCACTTCCCAAGTAAAAACATTGAAAACTTCAGGATCTGAGAAATAGAATCTTCTTTCTTCAAAAACATTTCCCTCATCTTTTAACACCACATTGGTATTAAGAACCCGGACTACCTCCTCCACATCCTGATTAAAATCAGACTTGAGAAGTGGTCCAAAAGGTGGCGCCAAATGGCCCAAATGAAGATTTACTTCACCATTTTGGTTAAAAAAAGAACGGGAAATCCTGTAAATCCTATCTGATTTATCATGGTACTTGTCATAACTGAGCTCATGTTGAACAAATAGAAAAATCAATATACTGGCAGCCATTCCTACAGAAAGTCCCAAAATATTGATTAACATATAAGCTGGGTTTTTCTTCAGGTTTCGTAGAAATATTTTCAAATAATTGCGGAGCATAATAACTGTTTGTTGAGATTGTGATTATCCGCTACTTTGCCAGTAACATCAAATTATTAAATTATTTTTTGTATTTGAATCAATTCCATTTTAATGCCAGCCTAGAGGATTGACTAATGGGCTCAGACCGCATTCCATTCACTTTATCTAAAAGATAAGCGGACATTATTGTCCGCTGGTGGTCAAAATCAATTGAGATAATTTTCCCATCATTCATCCTTCAGTGTCTTTGCAGGGTTTTGCAAAAATACCTTTGTGGTCCTGTAACCAATTGTCAATAGCGCAATCAGTCCTACGAATGCAATGGCCAATACATAGATCCAAGGCGAGATATCAGTTTTATAGGCAAAACCTGATAGCCATTCCTGACTAAACCACAGACCGAACCCTATGGAAAACATAGCCGACAAGCCCAAGAGTAAAAAGAAATCAGATGAAAGTATTTTTAACACATCAGTAGCTTTGGCACCTAATACTTTGCGGATGCTGATTTCCCGCGTTCTTCGCATAGCAACGTAGGAAACCAGTCCAAAAAGCCCCATACTGGCTATGAAAATGGCAATCCCAGAGAATAGCTGGAAAATACGGGACACATTTTGTTCCCTCTGATACATTTGAGCATATTCTTCATCAAGAAATCTGAAGGCAAATGGCCTTTCCGGATAAACACCTTTCCATACATCTTCCATTTTGGAAAGGTTTTCTTTTGGGTTGCCTTTAGGAAGTTTGGCCAAAATCCAGTTGGCTTCTGATGGCTGTATAAAGATCACCAAAGGTCCGACCTGATTATGCAATGAATTGAAATAAAAATCCTGAACTACTCCTTTAACATTGGATATCAAACCATTAAAATTCACCTTTCGCCCTACACTTTCTTCAACTGTCCATCCCAATTCTCTGATAGCAGCCTGGTTCAGAATAATATTCATTTCTGCATTTTCTTCATAAGCTGCAGTCTGATTGATATCCTGATCAGAAAACTCAACACCTGCCAGTAAATGAAGATTTAGGGTTTTTACAATCTCATGATCTACTGCAAAACCGGTCAGCATAAGATCCTTGTCATTGTCTCCTCCTGGAGAAATAGAGTAACCTGCTTGAATAAATATGGGAAGTGAGTTTGTCAGGCTGGTGGACTGCACAGCTGCAGTCCTCTCCAGTTCACTTTTCAATGCAGAATATTTCTCCCCCATATTATAATGAAAATTGAGGGCAACCACCTCTTCCCGTTCATATCCCAAGTTGATGGTCTGCATGAAATCCAACTGTTTTTTGACGATAAAAGTGGACAACAAAAGACTGATGGAAACAAAAAACTGAAAAACCACCAAACTTCTTCTAAGCCAAGCGCCACTCGCAAAACCGGTTATTTTTTTTCCCAAAGCACGCAGTGGCTCCATCCCAGAAAGAATCAATGCCGGATAAAACCCTGAAAACAAACCAATGGAAAGCATTAAGCTCAACACCAGCAAAATCCCTAGAGGACTAAGCAACAATTCCAAGTTCATGGAAACCCCAGAAAATTCTTCAAAAACCCCTTTTAGCAGATAAAGAATCAATAGACTAAATATTACTCCAGATAGGGACAAGATCATAGATTCAGAAATAAATTGACCAAATAGCTGAGGCCTATCTGCTCCCAAAACCTTTCTAAGCCCTACTTCCTTATTGCGTTCTGTAGACTCAGCAGTGGCTAGGTTGACATAATTGATGATGCCGATGATTATGAGTAAAAAAGCAACTGACCCAAAAATATAGAGGTTTTTGATATCAGAAACAGGTTTCATTTCCTTCAGTTGGCTGTCTCCCAAATAAATGGAAGTCAAAGGTTGATACAATATAGAAACTTCAAATCCATAGCTTCTCAATTGTTCGCCCAAGTACTTTTCTACCAGCTGATCAAGTTTTGAGGTAAAGGCTTCCCTATCAGAATTAGGAATTAGTTTTGCATAAGAATAGTAATTTGCAGGAGACCATTGAGGTTCTTTTCCATGCCTGGTACTGATAAAAGAGGCTAAAAAGTCAAAATCAATGTGACTGTTACTTGGGAAGTCTGATACAATACCGGTAACCTGATAATCTTTGCTGTCTACCTTGATGGTATTTCCCACTGCCAGTAAAGGTTTTTGGAAGTACCGCTGCGCCGCAGAGAATGTCAGGACTATCTGATTGGGCGCTGCCAAAAGCTTTCCCTCAGCTCCGGCAAGTAATTCCAGGTCGAAGATTTCAAAGAAATTTTCATCCACAAAAGCAAACTTGGTCTCCTCCCGGTTACCTTCTCCAGCATCTATCAGCACCGAAGAAAAGATGCTGTAATCAAAAATCAGGGTAGCTACTTCTACCTCCTCAATTTCTTCCATCAAGGCAGGAACCAAAGCTGACGGTGTCATCGCTACCACTTGTTCCTCTCCTGACCTGACAAATTTTTGTGCAAACCTTACCACCCGGTCCGAATCTGAATAGATCTTGTCGTAGGTGGCTTCATGGTGGACATACAGCGCAATGGCCAAAAAACTGACTATGGCAACAGTAAGACCTAAAATATTAATACCCGCATAAAGCTTTCGCTTCATCAGGTTTCTAAAGGACACTTTTAAGTAATTCTTCCACATGATTGTAAAATCTAAGTTTGGTTTCCCCAACAAAGGGCATCCTGGCTACTATACTTTCACCTAGCTGAAACTTTATTTCTACATTCATGCCAGCTCCAAAAAACAGTCTTATGAATTAAAAATGAGGATTTTGTGATTTCACCCTGTGGACAGATGAACATTTTTGTCCGAATACGGGCAAAAAAATAAATGGAGGCTGTCCTATAACCAGTCTGATACTTTATCACAAATATCAGTTTGATGGCTTGAGTCTACAAAATCTCCTTAGCCATGCACCAATTGAAGTAAAAGACCACAGATATAGGCCCCATAAGTACCCACAGCATATCCCAATACTGCCATCAAGACCCCAACGGGTGCCAGAGATGGGTTAAAAGCAGATGCAACGATAGGTGCTGATGCAGCTCCACCCACATTGGCCTGAGACCCAACTGCCACAAAGAAGAATGGTGCTTTGATCAAGTAAGCAACCAACAACATAATCAAGACATGGAATATCATCCAAAATATTCCTATAAGGAAAAAAACAGGGCTGTCAAAAATAGCCATCAAGTCCATTTGCATTCCGATGGTGGCTACCAGAACATAAAGTAAAACTGACCCTAATCTCGATGCCCCAGCTCCTTCAAGCTCCCTTGCACGGGTAAATGAAAGAATCAAACCTCCCGTGGTGGCCACTACCACTATCCAAAAGAAGGTTTTATCCAAGGAATACTGGCCCAATTGGGGATAATTGCTACCAATGAAAGGGGCTAACCAGTCTGCAATCAAATGGGCTAAACCTGTGATGGCAAAACCAATTCCCAAAATTTTCATGGTATCGGCCATCGTGGGGATCTTCAAAATCCCTTCTCTGTATTTTTCCACTTTCTCTTGAAGCTCATGAATGGCAGAACTATCAGCTTTGAAAATTTTATCAATTTTACCTGGCTTGGCAGCCCAATAAAGCAATACCGCCATCCAAACATTGGCTACCAATACATCTACTGCAATCATTTGGGAAAATAGCGTGGGGCTAGCACCAAATACCTCCAACATGGCTGTCTGATTAGCACCACCCCCAATCCAGCTTCCGGCAATAGTCGCCAAGCCTCTCCAGATTTCATCAGGACCAACACCTCCCAGAACCTCCGGAAAAATGGTGGAAATAGTCAATAGTGCCAAAGGACCTCCCAGAATAATACCCAATGAACCTGCCAAAAACATGATCAATGCTTTGGGACCTAACTTGAGGATACCTTTAAAATCAATGCTCAATGTCAAAAGCACCAGTGAAGTGGGCAATAGATAACGCGAGGCCATGCCATAAAGACCAGAGTACTCACCAGAAATCAAACCTACCGAATTCAACACCGCTGGGATGAAATAACAAAGCAAAATAGAGGGTATCACCCTGTAAAATTTTCTCCAGATCGGTTTATTGCTTGACGAAGTACCAAAAACAAGCGCCAATATGGACATCAAAATCCCAAAAACTATGGCATCATTGGTAATCAGTGGTGTTGCTTCTTGCATGAAGAAAGAGGTTTTTTACAACAATACCACAATTGCTCAAAAAATCAAAAACCATCCCTCTCCCACATGTAGGTAAACTCTCCAAGCATCATGGCTGTAGCTCCCCAAACAGTTTCTGATTCTATATCAAAATAGGGCGCATTTACTTTGAAACCCGCACGGGAATTGATACTTCCTGTTTTTCTAATGTTTTTATCCATAAGTACTTCCACCGGGCAATTGATAATCCTTTCCACTTCCTTGGGGTCAGGAAGGAAATTGGGTTGCTCATTGACAAAACCTAAAAATGGGGAAACCATAAAATTACTCGGAGGAATATAAAGGTCTGACATCTTGCCCAAAAGTGTTACTTTATCTGCATCAATGCCTATTTCTTCCTCCGATTCCCGGAGAGCCGTTTCAGCTAGATCTTCATCACTTTCTTCCATTTTTCCACCAGGGAAAGCAATCTGCCCACTGTGGACACCTTCATATTTGGGTCTTTTGATAAAAGGTATATAGCATTTTCCGGTGCTATCAGGGTAAAACAACATTAAAACCGCTCCTTTTCGAAAATCTTTCCTGATTTGTTGCGCAAATCGCTCTTCATCAACAGGCTGAGGTGCCATAGTAATTTGTCCTTTTCTGCCAGGAAGAGGCTTTTCCAGGATTTGTTCTAATTTTCTGATTACCTGATCAAACTCCATCAAAAAGAAATACGGTTTAGTTTTCTCTTTAAATACCCATCTTTGGAATAATTTGTTGTCACAAGTGGATGCTTAAACATCACAAAACTGGAGTTTTCAACATCAATCAGCCATAATTTGGGTGTAACTCCTTCTTCTTCTTCAAAAAAACCTGCAACCAAAAGGTGTGAAGGTGTCACCCAAACAGCATCTTCGAAACCTCCGGATGGACCGATAAACAGCAAGCGCTCCCGCATCCCATTATCTTTAAAATATATTACTTCCGAGTCTGGATTCAGAAAGGGACCTCCGTTCTCCGGAAATACAATCTTATAACTATAAATATCCACTACCCCTTTCCCTTCAGGATTGGGAATAAGATATGGATAAAAAGGTGAGTCATCATCTATGGGATTTTCCTCCGGCCATTCAAGCTGTTCGAAGGCCACTTTTTTATCAACTTCGAAATCTCCAAGATTAAATTTACCTTCTGAGTTTTTCCAGAAAGTCACCCAAGATTGGATTTGCTGCAGTCCCATTTCTGCCAACTGTAATTCTTCATCTTCCAGAGGCAAATCCGACTCCAAAACAACTTCCTCCTTTTCCTTTTCTGAGCCACAAGAAATTGCGGCTACTAAAAGGGCTGAAAGTAATAGGAAACGGGTGTAATTTAAGCTGGATTTATTCATTTTGAACCAAGTAAAAGAATACGAATGAAATACAAAATTGCTAAAAATCAAAAAAGGCCGGAACATTGTTCCAGCCTTTTCCATCTCTCAAACCTATTAAACCTATTGTAGATATTCATTGATTGAATAACATGTCAGAAAGGTATATAATGTTTTGTTATTGTCCAAACAATCGATTGCGAAAATTTTATTTTGTCTGGAAAACATAAGATTTTCAGGCCAATATAATTTCGGAATTCAAAGATTATCACCAACATATACACTTCATTTTTCTTCAAAAATTCCAGAAAATTTTTATTTGACATTAAAAGAAAAAATGAAATACCGAAAATAAAATTATCTATTAAAATTGAAGAACCTTTACTGATGAATTGATAGAAAATTGAACGGATTAAAGGGATGCTTTCCGCAATATTTTTACTTTTATAATTGTAGCATTTTTGAAAAAGGAATATGGAAGAAAACCAAGTTCAAACCAGCAGAATAATTGAAGAAAGTTTTAACCATTACATAGAGGTATTTGGAGAACTGACCAAGAAGGCTCCTGGTTTTTTTAGAAATAGGGATTGGGCCGGAATGCAGCAAAATCATGTCAAAAGATTACGGCTCTATAAAGATCATATTTTTGATACTAAAAATAGATTGAAAGATTTGCTGGGAGCTACCATTGAAGATTTCAGCTATTGGAAAAAAATCAAAACCCAGTATCAAACACAGATCAAAGATAGGTTGGACAAAGAACTTGCAGAAACTTTCTTCAATTCAATCATCCGAAAGGTTTACCCTGGATTGGCTATTCATGAAGAGCTCATGTTTGTATATGAGGGATACAATTCCTGTCCAATATATTCCAATGAATCCCTCTATCATTCCTATCCTTCCAGTTGGGGGCTACAGAAGATCATCCGCTCCATCATGGAGGATTTTGACTTTGGAGCCAACTACTTGAATAAGGAAGAGGACATACAATTCCTGGTTCATTCAGTAAGAGAGGTGATTTTATCTAGGTATAAGCCCTCAGAGGATACCATCACCCAAGTACTCAAAAGTGTTTTCTATAGAAACAAAGCGGCCTATTTGGTGGGAAGGACAAAAGTTGGGGGTAAATGGATGCCCTTTATAATCCCATTTCTGAACGGTCCAAGGGGCATCTATGTGGACACTATGATTTTTGCCCCGAAGGTCATGGCACATTTATTCAGCTTTACCCGCTCTTATTTTATGGTAGAAGTGGAAATACCTTCGCAGCTAGTGGCTTTTCTAAATTCTGTCATTACCCACAAACAGATTCATGAACTGTACAATGCGATAGGTTTCAACAAACATGGAAAAACCGAGTTTTACAGAGATTTTATCAACCATTTGGCGCAAAGTACTGATCAATTTGAAGTAGCAGAAGGAATCAAGGGAATGGTGATGACTGTATTTACTCTGCCTTCTTACAATATAGTTTTCAAAATGATCAAGGATTACTTTGATCCCCCGAAAACCATGACCCGACAGGAAGTAAGGGATAAGTACAAAATGGTTGGGCTGCATGACAGAGTAGGAAGAATGGCCGATACCCATGAATTTGAAGAGTTTCATATTCCATTGGACAGGGTACATCCCAGTTTGATGGAGGAGCTTAAAAACTCCGTGAACTCTCTTCTTGAGTTCAATGCCAATGAACTCATTATCAAACATGTATATACAGAAAGAAAAATGGTTCCTTTAAACATTTATCTTGAAAAATGTAACTTTGAAGAAGCCAAGCAAGTAGTTGAAGAATATGGTTATGCCATATTGCAATTGGCTAAGGCAAACATTTTCCCCGGTGATATGCTGACAAAAAATTTCGGAGTAACGCGACAAAAGAGGGTGGTCTTTTATGATTATGATGAAATAGAATTTCTGACAGATATGAATTTCAGATGGAAGCCAAAAGCAGAAACGTATGAGCAAATCTATGCATCTGAACCTTGGTATGACATCAAAGAAAACGATGTATTCCCGGAAGACTTCAAAAAATGGATGATCGGAAGAGAGGATGTAAAAGCCTATTTTTTGGATTATCACAAAGACCTTTTTAATCCTGATTATTGGCAAAGCTTACAAAATCAAATCAAAAAAGGAGAGTTGCTTCATGCATTCCCCTATCCTACTGAAATTAGGTTTCGCCCAGAAGAAGAGGCATAAAAAAACAGCTGGACCTTTGGCCAGCTGTTTTTTTAATTAAACCTTCCAAGAAGGTTATTATTTTCAGTTGCTTATTCTCCTGCAGCAACATTCAGGTTGATACTGCGTCTGGCTGTAAAATTACTTTCTGTCACTAAGACAAATTCCATCGTCAGTGTGGTACCTGCCGCATCTTCTGGAATGGTATATTGAAATGACTCCACATAAGAATTTTCCGTATTCCAGGAAGTGAAAGTCTTGGTCTCTACCGTAGAGGCCGAAGTTCCCGTCCCTCTGTTCATTCTCAGTTCTGTTGCCGGTTCATGCTCCGAAAAGATAGTCATGGTAAAGGTTACCGTTTGTCCGACTTCAGGATTGGTATTAGATGCAGTAAGCGTTGAAATCGTTCCTACAGCACCCACTACGTCATATTCGGGTTCCACTTCCTCCAAGATACAGGACGTCGCAAAAACGAATGTCAGAAGTATCACCGCTGTGTTTAATATATTTTTCATTTTCATCATCATTTAAGGTTTAAGAATTACCTGTCCCAGAATACTCTGTCTTGATTGGTCACTGAAGGCACATTTGCTGAATTGTTCACTACTTCTCTATTGGGATAGATGAACCTTCTAGGAAATGCTCCTTGGGTAGAATTGGACGGTGATGGCTCCAACATAGGAATTCCTGACACCGTGTTAGCCGCTCCAATAGGAGTACTTCTTCTCCAATCTGTCCAAGCTTCTGCCTGTAAAAACAAGTCAATGTGCTTTTCCTCCATGATCCTTTCCAAAGTAATGGATGCCCCGGTTTCACTTCCATATCTTTCTACATAAGCTTCATTGGAGGATCCGGTGATTCTTTGCAAAGAAGCAGCAACAGCTACATTAAACGCATCAGCTGCACGATCCTGCTGTCCTGCTCTCAGAGCTGCCTCAGCCTCTATGAATTTAAGCTCACTGAAGTTCAAAACCGGAGTTGGCGCTTCCCTGGTGTTGAGATAAGGCCCCGGAACAACAGAACCCTGAGGTCTTGAGGATGAACCGTTAGGGGTGCCCACATAGAGGCCTGCTGTAGTTTCGGATACAAAGAAAGGCAATCTTGGATCGTCCATCCCTTCATCGAGACGATCTCTAAGTAAGTCGATAAAGCGCTGGCTGATGCCTACATTGTTTTCGCCGAAGGTGGTCTGAAAATAAGGGAACCAAGGTCCTGCAAATTCAGATCCGAACAAAACAATAGGCTCGTCAGCATTGGAAGTAAAAGTTCCGGCATCAATAGCCGCCAAAGTAGCTGCTGCTGATCCGGCAGGATCTACTTTACTCAGATGGTTATGATACCTGGCTTTCAATGCATTGGCCAACATGATCCATTTGGGAAGAGAGTTTTGTCTCCAAAGTGTCTCATTATTTGCCCTGTAGATCAGATCATTGGTACTTGGACTTGTTGTACTTTCTGAATTAAGATCTGCTATTCCTTCATCGAGCAATTGCTGTACTCTGGCATAGATCTCTTCCGCACTGTCGAAACTAGGTTGGGAAATCTCATCCAATTGAAGCGCTTCTGTGTAAGGAATATCATTCCAAAGGTCCACAGAATAGCCTAAAACAGCAGCTTCCATAATTTTGGCTGCTCCCAAGTAATGGGTAGCTCCAAGTTCCTGGGATTTAGCTTTGATGTTTTTGATATTCAAAAGGCAGTTTGCATAGAATCTGTTCCAGGTAGCATCACTCATATCGGCTATGAAAGCATAATTGTTTACCTGTTGCTGATCTCCAAGTACCCCAGTGAGGTATTGCATCAAAATACTCGTAAACTGTGCTGATTCACCGTTGAGACCATAAACAAATGACGCTGTTACCGCAGGAAATATCACCTGAATAGATGCGTCAGTAGCCTGATTTGGATTGGTATTGATTTCATCAAATGATTCACATGAAACCAATACGACAATCATCATGATATATATAAATATTTTATTTTTCATGTCTTTTCTTCTTTTTGGATTAGAATGAAGCATTAATGGTAAGACCATAACTTCTCATATTCGGAGTAGTGAAAGCGTCCAGGCCAACAGCTCCATTTGGTCCACCCAAGTTTGTTTCAGGATCTATCCCTCCATAATTGGTAAATAGAAGGAGATTTCTTCCATACACACCTACAGATGCCCTGCTCATACCCAATCTACTCGCTGCTGCGGCAGGAAAAGAGTAGTTTAGCGTAACATCCCTCAATCTGATCCAGGAACCATCCTGTACCCATCTTTCAGTCAACTCCCTTCCAAATGAATTTGCAGCACCTGCACCTTGAAATGCAGCCTGATCTAAGGTCACTGGAATATCGTTGACCTGTCCATGATTATCTCCACCTGGATTTTCTATGATCCCCCTGAAAACAGCAACTTTATTTCTATCCAAAGTATGTTCTGCCACTCCGGAACCATTACCCATCCAGAATGCGGTTACGTTGATGACATCACCACCTTTTCTCACATCCCATAACATGGTCAGGTTGAAATTCTTATAATTAAAATTGTTCCTCCAACCAATCAAAAAGTCAGGATTTGGATTTCCAACCATGATCTGTTCCGGATCCATCATTGGAAATCCTTGTGGATTGACCAATACGTCTCCATTATCATTTCTCAAAAATCCATTCCCGTAAAACACTCCGAACTGTTCACCCGGAATTAGTCTGCTTTGAATTCTTGCCCCAAACATATTCGTCACAATAGGTTCGTCATTGGGAAGTGATATCACAAAGTTCCTGTTTCGGGTAAAGTTGAAAATCATATCCCAAGAAAAGTCCCCCCTATCCAAAACGGTACTGGTCAAAACAGCCTCTATCCCCTTGTTCTGTATTTCTCCTGCATTGGTAAGCTGGGAAATAAAGCCAGTGGATGAAGGAACGGGAACAGAAACAATCTGGTCTCTACTTATCGCATTGTAATAGGTCACATCAAGTCCAATTCTATTTTCAAATAACCTGATATCAGCACCTATTTCGAAGGTATTGGTAAATTCAGCCCTTAGGTTATTATTGCCCGCTGCTGTACTCAAGAGCACTCCACCGACTCCATCTAAAGGAAATCTGACACCCGAAGCATATCTGGTTCCGGTGGTAGCAATATTATAAAATGTATCTGTGGAAAAGGCCGGTGGAATATTACCTGCCCCAGCATAAGAACCTCTCAATTTCGCATAGCTTAAAGTTCTGCTTTCAAGCTTCAATAGATCTGTCAATACCACACTCAGACCGGCACTTCCATAAGTAAATGACCTGTTGTTGGCAGGCAATGTTGATGCCCACTCATTTCTGACAGACAGTTCCAAAAACATGGAATTCAAATAACCTAAGCTAGCTCTTGAGAAAACTGCCTGAGTCATTCTTCTGGTATCTGTCTTGGTGAAAACAGGGTTCTCCTGAGTATTTGCAATGTTGAATAGACCCGGTATTGCAAAATTGGTCCCATTCATAAAAAGACTGCTGGTATTGGATGAAAACATATTATGCCCTACCAGGAATGTAGTGGAAAAGTTTTCATTCAGATCTTTGTTGGCCGAAAGGATTAAATCAGAATTAAGGATTTTATCTGTATAAGTATCTTCATAAATCCTTCCTCCCAACGCTCCACTGGCTGAAATGGCTGCTCCTCCTGAGGAGGACGGTGCCCAAATCTGGGTTCTTTCATCATGAGAAAAGTCAAATCCCAACCTGTGGGTAATGGTCAACCAATCACTTGGAGTAATTTCAGTCTGGAGAAAAGAAATAAACCTGTTTACATTATCCGTATATGGGTTGTTATTGACAGTCCAAAAAGGATTATCCGGGCTAAATGGCCTGCTTCCGTCAACCGCCCCTCTGAAATTCCGCTGCTCTCCGTTGGGGTAAACAAAACCTGCTGAATTGTCAAAAGATGGTGGCGTTCTGTACAGTCCTTGGATAGCATCTGAGAAATTATCTCCCCGTCCAAATTTTGTAGAGGTACTGTTGACATAATTGACAGATCCACCGATTTTAAACTTTTCAGTCAATCTGGAATCTGCAGAGAGCTTCAGGGAAGTTCTGTTAAAATCATTATTGGGAATAATACCTTCCTGATACATATTTCCGGCAGATAGATAAAAACTTGACTTTTCATCTCCAGCAGAGACAGCTACGTGGGTATCATTGGTAAAACCATTTTGGAAGAATAACCTTTGGTTGTCATATACCGGAACCCTTGGTCCTGCATTGGGATGGTTCATATCCACAATTGTACCATTAGGATCCTTGGCAAAAGGAGTTGAAGTATCATACCTCAATGTAGAAATCGGAGCCCCGTAATGGTTGAATGTAGTTCCACCGTTGTAGACACCATTATCTCCCTGTGAGTACCTAAGCTGTCCTGGGAAATAATTCATAATTCTATCCGTAGAAGTATTGGTTGATACATCTACAGTAAATCCTTTTTTCCTCGATCCTTTTTTTGTAGTGATCAAAACTACCCCAGTTGCCCCCTGAATACCATAGAGGGATGTTGCTGCAGGCCCTTTCAAGACAGAGATGCTTTCTATATCATTTGGGTTGATATCAATAGCCCTATTGGCATAATCCACACCACCTGATGTACCTATGGATGCTCTGAAGGAGTTATTGATTGGCACACCATCAACTACAAACAGGGGTTGGTTTTGCCCTGAAATAGATTGAATACCTCTGATCACAATACTGGAACCTGCACCGGCTGATCCACCCTGACGGGTTACCTGTACACCGGCTACTTTGGCATTCAGGGCATCCACTACATTTTGCTCGCGGGAAGCCAGAATTTCTGCTGAACCAACTTCTTGTTGGGAAAAAGAGATTTTCTTTTTCTCCTGCGTAAGACCAAATGCAGTCACTACTACCTCTCCCAACTGCTCAGTGTCCGGGGACATCACCACGTCAATGGTAGACCTGTTGTTGACCCTTACAGTCTCTGCGCCGAAACCTATAAATGAAAATGTCAGGACACTGTTACCGGATGGAACATTGATGGAGTAATTACCATCAAGATCAGTTACTGTTCCGGTATTGGTACCCTGAACCAAGATGGAGACACCCGGTAAAGGCATTCCATCTTCTTGCGAAGTCACGTTTCCACTTACTGACAAACTTTGTCCAAACCCCTGAAGGCTCAGACAAAATGCAGACAAGAAGAAAACTAATAAAGTAAAATTTTTCCTCATAAAACTTTAGAATTTGAATTGTACATAAACTTAGAATAAACCAGAAAAAATCTGGACCGAAAACATCTCAAAGAGTTGGTGAAATGAGGCAATCGCCCATCCAAACCCATAAAAACCTGTGAACCAGATCACTTACAAAATATAAGCGGAATTAAATATTGTGAATAAAAAAACAAATTGCAATATAATTGTTACTAAATAATAATATTAAAACATTCTTACATCTAATTATTCACCTGCAAAACAATAGCCTTTCAAACAATCAACATTTTCAATGGGACACTATATCTCAATCAGTTACCTATTATAATTTGAAGTAGTTATAGTATTTTTCCTTTTCGATGGGGAGGGTAAAAATCCAACCCATATTGGGCAATAATTTTATATATCCGGTAAAACAGGTTGATGAATAAAGCTTAATATGGATATACGGAATGATGCCAGTAGAACAATAAATAACTGCTCCTTGATTCATTTCGATCCGCCACAGTGGACAAGTGATTAATTGATATTAGATACTTATAGATATTAGCTTGAAATCATAGGTATAATCCACTTTTGTGGTTATACTGGTAAGAAAGTGGATATTCATATAGCTTAAAATAGCAAGAATATGAAATTTAATCACAAACAATAGAATCATTGTGTTCAATTGGCCTACAAAAAAGACACTCTGAATAAAAATTGGAAAAACATTTTTACTAACAAAAAATTGTAAAAATCCGAACTCAAATGATTTAATAAAAAAAGCCCCTGATTTTTCAGAGGCTTTCAATTTAGGCATCTTGGAATTTACCTCAATACAACTACTTCAGGAGCTGAATGATCTTCAGGAATTTTGTCCATTGTAATTTCCTTTGCTTCTACCTCAGGAGACATTTTTTCTACAATTTCCCCATGCGGTCTTTCCGAAATGTGCGGAGCGATCACCAAGGCCACAATGGATGTCAATTTGATCAAAATATTCATAGAAGGCCCCGAGGTATCCTTAAAGGGGTCACCCACAGTATCACCGGTTACTGAAGCTTTGTGCGCTTCAGATCCTTTATACTGCATGGTTCCATCTATCATTACTCCTTTTTCGAATGATTTTTTGGCATTGTCCCAGGCACCACCAGCATTATTTTGGAAAATACCCATCAAAACTCCTGATACGGTTATCCCTGCCAATAGGCCTCCCAAGACTTCAGGTCCAAATGCGAACCCAACAATCATAGGAGAGATCAATGCTATGGCTCCCGGTGCTACCATTTCTCTGATAGATGCCTGTGTAGAGATTTCAACACATTTTTCATATTCGGGCTTAGCCTTGTATTCCATGATTCCCGGAATCTCTTTGAACTGCCTCCTGACTTCATTCACCATATCCATGGCAGCACGGCCTACTGCCGCAATAGCCAATGAGGAGAAGATAAATGGTATCATCGCCCCAACAAAGAGACCTGATAATACATCCGCCTTATAAATATCTATTGAATCAATTCCTGCCAAGCCTACGTAGGCAGCAAAAAGAGCCAAAGCTGTCAATGCAGCCGAGGCAATTGCAAAACCTTTTCCTGCCGCCGCAGTGGTATTTCCCACAGCATCCAGCACGTCAGTACGCTCTCTTACCTCTTTAGGCAAACCTGACATCTCAGCAATACCACCAGCATTATCCGCAATAGGCCCAAAGGCATCAATCGCCAACTGCATAGCAGTGGTGGCCATCATCCCTGCTGCTGCAATCGCCACACCGTAAAGACCTGCTGCCAAAAACGACCCGTAAATACCTCCTGCCAATACCAAAATCGGCAATACGGTAGATTCCATCCCAACAGAAAGACCTCCAATAATATTGGTAGCATGACCGGTGGAAGATTGCTTGATGATGGAATTGACAGGCCTTTTGCCCATGGCTGTATAATATTCTGTAATCATACTCATCAGCGCACCTACTATCAATCCAATGACTACTGCACCGAAAACTCCCATTTTGGTAAATGCTATGGAACCCCCTCTGGCCAATACCAAATCTCCTTCAGGCAACATGTACATGATAATCGGGTAAGAAGCAGCTACTGTAAGCAATATTGAAATCCAGTTCCCTTTATTCAACGCGGCCTGTACGCTGTCTGATTCTTTATTGATGCTGACAAACAAGGTTCCCACAATGGAAAACATCAGGCCAAGACCTGCGATCACCAAAGGCAAAAGAATGGGTGCAATTCCACCAAAATTGTCAGCAGAGACGATCTCCCTTCCCAAAACCATGGAAGCCAAAATTGTCGCCACATAAGAACCGAATAGGTCAGCTCCCATTCCGGCCACATCTCCTACATTATCTCCTACATTATCGGCTATGGTAGCGGGATTTCTTACATCATCTTCTGGTATTCCTGCTTCTACTTTACCGACCAAGTCAGCGCCAACATCCGCAGCTTTGGTATAAATGCCACCGCCCACACGCGCAAAAAGTGCTATTGATTCGGCACCAAGTGAAAAGCCTGCCAAAACTTCCAATGCTGTTTCCATGGCAGCGCCATTGACATCTCCTCCTGTGGAGAGCACAAACATGTTATAGAAAACAATAAACAAAGACCCCATACCCAAGACTGCCAAGCCCGCTACTCCAAGCCCCATCACGGAACCTCCTGTAAAGGATACTTTAAGCGCTTGTTTCAAACTTGTTTTGGCAGCCTGTGTGGTTCGGACATTGGCCTTGGTAGCAATATTCATCCCCATGTATCCAGCAAATGCTGAGAGCACCGCTCCAATGATAAAGGAAATTGCTATAACAGGACTGGAAGTCTCTACCAAAGTTCCCGACCAACCCAGAATGATTGCGGCAATGACAACAAAATAACCGAGTATTTTCCACTCAGCTTTTAAAAATGCCATAGCTCCTTTGGCGATATGCTCTGCCAGTTCTGCCATGGTACTGTCTCCTGCGTCCTGCTTGGTTACCCAGGCAGACTTGATTGCCATAATGATCAATCCGATGATTCCCAACAAGGGCACCAAATAAATAAACATTTGTTCCATAAAGCGTTTTTTGAGTTTATTGTCAAATTTTCAATCTGACAAATATATTACTATTCATATATCTCGCAATCAAAACAGATAAAAGTCATTGTTTTTTGATATCAGAAGATAATTTGGTTTTTAAATGGCTAATAAATGGGCTGAAATATGCTTTTATAAAAAAAATAGAGACAACAATTGCTGCCTCTATTTTTTAGTATTGGAGCTCAATAAGGAAAATTTTAAGAATCAAAGACAGTTTCTCCATCCCGGTTTTCTGCTTTCAAAAGCTGTCCATCTTTTTTGTCTACATACAAAAACCCTCCATATCTGTAAGGGCCATGACCTGGACTCGGCGATAATACAAAATTCAGGAGTAAATGTCCATCTCCGAAATCCTTGTGCATGATTTGAATTTTATAAGCTTCTCTATCCCCTACGTTTACCGATTCTGTAGCTTCCAATACAAATTCCGCCAAAACAGGATAAACATTCTGCTTGCGAACCATCCGATTTCCTCCCTCGAATCCAGAACTCGCAGAAGTAGACTGGGTAAGTTTGAAATCCTGAAAATCCAATTGATATGCCTTACCCATCTCAAACTGAATACCTCCCAAAATCTGTAAAAAGGCGGCCATATCCGGAAGTTCACCAAATTGCTTGGTCTTAAGATTGTGCTTGCCCTGCTCTTCATTTTCAACAATAAACTCCATTTCACCGGAACTTCTTTTTAGAGTCATGTCTGCAAAGCGCAATTGTACAAAATAAGGTCTTGAGGTCACTTTATACCCGTCTTTCAATTCCGCTTGGATATAAACGGGTTCCATTCTATGTCTGGAATCCTTTTGACAATTTACTTCTGCCACTTCCATCAAACGATCTTGGATTTCATTGGCATCCAATTCTGAAATATCACCGGCATCCAAACCGTATTCCGATGCCACTTCGGCATAATAGCGCATAAATTCCAGTTCCTCTTCTTCACTTTGGGGTTCGTTTGAACCGAATTTCTCCTGCACTTTTTTCATTGTTTCTTCGAAAATCATGTTACAATCCAGCCCCTTGCTCTCTTCTTCCTCTTCCATAGGTTTGATGCTGGACAAAAGTGAATTACCCTCTGATTTTTCAGAAAATATGAATGTACCGGATTGATGTACCAAATTGATTTCAGGAATACTTTTCTGTTTGTAAAACTTCAGCGCATTAGGATAGTCCTTATCTGAAGCAGCTTCTGAATACTGATAGTGAAAACCCTCTTTTTCAGCTATCCTAGCATCAATATGGTATGCGCCTACAAAGTCATATTTATTGAAAATTTCTCCGATATGATTCAATGGCCCTTTTACATTGACTTTGCTAATTGGCTCAAAATCATTGATTAAAATCTCTCCTATAGCAAAATCAAAAAAAGTACTGGCCTGAACCTTTTTGATGTCTTCAAAATCAAAAACATAAAAATCAAATGCTACCTCTCCGTTTTCCATGCTATGAAATACCACAAACCTGTTACCCATAGACCCTAGACGGTAAACACCTGCTTTTCCCTCAAACGGCCTGATAGAAAAACTGCCTATAGCTTCGTCTTCAAATTCTGCATGAAGGCCTTGCTCAGTATTGGTTTCTCTGTCATAGTCTTCAAGGTATTTGACTGATCCTTTCAGTTCCCCTTTTGAAGTTTGAAAGTTTACAAATGAATTTTCATTTTGAGTAGACTCTTTGATCTCCCTAAAGCTAACCTCCTTGAGGATACCGCTTACTTGGCTTAGACCATCCCTGTTTTTTGGTTCTATGTCAAAATCAATTTCCCAAAAATCTTCTATAGCCTTCTTTATAGCTATTTTTCTCTCATATTTTACCCCAGAGCTTCCAAAATCCCGCTCAATCTCCATACAGTCAATGCCTTGAGTTCCGAAATTTACATTTCTTATAAAATACTCCCCCTCAATTGAAGGAGCTTCAGCATCCACAAAATTGGACATTTCCAGTGATATGTAATTTTCCTGATGTATTCCTTCTTCTATAAATGTAGGAATGGTTAAAGTCACAAGATCTCCCCTTTTTTCCAACAGTGCCTTTTCAAAATAAAAGGTCCTGGATTGACTTCCATTTTGAACCTCTATTTTATTGGCCCATTCCGGATTGCCATAGACTAGTTTTTGGGGACAATCTTTGCCATTGGCTTGAAAAATAACCAAGCATGCAAAAATCAGATGTAAACAGTATTTCATTGTTTATTTGTTTATTAATAGAAAATCAAAGGTTTTTGAACCATTCTTCATATTTATCTCCCAATACAGGAAGGGGCTTCATCTCTCCGTTTATTGCTGCCAATAGCCCGATAATCCACATATAGATCATCAAAAAGAAACCTACAATGGCCAATAGCCAGCCCACAAAAGGCACCCAACTGACAAAACTCAGCGCTAGTCCGGTCACAAAAAGCCCAAGCATTTGCCTGATATGAAATTGGGCAAAAGGGTATTTTTTCTCCATATTCATGATAAAAGCCGCAATTAGGCCAATCACAGTCAGGTAAGCGATCACACCGATCTGCTTTCCTTCGATTTCAGGGTTAGGGGTCTCCATAATTTTTTAGCAGTTAGTTTTTTTTAATTTTTAAAAATCATTTTTGAAAAAATATTGGCTTGCTCCTGCTTTACTTTGTTCATGTTTGGGACAGGTTTTTCTTCCAAAACCCCGAGATGAGCAAATAGAGAAGCTTACCATACTTTTCACCTAACAAACTAAGAATTATATTTTTGAAAGTATGGGTAAACTGAGAATTACAGCAAACCTGGTGAGTATTTCAGGCTTTGAACTTAGTTGAAAAAAGGAACCTCTATTTTGTTAAGTAGAAAGTACTGGCAGAAAACCTGAAAGCTTTCATTCTCTCAATAGATTTTTTAGGTTTTATTGGAACAATTGTTCAGACAAGCTTTATATTCAATCCGATTCAATTTTGAATTCAAGGCGTAATTCTGGAAATTGAAAGCTCTTTCAACCTAAAAATACCTTACGGAATACCATGATTAAATTTTTCAAAGCCCAAGGCCTCATCTGGGCAATTCTGATTTTCCTGATTAGTCATTCCCAAAGCTTTGCCGATATCAGACTTCCCAAATTAATCAGCAATGGAATGGTTCTTCAAAGAGATACCCCATTGAAAATCTGGGGATGGGCTCAACCAAAAGAAACCATTCAAGTCATTTTTTTAGGGGAGACCTATCAAGCAAAAGCAGATGAGAATGGGAATTGGTCCCTGATATTAGAACCACTACCCTATGGAGGGCCACATCAAATATTATTTAAAGGTCAAAACGAAATCGTCTTGAATGACATCTTAATCGGTGATGTTTGGTTGGTTTCAGGCCAATCCAATATGGAAATCAATATGCAAAGGGTAAGCCCTTTGTATGAAGAGGATATCAAATCTGCCGATTTTCCTTTGATCCGGTATTTTGAAGTGCCAAAGCGATACGATTTCAATAAAAAAAACAGGGATCTCTCCAACGGAAAGTGGCAATCCATATCGCAAGAAAATATCCTTTCAATTCCGGCAATTTCCTTCTTTTTTGCACGCTCTCTGCACTTACATCATGATATTCCCGTAGGCATTGTCAATGCAGCCTTGGGCGGGTCTCCTGCTGAAGCCTGGATTTCAGAAGAGTCCATTAAAAAATTTCCCACTTACCACCATGAATTACAAAGGTTTAAGAATGATGACTTAATCAAAGAAATTGAAAGCCAAGATGCTCAAAAATCTTCACATTGGTATTCCCAACTTTTTCAAAAAGACCAAGGCTATCAAGATCCAAAAGCCTGGTACACTTCCGAATTGGAATTGGATGATTGGGAAGAAATAGAAAACCCAACTTTATGGAAAGGAACAGCCTTGGAAGGTCTAGTCGGTGTGGTGTGGTTTAGAAAAAATGTCAAGCTGCCGGAAAGTTTCAATGGAAAACCCGCAGCCATCAATTTGGGTACTTTGATTGACGCTGATTCTGTTTTTATCAATGGAAAATTTATAGGCAGTACTGGCTACCAATACCCTCCCAGACGGTATATAATCCCAGAAGGAGTTTTGAAAAGCGGTCAAAACAGTATTGTAGTTCGCTTGATCAATAATTCCGGAGAAGCTGGCTTTATACCGGACAAGCCTTATGAGATAGTTTTTGAAGAGCAAAAAATATCATTAGAGGGGCTTTGGCATTATAAGGTAGGTGCCCAAATGCCTCCGCTTCCCGCGCAAACCTTTATCAGGTGGAAGCCTGTTGGACTTTACAACGCAATGATTGCGCCATTGCAGAATTACGCATTCAAAGGAGTTCTCTGGTACCAAGGTGAATCCAATGCAGACAGGCCGGAGGATTACGCTGATTTATTTCAGACTTTGATACAGGATTGGCGGGAGACGTTTAAACATGAAGAATTGCCTTTTTTGTATGTGCAGCTGCCCAATTATCTCTCCTCTTCCCAAGAGCCTCAAAACAGCAACTGGGCTAAATTGCGGGAGGCCCAAGCAGCTGCTTTGAGCCTTCCCAATACCGTTATGGTGGTGGCTATTGACTTGGGTGAATGGAATGATATACATCCTTTAAATAAAAAAGATGTGGCAGAAAGACTCTTTTTGCAAGCCAGAAAGCTGGTATATAAAGAGACAGATCTAGTAAGTTCCGGCCCTTTTTTTCAAATCATATCAAATAGAAAACAATAGAATCGTTTTGGACTTTGATCATGTAGGAGATGGATTAAATGCCAAAGACGGAAGAGCATTGCGGCACTTTGCTCTTGCAGGGGAAGATGGGGTTTTTGTTTGGGCAAATGCCGAGATTAAAAATAATCAGGTTATTGTTTGGCACGATCAAATTTCAAAGCCCAAACATTTGCGCTACGCTTGGGCGGATAACCCCGAGCAAGCCAATCTTTACAATAAAAACGGATTACCGGCAGCCCCTTTTAAAATTGATTTTGAATAATAAGATTCAAGAATATAAAAAACTTTGATATTACAGCTATGAGCACAATAAAACCAGAATTCATTTTTGAAAAAATTTCTTCGGATATGTCATTTTTGCGGGACTGCTTCAAGAAAGTCCTTACAGATCTGGGCGAAGATAAACTCGCAGAAATCCTGGATCAAAAATTAGATAAGGAGTCCATTTTAAAAATGGGTTCAGAGACCGAGGAAAAGCACATTCAGGTATTAAGTATTTACCTTCAGCTTATGAATTTGGTTGAGGAAAATGCCGCGGTGCAGTTTAGACGTAATGTGGAAGATCACAAAGGTATGGCGTCTATCAGAGGCTCTTTCAGCGAGACACTTACCAGACTAAAATCCATGGGGATCAGCGAAAACGAAATCCTAAACACCATACGGCAAATCCATCTCTCACCTGTTTTGACAGCCCATCCAACTGAAGCCAAGAGAATCTCTATCATAGAACTCCACAGGGATCTTTACTTGCAATTGGTGAAACTGGAAAACAGCTCTTTTTCGAAGAAGGAAAAGGACGAGATTACCAGAGAAATCACCGCCTTGCTGGAACGTTGGTGGAGATCAGGGGAAGTTTATCTGGAAAAACCTACTGTCAAAACAGAGCGAAATAATGTCATGCATTATTTCACCAAGGTATTCCCACTCATTCTGGAAAAAACAGATCAACAGCTGGAACACAGTTGGGTACAAGCAGGATTTGATTCAAAAAAGTTAAAAAGTCCTGATAATTTCCCTGTGCTGCAATTTGGAAGCTGGGTAGGTGGAGATAGAGATGGGCACCCTTATGTGAGTGCAGAATTGACTGAAGAAACTCTTTGGGAACATAGAAAAGCCGCTATCAAATTGATAAGAAGCGAGATTTTCGAATTGGGTTCAAAGCTTAGTTTTTCTGAAATAAGAAATGATGTTCCGGCCTATTTCAAAAGGGAAATCCTGGAAAGAGCAGAAGCTTTGGGGGAGCTGGGACAGAAGGCCATCAACAGAAATTCCTTGGAACCTTGGAGGCAATTTATCAACCTGATCATCATCAAATTGGATTATACAGCGCTGGGAAACAAGAATTTTCAGTACCAAAATGCCGAGGAACTCATGTCAGATCTTTCCTTGTTGAGGTCAAGCCTTACTGAATTAGGGGCTGATAAAATTATCAGGCAGCTTCTTTTTCCAGTGGAAAGATTACTTCAGTGTTTTGGCTTCCATCTCGTCAAACTGGACATCAGGCAGAATTCAGAATTTCACGATAAAGCAATGGAACAGATTCTTCTCAAAACTTTCCCTGAAAGGAAAGCTTTCAGAGAATGGACAGAAAATGAAAAGCTGGATTTCATCAATGAAGAACTGAAAAGTAACCGTCCTTTTGCCATTTCGGGAGAGAAATTTGGAGAAGAAGCTGATAAGGTTTTGGACTGTTACAGGGCAGTCAAAAACCACACAAGAAAGTATGGTTCGGAAGGGATTGGGACTTTTATCATATCCATGACCAGAAGTCTTCGTGATCTGTTGACCGTTTACTTGTTGATGCGGGAAGCAGGACTGGACAGGAATATTTTTCAAGTGGCTCCACTTTTTGAGACGATAGAGGATTTGGAAAATTCAGCAGACATTATGGAAAGCTATCTTTCCCATCCTGCTTATCCTAAATCCCCTGTTCAAGAGATCATGTTAGGCTATTCGGACAGCAACAAGGACGGTGGGATCATCGCCAGCCGCTATAATATTTATTGTACTGAAGAAGAACTGGCTAAGGTTGCTGCCAAACATCAAATCAAGTTTAGGTACTTCCACGGTATAGGAGGAACAATCAGCCGAGGGGGAGGCAAATATCATCGATTCCTGGAAAGTATGCCTCCGGGAAGTTTGAGTGGTGAAATGAAGCTGACTGTTCAGGGAGAGACCATAGCCCAACAGTTTGCCAATCTGCTCAATGGTACCTACAATATGGAAATGCTACTTTCAGGCATGTTGCTACAGACTGCATACACCCTTTATCCGAAGCAGCCCAATGGCTATCCACTTGAAGCGCTTAGAAGTCTTTCAGACCATTCCTTACAGTATTACCGAAAACTCATCGAGCATCCATCATTTATAGCGTTTTATGGTCAGGCCACACCCATTGACGTTTTGGAAATGAGCAAGATAGGCTCAAGACCTGCAAGAAGAACTGGAGCTAGGTCTTTATCTGATTTAAGGGCTATTCCCTGGGTTTTCTCTTGGAGCCAATCCCGCTTCAACATTACGGGTTGGTATGGAATAGGACATGCGCTGATGTACCTGCGTGAAGAAAACTCGAAGGTATATCAACAACTTCAAGACAATGCTGACAGTTGGCCTTTGTTGAGGTATATACTTATCCAAGTTGAAACAAACCTGATGAATGCGGATTTGAGCATTATGAAAGCCTATTCCGAACTCGTTTCAGATGAAAAGCTCAGGCTTGACATCAGTGCTAACCTTATCGAGGAGTACCACAGAAGCCTGGATGAAATCCAAAAGATGTTTGGCAGACCCAGAGAGGTCAGGAGAACAAGCCAAATAGACAATATGAAAAGGAGGTCAAATGCGCTACAGGCACTCCATGAGCTGCAGATCCATGAGTTGAAAGCTTGGAGACAGATCAAGGGCAACAATACCGAGGATTCCGAAAAAATGATCAAAAGGCTTTTGGAAATCACTACTGCCTTGGCTAGTGGGCTGAAAAATACTGGATGATGGAAAGAATAGTTGATAGTTTATTTGTGGGATTGTTTAACTGTTTAATTGATTACCTGGATTTGTTAAAGGTTAATTGTTAAAAGTTAATTGTTAAAGGTTAAAAGGTCTGAGCAAATTTCAAACTTGCTCCTTCATTTCTGAGGAGCAGAAAACACCATGCAGGGTGCTTCTGATCAGGGAATGGTTTACCCTGACTTATCAATGGACAACTTTTAAGGCATAAATTGTCAAGCCCTGTAAGGGCGATTGATATGATAGCCTAGGGTTTTTACTGGATTTGTTAAAGGTTAATTGTTAAATGTTAAAAGGGGTCTGGTAAAATAGTATCATTGTTTAATTGATGAATTGTTGGGTTGATGAATTGTGGGATTGTTTAACTGATTAACTGGAATTGTTGAGGGTTAAATGAAAAGGATGAGGGAGGAAAAAGTGAATAGTTAATAGTGCATAGTGGCATTGCAAAGCCTGAAGCGCAAAGTGGATTTTATGTAAATGGGATTATAAATCCTATTTATCTGTACTTCGGAATTATAAATCCCGAAGAGCGCAAACTTCCACTTCCCTTGTGTGAAACAATTCTGAGCAATTTGGAAAAACCCTCGAGGAATGAGATATCTAGGGTTTCGGTCTGTGAGGTCACAAACCAAGGAGATTTCGGTCTGTGGGGACACAAACCGAGCGGATATAATGAAATCACTCAAAGGTTTGATCCACAACATGTTCTGTGTCCTCACCGAACATTAATCAACAATTTCAGTCTAAGGGAGATAGGATTTCGCTCTGAAACCCTAAGGCTGTAGGAAAAATCTCATTTTTTGCTTTCCTGTACTGCCAAGTCCAACATAAAATTTGATGGCTCTGGCATTAAACTCCGGCGTTTGCCATTGTATGTTCTTACAGTTATTATCTCTGGCTTCTTTTCTGATCCTTTCCATAATATCTGCACCAATTCCCATTCCACGGCAATTATCATTTAGATAAAGGCAATCCATATACAAAAAAGGAGCTGCATCCCAAGTGGAAAAATCAAAAGTAAAAGTAGTAAAACCTTCTGCTTTACCATCAATTTCCACAATCCAACAATTGAGCCTTTTGTCCTTTCCAAAAATCCCTTCTCTCAATCCTTCAAGCTTTCCTTCGGAATCATACTCAGATTTCTCATAAGCAGCATGGGCGGCACATAATTCAACCAATTCTGGCAGGTCTTTTTCTTCACAGGGTCTGATAATATAGTTCATGGTTTTTTCAAGTGGGTTTCAAAATTGTTATTTGACTTTGATCAGCTTTTTCAGTGTATGTGATTAGCCAAACTGATAGATTTAAATCCCTAAAATAAGGCTTAAATGTTTTCCATAAACCTATAATCAGGGAAAATAAAAAAATAAACCATTAACATGGTCATAAATGAGGCAAGTAGAAAGCTGATATACAGGACTCTTTTGGCACTGAGCACCCTTTCCAAATCACCATCCTCATTTCTGATATTTTTCTTACCACCGGGTATTAAACCCTGAATCAATCCTACGGCGGTAAGAAAATAAGCAGTCATCAAAAATAACAGACTAAAAATCAATTCCATATATATTGTATTACACTTACAAAAGTAGGGTTGCAGGGGAATTATAAAAGACCAGAGGGAAGAATTAACAAGATGATAATATTCGGAGGTGAAAAAGGAGGAAATTGGATAGTTTAATTGTGGAACTGATGAACTGATGAATTGTAGAATTGTGGGATTGATGAATTGTGGAATTGTTTAACTGTTTACTCGCCTCCCGTAGGTAGGACTGTTTAACTGGATTTGTTAAAGGTTAAAAGGTCTGAGCAATTTTCAAACTTGCTCCTTCATTTCTGAGGAGCAGAAAACACCATGCAGGATGCTTCTGATCACGGAATGGTCTACCCCCTGACTTATCAATAGACAACTTTTAAGGCATAAATTGTCAAGCCCTGTAAGGGCGATTGATATTATAGCCTAGGGTTTCAACCCTAGGTTTTTGAAATGATAGATTTTAGTTTTTGGCCGAGGGCTGGTAAATGGTGGTTATGGGTTCTCGCCAAAAACAGGGGTTGAGGATGAAGATTTATATTTTTTTCGAATGAATAAGTAATAAAATCAAAGATCATGGTACTAATGGGGTAAAAGAACAAAATTTTAATCCTTAAACATTAGCGACCATGAAGAAATCAGAAAACACTTATCAAAATGGTAGAATTTCAATTACACTATTATTTGCACTTTTCCTTTCATTTAGTGCCATAAGCAAACCTCAATATTCGTTTAATGTAATTAAGAAAGGACAAGGTGCACCGTTAATTTTTATCCCTGGACTAATCACTTCAGGTGAAGTGTGGCATGAAACCATGGAGCATTTCTCCAAAACCAATGAATGCCATGTGCTTACTTTAGCAGGGTATGCAGGGCAGCCCCCATTGGCAGACGCCCCATATCTGGAAAGTTTTAAAAAAGAAATAATCCAGTACATAGATGAGCAAAAGTTAAATAATGTAGTCTTGGTCGGGCATAGTATTGGAGGTTATATCTCCTTGATGATTGGTTTAGAAAATCATCCCTCTATCCGAAAACTTGTAATCCTGGATGCAATGCCACATTTTGCTGCGGAGATAAATCCCAATGCTAAAGAGGGGTTTGATGAAGCTTCTGCTAAACAATATATGGCTTCATTTGAAGCTTTTGACCAAGAGCAAATCAAAAATTATAGGTTAACAATGGCTAAAAGCATGACAAAGAATCAGGAAAAATGGAATGATCTGGTGGAATGGAGCATGAGTTCAGACCTAAAAACCGAAGCGTATTCATCACATGAAATGTTAGCCACAGACTTAAGAAAAGATATTGCAAAAATTGAAGCACCAATTTTAGTCTTGGCAGCTTTTGACTATAATGAAATGTACCCGCAATATACATTGGAAGCAGCAACTGCCACCTATAAATCTCAATATCAGCACGCTAATATGTTGCAACTTGAAATTGCAGAAGGTAGTAAACATTTTATCATGTGGGACAAACCCGAATGGATATTTGAAAAGATAGCCCAGTTCATTCAATAAATCAGCGTATGGGTCTATCAGAAAAGGAGCTTTTATTCCAACAGCTAATCGCAGATTCGAAAGGCAGTATTTACAGAGTCTGCCTTTCGTACCTCCACGATAAGGATGATGTACAGGATCTTTATCAAGAAATACTCATTGCTTTATGGCAAGCCATGGATCGGTTTCAAGGCAAAAGCAGTTGGAACACTTACATTTATAGAATTGCAATCAATGTGGCTATCAAATTCAAAATGAATCAGAAAAAAATTAATGCTGACCCACTGACTGAATATCATTTGGAGGCGATAGAAGAAAAGCAGGATAATAAAGAAGCAGAGCTTCAACAACTAAATGCCTGTATCCACCGACTGGAAGATGCAGATCGGATACTAATCAGTTTAGTTTTGGAAGATCTGAGCTACAAAGAAATAGCTGAAATACTATGCACTGACACAAATAATATTGGGGTTAGAATCAGCAGAATAAAGAAGAAATTATCAAAATTAATGGAAGAGCATTATGGATCAATTTGAATCATATATCAACAAATGGAAAGCACAAAAATCAGATGTACAAGAAGTAGATCTGCAAAAAATTAAATCGCAGGCTCAAGATCGATTGTCCAGGCACAACAGAAAATTGATTATCAGTAATCTGTGGATGAGCATTGCCTTTGCAGGTGTATTTATCACGATAGGATTGATTTGGAGTTATTTTCCTGATAGAACCATTCACTTTTATGCAGGTATGTTTACCATGTTGGTGCTATTGTTTGTATTTGCTTTGACACAATGGGCAAGTGTACACTACAAGAGAATCAATCCTGAGGCAGAACCAGTAAGGTATATTAAGTATAGTTTGAAAAAATTAGTCCTCAACAAATGGATTCTCCAATACGGTCTACCCATTTATATGGTGCTATTGGGCTTTGCATTTATCCTATATTTTCAAGATATCATGATAGGAGCAAGTTTACAGTTTATGATTATTGGATATTCAGTCACTTTGGGTTATATATTTTTGATGGCTATACTATCATTAAAGAAAACAAAAAGAAAAATTGAAAAAATTAACGAAATGATAAGCTATCTTAAAGATTGGGAAAACATCTTGAATCAGGAAACATAAGCTTTTCCTTATAAACTAATTAATAAATTTATCACTTGAATCTGGGGTTTACTCCATTAAGCAAAATTTTAAGTTTTGGGCCAGCTTGATTAACAATGGTATATGGTATTGATAAAAAGGATAAAACAATCAATAATTCTAACAACATTCTTAATAATCTGTACCTCCCCACTTTTTGCCCAAGAGGACAAAAAGCTTAACTTCATTGGCATAAACCCAAGTGTGACTGTTGAACCGTTCTACGAAAAAGGAGAATTGGACATAAATATTTTTCCAGTTGTTTATCAGAGAACTCTAACAAAGAGAATTGACATCAGATTTAATTCAATATTAAATCATGGCATAAGAAACAATGGAAACGAAATCAGTCACTTTGGGTTTGAGGCAGGTTTTCCTATCTTTTTTAAACAGAAAGAAACTAAAAACGAAATCTCAAAAGGATTTTTTGTTGCGCCAATTTTAAGTATGACCAGAAATAGAATTGAGGAACATAATAACCTAGGAATTTGGATAGAACCAGGATACAACTTTCTCTTTGACAATAAATTTGCGATGACATTTGGACTTCAATTAGGCGGAACTTACTTCGCTTATAACAACCGAGAAACAAAGTGGGGAAATCATTTTGGAGTAAAAATAATTATCGGAAAATGGCTTTAAATATAAGAAAACAAGTACCTATCAGCGTGGTTTCTGTAAATGGGATTATAAATCCTATTTATCTGTACTTCGAAATTGCAAATTCCAAAGAGCGAAAAAGTCTGAAGAGCGCAATGCGCAAGCCGTAGCGAATCACTATCTGTGGACATCTGTCACATCTGTGGTTGACATCATTTCAGTTCCGCATTTAGTTGGAAACTTCCACTTCCCTTGTGTGAAACAACTACTAGCATTTTGTCTCCTGCCGGGAAAAACTCTCGAGGATTGAGGTATCTAGGGTTTCGGTCTGTGAGGACACAAACCGAGGAGGTTTCGGTCTGTGAGGACACAAACCGAGGAGCTTTCGGTCTGTGGGGACACAAACCGAGGAGATATATTGAAATACCTCAAAGTTTAGATCCACCCAAATCTGAATTCTAAAATCTTAAATCTAAAATCTAAACATCTCTTGGCTTTGAAATTGCAAATCCGAAGGGCACAAGCACTTAAACCCTGAACCTTCTCAGGAATTTATCGAAAATATCTCCCGGCTTTGCCTTTTCATCCATCTCGTAATAGTTACCGGTATATTTGTTTTTCCTCATGTAAGAGTAATTGTAGCCATAGCCGTAATTGTACCCACCAAAATCATAAATATCCCCACCGGAACGTAGGCCATTGAACACTGCATAAAAATTCCTTATCTGGTCATTGGCGTACAGGTCGTTGACCATTAGAAGGTATTTCTTATGGGTATAATCTTGCCTAACTATATAAAGGTTGACATCGGAGAAACGAAGCAAGTCCATAGTTTCAGAAACCAAACCTATTGGAGGAGTATCCATCAGTACCACTTCAAAATCATTTTCCAGATAGTCTAAAAATTCCCCCATTTTATCCTTCAAAAGTAACTCTGCAGGGTTTGGAGGAATAGGCCCTGAAGGTACTATGTAGAGGTTTTCATATTGTGTGGGCAGCACGATGTCTTCCTTTTCTGCCTTGCCAACCAAATAACTGGACAAACCGGTTTTATTATCTATTCCTACATAATCAGAAATCTTTGGTTTTCTTAAGTCCATACCCAATAAACAGGTTTTCTTTCCACTTAGGGCAATGGCCGCAGCAAGGTTAAGGCTTACAAATGTTTTCCCCTCCCCTGAAACCGAGGAAGTCACCAAGATACGCTTACATTTTTTTTCAGATGCCAGGTAAAACAACCCGGAACGCAGTGACCTGAATGACTCCGATACCATAGACTTGGGGTGTTCGGCCACTATCATGTTGGTATCCTTGGTGCTATACCCAATAGTACCCAAGAGTGGTATTCTGATGGAATTCCTCAGTTGGATCTGATCCATAATCCTGTTGTTCAGGTAATGATAGAGCAGTAAAAAGGCCAAAGGAATAAAAAACCCTAATCCCACTGCCATCCCATAGTTTTGAGGTTTTTGAGGAAAAACCAGACTACCCCTTCTGGCATAATCCAAAACGGAATTATCTGATACATTTGAAGCTTTTGCTATGCCAGCTTCTGCTCTTTTTTCCAAAAGGTAATTGTATAAATTCTCCCTCAATCGGTATTGCCTAAAAATATTGGCATAAGATGATTCTGTCTGTGGCAATTTGGCAAACTCCTTATCCAATTCAGCCAATTTCTTATTGACTTCAGCTTTTCGCTTTTCAGTATTGGCAACTAGGTTATTGATATTTTCAAAGATATTTTCTCTTAGCTTATCAATTTGTTCATCCAGTTGTTTGACATTAGGATGATTATCATTGACTATAGCCAACAATTTTCTCCGATCCATAGAGGCAGTCACCAAAGCACTGATCATGCTATTCAAGGCACCATCACTCAATCCCACTACAGAAGGCGCTAAAATTTCGCTGTAATCGGCTCCCTTATTGACCAGATAGCCCTGCAGGGACTTGTAATAGCTGAGCTCAAAATCTATGTCCTGTACCAGATCATCCAGCCTTTGGATATTACCCAATACTCCTCCGAATTCGGAGCTGACATCCATCAGCTTATTGTCCACTTTGAAATTGAGCATGCGGTTTTCAACGACCCTAAGGGAGTCTTCCAGGACTGACATCTGCAAATCCAAAAAGGCTAGTGTATTCTCTGTAATTCTGTTTTTCTCTTTTAAATCATAATCCAGATAAGAGTCCATCAAGGCATTGACATAGTCCCTCCCCTTCTCTACCACTCTGGATATGGTTGATACCTGCAATACAGTACCATAACTGTTGATCGGTCTTACTGCGATAGACCTTTGATAGGTTTCCAATACATCGGATGGGTGATGCACGATGAAGAAAAGCTTTTCTCCTTCCCGCATGTATTTGAGTTTATGAACTGTGAATTTGGATTTATCCGTAACGATTTCCTCTCCAAAACGGTAAGTTTTGTTGAGGAGTTGATCATCAAAAGGACCTGAGGCTTTTGCGGAAAGAAAATCAAAAAAACCTCTTTCTTCATTGGTGAGGATAAACTCATTTTCTGATACTAAAGTAAAATGTATAACTCCCGAACCTCCCTGAGGGAAATTCCAATCTACATCTACTTTAATTGGAGATTTATCATACAATTCAATTTCTTTGATATTTGTGGAAGCAAAATAGCTCACATCAAAATGCAACTTACTGAGTGCCTCCGAGGCGAGGTTTTTGGAGGTCAGCAAAAGGATATCATTCTCCAGGTTATTGGCTCCGGAGAAGATATTGGAACGGTCAAGAATCCTGACTTCAGGCGTATTTTTTTGTTTGATCAGAATACTTCCCCTGACCTCATATTCTTCTACTGAATACCGGTGAAAAAGGAAAACGATTACCAGCGCTATAAAAATACAGGTGACATACAATGGCCAGTACCTAGAGTATTTGATCAGGTAATATTTGATATCAATGGGTTTGACATCCTGTTCGAATTTCGATATGTCTACATTCCCGTCAATCATATATTATTCCTAAATATCGCAAAAATCAACAATAATGAACTGGTAATTCCTATAATTAATCCAAGTGAAGAAGAGAGATTCTCTGCATTTCCAAACTGCCGGATATTCATTGGCTCAAGATAAAGAATGTCATTGTTTCTGATAAAGAAAAAAGGAGAAGCAAGTAAAGCCCTATCGTTGAGGTTGATCTGATGGATCTTGGAGCCACCGTCGTATTGACGGATAAGAAAAAGCTGGTTCTTCTTGGCCAAAATATTGGACTCCCCGGATAAGGCAAGCGCATCAAATATAGTGGCCCTGTTTTTTAAGATAACTTTGGTCCCGGAGCTGCTGAATTCACCCAATGCGGTAAACCTTATCCCCCCTATTCTCAACCTTACATAGATCTCATCTTTGAAGTAATCTTTGATTTTCTCCTGTACCACTTCTCTAGCTTCATCCTCTGTCAATCCGCCTATTTTTACTTTTCCCAGTCTTGGCAATTCCACATATCCCTCGACGTCAATGGTATACCCTGTAAAGTAAAACATATCTCCTCCCATCATTCCTCCCATTCCTCCGCGCATTCTCCTGGATCCCTGAAATTCAAAAGCCTGGGTAAGCTCTTCATTGGCTGAGGCAAAATCAATGTCCACCACGTCAAAGGGTTGTAAAATGTACCGGTTTTCGTATTCAGCGAAAGGGATAAATTCTTCCAATTCAATGGGCTCATTTCCTGGAAGATTTTGCAAATAAGTTATCCTTTTATTACTGATACAGGAAGACGCAAAAAGTAAAATGCAGATAATAGGCAGAAAACGGTTCATAATCCTGGGTGATAAGCGTAATGGATTTCAAATATAAATAAATATTGGAAAAGCGGTTAAAATTATGGTTAATAGTTAAGGAGATGGAATTGATGAAGTGTGAGATTGTTTAATTGTGGAATTGATGAACTGATGAATTGTGGGATTGAATAATTGGATTTGGTAAGGGTTAAATGAAAAGGATGAGGGATGAAGGATGAGGGAGGAAAAAGTGAATAGTTATTAGTTTAATTGTGGAATTGGTTAATTGATTAACTGGATTTGTTAAAGGTTAATTGTTAAAAGTTAAAAGTTAATAGTTAATAGTTAATAGTGCATAATGAATTGTAAATCCTGAAGTGTAAAGTGCGCAAGACAAAGCGAAGCTCCATCTGTGTGAATCTGGAACACCCTCACCCCAACCCCTCTCCCTGAATGGAGAGGGGCATGTTTCTCTTATTAAAGGGTCTAACTGGAGGCAAAGAGGAAGGCCTATCTAGCTGTTAGCGGGACACTAACAGGGGCTCAACAATTGTGGAATTGTTTACTCGCCTGCCGTAGGTAGGACTGTTTAACTGGATTTGTTGAGGGTTAAATACTAAAAGTTAATAGTTAAAAGTTAAAAGTTAAAAGTTAATAGTGCATAGTGATTAGTTGAATGTCCCTTATATAGTGCATAGTGCCATTGCAAAGCCTGAATTGCAAAGTGGATTTTATGTAAATGGGATTATAAATCCTGTTTATCTGTACTTCGGAATTATAAATCCAGAAGAGCGAAGCAAACCGAAGCTCGATCTGTTTGGAACTGGGAAACCCTCACCCCAACCCCTCTCCCTAAATGGAGAGGGGCTTATTCCTCTCATAAAAAGGTCTGTATGGAGGTAAAGGGGAAGTTGTAACTAACTGTTAGTGCGGCACTAAGGGGATCCGAACAATTTCGGACTGTGGGATATACGGTTTCGGTCTATGAGGACACAAACCGAGGATGAAAATCTGGGATATAGGGTTTCGGTCTATGAGGACACAAACCGAGGATGAAAACCCTCGAGGATTGAAATATCTCAAGGGTTAGACCCCAAAATGTAAAAGAGCTTTAAATGCCTGTCAAGGCTTTGGAATAATCATCCAAGCTTTTCTCTAGCGAAAAATGAGGAATAGCGAATTCGCGGATGCTTGAAGGACTGAGAGCACTGATTTTTCGCAACCAATTACTTAACTCCTTTTCCTTTCCTGATTCCCAGAAAAAAGCGAATTCCCTCCCTTTTAGGAGCTGATCTGTATCTCCTACACCCGGGGATACGATGACCGGTAAACCCATCATTAGATATTCACCAGTTTTGATAGGTGCCAAACCTGAAATACTGGGTGCATCTTTTCTCAGACTCAGCCCTAAATCTCCGGCATTGAGATAAGCTGGAATCTCAGTATACGTGGCTGTATGGACAATGGTAGCATCCTGAACCGCAGCGGGAATAACCCCTAGTTCTACTTTATTCTCAGGGGTTAAAATCAAAAATTTCGAATCCTGGTTTTCTTCCCAGTATTTTGCAAAGAGTTTAAGCATGTCTTCCAGCCTGTATTGGGGACCTAGAGAGCCTATATAAACCCATAAAATCTCATCATCCTGGATACCAATACTTTTTCTGATTTCATTTCTTTTATCCTGATCAATAGCAAAATGGGCAGCATCCCTCCCATTGGCGACCACTGAAATTTTGCTTTCTCCATCCGCTCCAATTGTCTTGCCATGGTCTTCCTTGGCTTTTGTAGACCTGACCAAAACCCTATCTGCTTTCAAGAGCATTTTACTTTCCTCCTTGTGCAATAGCCTGTAATAAAGGCTATCCTTTTTCATCCCTGTAAAATCTACCCTTTCCTGAAGCGGAAAACCATCAGCGTCAAAGATTACTTTTACCCCGCTTTTACCTATCCAATCCCAAAGCCTGTTCACCATAGTTGCCGGCATAGTGCTTCTGGGCATCAAGATATCAATGGCATTTTCTTCAATATATTTTTTCAGAAGAAAAACACCTCTATAAACAGCCTCCAATGCACCCAACCCCGCGAAGGGCTTCCTTTTCACCTTGTAATGGGTATAGTTTATTCCCCTATCCAAAGCACTTTTTTGGATTCTGGATACCTGAGTCTTTGATGCCCATGAAAACTGAATGACGCGTGCTTCTATCAGTCCCCTTTCACTTAGTCCCTGTAAAATGGGAAAAAAGAGTGTTTCCATGTAATTGGATTTGTCTGAATCCCAGGAAATAAAGAGTAGTTTTTTCATCTGTATATAAGTGAAATTGATGAATTGTGGGATTGATTAACTGATTGGGGGAAGGTTGTTAAAGGTTAAATATAATTGAAATATGGTAGAAATATGCTTTGCGAAAAAAATAGAAATATTGGTTTGACTAAGTTGAAGGATTGGTCTCTAAGTTAAGGGATTGGGTATAATGATTATTAACGGGCAACATATAGCTGTTAGTGTCTTCACTAACAGGGGCCGGAGAGAAATGAAGATTGACGATTTACGATTCCCGTCCGACCGTGTCATCCGGGCGGAGTCGGGCAAAATATGGTGTGTTGGGCGGATATTTGGTATTTAGACGTTCTTTGAACATCGAATAATGGATGAAGGATGAAAAAGTGAATAGTGAATAGTGAGTAGTTATTAGTGAAGTTGGGAAAACATTAATTGAAGGCATATTTAAGCCTAAAAGGCTGTCATGTGATAGCCCAGACTGGAATTTATGGAAGTCTGGGATAAAGAATTCCCACATATTCAGTAGGCCTGAATGGTCGATCTGTTCTGAGGTTTTTCTAATATTCTAGATCGGTCCGTCAGACCTCAGGTGATCTTTCGAAATTGTCCTTATCCTAGGGTAGCACCCTAGGCTGGCACAGGGTGGCCCTTCAGGCCTATTTCATACCGCAAAAATTTATCACCTTATTGGAAAACTGCTTGAACTTGTGGGCTTCTCCCCTCTCTATTCAGATAAAGGGTTTTGAAAGGAAGAAAGCTGAAGTATGAAGGATGAATTAGGCGGTTCTGGTTGGTATGAATATACCCAAAAAAGCAGCTATTTTCTCTCCTTTAAGTCCGCTCCTCTCTTTATTCAGATAAAGGGTATTGAAAGGATTACAAATCAGGTTTATCAAGCTTCGAAATTGCAAATTCCGAAGAGCAGAGATTTGGGTTCCTAATGGGCCGTCCCTACAGGACGGTGGGAGATCTAGGGCTTAATTTGGCTACCAATGGGATGTGCCTATGGCACATGGGATATGGAGAATTACAGCTTCAGAGGCTAAAGGTGGTAGCCATAGGTAGAATAATCACCTACAACCTTCCAGCCCTGTAAGGGCGATTGATATAATAGCCTAGGGTTTCAACCCTAGGTTTTTTGAAATAATAGTTTTATGGTTTTTGGCCGAGAGATGGTAAATAGTGGATTTAGGTTTTCGCCAAAAACAGGGATATGAAAGTTAGTAGTTAATAGTGTATAGTTTAATTGATGAATTGTGGAATTGTTTAACTGTTTACACGCCTGCCGTAGGTAGGACTGATTAACTGGATTTGTTAAAGGTTAATTGTTAAAAGATAATAGTGCATAGTGCCATTTCAAAGCCTGAAGAGCAAAGTAGGCAAGACAAAGCGAGGCTCCACCTGAGTGAATCTGGGAAACCCTCACCCCAACCCCTCTCCCTGAATGGAGAAGGGCTCATTCCCCTCATAAAAAGGTCTGTATGGAGGTAAAGGGGAAGTTGGTTTTAACTGTTAATGGGGCACTAACAGGGGCTCCGAACAATTTCGGACTGTGGGATATAGGGTTTCAGTCTGCGAGGACACAAACCGAGGATTAAAACCCTCGAGGATTGAAATACCTCTAGGGTTAGATCAAACCAATCTACAATCTTAACATCATTTGGCTTCGGAATTATAAATTCCGTAAAGTGCGAACTTAATTTAAAGTAAAAATCATCCGCTTTGTGGTTGCTTGTTCTTTTCATAGGCTTCCCACATGGACAGTGACTCCATACCGGTACTTTGATGGAGATTACTGAAATATTGAAGTATATCCTCCAAGACCTCAAGGTTTTCCTTAGGATTAATCCCAAAGTTGTGCGGATGCCACCAAAGGTGATAGGCCATTTTTTCTTTGGCAGCTTCGGCCATTTCATTTTTGATCCTTTCCACCCTAAGTGTATTGAAGATGGAATTGGCTTTGTACGGTCTCAACAACCTGGACGCTGGCAGTTGCAGGAAATCTCTCTTGAATTTGATATCCAGATCATAATAGGTTTTGCTGCCCAGAGGGATCAGCGTATCTCCGGTACGGAAAACTTTTTTAAGCAAGTTTGCCTTTTCGGGACTGCTCCAAAACCAGTCCGGCGGATTGGTTCTAAAAACTTTAATGCCCAATTTCGAAGCAGTTTCCAATGATGATGGATTGTACTGATTTCGTGGGAAAACCAGACTTTTAAGCTCCGTAGCAAATTTGTCCTTGGCAATCTTTTTTGCAGCTTCGAGATCAGCTTTGAATGCCTGTTGATTGGCTCCTTTTTCTCCTGTATAAAAATGGGAATATGTATGTGAACCCAGTTCCTGGTGTTCTGCTTGAATGATTTTCTGAACCAAATCCGGGGCAAAGAGTGCTTCTTTGGGATGATTCGATTCATTGGCAAACCAATAGTAGGCAGAATAGGCAGGATTGATATAATTGGGTAAAATCTCCGGTTGGTAGGCCCTCCATTCTTCCACATTTTCAGCCATCAAGCTTCCGACTGTGGCCCAGGTTGCATGGATATTGTACTTGGCAAAAAGATCCAGGATTCTTGGTATAGCCTCTCTTGTATTTTTGTAATAATCTCCGACTCCTTGAATGGGGTATTTGTCATACCTTCCCCAGTGTAATTCGAAGTCAAGAGAAATAATCAGATACCCCACGAATTCCTTATTTGTTGTTTTGCTTTGCAAGTATAAGTTTTAGTCCCGAAAAAATTGTATCTAATGCCCATAAATATAAGAATATCATTGCAGGGGATTTGTATCGCAACATGATGCCGAAGTTATTGAGCGTAAGACTTCCCACCACTGAGATTAAGAAAAGAAAAATTATTCCGTAAATAAAACCCTCATTTTTAGACCAAATCTGTTTCCATACTCCCAACATTAAAGCCCCGGTTACGAGCAAAACAGCAAACAGATTTTCCAACCCCGCCAATATAAATAGTATGCCTGTCCCCTCCCAGGGCATGGGCCGAAACAAAAAGCTCAAAAAAGCCCAGGGAAAAGCATATTGCTCCATAGGCAGGTAGGTATCGGCCTTGAAACCCATGAGAAATTCCTGCTGAAATTGAATATAGGCCTTTATATTTTCAAGATTCAAAGCCTCCATGTGGGTAAACAAGAGCAATTTGGAAGTAACAAAGCCTAAACCCAAGACCAATACAAGTGTACCCAAAATAGTTTGTTTTGGAGTATAAGGGCTGTTTTTCAACCAGAAAAAAAGCAGTATGAATAAAAGAAAGCTTGCATAAAGAGGTCTGACCAAAAACATCAAAAACACCGCAGCCAAACAAAGGATCATGTTTTGTTTCCTGAATTTGAGATTCAAAATAAAAAGAACAAAAAACATCCAAATCAGACTTTCTTTCCCCACCCCTGCTGTCCAAAAGTGCATATTGGGCAACAACCAGATCAGGCGGGTAAATCGGGGAAGTACAGTTTCTGTGACTTTATTGATCCTCTGAAAAATAGCCAGCCAGGCAAAAGCCGAGATCAAACCATAGAGCAGATTTCCGGCCCAGAAAGGCATGCCCAGCAATTGGGAGGGAACATAATTGAGCCATTGGACAAAAAAGGTTCCCAAGCCCCAGTGTTGCATCCACGATTCTGCTCCTTGGGAGCTATCTGCCTGCATGGTCCAGTACCCCAAGGCATCTCCTCCATATTCCATGATATATGCATAGAATATCAGGGAAAAAATCAAGTGATAGCAGAAGAGGATATAGCGGAAAGGCAAGGTGGTAGTTTTATAGTGAATAGTGAGTAGTGAATAGTTAAAAGCTTATAGTTAAAGGTGCTTAGTTGGGTTGGTGTTGAAATTTAGGATTTAA
The DNA here is from genome assembly GCF_000295935.2 of Indibacter alkaliphilus LW1. GTDB lineage: Bacteria > Bacteroidota > Bacteroidia > Cytophagales > Cyclobacteriaceae > Indibacter > Indibacter alkaliphilus. Next base: position 583,303 of record NZ_ALWO02000023.1, read on the forward strand.
AATTGAAAATGGAAAAGGATGAGGCCTGTCGGACTGATCATCCTGGGGGGGAAGTTTGGAGTGAATAGTGAATAGTGAATAGTTTAATTGTGGAATTGTAAAACTGTTTAACTGGATTTGTTAAAGGTTAATTGTTAAAAGTTAAAAGTTAATAGTTAATAGTTAATAGTGCATAATGAATTGTAAATCCTGAAGTGCAAAGTGCGCAAGACAAAGCTAAGCTGCATCTGTGTGAATCTGGAACACCCTCACCCCAACCCCTCTCCCTGAATGGAGAGGGGCATATTTCTCTTATTAAAGGGTCTAACTGGAGGCAAAGAGGAAGGCCTATCTAGCTGTTAGCGGGACACTAACAGGAGCTCAACAATTGTGGAGTTGTTTACTCGCCTGCCGTAGGTAGGACTGTTTAACTGGATTTGTTGAGGGTTAAATACTAAAAGTTAATAGTTAAAAGTTAAAAGTTAAAAGTGCATAGTGATTAGTTGAATGTCCCTTATATAGTGCATAGTGCCATTGCAAAGCCTGAAGTGCAGAGTGGATTTTATGTAAATGGGATTATAAATTCTGTTTATCTGGCTTCGGAATTATAAATCCTGAAGAGCGTGAGAGCGTGAAACTCCAAGAGGCATAACAATGAGGTTTTAGACAAATTTATCGGGGTAGATGAGGAGAAGAAGTTGATTGATTGATACTGAGCTGGGAAGCGACTAGGTCTTTTTCAAAAATAAGCTCTTTCATCAATTCAAAATTCCTGTCCAAAGTGTAATATGCATGGGCTTTTTCATAGCCCCTATCCCCCATCTCCATTCTGAGGGAAGCATCCAAAATCAATTTACTTAAATAGTGTTTCCACTCTTCCTGGCTTTTGGCCAGGAATCCATTGATCCCATGATCTACCACCTCAGCATTCATGCCTACGGGAGAAGCCACCACAGGCAGGCCACAGGCCATATATTGGATCAGTTTGTAGGAACATTTGCCTTTTTCCCAATCATCATCCGGCAGAGGCATAATCCCCACATCCATTTGGTGAATGATGGAAACTTCACTTTCTTCAGACCAGCGCAAGCATTCATAGTTTCCGTCAAAATCAATACTCTTTTGTCCATTGGCTACCAAGAGCTTAAAAGGAACCTCTTTTTGCAAGTCCTCCAAAAGGGGTAATAATGCTTTCAGGTACTTGACCGTAGTAGGACTACCCATCCATCCCACCGTCACCGGCTGTACATTGGGATCAATTGATTTCTTGGTATATTTTCCACTTTCTACTACAGTGGGGAGTTTCAGGATATTTTTGGATCCTGCAGCTATGGCTCTTTGTTCCAGGTAGGAATTACCAACTATGGTCAGTTTGGAATTCCGCATTACCCAGTCGATCTTGTTCCCCATCCACGATCTGACCAAAGGCCAAGGGTGTTTGTCATAGTTGTGGAAAACAGCATCATCATAATCCACGATATACCCCACCCCTATTTTATTCAGGATCCATTCCGCATAAGAAGGAAGGTAAGGGAAAACCTCTTTTTCAATCCAGACTATATCATATTTCCAAATTGTCAGTAACTGAAAGAATCTTTTCAGGTAGCAAAGGAAAACATTTGAGGAATTCGGTTTTTGGTGGGCATAGATTTGATTCAGGTATTTTTCATTAAAAAAAGACTGTACCTTGGTATCACAACCAATTGTATTCCAGGAAGATTGAAACTGAAAAGTCCTCAACCTGCTGCTTGCTCCCAACCTCGGATATTTCGATAGAAAAAGTATTTTCACTGGACTCTTAATCTAAAATGCAAAATATTTTCCTTCAAAAGCATAATCACACCTACAAGGCAATTAAAGGAAAATAAGGTGATTACTGCGATGGAAAAGTCCTAAAAAAAACAAACTTTTCTAATTTTTAGGACATTATTTTTTTAAAATAGGGTTCGGAGATATCCCCCATCCCTCTGAATGGAAAGGGACAATCGTGAATTAAGGTTTTCGCCAAAAACAGGGAAGGGATATAGAAAGGATGAAGGATGAAGGATGAAAAAGTGAATAGTGGATAGTGAGTAGTGAAGAGTGAAAAGTTTAGGGTTAAACGTTAAGCGTTAAGCTAATTTGACGGGCAAGGGAGAGCTATAAGTTAAGACACTAACAGGGGCCGGAGAGGAATTACGATTGACGATTTACGATTCCCGTCCGACCGAGTCATCCGGGCGGAGTCGGGCAGATTTTGGTGTGTTGGGCGGATTTTTAATTTTGGACGTTTTTTAATTTCGAATATCGAACATTGAATATCGAATAATGAAGTAGGTAAAAAGTGAATAGTGAGTAGTTATTAGTGAGTAGTGAGTTGTGCTCCAAACCAATTTCCACCGTGCTTTAGCCGGTGGTCGGAGGCGGAAAGGGAATGCTTAGCGACTTTAGTCGAAATATTTTCGGCTGAAGCCCCTACCCTCCCATTCAAGGCAAAAAACCACCGCATAAATGCGATGGGAATTTTAGGCTCAATCTTCTACTCGAATAAATTTTATTCCAAACTCCTTTTCCATCAAAGTTCCAATGAAGGATTTTCCGCTACCTTTTTGTCCAATCAGAAGATAGATAATTTTGCTTTTCATTTCCTTATTCAATTGGCAATTTATGTAGTTTCAAAAATGAGAGTTTATCCCAATAACCGCGTTGAAATACAATCTTATTGTTGATATTTACTAATTACCAAACCTACCCATTTCCTCCCACCCATAAAATACCCTGTACAGGGTAATTTCACCTATAGAAATCCAAAAAAGCCCTAGAATCCGGAGCTTTTGTCAATTAAAGTCTAAGACTTTAAAAGAATTAGCAGTCCAAGACTGCGAGGGTAAGGATCCAAGACTAAGTCTTGAACTAAAGGGGTGATTAAAATCTGAAATTGAGTCACATACAATGCTGCTCATTTTTAGGAATAGTCAAATAAATTATATAGGACAAAAAATTATATAGTATATTTGTATTGTTGAAAAGCATCAATCCCAACTTGATAGATTGAAACAGTCCTAAAAATTATATTTTCTGACTGTAAATTCATTAAATAAATTGTAAAATAAAATGGAAAAAGTAATCGTAAAAACCGAAAAGAACGCTAAAATTTTCGATTACATTCAAAAAAGGGTCGAAGATAAAAAAGCAATCATTTCTTATATTCGTGAGGGAAAAGATTTAAATGAACTCGAGGAAAATAGGAAAGTTAAGTTTGTCAAACCAATATAAAATACATAAAACTGAAATAGGGTACTCATTTGAAACAGACAAGGGTGTTTCCTATTGGATATTTCGGTCTGACCATGCCAGTCATTTCGGTCAAACCNTGCCACTTTGAAAGATCGCTTAAAGNAGGTTAATTTTTATTCATTTTTCAAGACTCCCTTTCTTAAAGATTCTCCTTTCAGATCTATTCTATGTGAGGAGTTTACCAGTCTGTCCAATATAGCGTCTGCAATAGTCCCTTCTCCAATGATGTCATACCATGCTGAGACGGGTATCTGGGATGAAACAATGGTGGAAGTCTCATTGAATCTGTCATCTATAATATCCATCAATATTTCCCGGGCAGCCGCGTCGAATGCCTGTAATCCAAAGTCATCAAGTATCAGAACATTTGTTTTCTGAAGTTTCCTGAGTTCTTTGAGGTAAGTACCGTCTACTTTGGAAAGTTTGAGTTTTGCCAGGATTCGTGAGGTGGTTGCATAAACAGTCCTGTAGCCCATCAGGCATGCCTGGTTTCCAAGTGCCTGTGCGAGATAACTTTTCCCGACTCCCGATGGGCCTGTCAGAATGATATTTTCCTTTTTCTTTATAAAGGATAGGGTCGCAAGCCTGCCAAACATATTCCGGTCAAGGTTTCTGCTATGACTGTAGTCGATATCGGCAACTGAGGCTTTCTGTTTGAATAAGGCCCCCTTGATCAGTCTTGCCATTTTTTTGCCCTGCCTGTCCTCCCATTCGTGATCGGCCAGCAGAGTAATATACTCATCGGGCGTAAAGGCGGTAAACCTGTTGTCTTTTACATTCTGGTAATGGAGTTCTGCCATGGCGCCCAGTCTCATCTGCCTGAGTTTTTCCACTGTCTGGTTACTGTTCATAATTGTTTTGTTTATTGGTAATTGGATGCTCCTCTGATGTTTTCATGTATGGGTATATGGGATTTTTTTGTATCCGGAGGCTCTTCGGGAGCAACCCTGTCGAGATTGTTTTCAAGAATGTTTTTAATCCTGTTCAACGATACCGCCTTA
>NZ_ALWO02000022.1 GCF_000295935.2 Indibacter alkaliphilus LW1
TGAATCCTGGGGGCCTGCTTTTGATGGTAGCATGCAGCCCTTTGGAACCCCCCTGCCTGATGGTACACAGCCCATGGTATTATTTGCCTCACCTGAAAGAGACAATAGATTGAACCTTTTTCAACAGGGCCTGAATCTGCAGAATGATGTGTCTTTTTCAGGTGGAGATGATATCAGTACCTATTTTCTCTCCGCACAACACGTCAGACAAACGGGAATCATACCGGATGATAAGAATGAAAGGGTGAACCTTAGGTTTAACGGATCCAGAAATTTTGGTAAACTCAGGACTTCCTATAACATCAACTTCATCAACAACAGGAAGGATGTAACCCCAGATGGACCCTGGATAAGTGCTTACAGGTTTCCGGCCAATTTTGATTATGACCTGATCAGAAACTGGCAGGATCCCAATTCCCCGGGTAATCCCAACAATTACTTTATTCCGAACGGCTCCTGGCTGAGAAACCCCTATTTTCTGATAGACAATATCCGTCAGACCAATCAGCAGCAAATCCTCAATGGGAAAATTGAATTCAGCTACCAGTTGACACCTTGGATGGAAATCCTTTACAGGGCAGGAATGTATGCCTCCATGGATGAAATCAGAAATACTACAAATAAATATGAAGCTCCCGGAACCAGAAATACGCCCGGGTCTGTCAATGATCAGAGCCTCACCTACAGAAGGTTCAACAGTGATTTGATCATGAGTATTAAAAAGGATATAGGCACGGTAAGCAATCGCCTGCTGATCGGACATAACCTCAGAACTGATTATAGAAAACAACACAACGTCGCAGCGACCAACCTTCTTTATACCGATATTTTCAACCAAAGTAGCCGGGTAGGTGAATTGACCGGAGGCTCCTCTCTATCAGAGCAGCGTTCATTGGCTGTATATGCTGAGTACGTGGCTGGGTACAAAGACCTCCTTTACCTTACTTTTACCGGAAGAAACGATTGGATCTCTACCTTAAGCAAGGAAAACAGGTCCTTTTTCTATCCCGGTATAAGTGCCTCATTTATAGCTTCCGAAGCCATTCCGGCCATTAGACAAAAGAGGAAAATATCTTATACTAAGCTCTATGCCTCATGGAACAAAACAGGGAATGTAACCTTATCCCCATATCAGCTTAATAATCCTTATAGCCAGCTGAACGGCTTTCCCTTTGGGAATACCGTAGGCTTCTTGCCGGGACTGACCAATCCTAACCCGGGAATTTTACCTGAATTTGTAACTTCCTATGAATTGGGATTGCAGTTAGGACTTTTCAATCACAGGCTATACCTGGATGCTGCCTATGTTTATACCGACTCTGATGGGCAGATTTCCAATGCCAATGTGTCAAGGGCTACCGGTTATAATGCCATGCTGGTCAATTCAGGAAGGGTGACCAATAACATCATAGAGCTTACCCTAAGTGGAGATGTGGTCAGAAACATGGAATGGACCTGGAACATGGGATTCAATTTCACCTACACCAATAATATGGTTAGGGAACTCTACGGAGGAGCAGACTTTAGACAGAACTTTAGACAGTCCTATGCATTTGTAGGACATCAGTTTCCCACTTTGTGGGTAAGTGACTACCAAAGAGACCCACAGGGTAGGGTAGTGGTGGACGCAGAGACCGGAGATCCCCTTGTCGCTGAGGAGAATGTGATTCTAGGACCAATGGTCCCCCCATACATCTTCGGATTAAGTACCCAAGTCAACTATAAAGGCTTCACCCTGGCGGCCCAGTTTGAATCAAGGCTGGGTGGTTGGTTCTACTCAGAGACTGTTCCGCCTATGTATGAGTTTGGAACACATCCCATCACTGCCCAGTATGGAAGAGAAGCATTTGTATGGCCCAATTCAGTCATTGAGGTTTCTCCCGGTGAATATGTTGAAAACACCGAACTGCTTACTTCAGGTGGAGGTAAGGAGTTCTGGACCAGGCAGGGGGCTGTACAGAGCAATACAGCAGCCAAAGCCGATTTCTTTAAGCTACGTGAGCTTAATTTGAGCTATAGCCTTCCCCCGGCCGTGGTGGACAGAATGGGCTTCCTCTCAGAAGCAAGTTTGGGCCTTGTCGCGACCAACCTGTTTATCATTCGCCACAAAGACAATAATATCGGAGATCCTGAATACCTATACAACAATACCGATGGGTACTACAGCTTTAGACAGGTACCGCCCATGAGAACTTATGGTATGACTTTCCTGGCCAGCTTCTAAACCATCCACTTTATTTGAATCGCTATGAAAAATATACACAACATTATCTTGTCATTTGTCTTGTTGACCGGGCTGGTTGCCTGTGATGCATTTTTGGATGTGAACTCCAATCCAAACAGCCCAATAGCTGAAAACTTGCCCCTGAGTGCCAAATTGCCGGGAGCTCTGGTCTCAACGGTCAATCAGGAGAGCCTTCAGTTGAACTCTATGGGTGCTTTCTGGGCGGGGTATTGGGGAACCAACAATGAAGGGATCAACCAGTTTTTTGACTTGAAAACGTACAATGGACTCAATATCCGAAGCCAAAGAGAAGGTATACCGGTATGGGAAAATGGATTCAACAACATACTGTTCTTCAAACTGATTGAAGAGGAAGCCCTGGAAAGTGGGCAGTTTTTCTATTCCGGAGTTTCCAAAATTATGCAGGGATGGCTGTTTCTTAGGTTGGTAGATGTGTACAACAACATTCCTTTTGATGAGGCGGCTCAGGGAAACAACATTCTAAATCCCAAATATGAAGCAGGACAGGAGGTGTATAAAAAATCCCTGGAACTGATCAGCCTAGGTATTGAGGAAGTGAAAATGTCCGGCATTTTACCACAGACCCATGGAGATATTTTTTTTGAAGGGGATAAGGAATTGTGGGCGAAATTTGGGAATACAGTTAAGCTCAGGGCATTGGTTAGGCAAAGCCAACAAGGGGATCCTGCTTACATCCAAAATGAAATTCTAAAAATATCCAATGAAGGAAGTGGGTTTTTGGGCATTGGGGAAAGTGCAACCGTAAACCCTGGATACCTGAACACTGCGGGGAAATTAAATCCTTTCTGGGCAGCTTACTACCGCGATGTGCAGGGAAACACCCTGCTGAATTACCAAATCATCAGACCAACCACATTTTTGCTAGAACAGTATTCCCGTTTACAGGATCCCCGCATTTCTCAGCTTTACTTACCTGTAAACGGATCCTATAAAGGAGTGCTTTTTGGAAATATGGACGGTGGAAATGCACAGTATGAGAGGGATTCAACGTCTGCTTTTTTAGGGCCTGTGGAAAATGGGGGACAAGCTACGGGCCTGTTTCACAATTGGAACCAGTCCAGTATTATGTTGAGCGATTTTGAAAGTCTTTTTTTGCAGGCAGAGGCGTCCCATAGAGGGTGGATACAGTCAGATACCGAGACGTTGTACAAAAATGCCTTTGCCCAATTATTTGATTACCTGAAGGTACCTATTGAAAAACTGGAAGAATACTACTCCCAGCAAACAGTATTGCTAGCCTCGGCCAATGAGCCCTTGAGAAATATCATTCTACAGAAATGGCTTGCACTGAACAGTATCAACAGCTTTGAAGCATGGTCTGATTTCAGAAGATTGGGAATTCCTGAAATCCCGGGAACAGTGGCAAGCGGGGTGACAGGAAGACCTCAAAGGCTGATGTATCCTGAGACAGAAATAGGGACTAACAACCAACAGGTACAGGCCCAGGGGAGTGATGACATGACCAAGGG
>NZ_ALWO02000021.1 GCF_000295935.2 Indibacter alkaliphilus LW1
CAAATCGAACCGTATTATCCATCTCTGTCCAAATAGGTGGTCTCAGCGATTAATTTTCCTTCAGCCACTACTTGTGAAGTATGTTCCATTTGAATTCCATTGGCAAATAGCCAAAGTTTCCTAAAGCAGGTGTGGAGGTAGGCTATATGTGTTCCGGTGATGTTCATAAGTTTAGTAGACAAAATCAATAAATTAAAAAGGAATCTTTTTGAGTTGATCAAATAACTCCAGCGACTCTCAATTCACCTTTTAATGCACTTAAGAGACCGTTGGCATAGACTATTCTATTTATCAGCACTTCTGTTTGATTTTGAATGGCTGGTATATCTTTAGCAATCTTTAGTATTGTAGCTACTCTCGCATAGAAATTTCTTCCTCGTTCGTCGAGAAGGAGTTCTTCTACCTTCTGTGCAAGGGTGACTATAGCTTGCTCAGGGTCATGTTCTAAGCAAGGAGTCATTGTTTCGATGATATTCCACCTGTTCGTATGGTGAAGTGCATGTTTATGAGCTTCACCATATTTTCCTTCCATACACAAAGCTGTGATATAGGCAGGGTGATCGTTTTGGAGTGATTTCAAAAAAATCATCCGATCATCCTCTGTCATCAGTTCTTTGATGATTTTGTAATATTTTTTGGAGAAGTTCATCTTAATCAAGTACAGTGTGACCTCTAGGTATAAGTTTGGGTCTTCATTTGGATTGAGAACTTCAAAGTACATTTCAGCACATTCATGACGAAATAATCCATTAATCCATAATTTTTTGGCGATGTCCCTGAACTTGTTGCTGTCAGTAGATTTGTATAGGTCCAAAAGATCTAGTGCCACATGTCCACTCGATTGATAATAATTTAGTGCTGCTTTTTCGTAGCTTTCAATCCCCCCGGTTTTTCTATGTAGTTCGGTGTACAACCATGATAAATGTGTTGCTTTGTTTTTCCCTTCAATGACATCGAGTAGGATACTAGCTTCCGAGCCAGAGTGAATCAGGCTGTATAAACATGCCTCAAAAAATAACAGAAAATGGGAATCTTTAGCATCTAATTCAGTATGCTGATCAAATAGAACAGTTGCTATGGTGAAAAGCTGATCTTCGGGAATTTGAATAGCCTTGAAAATAGGAAGACAGCTTTGCAAATGATTTTCAAATTCTTGGAGCATGGTTTGTAAGGGGTCTGGAACAGAACCATAATCATCCTCGATTTCCGCTTCCAAGCATGCCTTATAGATGCTTATCATATACAAAAATGCCAGATCAAAATGTTTTATGGAACAATATCTTTCGACTTCTGCTATATGAAGACCAATGATTCGGCCGATTTCATCTTCTGCCATGTGTTCCATAGCTTCGTAATCCGGAATATACCCATTGTGACGCGGTAAATAATTGGCCCAATCTGGCTCATTGAACACAATAGTCTCAAGGGCTTCAACAATCAGGTCCTTACTGGCCAATATGAAATCATCTGGATCTGACACCGTCAGCACCAGCTGTTTGTCCTTTGGCTTGAGGTAAAAGTTGATAAATTGCTCTTTAAGCTGTTCATCTTGCTCAAGTATAGTATTGAGAAATGAAAGTTTGAGCTGATCGGAAGCTTGCTGGTAGAATTGGTCAAACATGGGAGGAGAGGGTGGATGAAAAAGCACCTTCTTTTAGATACTTATCAAAGAAGGTGCCTTTAAAAATTAAGCGATTTGATTTTCGTAATCAAAGGCTTCCAATTTCTTTAAAATTGAAGCCTTTGCATCTTCCAAAGCCGTTGCAGATGGATTTGCTCCATTTACATAACTCTCAGCAGGCAGGTAGATGTAAAGCTCGCCAACACGATTATCTAATATAGGTGTAGCTATGGGTCGGCCATTCTCATTAGTTTCCAATTTAGCGCGTATTGCAGCATTCACTTGATTAGCTTTTTCTGAAATAGACACAGCTAAAGTTTCCATAGGTGAATATTTTGTTGCTTGGTTGCTGACAATATGCCATTCTACTAAAGCTTCAGCTAATGCGGGAATGACTTTATCACGTATTTCTTTTGGGGCTATTAAACATGGACCATAAGTATTAACACCTTCAATCCAACCTTCTTCACGAAGTTTCTGCTGACGTTTTGGCTCTACCTCAGGTTGTGTTTCATCAATCGATACAGCAAACAATCTTTCAATATCTATGGCTATATCATAGATAAATAGACCGTAAGCTCGATTTGCTTTCCTTGAATCAATATACTTTGCCTTACGAAGGGTAAGATCATGATTGTCCAAATAGGCAAGCATCTCTTCTTTAGTCATAAGATTACCTTCATGGTCGAGAAGCCTAACACTAGAACCACCATCATCCGTACGGTCAAAAGATATAGCCTTTTCCCTTTCTGTACTGGCTAATAAAGGATGCAAGGGATGCAAAGCGGATATACTTAGAGGACTTCTCCTTTTGATCACACCCAAATACTCATCATCCTCTTTTTTTGTGCCCTTTCCTGTTGCTTTCATCCACCCACCTAACAATTCATCAACATTTCTCGGGTCTAATTGTTGCAAAGCAATATCCTCCACAGGAGATGCCTTTTTCAAATCCTTCTTATCGAGCTTGTACTGAAATTGTACGGGAGCCCTGCTGATCCCCATTTGTCTAACCATTGTATCCAATATTGATCGTTTTACTTGTTGTCCACTTGAATATGGTAACTCACGACCAAATTGTGGTTCACGATAGGTTTTCTGACTATCTGCTACAGCAAATACAGTATGATCAGCTCTTCGCAATCCGCGTATAAAGAGATAATTTCTCATGGTTTTTGATTTTAAGTTGTAAATAATGTTTTACGATTCGTTTGTTTCTTTTCTGATACTATAGGTGTATTCAAACCTCAGTAAGCTTTGAAATAACTGAAACTGATCTGGAGTCATTTTATTTGCAACAGCTTTACTAACATGCTTGAAAATTTCAGGAGGCTGAGGTGTTTCATCCACAATATCAGTCAACCTGTCAATAAAAGGCGAAGGATGTCTCTTTTCCCAAAGGCGTTCAATGTTTTTATTTTTATCTCCGTGGGTAGAGATTTTGTCTGTTCCTCGATTTTTATATTCGAGAAGAGCTTTGGCTAATTTCTCAGCCAATTCATGTATTTCTTCGTTGTTTAGCATAGCGATTATCCATGATTTATAAATGATGAATTGATAGGGATCTTTTTGAAATTCTTTCTGTAGATTGGAAATTGTTGGAGCGTCTCTTCCCAGATGCTTGGAAATATCCTTTGGTGTAAGCGCTCTTAAACCAAGCTTTCCAAATCTTGCAGCAAGTTGCATTGAGTAATGTGCCTTAAAAACCTCCTGCAAGGCCAGACTTTTTATTTCAGTTTCTTGTGCTACAAAATGATCAAAGAGTTGTGAAAATTTCCTGACTTTTGGAAGCTGAACCAGCATATAACCTAAAGTCTTGTTGTAACTTCCAAAACTGTACCCATGTAGAGTTAAGGACTCTTTACCACCATAAGACTTTGCTAGAGTTAATAATTGATCACTCCATTCTGGGCGGTCTAGTTTTACAACACTTTTAGTTGTATTAAGAGCTTTACCAATCTTCTGACTGACGGAATCATATGCTTTCTGGGGATTATTTCTTTGCTCTAACCCATAAAGTAACCATAACCCATTCCAGGTTTCGATTTGTCGCCCCTTGAGATTGGGGGTTTCCTCAATGAGTTTACGATAATAATGCCAGCCGCTGAATATAAAGCGGATTAGCTCTGGATCCGTACTTAAAAAATCGAAACCTCCCCCAAACCCAATTCCTAAGGCTCCACCAAACCAAGAACAAAGAAGTTCTTCTTCTGTAAATCGATTGGGCAAATCAGTAACCTGTCCATAGGTGATTTTTTCTGGTTCACTTGCCATAAAGCCCACGCCAATACTACCTGATACCTTATCTTTACCTGAAGCTACTTCCTGAAGTTGAATCTGAAATTTATTTTTCCGATGCAAGGGGACTTCAATGTTCAATTCTTTTGCTTCAGACACATAAGATCCCTGGAAGAACGCGGAGTTATGTACCTGCATTAGGTGTTTCGTATCAGGAGCATTAAACATCACCGGCCAGAATTCTTCTTCAAAGAAAATGTGTGCATCTATTGACTTCCCTCTGTCCTCGCTAAGGATTTTCAAAAGTAGTTTTCCAATATATATTGTGTTCATAACTTTTTATTTACCAAATATTATCAGGGTCTTTCAAAACTAATCCCAAATTCTGATATAACTCAAGTACCCCTTCATCATGTATGACCAAAGGAGCGTTTCCAACATTCTCTAACCTTGGGTAATGTTGACGATAAGGGCGTAAAGATTTTCCATTTACTGGAATTTCCAACTTTGTTCGCTCTATCCAATTTGCTTCTTCATAGGCTTTCTGATCAGCACCTAGAATACATACATCACTGTCCATTTCAAGAATATCGAGCAATGGTTGACCATGTACATTGGAGAGTTTTTTATACCGAAAATCTTCTTCTCTCCATGCGATGTATGTTTCGATGCCCTGCATATCTACTTCTGGATATACCTGATCAAGCATACATTGTAGTTCAGTAACTTTCAATGACCCACCACTAGGTAGAAGTTCAAAACTTTCAGCAACTATTTTTTTCTTGTAAGGAAGTGTGTTTTCGCTTGGCTCAAGTACATGAACTGGTTTGAGCAGTCGTTTTTCCGCATTAGTTCTTCTTCTATTTACTCTTCCAAAACGTTGAATCAATGCATCAATAGGAGCAGCTTCTGTAATCATACGGTCAAAACTGATGTCCAGACTGACTTCCACTACCTGGGTACTTACCAGAATACACCTATCATCTGAACTTTCCATAGCCATTAATTGAGCTTCGCGATCATTTCGATCTTGCCTCTTGAATCGACTGTGGATTAGCAATTTATTTACGGTAGAAAACTCCTTTTCAACAATCTTATAAGCGTCCTGCGCTCCTTTTACGGTATTGAATACAATTAGAACCTTTTCCTTTTCTTCCATGGACATGGCCTCCTTCAAAACATCAAGCCAATCTTCGTTTGATATTTTATGAACTATATGACGATCATAAGTACTAAGATCCTTGGGGCTAAGGGAAACCTCTGCAACACCACCTCCTCTATTTAGGACTTTCTTTAACTCGTTATAAAGTGCGCTTGGCATAGTTGCGGTTCCAATATGAACCCGACATTCCAATTTCACTAGTCGATCAACCAATGCCATAACTATTGCCTGGGCACCATCTGAATAAGTATGGATTTCATCAAGGATCACGTCCGTACCTCGGACATCCAGAATCTGAGCTTCAAAGCCGAAACTTCCGAAAACGATAGATGCCAGTTGAAAAGGGGTCATGACCTTAGCTCCTGCTCCGCAATGTGGCTGTAATATAGCCGCATATTCATCACCTTGTTCCAAGTCAACCAATTTAGATGAACCATGTTGAATACGAATATCATCTGATGGCATAGCAGCTTTAAGGCGATCATACATTGAATTGATGGAAGCCTGAAAAGGAAGGATGTAAAACAATCTGTTTTTACAACGCCTTAGCAGGTAATCAGTTTTTCCAGCCCCAGTTGGTGCCACTAGTAAAGTATGCTTTTCTGGTATATCTGCTGGTAGAAGAGATAGAGGAAACAATGAGGAAGTTCGCTTAAATGCAGTGGTGTCAGGAGATTTGAATAACGGTAGTTCTTTCTTATTCAGCTTTCCTTCAGTAGCAGAAATAAAATGATCTGCAGCCATTAGAAGGCCTCTCCACTCACTCCAACCAGTATCGGTTTGGTCGCAATAATCTATTACCCATTCCAAAGCATTTTCGGCTTCCTCTCTTGAAACTTTTTTTGTGGCAATACCCAACTTAGCCAATACTTCCAGTGCTGCCGGACTCCATTCCTCCCATTCACCTAGGTGTAATTCTGTGAGTGCTTCATCTAAATTGCTGTCAAGTGTGAGAATTCCACGATCTGCGTCAATTGACTTATGGTGTCCCACAATCATTTCTGTTAAAGGGGGCCATAAATCCTTAATGAAAAGTGGCAAAAACAACAATGAACTGATTTCATGCCGGAAAGGTGGACGACTACCAAACCTACGTTGCTGAGTAGGTGTTGGCAATTGATCTCCAAGTGTTACATTTTGAAAATAAGGGTGAGCTTTACCTAGATCATGCAATAATCCTCCAGTCTTAGCTATTTCCTTATCCAATCCAAATGTTTCAGCAAAAGCAAAAGCAGTATCACCTACTGCACGAAGATGATCTTCCAGCGGGATTGCACCATAGTGAACTGATTTAGCAAACAGCTTAGGTTTCATGAGGCAGGTTCTTTAATATAGAGTTGTCCGTAAGTCATGGGTGCACCTTCCTCATACCGATCGCGTCCTGCTGGGATATCGTTGGGATCATCAGAAGGTAGAAGTTCAAAACCAGGCAGATTATTAAAATCATTTTCTAAAATTTCTTCAACACCAAATTCATAATTAGGCAGAAGGACATCCTCATTTCTACATAAGCAAAGATGTTGCTCGATGGCATTCTCGGCATCCTCCAGACTGGTGAAAGCCAAGAACAACTCAGGATTTAAAAGAACACCTCTAGTTAGAATACCATTATTGAGTGATTTTACACCAGCCTTTTTACTCACTTTCCGCAAGGGAGCCCAAGTTTGCTCTTGTTGTTCTGAGATTACATCAAATTGTAACCGATATCGCTTTATTCGATTTACTTCCCCTAAACCAAACAGTTTTTGACTTATCCCCTTTACAGTAGATGGAGAAAGAAATGTTTGCGAATAAGTCAGTTCATCCCTCACTGCCGTCCAAGGTTTAATAAAACCAAAGGGGCCAGAATATTTTATTACATAATATGTCATATCTATTATTTTAAAGAGCCAAATCCAATTCCAGTACTATTCCCAATACCCACGTTCCAAGCAAATTTGAGCTGTTCTTCACTGCCCTCGATAATTACAGGACACATACTCGCTCTGCATTTGATGCCATTGTAATTGATCATCTTGGTACTTGGTTTTTGATATGTGGAGTCAAAATAGACCTTTACACCCTTTGGGTCGAGACCTGCATTTTCGAGTTTCTCTTGGAGGGTTTGAGTCATGTAAAGGCCTGAGTCAGCATCAGAAAATGTATAATGATGCACTCTTTCTTCTAATTTCCTTTTGATGAAAATGGGACTGTTTAAGAAAAACCGTTGAATGGGCTCAACTCTAGGATCCTCCATAATCGATACTTCTCTGACACTCATTCCAAAATTCAATTCAGGGTCGTTTTGTATTCCTTTGATAAGTGTTTTAATCAAAGCAGTATCGTAAGAACTGATTTGCCAATAGGCACCATTTTTAAAATCAAAACCTTTTTTATCAATTCTACCACCCATCAGCCATGATAAAGAATATAGAGAAATAGCATCGTGAACATGATTTTCTCCAAGCCATTTATGAAATGTGCCAACAAGACTTCTTTGATAATCAAAAGGAACTAATTCAGTATTTTGGCTAAGTTTAATGTGTATTCGCATAATTTTCCAATTAGTACTGTAATTTAAAATTTTTATTTTTAAATTTGAAATGAAATCAATTGGAATTTAAAAATTAGTACTGTAATTTGAACTTAATCGACCCTGATTTCTCCCGGGGATTACCCCGGGTTCTTTTATTTCAAAGAATTGAATATGATGAAAGAAGAATACCACTATCCTCTCCCAAGAGATGAAGTTAAATCCATTCAACAGGCCATTAAGAAAATCAGGTTTGATAAGGAAGAACATCTTTATGTTTTTAAAAATAACAAACAGATTCTTCGATTTAAGGGCACTGACAAGCATGTAAATATTCCCATGGGATATTTGTTTCAGTTGGCTGATAGTGTAGTTGTTCATAACCACCCGATGAATACTTCTTTTTCCTTTGAAGATATTCAAATGGCAGTTTTTCATAATATTTCCAAGCTTGTTGTAACTACACCAGATTTTATATTTGAAGTTCAAAGACCAGGTCTTACTTGGGGGTTTTCTTTTGAAGATGATCAAATTTTGAATCTTTTTAATGTATGTCAGTCTCATGCGCGGACAGAATTGGAGAAGTTGAAAGCTCAAAATCAAATTACTTATACAGAATTGGAATTGAAGTTTTTTCATTATATTTGGGTATTGTTTTTCAATTCCTTTGATATCAATTATGTCCAAAAAACACATTCCTAATAGCTTTGACGATAGAAATCTTCCAAAAGGAGAAATCTCACTTGAGAGGTCATTGGAAATAGATCGTCTTATGAAAAGCAGGATTGAAAAACTTAAAATCGACATCCAAGAAAAGGCTGATCGTATTTTTAAGAAGAAAATTTCGAATGATTGTTGATTGTAATGTGAAGTTCTTTTCATTTTTTTTTTTTTCCTTACCTTGAAGAATTAACTTTTCACCCCCACACAGCCAAAGCCCTGACTGCCTAAATGTCCAAATCCTGCGTGGTAGCCGATCTCATGCAGCTCAACAGGAGCTTTTAACTCAAATTCAAAGCTGTAGCCTATAAGTTGGGTTTCTTTTTCGGTCAGTTGTTTGATTTTGACCCCATTCTTGAAAACCCTGCCAATAGGAGTAAATTCAAAGTCAGGGATTGGGTTTCCGATAGGGGATTCATCCCATTGATTGGCCAATTCATAAGCTTTGGATTTTGAAAGCAGGTTTTGCATTAAAAGAATTCCATAGTCACTGTTTTCCGGATGGAGGTAATCTTCTCCGCCACCAGACCTTTTTCTGCGGAGGAACACAGGTGAAAGACATCTGTACCTCATATTTTCCTTAAACAAAGGAGGCTGTACTGCCTCGATGGAACTTACCTGGTAAAATGCCCTGCTGATTTTGTCACCTAATACAAATTCCTGATCTAAAAACAGCCCCTTTATGAATTCTTCAGCGGCTTTGTCAACCAGGAAACTGATCTCAAAGAAGGCAGCATTTCCTTGGTGATGGATACGTCCTGCATCTTTGATTACCTTAAACTGCTCGAAAAATATCCTTGAGAAAGTGAAAAGTCTAAACTTTTTGCCATAAGCCAAATACCCCTCCTCATGCAAAAACTTACTGAACTCACTATCTGCCCGATCAATGGTCTTATATATAGCAGCAGAAAGTTCATACTGATAATTGATCGGTAAGAAACTCTCTTTACCTGTTTTGTTGATATAAATCCGGAATCGCATAGGCTTACATTTTTTGTTCAAGCTAGTCGCTAAGATTTTATTTATCAAAAGTTTGACATGTATTGTCTGTCTTTAATTTCTTTACAAAAAAGGCAGGTTGTAAGATTTAAAATAAATGAATAGTAGTCAATCCCCTGTACAGGGTAATTTTACCATAAACTGACTTAAAATCGTTATAATATTTGTCGTTTTAGGATAAAAATCGAATAATTGAGAGTCTTTTGTTAGAAACACAATTAAAAAATATCAGGATCCTTTCACGGTAAATCCAAAAATCCAAACCCTCAACTTTACTCTTAACTGTAAATTGAAACTTTGGAGGGCGGGAACGAATTCCGACCGGGCCGGCGGTTGGTTTGTGGGTTGATAGGATTCGGAATTCTTGATCTTTTTGTTACTTTTTGCATCAAGGCAAAAAGTATAAGATCAATCTCCTACCATTCCCCCCCCCCTCCCATAAAACACCCTGTACAAGGTAATTTTACCAGTCCTTTCAATAAAAAGAACTCCCCGGAAGGAGTTCTTTATGGGTAATTCAAACTACTGCAACTATCAATTTTAGGTGGGTTACTCTACTTTCTTATTCCAAATTCATCCTCACGATTTTACAGGGACCAACCATTCCCTACTAAAAATAAATTATGTCTACCAAAAATCAAGGTTACTAACGGCTTTTTTAATTCAATCCGCATTAATGATTTTAGGTTATTAAAAGATGAAATAGGATTTGAGATTATCAGTGGTGCATACTTGTTGCCAAATATGGTGTGTTTCTATTTGCCGATTACAAAAGTGTCTGTTAAGTCTAGTACCCATCCAAAAGTCCCAGTATCCACAACCTTGATGAAGCTTTGGGGTAGGGGAGATAGGGAGGAGCTTACAGTATTAGTCAAATTGTGGATAGTCTAAGCTACAGAATACTATAATTAATTCTAAATCAATAAACTAATCACGAAATTCGGGTAAGTTAATGCTCCGATGAATTATTAAATACAGATAAGTTTATAAATTTCAGGTAACCTGTGACTGAAATAAGGGGGCAGGTTATCCATCATAAGTACCAAATTACCTTTTTCAATTTGCAAAATGTTGGTATATACTTCGTTTTGATTTGAATTATCCACAAGTAAAACATTATCAAAAAAATTATAATGTATATTTAAATTTTTGTAGCCAGCTTTCCATTTCAACTCAATGGTTTTATTATCCACAAAATGTCCTTTAAATTCTGTACGGACTTGAATTCTATGTTTAGCGATATTTTGGTTAGCCAAGCAGAAAAAAATTAAATTCAGTTGATAGCCGTACTCTTTAAATTTCTGAGGCCAAAAAATGGGGTATGAATCAAAATTAGTCTCGTAGCAAAAGTCTGCTCTTTTGGAAATTGATTCTTCAATCAACTTTTCAAACTCCTTTGTGGTCTGGTCTTTTGCAAATTTTTCTCTCAATTCACTGTCTGGAAGGCTGTTGTAATGCTCCTGAAAAATCCTATCATAATCAAATGAGATTAACCCCTCAGGTAAGAATGATGTTGCAAAGGTTGATTTACCAGCACCATTGCATCCTGCTATTACTGTCAAATCAGGCATTTGTCTTTAAAGCTGTAATAAGCTCCTGACTTAGTTTGCCCTCTTTTTTCCGAATTTGGAATAACTCTTCTCTTGGAATTACTTGACTATTTAGAATATTCCTTGCCTTACTCATTTGTTGAGCAACTTTGATACCCGTGATTAATTTTTCTTTACACATACTTCAAATTAACAAATATCCATTCAAATTTATTCACTAAAACCATACCATTCAAGAACTCTGAATTTTAATTCAGTAAAGATAAGTGATTTGCTTAACAAGGAGGCGTGCCTCTTAGGGATTATAGGTGGTAGATTCTTAATTAACTAAATTGGCGCAGTTCTATTTGCGGATTATATGCAGGGGATTTCATCTATATAAATCAAAAAAACGCCAGCAAATTAAAATACTGGTAAATATTGGGAATAATGAAAGATAGCAAATATGGATTTTCGGAAAGCTTGTGTTTAAATGTTTGACATTTCAATTCCTCAAAAAGTTAATTTCCACATTGTATATTAGGGAGCATCACCTGTCCCGAATCCGGGATTTGCCCTTTAATTCCGGAATGTTTTTCAGAAGTTAACATGGCATAAAGTGCCGGATTCAACGGCTATTCCGGATGATATTGACCCCCTAAAATAGGAGGGGAGATATTCCGGATCTTCTGGCACTCTTTAGGGACTTATCAAATCCAGAAAAAGATAAAAATCCAATATGTCCTGGAAAGTCTAAGTCGGATCAAGTAAGCTTAGCACTCGAGAAAACCAGTCCTACAGTAGATGAACTTCCGTGCAACGAATCGCCTGAAGCCCTCTTTTCGCTATTGTAGATTTAATAGAAACCTTTAAAGGTTACTTGGAATTTAAGACTGTACCTCGATTGTGCAGGCGGCAATTTATTTTTCAGACTGATAAACTATTAAAATAATCATTTAAATTATGTGGGTCTTTCCATTCTAAAAACTCATGCCTCTTTTTTAATTCATCAAATGCACAAACTATAGTTTTATAACAATAGAATAAAACCTCTTCTAATTGGGCTATTTCAATTTTTCTTGTTTCTTCCTGATTTTCCATGTAAAATGTGAGGTTCGAAAAGTGAATGTACTGTGATAAAAACTTCCACAATATAAATGCATGTACATTAGCTTGGCCTATTTCTGTTTCAGGAAGGTTATCAACTAACTGCTGCACAGTTTTAAATTTTTTAAACTTAAATTCTGATTTTTCCTGAAAAAAAATATCATTGTTAGGGTTTTGTAGAAATTCTTCTTTCAATTCATCTTCTCTGGATTGTGTTTGTAGTTGATTATTTTCTCCACCAAAAAATTTATAATTTATCTTTCTCGACTCTTCTAAAGTTTTAAATCTTTGTCTATGAGCAGAAGCAGCAATTTTAACTATTTCTTCTTCTTCAAAATTATTTTGTAATAAATGCAGGATATGAATAAAATCGTCAAGCAAGCACCTAAGCAAGATGAATACAGATGTGTGTAAATTATGATTGTTTTTTGATAGAATTTGATTGATATCGTAGTTTATAACTGCTGACCTTGATAGAATTCCCAATAGATATGAATCCTTAAAGTCTGGTTTGATTTTTTTATTTAATGATTCAAGAATGAGATTTGAGGTTTCAGCTACTTGTAAAGCTAATTTTGTAATATCTTCTTTTGTTTTCATGTTACTTCCTTGTTTGTCTTTTTATGCTGCTGCACAACGTTTTGCTTTCCTTTATAAAAGAAAGCATCTAATTAAGGTTGCTTTCCGTTATAATAGTATGATCCAAGACTAAGTCTTGAACCAAAGGGGCGGCTCAAAACAACCGCTTCCTAAAATCCACCAATCAACCTACTATTCCACCTAACGAACCCTTCACCTTGCGGATGTCAGTCAACAGCCACTAGCAAAAAGCCCTGATAGATTTTTTCTCCTATCAGGGCTTTTTTTCGAGGGCTTTTCTCTAGTGGGCTAAATGTTAGCATTAGTATTTAAATTTTGAGCCAATCTCTGACTAACCGATCTTTGAACAATAGCTTGAACAGTTGGATTCATATTTTTCATAGGAAACGCTGCTTGAAACTGAAAAAGACCAAGTTCTGAAATTAGTTTTCCGATCAATTCGTCAGCAAACGATGAAGCAATTATTCCTACTCCTTCGAAATCAATTATGACTGGCTTTTTTGCCGACTTATATATATTTATTAGTTCGTTTTTAATCCTAAATCCTGACTGTCTAGTTCCAGTGCCTGAGGATTGCTCAATTATTTTATATACGATTCGATCAAAATCATCCTCCAAGTTTTCAATAAACATGTCTATCGGCTCATAACCTCCAAGTGCCTCTTTCATAGAAATTGGGTTGGAAAGTTTTATATCGAAATTAATTGCTGTGGATTGTTTATGTTGATTTAACATTATAATATTTTGATATGATTCCGTTTCCTTTTTTCGATTTATAAAGTTTAATCCTCCTTTACCTGATATAATTTGTAATGCTCCATCATTTAAATTAATAATATTATAAAGTCCCCACATACCATTCCCTTGACCTATTTTTTTATCCCTAGTTACACCCTCTTGAACAGATAATGAAATCGCATCACTTGCATTTCGAGGTCGATATGCGGTGTTTCTTAGTGACTGAAATATCCCCTGACCATAATCAAAAATTGAAACTTTGAGTATTTGACTATCCTTTAAAACTTGTCCCATTATAAAGCCTGTATCTTCTGTAGAGTGCTGGATGACATTATCCATTATTTCATTTAAACCCCATTCACAAGCTTGCAAAATTCCATCTTCAACGGTTGTACTTTTCCTAATACTTGCCAAAAAGCCATTTACTAAAGAGTGTACATCGTCAGAGGAATGGAATAACCAAACTCTATCTAAAAAATTTGTTCCAATACCTGTTGTTGTTTTGGTTATATCATCAGGACTTAAAAAGTGAATTTTTCTTAAATACGTTGGTACATTAATAAACTCAAAATCTACTCCCAGTTTTTCTTTAAAATAGTGAATATATCCAGCTACAGGAACAGCAGGATACGGAAAAACTTTTTCAACTCCTGCTAAATCAATAACTATTTTTTTATGTCCAAATTTAAAATGGAGTCTTTTCAATCCATTAATCACTTCTGGTATTAATCTTTTATTTGTTAAATTATATGGTCTAAGTACGTTGTCATAGACAGCGCAATTATGATTTTTAAAATATGTTGTAGGTCTATATCTCATTTTAATATTAATGCTAACAGTTCTCTTTGCGAAGTTTATTGCGTTTGGTATGCCATATGGAACTAATAGCGCAATAAGTTGCGGATATTTCCTAATTAATTATCCCCAAACCTACTCATTCCAACGCTCCCAAAAAATACCCTGTACAGGGTAATTTCATCAAAAACCGACTCAAAATCGTTATAATATTTGTCGTTTTAGGATAAATGTTGAATAATTGAGAGTTTCTTATTTGTAGCACAATCAAAAAATATCCGGACCTTTGCAAAGTGGACCTTAAGATCCAAACCCTCAACTTTACTCTTAACTGTAAATTGAAAATTTGGAGGGCGGGATGAATTTCGACCGGGCCAGCGCAGGCCTTGAGCGTGGATAGAGCCTGTCCTGATTTTCTCGGGAATTCGAAATTCTTGATTTTTTGGCTACTTTTTGCATCAAGGCAAAAAGTAAAAAGCATTTTACTTAATTGAAAAATTAGATTCAAAGAATAGCTAATTGGTTTTTAATTTAAAATAGAAAACAGAACTTTTACCAGTTTTATCAAACCTTTCTATTTCCCCTTTTCTATATAGTCTATTAAGCTCTCTAGAAAGATCTTTACTATTTAACGTTTTGTCAGGGAAAGCTTTAATTATTTCGGAAACGCGCATGCCAGACTTCATTCCAGGTAATTTTAAAACTTTGGTTTTAATGAAGCTAGGTAAAAAATTTTTATCATATAGATAATTTGGTGAGTTTATATTATTTGAAAAAAAGTTCTCTAAATGGCTTAGTTCCTCACCTAATGAAATTTCCTTTTCATTTATGAGATCATCAATTTTCACATTGTAAATAGTTGCCAGATCAAATAGGGTACTTGAATTAGGAACCACACTATTGTTTAACTTTTCTAGTTGCCTAAGGTGGTCATCTGAAAAACCACTAAGTACATGTAAGCCTAATATTGATAAATTTGCTTGCTCTCTCAATGATTTTAGATTTTTGGCAAGTTGCTTTAAATCAATTGTTTTTCTATCTATTAAACCCATTTGACAAAGTCAATAATAATTTTGTCATCATTTTTTGGGTTTTTGTTTTGCTTGTGGTTACAAATTGCTATATTAGCAATGTCAATTAAGAAAATAATTGATTATTAGGCATCTAACCTAGTCCAGTTGCAGAAACGTAGGAAATTTCTTGAAACAATGGACATAGAGTAGAAGCCCATCCGCTATATTTACAATATAGAGGTGGGCTATCTCTTTGTAATTTTGTTTCAAGAGACTCTTTGGAGTTAAGGCTTCCTACGTGCCGTGCAACAAATTATAAGAGATATGTTCACCTCTCTACTTTTTGAGAGGACTCTTTAATGGACTTTTTATATGATAAACCATGAAAGCGAGCATTTCACACATCGATCTTTTTGCGCGAGCAGCGCACTCCCTGGCAAGCAGGGTGGAGGGTACCGCTTGCACTTCCCCTTATCAGATCGGTAGAATCATCTCTCTCAAAGAGATCCAACGTAACATCATCAAATCCCCGGTTTGACAAACCGATTTTCCTACCAGGTGGGCATACGAAACCTCCAAACGCCAAAGACATTCTTTTAGGCCGACCTGAGAATAAGACGCAAGACATAAGATGCGAGACACAAGACAGGTTTGAGATGCTGTAGTCTATATTCTAGATCATAGACAATGGCGCTTAGACCATTATGGATTGGCCTGTTGTAGGGGCTTTCCATTGTCTACTCTCCTAAAAGTAGGTCAAAAGCCTGCTTAATGGACTCTTCTTGTCTCTCGATTCTCGTGTCTAAGAGGGTCATGGTACTTGGTACTTTGTACTTCGTACAATCTATCCCTCGTCTACAAAACTCTATTTCAAACATATCTAAAATTTTATCAAATGAAGCAATACCTAAAATTATGCTACCTGGCATTCCTATGCCTATACCGAAGCAAATCATACGGCATCCGCAAGGGAGTTGTGGCTCACCCCAAAGGGAAAAGGGCAGGGGAGGACTCCCCGCCCTCTCCCGTACGGAGGGCTTTTTCCCCGATCCGGTTGATCAAAAAGACCCTCTACAATGTGTTCTACCCTCCGGAATCCTGTCCTGCCTATGTCCGCCTCCGAGCGGTGACTTCCCTGGGGGCCAAGTACCCCAGAAGTCTAATTGCAGTACTCTGGCTGGCTTCTCTGGCAGTAACTGTGCGGGGTACCTATGAGAGAAATGTAGGGACCGTCATTCTGAACGTAGTGAAGAATCTCCCACTCTTAAGGGAAGGAGATCCTTCACCTCCGCAAGCTCCGGATCAGGATGACGTACACCGACGGTCATTTCCACGCTGTAAAAGCCAGATTATAAACACTGCCATTGACAGAATTGTAGGGACCGTCACTCTGAGTGAAGCGAAGAGTCTCCTTCCTTTGGGAGTAGGTAGATCCCCCGCAATTCTGCGGGACAGGCTTTCACCTCCGCAAGCTCCGGATCAGGATGACGTACACCCACGGTCATTTCATTTCCCTAAATGTCAAATTTTAAATACTGCCATTGACTTGATCAGGGAAAGATTACTCATCATCTCCCTCCGCTCAGCCAAGGTCCGCATCAAGGGGCTGGCTTATAGAAACCACTCCCTCAAAGACGGCAGCAGGCATGTCTGCGTGCCTTCTTATATCAAGCCGAAGAGGCTGCTCGGGATGGGTTTGATTCTTTCTTTGTTTTGTTTTCCCAGCCCTGCACAGGATGATAAGGGAAATAGAACCCAAGCTCCCTTGGTAATATATGGGGAGATACTTGCCAAAGTTTCTTCCGATACGCTGGAGCTTGCCATCTATGAAGATTATATGGGTAGCCTGGTCAAGAAACCTGCACCCACCATATATCAGATACCGGTCTCTTCAGGGGATGGATACTATGGACTGCCCGGAAACATCACCTTCAGCCACACTACCAAAGACATCAAAGGGTATGCTTTTGGCCGGCTAACTTCCAAAGCTCATGGGACATTGTTTTCAGACTTTATCATCACTCCAGGAGATACAGTTGGATTTTTCATGGATACCTTCCGGAACAGACTTGTGTTTTTGGGTCCAAATGCCGATAAATACAAAATCCAGAAGGAACTGGATGAAGCCAAGCTCGTCGATCTTGCTGAGAGCCCCGCAAACTTAGTGGTAGAAGACATGGAGGCGTTTCTGGAGGCAGGGACAGATTCCAGGGAGCCTGAATATGGGGTCAGAAGCTTTGTTCCCTATCCAAAGGAAAAAAGGCTGGATCACTACAGGGAAACACTTGAAAAGGAAATAGAAGGACATGCATATTTTGATATTATCGAGAGTTATAAAGGGGTTCTGGACAGTGAGTTCCTGGAACTTTTGGAGATCAACCAGCTTGGCAAACTGCTCTTTCCCAAGACATTTAATTTCAATATCAACCGGAAAGATGACAGGGATGCCTGGTCAGAGGTTTTTTTAAAGGCCCTGCCTTCTCTTCCCGGTATTGATTACGATCAGGAGCTTATTTTGAGCGCACCTTTCTATACAGACTACCTACTTGAAAAATACCTGGCAGGATCTTATTCCAAAAGGACCCGGGCATTTGATGAAGTACTGGCCATCGAAAACAGTTACTTACGGGACAGGATGATTTCAAAATTTATCATGAGGTTTTATCCTGTGATCGTCAAAAAGGAAGAGTACTTGGAAACCGCATTTTCTGTGATGGAAGACAGTACTTCCATTGAATTGCTGAGAAACTTTGTAGAAGGAAAAACAAAAGGAAATGAAGTCCCGGGATATAAACTCACAGCTGAAGATGGGAGAGAGGTTGGACTGGATGACTTTAGAGGGAAAGTGGTGTTTGTGGATTTTTGGTTTACCGGATGCCATGCCTGTGTGCTCTACAACGGGAATGTGCTGACTCCTGTAGAACATCATTTTGAAGACAGCGAAGAAGTGGTTTTTCTGGGAGTATCCGTGGATACTGACCGTGAAAAATGGCTTAAAAGTATAGAAGGAGGGAAGTATGCCCCTCAGGGAACCACCCATCTGT
This sequence comes from Indibacter alkaliphilus LW1, assembly GCF_000295935.2. Lineage (GTDB taxonomy): Bacteria > Bacteroidota > Bacteroidia > Cytophagales > Cyclobacteriaceae > Indibacter > Indibacter alkaliphilus. The sequence goes on from NZ_ALWO02000021.1 coordinate 18,079, forward strand.
ATACAGGGGGTATGGGTTCGGACCATCCCTTGGTCAAGTATTTTTCCTTTCAGGGATTCCCCAGCCAGGTACTTCTCAACAGGGAAGGTAAAATTGTTGAAACTACAGGCCTGAGAAAGGATCATGAAGCTGTAATCCAGCTTATTTCTGATACAATTAACCAAACACCATAAACAAATACCTATGAAAAAAGTGCTCTACTTAGCAGTATTGCTGCTGGTATGGGGGATTTCCCATGCCCAGCAATCAGAACCGAATGTCAGGGGAAGTATCATACTTTCAACTGATGAATTGCCGGCTATCGGTGCTTCCATTGTGGTAAAAGGAACCAACCTGGGAACCATCACGGATATGGAAGGAAATTTCACCTTAAGACTGGAAGAGGGAAATTATGTACTGTTGGTCTCCTCCATAGGATTCACTTCTCAGGAAATTGAAATCAGGGTACCTTCTACGGCTGCAGAGAATCTGGAAATCAGACTATCTGAAGACGCTTTGGGCCTGACAGAAGTGGAAGTGTTTTCTACGGGATATCAGGATATCCCCAAAGAAAGGGCTACAGGTTCTTTTGTACAGGTGGACAATGAACTGGTAAACAGAAGAATCAGTACCAATATTCTTGACAGGCTCGAAGATGTGACCCCAGGCCTGATCTTCAACAGGGATGTGCCGGGAAGGGAAAATGATTTTTCCATCAGGGGAACATCAACCCTGTTTTCGGATGCCAGGCCTCTGGTTGTCATAGATAATTTTCCCTATGACGGTCCATTGGAAAACATCAACCCCAATGATGTGGAAAGTATCACTGTACTTAGGGATGCTGCATCGGCTTCCATCTGGGGAGCCCAGGCAGGCAATGGAGTAGTGGTGATCACTACCAAAAAAGGCAAAAAAGGAATGGGCCCAAAAGTGAGTATCAATGCAAATACCACTGTGATTGAACCCAGAGATCTTTTCTATGAAGATTTTATGTCTATAGGCTCATTTATAGATGCAGAGCGCATGTTGTTTGAAAGAGGCCAGTTTACAGACCGGGAAAACAATGCGGGCAACCTCACACTTTCTCCGGTTGTGGAAACCCTGATCAAGGAAAGGGATGGGCTGATCAGTTCAGCAGAAGCAGAAAACATAATAGGCCGATATAGAAACTCAGACATCAGGAGGGATCTGGAAAGGTACATTTATAGGCCTCAGGTAAGACAGCAGTACAGCCTGGGAGTAAGAGGAGGATCAGAAAACCATGATTACAGTGTTTCTGCAGGGTTTGATGGAAACAGACAGGAAATTGTCACCCGTTCAGACAGCAGGTTTACCCTTGGTGCCCAGAACAATTTCAGTCTTGCACAAAACAGGCTCAAAATCAGTTCCGGGATTTACATCACCCAAAGTTCAAGGATTTCAGAGACAGGAGTTCCTACCTCCCTTTATATGTATGAACCATTAAGGGATGAGCAAGGAAATAACCTGGCTACGATCAGAGGAATCAACAGGAGATTTGCCGAGAGCGCAATGGATAACGGGTTTTTGGACTGGAGCTTTGTACCCCTTGATGAAATCGGAAGGACAAGAGATCATTTCAGGCAGAATGATTTCAGGCTGAATACGGGTTTGTCTTACAGGATTTTTGAAGGAATGGAAGCGGAGCTGATGCACCAGTATTGGTCAAATACCTCAGGCAGCGAACAGCTCAGAAGGGAGGACAGTTTTTTTGCACGTGACCTTGTCAATGACTTTACCACCTTTGCAGCCAATGGCAATCCGGTAAGAAATATTCCTATAGGTGGTGTAAGGGACTACACTGATATTAATGCAGAAAGTCACCATTTCAGGGCCCAACTGAAGTACAATGGGAAATTGGGAGAAAAAGGTTTCCTGAGTGCCATCGCTGGAGCTGAGGTCAAAGATTTAAGAACTGTTGGCAATACCAACCGCTGGTATGGATATGATTCCGAAACAGGAGCCAGTCTCCCGGTGGATTACCTTCCGTTTTTCCAAAGGTCTTCCAGTCTCTCGTTTTCCAGCATTCCAAGGCTTCAGGGAGTAACCGGGACAGTGAACCGCTTTGTGTCAGGATATGCCAATTTTGGCTATACCTATGACAACAGGTTCGTGCTGAGCCTCAGTGCGAGGCAGGACGGATCCAATATTTTTGGTGTCAATGCCAACCAAAGGCTGGTGCCGCTATGGTCTGCCGGGCTCAACTGGAATATCAGTGAGGAAAGTTTTTATAACTGGGAGGCAGTTCCATTTCTGAGGCTGAGGAGTACCTATGGTTACAACGGTAATGTCAATTCTTCCTTGAGTGCATTTCCTACCGCATTTATCAGACAGGCATCCAATATAGGTAACCTCCCATATCTTGCTTTGAACAATCCCGGTAACCCTGATCTGAGATGGGAAAGAATTGGGATAGTTAACCTTGCCATGGACTTCGAAACCAAAGGGGGAAGGTTGATGGGTAATGTGGAATATTATTCAAAGAACGGTATTGACCTGATAGGTACCATCCCTTTTCCCAGTAATACGGGATTTACTTCTTTTACCGGGAATTTCTCAAGTATGGTCACCCGGGGATGGGATATCAATCTCACATCTGTGAATATTGACAGGAGAAGGCAGTTTGGCTGGAATACCAATTTCTTTCTTTCTATAAACAAGGAAGAGGTGACTGATTTTGAAGGTATTACTTCTGCGCGTTCTTACTTTGACTATGGCTCGGGAGGTCCTGTAGATCCCACTCCAAGAGAAGGTTTTCCTTTACACGCAGTCTATACAGTTCCCTATGCAGGTCTGGATCCTGATACAGGAAACCCGCGTGGGTTTTTGAACGGAGAGCCCAGTACCAATGCCGGTGCCGTGATCAGCAGCACGGAAATAGATGACCTGATTTTCCAGGGTTATGGCAGGCCTACGGTATTCGGAGCCCTTAGGAATGATTTTACTTGGAAGAACTTCTCACTTTCGGCCAATATCAGTTACAGGATGGGCTATGTTTTCAGAAGACCTACTTTGAGTTATTTCAACCTGCTCAATGGCTGGATAACCCATTCTGATTATGAAAGGAGATGGCAGAACCCCGGAGATGAATTGGTGACGGATGTACCGTCCCTTCCCACAGCATATGACGATAACAGTGCCAGGCTTTTTCAGAATTCAGATGCACTTATAGAAAAAGGGGATCATATCAGACTTCAGGATATCAGGATAGCCTATACCCTTCAATCACCTTCAAAACTAAAACTGGACAGGTTGGAAGTTTTTGTTTACCTGAACAACCTTGGGATTCTCTGGAAGGCCACCGACCTGCCTATAGATCCTGACTTCAGGACGGTCAGACCTATGAGGTCATTTACCTTGGGAGTGAATGTAAACCTATAATGAAATTCCGGTGGGGGTAGGAAGCTGATTGAAAACCGGCCTTTGATTTCTCATAAGGTAAATGTTGATAATGAACCCAAATGTAGCTTTCGGATACACATAAGGTGACGGAACTGCCTGGCCGGATACCAATTGGCGTCAGATCTCTGCCGGATATTTTAATGAAATACCAAACAATAAAACAGGAATAAAATGAAAACATATTGGAAAAAAAGCTTGCCGATGATTTGCCTGATCTGGCTCATAGCGGGATGTACGGAGTTTTTGGATGAAAAACCTGACATCAGCATGGTTGTTCCCCGCTCCCTTGATGAACTCCAGGGCTTGCTGGATGATTCAGTTTTGAGAAGGATGAATACAGGTCCAAGTGGGGCCATCATCAGTGCAGATGACATAAGGCTTAGTGAAAATGGATTTGCTATCAGAACAATATTGGACAGGCAAATGTATACCTGGGACAAAGAGCTTATGGTAGGGGTGCCCAATTTTTCAGATTGGTCCATTACCTACCAACAGGTATTCAATGCAAACCTTGTTTTGGACAGGATCGAAAGTATAGAGCCGAAAACTTCACAGGAGTCAATTCAGAAGCAGGAGATTATAGGAAGGGCCTTGTTTTACAGGTCTTTTGCTTTTCATCACCTGATGGAGATCTTTTGTCTACCCTATAACCCATCTACTGCATCGGCAAATCTGGGTCTTCCATTAAGAAAAAGCAGTAATATCAACATTCAGGTTCAAAGATCAAGTCTTGAAGAGACTTTTCAGTTGATAATGGATGACCTTAGGGAAGCCCTGGAGCTCTTACCCGATAGAATCGATGTGATTACAAGACCCTCCAAAGTTTCAGCAAATGCACTGCTGGCCCGGTTGAGCATGATAGCAGGAGACTTTGATGCTGCGGTAACTTATGCTTCCAATGCCATTGCCCTTGGCAACGGATTGATGGACTACTCCCAAATCAATTCTAACCTGATCATACCCATACCATTCACCTCAAATACAGAGCTGATATTTCACCAGTCAGCAGGTACAGGTTCCCTTTCATTTTCTCCCGAAACTTTGGTAAGTGATGAGGTTTTCGATCTTTATGGTGAAGGTGACCTGAGAAAAGAGGTGTTTTTCAGAGCAGTACCTTCAGGCTTTAATTTTAATGGAAACTACTCAGGTCAAACGAGCTGGTTTACAGGTTTGGCCATGGATGAAGTATACCTGAATTTAGCTGAAAGTCTGGCCCGTCTTGGAAGGGGAGAGGAGGCTGTGGATTACCTCAATGAGCTGCTTGAGAAAAGGTTTGATCCGGAATATTTCGTTCCAGTAGGGTTTTCCGATGACCTTGAAATACTTGAAAGGGTAATAGTTGAAAGAAGGAAAACCTTGTGCTTTAGGCCAACCCGGTGGATGGATCTGAGAAGGTACAACCAAGAGCCTTCCAGGGCCAAAACATTGGTCAGGGAAGCTGGAGGGCAGGTATACAGATTGGAGCCGAATAGTGTAAACTATGCTTTGCCCATACCGGAAAATGACATAGAACTGGGTGGGCTGGAACAAAATAAAAGGGAATAAGATGAATGAAAGGGCGGGGCTAAGTGGCCCCACCTTTTCTTCCTGTTTAATCCTCGATAGGAGTTAATGATAAAGGCATAAACTCCCCGTTTTCAACGATTGGGGCTCCTTGATTTGGAGCAGATCTTGTACAAACTTCCTCTTCAACAAGGTTACATTCGTACTCGACTCCTTCTGTGGCGCCTGTGGCATCATACCACTGTCCACCAAACAAGCCATATTTTGGCTGGAAGGAATCTACAGGCTGGGTAAATGCAAATGCAAATACCGCAGCTAACGAGAATACTCCTGCGCGTAGCAGGATTTTTAATTTAGTATTCATAACTTTATATGATTTTGTGAAAGAAATCCCGGCTGTTCTGATCTGAGATCTTTAGACCTATTGACCTTTGGAGAGGGATGGCCGGTTTCTTACCCCTGCAGTTGAAAGCCTGTCACCTGGTGAGCTTACTTTCTGTTGTTTTCTGACTGTTTTTTGTTTACCTCCTTTCCTTTTTTTATGACAAATTGTTCAAAATATGAACCGACGAAATGTTAATGGTTATAATGTTAAATGTTAAGGCGTGACGGATTCCTAACTATTCACTTTTCACTAATTACTACTCACTCTCTTCCTATTTTCATCTCACTATTTCTCTTCCTTGTTTTTGGCGATAAGCTGAATTCACCATTGAACTACCTGCGGCCAAAAACAAATCCAACTTCTCGATTTGGATCCTCGGGTTGAAACCCGAGGCTATTATACCTGCGCCCTTATAGGGCTAATGATGACCATGGGCTGTGGCGCAAAACGGTAAAAATGTAGTAAGAGAATTTTGCACCATACCCATGGCTACCAAATCACCATACCCCAATCACTTGAATTAGAGAACCGAGCCTTCAAATCAGCCTAACCAATATTTCTACTTTATTTCTATCGTATTTCAACATATATCTTTTCAAATCTCAGTTTTCCCGTTTCATTCTTTATCTATTCTCTAATCACTATTTTCTATTCACTTTTAGCCCTATCACCGCTATCCCCAAAAACACAAGGTTAAACACCAAATGCTCTCCCCAATCCAAACTGTTGATCACCCCGCCGCAGCTACAGGGGGTTCTGCCAAAGATGCCTGTCATCACTATGCCTATATATATGCTGAAGGCAGCCAGCAGGATAATGGAAACCAGAAAGCCTGTTTTCCTCAAAGGATTGCTGATTAGCATTACGGAGGTGACAAGTTCTATAGGTGGTAATCCATAAAGAATTGCCGTAGCCATCCAATCCGGAAAAACCTGGTTGTACAATCCCCCTTTGGTACCCTGCCAGTCATAGACTTTGCTGATCGCCGTATAGGCAAAAAGCAAGCAGAGTAGGAGGGCGCAGGCTTCTGATATATAAGGCTTTATCCTGTATGGTTTGGCTTCCTTTGACATGTTTAAATTTCGGAAATATTTAACTTTTCCCATGTCCAAAACTGCACATTTTCACTTTTGAGCCTTATTTTGATTGTTTTTGAACATGTTTTAACATAGTTAGCACTAATTAATACTTTTTATTAGGTGAATAATACAATTTATAAATAGATTTATTTTTCAACTAAAGTGCATGATTAATTTTGATTCGGTGATTTGATTTTGTTTTACTTTTAACACAACCTAATTGATGAAAAGAGATGAATTGGTAATTCGATTAAAAAGTGAGCTTGACCCCTTTGATCAGCTTGGCATGAAGAATTTTGAAAAAGCCATGACATACTTCGAATTCATAGAATATAAAAAAGGTATGTATCTGAAGTTCGCTGGTCAAGTAGATATGTATTTTCGATATATCTTAGAAGGCATAGCTGTGTATTCCCATCTTTCTGAGAAAGGGATTTCTACCAGCAAGTATATTTTTCTTCCCAAATCTACGGCCTATGATCCAGAATCCTATTTGAGTGAAAAGCCAAGTGATTTTATGATAGTGGCAAGGACTGAGATGCAAATCTGTAGGCTAAGAAAATCTTTCGAAAAGGAATTGATCAAAAGTATTCCCGGATTTTATCCTATTCTGATAAATATGATCAGGAGTTTTCAAAGGGACCTTTTGCGTTGGCAAATGGAAATTATGGAATTGAACAGCCATCAGAAATACGAAGCCCTTTTAGGCCTTTATCCCAACATTGGCAATATATTGATGAGCAAAGATATTACAGGCGTGTTGAGGATTTCCAGGTCTACATTAAGTACCATCAAGAGAACAGCATCCGAAAATTGAACTTAAACGGAATCAATGTTTCACTAAAAGTTTAAAAATTATGACAGTAGATCAGTTTACAATTTCACTTTGGTCACAGTTGCAGGAAAAACTGGATGAAATACCAAAAAACGGAGGAAATAAGCTGCAGCATTTACAGCTTTGTTTTGAGCAGACAGAATTGACTATTGCCAAGCTCAAGGAATTTGTCCTTAAATATGAGTTCAATGATGAAGAGGAAGAGATCAGGTTTTTTAAGGAGATCAAGCCTAAGTTTGAAAGTACGCTCTTTTACTATGCAGAAGTATTTACAGTAGAATCAGATAGACCTATTGCCGGTAAAAAGGTTCAGAAACAGTACCTTTTAAAGAAACAGGAAATCGTATACCAATTTTTGAAATCCCAGCAGCATTTGCATAATTATATCAAACTCAACAGGAGTGATTCTGATGGCCAGTACTTTTTAAGGAAGAACTTCAATCATGAAAAAAGACCGAATGGAATCTGCTCCTCACTCGATGAAAGATTCAGTACAGTCCACAGTTATCTGGTGTCGAAAATCAAAGCCTATATAGAAGTCAACAGCTACCTTCAAAAAGAGATAAAGTTCCTTGGACGGGCGACTGCCGAAGATAGTCCGGATGATCCCCGACTGGTGTGGACTGCACCCAAGGTCCATTTGATAGAGCTGATTTATGCACTCAAAGTGGCCGGGGTTTTTAATAATGGCAGTGCCGAAATCAAGGAAATAGCAGAAGGATTGAGCAGGTTTTTTCCTCAAAGGCTTAAAGATTACTACAGGACTTTTCAGGAGATCAGGATCAGGAAGAAAAGCAGGACAGTGTTTCTTGACTCCTTAAAGGACAACCTGGTTCAATCCATGGAAAAGGCAGAGTCTTTTTCTGATATGACTTACCCATAAAGGAGGGGTGTTTAGATATTTTGTAATCCAGTGTTTAGCCATTAGAGGACTTAAAGATGGGCATGAGGGATTATTAGAATTGATAAATTGTGGAATTGTGAAATTGTTTAATCGGTGAATCGATGAACTGAGGAACTGTTTGTTGGAAACTAATGACCATCATTTGATCAAACATTGAAAAGCCCAAGATGGAACCCTGCGATCTATGGTTGACAAAAATGGTGTTTTGACTGAGGGATGTCCAATGGGGAATTAAAGGTTCCGCCAAAAACAGGGAAGGGAGAAATTGGAGCTGGATATAGCCCTAAATAGGGCTTGCTGAAAAAGTCTCAGGTATGCCAGATTCAAAGCGGGCGAATGAAGATGTATGCTTATACTTCGAGTGAGCCCAATGAAGAAGATGGTATGTCTGAGACTAGCCTGAAAATTTCAAGTTGTGGAATTTCCAGGAGCACGCAAATCAAGCTAGATCATTGAATAAACTTGCACCTTCTTAAAAAGAAAATACTTGTTAAATTGGGATTCATCAAAATGCAAAGAATTTATTCTCTTGTTGGCGTTTTTCAGCACGCCCTAAATAGAATGGCATGCCTAAGCAATATAGGGGCTATAAACCGCTGGTGTTTGGGTTCCTGCCAATAGACTTGAACAAGAGTATTGGAATCAGTCTCACTAAACATGAATATAGTTACAAAAGGATTGCCAATCCTGAATTATCTGTCTTTGGAATTTTTAAATTCCGAAGGCTATTATTATCTAAAAACTGAAAAATGATCTTAGATCTTTTCCAGTACAGTTTTGGCAAAACAAAGTGTAAGTGGCTTTTGAGCAACATTCTTGATTAAGCCCCTAATGATTAAACTTTCAAGTGGGATTTCTTGAACACTGCTACTGACAACCACTATATCGTAACATTGCTCGAAACCTTCGCAATATTGGTACAGGGTATCTATCAGTTTTATTCCACTAATTTTTGGCATCAGTAAATCCAATAAGATGAGGAACCTGGATTTTTGGTGGAATTTTTCGGGAAAGTTTCTGAGCAAAAAGTGTAATCCCTGCATACTATCTTGAAAAGACTGAACTGGAATTTCTGGTAGTAATTGCTGGATGATTCTTTTATTGATGGTTAAAAAGAGAGGATCGTCATCTATCAGAATGACTTTTTCCCAAGGATGGTTTTGGAGCATAAAATAAAGGTTAAGGTATAACCCAATCCTCTCTCATAAGGTGAACTAAATTTAAGGTATTATTTTAAAAATGAAAATTATTCAAGCGTTAAATCCTTCAGGCCAAAAAATATCATTCATCTTACCTCCATACCATGTTTTTGATCTAAGTTGATAAAGGATGTCCTTCTCGCCTAATAGAAAGGCTTACTGTCCTCAGCCCTATAGGGGTACCTTGTATTATAGCCTAGGGTTTCAACCCTAGGTTTTGGAGTAGATCATTGGAATTGTTTTTGGCGAGGGATGCCCAATAGAGAATTAAAGGTGCCGCCAAAAACAGGGAAGTGCTAGATTGGGGCGTAAAGCTGGGTTGGTAGTCAGCTCAGCTCCTTTTGTTTCGAAACGGTGATCAACCGATATCCCTTAGCCCTTAAATTTACGATTTGGCATTTGGGATCCATTTTCAACACATCCTTCAGCTTTGAAATCACAACCCTTAAATTCCCTTCATTCTGATCGTTGTAAGCCCCCCATATTTTGTTGATCATTTTCCTAGTGGGGTACACCCTGTGCATATTGGTATACAATTCCCATAAAACTTCTTTTCTCATTTGTTGTAGGCTTCTTTCCTTATCCTTACACCTTACTTTTGATTCATAGAAATTAATTTCAAGATCACCGAGTCTGTACCAACCTTGATCATATTTCGGTTGAGGCTTTTTCAGAAAGTTTCGGACCTTTAACTTAAGCTCCTCGATGTTTGTCGGTTTTCTTAGATAGTCATCCACCCCAATACTCAAGCCTTCCAGTACATCCTCAACACTCGTTTTTGCAGAATGTAGAAAAATAGGCGTTAGTCTGTCATTGCTTCGTATATGCGCCGCAACTTCCAAACCGCTGGTTTTTTCCATAATGATATCCAGGATAATCAGGTCGGGGGGATTGATAGTATACTCATGTATGGCAGCGGCACCATCATAGACTACCTTTACCTCATAGCCGAGGTCTTTTAAGGCGTTTTGCATCATGTAGGCCATTTCCTCATCATCTTCTGCTATCAGTATTTTCTTCTTTATTTCCGGGGGATTTTGATCTGAAAGATTGTCCATGGTTCTGAAAATTTAAGTTGAATATTACCTTTATGTAATTCTATAATTGATTTGGCGTAGAATAAGCCCAATCCACTTCCTTTCAGGCTTTCATTCTTCTGGAATATGCCTCTATGGTATTTGTCAAAAATCTTTTTCCGGAGTTTCCTGGGTACTCCGGGCCCGTTATCCATAAAAGAAATAAGAATGGCTTCTTTTTGCTCAACCACAATTTTGATAATGTCCCCTCCATACTTGATGGCATTGTCCAAAAGGATGGAAAATGTTTCCCTTAAAAAAGTTTTGTCAGCAATGATCTGTACTTCATCATGCTCTGTCTCAATGGAAAAGTCTTTTCCATATTCACCGGGTTTGTCAGGAATGCATTCCTTTATCAGAACCAAAAGATCAAAAGAGGTCTTGGTCAGCGGCTTTTCATTGTGGGTCAAAGTGGAAATATTCAGTATTCTGTCACAGATATTGTTCAGGTAACCAAGATTCCTTTTGAGAATTTCGAAGGTCTTCAAATCCAGACTTTTGGCCTCTTTTGATTTGATCTGGCTTTCTAAATAATCTACGGAAAAAACCCCTTTAGAAAGAGAGCCTTTAAGACTATGGCTGATAAATTGTACAAACTCCTGTTGACCTTCATCAATTTCCTTCTGGGTTTTGAGTGACCTGAAAAGCATCATAAATGCAAATACAATCAAAGCAATAAATACCATGGAGATGCTGATATCGAATATGCCACTTGCAATTAAAGCTTTGGGATGGTTGGTATATTGGAGAAAAATCCGCTGCCCCTTGGGGATAAAGACCGACTTGGCTTCAAGTACCTGGTTTTCCGGGTTGCTTGCTAATTGTTCCAATTCCTGCGGCTCAAGGTTTTCATTGATATGGATAATCTCATAATCGATGCTGTGATTATAGGGTATTAACTCCCTGACAAAGAGCATTTCAAATAAATGCTGATCCAAAGTGTCCCTTATAATGGTGGCTTTTATGGATTTTGATTTACTGCTGGAAACTTTGATATCCATAAAATTTTCAATGTTTAGTTCATCCTTTAATTCTTTTTTTGGCGATGTCGGATTTAGTATTGAGTCTAAGGCTTTTACCAGATTTATATTAGTGGAAATTTCCGAAGGGGAACTGTCTTGATTTGGAGTAAATTTTACAGTTAAAATATCTTTCTTTCCCATTTCCTGAAAGTATAAGTCTGTGGTGTGATTTAAATTGTTCTGTAGATCAACTGCTACCCTTGTCTTTTGGAAATGGTAGTTTTGGACTATCCTGTAAACCTGAAGGCTTACAGCAAAAATTACTGAAAGGCTGATGATGAAAAGGAGATTATTATATTTCATAGCTTTCAAACTAAAAGTATTATTAAATATAAGTGCAATTCTGCACATTTTACTAAGGAGTTAATACTACTTAACACTTTTCTTGAAAAAATACAGAGTATAATACAGAATTTACCAGAAGTATTTGACAGTAAGTGAATTGCTGTCTTGAATTTTATTCAATTATGTTCAATTTTTAAAAATTAAAACTATGAGAAAATCAGTAAAAATTATTTTGGCAGGATTTGTATTCTCCCTTTGTTCACTAAGCCTGAGTTCAGGGGAATCATTTATGGAGGATTGTCCGGATTGTAATACAACCATGGACTCTTGCGAGGTTAGTGTAGATTGTGGCAATGGATACCAAGTGACTGTCACAGCATCAACTTGTTCAGATGCATTGGCAGGTGCTTTACTTATCTGCGCGCAGATGTAAGATGATCTTTTTATCAACCTTACCCAACAGCCCTTTTTGGGCTGTTTTTTTTTGCTGGTTTTTTCACCTGACTTGGGTCAAGAGGGTGAATTTTAGGGATATGGATTTTTCAGATTTGGGTCATACTAACGAACATAATGATGGTAGACCTTTCCTCCCCTTATTTCTGGCTGGCCCTGGGCCTCTTCTTATTGATCTACTATGGGCTAATTCTCCTCAGCTTTTACAGAGATAAGCTGAAGAAGGCCTTCGGAAAGGTGAAAAGTCCTTCCAAAGTTGGCGATGATTTGGCTGTGGATAGTAGTTCTCCTAGGCTCATAGAGGCATTTGCTGCCTACAGGGATTACCTCATGTATAAAAACAAACCCCTCAAAGCGTTTCCGGTACTGCTGCAGGAACCTTATAGGGGTATCATCAAAGAACTCGAAACCAATTACAAATCCACTAAACTTAATTCTTAAGCCATGCAAAAAATGCAGTTTAAAATCCCCCTGATCCTCACAGCCCTGCTGTTGCTTTCCGCAGCAGCGGTGGCACAGGACGGCAATGCCGGAATCTCGGCCGCCACCACCCAAGTGAGATCCTATTTCCAGTCCGGCGTCAACCTGATGTATGCCATAGGTGCCATAGTCGGCCTGGTAGGAGCAGTAAAAGTGTTCAACAAATGGAATTCCGGTGAACCCGATACAGGAAAGGTGGCAGCAGCATGGTTCGGAAGCTGTGTGTTCCTCGTAGTCGTCGCCACCGTACTATCTTCTTTCTTCGGATAATATGGGCAGGACATTCAAAATCAACAAAGGAGTCAATGCACCCATGGAGTTTCAGGGCCTCAAAGCCCAGTATATTCTCTATATGGGTTTGTTGCTCCTATCCATGCTCTTTGCCCTCGTCCTAATGTACCTGGTAGGTCTGAATTTTATCCTTAGCCTGATCCTGATAGGAGCCCCCGGAGCTTTCGGGGCATGGAAAATCATGGAGATGAACAAAACTTATGGAGAAAATGGCCTGATGAAGCTCTCGGCAAGAAAGCGCCTGCCAAGGGTGATCCGCTTTCGGGATAGGGTATTTGTGAAAAGGTTGAAGACTTTAAACAAATTGAATCATGTTCAATAATAAGATTAAAGACCTGGATGAACTCTTTCCCATCTACAGATTGGAAGATGGGATATTGCTCTCTTATGGAGGAGAAATCACTGCTGGATTCAAACTGAGCTTCCCCGAAATATTTACCCAAGGGGAAAAGCAACTTGAAAACCTCCATGCCACCTGGACCAAATTGATCCGGCTCCTGCCAGAAGGATACATCCTGCACAAACAGGACAGGTTCCTGAAAAGGCAGGTGGACAATAGCCATAAAGAAGAGCTGGATGAGTTCACCGCCGGCTTTCTGGAAAACAAAAGCAAGCTCTTCTTTCATGAAAGGGAATACCTCTCCCATGATACCTACCTGTTTTTATGCAGAAGAAATCAGGGCAAACCCCTAGGCAACTCAGCATTATCCAACCTCCTGCGCAGTTCCCTGCCTGATCCCGAACTGCTTTCAGATGGGGTCTATGAGAAATTCCACGCACTGTTGGGACAGTGCGAAGCAGTACTGGCAGAGTCCGGCATCCAGGTCAAAAAGCTGTTTTCTGAAGACTATACAGGACATCTGGGTGCAGCAGGTCTTTTGGAACAGTATATCCTGCTGAACGGAAATGCCTCCAAAGGACTGCTGTCGGATGTTGCTTTCCATCCTGAGCTGAAAATAGGGGAACAGGAGCCGCTAATATTCAGTCTGGCAGATGTCAATGACCTGCCCAACCTCTTCCCTGTTGCCGAAGAGTTTGAACCTTATTCAAGTGATAGGAGTGCCTTCACCCTGGGGCTGACAGCTCCCATATCCCATCTTTTGCCCTGCAATCATATTTACAATCAGTTTATCGTAACAGAGGACAAAAACAAGGTTTTAAAAAACCTGGAGTCCAGAAGACTGCGCTTTCAGTCATTGTCAGCCTACAGCAGGGAAAATGCCATTGCCGCAGATGCCATGCAGGATTACCTCAATGAGGCCATATCGGAAGGCAGAACTCCCGTAAAGGCCCATTTTAACCTGATCTGCTGGGGAGAGGGTAAGCGGGAACTTCAGAACATGACAGCCGCCGCGCTCACCAAAATGAACATCATTCCCAAACTGGAAACCCATGGGGCAGCTCAGCTGTACTGGGCCGGTATTCCGGGAAATGAAGCAGCCTTGCCTGTCAATGAAACCTTCGACTGCTTTGCGGATATAGCCGCCTGCCTGATCAATTCAGAGGGTGCTTATCACAGCTCTCCCGGGACATTCGGAGTCAGGTTGGGAGACCGACTGTATGGCAAACCCCTCTTGGTGGATATTTCAGATGAACCCATGCAAAGGGGATGGATCACCAACCGCAACAAGTTTGTACTGGGACCTTCTGGATCAGGTAAAAGTTTCTTTACCAACCATATGGTCAGAAGCTATGTGGAGCACGGTGCCCATGTGGTTTTGGTGGATGTGGGGCATTCCTACCGGGGATTGTGCGAACTGCTCAAAGGCTACTATTTCACCTATGAGGAGGATCGGCCCATCAGCTTCAATCCCTTTGTATTGAGAGAAGGAAAGCTGGACACCGAAAAGAAGGAAAGTCTCAAAACCTTGCTTTTGGCCCTTTGGAAAAAAGATGATGAGACCTTTACCAGAAGTGAATATGTGGCCATCTCCAATGCCCTGAAATCCTACTATGCCTATTTGGAAGCAAAGCCTGACCTGTTTCCCTGCTTCAATACTTTCTATGAGTTCTTGGTGGCAGACTTCTCCCTAGAGCTGGAGGAACTGAAGGTCAGCCAAAGGGAATTTGACCTCAATAATTTTCTGTATGTGCTCAGGCCTTTCTATAGGTCAGGTGAGTTTGACTACCTGCTCAATGCCACAGAAAACCTGGACCTCCTGGACCAGCCGCTGATCGTCTTCGAACTGGATAACATCAAGGATCATCCCATCCTGTTTCCTGTAGTGACCCTCATCATCATGGAAATCTTTATCTCCAAAATGAGGCAGCTCAAAGGGATCAGGAAAATGATCCTGATAGAGGAAGCCTGGAAGGCCATCGCCAAAGAAGGTATGGCCGAATACATCAAATACCTCTTCAAGACTGTGAGGAAGTTCTTCGGGGAAGCAGTAGTGGTGACCCAGGAGGTGGATGACATCATCTCTTCCCCTGTGGTCAAAGATGCCATCATCAACAATTCCGACTGCAAAATCCTGCTGGACCAATCCAAATACCAGAACAAGTTCCACCACATTCAGGATCTCCTGGGATTGACCGATAGGGAGAAAATGCAGATACTTTCCATCAACAAGGCCAATGATCCCAAATACCGCTACAAGGAAGTGTTTATCGGACTCGGACCGGTAGGGAAGGTGTACCGTACTGAGGTCAGTCCGGAAGAGTACCTGACCTATACCACTGAGGAAAAGGAACGCTCCAGACTGGACATGCTCACCAAAAGGTATTCGGGAGACAGACAGCGGGCCATTGTACAGATGGCAGAGGAACTCAAAACCCTAAAGCGATGAAGCCTTTGTTCAGAATGGGCAGAAGGAAGGGCCTGAAATTTATCACATGCCTCTTACTCTCGGCCTGTGTGGGCATTGGAAATGCCAATGCCACTTCTGATCCAATTTCAGAGATCATCAAAGCAGGGGTGAAGCGGGTGATCATTGCCGTAGACCTGCAGATCCAACGCAGACAGAATGAAGTCATCTGGCTCCAGAATGCACAGAAAGTAATAGAAAATACCCTGTCCAAACTCCGCCTGGAAGAAATACAGAACTGGACACAAAGACAGCAGGAACTGTACTCGGATTACTATGAAAGCCTCTGGAAAGTAAGGTCACTTTTGCAGGATATGCAGATGGCCAAAGAGACAGTGGAACTGCAAAAAGCACTGGTGGAAGAGTACATGTTGACCTGGCAGTTTCTCAATGCCGAGCCGCTTTTTGTGGCCGCAGAGCTACTGGAAATCCAAAGGATGTATGGGAGGATTTTATCCCATTCCCTGGAAAATGTACAGCAGCTTTCCACGCTCATGAAAGACTACAGCCTCAAAATGGAGGATGGACAGAGGATCAGAAAAATGGAGGAAATCCGTGACAATACGGCCTTGCTCCTGGCAGATACCCGAAGGGTAAATGCCCAGCTGACCGGCTTACATAGTATGCGCAAATCACAGCTTCAGCAAGGGAAGTCATTTAAAAAATTACTGCCATGAACGCCGTCAAGTTAATTGTATCCATAGTGATTTACCTGATTGTCAATCAGTATGTTGAAGGGCAGAACCTCAAAGAGTGGTTTATGCAGCAAAAGACCCAGATCGAGTACCTCGTCTCCCAGAATGCAGCCCTCCGGGTATTGAACGGAACGATCCGAAAAGGATACAGTGAAAAGGGCTTTGGACTGGGTCTGATCAATGAAGACCTGCAAGGGGAGTTTGGACTGCATACCTCCCATTATTTGGATTTTGAAGCCCTTCCCCCGAATGAACATGAACGCCTGGAATCCGAAATCAAAACCCAACTCGATCAGCTTGAAAACTTAAGTTTCGCAGTTCGGAAAATGATCAACAGATCCGGCATTCCCATTCGCTTACAGCAGGGGTTGATGCAGCTTCACTCAGGCATAAATAAGGTTCTGCAACAAAAGAAGTCACAGGCAGAAATACTGCTCTCCCAAGGGGAGCTCGAAATGGATGATGCAGAAAGATTGGAAAGGCTGACAGCGCTGGGCCGGGCTTTAACAGAAACGGAAAAAGACCTGAGAAGACTGGTCCTGATCTACGAGGGAATCCTACAACATAGGATGATAGAATCTACAGCAATTAATCAAAGCAAAACCTTATACCCATGAAACGATTGTTTGCCATTTGCCTCTGTTTTCAGATGTGCTTTACCGGCTTTTCGGCAAAAGCCCAGGACCATGAAATACAACAGCTGCTCCTCAATGTTGACAAGCTCAACCAACTGAGAAGTATCCTTACCACAATGGAAGATGGCTATAACATCTTATCCAAAGGATATACCGGTGTAAGGGATCTGAGTCAGGGTAATTTTTCCCTGCACAGGACTTTTTTTGATGCCCTGCTGGAAGTCAGTCCACAGGTAAGGAATTACTACAGGATAAGGGAGATCATAGATATGCAGCTCAGGGTGATCAGACTCTCCGGCCAGTCCCTGAATTACTTCAGGCAGTCAGGAAGCTTTGGTCCCAATGAGCTGGCTTATATGCAAAGGTATTACGGCAGGCTGATGGACAGGAGCATCTCCAACCTTCAGGAATTAGGTCTCATACTTACTGCAGGAAGGCTCTCCATGTCCGATGACCAAAGGCTTGCTGCCATTGATGGGATACACAGGGACATGGGCAGGCTATTTTCAGCCTATACCCAGGCTGATCTGGTCTTTGCAGGCATAGCAGGCCTGAAGAGGCAGGAGCAGCATCAGGTTTCCGTTTCACTTCAGTTTACAAGGCCATGAGAAAGGTAGCCAGGATGGAAATAAGGAAAAAGAAGGCATTTGCTTTCATGGCTTTGCTGCTCATGCCGGGAGGTATGCTGATGGCCCAAAGCCTGGGCAATGAAACATCAGGGTTGCAGGCAGTATTGGAAAACCTTTACAGGGAAATGATTCCCTTGGCTTCCGGTCTGACTTCTGTGGGAAGGGCCATTGCAGGGGTGGCAGCATTGCTCTATATCTCTTCCCGGGTGTGGAAGCACATTGCCAATGCAGAAGCTGTGGAGTTTTATCCACTGCTCAGACCCTTCGGGATAGGATTGGCCATTCTTTTCTTTCCCACCCTGCTCAATATCATGAACGGTATACTGGATCCGATCACGCAGGTGACAGGTATACTGACAAGAGATTCACATGCTGCCATACAGCTCATGCTGGATGAAAAACAAAAGGCCCTGGAGAGCGGGAAATATGCAGAGGTATTTGCTGTAAGTCCCGAGAGCCTGGGCAATGCAGAACTCTGGCTCAAATACGAAGATCCTGATAGGGTGCCGGGGGAAAGCTTAGCTGCTGACAGTGTAAATGCCTCTAAGTTTTTGAGTCAATTATTGGTATTCAACATGCAGCAGTATGTGAAAAGGATACTTTCCGAAATCCTCCAACTGCTCTATCAGGCAGCTGCTTTGGCCATCAATACCATACGGATTTTCTACCTGATCGTGCTGGGGATACTGGGTCCCATTGTTCTTGGACTGGCCGTATTCGACGGTTTCCAACATACTTTGTATACCTGGTTTGCCCGGTATATCAATGTGTTCATGTGGCTGCCCATTGCCAACATATTTGGAGCCATCATTGCCAAGATCCAGGAAAATATGCTTCTCATGGATATGGACCAAATTGCCGCATCGGGAAGAACCTATTTTTCTTCCACTGATATAGCCTATCTGGTCTTTTTGATCATTGCTATCATAGGATACTTTACGGTGCCTTCTGTGGCCAATTACATCGTCAGCGTGGGAGGCCGGGATACACTTCTCCACCGAAGCAGCAACCTACTGACCTCATCTCCGGCCATGGCTGCCAAGTACATGCGGTTCAACTCTTCTTCATCTTTATAACCTGCCTAAACCATGTTCAAACAATTACAACACCTTGAAACCGCATTCCAATATGTCAAAAGGCTCTCCTTTGCAGCCTTGGGCCTGTCCTTTTTGCTGATGCTTTACGCGGTATGGACCGTACGGCAATCAGCAGAAGAGTCCGCCTCCAAAGTATATGTGCTTGCATGGGATAAGCTCCTCGAGGCCCAGGCTTCCCCAAGGGCAGCTTTTTTGGATGTGGAGCTGAGAGACCATATCAGGATGTTTCACCACCATTTCTTTTCCCTCTCACCGGATGAAAAAGCCATCAACAGACAACTGGAAAAAGCCCTGTACCTGGCCGATAGATCCGCAAAGGAAACCATAGACAACCTGAGGGAAAAGGGATACTATAGCCAGTTGGTGGCATCCAATATCCAACAGGAGCTTATTCCGGACAGCGTAGTGCTGGATACCTCTGTCTATCCCTACCATTTCAGCTATTTCGGCAAACAGAGAATTGAGCGGAGCAGCTCCATCGTGATCCGGAGCCTGATCACTGAAGGACGCCTAAGAGAAGTACAGAAATCGGACAACAACCCCCATGGCTTCCTGATCCAGAACTGGAAGACCATAGAGAACCTGGACCTGGAAGTCATCAAGAGATAAAAAAATGATCTGTCATGAAAACTGAACATGATTCAATATCCCTTGCTAGGTGTCCAGGAAGCATCAGATTGCTAGGGGTGGAGCTGCTCCCTTCAGGATCCATCATCTATTTGGGCATAGAAAGAAATGCCAAAAGACTAGGGGAGTTTCTCGGACAGCAGGAACAAAAACTGCCCAAACCGATCAGGAGGTATGTATGGGGATTTCTGGCAATGGCTTATTGCTTCATGCTTATTTCCGGACTTTGGGCTGAAAGAAGGGGAGAGGAGTATTTGAATCATATTCAAATACCTGTGCTTGCTCCATCGGATACGGTTCGGGAAAATAGGCTGTCATTTCCTTTAGAAATATTTGAAGACTGAAAACCACAATACCACTATAAATCAACCATTCACTTTAAACATCAATACCATGAAAGATCTCAAAAAGAAAAGACAGGCAATATTTTACATGTTGTTGCCCCTGGGCATAGTGCCCTTGCTGTTGTTCCTGCTTTACAAAAGCGGAGGGATGGAGCTCGTAGCTGCTGAAAGTCCAAGCGGACTCAATACCGAATTGCCTCAGGCCATCAATACACAGGCTGAAGCCGGCAAAATGGAAATTTATCAGGTGGCCGAGCAGGAAGAAAAAAAGCTCAAAGAACAGAGACGGTTGGATCCTTATTTTGATAAGGTTCCGGAAAGAGAGATTCTAGAACCAGAAGGCATGCCCATTGGCCTGGAGAGAAAACAGCTGGCCATAGCCGATAACCTGAAAGAAATCACCAAGCTGATTGAAGAGCCGGCTATGCCCAAAAATATTCCTGCTCCGGAAAGGAAAAAGACGCTTAGAGAGCCGGAACCTCCACTGAATCCCGAGGTGGAAAAGCTGGAAAAACTATTGGGTAATATTACCCAGTCCCAGAAAGCCCCGGATCCTGAAATGGAACACCTGGAGGGCCTGATTGATAAAATCCTGCTGCTACAATACCCTGAAATGGTTTCGGAAAGCAGGGAAGAGGGAGGTATGGAAAAAGCTCCTGTTTTTGAAGTAAAAAGTGCCCAAAGACCTCCCTTGCCTGAAGTGAAACCTGACATCGGGATTTTTGAGAGTGAGGCTGAAAAGGCTTTTGTCCCTATTGAGTCCAACGGTTTTTATGACCTGAATACGGTCTCCTCAATGGAACTGGAATTAAGGCCTGCTTTTCAGGCCATCATAGCCGAAGACAAAGAGCTGGTGACAGGCGCCTCTGTCAAGCTTCGGCTTGAAGAGGATCTCATGATCAACGGGATGCTTTTTAACATTGGAGATGAACTTTCAGGCACCTGCCGGCTATCGGGAGAAAGGCTTTTGGTCAAGGTTTCCCAATTGCGCAAGGACTATTACCTGCTGCCTGTGGATATGGAAGTCTTTGGACTTGATGCCTTGCCAGGAGTATTTATTCCCGGAGCCATATCAAGGGATGCGGCCAAGGAAGGGGTCAATACAGGAATTTCAGGATACAATCCCGTACAGCCAGGATTTACCCTGGAAACCCAATTGGCCAGCATGGGAGTGGAAACAGCCCGTGGCTTTCTGTCCAAAAAAGCCAGGTTGATCAAGGTGAATGTCAAGGCAGGGCACCCGGTTCTATTGGTCGACAAATCCTGAAGCCATGACAGCTGAACTCAATATTTTCCAGTGCAGTGATTCTGCAGTCTGTACCTCTCCCAAAAGGTGGCCGGTATGGTCCCTGCTCATGCTCTTATTCTTATTGGCATTTTACAGCCACTCAAGCCTGGCGCAGGGAAGGAGTCCGGAAATCGGGACCTACCAAAAGGTTATCATTTCCGGCTCTTCTCTCCAGGTGGGATGGGATAAAACTACCGTGCTCATCTTTCCTTTTGAAATCATGAGCGTGGACAGGGGAAGCAAAGCCCTCATGGCACAAAAGGATGCGGTTGCCCATAATGTTCTCAAACTGAAAGCAGGTCAAAGACATTTTCCGGGAACCAACCTCCATGTCATGACAGCAGATGGGGCCATATTTTATTTCGAAGTAAGCTACCATGATACTCCCGCAGAAACATCCATCAACATACAGGAAGGGGATAGGGTATCTTTTCAACGATTGGCCAAGGGCTTTCCCAAATCCCATGAAATAGAAGCAGTGGCGGAAGCCCTGAAGTCAGAAAGGCCTTTTATGCGCAAAAAGCACAAGCATTTGGGGCTGAAGCTGATGCTCAGGAGCATCTATGCCCAGGATGGTCTGATGTACTTCAGGATGCAGCTTAAAAACAGGTCCAATATTCCATTTGATCCCATCCTGGATATTTCCAGGGTTCAGGATAAGAAACTGGCGAAGCGTACCAGCGTCAGGGAGATTGAAAAGACTCCGGTCAAAGTCTTTCATGAAAAAGATGCAGATGGCTTAAAAGGCCCCATGGAGCTGGTATTGGTATATCCTGAATTCACCATTGCAGATGACAAATACCTGCATATAGGATTTGCCGAAAGTATGGGTGACCGCAATATCGCATTAAAAATTAAAGGTAAGCAACTGCTCAAAGCAAGAAAGCCTGCCAATGTTCAACTTAATATACACTAACACCATGAATCAGGAAAATCTGGATTACCTCAAAGAAAGGCTCAAGTACTCAGGCTTCGATGAAAGCCTGGGAACCCAGCTGGAAAAGAAGCTCAAAGCAGGGGAGGAGAACTTTACCCTCCCCCTCAAAATGGAAGTGGAAGGCAGAAACATGGACATGCAGCTGCATTTCGGAAAATCAGCTGTCTCTGATCGCTATTTCTTCAACAAATACGATGTCAGCCTGTCCAATGCCAATCCCTCCATTGAACCCAAAACCCATACCTTCTATGCTAATCAGGGAGTGACGGTCAAGGAGGCCTTCAACCTAATGGAAGGCAGGGCAGTAATGAAAAACCTGCTCAATGCAGAAAAGGAGCCTTACAAAGCCTGGCTGCAGCTGGACCTGGGCGTAAAGGAACAGAACGGCAACTTCAAAATGGAGCAGTACCATGAGAATTATGGCTATGATGTCAAAAAGGTACTGGAGAACCTGCCCATCAAAGAGGCCTTTGATCCCAACAAAGCAGATTGGCTTTTGAAAGCGGTTCAAAAAGGCAACCAATATCCGGTTACCATGCAAAAGGACGGAAAAGAGGAAATCATGTATGTGGAGGCCAACCCCAAGTTCAAGTCTGTCAACGTGTATGATTCACAGATGAGGACGGTGAAAACCAATGAGCTTACGCTGGACAATGTGGTCAAAGAGCCGGATGAATCCAAAAAAAAAGCCCGTATGATACCCGAAACGCCCCAGGTGCCCAAGGCTTCTAAGGGAAAGAGGGTTTGACTTGTAAAAGTAAACTGGAATGAAGTAAAAAGCACCTTTCTAATGGGGAGGTGTTTTTTTCATGACTTTAATCAAAACTGGAAATTAAAATATAAATACATCGAATTTCTCATTAGTAAAAAATTCAAAGCAGTTAATAAATGCCAAATCTGGAATTTTATCAGGTATATGCTATAAATAAAATTGGATAATTAATAATTGTATTTTAATTTTTTTACAAAAACTATAAAAAAAGTTTGTTATTAAGTAAATCATAAATTTACTTAATAAATAGTTTGAATTAAGGAGGGGAGAAACGAAAGATTTAGAATATTCTTTGGGGAATGACTATAAGAATAGTACAATTTACGGTAAGTGTAAAGTTATCAATGCCTAACAATATTTGATCATAATCTTTATTTTCTTAGTTTCATTCACATTTAAATTTTAAAAATCATGGAAAGATTAGACATGGAAAAAATGGAGAATCTGGTCGGTGGATCGGATTATTGTGACACAGCTTGGTTGTTGCTTAGTGGTGGTGGATTTCAGGGTAGCGATGAATTGTATCAGCTTCTAATACAGTCATATGAAGCAAATTGTCCGAATCATAACCCACCAATGCAATGATTTTAGCTATAAAGGCTGTTCTAAGAATCAGCCTTTATTTTCTTTTTGTTTACAAATTAAATATATAATTAAAGTCTCACGTGCTATATGAATCCTATCCAAATAATATGTGTATTACTAATTTTTTCTATCCATGATGATCTTTTAATCGGAAAGTGGAAAATGTATCGAAATGAACCTATGGAAAATATTCTTACATCAAAAAGATTTCAAATGGAAGATGAAGAGACAAAAAGTCAATTAGCTGAAACCTTTTCAAAGGTTCTAAATGGTTCATATTACCATTTTGCAAAAGATACTGTAAGATTTACAGACTATAAAAATAATGAAATTATTGAATTAAAAGGTCTTTGGTGGACAGATGGTGATACTTTAGTAATTGGACAATTACAAAAAATGAGCGTTCAAAAATATTTAATTACCAAATTAAGCAATACTGAACTACACATGAAAATGATTAATCCACGTGATGGAGTTCCATTTAAAAGTAGTATGATTTTTAAAAAGGAAGAATTGATGGATTTCGATTAAATGCAAATTCATTTTATAGAATATTTTGAAATCATAAATAAATAAAGTATGACTAAAGTAATTATTTTAATAGGGTCTTTCATTTTGGTTTTGAGTCCTATTTTGGAAGGAAAATGGATTTTAGAAAAATATGAAACTTTTGAAAATATAATCGGGTCTAAAAGTTTTCAGGAACTTAGCAATGAAGACCAAATAAGAGGTTTTCAAATGTATAACCTTTATATGGAAAATGTTTTTCTGGAATTTAAGAGTGATACTTTACATTTTAAAGATTTAAAAAACGAAAAAATTATTGACAAAATAGGTCTTTGGTATATTGATAAGGATACTTTAATCATAAATGATTTAGAAGTTTTGGCTACTTATAAATATTTTATTGAGTCTCATTCTGATTGTGAATTATATCTGAAAACTATTTTTCCTGATGGGGAAATAGCAAAGAATGGGAGGGTGTTTGTCAATGAAAGCTGCAAATAGATTATTTCAAAAATTTCTTTTAAATGGACACTATCCCGATAAGTGTGT
>NZ_ALWO02000020.1 GCF_000295935.2 Indibacter alkaliphilus LW1
ATTTTTTAATAACTCAACTGCAGCGACCTTCCCGAGAACTCGGGACAGGCATTCTAACCAGCTGAACTACCACTCCTTTTATTTTNATANCTCAACNNCAGCGANCTTNCCGAGTATTGGGAAAAGGATCTTAATCAGTTGAACTATCATTCCTAAAGTATAAAAAGAGCCCCCTGCCGGGATCGAACCAGCGACCTACTGATTACAAGTCAGTTGCTCTACCAGCTGAGCTAAGGAGGCTTTTATTTATTTTTCTCAGCCCTTTGACTGAAAACGTGGTGCAAATATAGAGGGATAGATCAATGGTGCAAAAGTATTTCGGAAAAAAATAAGGGAACATTTACTATCCCCTTATTTATGAGACAATTAAAATTCTCTTATAATAGAAAGTTTTTTCTTCAACTTGTCAATTTCTTTTTCTGCCTTATTGATTTTCTCATCAAATTGATCCTTCAGTTTATCCGCGGTCTTGGATGCAGCAAAGAACTCTAAGTTATTTTTCCAAAGAGTAATATTATTTTCCAAATCTGCAATTTGCTTTCGAATGCCATGCTCTTTCTTATTCAGGACTCTATTTGCATTTGGATCAGCTTGAAGCTTATTGAGGTTAAGCCTGAATAAAAACTCTTCTTTTTGCCCTCCAGCTACACCAAGTTTATTTACATAAGCATCCACAGCCTCATTAAACTTTGCTATGATTTCTTTCATGTTTTTTCTTGGCACAAAGCCTATAGCGTTGAATTCCGTTATAAGTTTTTCTAAAGATTCCTCAGACAGATTCTCTCCTTCAGATTCTGACCTTATTTTTTCACAAAGTGTTTCCTTCAGCTTGAGATTATCTTCAAATTCTTTATTGACCTGTTTATTTGCGTCTCTCCTATTATCAAAAAACGTATCACAAGCATGCTTAAACTTCCTGTAAAGTTCATCTCTAACCTTTTCTGGAGTTGGGCCTATCTTCTTCCACTCCTGTTGAAGATTAATTAGCTTGCCCGAGGTTTCTTGCCAATCCGTACTTTCCATCAAGGCTTCAGCTGCTGAAATAAGTTCCTCTGCTTTCTTCTTATTAGTCAAACGAATGTCATCCAGCTCTTTAAAAAACTGATTCTTATTGTGGAAGAACTGCTTAAAGTGACCCCAGAATTTCTTATTTACTTCCTTTCCTGCCTCTCTTGGTACGGGACCTGTAGCTTCCCACTCTTTTTGAATAGCTAGAACTTCTTTCGTTTTAGTATTCCACTCTTTTATCTTAGAGGTAGTGAAATCTTTGAAACTGGATAACTTTTCAATCAGAGCTTCTTTTTTGATTAGGTTATCTTTGAAGACTTCCTTTTGGCTGTCATAAAATTCTTTACGTCTTTCATATACAGCATCGGACGCTGATTTGAACCTCTGCCATAATGCTTCCTGCTCATCTCTTGGAACTGGTCCAATATGCTTGAATTCCTCATGTAAGTCATTCAAAATTTTTATTGCCTCTTTCAGATCATCCAACTTGATAAGAGATTCCGCTTTTTCACAAATTTCCAGTTTCTGTTCAAGATTTTTCTTTCGGTCAAGCTCTTTTAATTCAAAATAAATACTCCTATTGTCATAAAACCTGTCCATCAAGGCGTTATAGGAGGCCCAGAGACTCCTGTTCTGAGATCCTGGCACTGGCCCAATCTTCTTCCACTCTTCCTGGATAGATTTGATGGTGCTGATACTGTGAGTGGTTTCTTCTCCATCCACAAGCTCTCTAAGCCGATCTAAAATTTCATTCTTAGCTTGAAGGTTCTTTTCTTTCTGTCTTTCCTGATCTCTTAGGAAATTGGATTTCTTTTCTCTGAAATCGTTGTATGCAGCAAAAAACAACCTATCCTCATCTTCTGCTCTATATTGGAAATCATCGGTGGTACCACCTTTCTCCAAAAAGTCTTTTAAGGCAATATCTTTTTCCTTGTTATAGATATCATCAAAGTGATTTTTTATTTCACTGACAACAGAATCAATTTTTGAATATTTTTCTGTAGCTACAAGCTCCTTTAAAGCATTTAGGAGTTCTTTTTTGTTAAAGTGAGAATAATCAACCGCCTCTATTTCTTCTTCTTCATCATTGGTAGATTCTTCAGACTGCTCCTGAGTTACTGCACTTTGTTCCCCACTGACATCATGGGTAGATTTATCAGAATCTACTGGGGACACATTGGAAGGATTAGTTTCTTCCACTTTTTCTTGAAGTTCTGTACTTTCAAAAGTTTCAGCATTAACGCCCTCTTCCTTTTTAGGCTCAGCATTTTCTTCCTCCATTATTTCAGACTTACTCTCATCTCCATCTTGGTGATCGGAAGTAAGTTCAGCTTTTGGAGATTCCTTTTTTGCCTGCTCTGATTCCTCATTCATTTGGTCTTTTTTACCTTCTCCAACTGATTCAGAGTTGGTTCGGGTCACCTTGTCTTTTTCAGACATTTCCTTGTCATTATCCATAATGTAATCGGTACTTTTTTGATATCTGTAAGAAGCAAAAGTAATAAAATGATTTAATTTAATCTTGGGTCAATGGGATAATTTGCCATAAGCTGATATTCTCCCCCCATATTTCTCAAAATAATTTTCCATAAATCCTCAGGTGAAGAGGTGAAAATATTTTCTGAAATTAATTCATCACAAACAATCCAGGTATTCTCTTGAAGTTCGAGATCTAGTTGACCTATGGCCCAACCTGAATAGCCTATAAAAAACCTGATTTTTTCCTTATCTAATTTACCTATGTTGATTTGTTCAACAATTTCATCAAAATTACCACCCCACCAAAGATCCTTCGCCAATTCTATACTTTGCTCCGACAGCTTTTCACCGAAATAAATGAAATGTAAAGTATTTTGCTCTACGGGACCACCAACATAAACATTACATTCGACTACTGAAACATTATCAATCAGCTCATTGAGCTTTAGGATGGAGAGTTTGTTCAATACTAGACCGAATGAACCATTTTCATTGTTTTCGCAGACCAACACTACAGATCTGACAAAATTTTCATCCTGTAGAAATGGTTCTGAAATTAATAAATGTCCAGCTTTTGGCGATATGTGTTTTTCTTGGCTCATTTACATTAGAAAAGTTACTGAGGTAATTTATGGCTAAATTTTTTAAATGCAATAAGTATGATAATTTTATAACCAAAAGCTAGACAAAATGGAAATTGCTGACATAAGAAAGGAATATTCACTTCAAACACTCGATATTACAGATGTAGAAAAATCTCCTTTAGATCAATTCAAAAATTGGTTTGGAGAAGTATTGAATTCGCAAGTTTTGGAGGCAAATGCTATGAACTTGAGTACTATTGATAAAAATGGCAGACCAAACTCAAGAATAGTTTTACTAAAAGGAGTTGACCATGGTTTTGTTTTTTTTACCAACTATTCAAGCGTTAAAGGCTCTGAGCTTGCCGACAACCCCTTTGTAGCGGCTACATTTCATTGGGCTGAATTAGAGCGTCAAGTCAGGATATCGGGAAAAGTAGAGAAAATTTCTTCTGAAGAATCTGATGAATATTTTTTCTCAAGGCCATTTTCAAGTCAAATTGGAGCGTGGGTTTCTCCTCAAAGCCAAGAAATTCCTAATAGAGAGTTTCTTGAAATCAAAGAAAAAGAACTTAACAAAAAATTAACCCCAGAAACAATCAAAAGACCTGAGCATTGGGGAGGGTTTAGAATTATAGCAGACCAGATAGAATTCTGGCAAGGTAGACCTAGCCGACTACATGATAGGATCCTTTATGTTTTACAGAATAGCGGTGATTGGAAAATCAGCAGGTTGGCCCCCTGAAATTGGACTTTTTACTTTAAATCAAATATATCTTCAATACCTATCATTCTCTCCACAGTAAATCCTTCACCATATTTCACGTTGATACTATGACCAAATTCTCTTCCTCTTGCCTCAATGAAGTCAAGAAAGCCAGAGGAGGAAATGAAACTTTCCGGTTCTTTGCTGTCCGGATCATAAAATTGGGATTTAAATGCTTGAATACTTTCCATCTTTTTTTCCCAAAAAGCAGAAACGTCAACAACAAAATCAGGTTTTATGTAATTATTTTGAATGTAATGATAAATAAATTTAGGACGCCAAGCGGCTTGGTCATTCCCGTCCCATAGCGTACTAACTTTTCTAAGTCCACTTATAAAACACGCTTTTGAAGCAACTAAACCACCTTTACCGTGATCGGGGTGCCGGTCGGAAACTGCATTTGCCAAAACAATCTCAGGTTGATATTTACGGATGTATTTTACAATAGCCAAATAGTGCTTTTCATCATCTTCAAAAAAAACATCCCTGAAGCCAAGGTTTTCCCTCATTGATAAGCCGAGTATTTGAGAAGCACTTGATGACTCCTTAAGCCTTGTTTCCGGTGTTCCTCTAGTCCCCATTTCACCTTTGGTCAAGTCTAAAATGCCAACTTTATAACCTTTTGCAATATGTGCTGCTATAGTTCCTGAACAGGCAAGCTCTGCATCATCGGGGTGTGCAGCAATTACCAAAATATCTAGTTTCATTTTTTGACTTTTAAGTTCTTAGCGTACTCTCAACCTTTGTCCTACCCTTAAAATGCTATTTGTTGAAATATTGTTTAGTCTTGTAAGCGTACTGACTCTCACACCGTACCTTCTCGCAATTATACTCAAATTCTCCCCACTTCTAACCCTATGATAAACAGATTCTTGTGTTTGAATCACATGATCAAAACTAGATGCAGTAATTCTATATACATCAGACTTTAACCTTCCTAAATTGAAATCGAACAATTCTGTCGGGTTGATAGATAGGCCTTGATACCTGACTTCAAAATGAAGGTGGGGTCCAGTACTTCTTCCGGTACTGCCTCCCAATCCAATTAAATCACCTGCCTTGACTTCCTGGCCTACTTCCGCTATAAGCTTGGACATGTGTCCATATAATGTCTCTAATCCATTCTTATGCCGTACCACGATATAATATCCATAGCCATTTCTATCAAATGATCTGACCCTCACTATACCATCAAACACAGAGTATATAGGATCCCCCACACGCAGCCTAAGATCGGTTCCATGGTGCCATCTAAACCGCCTGAAGCCAAACTCCGAAGTCACTTGGGTTACATCCAAGGGCATTTTATAGTCTGTTCCAAAAAATGGATCAAATAGCTTAACATAGACTGTATCTTTAAAATCTTTGGGATTGAAATCATAAATATTGATTTTTCTGCTGTCCCAAGAAGCATAATATTCAAATGCTGTAACCCAAATGCTGTCAATGAGAATTTTTTCAGAAACTTGTACCAATTGGTTAGTCGGCGCCCAGATCAGAGATAGTGTATCTTCTGATACAATACTTAATCTCCTTTTCAGATTAACGAAGTCTTTAAATAAAAGTGAATCTGTATCTCTTGTGACATTCTGAAGGTACTTTTGCGCGTCAAAAAGTCTTAAATCTCGTTGAACTGGATTTAATGGTGGAGCTGGTGTTTCAGTTTTTGGTTTTTTAATGATTTTTGGAAAAGTTTGAGCATGGGTCTCAATAAGACTCATGCTCAAAAATAAAATAAGTAATGTAAGGTAACTTTTAATTATCATTAGAAAGGAATCAAACTATTCTTGAGCAGCCAAATACCTTTCAGCATCAAGAGCTGCCATACAGCCTGTTCCAGCTGCAGTTACTGCCTGTCTATAAATATGGTCTTGAGCATCTCCACAGGCAAAAACTCCTTCAATATTTGTTTTGGTACTGCCTGCTTTGGTTAGGATATAACCACTCTCATCCATATCAAGAAAATCCTTAAAGATTGAAGTATTTGGTTCATGCCCAATAGCAACAAAAAAGCCAGAAATTTTCAAATTTCTTTTTTCTCCAGATTTATTATCAAAAACCCTAACTCCCTCTACTTCATCTTTGCCTAGAATTTCATCAGTTTCTGTATTCCAAAGGACTTCTATCTTTGGATTGTTGAGGACTCTTTTTTGCATGATTTGAGATGCTCTCATCTCATCTCTTCTGATGAGCATATATACTTTGTTGCAAATATTAGCCAGGTAAGAAGCCTCTTCACATGCGGTGTCACCTGCACCCACGATAGCTACATCCTGTCCTCTAAAGAAAAAACCATCACAAACGGCACAGGCAGAAACCCCCTTGCCGTTAAGCCTTTCCTCACTTTCGATACCAAGCCATTTGGCTGAAGCTCCAGTTGAAATCACAACTGTATCTGCATGGATTTCTTTTTGATCATCGACAATTACTTTGTGTGGCTTTACAGAAAAATCCACCTTCGTAACCATTCCATATCTGACTTGGGTCCCAAATCTTTCGGCCTGCTTTCGGAAATCTTCCATCATTTCAGGCCCCATAATCCCTTCAGGATACCCAGGGTAATTTTCCACATCAGTCGTTATAGTCAATTGGCCACCTGGTTGCCCGCCAGTGTATAAGACAGGAGCAAGCCCAGCCCTTGAAGCGTAAATAGCCGCAGTATAACCTGCCGGTCCTGACCCTATGATGAGGACCTTTACTTTTTCTATTTCAGAAGACATTTGATTTAAATTATGGGTTAGCAAATTTTAATAAAATACATTTCACAACAAAGTTAATACCTGTTAAAATTCCCTTGACCAAGTTGACACCATGAATCTCAGAAAGATAGGTTTTACAATATGGAAAAGTGCGAATTTTAAATTTTGGATATAAAAAAAGGGGTAAAACCCCTTTTTCAATAATGTTCACTCAATTAATGTGAGTTATCCTAGATATGGCTTTAATGTTTTACTTCTAGAAGTATGTCTTAACCTCCTGATTGCCTTTTCTTTGATCTGACGAACTCTTTCTCTTGTAAGATTGAATTTCTCACCGATCTCTTCAAGCGTCATAGCGTGTTCACCATTCAATCCAAAATAAAGTGTAATTACATCTGCTTCTCTGGATGTAAGTGTTGATAATGCACGCTGAACTTCCTTTCTAAGCGAGTCAGTCATCAAACCATCATCGGGTTTTTCGTCACCATCATTTTCCAATACATCAAGGAGACTATTTTCTTCACCTTGAACAAATGGGGCATCCATAGATACGTGCCTACCAGATATTTTCATAGTGTCTACTACTTCTCCAGCAGTAACTTCAAGTACCTCAGCGAGCTCTTCAGGGGATGGTTCTCTTTCAAACTTCTGTTCTAATTCAGAGAAGGTTTTACTTATTTTATTTAGCGAGCCTACTCTATTTAGTGGCAGCCTAACAATCCTAGACTGCTCGGCCAAAGCCTGAAGAATAGATTGTCTTATCCACCATACAGCATAAGAGATGAATTTGAAACCTCTTGTCTCATCAAACCTTTGAGCAGCTTTGATTAGACCTAAGTTACCTTCATTAATTAAATCACCAAGGGAAAGCCCTTGATTTTGATATTGTTTGGCTACAGAAACCACAAACCTTAGGTTTGCTTTGGTTAATTTTTCCAACGCAAGCTGATCTCCTTCCCGGATTCTTTTAGCTAGTACTACTTCCTCATCTGCAGTTAGAAGATCTACTTTACCTATCTCCTGAAGATATTTATCAAGGGACTGGCTTTCTCTGTTGGTAATCTGTTTGCTAATTTTTAGCTGCCTCATTCAAGAATATTTATTTGGTTAAGACTGAATAGTATAACAGAAATGATTCCAAGTATAGTTCAATTTGATTGAATCCAATTTTGAACTTAATCTTTTTTACCGGAATTTTCTGGTTTTGGTAACAAAACTTTTCTGGATAATTTGAATTTTCCTGTTTTCTTATCCACATCAATAAGTTTAACCATTATTTCTTCTCCAGGTTCCAAAACACCTTCCATATTTTCAAGCCTCTCCCATTTAATTTCAGAAATGTGAAGTAACCCGTCTTTTCCAGGCATAAACTCTACAAAAGCTCCAAATGGCATGATGTTTTTCACTTTTCCAGTATAGGTCTCTCCTATTTCAGGCTGGGCAACGATTGCTCTGATTCTGCTGATAGCAGCATCCATCGAATCTTGATTGTTAGAGAAAATATTGATTTTGCCCTGATTGTCTATCTCTTCAATTACAATAGTAGCTCCTGTATCTTTTTGGATTTCCTGGATCACTTTTCCGCCTGGTCCGATAACAGCACCGATAAGCTCCTTAGGAATATTCATGATAAAGGATCTTGGTGTATGCGGTTTCAGATCCGCTTTTGGCTCGGCCAAAGTTTTCTTGATTTCCTCAAGAATATGAAGCCTGCCGTTTTTAGCCTGATAAAGCGCTTCTTTAAGGACGTTGTAATCCAAGCCCTCTACTTTAAGGTCCATCTGACAAGCAGTAATCCCTTTTTCCGTCCCTGTTACTTTGAAATCCATATCCCCCAAATGGTCCTCATCTCCGAGAATATCTGACAAAATGGAATAATTTCCTGTCTTTGCATCAGAAATCATACCCATGGCAATACCTGTCACAGGTGCTTTAATCTGGATGCCGGCATCCATCAATGCAAGTGAACCCGCGCAAACAGTAGCCATAGAAGACGAACCATTCGATTCAAGAATGTCAGACACAATTCTAATTGTGTATGGGTTTTCGTCATCTTTGGGCAAAACCTTTTTCAGGGCTCTCATGGCCAAGTTGCCATGTCCCACTTCTCTTCTACCCGGACCTCTATTAGGTTTTACTTCACCAGTTGAAAATCCAGGGAAATTATAATGAAGAAAAAATTTATTGTAACCTGAAATCACAGCTCCGTCTACCATCTGTTCGTCCATCTTTGTACCCAAGGTACAGGTAGTGACCGATTGAGTTTCTCCACGGGTAAATACTGCTGAACCATGGGCAGAAGGAAGATAGTCCACTACTGACCAAATAGGCCTAACTTCATCCAGCTTTCTGCCGTCAAGTCTTTTCTTTTCATTCAACGTGAGGTTTCTTGCAGCTTCCTTATGGATTTTGCTGAAATACGGACCAATCAAAGACTCTTCAAAACCATGCTCTTCTCCAAGGCTTTCAACGAACTCTTCTTTGATTGTTTTGATAAGGTCAGATCTTTCTGATTTATTGGCAATTTGTTTAGCGACTACTTCATAACATTTGTCATAAAGTTCCGCATGCATTTTTTCAAACAAAGCCTCGTCGGACTTTTCATGGTTATATTCCCTCTTGGTTTCTTTTCCAACAGCAACAGTCAATTCCTTTTGAATCTGGCAATGCCTTTTGATCTCTTCGTGGGCATATTGCATGGCTTCTACCATTTCATCCTCAGAGATCTCATCGGCTTCACCTTCTACCATAAGGATATATTCTTCAGAACCAGCAACAATAAACTCCAAAGAAGCATTTTTGATGAGTTCAGGAGTAGGGTTGATGATAAGTTTACCGTCTACTTTGGCTACTCTGACTTCTGAAATAGGACCATTGAATGGTATATCCGAAACAGCAAGGGCAGCAGAAGCTGCTAAACCTGCCAAACAATCAGGTAAAACTTCCGGATCATAAGACATCAAGGTGATAGCAATCTGGGTGTCAGCATGATAATCATCTGGAAAAATAGGCCTTATTGCCCTGTCTACAATTCGACTTATTAAAATTTCATAATCAGAAAGTCTGCCTTCTCTTTTCAAAAAACCTCCGGGAATTTTTCCGGATGCGGCAAATTTCTCTTGGTAATCTACAGACATTGGAAGAAAATCAACTCCTTCTCCTGCCTCTTTTTTGGACACGACTGTTGCAAGCAACATAGCCTTACCCATTTTTACGACAACCGATCCATCAGCCTGCTTGGCTAAAGCTCCGGTTTCAATAATTATTTCTCTACCATCCTCTAGGGTAATAGTTTTTGAAATTACGTTTGGTAACATACAGTTTTGTTAAGAATAAATTAGCTAAGATGTAAAAGTAAGGTTCAATATCGTGGGGAGGCAAAAAAGTAAGGTTCTCCTTCAGAGAACCTTACTGACAATATGGTATTATTTTCTAATTCCTAGTTCGGCAATGATTGCTCTGTATCTCTCGATATCATTTTTGATCAAGTAGTTAAGCAAACTTCTTCTTTTACCTACCAATTTTAAAAGACTCAATCTTGAAGAGTGATCTTTTTTGTTTGTTTTCAAATGCTCGGTCAGGTGCTGAATTCTATAGGTAAACAACGCAATCTGAGATTCCGGTGATCCTGTATCTTTTTCAGACTTTAACCTGCCATGATTTTTGAAAAGCTCCGCTTTTTTCTCTGTGGATAAATACATGTCTAGTTAATATTTTTTAATTTTAAACAGCCACAAAGGTAAAACCTTTATTTTGAATTTAAAAATGCAAGGAATTAATTAGAAAACAATCTTTTGAAGCTTTGGTGAATTTTTTTGAAAAATTCAACGTAGGTATCCGCTTCGAATAGCCTGGCATCTTTCCGGGCTTGTTTCAGAAAGAAAAATCCAAATGGTAAGAGCACAAGGTTGGAAAACCAAGTACCTAATAATGCACCTGTCACACCTTCTTTTGCCCATTTTTCTCCGGTAATGGTCAACATATAATAAACAATAAAAAAGATAATTGACAGTAGAACTGGCATTCCTAAACCTCCTTTTTTTATAATTGCCCCTAATGGAGCTCCTATCATAAACATCACTATACAGGCGAATGCTGTAGTATACTTTTGAAACCACGCTATCTGAAATCTCCTATACTCCCTTTCCAGATTATCAATCTGGGTAAGCTTGGTACTGAAATTATTTTTTACTGTTCTAGCATTGTTCAAACCAACAGTTGCTGCCCTTGCCTTGTAATTCCCAGCACTTACAATTGAATCTATTTTTGCTTTTTGCTCCGGAGTAAACTCCGTTGGCTTCAATGCCATTTTTAATGAATCGGTGGTTTCAGTCTTTTCATTCTTTTCCTCTATTCTTGCATTTTCAAAATTACCTGGACTGGGGTCAGGCATCAAAGTGAGTTTTTCTCTTATATCGCTTTGTTCCTCACTCCCAATTTCATCTATTACGTCCAATGCCATTGAGTCTAACCCTGATTGTGACTGCGAAAGGCCCAGAGAATCCTGCATCAACTGATATTCCTGGTCTGCCACGGAATCAAGAGCCACCAAACTTGAGTCTATTTTAGAAGCTGAAACCCCCACACTTCTAAGACTGTCCTCTTTCCTCTCCTTTCTGAACTTAAGCCTAGCCTCTCTAAGGGAATCATATAACAGTTTACCTCTGACTATATCTTCTGGAGGAGTTATCTTCCTATTTCTTGAAAAATATGAATAGGAAGACTCAGTAGTCATATAATTGTAATAGATAATCTGATTAATCTCACTGGCCATAGAGTCAAGCCCATCTTTTAGCTGAGCAATATTTTTTATAGATCTGTTAGTTGACCATAAATCCTCAGGCGTCCTGTTTAACTGAAAAGATTCCAAATTGAATACCATTTGGTTTTCAGAAAAATTGGTTCTTGTGAAATCCACTGGCTTCTCTGTAATACCCCTTTGAGAACGCGCTTCTTTGTAGCTGATACCATTATAAAGCGTAAGACGCATGTAGCGATCATTAAAAAACGGCTCCATTCTGCCTGAATCCGCTAGAATTACATTGATATTACCCTGCCCCTCCGAGTGATCATAAATGATTACATCTCTCAACCTGACATCATCAATTTTTCTATTAACCTTAATGCTGTAGTTTGGAATACCAGCATAAAAAACACCTTCTTTGATATCGAGTGCGGGTGATTTCATTCTTATATCATAAAGCAGACTGAATGTCTTTAAATTAACTTTAGGTACAAGGTAATTATTAGATAAATAGGCAAAAATAGTCAATATAACAACGAAAATTCCAATCGGCCTCAATGCCCTCAAAAGGGAAATACCGCTACTCTTGATAGCTGTAAGCTCAAAATGTTCTCCAAGGTTACCAAAAGTCATTAAAGAGGACAATAGCACTGCCAGTGGAAGAGCCATTGGTGAAATACTGATTACGAAATAAGAGAAAAGCTCAATGTAGATCATGAAATCCAGGCCTTTCCCAAAAATTTCGTCGAAATACTTTAACATATTTACAGTGAGCAGAATAAAATCCACCACAATAAATGTTAAAAAGAATGGGCCGATAAAGGACCCAAGAATAAGCTTATCAAGTTTTTTCATTAACAGTATATTGCCTGCCGTTTGATTTAACGACAAAGTTGGCAATAATATTCAAAATTCATCGAATTTTGCCAGCTATCCGCCGATGATCTCTTTGAGATTCGAAACGAGGTTTTCCCAAATAGATTCCAATTCATCATCATCATAAGAATCACTATAATCAATTACCTTTAGAAACAAGGTCTGAGTCAATTCATTTTCTTCTAGCTTAAACTCTATAAAAGAATGATCTGTTTCATCGGGGTTATCCGGGTCAAAAAAATCGAATTTCACATGATAATTTGTTCTTAAAGCCACAACTCTAGCATAATGATCTTCGCCGTCATATTGAAACTTATAGGTTTTATCTTCATTTATGGAGACATCATCTGCGTACCATTCTGATAGGCCACTTGCAGTGCTCAAGTAGGGGAAAAGTATTTTCCTTGAAGTATTGATTTGATAATCAGCAACAAACTTATTCTTTACCATTTTTTCGATTATTTAGTTTTCAAAAAAACACTTTTTTTGCGTCAATATGTTTGCAATTCAAAGGTCAAGACCTCATATTTGCATTCCCAATTGGCGAGGTAGCTCAGATGGTTAGAGCGCAGGATTCATAACCCTGAGGTCGGCAGTTCGATTCTGCTCCTCGCTACTCAAAGCTTCTCTTTACTGAGAGGCTTTTTTATTTTAAACCAGCAGCAGGATTCTTATCCGCCTCGGCGGTCGGCAATCCTATTCTGCTCCTCGCTACTCAAAGCTTCTCTTTACTGAGAGGCTTTTTCCATTATTATAAACGTCAGCAAACGATCTTTTAATAAAAAACCAATCCCCAAAATTCATTTTTTTTGAATTTCAGGTATTGGTCTCCTATAATTGTACATTTGTAATATAGTAAATTTCCCAATCACATATAAGGACTTTATAAAAATTAGCCAATAAAAAAAGCCCCGTTTTGCGGGGCTTTGATTATCAAGTAATTGAGTGCGCTCTTACTTAACTTTTTCAACAACAGCTTTGAATGCCTCGGGATGATTCATAGCCAAATCTGCAAGAACCTTTCTGTTCAATTCGATTCCGCCTTTCTTAAGCATACCCATAAATTGTGAATACGAAATACCATGTTCTCTGGCACCCGCATTGATACGCTGGATCCATAAAGCTCTGAACTCTCTTTTCTTAGCTTTTCTGTCTCTGTAAGCGTATTGAAGACCTTTTTCATATTTGTTTTTAGCAACGGTCCACACATTTTTACCTCTTCCGAAGTAGCCTTTTGTTGCTTTAAGGACTTTTTTTCTTCTTGCTCTTGAAGCAACTGCATTTACTGATCTAGGCATAATTTTTAATTTTTTTGACCCTAGGTGCCTATCGGACTTTTAAACCTGAGCGTCTGGTGAATAAATAAACCTTAATTTTAATTAATAGGGGAGAAGAGAATTATCCTATTCTCAACATTGCTTTTACTCTTCCTTCATCTGACTCATGAACCTCTCCCATTTTGGTAAGATTTCTCTTCCTCTTGGTAGATTTTTTTGTCAAGATGTGGCTTTTGTAAGCATGCTTCCTTCTGATTTTTCCGGTAGCGGTAAGCTTAAACCGTTTTTTTGCACTTGATTTAGTTTTTACTTTAGGCATAACTGTATTTGTTTGTTGAATTATTTTTTACTGGTTTTGGGGGCAAGGAATAAGAACATCCTTTTACCCTCAAGTTTTGGAAGTTGCTCTACTTGTGCATATTCTTCCAACTCTTGTGCAAATCTCAATAACAACATTTCGCCCCTCTCTTTAAAGACTATTGACCTACCTACAAAGTGAACATAAGCTTTAACTTTTGCACCTTCTTTTAGGAAGCCTATGGCATGCTTCAATTTAAAATTAAAATCATGGTCATCGGTATTGGGACCGAATCTGATTTCTTTGAGAACAGTTTTGGCAGCATTGGCTTTAATCTCCTTTTGCTTCTTTTTCTGTTCGTATTTAAACTTGGCATAGTCAATCACCTTACAGACAGGTGGATTGGCATTTGGGGAGATTTCTACAAGATCGAGATCATTTTCCTGAGCAAGCTTCAACGCTTGGGAGGTTGCCATTACGGCATTTCCCCCTTCTACAAAGTCCCCTACTATGCGGACTTCTCTTGCTCTGATTTTCTCATTTACCTTATAAGGCTCTTCTTGTCTTTGTCTGAACGGTGTTCTTCCTCTCAAAATTTTTTGGTTGTTTTAATGAAATTGCCTGCAAATATCTGAATTATTTCGAGATTTAAAAAATCTCATTCGTTTTTACTGCCTTTATTTCTGCTTTAGAGATGTTTCTATTATTCCTTTAAAATAGCTTACAAACTCCTCCACATTAAGACTACCTTTATCACCTTCTCCGTGTTTACGGACTGATATTCTTCCTTCTTCCTGTTCTTTTTCACCTACAATTAACATGAACGGAATTTTCTTGACCTCTGCATCCCTGATTTTTCGTCCAATTTTTTCGTCTCTGTTATCAATTGCACCAATAATATCTTCCTCCTCTAATTTAGTCCGTATTTCTTCCGCATACGCAATAAATTTCTCTGAAATCGGAAGTATAGTAATCTGCTCTGGTGATAGCCAAAGTGGAAAATTACCCGCACAATGCTCTATCAAGACAGCTACAAACCTTTCCAAAGAACCAAATGGCGCCCTGTGGATCATCACAGGCCTGTGCTTTTGGTTATCTGAACCTATATATTCCAACTGAAATCTCTCAGGAAGGTTATAATCTACCTGAATAGTTCCCAATTGCCATTTTCTACCAAGAGCATCTTTTACCATAAAGTCCAACTTTGGACCATAAAATGCTGCCTCTCCAAGTTCGGTTATAGTTTCCAGCCCTTTTTCAGCGGCTGCTTCAATTATAGCCGACTCTGCTTTTTCCCAAGCTTCATCAGAACCTATGTATTTATCTTTATTGTCAGGGTCTCTCAAAGAAACCTGGGCTGTAAAAATCCTCAAAACCTAAGGCCTGGAAAACATATAGAACCAAATCTATTACTTTAATAAACTCTTCTTTGACCTGATCAGGACGGCAAAATATATGTGCATCATCTTGGGTAAAACCTCTTACTCTTGTTAAGCCATGTAATTCTCCACTTTGTTCATACCGATAAACAGTCCCAAATTCTGCATATCGAATCGGAAGATCTTTGTATGAGCGTGGTTTGTGTTTGTATATTTCGCAATGATGAGGGCAATTCATTGGCTTTAGCAAAAACTCCTCTCCTTCATTAGGCGTGGCTATTGGCTGGAAAGAATCTTTCCCATACTTCTCGTAATGTCCTGATGTTTCATAAAGGGCTTTGTGACCAATATGCGGTGTAACTACCTGCTGATATCCGGATTTGTCCTGTGCCCTTTTCATAAAGTTCACCAGTCTTTCCCTTAACAAAGTACCTTTGGGCAACCATAGAGGTAAGCCCATCCCTACCTTCTCTGAAAATGTAAAAAGCTCCAACTCCCGGCCAAGTTTTCTATGGTCACGCTTTTTGGCTTCTTCCAACATGTGTAGGTACTCCTGCAGCTCTTTAGCTTTC
The DNA here is from genome assembly GCF_000295935.2 of Indibacter alkaliphilus LW1. Taxonomy (GTDB): domain Bacteria; phylum Bacteroidota; class Bacteroidia; order Cytophagales; family Cyclobacteriaceae; genus Indibacter; species Indibacter alkaliphilus. The sequence continues at coordinate 15,680 of NZ_ALWO02000020.1, forward strand.
GGGAAAGTAATGCCATAAATCCTGGTGAGCATTTTGTTTTTTTCGTCCCCTCTCCAGTAAGCCCCTGCTATATTCAACAACTTAGCTGCTTTGATAAATCCCGTATTGGGAATGTGAGGTCCACGGCAGAGGTCCACAAAATTACCCTGCTCATAAAAAGTAATCGAACCATCTTCCAGACCCTCCAAAAGGTCCAACTTGTATTCGTCACCTTTTTCGCTGAAATAGGCAACCGCATCTTTCTTTGAAATATCTTTTCGGATATATTCGTTTTTTTGTCTGGCCAGCTCAAGCATTTTGGCTTCTATTTTTTCCAACTCCGAGCCATCCAAGGATTTGTCTCCGAAATCTACGTCATAATAAAACCCGTTTTCAATCGGCGGCCCTATACCCAGTTTCACTCCCGGATAAAGTGCTTCCAAAGCTTCTGCCATCAAGTGCGCAGAGGAATGCCAAAAGGTGTTTTTCCCCTCGTTATCATTCCAGGTCAACAACTGTACAGATGAATCCTGATTGATGGGACGGGTGGCGTCCCAGACTTTTCCGTTTACTTTTGCTGCAAGTACGTTTCTGGCCAAACCCTCGCTGATACTAAGTGCAATCTGTAGCCCTGAAACTCCTTTTTCATACTCTCTTACCGATCCATCCGGTAGGGTAATTTTGATTTGTTGGTTAGACATTTAAAGAATTGTGTAAATGAAACATGGCACCTATACAAACAGATGCATTTATTTTAGCTGCAAATATGCAAATTGATTGTGGCTTTATAAAAGGATATAGAAATAAGCTTAGTTTATTTTTTCATGTGCTTGTACATATATTTGCTGTTGTAATCATTCAAAAAAGGTATTAATGGATTTTCAGGTAATAATTATTGGCGGGGGAATAGTCGGGCTGGCTACGGGTTTAAAGATCAAACAACGAAACCCGAATATCAAAGTAGCCCTACTGGAGAAAGAGGAAGAAGTAGCCAAACATCAGACAGGTAACAATAGTGGTGTAATCCATTCCGGTTTGTATTATAAGCCTGGTTCCCTAAAAGCTAAAAACTGTATAGAAGGCTACCATGAACTGGTTAGGTTTTGTGAAGAAGAAAATATCCCGTTTGAACTCACCGGAAAAGTGGTCGTCGCTACCAGAAAAGAACAGGTTCCACTTCTCAATTCATTGCTTGAAAGAGGCTTACAAAATGGATTAAAGGGCACCCGCTCCATCACCTTGGATGAACTGAAGCATTTCGAACCTTATTGTGCCGGAGTAGCGGCCATCCATGTCCCGCAGACCGGAATAGTTGATTACAAACTAGTGGCTGAAAAATACGCTGAGAAATTTCAAATACTCGGCGGACAGGTTTTTCTCGGTCATAAGGTCATTAAAGTCGAAACCCAAAACACAGCATCAATCATTCATACCAGCAAGGGAAGTTTTTCAACAAATCTTCTGATCAATTGTGCAGGCCTCTACTCTGATAAAGTGGCTCAGATGAACCAGAAAGAAAGCCTGGATGTAAAAATTATTCCTTTCAGAGGTGAATATTATAAGATCAAAAAGGAAAGAGAATACTTGGTCAAAAACCTAATTTACCCGGTTCCTGATCCCAATTTCCCGTTTTTGGGAGTACACTTTACCCGCATGATGAAAGGAGGAGTGGAAGCAGGTCCGAATGCTGTATTGGCATTTAAGAGAGAGGGATATAAAAAGTCCCAGGTCAACTTTTCAGAGTTGGCCGAAACCCTAAGCTGGCCAGGATTTCAAAAAGTAGCCTCCAAGTACTGGAAAACCGGAATGGGTGAACTTTTCAGGTCTTTCTCCAAGAAAGCATTTACCGATGCCCTAAAAGAACTTATCCCTGACATTCAGGAAAGTGATCTTATAGAAGGTGGAGCAGGTGTAAGGGCTCAGGCTTGTGACAGGACCGGTGGACTACTGGATGATTTCTGCATCCGGGAAGATCAAAATGCCATTCATGTCCTTAATGCCCCCTCTCCTGCCGCAACAAGTTCCCTGTCTATAGGTGGAACCGTATGTGAGTGGGCGCTGAAGAGGTTTTGAGGGAGAGATTAGAATTAAGAACCAAGAGAAAAGAACCCAGAGGGGGTTAACCTTTGAGTGTGCCGTAGCGTACTAGAAGATTCTGTAAAGAGAACCGAGAAACAAGTACCAAGACGCTTTGACCGTCAGATGGCTCTAAGCCTTCAGACGGTTTTTTGTTGGATGCACCCTGAATTTCCCGAGGTTAAAATTGATCGAGGTTTGCCTCTATTTGTTTTTTTCTTAAGGGCAAGCAAAATAAAATCCCTTTAAAAACTCTTTCCAAAACTTACACCTGCCCAATAAGGATAGAATGACCAGCTTTTCCCTTCTCCAACTGGAACATTGAAAAATGGGGTATAGCCAATCCTAAAAAAGAAGCCACCTTCTGGTTTTTGGTATCTATAACCGATTCTTAAAGGAATTAGAGAACCAAATACCACTTTGTCATTAAATTCAAATGTTTCCGAATTAATTTCTAAAGTTCTGCTTAAATATGAAGTAAACCCTAAACCTAATTCCAGATGATGGTTTGACTTGCCATATAAGGCTGACACCTCTATAGGAATAACGGGAAGCCAAATCGTCTTGAAATCATTTAGTTGATTTCGCCACATAGAAAAACCTGCACTGGCATTTAGCTTTAATTTATCTTTTTGATGAAAAATCTTGCTATAGTTTACTGCGTATCTTCCAGAACTTCCACCTACCTCAAGATAAACAGCTTTTTTTGCAGTAAAGATTTCAGCCTCGGATTGAGCCCTTGCCCCAATGGAAAATGATAGGGCAAAGAACAAAATCAGCAGTATCGAATATTTATGTTGAATATTCATAATTTTTCAATTTCGGTGTATAAAACTTGTTAAAAATCGTTCTGAATGAAAGAAATTTGTGTGTGTGTGTGTGTTTGTGGAGGGGTGTGGGGGCAGATTTCCATAGTGCTTAAAGAATTTTAGTTTTGTTAAAAATATTCCTATTAAAATATTTTCTAACCTTAAATTGTGCAATCTTTTATTAAAATAAATTCTTATTTTATCTTTAAATTTTTAAATAGTCACCCGAGCATTCATTTTTATCGCAAAAGGTCTAATATCTGGTTGTCCAGGTTCGTGATGCTAGGGAATTATCCACTTACTGTGCCGGAGTAGTAGCCACCCATGTCCCTCAGACCGGAATAATTGATTATAAATTGGTAGCAGAAAAATACGCGATAGAATTTCAGGAATTGGGTGGTGAAGTTTTTCAAAACCACAAGGTGAACGCTATCAAACAGACAGGGCATACTTCCAATATCCAAACTTCCCAAGGTGATTTTCAAACTGACTTGACCATCAATTGTGCCGGTCTTTATTCTGCCAAGGTGGCTCAAATGAGTCAGAAAGAATCTTTAGATGTCAAAACCATTCCTTAAAGCGAGAAATTAGAAACAAAGCAGTTCTGGAGTTAGATCAAAACCTGGTAATTCGTAAACGATACCAAGACATAAGACGCTAGACAAAAGATGGGTATAAGCATTGACAAAGCCCCGTAAATCGTCCTTCGTAAATCGTAACTATTGAGGAAGAGAGGTTTATTTATCATATTCTTGACCTGGTTCTCAAATTTTAGCCTCAATTGTTTGATTTAGGCAAAAATTGATTTGATTGAGATTATAATCTATCTTTCAATTCTTCTAGTTTTGCACATTGGTAATTGAATACCTTCTGCTTCTAATCCACCCTTTCCCCATGCTTTCATCATTACATGTAGAATATAAGTTTGCTAAAATTGCTTTTCCAAACATGAACTTTTGTTTGAAAATGACAGTTTTAGCGATGATTTTAATATTGACAACCCTTAATTTTGGACATTGTCAAGATGATGTGCCAGACAATTTGACCCATTTTAGAGGTAACATCAGTATCACCAACAATGGGCTTTCTTTGATTCCTGCATTTTCACTCAATAGGCCTGCTGCCATTTTTGAGCTTTCAGTCGGTGGTGAGAGACTCAGCTTTGATCCAGAGATGAGATTTGCTTTAGATGGACAGCCCTGGTCTTTTATATTATGGTGGAGATACAAACTCATCAAATCGGATAAATTCAAACTTCACGTCGGTGCCCATCCTGCCTATATTTTTGAAAATATTATGGTGGAAGATGATAATGGCAATATGGTGGAGACCATGAAAACTAACCGCTTTTTCGCCGGAGAAATCTCTCCTAGCTATAATTTCAACGAAAACAATAAAGTAACCTTCCTTTACCTACAGGGTAGAAGCTTGGGAAGTGGCCCGCTTGCCATCAATCAGTTTGTTGCTCTCGGTACTTCCCATACGAATCTTAGCATCACAAAAAAGTTTTTTCTAAATGCCAAGCCACAGTTGTTTTACCTCAAGATGAATGAAAAAGACGGGTATTTTGCCAGTGGTTCTTTTTTGATCGGAAAAAAAGATTTCCCCATATCGCTAGGTACAATTATCAGTAAAAAAATCATTTCGGAAATAGAAGTTGATAATTGGATCTGGAATATCAGTTTGGTGTATTCATTTAACAATGAGTTTGTCAAAAGATCAAATCCCATCCTTTAAATATATTCTTGTGATTTAAATGGATTTTGAAATAAGTTAGAAATACAGTTGAACCTCCCATATACCAGGTCACTTACCCTGTCGCTTTGGACAAGGACAATAACCGGATCGGTTTCCATGTGAATGCAGGTGGGTTGGTAGAGCCTCCTTTGTATGCGGACCGCTTCCCTCCGGGTGCCATAGAAAACTATCTGGCAGAAGAATGGATTGTCGCTTCTAATATCACCGTAGGATCATCCAGGGCGCCCAGATCCAATTTTATTGCCAGTGCAGAACAATCCTTTTTGGATGAATTGGCTGAAGAATTGGGAAAAGACCCTATTGACTTCAGATTGGAAATGCTTAAAAGGGCTAAAGAGAACCCTGTTGGCAAAAACAATGATTATGATCCTGAACGATATGCAGGAGTATTGAAGTTAGTAAGAGAAAAAGCCATTTGGAAAGGAATTGGAATCAGAAATTACCAGGATGTAATTTTAGAGGTCTAGTCAGGCCTCTTTTTTGATTATTACAAGTCTGATAAAATATATTTTCCTCAGAAAACATATCTTCATTTTGATTTTTGTATAAAACATTTTATGATATTGTTTTCTTTAGAAAACAAAATGGAAAGATTAATTAAGACTTCTGAAAAAACAATTAAAAGCTTTAATCGAAGTTTAAAACCCTACTTAATTGATCAGGTAGATTGGAGTCTGAGGTTGCACCAAAGCAACTAGTTATATTCGACCTCAACGGGACCGAACCCTGTCCTAGACGCATTTTTATACTATAAACATTTGATTCCATTGGGATCACCAAGAATCCAGAATCAGCTTTGTTGAAAAAATTAACGGTTAAAAATAAAAAGCCCCGACTGCTAAGAGGTCATTTATATATAACATGCTTTCTCATACGATAGAGCATTCAATTCCGCCAATGTCATACCATCTAAGAAATCTAACCAGATGGTTATTTAACTTTAAAACCTGCTTTTATCCCTAAAAATGAAACACTTGACTCAAAAATGGGGTTATTTATTTAGTTTATAGGCATTTGTTTAAAGTTCCAGCTTTTTCCAAAAGACATTTAAAAATATCATCACTTCAAATGTGATAAAGACATCAATTTTTAAACAAAAATTGATTGGGTAATAATTATCAAAAAGCGATAGCCTTCTGGGCTATCGTTTTTTTATTGATCTCATGGTACTTTTCATAAGCGCATTTTCACATCAAACCCTCTTGCCTATCCGGTCCTTGAAACAGGCTTTGAACTTTCATTTTTCCACCTTTTGTCTTTTCTCTTGTTTCTCGATTCTCGTCTCTCGCATCTTAACTTCTCATTTCTCACATTTCACATCTCTCTAAAAAACTCCAAAAACCTCAATTCTGCCCAAGAGTACTCCTGACCTTTCAAAAGAAACCCTGTATGTCCTCCCCTTTTGGGCATTTCCAAGTAAAGATTAGATTTTCTTTTGGCAAGATCTACAGGGAAACACCTGCCTTTCAGAAGTGGGTCATTCAGTGCATTGATGATCAAAGTGGGAACTTCAATCTTTTCCATCCAATTGTCGGCACTTACAGACTGGTAAAAATCATCCGCATCCTTAAATCCATGCAACTTGGCTGTAAAGTGGGTGTCGAAAGTGTCGAAATCTTTAACCTTACTGAGCAATTCCAAATCTACCAAACCGGGATATTGACTTCCTTTCAAAAACATTTTTGCCTTCAGCTTTCCCAAAAACCTCTTTTTGTAAAACGAATTCCGCTTTTCTCTTAGTGTGGCTGCTGAATCGGGAAGGTTACATGGAGTGGAATAAACCGCTGCCTTTTTGATCTTGGGATGAATGGAGGATCCATTTTCACCTAAATACTTGAGGGTCTGTGCTCCTCCCATAGAAATGCCCGTAAGGTAAAATTCCCTATAAGCTGTTTCCCTATCTGCATGCGCTATGACAGTTTTGAGGTCATAAGAAGCACCATGATGGTACAGGAGTTTCCCTTTGTTCATTTCTCCACTGCAAGACCTGTTGTTCCATGCCAAAGCATCAAAACCATTTTCATTGAAGAGCTTGACCAAGCCTTTGGCATAGTGTCGCTCAGAACTTCCTTCCAATCCATGGGAAATAATAAGCAGCTTGTCAGAACCCACCTTAGACCAGTCCAGGTCCAAAAAATCCCCATCCGGAGTATCAATCCTTTCCCTTTGGTATTGTACTCCCTCTATTTTCCTGAAAATACTGGGAATGATGGTTTCCACATGCCCGTTGAACAAGTAAAACGGAGGATGAATGTAGGTTGATTCCTGAATTATAGGCATAAAAATGGCTTTGGATTCAATTGAATTATTATCTCTAACCCAAAAGAGGGAATAATTTGTTTTATTTGAAAAAGATAACCCGATTCAGTTTATGAAAAAATCAAAATATACTTTCCTCATTCTACTGTTTTCAATTGCATTTTCAGGTTTTATCCAAGCCCAGCAATTGGATGCTTCCATTGATAAAATGTACCCGGAATTGGATGCGCTTTATAAGGAGCTCCACCAAAACCCTGAGCTTTCTTTGCAGGAAAAGGAAACATCAGCCAGGATTGCTGAGGAATTGAGAGACCTGGGCTATGAAGTCACAGAAGGAATCGGCGGATACGGAGTTGTGGGAATAATGAAAAACGGTCCCGGCCCGGTCCTATTGATACGCGCTGATATGGATGCGCTGCCCATGGAGGAAAAAACAGGCTTGCCCTATGCTTCGACAAAAAAAGGAGTGACCAATGATGGAAAGGAAACTTTCATTGCCCATTCATGCGGTCATGACATCCACATGACTGTTTTTATTGGTACGGCAAGGTTGATGCAGGAATTCAAAGACTCCTGGAGAGGAACCTTGTTGATGGTGGGCCAACCTTCTGAGGAAAATGGAATGGGTGCCTGGAACATGTTCAATGATGGTTTGTATGAAAAATTCCCTCACCCTGATTTCGCCATAGCGCTTCATGATGATCCATTCTTGCCTGCCGGAAAGGTAGGGTATAAAGCTGGACCACTAATGGCTGGGGTGGACATGATGAATGTGACTGTGTTTGGTGAAGGGGCACATGGTGCCGCTCCCCATACCGGTATCGACCCTATCGTTCTGAGTGCTCAGATGATCCAGGCCTATCAGACTATTGTGAGCAGAAGAATCGCCCCTACAGATCCTGCAGTAGTAACTGTTGGTTCAATCCGTGGTGGATCTGTGCATAACATCATTCCTGATGAAGTTACCATGCAATTGACATTGAGGTCTTATTCTCCCGAAGTTAGAGAGGAAATGATCAGCAGCATCAAGCGGATCAGTGATCAGTTTGCCAAAGCAGCTGGTTTATCCGATTCCAAAATGCCCGAATATTGGATCAGGGAGCCACATACCCCTGCTTTGGTTAATGACGAGGCACTAACCGAAAGGATGGTGGAAGTTTTCAGAGCCAATTTAGGAGAAGAAAATGTAAAAGAAGTTAAAGCACAGATGATAGGGGAAGATTTCAGTAGATTTGGATTACAGGCAAGGAATATCCCCATTAGTATGTTTTACCTAGGTGCCACTGATCCTGATTTTCTTGAAAAGGCCCAAGCGGAAGGTCTGGAAATCCCGGGACTGCATTCCCCTCAATTTGCACCACTTCCCGAACCTACCATCAAAACTGGGGTGAAAGCCATGGGGGTTTTTGCCATGGAAATTTTGAGGAATATGGAGATTATGAAGAAATGATATATGGTGGAAATATTATAGAAATACGATTGAAATAAAGTAGAAATAAGGTTGAAATAAATTCCTCACTCCACCGCATTATTTTGAAATTCAGTGTTGATGATGGGAAATTATTTCGCCGAAGGCATATTTCAATATATTTCGCAAAGCATATTTCTACATTATTTCTCCAAAGTCATATTTCAATTTTATTTCACGAAGTATATATCAATTTATATCGCCAAAGGCATATTTCAACTGTATATCCTTCAATTTAAAGATTACTTCACAATGTGGTAACACCCTTCTGAAAGATACAGCATACCTTTGAACCAGAATTTTCTTCATAGGTATTGATGATATTTAAAAAGGTCGGCTTTGCCGGCCTTTTTACTTTACTCAATCTTTTCTTGTAATCACGTAATTCTTGACGGGGAACTGCATGACTGCCTTTTCAAGTTCACCGTTTTTATAATAAAAGCGGTTACGGTTACCATTGACATCTACCTCGTAATATTCCCCCTTTTTCACAATCGGCGATACCAAACCATAAGCCTCCGCCATAAATTCTTTGACCTGCTTGGGTTCCTGAAAGTAAAAAACTGCCGCGCTGAAATATAGAGGTTTGTGGATGGTAGTGTCCAGTTCGTATTTGTAATTAGTCGTTTGAACTTTGTAATGATCTCTATTCCAATCGATGTCAGACTTGAAATTTCCCCGATTTGTATTGGAAGTTAACCTTACCGTCCTGAGCAATCCATCTTTGTATGTGGTTTTGGTAAAGTAGTCCAAATTGATCCTTCCAAAAAACCAGAAGCTCACATTACTGCTCAATTCATAGACCACCTCTTCACCCCTATCAAATTTTTTGGCAGTCATTTCGCCAATTGATATGCCAGCAATCGACACATCATATTTTTGTACCATTTGCGCATTAGAATAGCCTGTAGCCCCCAAAAACAGTCCGAATACTGCTATAATTAATAATTTCATTTTCATGCCCGAAATTGAAAAGAAATGTTTGTAAGCTCAAAGGAATAAGGTGAAAATATCTAAAATCAGATTTATCAGATTCTTTATTAACTCCCTTTAAAAGCGGGTTTTTCAAGAAATTGAATTTAAAGAAAACAAGGCAAAACTTTCTCTTGAGTTTGCTGGGCAAACAACTTCTTGGTAATTACAACAAAGGGGTTGGGAATATGCTCAAACCATTGCAGAAGCAGCTTGGACCAGCAGCTTTGGCATTCCTCTAAAGAACTTAAATCCCTGTTTAAAAGCCATGGATTTATTGTTAAATTCATGGCTTCTGTATTAAAAAGCTCATGCGAAAAGTGTCGACAGTATATATATTTTAAACATCCAACCCTAGCCTACGGTGCAGTACATTTATAGCCGCTATAAATCATTTAATAACCAGATGAAACATTACTTCTTACTCCTCATCTTAATTTCAGGAAGCTTGTACTCCTGTACCAATTTAATAGATCAAGAAGCAGAAATTTGGCTAACGGTCCCCAGCAAAGACATTCTTTTCCAACAACAAGAAAATATTGTATTAAGTCAGAATCCGAATTTAGAGCCAACTATTTTGATTGATGATCAAATGCGGTTTCAGGAAATTGAGGGCTTTGGTTTCACTTTAAGCCAGGGTTCTGCTATGCACCTCTTGGGCATGGATAAGGATAAAAGAAAGGAGTTGTTACTGGAATTGTTTGGTGATGGAAAGAGTGATATAGGCATTTCTTACTTAAGATTAAGTATTGCCGCCTCAGACTTGAACGAAACGGTGTTTTCTTATCATGATTTGGAAGAAGGCGAGTCTGATCCTGAATTGACAAAATTTGATTTAGGGCCTGATAGGGAGGATGTAATTCCTATTTTGAAAGAAATCCTTGAAATCAATCCGAATATCACTTTGATGGCTTCTCCTTGGTCTCCCCCGGCTTGGATGAAGGACAACAATGACACAAGAGGAGGATCATTGCTTCCAGAAAACTACGGTTCCTATGCGCTTTATTTTGTTAAATATATCCAGCAAATGAAAGAAGAAGGCATACACATAGATGCCATTACAGTACAGAATGAACCTTTACATCCAGGCAATAATCCCAGCTTGCTGATGTTGGCTGAGGAACAAAGGGACTTTGTGAAAAATCATTTGGGGCCAAAATTTGAAGAATATGAGTTGGGCACCAAAATCATCCTTTACGATCACAATGCCGATAGGCCAGACTATCCCATTTCTATTATGAATGACCAGGAAGCTAAAAAATATGTTCATGGATCGGCTTTCCACTTATACGGTGGAGAAATCGAGGCCCTTTCAGATGTACATCAGACACACCCTGACAGGCATATCTATTTCACCGAACAGTGGATCGGAGCACCTGGAAATCTTCCGGAAGACCTCATTTGGCACACCAAAAATCTTACGATCGGAGCCACGCGCAATTGGGCAAGGACAGTATTGGAATGGAACCTGACTTCCAATCCGGAACTTACGCCATTTACTGATAGAGGCGGTTGTAGCAGGTGTTTGGGCGCTGTGACAATTGATGGGAATGAGGTGACCAGAAATCCAGCCTATTATATCATCGCACATGCCAGTAAGTTTGTGACTCCAGGATCTTTGCGGATTGACAGTAATGTGCCTGACAGCATTCCCAATGTGGCCTTTCTCAGACCTGATGGAAAAATCGTCACCTTGTTGCTAAACGAATCAAAAGAAGTAAAAACGTTTTCTATCCAAACCCGCAATTACGTTACTCAGGTGAATTTGGCAGGAGGAGCAGTAGCCACGGTGATTGTAGATTAAATTACCTGTATTTGGGAAGGATTTACCTTGGTAACAAATGACCTCAAAATATAACGGGTTTCAGGTTGGTGCTTAACTTTCTGTAAAGCCCCAATAATATTCTCAGCTTGTTGGGCTTCCATATTTTCATCAAAAAATCCATACCCTGAAAATACCCCTTTCTCAAAATACAAGGCAGAGTGCTCGTTTGGGTAAATGCCCTTTTCCCTAATCAATATAGACTTATAGTTAGACTCTATTGAATCTATAAATTGATTTATTTTTTTATTATAAACCTTGGAAGATTCTTTACCGCAACAAGCCCCTTTACATTTGTTGATTTTGTAATCATGACATTCTTTTGGAGCCTTTTGGATTCCAGCCAGTTTGGGACAAAGGTCAAATTCTTCGACTTTGTCCATCAAAAATTTCCACGCCTCCGAGTGAGAATCAAATTCGTATACAGCTTGTTGAGGTCTGGTGTTTTTAGCTACCTGTAGCCTGATATATCCAGCTCCATCTTCATATTGGTACAATGCCCAATTGCTGGATTTGTACTTCAAGGCCTTGTTGTATTTGGGCCATAAGTTTTTGATTTCCAAAAGTTCAATCAAATATGCCAAAAATTCACTTCCGGTCAATTGCCAGCTGATGTCATGAATTTCTGATTTGAGGTTGAGCTTTTCTATGGAGTTTCCTGAAAAGTGGCCCTTAAACCTTTCCCTGATATTAAGGGCTTTGCCGACATAGATGACTTTGCCGTTTTTATCATGAAAATAATATATACCCGTGCCTTCAGGTATTTTTAGGAATTTCTCCTTTGAAATATTTGGTGGTAAAAAGCTTTCCCCCGAATTGCGCTTCAGACTAGACAGAATGGTTTCAGGTGATTTTTTTTCAATCAATCCAAAAAGAATGGCAGTGGCTTCAGCATCTCCAAAAGCTCTATGCCGATTGGAAATTTTGATCTGCAATTGTTCACAGATCCGACCCAAACTGTAGGAATGAAATCCAGGAAAGGCCTTTCTGCTCAACCTCACTGTACAAAGTTTGGGAGCATCATATTGAAATCCTGACTTTTTAAAAGCTTCTCGGATAAAGCTGTAATCAAAATTGACATTGTGGGCTACGAATACGTTTCCTTTCAGAAAATCAAAGAGTTCTTCAGCGATTTCAGAAAATGTAGGGGAATCCTGAACCATTTCCTGATCTATTCCGGTCAGCCCTGTGATAAAGCCTGGGATGAATCGCTCCGGATTGATTAAGGAATGGAACCTATCCACCTCCTGACCATTCTCATATAGCAGTGCAGCTATTTCCGTAATTCCACCCTGCGTTGGATTCCCTCCGGTCGTTTCAATATCTACGATTACATATTTCATTTACTCCTCCATTCAACTTTCAATTTTCATGATAATTCCGCAGAATTAAAACTCTACGTCAGGCAATGTCATACAATAATAAATTACCAATTGAACAAGCACTTTTGCCATCTGTTTATTAGCAAACGTCAAGTTTTAAAATCTTTTATATATTGGAAAAGTAAAACCCAAGAAATCTAGAAAATTGGACAGAAGAGAATTCGTAAAATTAAGTTCCCTGCTTATGGCCGGTTCGGCCATACCTTTAGCAGGCAACTCAAACTTATTTAAAGAAAAAAATCCTGCGAAGGTCTACAAAGTAGGGATCATCGGATACGGAGACCGGGGATCTGGGATGCATTCAGTCATGAAATCCATGCCGGACAGATTTGTGGTCATCGGCATTTGTGATGTTTTACCCTTCAGGATAGAAAATGCCAAAAGTAAGTATCCCACAGGGATTGTCTATTATGAGGATTACAGCCAGCTTCTAAATAATAAGGAAATTGAAGTGGTATTGGTAGCGACTCCGCTTTATCTTCACTTTGAACATGCCAAGGCTGTACTCGAATCCGGCAAACACCTGTTTTTGGAGAAAACAATGGTATTCAATATTGAGCAGGCCCAGCAACTTCACCAACTGAGTAAATCTTATCCAAACCAGGTTTTACAGGTAGGACATCAATATAGGTATTCACCGCTTTACTATAAGGTAAAGGAAATGATACAAAGCGGATGGCTGGGAAAGGTCACACAAATAGATGCCCGCTGGGACAGAAATCACAATTGGAGAAGATCCGTACCGAACGAATCATTGGAACGCCAGATCAATTGGAGAATGTACAGGGAATATTCAGGAGGTTTGGTAGCGGAACTCCTCTCCCATCAGATTGATTTTATCAATTGGGCTTTTGAAACCGTTCCCAGCCAGATACATGGAATGGGTGGTATCGATCATTTTGATGACGGAAGGGAAACCTTTGACAATGTACAGGTCATGCTGCGCTACGGTAAAGAGGGGATGATTGGTAATTTTGGAGCTACCTGTAGCAATGAATATGAAGGCTATGCTTTTAGGATTAAGGGCTCAAAAGGAATGGTTTCCCTATTGATGAATGAAGGGGTTTTCTATCCGGAGCCGGAAATCAGGGCAGAACTGGAACAAGTAGACGGCGTATCCGGTGCTACGCAACTGGTTTGGTCCAGTGACAAAAAAGGGGTCAAAATCCTGGATCATCCAACAAGAGACGGTTCATTTTATGCTTTGGAAGACTTCCATAGATGCCTGACAGAAAATAAATTACCAGAATCCAATGTAAGCAATGCAGGAAAGACAGCTATTGTAGTGGCTTTGGCCAATAAATCACTTTATGACGGGCAAACTCAATCTTGGGAACCTGGATATAACTTATCTTAATAAATTAACGCTTTACATATTCAGCGATAAGCCTCTCTGCGCATCTTTCTCCATCCATAGCGGCGGAAACAATTCCTCCTGCATATCCTGCCCCTTCCCCACATGGATAGAGTCCCTTTATGACAGGGTGTTCAAAAGTTTCTTTATCTCTAGGTATTCTCACAGGGGAAGAAGTCCTGCTTTCTACACCGATCAGTTGGGCTTCGTTGGTCAGGTACCCTTTCATTTTTTTCCCGAATGCCAACAATCCCTGCCTCAGCCTCTCGGAAATAAAATCCGGCAAAACCTCATGCATATCCACTGCATTTAATCCTGGTTGGTAAGAGGTTTCCAATAGTGAAGAACTGACTTTCTTTTGGGTAAAATCAATCATGCGTTGGGCTGGTGCCACTTGGGTTTTTCCTCCAAACTCCCAGGCTTTTTGTTCCACTTCTGCCTGAAACACCATCGCAGCAAGTGCTCCATGCTTTTGGTATTGGGGCAGGTCCTCCAGTTCTACAGCCACAACCATCCCTGAATTGGCATATTTACTGTCTCTTCGGCTTGGACTCATGCCATTGACCACCAACTCACCGGGTGAGGTGGCCGCAGGAACAATAAATCCTCCCGGACACATACAAAATGAAAAAACGCCTCTTTGCTTCCCCTGATAATGGGTCTGATTGACCAAAGAATAGGCTGCAGCCGGAAGGAAAGGACCTCTGTCCACTGTACAATTGTATTGAATTCTGTCAATCAGGTTTTGACTGTGCTCTATCCTGACACCCAAAGCGAAGGGTTTTGCTTCAATCAGTATTTTTCTTTTATTCAAAAGATGAAAAATATCCCTGGCAGAGTGTCCTGTTGCCAGAATAACTCCTTTTCCCAGAATCCTTTCTCCATCTGCCAATTCTACCCCTTTCATCTCATTGTCCTCGAGGATAAAATCAACCACCTTCGAATCAAACAATACCTCTCCCCCAGCCTGCAAGATGGATTCTCTTAGATCTGCAACCAGTTTAGGCAATTTATTGGTACCGATATGCGGGTGTGCTTCCACCAAAATTTCTTCCGTCGCGCCATGTGCCACTAGGATCTCCATTATCCTTCGGATATCTCCCCTTTTTTTGGATCGGGTGTACAGCTTCCCGTCAGAATAAGTTCCGGCACCGCCCTCACCAAAACAATAATTGGATTCAGGGTTTACAATATGTTCTTTATTGATGGCAGCCAGGTCCCGTCTTCGTGCCCTTACATCTTTACCCCTTTCTATGACAATGGGCTTGACTCCCAGTTCTATGGCTCTCAGCGCTGCAAATAGTCCGGCAGGGCCTGCTCCTACAATGATGATTTGATCTGCATTGCTGACATTGGGATAGTCATGGTGAAACTCCAACATGGGTTTTGGTGCCTCATTGACAAAAACTTCAGCGGAAACATTGATTTTCACGTTTCTGCCCCTGGCATCGATAGAACGTCTCGTCTGTCTTACGTATACATTCGAATCCGATGGAGAAATCCCCACTTTTCTCAATGCTGCTTTCTCAAACAGTTCCGCAGTATAAGCCTCTTCGGGACTTAACTGCAATTGAATGTCTTTTTTCATGGTGTAAGGTTTTTATCCTTAAAACGGTAATTGTGGAATTGTTGAATTGTTTAACTGTTTAACTGTGTAACTGGTGAACTGTGTAGTTGATTAATCGATTAAGAGTTAGATTGTTAAAGGTTTAAGGGTTAAAGGTTAATTGTTAACTTCTTGATTCATTATTCATCATTCTTTATTCGAAATTTTGAAATCATGAACCAACGTCGTTTAGATAAGACTACAAGTTGAATTTAAACTTTTCCAAAGTTGGATTAAAAGTAAAAATAAACATTGTTTACAAATCTGAACTTTGGAAAAGTTACCCTTTACTAAACGACATCGAATGATAAATCGAAGAACTGATGAACCGGTTTAAGGAACAAGCCTCGTAAATCGTACTTCGTAAGTCGTAACTCGTCAAGCTTCTTCTTTCCCAAATATCTCCTTCACTACCCAGCCTTTGCCCCATTCATCCATTTCTTTTTCAGTCCATAGTTCGGGATAGAAAATGACTTTTTGGAACCTTGGAGGCAGGTATTTTTGCCAGTTGGTTCCACCTGTTGCTGCAATGTCCACAGGGTCTTTTTGTAAATACCTGACAGCAGACTTGTAATGGGCCAAAGGCCAAAAAACATTCGCTTTAAGGTCAAGCGTCTTCATCAATTCTTTTAATTCCTCGTCTTTATTTTCACAGGAAACATATTTTTCCCAGATATTGGAGGATCTGTAATTTTCGATCAATTCCTTCAGGTCCTTGGCATACTTTTTCTCGAAAGACTTAAGTGTCAGGGTCTTTTCCCCTGTAGCCAACTCTACAGCACCTTGCTGCCAATAAAGGTTATCAAAAATCAAATCTGTATCCTTTGTCTCGCCTATAGTAGACCGCTTTTCTATGTGGATAAGATTTTTGGCATCAGTAGATAAAATTTCGATTACCCTGTATTGGGCACTTTGAAAACCGCTGGAAGGAAGCAAAGACATTCTGAATTTCAAAAACTGCTCTTTTTCCATACCCTTCCACATCACTGCAAAAGAGGAAATAAGGTGGTCAAAATACATGATTACCCTTTCCAGCCTTTGCTTGAAAAACTCAGCATCAATCTCATGTTTTTCAGCTATTTGTTCCAGCTCCCAAATAATCAGCTTAAAGTATAATTCCGTAATCTGGTGATAAATGATGAAGATTTTTTCGTCTTTGAAGGAAGTTCTTGGCTGTTGTAAGCTAAGCAACATGTCCAGATTGATATAGTCCCAATAGGTCATGTAATCCGCATAAAGCAGGCCTTCGAGATAAGAAGAAAGGTCCTGTCCTGAAGCTTTGAATTTATCCTGAAGGAGTTCGATTTTTTCTAAAACGTCTTTTGGGTAATTTGCTGGGCTCATGAGTTAAAATTTCGCTGGATTAAATAGTTTTTTCAGTGCCTTCTTATTTATTTCAGGCATGGAAAAGGCTTTTCGGCTGTAAAAATCCATTTAAATTAGCAATTAACCAAAATAACTTATGGAGCAAACATCCACGATAAACAAGTCATCCAAGCAGGATTTATTTGAAGGAGTCGATTTTTACCAGGTAGATGACCTTTTGACTGAAGAGCACAAGCTTATCCGCTCTTCTATCAGGGATTTTGTCAAAAAAGAAATAAGCCCATATATAGAAGAATGGGCCCAGGATGCGCATTTCCCTTATGAAATTGTCAAAAAATTCGGAGATGTAGGTGCTTTTGGCCCTCAAATCCCAAGTGAATATGGCGGTGGTGGTCTGGATTACATCTCCTATGGACTGATCATGCAGGAAGTAGAAAGAGGAGATTCTGGAATGCGCTCCACGGCATCTGTTCAGGGATCGCTGGTCATGTATCCGATATATAAATTCGGCTCAGAGGAGCAAAGAAAGAGATTCCTGCCCGCACTTGCCTCAGGTGAGATGTTGGGATGCTTCGGACTGACAGAACCTGACCACGGTTCAAATCCAAGTGGAATGAAAACCAATTTTAAGGACATGGGAGACCATTATCTTCTGAATGGTGCCAAAATGTGGATTTCCAATTCTCCCAAGGCAGACATTGCGGTGGTTTGGGCCAAGAATGAACAAGGCCGGATCCATGGATTGATCGTAGAGAGAGGTATGGAGGGTTTTTCAACGCCTGAAACCCACAACAAGTGGTCCCTTCGGGCTTCCTGCACAGGTGAGTTGGTCTTTGACAATGTCAAAGTTCCGAAAGAAAATTTACTGCCTGGAAAAAGCGGTTTGGGTGCACCTTTGATGTGTTTGGACTCAGCAAGATATGGAATTGCCTGGGGTGCTGTGGGAGCTGCCATGGACTGTTATGATTCTGCCAGAAGGTATGCGTTGGAAAGGATACAGTTTGACAAACCTATTGCTTCTTTTCAATTGATACAGAAAAAACTGGCCGAGATGCTTTCAGAAATCACCAAAGCCCAATTGCTCAACTGGAGACTAGGAAAGCTGATGGATGAAGGTAAAGCCAACACAGCCCAGATTTCCCTGGCAAAAAGAAATAATGTAGCTATGGCCTTGGAAATAGCCAGAGAGGCAAGGCAGATCCATGGAGGCATGGGCATCACTGGTGATTATCCAATTATGAGACACATGATGAATTTGGAGTCCGTAATCACTTACGAGGGCACCCATGATATTCATTTGTTGATATTGGGCAATGAGATTACGGGGATAGCGGCTTTTAAGTAGAAGCGAGAGACGAGATGCGAGATTAAGCTGGCAGAAATGTCATGTTAAAGAAATGGATGTTCTCTCATAAACACACGTTGTTTATATGAAAATCACCTTATCTGTAAGCGAATTGAGAAAAGTAAAATGATTTGAAAAGAAAAGCAAAAAGCAGCTGCTAAATTCGAAAGGGACTATGACAAAAACTGTGTAAGTTGGTTTAGCTACTTACGAAGTTAAAGTTA
>NZ_ALWO02000019.1 GCF_000295935.2 Indibacter alkaliphilus LW1
CCCGACTTTAGTCGAAAATCATTTCGGCTAAAGCCTATAACCCTGAGCACCAAGCTTTAACCACCGCATAAATGCGATGGAAATTAAAAGTGAACCTGATTGTTTAATCCAACCTTCACAGAAGGACTGACCCAAACCAATTTCCACTATCTTCAGATAGTGGCCATAGCTGCAAACCCAGCCACTGCCTCGGTCTGTGTCCTCAGAGACCGAAATAATACTTGTTTTGATCGTAGTACAATATTCTGTGAAGACACAGAACATGGGGTTGCTAAGTTTTGGATTGTATGATGTTCTGTGAAGACACAGAACATGGGGTTGGTGATTGATAGTAATGAATATTTACGTTCGTGAAGACACGAACGGCGGCTCAGGCAGAAGCAAAAAAAGCCAGCCCCAAAAGGAACTGGCTTTATATTCTTATCCTAATTTGGATTTTAAATCTTCGTCAGGGTAAATTCAATCGGATCCGTGATACCACAGCTAGATTCAGTATCATCTATAAAGAATACCTGAATCACACTGTCATCGTCCAAATCGTACTCCGCAAGGTTATCATTATCAGATTCCCAGAATATGGTAGTACCTCCACAACCTGCACCGGCAGATTCCTCCGGCTTTAGAACCAAGCCGCAAGAGAATACAATTGTGAAAGGTCTAGTTGTGAATCCACCCAAGTAATTAACTGTAAAAGTTCTTGCAATAGAGGTATTCCCTTCAGCCAAAGTAACTACTTCCTCTACAAATCTTGTGGCATTGCCAAAGAAAGGATCTCCAGGACCTCCAGTTTGCTCCAATTGGTATTGACCCAATCCATAACCATCGGATAAAGGACAAATAACTTCAACATTGTACAAGAAAGGAGAGTCATAGAAGATACCACCTGCTACATCAGAAGACCTGTTGTCAGGACCGAATGTTCTACCAAATCTGTCTGTAGCATACAATCTTACCTCAAACACATCTCCACCTTCGATCTCATCAGCAGTCAGTCCAACTGCCTGAATCATGGTAGCCGCAGGAATATCGATCACAGCTCTTTTAAATCTATTTTCAGGACTTTGAGTAAACTCAGAACCTGATATAGTCGCTACTGTAACTTCCTGTCTTTGACCACCGGACTGTGCTGGAGTATACTCCAGGCCTACACCAGGGATCAATCTTCTGTGTCTGATTCGAACTTCCACAGTTTCTACAGTAGTACCTTCTTCAGCATCAACTGATTCAACGGTAACATTAAACCTTGAATTCGGAAGATTAAAGAAATTGAAGGTCAGACTATTGGTGGAAGCTGCCCTTATTGTACGCAAGTACAAGGCTGTATCAAATTCTGAGTAAGGAACATTTGGCTCTACAAAGTCCCTACAAGAGGAAACAAATGCCATGAGCACAACCAATATCCCTAGACTTATTTTTTTTATTTTCATCATTTCTGTCATTTAGAGATTAATACACCCAACCATTACCTTCAGGATTGGTATCCCAGAACACACGATCTCTTCTTGCCTCATCTCGCTGAACCGCATTTCTGTTGGTCACAGCATGATTCTGAGGATAGAACATGGTCCTTGGGAAAGACCCAAAATTCTCCAATAATCCAGGCTGCATGTTACCAGGCTTACCTGTTCTTCTGTACAAATTATAAGACTCGTTTCCATTTCCGAAAAGCGCCAACCAATATTCTCTACCGATAATATCCATTCTTACATCAGCATTGGCCTGATCCCATTGTCTAGCTACAACTTCGATATACTCCTCAACCTGCTCATTGAAATCAGCCAAAGGCTGGAAGGTATTAATAGCACCGGCCTGAGAAGTAGTTATAGCATAAGCTCTAACAAAATTCATGGATTTTTCAACACCTGCTTCCAGATAGGACTTGGCATCTCCGGATACACCATCCATCGTATGGATAGCTTCTGCAATCATAAAGTCAACAAAGGCAGGCAACATAATTGGGTGTATACCCTGACCTCCTGCTCCGGCAGTAGGACTTACTGGCGCACCAGCATTGTCGTCGAACCTTCCACCTGCTGGATACACGCCCCAGGCAGTTCTTCCCAAACCATCCGGTGGAATACCTTCAGCATTCAGATGATCTCTACCCCAGTAACCTCTGGTTCCTGGAAGACAGAAAGGCCATCCTCCTGCCAAATAATGTCCTGGAGCAATTTCTCCCAAACATCTCAATTGATCTGGATCAGTTGGATTGGAAGTTACCTGTCTGTAGAAGTAAAATCTCGCTCTTGGATCTGTAACAGACTTTTCCTCTGTCATTCTCCACATATACCAAGTAGATTGGTAGTCACCACCTCCACCTGGAGTGTACTGTCCTGCAAATCTTGGATGTCTGGAATCAGGGTCTGTCAAGTTTGTTCCAAACCTGAAAACAAATTCCTGTCCAGGTTGGATAAAGTTGTTGGCTGAGATCAAAGCATTGATGGCAGAAGCAGAACCGGCTGGATCAACCAACTTTCTGTTCAAATGATACTTCAATTCCAAAGCATTGATCAGTCTTACCCAGTTGGCCCAGGTACCATTGTAATACAAATCCTGTGGTGCACCTATAGAGGTAGCAGCAAAGTCTTCTCTGGCTGCCTGCAAACTTGCCAATGCCACTGCGTAAACAGATGCTGCGTCATCATAATTTGGATTCAATCCATCAATAGCAGGATTGTTTGGATCCAAAGCCTCAGTCCAAGGCACATCATCAAAGTAATCCACCAAAGTCATCAAGGTATAGGCCTGAATCACTCTGGCTATACCCATATGTCTTCTGAAATTAGCCTCTTCAGCTAATGGAAGCATAAATTTGACATTGTTCAGGATATTGGCATAAGCATTGGTCCATCTGGCATCCATGGCCACAGGCTGATGGGTTTGCTCATACAAGTTAGATCCCTGATTGATCATCCTTGTCAATCTCATTCCGGTATCACCGGTCTGGTTGAAAAAGGTAGCGAAATCAATCTGGATTCTATTCAATACCAGGTCTAAACTGGCCGTTTCAGGAGCTACGTTGTTTGGATCCTGTTGCAGATCCAGGTCACATGAACTTACCAGCACCAAACTCAGTGCGACAAGCAGGCTATATATTTTTTTCATAATCTTCATCTTTTGGGGATTAGAAAGTAAGCGTTACTGTACCACCAAATCTTCTGGAGCTAGGTCCGGTTACGAAATCAAAGCCCAAACCATTGCCCACACCAAGACCCAATACATCCGGATCAAAGTTCATGTTAGGTGGGAAGTTTAAGGCCAAGAACCAAAGGTTGGTACCACTCAAGGCTACGGAAGCTCTTTTGAAAGGAGTTCTGGCCAAGATTGAAGTTGGCAAATCATAACCAAAGGAAAGCTCTCTCAATCTTACTGCTGAGCCATCGAATACGTTGGACTCATCCGCACCGGTATGGTACTGGTTGAAGAAGTAGTTGGAAGCGGTTACCTGAATGTCATTAGGCGTTCCATCTTGCTTTACACCTGGAAGGATAAAGGTATACTCTCTGTCCACTACTGGATCCTTGGTCACACCCCTTGCAAGGGTAGCAGTCACCGTATTGGAGAAAATAGCACCTCTGTGTCTGTATTCCATCATGACATTGGCAAAGAAGCCTTTGTAACGGAAGGTATTGATCCAGGAACCTGTCCAAGCTGGGTTAGGATCACCCAATTCAACCAAGTCAGAAGCTGTTTGGTAATCACCGTTTGGCAACACAATGGGCTGTCCGGTCTGCTCATCTCTGGCAAAACCTGTACCTTTGATGATGTTGAATGGTCTTCCCGGTACGGCAAAGTTACCCAAGCTGGTAAAGCCTGACACCACGATTTCATCCAAACCTTCACCCAATTCCATGGTCACAGTCCTGTAAAGCGTGAAGTTCACGATAGACTCCCAGTTAAATCCTGAAGCAGTAGTCACAGGATTCGCAGTTGCCTGGAATTCTATACCTCTGTTTCTGATTTTACCGATATTGATGGCTGTACGGGTAAATCCAGTGGAGGGATCAATTGGAGCAAAGGTGATTAGGTCTCTGGTGTTCTTTTGATACAAGGAAAGGTCAAACCTTAACTTGTTATTGAACATACCGGCTTCAATACCGAATTCAAATTCCTCATGCAGCTCTGGTCTCAAGTTGGAATTACCCAAATCATTACTTAAAGCTTGAGTCTGAAATAAGGATCCTGCTGCATTTTGGAATGCTCTGGCATTTTGCACCAGTACATTTCTTGTTGAATATGGACTTGGGAAACCAGCAGAAGTACCGTAACCAAATCTCAGTTTCAAGTCGTTCATGGTAGATGAATTCCAGTTGAATGCATCTGTAGGAAGAAATGAAACAGAAGCTCCTGGATAAAGAATCCTTCTGTTTTCAGGTTCTACTGTAGAAGTCCAGTCATTTCTGGCTGACAAGTTCAGGAACAGGTAATCATCATAATCGAAAGTTAAGTTGGCATAAACCCCCATTCTTCTTTCCTCTTGGGTAAAGTTAAGCACTCTACCAGTCAATGGATCCCTGGCAGACGCCTGAAGGAAGTTGGAATGTCTGAAAAGATCAAAAGCCAACTGCCCTGTAGATACGATACCATCCTGCTCGTAATTATCATATCTGGAGTTACCACCAATCAAAGCAGACATAGAGATTTTCTCAGAAATATCTTTTCTCCAATTGATGATCACATCCTGGTTGAAAATGGTATTGTTTACATCAAGAGATCTCATGTATCCGGTGTTGATCAAGGTACTTACACCTCCACCGCCACCACGGTTGTATCTTGCTTGTCTGTTCTCAGAATAAGTATCCAAACCAAACCTGTATGTCACAGAGAAGTTGTCATTGATATCATAATTCAAAGAAGTGGAGTTGAAGAAACGGTTTACCGTAGAAGCATCTACGAAGTTTCTCACCAACCAATAAGGGTTTACCTGATCATTGTTACCTCTGAAATACACATTGGATCTGTCAACTGGGTTTTCAAAAGGAAGACCAGCCAAATCAACAGAACGTGGTGTATACAAGGTATTTGCAAATACAGAAGGAATACCGGCATTAGGTCCGGAACCAAAAGCTGCGTTTACAGGAGGTGAAACTAAGTCTGTAATGGCAAAAGTGAAAGATGAATTCACTGTCAATTTATCAGTTACAGAAGACTTGATACCCAAGCCGAAGTTGTACTTGTTCAGGTTGTTACCTGGAGTAAAGCCTTCATCATCTGTATACCCGAAGGAAGCAGAATAAGAAGTTCTCTCTGAGGATCCAGCAATCTGAATGGAAGTATTGGAAACAATACCTGTTCTAAAGAACGCAGAAGATACATCTTCGTAAGCTCTGTAGTCATACCTGATTGGTGTTGTTCCATCTGCTTCGAAGAATTCAGGGAAAGCATTTCTGATAGAGGCAACTCCTGAAGAAGCAATAGGGTGACCGATCTGCAAACCCTGATCCATTCTAGGACCGAAGTTAGAGAAGAAGAAACCTGGCTGCTGCTGGAAACCGTTACCGTAAATCTGACCGAAAGAAGGTAAAGAAGCGGCCTGGTTACCAAAAACAGATTGGTTGATGGTTACTTCAGCTTGTCTTCTTTTGCTTGCGCCTGATTTGGTTGTGATCAAAACCACACCGTTTCTACCCTGATCACCATATAATACGGTAGCAGAAAGACCCTTCAACACAGAAACATTTTCGATGTTGTTAGGATCAATATCCAAGAAACGGGAAGAAGTGGTCGCACCACCATTGGCGAAGTTTGCAGCGGAGTTGGTACCGGAGCTAAAAGGTACACCGTCTACTACGAACAAAGGCTGATTGGAACCAGTGGCAGAGGAGTAACCCCTGATGATGATATTGGTACCTGAACCAGAAAGTCCGTTAGTAGCAGTGATGTTTACACCGGCTACTTTTCCTTGCAATACCCTGGATACATCAGCTTCAGGTCTGTTTTGGATGAGTTCATCCCCTACAGAAGATACTGCGTAGCCCAAGGCTTTTTTGTCTTTCTCAATACCGATCGCAGTTACTACCACTTCTGATAGTTGTGATGCGTCTGTAGTGAGGGTTACATTGATTACGGATCTGTTGCCGATTGCCTCTTCTTGAGATTTTAATCCCACAAAAGAGAAAATCAGGACATTTGATCCATCAGGTACATTAATAGAGTAATTACCATCCAGGTCGGAGGTAGTACCTACTGTCGTACCCTTTACGAGAACGGATGCACCTGGTAAACCCAGTCCGTCTTCATCGGAAATTACCTTTCCGGTAATTACCCGTTGTTGCGCCGACACCTCTAACGTGAGTGCCATGGTGAAAAGCGCAATAACAAAGAGTAAAGCTTTTCTCATAAGGTATTTAGTTTAGTTGATGCGTAAAGAAAAATTATTTATCGCACTTTTCAAAATTGCCCCAACTTTCTTGAAGTGCTATATAATTCCATAAAATATTAAACTTTTAACCAATTTTAACAAGTATATTATTTATATAATAAAAAGTCATCTGTAAATATTTATATTTTATTCAGATTATTCATTTTAATGGCTTAAATTCAGGCTAAACGGCTGCTAAAAGTGATTATTTGGAAATGAGCCCATAACAAAATCAATTATTTACAATACCCCCCTCTCAGGGAGGTTGCTCAGAATATTATTTTGTTTTTGTGTTTGGTGAAAATTTATACAAATCCATATTTTTTTTCGTATTCATTAAATTTATCTCTTTTTACAAACAGTTATTTGCCATTTTAATATTTTTAGAGGCTTATTTTTTAATTTTTATTAATTTTTGAGAGAATTGAATTAGAATCTATAGAATTTGTCTGAATTCTCTTAAAAAAAAATTTAAAGAGAGAGATTTAGGGGTTTGATTCCTTAAAAAACTTTTCAATAATTCCCCTCTATTTCCAAAATAGGGTATGTTTTAGTGGAATTCCGGCTGAAATCCCGTGAATAATTGAACATCAAGGGTGAATTCCTGTAAAGAACTGACTTAAAAAATAATATTTGGCAAATCACAAATTCCAAATATTATTTCGATTTTAAAAAATTGATCCTTTGAATTATGTGATTTTTACAAAAAGAAATAGCCATGTTTCCGCAAACATGGCTATTCAACATTCTTTATTCTGAAATCTAGAAGGTAAAACGTATAGAAAGGGCTACTTCATCGCCCCAAAAGCCGGCATCACCAAAATTGATTACAGGTTTCCAATCCAAGGAAAGGTTGATGGGGGCATTGTCAAAAACGTAGTCCAGTCCGATGATACCGTCCAGTCCTACTACCGTAGTCCCCACTCTATTGTCTCCCCAAGGTCTGTTGCTTCTTCGGGCATTCCATGACCCAACATGGGCACCTCCCCCAAAGAACCACATCAACCCTTTGACATCAGGAATATCTTTATGCACTTCATAGAGTCCGGTAATCACGAATCCACCCCACCTAGAGTGAAGAATCCCTTCCAAAGCGGCATCCTGTGAGATAAAGTGTTTGACGGTAAGCCCATTGCTTACCCCAGCTCTGAGTCCTATTCCTGTGGTGTATTGGGCAAAAGATTGGTTGCCCATAGCCATACAGAAGATGATGGCAGATAAAAAGAGAAGTTTTTTCATAGTATAGCTTTTTTAAGAATGGATAATATGCTTTTAAAATCGTGCCAAATTACGTGTTTCAGGCGGATTTGCAATGTGGGGTTTGTTTTTGTATTTGAGAGATAGGGGGGTGCATAATGTACGCCTACAGCACATCTATCATAACCCATAAGTTTACCAATTAGTCAGAATCCCAAATCAACCAACAAGTCCCAGAGGGACTTCCTATTGGTAGAAACTGTCTGTGGGGAG
>NZ_ALWO02000018.1 GCF_000295935.2 Indibacter alkaliphilus LW1
CCAACAGGCAAGCCCTACAGGCTTGTGATCCCTCCTCGGAAGTCAGTTTCTACCAATAGGAAGTCCCTCTGGGACTTGTTGGTTGATTTGGGATTCTGACTAATTGGTAAACTTATGGGTTATGATAAATGTGCTGTAGGCACATTCTATTGGTAGCAAAATGACGTCTAAGTCTGGGATACCGTCCTGTAGGGACGGCCTATTTATCCGTTTAAGTTGATTGGATTTATTCGCTAGTTCAAATCAATTTTTTATTTTCGGATAAAATCTCCTTAAAATGGCAAACACTTTTACTCAAATTCATATTCAAGTAATTTTCGCTGTAAAATTTAGAACAGCACTAATTGGTCATGAATGGGAAGATGATCTATATAGATACATCACCGGCATTATTCAAAATCGAAATCATAAAATGCTTGCTATTAATGGAATGCCTGATCATATACATGTATTTTTCGGTATGAGACCCGATCAATCCCTTTCTGAACTTATGCAAGAGATTAAAATAGGTTCAATGAATTGGATTAATAATTCTCGTTATTGTAAATCAAAGTTTTATTGGCAAAATGGGTATAGTGCTTTTTCATATTCTAAATCTCATTTGGGTGTTGTGACAAAATATATTCAGAATCAAAAAGAGCATCATCGAAAGAAAACCTTTTTAGAGGAATATCAAATGATATTAGAAAAATTTAAAATTCCCTATGATGAGAGGTATATATTCAAACCCTTAGAATAGGTTGGTTTATAGAGCGGGTGTGCTGTAGGTACATCCTATCGGTAGCAAAATGACATCTAAGTCTGGGATACCGTCCTGTAGGGACGGCCTATTTGTTTGTTGGGCAAGCTCTATAGGCTTGTTGACTCTCCCTGCAGACAGTTGCTATCTATTGGCAGTCCCTCTGGGACTTGTTGGTTGATTTGGGATTCTGACTAATTGGTAAACTTATGGGTTATGATAGATGTGCTGTAGGCACATTCTATTGGTAGCAAGTGTGCTCAGGATTGCGGGACCGTCCTGTAGGGGCGGCCT
Source organism: Indibacter alkaliphilus LW1 (assembly GCF_000295935.2). Classification (GTDB taxonomy): domain Bacteria; phylum Bacteroidota; class Bacteroidia; order Cytophagales; family Cyclobacteriaceae; genus Indibacter; species Indibacter alkaliphilus. The sequence goes on from NZ_ALWO02000018.1 coordinate 1,034, forward strand.
ATTTGTTTGTTGGGCAAGCCCTACAGGCTTGTTGGG
>NZ_ALWO02000017.1 GCF_000295935.2 Indibacter alkaliphilus LW1
ACTGAAGCCGANGGGGACTGATCCCCATGAGCCAGACCGCCGGCTAAAGCGCAGCGGAAATTGGTAACCACCATTATCAATTAAAATTAACCGCAGATCCTACAGATCTACACAGATAAAGCTTCGCTTTTGGATGAAAGCAGATGCCTCACTGCGTTCGGCATGACAAGGTAAAGCCTTCCTCTATCTTACCGACCAAAATCCAGGTAACTATTCAACCATTAACAATTAACTTTTAACAACCTCCCCCTCTTCAGTTAATCAATTAAACCTTTTCCCGCAGGAGGGATGTGGATTAGTAATCTTAAAAAGGAGGCCAATTTTTGCCACGGAGGCACCGAGAAGCACGGAAGGTGTTTGATGAATGTGATCAGTTGATACCTCACCAATTTGTTCATGATGGGGAATTGATTGCTATGTGTTTTTCAATCTAAAATCTTAAATCAACAATCTAAAATCCTCTTGTGCCAGAGGCACAACCCATTGGTAGAAAAAAATAACGGTTGAGGATCTATTCCGTCCTGTATGGACGGCCCAGCTTCGCACTGATAAAAAGGATTGAATTGGTCCAATATCCATAAGTATCTATTAGTATCCAATTAAACTATTTCAGGCCTCTTGTTTGGTTTGTGTAATGTTCTGTGGGGACACAGAACATGGCTTTGGCATTTAAACCCCAGATTTCCGTGAACTCCAGTCCGGGCTATCACAGAACAGCCTTTCAGGCTTAAATAGACACTATCCCGATAAGTGTG
>NZ_ALWO02000016.1 GCF_000295935.2 Indibacter alkaliphilus LW1
TATCCCCTGTGTGCCTTGGGAAGATATCAATTTGAAAGCAATTCACAACTTGCTAACAATGTAAAACCACATTAAAACGCTGTGATTCCCTTGGGAAGATATCAATTTGAAAGCAATTCACAACTTAGAAATGGAGGAAGATTATGATGTCTAAGCTGTGATTCCCTTGGGAAGATATCAATTTGAAAGCAATTCACAACATCAGAGTAAACACATTTACCATTATGCTGCTGTGATTCCCTTGGGAAGATATCAATTTGAAAGCAATTCACAACTCTAGGAATAGCATGACATAGTCTGCCTACGCTGTGATTCCCTTGGGAAGATATCAATTTGAAAGCAATTCACAACGGTCAATGCGCTGTATGATGTCACATTGAAGCTGTGATTCCCTTGGGAAGATATCAATTTGAAAGCAATTCACAACTAACCGAAGCATATAGAAGCGCACCGCAAGCTGTGATTCCCTTGGGAAGATATCAATTTGAAAGCAATTCACAACATGGACACGCTTAGAAGCCTTAACAAATAAGCTGTGATTCCCTTGGGAAGATATCAATTTGAAAGCAATTCACAACAGCTACGTTTGTCAAACGTTCCATAACGTAGCTATGATTCCCTTGGGAAGATATCAATTTATTCACTATGATAATGTTTTTCAATGGTGTTCATGAATCTCCCTCTGGTCGATTTGAAAAGCAATTCACAGCTTGAAAGAGACTGTCAGGTTTTTGAAACCTGATAGGTCCTGGCAATAACTATAATCATTAATGGACCTATTTTGCAGATATCAATTTATTCACTATGATAATGTTTTTCAATGGTGTTCATGAATCTCCCTCTGGTCGATTTGAAAAGCAATTCACAGCTTGAAAGAGACTGTCAGGTTTTTGAAACTTGCCAGGTCTTATTCCTATTCAATGTCATTTGGTCAGGGCAACTTTTCCAAAGTTCAGTTTTGTCAATTGTGGTTGCTTATCCTTTTAATCAAACTTTGGAAAAGTTTAAATTCAACGGGTAGTTTTAGCTAATCGATTAAACTCAATCAAGTAAAAGCTTCCGGAATCTCTTAAGAAAAGCATCAGTATTGTGGACTTCTAACCCAATAAAACACTTTGGGTCCCAGAACCTTAAATTATAACGCTATATCTTTGGAATAGCCCTCTCTGCTTGATACTTTTGAAATGTTTACCCCTGATTTTATAAGTGATGAATATCCCTTTTCCTTCCAATGAACTTGAAAGAGTAATCCGTCTGAGTGAATATGACCTGGATTATTCTGACCTTGAGTCACAGTTTAAAGATCTTACCAAACTCGCGGCGAAGGTTGCTGGGACAGAAATTTCTTTGATCAACCTCATCGATAGCTTTACCCAATGGTCTGTTTCCACACATGGCATTCCCGCCCTGCAAATGCCAAGGGAAGATTCAGTCTGTACTTATACCATCATGGGGGAGGAATCATTCGAAATCAGAGACCTGACCAGAGATGAGCGTTTCAACAACAAATTTTACGTTACCGACGATCCTAACTTAACCTATTATTGGGGGATTCCTCTAAAAGATGAAAAAGGCTTCAATCTCGGGGCACTTTGCGTGATGGATAAGCATGCCAAGGACCTAAGTCCGGAAAAGGTTGAATTGCTCAAAATCATAGCGGATGAAATTGTCAATAGATTGAAGATTCTTTTGACTATTCAGCAACTCAAGACCAAAATGAATGATATGAGTCAAAACAACAAAAGGGTTGCTCATGATATTAGAGGCCCTTTAGGAGGAATAATTGGATTGGCTCAAGTTATCAAAGAACAAGGTAATGAAAATAGCCTTGAAGAGGTATTGGAGTTTATACATTTGATCCAAAAAAGCGGAAAGTCCCTTTTGGAGTTGGCTGATGATATACTCTCGGAGAACTTCCAGGAACCTCAAAAAGTCAAAATCAATCCACATACAGAACTGAATCTCGAGTTGTTGAAAGGAAAATTATTGGACATGTATGGTGTTCAGGCAAAGCAAAAAGAGGTAAATCTGAGTATTTCACTGAATCAAGAACATGGTCATCTGCCATTTAATAAAAATAAGATGCTTCAGGTGATCGGAAACCTTATTTCCAATGCAATCAAATTTACTTCAAGTGGAGGGGATGTTTCTGTGAATCTGGACTTGGAGGAAGTAGACGAGAAGAAAAATTTATCAGTTGTTGTTCGGGATACCGGAAAAGGGTTGAGCCAGGAACAAATCAATCAGATCCTTGATGGAAATGCTAAATCAATGAACGGTACAGGGGGAGAAACGGGCTTTGGCTTTGGGCTTCCTTTGGTAAAACACCTGGTGGAAAGCATGCAAGGTAAAATGTCCATTAAGTCAGTTCAAGGACAATACAGTCAATTTGAAATCACCCTTCCGGCTTAAACCTTTTTTCACAAGATTTGGGTTTTGATGATTTGAAACAAAACAGGTTTCCTTCCATCTAGGGGTTTCATTAAGCCGTAAACTGAGATCGGATTTTTAAGGTTTTATTAGCTTTCAAATACTTTAAAACCGGAATCAAATTAACTTTGAATTTCTTCCAAGAGCCTTTTTTGGTTACTTACAGGATTGGCGTACATAGCCAAAAAGCTTCTGACAGCCAAAGGATTTTTTTGATCCACGCCCCGTCTAAACCTAGCCTCAAAAAGAGCTTTTTCTTCCGGAGAATATTCTGAACTATATTGTGCAGTTCCTGTAAGCAGGTCATGGGCAATATACTTAGTAGGCCAAAGCTTGTATCCTAGAATTATCTGATCATCAATCAGGTCTGTCAAAGCTTGCAGCTGTTTGACCTGCCCTTGGTTATTTTCTTTGATCTGATCTATTCTGTCATTGAGACAGTCACCTACATGGATATGAATTCTTTTTTTCTGTCCAATAATCCCGCTCAGTAAGGTGTTGAAATCCTCGTTTTCTCCTTTTACATATACTTCCTGATTGGCTTTGGCCAAAAGTTCCGGCATTTTGAGCATATCAGTAGGGTCATATTCATAAGATATACTGATAGGAACTACATTGAGCCGTTTGAAATAGTCCAGGAAATGCTCTCCTTCATCCGAAGCCATACCGATCATCTTCAACACGCCTTTGTGGGTCATGTCATTTCCATCCTTGGTACGTCCCTCTCTCTGGGCAATCCAGACCGATCTGTTTTCTCTGAGTAAGGAATGTCTGATAAAGGCCGATACTGTCCTTGAACTTTCCAAAAGCTCCCTGGCAGGAAGACCCCTTTTGATAATAAAGTTTCGGGTCATCTTAGATAGGTGCTTTAAAAAGGGTTTTTTGACCAGGTTATCCCCTATAGCAGAAGTTGTCATAAACAAACCATGCTCAAAAAGACTGGCATTCAACAAAGAGGTGTCCAATATTATATCCCTATGGTTGGAGATAAATAGGTAAGAAGTGTCTTTTTCCAGCTTTTCAAAACCTGAAGTAGTGAGCCCATTTGAGCTTTTTTCCAGTACCTTTTTTACTCCCGGATAGATAAAATTGATCTGAAAGTCCCTGATGGAATGGCAGTGAAGCATCAGATCCTTCCAATAGCTATCTTCATGATCGGGAAAAGTGAAATTCATCATTGCTTTGAGCATAGGATGATCCAGAATTTCTCTGATAGCCTGATTGACTTCAATGTCGTAATAGGGTCTGATATCTTCAAATGGAGACATTCGATTTGTTTTGTTGGATTACAAAGAAAGTAAATTTTAATTTAAGAGGTGGCCTTTCAAGCTTGAATATGTGTTTTTCATTTATTCAAACAGATGGATGATTATCATTTATTTTTAAAATGCCAGAGGGTAAAAAAAGAAGCTGCTCCGATGGGAAGCAGCTTCTTGAAATTCTGTATGGAGCTGAATTATCTTATAATCAGCCTTTCAACTTGTTTTTGACCATGCTGATCAGTAATAATGATCAGGTAGGTTCCTTTTGAAAGGTTGCTGACATCAAATTGAACAAATCCATCTGAGGAAAGCTCTGAGCTTATCAAAGAGCCTGCAGCAGTTCTAAGTTCGACATTTTGTAGTCCTTCAGCATTTCTGAGTGTAATATTTACCAATCTGTTTGCCGGGTTCGGGAATACTCTCACATTTGCTTTTGTAGGTCTGATCGGGAACCTGATAATGTCCGAAGCATTTTCACAACCTTGGTCATTTTGGATTACAACCTGATAGTTGCCCGATCCGGCGATTCTGACACTGTTTTCAGAACCAGACTGGATTACCTGACCGTCTTTGATCCAGGTGAAAATATAATCACCCTCAATGGTCACCAATTTACCTTGTTCAAACAAGATTACCGGTTCAGGGAGTTCGCTGATACCAACTTCAAATTCAAGAGTATTGCTAAAGCAAAGTTCAGATTCTACTCTTGCTCTGAATAGTTTGCTGCTTACAAGTTCTGAAACTTCAAGACTTGTGGCACCTTCACTTCCTTCTATATTTTCCCAAGATTCACCTCCATCCAAGGAGACCTGCCAGACCAGCACATTGGTGTAATTCCCGCCGAATAAGTGTAGTTCGGTACTGCCCGTTCCTGAACAGATTTCACCATCTCCAATGATTACAGGTAGATCAATATCACAGCTTAAGATGAATCTCGATTTAACCGGAATGTGATCGGAGGTCGTATTCAAATAATTTTGAATCAAATTAAATGGAGCAACAATCCTCTCTGAGTTGACAATCCAGTTGTCCTGAAGCTCATTGGAAACGATGGTATGGTCTATCACATTTTCAAATGAAGGGAAAGAACGCAATCCTGCTTCACTCAAAGGCAAGGTAACAGCAGTATAGTTTTCTGAATCATTGATATAATTGATGAAAGATGTTTCAGATGTATTGACAGTAGGAGCATTTTGATCAGCTACTGTTTCATCCAGATCATCATTGTAATCACCTAAAATGATCAATGGTACATTGGCATAATACATGTCCAATGAATCTTTGAGCACATTCACATCATACCTTCTCATGGCATATCTTGGATTTCCGGCACTTTCTCCTCCTCCGTTTGATCTTGCGTGAATATTGATCAAGTTAAATTTCTGCTCAACTCCGTCTATACTGGCTTTTACTTCCATCAGGAATGGTAGTCTTCCACTTGCCCAGAACCTATCCGGAGAAGATGGATAATCCACCAAATCTTCAGGTTGCACACCTTCAAGCAAGACTCTTGTTTTGATAGGTTCAACAGTAGACTTTTTATAAAGGAATGTGAGTTTCTGAGCCGTTTCAAAATTGTCTGGTCCCAAAGAAGTCGCTGGAGACACAAAGCTTCCATAATCTTCTAAAGCCTCTACCAACTCATCAAATTTTTCAAGTCCTGTGATTTCCTGGAAAGCATAAACATCAGCTCCCAGATCTTCTATGATGGTTTTGACATTTTGAAGCTGCAGGTCCAAGTTGCTTGGTCCGTTACTTGAAGATCCAAACCACTCAACATTCCAAGTCACAATATCGAAGGTTTTATCCTTACTGATGGTAGCACCCGATAAGTATCCTCTTTTAACTGAAATATCACCGGAATTGAATGTAATAGGTCCGCTGAATGCACCTTCAGTTGATGGGGCAAATCTTACTGTCACTGTCTGACTTCCTTTCAGTTCCTCAATACTGTAAGTCAAGGTAGGACTGAATTCTACGCCATCTTTAGAGAACTCAAATCCGCCAACCGGACCATTGTCAATTGTCAGTGGTGCAATTGGATTGCTAAGATTGAAATTGAAGGATCTTGTCTCTGAAGAAACTGATCCTGCCGGAATGATTCCGAAATGGAAGTAGTCCACATTTCCGATGTCGTTGGAGAAGAATGGAGCCGCAGGTACGTCTGAGCTTCTCAATTCAAAATCATCCAAAGTCCATCTGGCTGCACCTTCTTCAGGTGAAGAATTATAAACAAATGCCAATCTTATTTTTTGGTCTAAGTATTCAGTCAAGTCCAGTTCTCCTGAGAATGTCCAAACATCTCCATTGGCAAACCTGTCATCCAATTCCGTCCAAGTAGCTGTATTTGGATCTCCATCAATGTAATCAGTAGAGATCAATAGCTTTAATCTTGGGCCATTGAATGCTACCCTGCTGTAGAAAGACAGCAAAGGAATGTTGAAACCGGCTAGGTCGAATTCCGGTGTGATCAACCAATCTTCATTGAGTCTGGCACTTCCTGCGGCAAATCCATTGATCTGAACACCAAATGGAGCAGAGGCTGTAGGAGTGGTACCTGCTCTTCCAAAATTGGTACATGACCAAACTTGATCTCCTAATACACTTATAGTTGACCAAGAGCCTCCAATAGGTCCAAGATTGGCTTGGCAGATGTTATTGAAGTCCTCACTGATATTGAAAGGATCAAATACAGAGCCTGCAACACTTACAGTCACTGGAAGTGTACCTTCGGTCTGATTGGTAATGGCTGAATTGAAATCTCCCTCAGTACTATTGTCAAACATTACAAATACAGTCTGTGCTGAAGCCATCTCCTCAACAGAGAACTCAAGTGAAGCAGTGAAGTTGACCCCGTCTTTCGATACAGAGAATGGGGCAGTTGTAGTTACATTGACGCTACTTTCCAAATTCACTGCTGCTAGTTCGTAAGAAAGCACTTGGGCTTCATCAGCAATACTTACAGCTCCAAAATCCAAGGAAGAAGGATCTACAGTCAATCCCGGTACTAGTACCCCGTCGGCTTCTTTAACAACACCTACAAAAGTGGTCCCCACATTAGTAGGGAAGAAGTTGGTGACTCTTAATGTACCCCCAGATCCGATGTTACCATCATTGGCTGAAGTTTCGCTTATGTTGACAATTCTAAACTCCACTGTTCCGCTTAGGTTCTGAAGGTCGGAAAGGTCAATAACCTGATTGAAAAATTCGTTGGCAGGATTGACCCAAGTGGCAAGATCTGAAGTGAAATTATCACCACTGTATCTCAAAGCCATATCTTTTGGTCCAGTTCCTGAAGCCCTTGTTCCAATTTGTAACTGACTCAAATCTACCAGTTTGTCAGGTGCGACTGTAAACCCAAATGTAAAGTATCTTTGATCTCCTGAATTCCATCCATTAGAGCTGATGGAATTGTTTGCATTGGAAGGATTAATACTGGCACCTCTGGCAAAGTCCAAAGCCAATAGCCCATCAGCGATTAAATTTGCAGCAGTAAATTCCTGACCTCCAGGTTCTCCATTGAAGTTATAATTCACAATTGGTTCAGGTTCGGCAGGAGGAACTACCTCAGCCTCTACAACTGATCCAGTGAACTGAACTGGAATGAATGTTCCTGACTCAAACAAGTTGCCTGCACGTAAGGTACCTCCTGAACTTAGGGTACCTCCATTAGCAGATACATTGCTCGTCACTACTATTCTAAATCTGACCGTTCCGCTTAATCCGGTAATTTGGGAAAGATCCAATCTCAGATTGGAGAAGTTGGTGTTGATGTTTTGCCACTCAGCAAGGTTTGTAGTAAAATTGTCTACACTATATCTCAAAGCCAAGTCTCTAGGACCTGTATTAGAAGATCTTGTGGCAATCAAAAGTTCTTCAAGATTTGCTTCAAAGCCTTCTTCAACGGTAAGGCCAAATTCAAAATAGGAATTCTCTCCGGTGCTCCAATTGCTGCCGCTTATAGAATTGCCTGCTCCAGTGGGCATAATCGCACTTCCTCTCACAAAGTCGAGAGCGGCAATTTGGTCGCTTCCCATACCTGAGGTAGCAGCTTGGTTGCCAGGCTCTCCTTCAAAATCCCATTGTCCTAAAGTAGATACAGCAGGAGGTGTTGGCTCTTCACCATCTCCTATAACCGTACCGGAAACGATAATATCGTCTATTCTACTTGTACCTGTATTGGCAGTGGTTCCCTCATTAATGCTGGTAGATGAGGTATTGATCCATCTGATAAATACCTGATCCTGATTAAAAGTAGGGGATGGCAAAACCAGGTTACTGACTGATCCACCTGTATTGAAATTAGTCGTTAGGGTGAAATCACTTCCGGCTACCGGAGTCCAATCTACACCATCCAAGCTGTAGTCAATGCGGAAGTCTCTCGGGCCTGTACCGCTACCTTGGTGTCTACTGGATAGGGTAAGGTTCTCAAACCCTAAAGTATTTACCCTTACTTGCCAGTATTTTTCTGTACCTGATTCGACTTGCCACTGGTTGGCATTTTTGGCAAAAGTACCTGAACCTCCTGTACCTTGTACATAGGAGGTAAAGTTGATGTTAACGGGAGTGATGACTTGGGCGTTTTCGCCCGTGTTGTTGGCATTCCCGAGATCGGCATTGATCCGCTCGGAAACCTCTGAAGACTCAAATGTCCAGCCTGCTATCACTTCGGTTTGTGCGTTTACTTGCAGCATAACCAAACTGATCAGACCCAACATGAGTACAAATCTTGGTAAAATTTGTTTCATTCTCTTAACTTTTAGATTGGAGTTTATATGAACTGATGCAATCAAAAATTGCATTTAAAAGTACATTTTTGTTTTTTATAAATTCAGAAGATTATTGTTATTGAATTGTTAAAAAATAGATCGTCTTGGAATTTTATATGGAAAACCAAGCAAAAATCAATAATTTATATTTTAGTAGATTTTTTTAAGTTTTGATTTTCAGGATGTTAGTAACTCAATCTTCTATGGAAAACCCTGATAAAAAGTAAACCAAAAAACCTGATTTATGGACAAATAGGATCTTTTGGTAAATCAAATATAAATGTATGGTTTTCTTGTAGCTGAACTTACCTTTTCCGCTTTATTCTATAGGAACAGGAAATATAAAAATACACTTTACCTCATCTTAATAAACAAAAAACCACTGCATATAAATACACAGTGGTCGAGTTTCTGTCAAGAATGCTTCAGTAAAAATTAATTACTTGCTTGAGTTTTTGATCTCAGTAACTTCTTTTCTTATATCCTGAGCCATTTTCTTCAGGTTGTTCATGCCATTTCTTACTCTTGTTCCAGCGGCCTTATTACCTTGCTCATAAAATTTTTTGAAATCTGCTTCCAAAGCGGAAACTTGTGCTACTACTTCTTCAAATCTGCTCATAATTCAATCTGTTTTGGGTTAAATTAAAATAATACTATCAAGATATGTAGAATTGGCTATTACACGTGCTTAGGGGTATTTATTTTTTCGAAAAAAAATCAAATAAACGGGGTTTTGTTGCTTTTTGAACACATTTTCCGCTTTTATGGGGATTTTGGGAAAGGGGAATCTTAATGGAAGGTTAATTTGGGCTTAATACAATTGCAAAATCAAGGGGCTAATTTTAGGTAAAATTAAAGATCCTGAAATGAAAAAAATAACATTAAGCTTAACTGTATTTTGCCTGGCATTAAGCCTGCAGGCCCAGACTGTGACAGGCTTCGTTTTTGAAGACAAAAATCAGAATGGAAAAAAGGAAAGAAGAGAACCGGGTGTTCCGGGAGTTGCGGTTTCTAATGGAGAGGACGTTGTACTCACAGATGAGAGCGGTAAATATGAGCTCCCTATTTCGGATGATGATGTAATATTTGTCATCAAGCCATCCGGTTTTGAAGTACCTGTAGATACCAACAATCTTCCGCAGTTTTTTTACATCCATAAGGAAAAAGGCTCTCCCACTACTTATCGATACCCTGGAGTAGCCCCTACAGGATCCTTACCTAAATCTGTGGATTTTGGGTTGATCCCAGGTGAATACCAATCCAAATTTACAGCTTTGGTATTTGGAGATCCACAACCCTATAATCTTGACCAACTATCCTATTTTGATAAAGGAGTGGTTTCAGAAGTTGAAGGGATTCAAGGAATTGATTTTGGAATTGCTTTAGGAGATATAGTTGGAGATGACCCGGATTTATTTCAACCATATGCCAAAGTAATCAGTAAAATTGGAGTTCCCTGGTATTCAGTAATGGGAAACCATGATATGAATTTTGATGCCAAAGAGGACAAATTATCAGATGAAAGTTTTACTGCCAATTTTGGTCCAGCGACTTATGCTTTCAATCATGGAGATGTCCATTTTATAGTATTGGAGAATATCCTATATCCTGACCCAAGGGAAAAATCGCAATATTGGGGAGGTTTCAGGGAAGATCAGCTCAAGTTTATTGAAAACAACCTAAAGACAGTTCCCAAGGATAAACTGATTGTATTGTTTATGCACATTCCTCTTTTTGAAGAAGGTGACAGTTTCAGGGATGCTGATCGGGAAAAGCTTTTTGAATTGCTTTCTGATTTCCCTCATACAGTATCTTTATCAGCGCACACACATTATATGAAGCAAGTGTTTTTTGGTGAAGAGGATGGGTATAATCAAGAAAAACCTCATCATCATTTCAATATAGGAACCCCATCAGGGGATTGGTACTCAGGTGAGATGGATGAAAATGGAATACCTATGGCGACCATGAGAGATGGTTCCCCGAATGGTTATGTATTTCTTGACTTTGATGGGACTGATTATGTAGCCAGATACAAGCCAGCCCGAAGGAGTGAAGACTATCAAATTGAAGTATTTGCTCCTAAAGTTTTGAAAAAAGGTGTACGCACTTCCTCCGGGATTTTCGCCAATTTTTTCACAGGAACCAAAGAAGACAAAGTGATGTACAGGATCAATGGCTCAGAATGGAAAGAAATGAACAACTTAGAAGATTATGATCCGGCTTACTTGGTCAATATGTTCAGGTGGGATACAGCAGATGAGCCAATAGCTCACAGGAGGCCTTCCAATCCAGTGCGTACGGACCATCTTTGGAGAGCGGGTATTCCTTCGAATTTAGAAGCAGGAGAGCACACTGTAGAGATACAGGCAGAGGATATGTATGGGAACGTACATCAGGCCAGTAAAACTATTAAAGTGGTGGAGTGATAATAATCTGTACCCTTGTCTTATTCCTGTTGTTGAGAGGGATTCTATTTTGAGGAGATATTCGGTGGATATTAAGTTGATATTAGGGTTTTGGTCCACGTGATTGCAGGAATTAAGATGATGTTGTCCTTGCTATGCGAAAGACTGCGGACAGTTTACCACCAGACTACAGTTATTGGAAGTTGTGGTTTTGCTTGAGGGTCTGCATGTAAGAGAGATTGTAAATGTATAAAAATAAAAAAGCCGCTTATTTCTAAGCGGCTTTTTTGTTGACCGACCAGGGCTCGAACCTGGACTCTTCTGAACCAAAATCAGACGTGTTGCCAGTTACACCATCGGTCAATTTTTGATTCTTATTTCCCTTTCTCTGAAAGGTGTCACAAATGTAGGTGGACTTTCTTTTTTATGCAAATTTGCCTCAAAAGTTTTTACCATAACCTTGCTAATACACTATAATTCAATCGAAAAAATTAAGCCGGGGTCTGTAGAATAAACATAATTGCTATAAAATGAAGGATTGTTCCAGCCAAAACGAAAAGATGCCAAATGGTATGGGCAAATCTCATTTGTGGTCTGGTGTAAAAAAGCGTGCCTAAAGTATAGCTTAACCCACCCGCTGCAATCAGGCTCAATGTGTTTATATCCAAATTTTGAAAGAGAGGCTTGATAAGTAAAATAGCCATCCACCCCATTCCCAGGTAAAGAATCAGTGATGCCTTTTTGAACCTGTGCGTAAAGAAAATTTTGAAGACTAATCCAAAAGCAGCCAGTCCCCAAATTATTCCAAAAAAAATCCAGCCCGTTTTACCTCCCACTGTCAATAGCAAAAAAGGAGTGTAGGTGCCTGCAATCAGTAAATATATACCAATGTGGTCAAAGGTACGTAGCCATGATTTTACTTTCTCCTGTTGTACCGAATGATATAAAGTGGAGAAAGTGTAAAGGAACAAAATGGATGCTCCAAAAATGGATGAACTGACGATTTCGATTGTGCTTCCATTGAGCATGGAAAATGTTACAAGCAAAGAAATGGCAACTATACTGAAAAGGATACCAAATCCATGGGTGATACTATTGGCAAATTCTTCCTGAAGAGATTGTTTTCTTTGCATACTCAAGTTTGATTCGGTGAAAGTTAAGTAATTTCCAAATAAAAAATTATTTGAAAAAACGTAACGTAATCGATTGTTTGTTAATATTATGTTATTAAGTGTCTGATTGTTTTGTATTTATGGAAAATAATATCTTGTTTTGCTATCGAATTTGAAAAATCAGGAATTCAATTATTAAACCAAATAAATACTATCATGTCTGTCAAAATTTCAGAAAAAACGATTGTTTCAACTCTAGAAAAACTTGAGAAATTAAAGTTGGATGAAAAGCTTCATGCTGAACTGTCTTGGTGCTGGAACAGCTACCTGGCTGATCAAAATCCAGTAGGAGTAATCGAAAAGAGTAAGGTTGCCTTGGATCTGTTTAAAGCAAAAAGAAAAGAGAACAGCCGTGCTGTAGCAAAGAAACTTGTAGATGATTTGGAAAAAATCGCGATGAATTAAAACGAAAAAAGGCTTTCAAATCGAAAGCCTTTTTTTATTTCTGTCAATTGCGCTTATTCAGCTACAACCACAAATTTTACGTTGCTCTTGACTTCTCTGTGAAGGTCAACTTCAGCTTCAAACTCACCGGCACCTGTTACTGGAGAGTTGATAGAAATTTTCTTTCTGTCGATTTCTATACCTTTCTCAGAAAGAGCATCAGAAATCTGAAGGGTGGTAACCTTACCGAAGATTTTTCCTGATTCACCAATCTTGGCTTTGATTTCCAAGGTCAATGCTTCAAGTTTTGAAGCAACTTCTTCAGCAGCAGTTTTGATTTTTTCTGCTTTGTGGGCAGCTTGCTTGATGTTTTCTTCAAGGATTTTCCTGTTGGAAGGCGTAGCCAATACAGCGAAGCCTTGAGGAATAAGGTAGTTTCTTCCATAACCTGGCTTTACGTCCACCATGTCATTTTTATACCCAAGTCCTTTTATATCTGTTTTTAGAATAACTTCCATTGTTGTACAATTTTTAAAATTTGAATGAATCGAATTTGATGGCTTATTTCAAACCGTCAGTTACGAAAGGCAATAATGCCAAGTGCCTTGCTTTTTTGATAGCATTAGCCACTTTTCTTTGGTATTTGGCAGAGTTGCCGGTCAGTCTTCTAGGAAGGATTTTTCCCTGCTCATTGACAAACTTCAAAAGGAAGTTAGGATCTTTGTAATCGATATATTTGATACCGTGTTTTTTGAATCTACAGTATTTCTTTCTGTTTTCAACTCTGTTGATTGGTTCGTTTCTTAATGTCATTTTGCTGGCTCCTCCTTAGCTTCAGTTTTTTTGTTAAATTCACCTTTTCTTCTTCTTTCAGCATAGACAATAGCATGCTTGTCAAGTACTGTAGTCAAGAACCTCATGACTTTCTCGTCTCTTCTCAATTCAATTTCCAACTTTTTGATGGCAGTTGGCTCTGATTTGAATTCAACCAAAACGTAAAATCCGGTGCTTTTTTTCTGAATTGGGTAAGCCATTTTCTTAAGACCCCAATTTTCAACATTGATGATTTCTGCCCCCTCTGTTTTCAACAAGTCTACAAACTTGTCTACGGTATCCTTCATCTGAACTTCAGACAAAACGGGAGTAAGTATGAATACCGTTTCGTAATTTCTCTGGAACATAATTTATTTTGTTACTGTATTAAAATTTTAACAGACCGCAAAAGTAGAAGATTATTCGGTTTATTACAAGCTAAGATAAAAAAATAAGCCCGCTGAGGGGCTTATTCTTTATTTCACTTCGAACGTCTTGGTTCCTATTTGATAACCATCTGCATATATCCGTACCTCATAGATACCTGAAGTGTATTTACTCCCTTTTTCGTAGTAATAGGTCAATAGGTGTTCCGAATTGTTGAAGAAGAGATCTTGATGGGCTGTGAAGAATTCCTCCCTTCCATCTAAAGTAAATGTACCGGAACCTTTGGCTACATCAAAAATTGGCTGATTGTTGGGTGCGATCACCTGAAGGTATATATCCCTGTGTCCTTCTGGTGCCACTTTATTGTCCGCAATGTTGAAAGACACTTTTAGTTTTTCAATTTGTCTATTTCTAAATCCATCTTCTCTTTCTCTTCCTCTGGAATTTACTGCGGCCACAACAATGTTTTCAGCTTTGAGCATTGCTGCAATATTGACTTTTTCCTGAAGTTCCTGTTGTTTTATATTGAGCTGGACCACTTCTTCTTCTATAGTGGCCTGTGAACTCTTTAAGTCTCTGTTTTCTGCATAGAGTTGTTGATTGACATCTCTTAATCTCAGGATTTCTTCATCTTTTTCCTGAAGAGTGGCTGAGAAGCTATTGATTCGTCTGTTCAAAGCAGCAATTTCCTCTGACGATCGCTTTCTGTCAGAATTTCGCTCTGCTATCAATTGGGATCTTATTTCCTCCAAAGACTCGATATCACCGCCAAGCTTTTCTATTTCCTGGATCCGAAGGTCAAGCTGGTAAGTCATGGAATCCAATCGCTTGTTGAGGTCGTTGTTTTCTTCTGATAGAATCAGAATCTCCTCAGATTTTCTGGTTCTGTCCAAATAATCAGTGTAAAGCTTGATACCGCTGATAATTACCAAAATGATTAGAACAATAATGAGAATATTTTTGCCGTTATCGTTCTTTTTTGGTTGTGGATTGTAATTGTATTCCATAAGTTTAACAGCTTGTAAGATGAAATATAAAATTTATGACAAAACGATTAGATGCTCAATACTGGACAGAACGCTACAAGGAAAACCAAACCGGTTGGGATGTAGGTTCTGCAACGACCCCAATTAAGCAATATTTAGACCAAATTTACCAAAAAGAAGTAAAGATACTTATTCCCGGAGCTGGCAATGCTCATGAAGCAAAATATGCTTTTGAAAACGGTTTTCAAAATGTATATGTTCTTGATATTTCTGCACACCCACTGGAAAAATTTCAAAAGAGCTGCTCAAGTTTTCCTGAAAAGCAACTTCTGCATAAAGATTTTTTTGAACATGAGGATAAATATGACCTTATTCTGGAGCAAACATTCTTTTGCGCTTTAGACCCTTCCTTAAGATCTGAATACGTGAAAAAAATGCATAGTCTTCTCAATCCAGGTGGTAAACTGGTAGGTGTCCTGTTTGGAGTGGAGTTCACGTATGATGGGCCTCCTTTTGGTGGAAAGAGAGAGGATTACCTGGATCTTTTTGGAGAAAAATTTTCAAAATTAAGCATTGAGCCTTGCTATAACTCTATTGTTCCCAGACAAGGATCCGAGTTGTTTTTGATGGCAGAAAAGTAAAATCAGCAATATTCAAATAGACAGGATACGGTTTTCCTTCTGCATCCCTTTTTTGAAAAGCAAAACACCACATTCATAAAAATCAATACTGAAGCTTACCTCCTTGAGAGAATTGATTTCTTCCCATGCCTTTTGCATGCCCCTGGACCAATGAATGTCATCAATGACTAAGATACTGTCATCGTGCAGATGGGGGAGGAGCATTTCTACATATTTCAGTGTAGCTTCATAAGTGTGGGTAGCGTCCAAAAGAGCAAAATCTACTGGAATATGGGTTTTCAAATGGACAGGGAGGGTTTCGGAGATGTCTCCGCTTACAAAAGAAACATGGTCAAAGCAATTGATATTTTCTGCTTTTGAGACAAGACTAGGGGAACCTTCGAAACTGTACAGATTCCCTTCGGTGGCTTTTGCCAAGTACAAGGTGTTGATTCCAAGACAAGTTCCAAGCTCCAGGACATGGGCTGCTGGAGTTTGCCTGCATAGGAAATTGTAGATTGTAGAGAATTTACGGCCTGTAGTACTATACCTGTAAATATCAGAGGTTGTTCTATGGGCCGATTTGAGCTTTTTGGAACCGGCCCCAAAGTCTCTGATATTTATTTTTTCTTTATCCCCGGAGAGTAAAACTCTTTGCTCAGCGAAAGGGTCTGTTTGAGATAAGTTTCTTTGAAGGTCTTTCTTCAGGTCTGTGTAAAGTTTTGAGACAAAAGGAGCTTGAAGGGAGTATTGATCTTCCTGTTCCAGCCAGTATCTGATGTATGCAATTAAAGGGAAAAGGTCCAAATCAATTGTCAAAAATATCTGCAATCAACTGGAATTCCGGAATCTGTACGTCAATAATTTTTCCGTCAAAAAGCTTTTCCATTCTATAGCAACCTTTCATTTTTCCTAAGCCGGACTTCAGGTTACAGCCTGAAACATATTCATGTTGGCCTCCCGGCTCTAAAATAGGCTGCTGGCCAACTACTCCATCACCCTCTACAACTTTAGTGGCATCTCCTGCATCGTGGATTTCCCACTTTCTTCTGAGTAATTGTATGGTGTGAGGACCGTTGTTTTCTATCTTTACCTTGTAGGTAAAAACATAATGGTGTTGGTGGGGGCTAGAAAACTCTGCCTGGTAAGTGGTTTCAACAGTAACCTTTATACCTTCAGTAATGGCTGTAACCATATTTCTTTTGGATTTTGCCTGATGAATCGTTAAAAATAAAATTTAAATCTTTAATTACAACGCATATTAAGTAAAATGGATGTTAAAATCGAAGAAAGCTGGAGAAATATACTGAGTAAGGAGTTTTCCAAGCCTTATTTCAAAGATTTGGTTGAATTTATTCGCCAAGAATACCAAAATCAGTTGATTTATCCCAAGGGTAAAGAAATTTTCAATGCATTTGCGTATTGTCCCTTGGATAAGGTGAAAGTAGTGATTCTTGGTCAAGACCCTTATCACGGTCCAGGTCAGGCCCATGGATTGTCTTTTTCGGTTAGAGAAGGGGTTCGTTTTCCTCCAAGTCTTCTGAATATCTTTAAAGAAATCAACAGGGATCTTGATCAGTCTATTCCGTCTCATGGAAACTTAGAAAGGTGGGCTCATCAGGGAGTTTTATTGCTGAATGCAACCCTAACTGTAAGAGCACATCAGGCAGGGTCTCATCAAAACAAAGGCTGGGAAGAATTTACGGATGCCGTAATCAAAGTGATTGCCGAAGAAAAAGACAATGTGGTTTTTTTACTTTGGGGTGCTTATGCCAGGAAAAAGGCTGCTTTTATATCAGACAACAAGCATTTAAAACTCTATGCCCCTCATCCCAGTCCGCTTTCTGCCCACCGTGGATTTTTAGGCTGTTCACATTTTTCCAAGACCAATGAATATTTGAGGGAAAAGGGTTTGACAGAGATTTCATGGTAATAGATGTTTGTCCTGATCAGCAGGAAATCTATTGGAAATATTGTGCTGTCTATTTCTAAGGTTGATAAATAGTCTGGTGTTTTAGGGGGGGGATCATCGAAAAAAAGAAAAGGTCAGCTTTTGGGCTGACCTTGACTTATTAATGAATGCTGTTAAAGAAACGACTCCAACGAATTTTGTTGAACATAGACTTATGCTTATCTAATGATAACCAAAGGAACCAAGCTTTTCCTACAATATGGTCTTCTGGCACAAAACCCCAATACCTGGAATCCAGGGAATCATGGCGGTTATCACCCATCATGAAGTAATAATTTTGCTTGAATGTATAAGTTTCAACTTTTTGCCCATCGATGTAGAGTTCGTTGTCTCTGACTTCCACATCATCATGCCCTTCAAACTTTTCAATTGTAAAAGCATACTTGGCTATATTGTCCTTATCCATTGTGATGGTCCAATCCTTTCCAGGGATTTCCAAAGGCCCCATATTGTCCTTGTTCCAACCAAAGTAGGCTCCATCGGGGAATATTCTTGGATCACCAAGATCTGCCCGATCTGTTCTCATAGTCACATTGCCGATGGCAGGAGATTTTTTTAACCTTTCTACAGTTTCCTCTGTTGCCATGACCATATAGCCCGAACCATTGGAGAAAGGCATGTAGCCCTCGGGGTTGATACCATAGTCAGAAAAGAAGTCAGAGCTGAGATTTCTATTTGTCATCACATCATAGGAAAACTGCATTTCCTCGGGATTCTCACCTTGTTCTCCATTGATAAAGATTTGTGTCCCCCTGATTTCAAGTACATCTCCGGGTACTGCTACAGCTCTTTTGATATAATTGGTTTTTAAATCCACTGGATATTCGAATTCTGCCGGATAGTTGAAAACTACCACATCATTCCTTTTTACAGAGGTGAATCCTGGAAGCCTCATATAAGGAAGTTGGATCCAATCCACATAGGAATTGACGTCTGTTCCCCAGATTTTTTGATGCGTCAAAGGCATCTGAAGAGGTGTTTTTGGAACGCGGGTTCCATAATGCATTTTACTCACAAACAGGAAATCCCCGATCAATAAAGATCTTTCCATGGATCCTGTGGGTATGGTAAAGGGTTCCAAAAGCAGCCACCTAATTAAAGATGCTGCAATTACTGCAAATATGAGTGCGTCCGCCCACTCGCGAGCGGCTGACTTTTTCTTCTTTTCTCCTGTCATTTTGTTTAAAAATTTTAGAAAGATAGGAAATCATCCATTGATAAAATACCTTTTTTGGCTTTTATCCACTCGGCTACGAGTACTGCTCCTTGAGCAAATCCTTTGCGGCTATGAGCGGTATGTGCGATTTCAATATCATCGATTTCGGACTTATACTTGATTATGTGTGTGCCTGGGGCTGGGTCAATTCTTTTCGATGTGATAGGAATTGTTTGTTCATTTTTGTCGGAATCCTCTTCCAATTTCCAATGATCAACCCTTGGATTTTCAGCAATAATTCCCTCAGCCAATGTGATGGCAGTTCCACTGGGAGCGTCTTTTTTTTCAGTATGATGGATTTCTTCCATGCTGACTTTGTATTCAGCCTGATCTTTCATCAATGAAGCCAAAAACTTGTTTACTTTGAAGAATATATTTACACCAACACTGAAGTTGGAGGCATAAAAGAAAGCTGTATTGTGCTTTAATGTCAATTCTTCGATCTGAGGTTTTTGGTCAAGCCACCCTGTAGTTCCTGAAACTACGGGGATCCCCCTTTTGATCGCCCAGCTGATATTTTCAACTGCAGCATCGGGTTGGCTGAATTCTATAGCAACATCTACTGAATCAGGGTCGATCTGATCAAGATCTGACCTGTTGTCAATATTGATTTTTCCGGAAATCTGATGGCCTCTTTCTTCGGCGATTTCACCGATGATCCTGCCCATTTTTCCGTATCCTAACAAAAGTATATTCATATTCAGAAATTAATTTTCATTGATAAACCAAACATATTTCCTCCTACTGACAAATTTTCGTAAACGGGTTCAAACCTGAAAGTAAGGTCTTCACTGACATCAAAGGAGGATAAATGCGCATCTACATGGGCATCTACTATATTGAGCGCATAGATCCCAATAAAGATAAAGTAATTCAGATCCCGGTTCCTTCGCCAGAAATTGACTTGCCTGACAAGTCCGACCCTGTTCAGGTTTGGGAAATTGTTTTCTTCTCCACGGTCCAACTGAAAAAGGCCTTCCCTGAGTGCTAAATATCTTCTATTGTTAAAATCTATAAAGAAGATGTTGGTAGCGAAGCCTCCATAAATCAAAGGTACTTTCCAGGCTTTTTCATTATAGACCTGACCGGCCCCCGGAATGAAAGCAGACAGGAGGGTTGCTTTTTTTGGATCCTTTACTGTATTGTCTTTCAGCTTTATGGATGGAAGCTCCTTGATTTCCGTATTGAGTGTGTCAATACGCTGGGCCATAACATTTCTTGTACAGAAAAAGGACAAAACCAAAAGAGCAATGATCCCCGCTGGAACCATTGCTTTTATTTTTTCAAATCGAAATTTTAATGGAATTGCCGTATTCAAGGCTCAGATAATCTCCAGTATTTCAAGAATTCTGTTTAAATCTTCGGTAGATCGAAATGGGATTTTGATTTCCCCTTTGTCTTTCCCATCAGATTTTAACTGCACTTTTGTTCCGAAATGGGAAGCCAGTCTTTGCTGTATTTTTCCAATCTCGTATTTCTTCACAGGGTCCAAGTCCTGCGATTTGTCAGAAGTTTTTTCGGCTGACCCTTCGTTCAAGGCTTTGACCAATGCTTCTACCTTTCGTACACTTAGCTCTTCAGCAATTGTCCTTTTGTAAATGGCCAGCTGTTTGTCAATGTCTTCCACATTGATGATAGCTCGCGCATGTCCCATAGATATTCTGTTGTCTCTCAATCCGGCCTGAACATCAGGTGGCAGCTTCAAAAGCCTCAGGTAATTGTTGACCGTAGTTCTGTTTTTCCCCACTCTGTCTCCTAGTTGCTCTTGCTTCAGATCACATTCAGCAAGAAGTCTTTGGTATGAATGGGCTATTTCAAGAGCATTAAGGTTTTCTCTCTGGATATTCTCTATCAATGCCATTTCCAGCATTTGCTGATCATTTGCTGTCCTGACATAGGCAGGAATTTTGGTCAGTCCTGCTATTTTAGAGGCTTGAAACCGCCTTTCTCCTGAGATGAGCTGGTATTCTTTGTCTGCAAGTTTTCTTACTGTGATTGGCTGAATGATACCCTGAACTTTGATCGAGTCTGCCAATTCCTGAAGAGCCTCTTTGTCAAAATGGGTTCTTGGTTGGTAGGGGTTTACTTGAATTTCTTCCAAACCGATTTCAAAGATGCCTGCAACAGGGTGGGATGGTACCAATTCCTGGCTTTTGTTTTTTTGAGGCGAATCTTCCAGTAAGGCACCCAGTCCTCTGCCTAATGCAGATTTTTTAGGTGTAGGTTTTTTATCAGCCATAATTTTTATGCGTCAGTAGTTTTCCCCATTCCATTTTTGATGGCAATTTCATGGGCTAAATTTAAGTAAGCGACTGCCCCTTTTCCGTCTGCATCAAATGCAATTGCCGGTAAACCAAAGCTAGGGGACTCACTTAAGCGTACATTTCTGGGGATAATTGTCTGAAAAACCAGGTTTTTGAAATGCAATCTTACTTCTTCCACAACTTGATTGCTCAATCTAAGTCTCACATCATACATGGTAAGTAGTATGCCTTCGATTTCCAGATCTGGATTAAGACGCGTCTGTATGATTTTGATGGTGTTGAGAAGCTTTCCTAATCCTTCCAGAGCGAAGTATTCGCATTGAACAGGTATGATAACTGAATTGGCAGCTGTAAGTGCATTGATTGTAATGAGACCAAGTGAAGGCGAGCAATCAATGATTATGAAATCATATTTATCTCTGACTTTGGCGATTACGCCTTTCATTTTTTCTTCCCTGTTTTCCAGATTGATCATCTCTACCTCAGCACCTACAAGGTCAATGTGTGAAGGAACTAGTTCAAGATGTTCTATTTCTGTTTTAAGAATGATGCTCTGGATATCTATTCCGTCAACCATACATTCATAAATACTGGTATCTATACCTTTTGGGTCATGGCCAAGTCCCGAGGTGGTATTGGCCTGCGGGTCAGCGTCTATAACAAGGGTTTTGAATTCCAACACTGCCAAGCTGGCTGCCAGATTCATAGCGGTAGTAGTTTTTCCTACGCCTCCCTTTTGATTTGCTATTGCAATTACTTTTCCCATCAGGTTATATTATAACTTTATAGATTCTCCAATATTAAGTAAAATCAATTCTTTTCCTGCCTTTGCCGCTGCTTTTTTTGCTTGTTCCAAATCAATTTCAATATATGGAAAGGTGTCATAATGCATTCCAATGATTTTGTCAGTACCCACAAAATCAGCGGCTTTGATAGCATCTGCTATCCCCATTGTGAAATTGTCACCGATCGGAAGAAAAGCGAAATCTACTTTGAACTCTTCTCCGATGAGCTTCATGTCATAAGTAAGTGCCGTGTCTCCAGCATAGTAAAAGCAACCGCCCTCATGTTTG
Source organism: Indibacter alkaliphilus LW1 (assembly GCF_000295935.2). GTDB lineage: Bacteria > Bacteroidota > Bacteroidia > Cytophagales > Cyclobacteriaceae > Indibacter > Indibacter alkaliphilus. The sequence goes on from NZ_ALWO02000016.1 coordinate 21,757, forward strand.
ACTACAAAACCACCTGGGTTCCCTCCTGAAGAACCATCAGGAAGTGTACTGCTATGGATAGCAGTCACATATTTTACCCAACCGAAGTCAAATTTCTTACTTCCCCCGTGGTTCATAGGATGAAATTTTTTCACTCCTTTTTCAGAAAACCAAACAGCAACTTCGTAATTGGATACGAGCATGGCATCTGAGGACTTTGCGATAGCCTCTGCGTCTGCTACATGGTCTTCATGACCGTGGCTGATGAGAACATAATCCGCTTTGAGGGATGATACATCTATTTCGGAAGCTTTTTCATTTGGACTGATAAAGGGGTCAAAAATAATAGATTTACCCCCCATTTTTACCAAAAAGGCTGAATGCCCATAGTATGTGATGTCAATCATGGTGTGTCAGTTTATTGGTTTATAAGGCTTACAAATATATAATTAATATCGAACCTATAAACGAATTGTTTTCCACATCTGTATGTGGATACCTCTAAGCCTCTGATTATGAACTTCTGAAAAGAAAAAGAGACCACTGAGGGTCTCTTCAATTTTATTTTTTTCTATTTGCCTCAGCGGCCTTCATCGCATCTTCCAGTTTTTGCTGGAATTTGGACTTTTTCTTGTTTACATTTTTCTTTTTGTTCTCCTCAATCTTCTCTCTGATTTTGCTATCATCTACAAATAGCTTGATCAATGCCTGCTGCCCAAAGGTCACCATATTGGAAACAAAATAATAGAAACTTAAAGCTGCAGGGAAAGAATTCAGTACAAACATGAATATTACCGGCATGATATAACCAATATTCTTCATTGGGCCAGTCTGGGCAGTCAGCTGATTGTTGAAATGTGTATAGGCAATCTGCGAAACAGTCATCAACAAGGTGAACAAACTGACGTGGGCACCATAGAAAGGAATGGTAAACGGCAAGTTGATGATTGAATCATAAGTAGAAAGGTCATGAGCCCATAGGAATGATTCCTGACGTAATTCTATCGAATTAGGGAAAAAGAAGAACATCGCGAATAGGAAAGGCATCTGAAATACCATAGGCAAACATCCTGAAATCGGGCTAACACCAAGCTGTCCAAAGAGCTTCATTTGCTCCTGCTGCATTTTGGTAGGATCGTCAGGGTATTTTGCTTTAAGCTCGTCAATTTCAGGTTTGATTACCCGCATTTTGGCCATTCCCATATAAGACTTGTATGTCAATGGAAATAACGCTGCTTTGATAATCAAAACGATCAGGATGATTATGATACCATAATTGCTGAAGTATCTTTCCAGAAACTGAAACAGATTGACAATGATATACTTATTTACCCAGCTTACGAAAACGTAACCCATGTAAACATTTTCCTCAAAGCCCGGTGTGACTTTTTTGAGTACATTGTAATTGTTTGGTCCAAAATAATAGCTCAGGTCTACTCTTCCATTTTCAATAGGAATGATCAACTCAGCCCTCATGTTTTTCACTGAAAGTGTATCTTTTGGAGTTTGCTGCTCAAAAATACCTGAGGAGAATTGCCTGTCTGCTATAATCCCTGATGTAAAGAACCTTTGGCTGAAACTTACCCACTTCAAAGGTTCGTTGATTTGGTCATCATCTGAATCTGAGCTCAAACTCAGGTCATTGTGCTTGCCGGAAGTCTTATACCAATTGATATTGGTTTTTCTTCTGGACTCTTCCAAATCCTGTTCTTGCCTGAGCAATCTGTCATCCCAAACCATTTTCAGGTCCGAACTGCTCAGATTTCTTTCAAGCCCTGAAAATTCCAGTGACTTACCTAAAATGTAGCCGCCCTCAGGTAAGGTGTAAGTTCTTACTATCTGTCCATTTCCACTTTGCGCTATGAAAGTCAAAACTGTGGCATCGACACCTTCCATATCCATGGTGGATACAGTAGGGTTGAAATAAAATTGATTGAGGCTCAATTGTCCTTTGTCAGTTTCAATGAAATAATCAAGGTCTGAACTCTCACTCTCCACAAGGAGCAAAGGTCTTTGGTCCCATGTTTTGAATTCTTTCAATTCAACCTGCTTGATTTCAGCACCTTTGGTTGAAAATGTAACAATCATCTTGTCATTTTCAATCTTGATATCCTCTTCCTGACCTCTGGTCATTGCCGCAAAAACACCAAACTCCCTTTGTGCTCTGACATCCTGGAGGCTATCAGGTTCAGACATGAACTCTGTCACGTCTTGGTCAATTTCATTCGCAGCTTCAGAATCATTCAAAGCCGTCTGCGCAGCTTCTGTACTTTCCTGAGGAAGTGGTTCAGGAGCACTTGCAAAGAACAGCGAATAAATCAGCAAGACTGCTGCGAACAGTATCAGTCCTGTCGCTTGATTTCTATCCATAAAATTTACTTTATTCTCTTTTTGAAAAGCAAAAGTAACCCAAAACCGACAGTTTCTATACTTCTGTTCGATTTTGGGTTACCGTGTTTTATAAAAGAGCTTATTACAATTACTTTATTTTTTTGTTGTCAATAGTAGCGTTGATGAATTTCACGAATAAAGGGTGGGGATCCAAAACGGTACTTTTGTATTCCGGATGAAATTGAACACCTACAAACCATGGATGGTTTTTGATTTCAACGATTTCGACCAGCTTTGTTTCAGGGTTGATGCCAGTGGCGATCATTCCTGCCTCTTCCATCTCTTTCAGATACTTGTTGTTAAATTCATATCTGTGCCTATGTCGTTCCTGTATTTTCAGTTTTCCATAAGCTTGGGCAGATTTACTTCCCCTTTTCAGATCGCAAGGATACGAACCTAATCGCATGGTTCCACCCATTTGCTCAAGATTTTTTTGTTCTTCCATCAAATCAATGAAAGGAAATGCCGTTCCAGGGTCCATTTCTGTACTGTTGGCTTTTTCATGGCCCATTACGTTTCTCGCGAACTCAATGACCGCTACTTGCATTCCCAAACAGATTCCGAAGAAGGGAAGTTTATTTTCCCGGGCAAATTTAACAGTTTCTATTTTTCCCTCAAGCCCACGCTCACCGAAGCCAGGAGCGACAACAATACCATCAAGGCCTTCCAGTTTTTTCATCACTGACTCAGGGTGCAACTCTTCAGAAGATATCAACCTTAAATTCACCTTGCATTCACAGGCAGCGCCGGCGTGTACAAATGCTTCTATGATTGATTTGTAAGAATCAGGCAAGGAAACATATTTCCCTATCAAACCTATGGTAACTTCCTGCGTTGGGTTTTTAAGTCTTCCCAAGAAATCTTTCCATTGCTCCAGATCTGTATTGCTTTTGGAGGTAAGTTTGAGTTTACTCATTACCCTTTCGTCCAGCTTTTCCTTTTTCATCAGTAAAGGGACATCATAGATGGTTTCTGCATCCATGGCTTCTATGACGCAATTGAGCTGAACATTACAAAACAAAGCCAGCTTTTTCTTAACATCCATAGGTAAATGATGCTCAGTTCTGCAAACGAGAATATCTGGCTGGATTCCGGCTTCAAGAAGTTGTTTTACAGAATGCTGAGTTGGCTTGGTTTTCAATTCTTTAGCAGCAGCCAGGTAAGGAATCAAGGTAAGGTGAATAACCAGGAAATTGTTGGTTCCAAGTTCCCATTTGGCTTGTCTTACAGCTTCTATAAAAGGAAGAGATTCTATATCTCCGACACAGCCACCTATTTCTGTAATGATGACATCAAACTTTCCATCCTCTCCGAGTTTAAGGAAATTTCTTTTGATTTCATCAGTGATGTGCGGAATGACTTGGACAGTCTTGCCAAGGTATTCCCCTTTTCTTTCTTTGGTGATGACATTGTTATAAATCCTCCCTGTAGTCACATTGTTGGCCTGGGAAGTAGCGGAGTTTAGAAAACGCTCATAATGACCTAAGTCAAGATCGGTTTCTGCCCCATCTTCAGTAACGTAACATTCTCCGTGCTCATATGGATTGAGTGTTCCGGGGTCAATGTTGAGGTATGGGTCAAATTTTTGGATGGTCACTGTGAACCCTCTGGATTGGAGTAATTTGGCTAAAGAAGCTGCAATAATACCTTTGCCAAGAGAGGAAGTGACGCCTCCTGTAATAAATATGTATTTGGTGGATTGGGCCATAAGAATGGTGCGGGCTTTAATTTTGTTTGAATTCTTATGGGATTCAAAGGTAGGGGAAATATTTGATTTGAGGGCTTAATTCTTTTATGAAATTTTGTTTAACATTGGCAGCTTTTAGACAATCATGGAGGTATCTTAGAAAAAAAGAGCTGTTGTTTTGTTTGGAATCTAGAAATGCTCTGGTACAATCTACCTTTGTACATATTCCGAAAAAAGGTTCTTCAAACTTAGAAAAAAAAAGAAAGTGGTCTTTTCTTGACCACTTCTCTATATTCACTTTCCTATACATCTTACTTGATTGACTTGATTAATCTCTCATTTAATCCCACGTAATCAGGGTTTTTTGCATCTCTGGCCATCTCCATAGATTTTTTGGCAGATTCTAAGGCTTCCTTTTTCTTACCCAATGCCAGTTCGATTTTAGCTTTTAAGTGGACTGTCCAGTATTTGGGATCATCCACTACAGACCTATTGATCCAATCATAAGCCTGATCCATGTCTTTGTTATTGGTAAAGTAATAATTGGCAGCTTGATAATAAAGCCCTGGATTTGTTGGTTGTTGATCGATGACCAATTCTTTGATCTGGGACATCACAATATCGTCTACCTCAGTTTCAATCCTGAATTTAGCTCTAGTGTTTTCCCACTTGATGGCAACGGATGTTCCGGTATCTGAAATGTCCACAAAATTGATCTCCATGGTTTCGTATTTTTGACCCGTCTTACCAGGTTTTACCTTAAATCTCAATACATCATCCTCAGAATTGTATCCAACGGCTCCCCAAAGCTTAGTATTGGATGACAGGATAATGGTCCATTCATTTTTGTCAGGGATAGCATAGAGTGCATAATCTCCGGCAGGCACCTCATTTCCTTCGATTTTGACTTCAGTAGAAAACGAGATTACAGTGGCTGCATTTGCGCCAGTTCTCCATACATCGCCATAGGGAACAAGTTCTCCGAAGATCTTTCTTCCACGCATACTTGGTCTACTGTATTCTATACGAACATCCGTAAGGCCTACTTTTTGGCTGATTTGTGCAGCAGGGCTGGCTTGAGGCATTTGGATTTGCTGTGCTGAAGCTAGGTTTAAGCCAATCATAAGGCAAAAAACCGTTAAAAAGGTGATTCTTATTGTCATGGTGTAATAGTTGATGATTAATTATTGGATTTTTCCTTTAGTTGTTATATTGCGAATGGATAGTTTTAACTTGGAAAAAGTCAAAACTTCTATTGATTACCCATTATTAACTGCTTGCGGAAGCTTATTTGCGAAAATAACGATTGTTATTGCTTATTGTGATGAAGCAGCAAAAATTATTTAATTGTCAAAGTAAAGTTCATGGCATTAGCGATTATTTCACCTGGGAGAGATGTGAGGTTATGGATTGAAAATTTTAAGGAATTAGACCCTGAAATTGACATTCAAGTGTATCCGGAAATAACTGACCCTGAGAAAGTAGAAGCAGTGGCTCTTTGGAATCATCCAAAGGGTATGCTTAGTGATTTTCCCAACCTGAAGCTGATTTGTTCTATGGGGGCAGGGGTCGACCATATTCTTTCAGACAACAGTATTCAAAAAGATATTCCTATTACTAGAATTATTGATGATAAGCTGACAACCTCAATGACCAACTATGTGGTGATGGGAGTGCTCAATTATCACAGACAAATCAATAGGTATCAAGAAGATCAAAAAAATAAGGTATGGGATATGTCAAATCCTGAAATCCCTGTAACAGTCGGGATCATGGGAGTAGGTGAATTGGGTGGAGATATAGCAGAGAAACTTCAACAATTGAGGTTTGATGTGGTAGGCTACGGGAACACTCATAAAGAAAACATGAAATATCCATATTTTTTTGGTGATGAAATACATAAATTTCTATCTAAAATTAATATATTGGTGTGCATGTTACCGCTTACACCCAAGACGGAGGGGATTTTAAACCTTAATCTATTTAGAAAATGTAACAAAAATACTTATTTAGTCAATGTCGCCCGAGGAAAGCATTTGGTAGAAGAGGACCTGCTAGAAGCTATTGACGAGGGTTACATTTCAGGCGCTTTGCTTGATGTGTTCCAAAAAGAGCCATTACCGGAAGAACACCCTTTTTGGAACAAGAATGAGATTACCATCACTCCGCACATCGCGAGTGTGACCAATCCAAAGGCTGCGGCCCCACAGATTATTGAAAATTACCACCGAATAAAAAAAAGTCAACCATTCATTAATCAAATTAACCCAAAAAGAGGATACTAAAGACGATGAAACAAAATTTCAAAATCGTCTGTCCAGTAGATTTTTCCGAATGTTCACTGAATGCCGTAGAGTATGCGGCGAGATTGGGAGAAAAATATAGGGCAGACTTGATCATTATCCATGTGCCAGACAAGGATGATTATCAAAAACTAGCCGCTGTGGACGGGCATGGGGGAGACCAGTATGCTTTTATCAAGAAAAAGCTAGATAGCTTAGTCCAAACAGTAGAAAAAGAAAGTCTTCCCAAAGGTTTGGCTTCCTGTAAATCAGAAGTCAAAGAAGGTAAAATTGTCAGTTCAGTAGTCGATTTTTCCAACGAGGTCAATGCGGACTTGATCGTTATGGGTACCGAAGGAGTCAATGATTTCAAAAACAACTATATCGGAACCAAAGCCAGCAAAATTGTCACTAAGTCCAGTGTAGATGTGTTTGTGATCCCCAGGAAGGTCTATTTCAAACCACCCAGAAAGTTTGTCTATGCGACAGACTACCTCGAGGAGGACAAAATAGCGATCCAAAAAGTTACAGAGCTTTCATCTTTTTTTGATAGTGAGGTGGATATTGTTCACGTTTCTTCAAAAAACACTTCCATTGATAAATCACTCCATAAAACAATGGTAGATGAACTCAGTCCCTTTATCAAATATGAGAAGGTAAATTATGTTCTCAAATCGTACAGGGATGAACCTGGACTTGGTTTGGAAAACTATCTGATCACAGCAAGAGGAGATATTTTGGTCACATTGAGCAAAAAGAAATCCTGGTTTGAACAGATATTTACCAATAATCTGTCCAAGAAAATGTCATACTTTATCAATAAACCCTTGTTGGTTTTAAAAAGAGCCTAGTCATTCTTTTTTTTGAAACCAGCCTTAATAAAATCTAAAAACTCCCTTTGAGTGGTCTTGTCTGTAAATACACTTTTTAAAGTGTTCAGATAGCCACTCAAAGTTATTTTTCTGGGAACTTCATTTGGATCCATAGGTTCCATGCTGATTCTGTCACTACCATTTGTCGGTTTGTCACCTATCGGAGGAAGTGCATCTGCTTTAGAGCTTTCTTTTTTAGGTTTATATCCCACCAAATCATCCGCTTTTTCAAAACTCTTCTTGGACCTGGACTGATAGCCTAATTTTTCTTCTACCAAGCCTTTGTTATTGTAAGCCACGGCATCTTCAGGATCCAGCTCAATGGCTTTTTCATAATCGGCAATTGCACCTTGTAAATCACCAATTCTGTCTTTGAAATAAGCCCTGCTGGAATACCTGTAGGGATTTCCAGGTTCTAGATTAATAGCCCTGTCAAACTCCTCCATAGCCTCATCATTTCTTTCCAACAAATGAAGGACAACAGCCCTATCGCTGATAAATGTAGGATTAAACGGTTCGAGCGAAATCAAATGATCGAAATCTTTCAGCGAACCGTCATAATTCCCTATGCGGGATTGTACTCTTGCTCTAAAAAAATAATATTCCAAGTTTGAGCTTTCTTCATGGATACATGTATTGATCAGCTCTAATGAATCCTGGAACTTCCCTTCTTTGAAATATTTTACTGACTTTTCGAAATTACTCACGGTTTACTTGATTGGTATTAAATAAAATACAAAAATAGAGCAGATAAAGTTTAAAATTAAATTCCTTAGACATTTATATATGGCTTTCGGAAAAAGCATTTCTTTATATCTTTGAGTTGAAATCCTAACTATGGCAATTAAAGCAGACGTTGTATTAAAAGATTTAAAAGCAGGTAAATTTGCTCCGGTTTATTTTTTACAGGGAGAAGAGCCATTTTTTATAGACCAAATCAGTGACTTTATTGAAGAAAACGCCATTCCCGAGCATGAAAAAGGTTTCAACCAAATGGTTATGTATGGGAAGGATGCTCAGATGAATGTAATTCTGAGTAATGCCAGGCGCTTTCCGATGATGGCTGATAGACAGGTAGTGATTGTCAAAGAAGCACAGAATATTTATGGATTGGGAAAAGAAGATGTAGACAATCTTCTCATACAATATCTTCAAAATCCGCTGCCCAGTACAATTTTGGTATTTGCCCATAAATACAAAAAGCTGGATGGGAGGAAGCCGCTATCAAAAGAAATAGATAAAAGAGCAATACTTGTAAACAGTGAAAAAGTAAAAGATTGGGACCTTCCCAAATGGATAGAGATGTATATTCAGACCAAGGGGCACCAAATCGATAGTGGTACTGCAAGCTTTTTGGCCGAAAGTATTGGAAACAACCTGGAAGTGATCGCCAATGAGTTGGGTAAAATGTTCATTAATTTCAGCGAAAGCACAAAAATCACTAAGGATCATATTCAAAAGTTCATAGGTATAAATAAAGAGTATAATAACTTTGAGCTGACTAAGGCGATCGGGCAAAAAGAAATAATCAAGGTCAACAAAATCATTCATTATTTTGGGCAGAACCCCAAAAACCATCCATTGATTCCGATGATAGCTTTGATTTACAATTACTTTACAAAAATAGCTATCGTCCATTACAATGCTAAGGCTAATGATGGAGAGCTTGCCAGGAAAATAGGCGTGAACCCTTATTTTTTAAAGGAATACCGCATAGCCGCTAGAAACTATCAAATAGGCAAGGTTATTGATTGCTTCACATACATCCGAGAAGCTGATTTGCGTTCTAAAGGAGTTGATTCCGGAGGAATGGATGAATCTGCAATCCTTCGGGAAATGATATTTAAAATCATGCACTAATAATTGTGCCCCACTATGAAAAAAAGCTTTGTATTGCTCTTGATTTTTGGCTTGGGCAGGTTGGCTTATTCCCAATCAAGTTTGTATCAGACAAGCGATACCAAATTACTGGATGAAAATTTTGAGATTTTCAACAAGCACCTCTTCAGTGCATCCAAATATGAGTTTGAAGCGCTGAAAGAGTCTGTAAGCGAAGAAGAGAAAAAGATTCTCAGCGAGTTCTACTATGCCATTTCTTCAATCAAAATTGATAATCCTGGGAGTGCAGATTTAGTCTATACTTTTATCAGAGATTACAGAAATCATCCCAAAACCAACGAAGCAGCCCATGTATTGGGTAATTTTTATTTTGATAACAGGAATTACAGAGAAGCTATTCCAGCCTTTGAAAAAGTAAACACCGAAAAGGTTTCTGATGCCCAAAGATCCGAAGTAGTCTTCAAAACAGGTTATGCATACTTTCAATTGGGGGATTATCCACGAGCTCTGCAGAATTTCAATCAGATCAAAGGAAGAGGAGGGGAATACTCTGCAGATGCTTTCTATTATGCCGGTTTTATTGCAATGGAGCAGGGCAATTATGAGCAGGCAAGTAGGGATTTCAGTGCAGCTGACAAATCCCAGTTTTACACGACTAAGGTCCCATATATGCTTTCCGGGATTTATTACAGACAAGCTCAGTATGATGAACTGGTTTCCTATGCCGAGTCTGTACTTCAAAACAGGAAAAATCTAGACAGAAAAGAGGAAATCCATTTGTATCTGGCTGAGGCTTATTTTGAAAAAAGGAATTTTAATAAAGCCGCTGAAAATTATGATGCTTTTGTAAATTCCAAAAAAGGAGACCTTAAAAGGCCCCAGATTTATAAAGCAGGAATTTCACTTTTTGAAATAGGAAATTATCAAAGAGCCACTGATTATTTTAAAGTATCAGCTGGTGAGAGCGATGAAATAGGGCAGGTCTCTTCCTACTACTTGGGACATGCTTATGTCAAGCTGAATAATCCCCAATTTGCTTCAAACAGTTTTTCGGCAGCTGCAAAGGCTGACTTTAACACTGAGATTAAGGAAGATGCTCTTATTAATTTTGCCAAAGTCAATCTAGAAAGAGGAAGCTTCCAGGATGCTGTTGGTGCTTTGGACAATTATCTGGACCGATATCCAAATGGAAAGCATGCGAGGGAGGCAGAAGCATTGCTTACCGACGCTTTGATCAATACTAACAACTACCTGAGGGCAATTGAGCACATTGAAAAAATGCCCAACAAATCTCAGAGGATAAAAGAAGCTTATCAAAAAATCACATTATACCAAGGGATAGTATACTACAGGGATAATAGGCCTGATATGGCATCAAATTATTTTGATAAATCCATTTCTACCCCCGTGAACAAGGACCTGGTAATCCAGGCTTATTTTTGGAAAGGAGAGTCCCTTTCCGCAAAAGGTGACCTTCCAGCTGCCAGTAGAGCATATGAATCTCTTCAGGCTCAAAGACCAAACCCTAATGATCCCTATCTGATCAAATCTTATTACGGCTTAGGATATGCTTATTTTAATACTGAACAATACGGAAAGGCCGAAACACAATTCAGAAATTATACTGACAGAAAGCAAGGTAGCACTGATCCGGAATTTTATGATGAAGCTTTGATCAGATTAGGCGATACTTATTATGTTCAGAAGAAATTTTCCGAGGCCCAGGCTATTTTCCAAAGAGCCACTAGGGAAAGCAATGATTACATTGATTATGCCTATTTCCGAAGCGGAGTTGTTTTCAATTTTCAAAACAGAAATGATGAGGCTATACAGCAGATGAATATGGTCATCAATAATTATCCAAACAGTTTGTACTTGGAAGATGCGATATTTCAAAAATCCCAGATCAATATGGAAGAAATGCGTTATGCCGATGCACGTGATGGTTTTGGAAGGCTGATTTCCACCCGACCAAACAGTCCTTTTATGCCATTTGCCTTAGAAGGAAGAGCAGTAGCAAATTTTTCGCTTCAAAATTACAACGAAACCATCAATGACTACAAGAGGATTTTGGAAAACCATCCCAACTCAACCAACTCAGAATCGGCATTGGTAGGATTGCAGGAGGCTTTGGCAATAGAAGGGCGTTCGGCCGAATTCTCGCAATACCTAAGCAGGTATAGAGGAGCTAACCCGGATAATAAGAGTCTCCAAAATCTTGAATTTGAGGCGGCCAAGGCACTTTATTTTGATAATTCATGGCAGCAGGCAATCCAGGCTTTTGAAACATATCTCAGAAATTACCCACAAGCTGCAAATAGATCAGAAGCAGTGTTTTTTATAGCTGAATCCCATTATAGAGTTGGTAGAAAAGATCTTGCCTTGGAGAATTTCTACAGAATTGAGAAAGAAAGAGAATCACCACAAAGAATCAGGGCAGTTCAGAGAATTGCTGCCATTGAAATGGAAAACAATAACTATGGAAGAGCTTTGCCTTTCCTTAGAGAGGCTTCCAAAAACGCCAGAAATCAAATAGAGGAATATGAAGCTTTCAGAGGCTTGATGAGGGCGCACTTTGAGACTGAGACCTATGATTCCTCAGCGCATTATGCAGATAGAGTGATTGCATTGGGGAATGTTACAGGCGATGCTGTTCCTGAAGCTATGCTGGTAAAAGGCAAATCAAAACTAAAAACCAAAAACAGTGATCAGGCAGAGCAGGTATTCAGAGCTTTGATTGATGAATATAAAACCATACACGGAGCTGAAGCACTGTATCTACTAGCTGAGAATCTCAATAAAAGCGGTCAATACGAAAAATCAAATGAAATCATTTTTGATCTTTCAGGACCATATTCAGGCTATGGGTATTGGTACGGAAGAGTATTTGTTTTGCTGGCAGAAAACTTCATCCAATTGGGAGAAGAATTTCAGGCTAAAGCAACCTTGGAGTCTATCATAGAAAATTCCAATAATCAAGAAGTTATCAAACTGGCCAACGAGAAGTTGGAAAAAATCAAATAATCATTTCCCCTAAGATGAACAAGACCAGTAAAAATATCATAAAAGTAATTTGGGCGGGGGTGGTTATACTTACCAATGCCTTTCAGGTATCAGCCCAACAAGCAGGTGAAGTCAAAGATCAGGAATTCGTGATCAGAAAAGACAGGGTTTTGACTTTGCCAACTCAACCCAGGAAGTTTGAGAGAACCCCTGTATTGCCAGTGCCCAAAAGTGATGGCAGATTTGATTATACGGTGAATCCATATTTTTTATCTCTTGCTCCTGAGGTAATGCAGCCGGAGGCAGCTCAAAAACAATGGCCACGGAAGAGGCAAGATCTCTATCCAGGGTTTGCAAGGTTAGGTTTTGGCAATTACAGTTCTCCTTTGTTCGAAGGAAGATTCAATAATTGGGAAGATGGTGATTATAACTACGGCGTCAAAGTAAAGCATGAGGGTTTTTATACAGGGCCTGTAGAAGGAAGAAATTCAGCTGAGAATTTTACTGATGTAGGGTTGAACGGTACACTTTTCAGAGATTTCTTCCAAGTGTATGGAGGAGTAGATTATTACAGGCATAAGTTTAATTTTTATGGTTATGATTTTGAAAACCCAGCACTTGAAAACTTTATTCCAAATCAAAATATTCTCAACACTTTTAAATTGCATGCAGGAATTCAGGATCTTGACAGGATGGAAGGATTCAATTATGATGTCAACCTGGGCATGAGAGCTTTCAATGATAGATATGAAGCAGCTGAAACCGAACTTGCATTAAAAATCAAATCCGGATTCTGGTTTGAGGATTATTTGAAAACTGCTATCGATCTTGATCTTTCCCTGACCAGACCAAGGGATGAGTTCTATTCAGATATCAGCAGAAATTACTTTAAAGTAAACCCTTACGTGGCATATCAAAACGAAGCATTGAAAGTGAGAGCAGGTGCCAATGTCGTTTTTGAGAATGATGTCACTCAAAATAAGACATCCGATTTTCAGGTTTTTCCCCAAGTGATAGGTGAATACATGATTCAGGATGAATTTGGTGTTTATGCAGGATTTGAGGGAGATGTGCATAGGAAGACCTATCAGGATTTTGTGTTGGAAAACCCTTTTCTTGGACCTAGTGAAAGGCTATTGAACACCATTCAGAATTATGAGGTTAAAGCTGGGGTCAAAGGTGTTTTGAATCAGGAATTAACTTATGAGCTTGGTTTTGGCTATGGTAGATTCAGAAATATGCACTTTTTTGCCAATTCAGGGATAGACAGTACAAGATTCAATATTTTCTATGATGACGACACCAGAGTATTGAATTATCAGGCAAAAGTTGGTTGGGAATATGAAGGCTGGTATAGGTTATTGGCTAAGGCAAACTACTTCTTTTACAACACTTCTACATTGGAAGCGGCCTATCAGAGACCGGAATGGGAGCTCAGTCTAAACAATAATTTTATCCTCGATGAAAAATGGCTGATTCAATTCAATGCCAATGTGATGGGAGGGATTGTTGCAGGAATATTTGATCCACTTAGACCGGAAGCAGAGCTGGAATCAACAGCATTCAGAAGTGAGGTGCTGCCGGTTATTATTGATTTACAGCTCAAAGCAGATTATCAGATCAATGATCAGTTCTCAGTATTTGCTGTAGGGAATAATCTCCTGAACCGAAAAAACCAAAGATTTCTAAATTACCCTGTGAGAGGAATACAGGGGATTGTTGGACTTACATATAAATTTGGTTACTAATTTCCATCACTGGTCTATTCGATAGCTATTTAGGTTGGTCAATTGCATCAATTATTTTAGCTTCGTAGGTTAAAAGAAATTCCAGAATTATGACGTCTAAACAATCAGAGAACAATTCAGGCCAAGAAGATAAAGATTTTGGTTTTCCTTTTGTTGAAGTTAAACCTCTTGGGGCACCGTTACCCAAAGTGGAACATGAAGCAAAAACAATGGTTGTTTCTGATAAAGCTGCCAGCGAAAAAGAAAAGGATAAACCTGCTGTAAATAAAGGACTTATAAAGCCTGTTAGAGGATCGGAAAAAAGACCAAAAAAACAATCACCTGTTTTATTTTCAATCGTACTGCTGATTGTAATTATTTTATCAGTGATGGCATATTTCTTGTACTATTTACCAACATCTGAAGAACCTGCAAAAGGCAGTCAACTAACTGAGGAAACTAGCTTTCCTGTACCTGTAGAAGCGGAAGGAGCCGCAAGTGTAGAGGATGAAGAATTGATTGATGTGGAACCTGAGTTGATTCCCGAAGAAGAGACGATCACCCCGTCCCAAGAGACAAGCACTGAGATTCAATCAAGCACAGGAACACTTTATGCCGTGAATGAACCTGGAGAAAGGCCCGCCTATCATATAATTGTGGGTAGTGTTCCCAATGAAAGCCTTGCAAGGCAGGAGGCTGAGAAATTTCTTATCCAGGGTAAAGATATTTGGATGTTAATTCCCCAAGGGGATACCAAAAATTACCGCTTGTCCGTTGGTTCTTACAGCACTTTCGGAGCAGCTTCAAGTGCTTTGGAAGAAGCAAAAGCTGAATTAGATGATTCAATATGGATTTTGAAATACTAACATGATAATTACACAAATCAGCACTGATGGCCAAATGATGGCCGATTCACTTTCCTTGATGGAAAAAGCTCCGGAGAGCATAGGTCTAATGGACTTGATGATCAAAGGAGGTTATATGATGATTCCCCTGTACATTTTATTTGTGCTGGCAGTATTCATTTTCGTAGAAAAAGTAATCACCCTAAAAAAAGCTGGTAAGTCTCCCAAAAATTTGATGGATCAAGTTAAAATTTTGGTTCAGGCAGGAAAAATAGAACAGGCCAAAATGCTTTGCCAGCAAGAGGATACGCCTGTGGTCAATATGATTCAGAAAGGGTTGGAAAGAATAGGTAGTCCCTTGAAAAACATTGAAGTATCTATTGAGAATGTAGGTAAAATTGAGATTTATAAGCTGGAAAAAAATCTTGGTCTCTTGGCCACAGTGGCCGGAGCAGCTCCAATGATTGGTTTCTTGGGAACAGTTGCCGGGATGATCCGGGCATTTATCGGTGTAGCCCAAGAAGAAGGTATGGTAAGCCCTAAATTACTTTCTACAGGTATCTATGAAGCCATGATTACAACTGCCACAGGATTGGTCGTAGGGATTATAGCTTACTTAGGTTACAACTATTTGGTAACACAGGTTTCAAAGCTTGTACATAGCATGGAGTATTCCTCCATAGAATTCATCGATTTATTGCAAGACAAATAATATGGGACTGCAATCCAAACATAAAGTAGATTCAGCATTCAGTATGTCCTCCATGACGGATATCATCTTCTTGTTGTTGATATTTTTCATGCTTACGTCTTCTTTCATTACGCCTTCAGGTTTGCCTGTTAATCTACCTTCCAGCGAATCTTCAGATATCGTTATGCAGGAAATTACCGTTACAGTTACCAAGGACCTGAAGTTTTCAGTCAATGACAGGGTAGTGTCCAGAGAACAAGTGAAGTCTGAACTTACCAATCTTCTCAAGGATAAAAAGGGGCAGGTTGTCTTGCACATAGATAAAGAAGTACCCGTAGAGCATTTGGTAGAAATAGGCGGAATAGCAGCCGGGCTTGAAGCAAATGTGACCATCGCGACCAAACCGTACAAATAATGCAGATTTGGGAATCAGATAGCCAAGAGGCAGAAAACAAAAAGAAAGCTGCCATCATCACCTTGATAGTAAATATCCTGGTGCTTTTGGCTGTATTCTTTATCGTAGTATGGAAAGAGCAAATTCCTCCTTTACCTAAGTATGGTATGGAACTCAATTTAGGTTTCTCTGACTTTGGAAGCGGTAACGTCCAAACTACAGTTCCACCTTCTGAAACCCAAACACAAAATACTCAAGCTCCAGCGCCAGGTGAACAAGCTCCTCAACCTACGGAGTCATCTGTTCCAATTACCCAACCCAAAACAGAAGCAGCAAAGCCACAGACAAGTCCTGTAAGGCCCACTGTTGAAGCCCGATCCAAGACACCAAGCCCAGTTACAGGAAGCGAGAAGCCCAAACCCGCACCCAAAGAACCAAGTCCTGTCAAGAAAGAAACCACTCCTGTGGCCCAGCCTGCTACTTCCGAAGCAGAAAAAACAACGACGAAGGCTGAGGAAAAACCAAAAATTGATCAAAGAGCAATATTTGGTGCTGGTGGAACTTCAGGTTCAGGAAATCAACCTGCTCAAGGCTCAGCCCAAGGTTCAACAGATAAAAAAGGTGATGAAGGGAAGCCTCAGGGGACTGTAGATGGAAGAGCAATTATGGGGTCCGGTTCAGGAGAGGGAAACCCGGGGCCTGCTTCAGGTTATAACCTTGAACTTGCAGGGTGGGACTTTGCCTCTAGACCTAACATCAGTGATAGAGTGTCTACCCGTAATGGTAAAATTGTTTTTAGAATTACGGTTGACGATAGTGGCAGAATAGTTCAGGCTGTTCCTTTGGAGTATAATGTATCCAATGAGGTCTTGGCCTATTACCGTACTGTGGTCAATCAGATCAATTTTAAAAGACAAGCAGGTGCTGCCACAGCCGATTATTCTCAAGGGAAAATTACTTTTATAATCAAGGTTGATTAAAATGACATATCAAGAGACGTTGGACTACCTGTTCAATGCTTTGCCCATGTTTCAGCGGGTAGGTGCAGCTGCTTTTAAAAAGGATCTTAGGAACACCATTGCCCTTTGTACCCATTTGGGCGATCCGCAAGATCAATTCAGATCTATCCATGTAGCAGGCACTAACGGCAAAGGGAGTACATCCCATGCTTTGTGTGCTGTGCTTATGCAGGCTGGTTATAAGGTGGGTTTATATACTTCTCCTCATCTCAAGTCTTTTACAGAAAGAATCAAAATTAATGGACAGGAAATTCCTGAAAAGGAAGTTGTCGATTTTGTAAAAGAGCATAAATCCTTTCTGGATGAGATAAAGCCTAGTTTTTTTGAAATGACTGTTGGTCTGGCTTTCTGGTATTTTGCTAAATCCAAAATTGACGTAGCTGTCATCGAAGTTGGTATGGGAGGAAGATTGGACAGTACCAATATCATTAATCCTCAATTGACAGTAATCACCAATATCGGTTGGGATCATATGCAGTATTTGGGGAATAGCCTTCCAGAAATAGCCGCTGAGAAGGCCGGAATAATCAAAGAGGGCGTACCGGTAGTTATCAGTCAAAGACAACCTGAGACAGATGATGTTTTCAGGAAGGTCTCCCACGAGAAAAATGCACCCATCTACTTTGCAGAAGATACTTTTGAAGTTGCTCCATTTGAAAATGGAACAAATGGATTAAGAAACTATACAATAAGAAATGGAGCACTTTCCTACTCATTAGCTTTAGATTTGCTGGGAGATTACCAGTCTTTTAACCTTCCGGGGATATTGCAAAGTATTGATTTGTTAAAAGAACTGGGCTACCATATTCAAACCAGAGAGGTTAGATCAGCAATGATGCAAGTATGTTCAACGACAGGCTTAAAAGGTAGATGGCAGGTGCTTTCAGAGAATCCATTAACTGTTTGCGATACCGGACATAATGAGAATGGACTCCAGATTATCTTGAAGCAAATCAGCAGGACGCCTCATGAGCATTTGTTTTTTGTTTTGGGATTGGTAAACGACAAGGATTTGAGGAAAGTATTGAGCATGTTGCCCAAAACCGCTTATTACTTTTTCTGTCAAGCCAGTATCCCAAGGGCTCTGGAAGCAGAAACTCTGGCAGCTATGAGTGAAAATTTTGGCTTAAGAGGAGAAATTGAGAAAGATGTCAATACTGCTGTAGAAAAAGCAAGGAAAAAAGCAGGTTTCAAGGATATGATTTTCATCGGAGGCAGTACCTTTGTGGTCGCTGAAATCAAGGAATTATAAGATGGGCAGAAAAAAACTGCAAAGATTTAAGGAAAACGAAGAAAACCGAAACGTAGTCCAGGAAGGAAAAGAGATTTTTGAAAAGATAAAGGGTAACTGGAAAGCCCTTCAATTTGAAAACGAGAAACCCCTTACAGTAGAATTGGCCTGTGGCAGGGGTGAATTTACAGTTGGTTTGGCAAGACAATATCCGGATAGAAATTTTATTGGAGTTGATATCAAAGGTTCCAGGATATGGAAAGGGAGTACTATCGCTATTCAGGAAGGATTGGAGAATGTGGCTTTTTTACGAACCCAGATTCAGATGTTGGAGAAATTTTTTGCTGATGGAGAAATCGCAGAGCTTTGGATTACATTTCCGGACCCTTTCCCTAGGGATGGGGATGAAAAGAGGAGGCTGACTTCTCCCAGATTTTTGGATATGTATAGACCCATGATCCAAAAGGACGGGACTGTGCATTTCAAAACTGACAATACCGGTCTTTTTGATTTCACACTGGAAGTACTAGGTCAGCGGGAGGACGTGGATTTAATTTTTTCCACTCATGATTTTTATACTTCGGAGCTAAAAGACGAGCATCATGGGATCAAGACCCGCTATGAAAAAATATTCAGTGATAAAGGAGAGAAAATCAAATACCTGAAATTTAGATTTAAAGAGTGACAAAAAGGGCGGCATCGCCCTTTTTTTCATAGTCAGAAATTTCACAGGTTGTTATGTACTCCGAGAATAGGTGAGGATTGGCTAATATTTTCGAGGTAGATATATTGTATCATTCCGCTTATAAAAGTGTGGGAGAAATTGATTCAGATTTTTGTGATATTTATCGGCAAAACTTACCTTCTACCTATTATGAAATACCTATCTGCCCTATTGATTTGTATGTTTTTTGTCCAGGAATCTTATGCCCAGTTCCCTAAGGAAAAGTATGAGAAAGCGGCTTATTACCTGACCAATAACCTGGAAAAGGAAGTTTTTCACTTGGAAGTCAAACCCAATTGGGTCGAAAAGGGAAGTAAGTTTTGGCATGTGGCCCAGACAGCTGAAGGAAAGAGATTTTTTCTTACTGAGGTTCAAGACGCAAAGACCACACCTTTGTTTGACCACAGGAGGATGGCAGATTTACTTTCAGAGCAATCAGGAGAGGATGTTGATCCTGCTGATTTGCCATTTGATCGAATAAGGTGGTATGAAGGGAAAAAGATAGGATTTACTTGGAGGAACAGGGACTGGATATATGATTTAGAAGAGGGGAATCTTTCATTTGAGCAAAGTGATAGGAAGCAGAACGTTCAGGGCTTATCTCCGGATGGGCAATGGCGGGCCTTCCAAAAGGATCATAACCTCTATGTGGAGAACCTCATCACAGGTGAACAAAGGCAGTTGAGTGTTGCAGGCAAGCAAGGCTTTGAATATGCTTCGGGTTATGGTTGGAGCGATTTGGTCAAAGGAGAAGGAGGGACAAGACCTGAGCGGTTTTATGTGTCTTGGTCGCCCGATTCAAAGAAAATCCTGACCAATGTAGTGGACCTTCGCCTGGCCGAAAAAATGTATCTGCTAGACTTCAGTCAAGATGATAAATTCAGGCCTGATTTGTATGGCTATTATAGAGCTTCCCCAGGGGATTCTACAGTAGTGCAGCTGACTCCAGTGATTTTTGATGTAGAAAACAAAACTGAAAAGCTCTTAAACTCTCTTAAGAGGCCACATTTTATGTCGGTGAACCTTAGGTGGCAAGAGGACAGTCAGCACCTTCGGGGGATTTATTTGGAAAGGGGTTTTAAGAAGTCACATTTCCTGGAAGTGAGTTTGGATGGGGCTGTGAGAGATTTGTTTACAGATGAGCAGGAGACTTTTGTGAATAGAGATGTTTTGTTTCATCAGTTTCAAAATGGGGATTTTATCATTTCTTCCGAAAAATCAGGATGGAACCACCTGTACCATTATAACAGCACAGGAAGATTGATCAGACAGCTCACCAATGGAGAATTTGTGATCCATAAAATCTCCGGTGTGGATGAAAAAAACCAATTGGTCTTTTTCGAAGCATCAGGAAAAGAAAAGGGGAGTAACCCTTATTTCAATCACCTTTATTCCGTAAAGTTGGACGGAACCGGAGTGAAGTTACTTACTCCTGAAAATGCATTTCATGAGATTGATCTGGCACCCGATTTCAAAAGCTTTTTGGACAACTACTCAAGGCCTGATGCTCCAACAGTTTCTGTCTTACGCTCTGCAAAAGATGGGAGTATCATTAGGGAAGTATCAAGAGCGGATGTTTCCAATTTGCTTAATAGGGGATATAAGTTTCCGGACTCCTTCACCGCCACAGCCAAAGATGGGATTACAGAGCTATACGGACTTTATTTTGTTCCAAGTGATTTTGACCCTGGCAAAAAATACCCGGTCATAGATTACACCTACACGGGACCACATACAGCTGTAACTCCTAAAACTTTCAAATCTGCTTTATTTAACCATCCCCAGCAAATGGCGGAATTGGGTTTTGTAGTAGTGATGGTCGATGGCCTGGGAACTGGTGGGAGGGGAAAAGTATTTCAGAATCATTCCTATAGAAACCTCGGAGACGGCACTACAGATCATGTTTTGGCCATAAAGCAACTTGCAGAGAATACCACATTTATTGATTTGGAAAAAGTCGGGATTTATGGACATTCTGCAGGAGGATACGATGCAGCTAGAGCTATGCTGCTTCATTCTGATTTTTACAAAGTAGGAGTAAGCTCAGCAGCAGATCATGACCATAGGATGGAAAAAGCCTGGTGGCCGGAAATGTTTATGGGGTATCCAATAGAAGAATACTACCACGAACAATCCAATGTGACCAATGCACATAAGCTTAAGGGGAAATTGTTGATAGCACATGGAGCCATGGATGAAAATGTCAACCCTTCCGCATCCTACAAATTTGCCGAGGAGCTGATCAAGGCAGGCAAGGATTTCGATTTTTTCATATGGCCCAGCCGGGATCATAATTTCGGAAGGCCATATGGAGATTATTTCACCAAGAAGCGTTGGGATTATTTTATAGAACACTTGATGGGAGAGGAACCTATTAGGAATTATCAGCCTGAAGCATTGAGATAGACATTTCCATAACGATATCATCCATGACAAAACCGTTTCCTATATCGATTACTTCACGATAGGCTTCGTAAAAACCTATTTTTAGATAAAATGATATGGCTTTGTGGTTATGTCGGTTGACATTGAGGAATATGTGGTTTTGTCCATTCTGTTTGGCAATTGACTTGACTTCTTCAATCAGCTTCAAGCCATACCCTTTGCCCTGCGTTTCCTGTAAGAGGTAGATTTTGTGGATTTTGGTCTTTTTCTCCTTGGCATCAAGTTGATAGGAGCAGTAACCTACGGGCCTTTGGTTTTCCTCACCCAGTAAAAACACATGGTTCTTATCTTCCACTTGATTTTTAAGAGATTCCAGACTATACATCCAGTCCATCATAAAATCAATTTGTGTGGGTGTCAGGACGTCAGAGAAAGTCTTCGGCCATACATCTAGGGCGACTTCTCTGACTAAATGAAGTTCATTGGATTGGATTTCTCGTATTTTCATTGAATAAAACTAATCTGCTTCTAATCTAAAAAAAATCCTTACAATTAGTTCCTTATTATTAACAATCGGAACTAGAAAGGATTAAAGTATGTAAGCAAATATACATATCCGCAATTATACCACTAACCAAACTAAATAAGAGCCTAGATTAACCCGATCCCGAGGCTCCGGGATTGGATCCGCCTCGGCGGACAAGTTATTTATTGATATTGTCTTGAAATCATAGGTTTATTCCACTCTTAAAGTTCTACTGATAAGAGCGGATAATCATGAAAGAAAATATATATGGTGTCCCATCAAAGCATGTCAATCAAAGATAAAATCAATAAAAAGCTGCTGGATAATGAACTTGAGTTTCAAGCTAGTCGAAGTTCTGGTCCTGGCGGTCAAAATGTCAACAAAGTCAATTCTAAAATCACCCTGAAATTTTCGGTTGTGAATTCCCGCGTGCTTAATGAGCAGGAGAAAGAAATGATTTTCAAAAAACTGGATAAAAAGATCAATGCTGATGGAGAATTACTGATACAAGTGGAGGAAAAGCGATCCCAATATCAGAATAAAGAAATTGCGGTCCGAAAGTTTTATGATTTGTTAAGGAAAGCCTTTCAACGGAGGAAAATCAGAAAGGCTACCAAGCCTGGAAAAGCTGCCATCGAAAAACGTTTAAAATCAAAAAAGAAGCAATCCGAAAAGAAAAAAAACCGACAGGTCGACTGGTGATGAATTTTAGCGGAAGATTTCATATTATTGAGTTTCAAGTCGCCCCGATTTCCATTTCATGCTTAAAACCAGAACAATCCTCATTTGCACATTTTTTTTCACTCTATTGGAAGCTTTTGCTTTTCAGCAGGATGAAGACTTTGATTTCCTAATGGAGCAGGCCTTAAAGTACCGGTATGATAACTTGGATTCGGCCTTTTATTTTATATCCAGATTGGAGGATTACTTAGAAAAATCCCCGGATCCCATCAAAAAGACAGAGGTGCTTTACAGAAAGGGTGGTATCTACTATGTTTCCGGTGATTATATCAATGCCCAAAGTGTTTACAATGAGGCTCATGATCTTGCCTTACAATCAGGAGATTCCCTTTCCATCGCCAAAGTCCAAAATGGAAAAGGATTAATTTTACTGGGGCAGGAAAAATATATTGAAGCTATCGATGTTTGGAAACAGGCATTACCTGTTTTCAAAAAAGCTGGAGACAAAAGCATGGAGGGTAATTTAAGTTTCAATATAGGCTTGGCTTATTCTCAGATTTTTGAATATTCCAAATCACTGGAATTTTTGCATGAAGCTTACAAGCTATTAGAGGTTTCGGGAAATCTTGCTTTGAAAGACATGACAATTAATAGACTGGGGAAAGTTTATTTTGACATTGGTAATGATGAAAAGGCTATGTTGTATTACGGAATGTTGCTCTCAAGGGAATATGAACTGAGTAATTGGGAAAAGACTTTCTTATATGCGGGACTTGCAGAGCTGGAGTTGAAAGCTGGGAATGATGCCAAAGCTGCAGCTTTTTCTGAAAAATCGTATGGTTTTGCGAAGGATCTTAAGGCCTTGTGGGACATGGAAAGAGCAACCAATATCTGGTCAAGAGCTTTGGAAAATCTTCAGGATTATAGACAAGCGCTAAATATTGCAAGGATGAATAAGTCCTACGCAGATAGCTTATTGAATATAGAAAAAGAAAGGGGGATTAGTTTTTTACAACTTCAGGTCAAAGATGCTGAAAACAAACAGCTATTGAATCAGAATGAATTGATTCAACAAAAGTCCCAGCAAAGAAGAGCCTTAAATCTGATTTTGATCCTGCTATCGATTTTTTTGGGAGTATTGGTTTTTAATTATAGAAAAAACCTAAAGCTCAGGGATAGATTCAATCAAAAACTCGAAAAGCTTAACAAAGAGTTAAACGAAAAAAGGAAATTGATTGCAGCGCAAAATGAAAGCCTTAACCAAATCAATGAAGCTAAAAATAAGCTTTTTTCAATACTTTCCCATGACCTTCGATCTCCAATAGGGAACCTTAAAAGTTTTGTCATGCTGGACAAAAAAGGAGTATTTAACCAGGACGAAAAAACACAGGCTTTGAATCTTTTGGAAGAGCAGCTGAATAAAACGGACAACTTATTGGAAAATCTTTTGGATTGGGCCAAATCTCAATTAGAGGGTTTTAATACCAAACAGGAAGTCCTATCTGTCAAAGAAATAATGGAGGAAGCGCTCGTACAATATGAGTTTCAGATCAGCAACAAACAGCTGAATATACAGCATATTGGGCCTGACCCAACACTGAAATATGTAATTGCTGACCGAAGTCATTTGCAAATGATTTTTCAGAATATTATCAGCAATGCCATCAAGTTTTCACCCAAATCTGGCAAATTGAGTATTTTCTATTCTGAAAGTGCTGAGTTTGCAAGAATACATATCAAGGACAGTGGTCAAGGTATGGAGGCAGAAGACAGGGAAAGACTGGAAAATGATTTTTCAATGGTCAAGTCACAGAAAGGCACTTTAGGAGAAAAAGGAACAGGTTTGGGGCTATTACTGGTCAAACAACTATTGGTCTATAATGGAGGCTTTTTGAAGGTGAAAAGTAAAGCAGGTTATGGTACGGAGATGATTGTTCATCTTAAAAGGAACACTGTAGAACTCTCAGAGAATTGAATTCAACCTTTTTTAATCAGGAATCACAAAATATAACCAACCTTGTAAAGGAAATTGGATAGTTGCCGATAATAAAATACTTTCCCTGATTATATCATTCTCACAACCTTAACAAAAGGAGGAAATTTGAAAAGAAGAGACTTTATTCATTTGTCAGGACTCGGAATGGGTGCGCTGATGACTCCTGGGTTTTTGCTCACAGGCAACCCGGTTTCCGCTGATCAGCTATTGAACCCTGGTCTAGAAAATGCCGAAAAAAAAGCTTTGGCTGATATTGCCCTCAATACAGCAAAATCAAATGGTGCTACTTATACTGATGTAAGAATAGGTAGGTACTTAAATCAATTTTTATTTACCAGAGAAAAAAATGTACAGAACATAGCCAATACCGAAAGCTTTGGTGTGGGTATTCGTGTAATCGCTGAGGGTACTTGGGGGTTTTCAGCCACCAATGATGTCAGTCCAGATGGCATTAAAAAATGTGCAGAGACAGCTGTGGCAATAGCTAAGGCAAACTCAATCATGCAGAAAGAACCTGTAATCCTAGCGCCTGTCCAAGGTGCAGGAGAGGTAAGTTGGGAGACGCCTATTTCCAAAAACCCGTTTGATATTCCTGTAGCCGATAAGATTGATCTCTTATTAAGTGTCAATGCTGCAGCATTGGACAACGGAGCAACTTTTGTCAATTCCAACCTATTCATGGTCAACGAGCAGAAGTATTTTGCATCTTCTGATGGTTCTTATATAGATCAGAATATTCACAGGATCTGGCCAACATTCAATGTAACAGCAGTCAATCAATCAGAAGGTAAATTCAGAAGCAGACAGGCTCTGAGCGCGCCGATGGGAATGGGCTATGAATATCTTGATGGCCTGGCCTCCGAAAAAATCGAAGGCCCGGCAGGACTCATCAGCTACAGAAATTCTTATGACATGGTGGAGGATGCAGTTGCAGCGGCCAAACACGCCAAAGAAAAGTTAACTGCTAAATCCGTCACTCCGGGTAAGTATGACCTTGTATTGGATCCGGATCATCTTGGACTGACTATTCACGAATCTGTCGGACACCCATTGGAGTTGGATAGGGTACTTGGTTATGAAGCCAATTATGCAGGGACAAGTTTTGCAACATTGGATAAGTGGAGAGCTGGAGACTTCAAATATGGCAGCGATCTGGTAAATATTGTGGCAGATAAGACACAACCCAATTCTCTTGGACTAACTGCCTATGATGACGAGGGAGTCAAATGCAAAGAATGGGAATTGATCAAAGATGGAGTGTTGGTGAATTACCAGGCAATCAGAGACCAAGCCAGTATCATAGATGAATCTGAATCCCATGGCTGTTGCTATGCGGATAGCTGGGACTCAGTACAGTTTCAGCGTATGCCTAATGTCTCATTAAGACCTGGAAAAGACAAACTCAGCGTCAATGAAATGATAAAAGGTGTAGATAAAGGGATTTATATAGTAGGAAGAGGTTCTTATTCCATTGACCAGCAGCGCTACAATTTCCAGTTTGGAGGACAGTTGTTTTATGAAATCAAAGATGGAGAAATAGTGGGTATGCTGGAAGATGTAGCCTATCAGTCCAATACCCAGGAATTCTGGAATTCGTGTGCACAGATTTGCGACAAAGACGATTATAAACTCTTTGGTACTTTCTTCGATGGAAAAGGTCAGCCTTCACAGGTTTCGGCAGTTTCTCACGGTAGTTCTACGACCCGATTCAACGGTGTCAATGTAATCAACACAGGAAGACAGATCTAAGCACCAAAAATCAAATAACATGGCAATTTTATCTCAAGAAGAAGCAAAAAAGATTATCGATAAAGTACTTTCCTATGCCAAAGCAGATGAGACCGAAGTGAGTATCGGTGGCGGAAGAACAGGAAATATCCGATATGCAAGAAATACAGTCAATACAAGTGGTGAGTCTAATTCTATCACGGTAGCAGTCACTTCAGTATATGGAAAAAAATCAGGTGTGGCTACAGGGAATGAGTTAGATGATGCTGCTTTAAAAAGGATAGTTGAAAAAGCAGAAGAAATAGCAAAACTGGCTCCGGAAAACCCCGAGTATATGCCAATGCTTGGGCCACAGGATTACCCGTCTACCAAGAATTTCTCTCAGAATACAGCTGACATCAATCCGGAATACAGGGCAAAAGCAGCCATGGACAGCATAGAGGTGTCCAACACGGGCAATCTGACTGCAGCTGGGTACATGGAAGATTTTGCAGGTTTTACGGCAGTAGGAAACAGTCGAGGCCGTTTTGGATACAACAAAAATTCCTCAGTTGATTTTTCAATCACAGTGAGGACTGCCGATGGTACTGGTTCAGGCTATGCTGTTCGTGACTTCAATGACGTCAATTTGCTCAATGCCAAAAATGTCACCGAAATAGCTGCCCAAAAAGCACAGGCTTCGGGAAATGCCCAAGCGATAGAACCTGGAAAGTATACGGTAATTTTGGAGCCTACTGCTGCGAATGACCTTTTGAGGCTTTTGGCTTTTAATATGGATGCCCGAAGTGCTGACGAGGGGAGAAGCTTTCTTAGCAAAAAAGGAGGTGGTACACGCTTAGGAGAAAAGCTTTTTGATGAAAGAGTGAATGTCTATTCAGACCCTATGCATCCTGATCTGCCGGGAAGACCTTGGAATAACGAAGGACTACCCAGTGAAAAAATCACATGGGTGGAAAACGGAGCAGTGAAAAACATGTTTTATTCAAGGTATTGGGCAGATAAGCAGGGAGTCGATCCCGTAGGAAGACCTACAGGAATCATCTTTGAAGGAGGAAACCAATCCTTGGCAGATATGATCAGGAATACGCAAAGAGGTGTTTTGGTAACAAGGTTTTGGTATATCAGGGCTGTTGATCCACAGACATTGTTATATACAGGATTGACACGTGATGGTACTTTCTATATAGAGGATGGGCAGATCAAGTTTCCTGTCAAAAATTTCAGATTCAACGAAAGTCCTGTAATTATGCTCAACAATATTGAAGCCATGGGTAAGCCCCAAAGAGCAGGAGGAAATCTGATTCCACCTATGAAAATCAGGGACTTTACCTTTACGAGTCTTTCAGACGCGGTATAACCCTCCAATCTTGAAAACCAAATCCCCGGAATCTTAGGGTTTCGGGGTTTGTTTATGCTTATATGCAGCCTTTTTTCTTTACAAGACTCAAATACAATTCAGGAAACTGGGATACAGATCAACGTATGCCCACCAATTTGCTGAATTCATTGGTTGAATACACCACAATACCAATTGAAGAACAGGAAAAGATTGTTGAAGTTGGAAGCACTGAGATTTTTAGGTCGCCATTTTGTTACCTGAGTGGGCATAGGTTGGTTGCCTTTTCTGAAAGTGAAAGAAAGAACCTCAAAACCTATATTCAAAATGGAGGTTTTCTTTTTGCGGATGACTGCAATCACGATATCGATGGACTGTTTGCAAAGTCATTTGAAGAGGAGATGAGTGAGATTTTCGGAAAAGATGCTTTGCAGAAGATTCCCAATGATCATGAGATTTACAATTGCTTTTTCAAATTTGAGGATGGACCTCCCACAACTTCCTTTGAACTGAACGGCTGGGGTGATGACCTGGTCCATGATTATCTCAAAGCTATCATTATCAATGGAAGGATTGGAGTCCTCTATAGCAACAAAGACTATGGTTGCGAGTGGGATTATGATTTTAGAAACAAGCGATTCCTACGAGAAGACAATACTAAGTTTGGTGTTAACATTATCATTTATGCATTAACCTGATTTTACTTTGGAAAATACAGATACAAAAGCTTACGAAAAATTATTGAACCGCCTTCCCTTATTAAAAAAGGAAATAGCCAAAGTGATAGTTGGCCAGGAGGAAGCTGTGGAGGAAGTATTGATAGCCTTGCTTGCCGGAGGGCATTGCTTGTTGGAAGGAGTGCCTGGTTTGGCAAAAACCCTATTGGTCAAAACATTGTCTGAGGCTATGGATTTGCAGTTCAAGAGAATTCAGTTTACACCTGACTTAATGCCGGGGGATATTTTGGGCACAGAAGTACTTGAAGAGGACCACAGCACAGGCAGGCGTTTTTTTCAATTCAATAAAGGACCTATTTTTTCCAATATGGTATTGGCAGATGAAATCAATAGAACACCTCCCAAGACTCAGGCGGCACTTTTGGAAGCCATGCAGGAAAAAATTGTTACTTATGGCGGGAAAAATTATCCCTTGCCCAAACCTTTTTTGATAATAGCCACCCAAAACCCTATTGAGCAATCGGGAACTTACCCTTTGCCAGAAGCACAAATGGACCGGTTTTTACTCTATATAAAATTGGGCTACCCTTCGGAGCAGGAAGAATTGGAGGTTCTTGAAAGGACCACAGGAACTCAGCATGAAGAAGTTCAGCCTATTTTCGATGGAGAGGAAATCCAAAATCTTCAGAAGCTGACGAGGCAGATACATATTGATCAAAACTTACTTTCAGGAATCAATAAGCTCGTTCGGCAGAGTAGGCCGGAAGAATCTCAAGTAGAGGCCGTTAATCAATACATCGATTGGGGTGCGGGACCAAGGGCAGGGCAAGCTTTAATCCTTTGCGCAAAGGCACGTGCACTCATTCAGGGCAGGTTTTCTGTGATCCCTCAAGACGTAGAAAAGCTGATTTATCCTGTGATGAGACACAGGTTGGCCTTGCATTTTAGGGCGGAAGCAGAAGGGATTCATTCAGACAAGATTATCTCAGAAATTTTGAAGGCCTCACAAATTGGAAAGTAAAGAAGAACATCTTGAAATTATCAAACTGCAGAACTTGCGTCTTGCAGCTAAAATAATCAGTGAAAAATTGGTTCAGGGGAATCACTTTGGCCAAAGGGTAGGTTATGGAGCTGAATTTGAACAATATAGACATTATGAAATTGGAGATGATCTGAAACGTCTGGATTGGAAGCTTTTTGCCCGGTCGGGTAAATACCTGATTAAGGAATCGCCAATTGAGAGCAATCTTCATGTCAAACTGATCCTGGATCTTTCGGGCTCTATGAATTATGAGGAGGATCAGATCAGTAGGGTTTCATACGCAAAGGTATTATTGGCTTCCATCGCATACTTGGCCTTCAAACAAGGTGATAGTCTTTCTTTATACTTTTTGGTAGATGGAAAGGTGAAACAGGTGACTTCAGCAGGGAGTAAAGGTTTTCAGATGATTCTCTACAACTTGGAGACAGCCAAAGCCCGAGGGGCATGGCAGGTAAGGAAGGGAAGCTTTCCTGAATTAAAATCCCGAGAAAGGGAATTGGTCATTATGGCATCTGATTTTTTGCAATCAGAGTCAGAATGGACGGATATTGTAAAATCCATGGTGCATCCGAAAAAGCAACTCTGGCTATTTCAGATACTTGGGGCCCAAGAAATGGAGATGAATTTGAAAGGAAATAGGAGATTTATTGACCTTGAGTCAGGAGAGTCTGTACATGCTGATGCGGGACAATTGGTGAAAACCTATAATCAGAAAATGAAGGAATATCTGGATGATTTGGATCACAATCTAAACCTCCCAAAAGTAGAACTTATTAGAGTCAAAATGCAGGAATCTATAGTTCAGCTTTTGAACCGCGTACTCAATCAAAATTCAATAAACTGATGCAGTTTCTTTCACCATATATGTTGTGGGGTTTGTTTGCGCTGTCAGTTCCGCTACTGATACATCTTTGGAATGGAAGAAAGGGAACCAAAGTTTATTGGGCAGCATTTCGGTTTTTGGAGGAAAATGACAACAAGCCTATAAGACATATCAGGCTTGAGCATTGGCTTCTGATGGCGCTAAGAATGTTCATGCTGCTGTTGCTAACCCTGTTAATGGCTCAGCTTTTTATAAAATTTTTGGATAAAGAGGAAGAAAAAGAAGTTGTGCACTTGGTAGAACCCAATGCTGATTTGCTTTCGGAATTTAAGTTTGAGCTGGCTCAAGCAATAGAAAATCAGGAGCCAGTTTTTTGGTTGAATCAGCAATTGGAAGCTTTAGAAGAAAAGGATATACAGACCCCAAAACCTTCTGAAATCATGCATTTGCAGACCGCACTCAACCGGTTAGATCAAGATAAATACAACTTTAAAATTTACCTTTCAGGTTTTGAAAATAGCTTTGATTTCAGTGCGTATTTGATTGGTTCTCAACCGGAAATATTTCTCTCTGAATTTTCGAATGAATACCATCAGAGAAATTCTCTAGCGATTGATGGAGGTCGCTATCTTTTTGTTGACAATACCAACAACCTTACGTTTTCTGATGATTTACCTGTTATGAAAAATGTCATTCAAGGCAATTTTGGGGTTGAGGTTGATGTTGAAAACTCAAAAGACCAAAGAAAAATACAGGCGGCATTTCAAGCTGTGCAAAAAGTATTTGGGTTAAACTTTGAATTTTCCGGAGACGAAAAAGTGGATATCTTAGTTACAGAAAATAATATTTCTGAAAATGAGGAAATTCTGACCTTGAGCTTTTCAAATGACAGGAGTATTGAACAATTTCCAAATGTATATGGGCTGAAACCATTCAAATCAAGAAGTCACAGTACTTTGGATGATCTCCCAACTGAAATTCTTAAAAGTATTCTGGACTTCTATGGGATCAAGGGGGAGTCGATCCGTTTGGCCGAAACTCAAGTTAGAGAAAAATTCATCCTGAAATCAGGGCAAGAAAAATACAAAAAACCTATCAAACCCAATGCTGAAGAAATCTTATGGATAGTATTTCTGTTGGTATTGATGGGGGAAAGATTTATAGCGAATAGATCTGGTTTATGAAAAAATTACAAAAACTACTAGCACAAACTGTTTTGCAACAGCAAGTAAATGCATTCTTGAAAGCATTGCTGGTAAGTGTTGGTGTATTTTTATTTTTATTGTCCTTTAGGGTCAATCATCTTATTAGTCTCGGAATTTCAATTGTGGTTTTTATCCTATTAGCTTGGTATATTGGGATGTTCCGTAGAGATGAGCAAGCTGCAAAAAATTACCTGCACAGTAGGTTTCCTGAATTGGAATATAGTTTAGACTTATTGGATAAGAGAGAGTGGAACTTAGCTGAGACTTTT
Source organism: Indibacter alkaliphilus LW1 (assembly GCF_000295935.2). Classification (GTDB taxonomy): domain Bacteria; phylum Bacteroidota; class Bacteroidia; order Cytophagales; family Cyclobacteriaceae; genus Indibacter; species Indibacter alkaliphilus. Next base: position 53,109 of record NZ_ALWO02000016.1, read on the forward strand.
CAATTGAACCGACTAGCTAATCAAATCAATTTTACCTCTACTCCTGTACTGTTGGGTAAAAATATAATTCCTGCATTCTTATTTTTATTATTGGGTACTGGCCTTTATGGCATGAGTAGCTTTTTGACAATTGAAAATCCAACCCCTGATGGTAAAGCTAAAATGGAGAAGTCCATTGTGGAGGATGATGTGAAGGTAAAAACCGTTAGTTTGTCCGACAACTTAATCATAGTAAGCCCTCCTGATTATTCAGAAATGCCGGTTTTTTTCCAAGAAGATTTGGATATCAGGGCTTTGGAAGGTTCTATATTGGAATGGAGATTGAGTTTTAATTCTGATTTGGTAGAATATGTAAAATTGGTGGACGCATCTGGATTAGAGTTATCTTTTGAGAAAAAAGGGGAGCAATTCACCATGAAGGATAAATTGGAAGCTTCAGGAATATATGCTATACAGGCATTCGGGAAAGATTCATTAATTTTTGAGTCAGATTTTTACAGGTTGGAAGTGATCCGTGACAAGTCTCCCTTGATAATTCCTGAAGAAAAGGACCTATATGTTTATCATTTTCAGAAAGATCCAATGCAAAGGAAATTAAGAGCCAGAGTTTCTGATGACTTTAAGGTAAGGCAAGTTTATATCGTAGCTACTTTGGCAAGGGGTAGGGGTGAAAATGTGAAATTTAGGGAAAATCGTATTGAGCTGCCCAAAAGTAATTTTAAGGAGGCTGAATTAGCTCAGGCATTGGATTTAGAATCCATGGATTTTCAGCCCGGTGATGAGTTATACTATTATTGGTTGGCAGTAGATAATAAAAGACCTCAGCCCAATATCAGTAAATCGGACACTTACTTTATTCAGTATGTAGATTCTACAGGACTCAGCGATTCACAGCTAGAGTCCCTGGCAATCCATGTTCTACCTGATTATTTTAGAAGCCAGCGACAAATCATCATTGATACTGAAAAGCTGTTGAAGGAAAAAGAAGAGCTTTCAGATCGGAAGTTTAATGAACAATCCAACGAGTTGGGGTATGAACAAAAACTACTTCGCATGCGCTACGGGCAGTATTTGGGGGAGGAGTTTGAATCCAATGCACCAGGGGGAAGTCTGAATTCAGCTGAGGGTAGGAATATTTTGGAAAGCTTTATTCATAATCATGATCATGAAGGTGAAAATGAGGGAGCCCCCTCATTGAGTAAATTTAGGTATGCTGCATTGGAACAATACAGGGAAAACCATGATAAAAATCAAGAATTGCTCAAACAACAATTGGGTGAGCTAAGTGACCAAGATCATGACCATCATGACCATGATCACGATGAAGATGATGAGCTTGCCAGTCTCTTGGAAGAATACCTGCACAATCATGATTCTGAAGAAATGAATACTTTGTACGAACAGTCCACAAGGAGCATCCTGAAAATGGCTTTGGAACAGATGTGGCAATCAGAGCTTCATTTACGCTTATTTGAGCCTGAAAAAGCCTTGCCTTTCCAACATAAAGCATTGGAATATTTGAAGTCTGTTCAGCAAAAGTCCAGAACCTATGTCAAAAAATCAGGATTTGACCCTGTACCCATCAAGGAAGCTGAAAAAAGGTTAACCGGAGATACTGAGGGAGTTGACACCTACTATGCCACAGCAAAATCAGTATCAGTGAATGAAATGGCCCTTATGGCGGGGAAAATCTTGGGAATGTTCAATCAAATATCACTCTCGGAGGCTGATAAAGATGTTTTGGATGAGTTTGGTCAACTTTGGTCATTGAGGTTGTCGCATACAGGAATGGAGGATTGGAACACCTTATTGCTTTTACAAAAGCTTCGACAGGATAATCTCAGTGAATCTGAAAAATCCGAATTAGGGAAAAAACTCCAGTCTTTGGTCAATTTAGAAAGAAGAAATGCTTTTTCAGTTGGACGGAATGAGCAATTGGCTAAATCATTTTGGGAAAATTTCAAATGATAAAGTTTGAACCAATTCTTTCCGGTAATATACTGATAATGGTTTTAGGAGTCCTAGCTCTTATTTCGGTTTTTCAAGTGTTTTATTATTTGTTCAAAAAAGTAGAACGCCGCTATCTTAAGGTTTTTTTGTTTTTGCTTTTTAGCAGCCTGCTTTCCTTATTTATTTTGAACCCTACTTGGGAAAAGGAACTTCCTGGAAGCTCAGCTTTACTTATTCCTGAAAGCGAGAACAAAGCCCATTTTTCTGATTTTTCAAAAGAATTGGAAGTAGATAAAGTCATTAAAGCTGGAGAAAGAGCAGAAGGCTTTAGGCAGCTCTATATTTTTGGAGAGAATTATAAGAAAGAAGAATTACTTTCTTTGCCCTTAGTTGATATGGAATGGATTCCTTCATCGGACAAGAGTTTTGTTGTTTTGGACTTAGGCTGGGAAGGAATTCTGAAATATGGCCAAGAGCAAAAGATTACCGGAATATTAAATTCCGAAAAGAGCCAGAAGTTACAATTGAGATTTGTCAATGAAGTATGGGCAGAACAAACTCTAGAGGATGGCGAACAGAGTTTTGAACTCGTTTTTTCAGCTTTGATTCTGGGGAAAAATGAAATGGACCTTTATCTGGATGAAAGCAAAATTGGTACAGTCAGGTATTTTGTCATGGGTCCGGAACAAATGAGTTTTGAGTTGAAAGTAGGTTTTCCCAATCCGGAAACCAGGTTTTTTGCCGACTACCTTAGGAAGAGAGGTGAATTGGTGAGCTTGAGAACCCAAGTGGCACAAAGCTCCAGTATTGTTGCAGGGGAGGAATTAGCGGATAGAAGTGTATTGGTCATTGATCCATCTCAGCTAAAAAGTGTTGATGTCAATAAATTGGGTTCTGACTACCAAGCTGTACTTTTAACCAATGTCAATAATCCTGAGTTGGATATTTCAGAGCTGAACAGGAAGTTTGGTACCAGTTTTACAATCAACAGGATCTCCGAGAAAAGTGTAGAGAAGGAAAACGGCACCAGCGCCCAAGCATTTGATTTTGTAACAAAATTCAACCAAGATACTCTGAAAAATTCTGCAACTGCCTTTGAAATGAAAGGTGACCATACCATTGCTGTAAGTTTGATGGAAGACTCTTTTTCTCTTTTACTTTCTGGGGATAGCATAGGTTATGCTAAGGTTTGGGAACCTGTCTTTGAAAAACTTTCTATGGGGAATAAGAACTCTTTTCAACTTTCGTCTCCTGTATTTAGGAACTTGAAATCAAATATTTCATTTCTGGGCGCTTCAGATTCTCCAAATAATCTTCAAAATGAACAGCTTTCATTTACTTGGAAAAAGGATGCTTTGATTGGTGACATGTACTTTTCACGTTTTATCCCTTTGGAAAGTGGTTGGATATATTTTTCTGATAGTTTATCTATTTATGTGGAAGATGAAGAAAGCTTCAAAGCTGTTAAAGGCAGGAAAATATTGATAGAGTTCCTTAAAGAAAGAAGAGATTATGGCTTTGGAAGTGAGCGGATTACCAGTAAGTCTAATATTCCAGCGTGGTTGTGGTTTGTGCTGATATTGATATCAGCATCATTGCTGTGGGTAGAACCTAGGTATAGGTCTTGATCCAGATTATATTTAAATGCGTAATTCAAATGTGAAGAAATTTTATTCAGTATTTACTTTGATTCTTATTTTTTCAGGTTCCTCTTTTGCCCAAAATGAACCCTTGGATAAACTTGGCAATGAGGAAAAGCAAACGACTATAGCGGTCTTGCCATTGATTTACTACACCCCGGAAACCTCATGGGCATTTGGAGCTGGGGCAGTAGGCAACTTTCGGTTAGGAGAAAAAGATGAAACATTCGAAAGCCAGATAGCTTTGGGAGGTGCTTATACTTTATTCAATCAGTTTTTAAGTTACACGAGTTGGAGGATCTTCACAGAGCAGAATAAACACCTATTTGCAGGAGAGTTGGGCTGGTATGATTATGTGTTTTTCTTTTATGGTATTGGGCCAGGTGTTTCGGAATCAGACCGTGAAGTGTTCAATTCTAGACTTCCCAGATTGCGTTTTGACTACCTGAGGCAGATAAAGGGGGATTTTTATGCTGGCGTAAGGTATTGGTATGATAATTTTCAAATCCAAGAAGTAGAGGAAGGAGGACTGTTGGATGGAAACAATATACCTGGAAGTATGGGAGGTAGGATAGGAGGGATAGGTCCGATGCTCTATTATGATTCAAGGGACAGTCAATTGTACCCTACAAGTGGGATTTTTGCAGAAAGCAGTTTTCAATTGTTCAGACCTTGGACCGGGTCAGGTTATAGTTATATGCGTTGGATAGGTGATTTTAGGCAGGTTTTGCCAATAAAAGAAAACTCTGTGTTTGTTTACCAAGCCTACGCAGAGCTTCTGAATGGTGAAGTTCCATTTTTTGGTATGCCTTTACTGGGAGGGAATAGATTGATGAGGGGTTTGTTTGAGGGCAAATTTCGCGACAGAAATATGGCATTGATCCAAGGAGAGTACCGATGGAAATTCAAACCCCGATGGGGCTTGGTTGGATTCAGTGGTCTGGGCAATGTTTTTTCTCCTTCCAATCCTTTTGATATTGGAAACACCAAGCTGACCTACGGTACAGGTCTTCGCTACCAGCTTTCAAAAAAAGAAAAACTGAACCTTAGGTTTGATGTGGCCCATTCACCCGGAGAGGGACTGTTGTTTTATTTGGGGTTTGGGGAGGGGTTTTGAGGGGGGGGCTATCCACGTTCAAGGTCTGAGTTGGCTTCCCTTTACGGGAAAATTCATCCCATCCTCTAAAATCCCAATTTATTGCTAGATGTGAATTTTAGGTTTTGGCTCATAAAGTTTAAGGTGCAAGGATCCGGAAACTCTTTTAAAATTTTATTCGGAATGTTTATGTAACGATTTAATTTCCGGACAGAGAAGAAAAGTTTAATTTTTTTTTATTGGTTTTGGACTCTGGAAATGTGTTGAAAAACGGATAGTTCGATCTGAAATACAAATCGTTTATTTCAAAATATCATTGATTGTTTTTAATTCAAAATTTACAGATAATATCAGTTTTTCTGGTTTTGCTTTTTAAAAAAAAATTCTGTTTGTTTCATGAAATAGGTGTTTTCTCAGAATGACACAATAATAATAATCAATTGCATAAAATTATATTTCAATTTATGAAAAATAAAAAAATGCATTTGAAGTCCATAATTCAAGTGTCTAAAGGTAAAAGATCAAGCGTATGATAGGTTTTATTAAAAGCAACATAATTATAAGCGTTGCCATGATCTTTCTAGCCTTAGGATTGGAAGTTAATTTCGTATTGTCTGATCCAAGGATTATAAATCTTTCTGAGGAAGCAGAGGAGTCAACCGCTTGGGATGCTTTTACTAATAACTATCAAAATGACATCAATTATGTGATAGGCAGGGAAGAATTAAATAGAAATCTTGAAGTTTCATTTTTATCAGAAAGTATTTTACTCTCAAGTCCCCACGAGATTGAAGTTGAAAAAAATAGTACTGTTCAGTTAGTAGCAGACGCATTTCCTGGATATACTTTTAGCCATTGGGAAATAAATGGACAGAATGTTAGTCAAAAATTGACCTATGAATTCACAATGCCATCCAATAACCTAAATATTATAGGTGTTTTTTTGGCAGAAGAAAAGCCATCTATTGAATTTTTCCAACCTCAGAATAATCAAGTTTTCAATAATGAATTTATAATTGATATTGAGTTTCTTATAAATTATAATGGGACTGAAGTATTATATTTAGATTTCTTAATAAATGGTGTTTTCGTAAAAAGTCTGGATTTAGAAAATAATAAATTTAATTGGGATTTTGAAAAAGAAGGTATTTATGATCTTCAATTAGTTGGGTATACAGCAAGTGGAGCAATTGTTGAAACAGAAAGATTGCTTCTGGAAATTCTTTCAGAGAATCTCCTTCCTGAGGTGAGCATCACNGCTCCNTCANCAGGATCCGAATATGAGATCGGTGAAGCGGTCAGCATCACAGCTGATGCCANNGATTCAGACGGAAGCATCACCAAAGTTGACTTCTATGTAAACGGAAGCCTTTTGGGAACTTCCACCTCAGCTC
>NZ_ALWO02000015.1 GCF_000295935.2 Indibacter alkaliphilus LW1
AGAGTTTAGATTACAGTCTCTTATAAAATTTATCGGATAATTAATTCTCAAAAAAAAGCCCTGTCAGATTTAGAAACTGACAGGGCTTTTTTGACCTTGTTTATTTATAAATCAAAAATCCTCCTCTCTTTCCAACATCAAAATAGAGTGTTGCGGTACAATAAAGTATTTTTCCCCTTCGTACATTACCTCGTATGAACCGTTGACCAGAAATACTGCCAAATCTCCTTCCTTGGCTTGTAGTGGAATGTATTTGATGCTTTCATCCCGGTCTTTCCATGGTTCATCATCTTCAACGGGTGAAGGGATAGGATAGCCAGGACCTGTTTTGATGATGTAACCTTGTTGTACTTTTTCCTTTTCCTGCACTCCCGGAGGAAGAAAAAGGCCTGAGGAAGTTTTTTCATCCGCTTTACGGAGTTTGATCAGGACCCGGTCGCCGACGATGATCAGTTTTTTCAGTTTGTTATCTGGGGTGAGTTGCATTTTTTTGGCGTTTAGAAATTAAAAGCGAGAAGCTAGTGACAATTTTAGATTGTAAATTTCAGAATTTAGATTTGTGACCGAGAAAACAAGGCAAGACATGCAAACAAGATCATATACAGATAAACTTTATGAATTGCTCTTTCAAATGATTTGTTGCAATGAACACAAAAAAGTCTTGTAATTCGTAAATCGTAATTGTCCCTAGCTTCCCAAAAAAAGAGGCATCCATATCAGATACAGATGCCTTCTTTTGAGTATTGATTTATTTTACTTTTTGTCTTCAGATACTTCTTCGTAGTCCACGTCAGATACGCCATCACCTGATTCAGAGGATGCGCCAGTACCTGCATCTGCAGCGGCACCTTGATCAGCACCTGGCTGAGCGCCTTGGGTTGCATTGTAGATTTCCTGAGAAGCGGCTTCCCAAGCTTTGTTTAGGCCTTCCATTGCGGAATCTATTCCTGTTAAATCTTGGGACTGATGTGCTGATTTTAAAGTTTCCAATGCAGAAGAAATATTGGCTTTGTTGCCATCAGAAAGCTTGTCTCCGTATTCTTTCAATTGCTTTTCGGTAGAGAAAATCAAGCTGTCAGCCTGGTTAAGTTTTTCGATTTTTTCTTTTTCGGCTTTGTCCGATGCAGCGTTGGCTTCTGCTTCCTGTTTCATTCTCTCTATGTCGTCTTGAGACAAACCTGAAGAGGCCTCAATTTTGATCTTCTGCTCTTTACCTGTGCCTTTATCTTTTGCAGACACATTGAGGATACCGTTAGCGTCAATATCGAAAGTTACTTCAATCTGAGGAACCCCTCTTGGTGCTGGAGGAATATCACTCAACTGGAACCTTCCGATTGATCTGTTGTCTTTTGCCAAAGGTCTTTCGCCTTGAAGTACGTGGATGTCCACTGCAGGTTGATTGTCAGCTGCTGTTGAGAATACCTCTGATTTTTTGGATGGAATGGTCGTGTTGGCTTCTATCAATTTGGTGAATACACCACCCATTGTTTCTATACCCAATGAAAGTGGAGTCACATCAAGCAATAATACGTCTTTTACTTCTCCGGTCAATACACCACCCTGAATAGCTGCCCCTATGGCTACAACCTCATCTGGGTTTACACCTTTTGAGGGTTTCTTGCCAAAGAATTTCTCTACTTCTTCCTGAATTTTAGGGATTCGTGTGGAACCACCTACCAAGATAACTTCGTCTATATCAGAAGCTGAAAGTCCTGCATCCTGAAGTGCTTTTTTACAAGGATCCATAGATCTTCTCACCAAATCTTCGGAAAGTTGCTCAAACTTAGATCTGCTCAAGTTTCTAACCAAGTGCTTAGGCCCTGTCTGAGTAGCCGTGATGTAAGGCAAGTTGATCTCAGTAGAAGACGAGCTGGACAATTCGATTTTAGCCTTTTCTGCGGCTTCTTTTAATCTCTGAAGTGCCATTGGGTCTTGTCTCAAGTCAATTTGTTCCTCAGCTTTGAACTCGTCTGCCAACCAGTTGATGATTACTTGGTCAAAGTCATCACCACCCAAGTGAACATCACCATTAGTGGATTTTACCTCAAATACACCATCGCCCAACTCAAGGATAGAAACGTCAAATGTACCACCTCCAAGGTCATACACTGCGATCTTCATGTCCTGATTTTTCTTGTCCATACCATAAGCCAGAGCAGCTGCAGTAGGCTCATTGATGATTCTTTTTACTTCAAGCCCTGCGATTTGACCAGCTTCTTTTGTTGCTTGCCTTTCTGCATCATTGAAGTAGGCCGGTACAGTGATAACTGCTTCGGTTACCTCTTGGCCTAAGAAATCTTCCGCAGTGCTCTTCATTTTTTGAAGGATCATTGCTGAAAGTTCCTGAGGGGTATAAGAACGATCGCCGATTTTCACTACAACGGTGTCGTTAGTCCCTTGCTCTACTTTGTAGGAAGCATGTTTTTTCTCTTCAGATACTTCGGAGAATTTTTTCCCCATGAATCTTTTTACGGAGGAGATGGTGTTGGCCGGATTGGTGATGGCCTGTCTTTTGGCAGGATCACCTACTTTTCTTTCTCCATTACCATTGTCCAAAAAGGCAACAATGGACGGTGTTGTTCTTCTACCTTCGGAGTTTTGGATTACTACCGGCTCATTTCCTTCCATTACGGCTACACATGAGTTGGTTGTACCCAAGTCTATACCTATGATTTTTCCCATGATTATATATTTTTCAGTTATAGATGCTTATTCATTGAACACTTGCTTCATGACAAGGGATGTGCCAATAGAATTATTAAGTGTTTTTGTGTCAGATTGACAGGATTCTGTCAGGTGAGTGTTTCTGATTTCCACAAGATGTCACCTAAGAAGCATCCGAATTGTCAGTTTCATTCCGGCAAAAGATTAGGGTATCCAACTTTTTGTCAAATGGAAAGCAACTTTTGCCGCTGGTTGTGTATCTGAGAGGTATGGTGTCCAGAAATATTAAAAAGGAAAGGTTACGTTGGCTGATGATAGGCCTTATTTGTTGGTTTTTTACTTTTTGGAGCTCTACTGAATCCCTTCCTGTCTTTTCTTTATTGAAGCTTTTTCAATCTGTCTTTTGAAAAATAAGTGTTCCTAAAGGGAATGTGCTTAAATTCACAGTTCGGACAAAAGATTGAAATATGCAGCTACAGGATATTTATATATACCCTATCAAGTCTTTGGGAGGCATCAGGCTTGATTCTTGGGTTTTGGAGGAAAAAGGATTCAAATACGATAGAAGGTGGATGCTAATTGATGAGCGGGGTGTTTTTCTGTCTCAAAGAAAGCATCCAAAAATGGCATTGCTTCAAGTGTCTTTGGGGAAAGATGGGCTTAAGGTAGTTTCGAAAACTGATTCTGAGAATTATTTGGAAATACCGTTTGAATCCAAAGCTGAAGGGAGAACCATGGTTCAAATTTGGGAAGATGAAGTAGAGGCAGAGGTTTTGGAATCTAAATTTTGTACTTGGTTTTCTGATTTTTTAGGTTTTTCAACCCGACTTGTAAGTATGCCTGACAGCACTGAAAGAAAACTCAAACCCAAATATGCTATCAATGATGAGTCAGTCAGCTTTGCTGATGGGATGCCATACTTACTGATAGGTCAATCATCTTTGGATGATCTGAATTCCCGTCTGGAAAAACAGATCCCTATGGATAGGTTTAGGCCCAATCTTGTCTTTTCGGGTGGGAGTGCTTTTGAGGAGGATACTTGGGATTCTTTGAAAATAGGCGACTCGATTTTTAAAGTGACCAAGCCATGCGCCAGGTGTGTGATGACGACTGTTGATCAAGATACTGCCAAAAAGGGGAAGGAGCCTCTCAAGACTCTCTCTTCTTACAGGACAGTCGATAAAAATGTCTTATTTGGTCAAAATATGTTGCTCATAGAAGGGAAAAAGGTGTCGGTGGGAGATGTGTTGATACCCCAAAAAAAGTAAGGCCGGAAACATTCCCGGCCTTTACTTGATAGTTTAGCTTAGTTGATAATTTGGCTGTAGTCAATAATTTTTTAGAAGCTATACCCAACAGTTAGCTTGAAGAATGAAGGTTGGGTCCAACCGCTTTTTGCGATCATATCATCACTTCTTAAGTCTGCACCCGAAGTGAATCTTGCAAAAGCACCTCCATTAGGATCAGCAAATTGAACGTATGGGCCCAATGCTAAATAAAAATCGTATGCAGGATCCTCGGGTTGATTCATTCCTCCTGTAAATCTTAATTGTTCCAGGTGAAGGCCAGCTGAGAAGAAAGGGGAGAATTTGACCCCATAATTGACCCAATAGTGAATATAGTTATTGGTGTTTGGATTGCCGTGATCAAAACCACTATAATACCCGAAGTAAATTTCACCTTCAGTTCTTGCCTTATCTATCCCGATAGTCAGGTTGGGAACTATGCCTTCCCCAAGTACCGGAGTACCTAAGCCTGATGTCAAGCTACCACTAAGTAACCCGATTTGAGGGTTAATATTGATTCCCTCTGCTACTGTGAAGTCCATACCGATACCAAATTCAGTCCAGTTTCCCCAGCTTCCACCGGCAGCTCCTCCAGACCATAAGATCCCATAAAATGTAAAGGCTGATTTTTCACTTAAACTGTAAGACCCTGCAAAAAATGGATAGAACCCGAAGAAAATGTCTGAATTGAGAGTGACATCCATGGAGAATCTGTCGTCATCCTGCGCTTTGGATTCATGTGGTAAGACAATAATCATCACGAAGGCCAATAACATGGTTATTAGACCTGCTTTTGTAAATCTTCTTTTCATAAGTTTAATAGGTTTTGTTGTAAAATAGGTTTTAAAATGAACCAGTATTTATAAAATTAATGTATAAATCCTGAATTCAAGGTTTGAAATTACCTTATATTTTTAAAAATGCAATAGAAATGATTAAAATATGTTAAAAATTTAAGCAATTGAAGTTTTATTAATGACTATGTAAAAACATTACGGAATCGTTATAAAATAAAAAAAGAGGCCTTTTGGGGCCTCTTTGTGGTATTGCTAATGAATTGATGTTTTATTTAAAATTTTTCACGGTTTCTATGAAAATCTTTACCATTTCCGGATTGATGTCGGGATAAACTCCATGTCCCAGGTTGGCTATGTGCCGGCTTCCTCTAAACTGTTCCATCATGTTTCTGGTGGCAGCTTCTACTTGCTTGGGAGAGCCATAAAGAGCTGCTGGATCCAGGTTTCCCTGAAGGGTTTTTCCATTTCCGATCATTTTTCTTGATTCTGCAATTCCCATGTTCCAGTCCAATCCAATAGTTTGGCATTTGAGTTTTGCCATATCCTCTCTTGCAAAGAAAGCACCTTTCGCAAAGACTGTTTTGGGTACTTCAGTAATGGCATCACAGATCTTGGAAATGTAGCGAAGAGAAAATTCCTCGTATTGGTCAGGAGGCAGTATGCCTGCCCAACTGTCAAATAATTGTATTAAGTCCGCACCGGCCTTGATTTGGGCTTTGAGGTAATTGATGGTGCTGTCTGTGATCATCTGCAAAAGCTTATGGGAAAAATCAGGTTGTGTATAGAGCATTGCCCGGGCTTTTGAGAAAGTTTTACTTCCTGAACCTTCGATCATGTAAGCAAAAATAGTCCATGGGGCACCAGCAAAGCCGATCAAAGGAACTCTTCCGTTTAGGGCTTTCTTGGTGATTTTGATGGCGTCAATGACATAACTCAGGTCATCTTCCCCATCTGCAATTCTTAATTTTTTCAGATCGGTTTCCGATTGCACAGTCTTGGGAAACCAAGGGCCTCTTTTTTCAACCATCTCGTAAGGAAGTCCCATGGCCTCTGGGATTACCAGGATATCCGAAAAAATGATAGCAGCATCTACTCCAAGCAGGTCAACAGGTTGGATGGTGACTTCTGCGGCAAGTTCAGGTGTCTGGGCAAGCTCAATAAAACCACTGACACTTTCTCTTACTGCTCTATATTCAGGAAGAATTCTGCCAGCTTGTCTCATCAGCCAAACAGGAGTTCTTTCTGTCTTTTCGCCTTTGGCTGCACGTAATAGTAGGTCGTTTTTCAATTGCATGGCGCAAAGATAAAATAGGAAGCGGATATATCAGGGCTATAATCCAAAACATTCAATTATCTTCTTGCTTTTATTGGAAATAAAAAAATCCCGACATAATCAACAGGTCGGGATTTTAAATAACAAATGGAAGAAGTTTACTTGACTTTCCTCTCTAATTTAATGAAATCTTTTTCTTGGATTCCTGTCATTCTTAGTAGCTCGTCCATATCTGAAAGATCAAGTCTTCCATTAGCAAAATCTACCGGTAGGACAACAATTCTAAATCCTACATCAAGTTTCCAAGAATCATCCAATATTTCCGGATCAAAATTGGTTTCCAGAAAAAGTGCAATATCAAATTCCGTGAAGTCGTAATTATATCTCAAAAAGCCTTCCTCGAAAAAGACCATTTGAGGTAATAGTCTCCATACCCTTACTCCATCAAATGTTTCCCAATTGATGAAAGTCAATACGATATCACTTTCCACTAAAGGCTCTGGAAACTCCAATACTTCAAAATAATCGTTTTCTGCTGTGAAATCCAGTGTTACTTCATAGGCCAGACCAACAAAAGAATCTCCAGGCTGTCCTTGAGGCCCTTGCTGACCCTGCTCACCTTGTGGTCCCTGTGGACCTTGAGGACCCATTGGTCCTTCGCATGCCTGAAATATCAAGGCAAATAGTGCGATTGCTCCAAGTAGTTTTTTCATTTGATTATTTTTTAGCGGTTAAATTTTTGGATGAAATTTAGAATGAGATTTTGCAATCTAATCTCTGATTAAATCCAGTGCAACTTCAAAATTTGAGTTAGGTTAATTTATAGCATGATTGTCCGCTCGCAGGACAGTAGAACCTTTATAATAGAATAAGTCTTTGATTTAAAGCGAATCCCGATAAACCGGGATAAATATCCAATCCCGAAGACTCAGGATGGGATTGATTCAAGACCCACATTAAATAGGTTGCTGATCCAATTGCCGATATACATAATCTATAATTAACTACCAATATATTTGAAAGTTATAGATTTTCCTTTTTTTTGATCATTTTTTGACTCCAATGACACGTACTTTACTTGGGCTGAAAATCTGGTCAATATAGAGGTCAGGAGTTTCTTTGTTATTTTCCAACGCATATGCTTCGATTTTTTTCTGAACCTTTTTTGGTCCAGGCATCACAAACCTATGGCCTTGTATGCTGGCAATTATTGCGTCTGAGCCATCAAAGCTTTTCGAATCCAGCCCATCAACATTCTCTATCCATTGCTTCTCGACTCCCACAAAAACTTCCATGGTATCTAGCTTGCCTGCGGGCTCTATATAGTAGATTGTATTCAGGAATGCCTCAGGATTAGCATTGGCAAATTGCTCCATTTTTTCAAAAGAAGCTTTGAGTTCCGGGTTTTGGGGGGTGCCTTTATAATGAACCCCAACTAATTCAATTTGCCCCAAGTCTTCACTGGAAATTTCAATTTCTTCAAACCCACCAAACATATAAAACCCTATTACTGCTAAAACAAGCATTAAGATTAAAATAAAAAGGAGAGGTTTTTTTGACATGATCTTAGAATATATACCTTACACCAATTGCTCCTTGCAAGCGAAGATGGCCAAATCTATCCAAAAGCTCCATAAATAAACCAATCTCAGCAAATACATTTAACGGGAGATCATCAAAATAATATTCTCCTCCTCCATAAACCTCAGGTCCAAAGTCAATGTTTCTTCTACTATCTCTCAAAGTGTTGATCGGAGAAATCGAAGTGTCTGTATATGCATAGTCAACCCTAACAGATCTAATTTGGGCACCTACTCCCGCATAACCCAAAAGGTATCCTTCCGTGATACCAAATTCGTCGGTAAAATCCTCATTGTACGCAATCCGCCCACTGAGAGAAAGTGCACTTCCTGCGCTATGACCGGAATAAAAGGCATTGGCACTGGGTCGGTTGTTTTCAAAAGATCTGCGGTAATATTGAGCACTGTTTACACCTGCTCTTCCAAAAAGTCCTTCTACTGAGAAGTTTTCATCCAAAAAAGTTTTGTAGGTGATAGAAAGCGGTTCTCCTAATCTTAATCCTACACTAGATTCCTGTGCAAACGTTGCCAATGGAATTAAAGTCATTAATAGTAAAATAATTTTTTTCACACGCTTTTGTTTTTTGTTTTCAACTTGCCTTAACGGGGCAAAATTATGTTCTGTTCTATCAAATTTAGGACCTCATTCAAAGTATTCCCTGAATTTTTTTGTAGTCTTTTGAAAATTAGAGTTTTAATTTTTGACCAAAGAATCAAAAAATTAGAAATAAGGCAGAATCAGCCAATTGCCATTGTTTTTAGCTGCATTTGATGGAGTTGGGCATAGTAGCCTTCTTTCTCTAAAAGGGAATCATGTGTGCCAACCTCTTTGATTTCTCCTTGATGCAGCACAATGATTTTATTGGCTTTCTGAATTGTAGAAAGCCTATGAGCAATGACAATGGAGGTTCTCCCTTTCATCATTTTTTCAATGGCTCCTTGGATCAGTTCTTCCGTCTCTGTATCCACAGATGAAGTGGCTTCATCCAATATAATGATTTCAGGATTGTAGACCATTGCCCGCACAAATGAGATCAATTGCCTTTGTCCTACAGAAAGAGTAGCTCCTCTTTCCATTACATTATAATCCAACCCAGCTGGCAACCTTTCTATAAACTTTTTGGCTCCAACCAATTCCGCAGCTTCCATTACCTGTTTCCTGCTGATATTTGGATTGCCCAAGGTGATGTTGTAATAAATAGTATCAGAAAACAGAAATACATCCTGAAGAACCACACCTATATGTTTTCTCAAAGTATCCAATTCAAACTCACGGATGTCTGTTCCGTCAATTTTGATAGCTCCCTTGTTGATTTCATAAAATCTGCTGATAAGGTTGATGATAGAGGATTTGCCTGCACCGGTGGCTCCTACC
Organism: Indibacter alkaliphilus LW1; assembly: GCF_000295935.2. Taxonomy (GTDB): domain Bacteria; phylum Bacteroidota; class Bacteroidia; order Cytophagales; family Cyclobacteriaceae; genus Indibacter; species Indibacter alkaliphilus. The sequence continues at coordinate 8,976 of NZ_ALWO02000015.1, forward strand.
AAGGCTACAGTTTCGCCATGTTTGACATCAAAGTTGATGTTTTTCAGTACCCATTCCTCATTATTATAGGCAAACCAGACATTTTCCACGTTGATATTTCCTTTGATCTTCGCCGGACTATAATCTCCCTCATTGGGTATTTGCTCTTTGGATTCCAGGAGTTTGAAAATCCTGGAGGAGCTTACTACACCAAGCTGTAAGGTATTGTACCTGTCGGCAATCATTCTTATTGGTCTGAAAAACAGCTGAAGGTACATGATAAATGAAATCAAAACCCCTACTTGAATATCGGTGTCGAAAACCCCCGTGGCACCGTACCAGACCACTAGCCCTATTCCTATGGCTTGAATGATTTCTGCCACGGGGAAGTAAATGGAATAGTACAGAACTGATTTGATGTGTGCTTTTCTGTGGTCTTTGTTTATTTCTTTGAATTTTTCAAATTCCCGTCCTTCTCTATTGAATATCTGCACGATATTCATTCCGGTGATATGTTCCTGTAAAAAAGAGTTGAGATTCGAAACGGCGTTTCGAACATCGTTAAAAGCTACTTTGATTTTTTCTTTGAAAATGTAGGTGGAAATAATCAGAAGTGGGAGGGTGCATAAACTGACCAAAGTAAGCCTCCAGTCTATGTAAAACATCACTCCTAAGATAGTAACTAGCTGCAGCAGGTCTCCTATAATGGCTGCCAGTCCTTCACTGAAGACATCAGCAAGGGTTTCTATATCAGAAATATTCCGTGTCACCAGTCTACCTATGGGTGTGTTGTCAAAAAACTTAAGTCGCATTTTAAGCAAATGCTTATAAAGCTTAATCCTGATATCTTTGATGATAACCTGACCAATCCATCCTGACAAATAGGTGTGTGCAAACTGAACGATTGCCTGAAGCACTAATAGAAAGACCAATAAATAGATGATTTTTACTAGGCCTGGTCCGTCTCCAACAGCAACATAATCATCTATGGCTACCTGAATAAAATAGGGTCTGGTGGGTGCAAGTATCGCCAATGCAATGGTGAGAAATACTAAAAAATAAAACTGTGCCTTGTAAGGCTGTACAAACCTGTACAGTTTTTTCAGTACTTCGGTGTCTATGATTTCACCGCTTTTGACATTTTCTTTTTCCAGGCTCAATGGGTAGTCTATTTAGATAAATATTTTTTCGGGATACGTGACCCTGCAAAGGTATAGCCCTTGCGCGGGAGCGGATGATTTGGCTTCTTTACGGTTCTTACTTTCTATAATGGTTCTGAAATCTTCAACGGTGATTTTTCCAAGCCCTACTTCCATTAAAGTACCAACGATGGCCCGGACCATTCCGCGCAAAAATCTATTGGCAGTTATATGAAATAACAATTCATGGGCATTTTGTTCCCAGATGGCTTCTTTTATTTCACAGCGAAAATTATTGACTTCTGTTTTCACTTTGCTGAAGCACTCAAAATCATCGTATTCGAGAAGAAGTTTGGCAGCTTGATTCATCAAATCAATGTCTGGATTGCTGTAAATCTGCCAAGAAGATTCCGATTCAAATGGATTTTTCCGCTTGATACAACGGTAAAGGTATTCTCGTTCTACAGCATCAAATCTTGCATGGGCCTCATTTTTAACTTGTATCAGATCGTAAATAGCAATGCTTTTCCCTAAGATTCCATTTAATTTTTTAGTGAACAATTCTTTTTCCAACTCAATGTCTGAATCAAAATGGGCAAAAGTCTGACTGGCATGTACCCCGGTATCGGTTCTTCCACTGCCTACAATAGGAGTGTTTTTTCCCAATAAAACACTCAATGCTTTTTCTATTTCTTCTTGCACCGAATTGGCGTTTTTTTGGATTTGCCATCCATGATAGCCACTTCCTTTATAAGCCAATTCCAGAAAATATCGCTTTGTTTCCATTTTTCTCCTGCAAAGATACTATTCCGCTCCAAAATTAAGCGTCCATTTATACAAACCTTGCGAATCAGAAAATAAGGCGTTTTCTTTGTCAAAATTTAAAAAAGACATGATACAAAGAATTCAGACTGTTTTTCTTTTTTTATTGGCAGTAGCCATGATTTTGGTTTTGATCTTTCCTATATGGCAACAGGTAAACCCTGATCAAACCCAGCTCATGACCCTTACTGCTTGGAGCTTGACAACTATAGATGTAGCCAGTGAAGAGGTCTTGGCCAGCGAATCTAAGGCGATTGTAATAGGCATACTGGCTATTGTTTCAGTTGCATTGGCCCTTTTCAGCATATTTTCATATAAAAATAGAGGAAAACAAATGATGCTCAATATGTTCAATTCCCTTGCGATGGTAGCAAATGTAGGCCTGATCGTCTGGTTTACGCATACTGCCAATGCGGATTTCAATCCTAATGTCAATGGAGCCTTTGTTTTGGGATTTTGGGCGATATTTGCAGCTCTGGTCATGAACATGCTGGCCAACCGCTTCATTCGAAAAGATGAAAAATTAGTCAGATCTGTAGATAGAATCAGGTAATTCAAAGTATTCTAAAAGATAATTAGCCAGCGAGTAAATCCGCTGGCTTTTCTTTTTTAATATTATGTGCCAAAACTTAACGAAATGAAACTTGAAACTATAGCCATTCATGCGGGGAATTATGTCAATGATTCAAATAAACCTGCAGTCCAACCCATTACCACTTCCACTACTTTTCTTCATCAGGAAGATTCTATGGTTTATTCCCGGGCAAACAACCCTAATAGGTTTGCTTTAGAGAACCTTTTGGCAAAGCTGGAGTTCGGAGAAGATGCTGCTTCCTTCTCCTCAGGAAATGCTGCTGGGATGGCTGTCTTTCAGGCTTTGGAGCCGGGAAGTCATATTGTTGCACCTGATGACATGTACCATGGGTTACGGGCTCAGTTGGTTCAAATGTTTCAAGGAATCCACACAGTCAGCTTTGTGGATATGACCAATCCTGAAAATGTAGCAGAAGCAATACTTCCCGAGACAAAATTGGTTTGGGTGGAAACACCTTCAAATCCACTTTTGAAGATTTCTGACATTAGAAAAATTTGTTCAATTGCAGCTGGAAAAAAGGTAAGAGTGGCTTGTGACAACACCTTTGCTTCTCCTGTTTTTCAAAATCCGTTGTTAATTGGAGCAGATATTGTGATGCACAGCAGTACCAAATACCTTGGTGGGCATAGTGATATTCTAGGAGGTGCTTTGGTGGCAAAACATAAAGATGATTTTTGGGAGAAAGTGAAGTTTGTACAAAAAACAGGTGGTGCAGTCCCTTCTCCATTTGATGCCTATCTCCTGTGTAGAAGTATTAAAACATTACCGTACAGGATGAAAGGACATGCGGAGCATGCAGGGATATTGGCAGAATATCTAAACAATCATTCTCAGGTAGAGGCTGTATATTATCCAGGAATAAAATCACATCCCGGACATGAAATTGCGGTCACCCAAATGTCAGGCTTTGGGGGTATGCTTTCTTTCTTGGTCAAAGGTGATGCACTTAGGGCAGATGAGGTCATCGGTAAATTGAAGTATTTCACCAATGCCACAAGCCTGGGAGGCGTAGAAAGTCTGATAGAAAGAAGAGCTGCTTCAGAAGGTCCTGATAGCCTTACTCCTGAAAATCTGATTAGGGTATCGGTCGGGCTAGAGCATATGGACGACCTTTTAATGGATATGGATCAGGCATTATCAAAATAGAAAAAGGCTGTACTAACAGCCTTTTGGGTACTATTTTTTAATATTTAGATAAAAAAACAGGGTGATTAAAGCAACTTGTAGCTAAATGTCTTTAATTCTACCAAATAAATGCATGTTTTTTGATTTTGTAAAATTTTTCACAAATTATTTTCGCCTTTCACAAAATTTTGTGAAAAATCAGGTAGAGAAATGTTTGAGTCTGAAAATGTGTTTTAGGTAATATGGTTAAAAGCAATTTGGCTACCCTGCCCAGCCTTCTCTGTCTAAGCTACGATATTGTATAGCTTCAGCGAGATGTTCCACTTTGATTTCTTTGGATTGGGCTAGGTCAGCGATTGTCCTGGAAACTTTGAGAATACGGTCATAAGCTCTTGCAGAAAGGCCAAGTCTCTCCATGGCTGTTTTCAATAGTGTCTTGCCAGCCTCATTGATTTGACATACCTCCTTGACTACATGAGATGGCATCATGGCATTGCAGAATACATCGGGCTTGTCCTTGAACCTTTCGACCTGGATGTCTCGGCCTATGATGACTCTATCTCTGATAGATTTACTGGATTCAGTTTTTCTGGTAGAGGTCATTTCATCAAATTTCACTGGGGTGACTTCGACATGAAGATCTATTCTGTCCAAAAGTGGGCCACTGACTTTATTCAAATATCTCTGAACGATTCCCGGTCCGCATACACATTCTTTTTCCGGATGATTGTAATATCCACAAGGGCAGGGATTCATGCTTGCAATCAACATGAAGTTTGCCGGATAGTCTACAGAAACTTTTGCCCTTGAAATTGTGACTTTTCTTTCTTCAAGAGGCTGTCTCATGACTTCCAATACGGTTCTTTTGAATTCGGGCAACTCATCTAAAAACAAAACCCCATTGTGAGATAGGGATATTTCCCCCGGTTGTGGGTTTCCACCGCCGCCCACCAAAGCAACATCAGAAATTGTGTGGTGGGGAGATCTGAAAGGCCTTTGAGCGATGAGGGAGGCATTTCTTCCTAGTTTCCCTGCGACAGAATGGATTTTTGTAGTCTCTAGGGCCTCCTGTAAAGTTAATGGGGGGAGAATTGAAGGTAGTCTTTTGGCCAGCATGGTTTTGCCTGCTCCTGGAGGCCCAATCATGATCACATTATGACCACCTGCAGCAGCTATTTCCATAGCCCGCTTGATATTTTCCTGGCCCTGAACATCTGCAAAGTCAAACTCATAGTTTTCAACTGAGTTGAAAAACAAATCCCGGGTATCCGTCACCATTGGGGTGATTTCCATGGTTCCCTCTAAAAAGTCTATGGCCTCGTTAAGTGAATTTACTCCTATGATATCGAGGTTATTGACGATAGAAGCTTCAGGTGCATTTTCTAAAGGCAAGATAAAGCCTTTAAACCCTCTTTTTCTCGCTTCTATGGCTATAGGTAATACTCCCTTTACGGGTCTTAACTGACCGTCAAGAGATAATTCGCCCATGATCACGTATGATTCCAACCCGGGGAAATTTACTTGTTCTGAAGCTTTGAGAATTCCCAGTGCTATGGGCAGGTCGTAGGAAGAACCTTCTTTTCGGATATCGGCGGGTGCCAGGTTGATCACTGCCTTTTGCCTGGGCATGCGATAACCAAAATACTTGAGAGCGGACTCTACCCGCTGTTGGCTCTCTTTTACAGCACTATCAGGAAGACCAACCATGAAAAAACCCGTGCCTTGCCCCACATTAACCTCGATAGTGATCAGCTTGGCATCTACTCCCGATACCGCACTGCCAAAAGTTTTTGCTACCATAAAACAAAATTTTGTTCAATAAAAAAGGAATCCTTGCAGATTCCTAAATTTAACGATTTTGAATTAAAAATCTAATTATTTGAAATTCTGCCTTGGCCTAATTGTAGATGTTTCTTTGCCTTCATCTTTTTGATCGATTTTTCTTTCCAGATTAGTGAGTTTGATCCCTTTTTCAAGATCATACAGTGTGGCCTTCAATTCTTTCTTTTCAGCTTCTTTTTTTGAAATTTCTTCTTCTAGACCATTTCTGACCATTTTGCCAGTACCAAAAGCGATAAGAAAAAGGATTAGTCCTATCAGTAGGAAATATACAACTAGGGTAGAGTTTAGTTCTTCGATCCCAAACAAACCTTTGATACCATTGAAGGAAAGGAAAAACACTAAACTGATTCCGAAAAAAAGAAGCACTAATAGATGTGCTATTTTATTGATTTGTCTCATTGATTTTTGGTTTTTTTGAGTTCTGCTTTGAATATACTAAACAGACTGCATAGTAGAAAGATTCCGATAGAGACCTTCTTGTGCCATGAGTTCATGATGCGTTCCTCTTTGTACAATTTGGCCTTTTTTGATCACAAGGATTTCATCGGCATGTTGGATTGTGCTTAGTCGGTGGGCAATGACCAAGGTAGTTCTGTTGGCCATAAGGTTGGTCAGGGCTTCTTGGACCAGTTTTTCAGATTGTGAATCCAAAGCAGAGGTGGCTTCATCCAAAATCAGAATAGGTGGGTTTTTCAAAACTGCACGGGCTATACTCAACCTTTGTCTTTGGCCACCGGAAAGTTTGGACCCTCTTTCTCCAATGTTGGTTTGATAGCCATTTTCCAGTTGGACAATAAACTCATGGGCATTTGCGATTTTAGCAGCTTCCAACACTTCTTCTTCTGAGATGTTTTTTAGGCCAAAAGCAATATTGTTGAATACTGTATCATTGAATAAAATGGATTCTTGTGTCACAATTCCCATCAAAGACCTTAATCCCAAAATATCAAGGTCCCTGATATCTTCTCCATCTAGGGTAATTTTTCCCGAGCTAGGGTCGTAAAACCGGGGCAATAAATCAGCAATTGTTGATTTTCCTCCTCCTGATGGACCCACCAGTGCGACTGTTTTTCCTTTTTCCAGCCTGAAATTGATATCTTTCAGGACGGTTTCTTTTTCGTATTTGAAGGAAATTTTATCGAAAATAACTTCCAACTTAAAATCTTGAATTTTTTTGGAATTGACTTTATTGCTGATTTGACTTTTGGTATCCACCACTTCAAAGATTCTGTCTGCCGAGGCTAAGCCCCTCTGTATACTGCTGGCAGCCTTGGAGATTTCTTTGGCTGGATTTAGAACTTGGGTAAATATGATAATATAGGTGATGAAATCAGAAGCACTCAACTCTGAACTATTGCTCAAGACCAAATTTCCTCCATAGACCAAGATGCCAGCTACCACGGATACTCCCAAAAACTGTGAAATAGGCGAGGCCAGCTCATTTTTTTTAGCCATGGATACATTCACATTTGAATAAAACTCTGTTTCCTTGTCAAATTTTTCTTCTACATACTTCTGGGCCCCAAAAGCCTTGATGACCCGCATTCCTGAAATGGTTTCATCTAAAATATTGACAATCCGCCCCAATGATTCCTGACTTTCTATGGCTTTTTTTCGGAGTCTTTTGGTAATCGTACCGATGATGGCTCCTGAAATGGGAATCACCAATATGGTGAATAAGGTCAGCTTGACCGACATCATAAAGAGTACAGCAAAATAGAGAATAATGGTTGCAGGTTCTTTAAAAACGACTTTCAAAGACTGAACGACCATATTTTCTACCTCTTGGATGTCATTCGTGATTTTGGACATTAGATCACCCTTTCTTTCGTTGGAAAAATAGCCAATGTGCATTCCGGATACACGGGTGAAGATCCTCAACCTCATTTTTTGGATGATTTCAGCCCTGACCTTAGCGAGGACTACTCCTGACAGATAGGTGAATAGGTTGGAAAGAAAAACCGAAATGACTATGATCAGACAGACATAGACCAATGTGCCAAATTTTCCGTAAGTTTCTGCGGTCTGGAGAAAATAGTAATTGAACAAATGGATGAAATAATCCAAGGAAAAGGCAAAGTCTGGCTTGATAAGATACCTGCTCATTGCTTCTGGTTCCACCTGTTCGAATATCACATCAAAAAGTGGCTTAAGAAGCGTGAAATTCAATAAGCCAAAAATGATGGCGAGTAAAGTATAAATAATATAAACAGGGAAGTACCTTCTGTAAGGTTTGGCGAAGGATAGTATCCTGAGGTAAGTCTGCATTCGGTCAATTACGGTTTAAGGCCGCAAGTTAAACATTTTAAACCCAAAACAGGAGGCATTAGTAGTTGAAGTCATTTCGCGTCATGTTTACCCTAAGGGAGAGTTGCGTGAAGGAAGTATTTCTGGTTTGCTCTTCATTTTCCACACTCTGGGTTCTAACTGAATGGCTGAAGTCTAAAAACACATTCTGCCTTACCATGTAGCTTAGGTTGAGATTGGCCATCAAGACCCTGTTTTCTACACCTTGGCCAATAACATTTCCAAACAGACCAATCCCTGTATTTGGACTCATTCGGTTTTTCAATACATTTTTCCCGAAGTTCACCTCTTCAGATGGGTCATCACCAAAATACTGATAAAGAGCAGTCAGATTTGTGAAAAATCTCGGTGCAGGCTGATAACGAACTATGGCAACTGCCTCCCGGAAGTTTGCACCTAGTGGATGTGCTAAAGGGGTACGGTAATTGGTGAAAGACTGATTTTCGAATTTTTCCTGATAGGTATAAGGTCTTACCTGATTGTATTCCAATTGCAGGTCGAGATTGCTCACTTTGAAAGCATTGATGTATTTGTAGCCTGCCTGTAGTGCGTGTTTGTTTCGGATTGAATTTGGTCCATCTATGCCAAAAAACTCCCCAAACACAAACTCATCCAGCACAAACTGCCCATAAAATTGCATGCCTGGTGTAAAATTCCATTTAAGATCAGTTCCCAACATGACTTTATCCGGAGTTCCCAATTGATGCTCTACCCATCGGTAAAAAATCAGTGGATTCAGGTAATTCCAGTCAAATTCATTTTTCATGACCGATTCAAAAACACCCACATTTAAATTTTTACCGATATTGATGCCAAGCCTGTGGTGGGAAAACCACTTTTGTGGATATCTATCGTCTGTAGGCCTTCCTGCAAAGTCATAAGTCACATCAGCTGTTTTTTGAGACCATAGGTTGGTAAGGTTGAATTTCCAGATTTTGGTGTTGAGTTTGACAAAGACATATGGATTGGAAAAATCAGAAATGATCAGCGACCGGTAACCTTCCCCAACAAAATTTCGATCATGTCCAAATTGTGCCTGAATACTTTTGCTGATGTTGAAATTCACATGACCCATAGCGGAGAAGTAGCCGTATCCTTCCCCCTCGTACCTTTTCCAAAACCCTTCTCCGGGTACAGCACCGTTCTGTTCCACATATTCTTTTACCCAGGAGGGAAAAATGGTCTGTGTAGTAGTGAAATAGGTGTAGAAAGAGACTTTTCGGTCAATACTTCCCCTGAATTCAACCCCTCTACTGTTTCTCATTCGGAAATTCTCCTGATTAGGCTCCATACCTCCTGAAAGGTATATGACCGGATTGATGTGGAAATCAAAAATAGAGTCTCTATAATGGAAAAAATCAGAAGGTTTTCTGTAGAGGCCTCCAAGAAGGGGCTTTTTGGAGTTTTCTGTTTCCCTGTCTATAAACTCCCAGTTGTCATTGCTCAGGTAGTTAAGATTAAACCTGTCTGCATTTGATTGTATGAGCTTCCCCGTAGCCAAAGTGTCCAAGTAGGAAGCAACCTGGTCCCTTCTATAAGGCTTGAATCCAGTGTGGAAAATAGGATTGTTTTTGCCTTCCAAAATTTCATAGCGTTCGATCAGGTGATAATAATCCCTGTTGTAGGGGATGTAGGCACCTTGTCCAAATGAATTTTCACTGAAAAATAGCAAAATCGAACAAGCGAAAAGCAATTTGTTTTTCATGCGGGGTTAAGCTAGATTGTTGTAAAGCTAAAAAAAACAGGTGATAAAGAAAGTACCCCCTGTTTTTTGTTTTGGAATGAAAAAAAGAAACTCTCAGCACCCCCTTTTAAATTTAATTTCCCAGAATTTTCAAACATTCGCTTAAAGGTTTGCCGGAGATATGAATACATTGGCAAAACTCCTGACCTATCAGTTCATTTTCTGTATTGGTAAATTGGGAATTACAGTCTTTGAAGGAATTTCGGGGCATAACAGAATATCCAAAATGAGCTAGCCAAACCGTAAAGCACATCGTGGAAAAAACTCCTATGAAGAATACCACAGGAAATTTTGTTTCATATTTTTTTGGCTTAGGAAGGGAGACTGTATTTGAGTGGCAGTTGAATGGAAGGATGTATTTCAGCTTGTCATAGTGCCAGGCCAGAATGTAGAGATTGGCCAATACCATTAAAGGTGAGCTGACGAATGAGCCTTCAAACCGCACTGCAAAAGAAAGGATCCAGATATTTACAATAATGGGTAAATAGATCATTGCCCCCAAGAGTACTGTTTGGGGAATTAATAAAAATATCCCTGCCACCACCTGGGCGTATCCGATAAATGTATAATAGTATCCTGTATGGTGCAAAGCTTCCAAGTAGGCTCCCATGGGATGAAGTTCCGACAATCCGCTTGCAAATCTTTCCCCGAAGATCTTCACCAAGCCTGCCGCAATGAATGCAAAAGCCAGGAGAGCTCTGCAGATGATATACAATATCCAATGCCACCGATTTTGCTTGATGCTTCTATAATAATCTTCCAATTTGGAGAAAATTAAGGTAAGTGTTGCTTCTTGCTTTTTCATGTAGATAAAATGAAATAACACTTAAGTTTTTTAATCCCAGTGACCGGTAATTGCAAAAGCCATCACGGCCGAAATCCAAAGTGCAACAAAATAAAATATTGTGCAGAAGATGATGGCAATAAGTTGTCTGTTTCCGGAAGGAAACCAATAAAAACCCATCAAATAGAAAAATACCCCTCCAAATGCCCCTCCTGAAGGAATGATAATTAGTGGAAAAAACATCCAGAGTTCAAGTTGATCTTCTTTTGAAATGATCATGGTAATAAGCCCTATAAGTGGAATTGCTGCTCCAAAAAGGGCCGAAAGGAAAGCGTTTTTGACTACTTGTTTTTGGGGAAATTCTGCTGAAGGTTTCATAGTGTTTTGATAGGGATAAGGTTAATTCACTTTGGATTTCAAAGTAGATGGATAAATTTTTTTAGAGTTTATTTTCATGGATAAGATTTTCAAGAAAATCCAGGTGCGATTGAAAAGCTTTTTTTCCAGCCTTTGTTGCGGAATAATTGGTTAGGGGTTTTCTTCCCTGAAATGATTTTTCCACTAATATGTATCCGGAATTTTCCAGGTTTTTGAGGTGAGAAGCAAGGTTGCCATCAGTTACTTCAAGCAGCTCTTTGAAGGAATTGAAGTCGTATCGTTCATTGACCATCAGGACAGACATGACCCTGAGCCGGATTACATTTTCGAAAGCCTTGTCGTAGTTTCCTTTCACTTTATCTTTCGTATTTGAAGTACATGATACTGCCATACAGGATATGGAGGACACCGAAACCTATTGCCCAGAAGAAAAGTCCAAAAGCAGGGAAAAAGGCAGCCAAAATACCTAAAACAACTTGACCAAACCCTAGGTACCTGATATCATTCAAAGTAAACAGTGATGCCTGTATCAGTCCTATACCATAAAAGAGTAAAGTAGAGGAAGCAATCAATTCGAATTGTCCCAAGTGTAAGAGAGCAAAACAGAATAATGCCCCAAGGGTGACCGGTAGGAATAGCGCGGTTAGAAATCTTTTCCCTGCGGGTGTCCATAGTTTGCTGGAAGTACGTCGGCTGTTTTTTTGGCTCAAAAAATAGGCTGTAAAAATGGATAATAGGAGTACAGAAATGCCAATCCAAACGATACTGCTTATTCTCCCGGAAATTGCATCTGTAAGGTTTGATGTAGTCAAATTGGGTCTAGCTACCCAATAATATATCAGTGAAGCTCCTAATAAGGCATAAATGCCGGCCATGATTCCGGACAATCCACTCAAGGAAAGGAATTTGATACTCCTTTCCATCATTGACTTGATTTCTGATAGTTCTTGCTGAGGGTTTTTCATTTAGAAAGTACTTTGAAATACAAAGTAAAATCAAATAATAATATCTTGTATGCATTTCCAAAAGAAATTTTTTGAAATGGCTAAGGTTAAATTAAATTATATGCTTTCAATACCCTCAAACAATTCGTCAAGATCAAGAACAAACCCTTGGATGCATTTGGAAGCAACATGATCTCCAAGCGTAAAAAGCTTTGATGGAACATACTTTCCATGTATCAAAGCGTACACCAAAAGTGTTTTTTCATACGGGTGTATGATCCAGTATTCCTTGACACCGCTTTCCTCGTAGACCTCATATTTGTTTTGGAGTTCCTTTTTATTGTTGGAAGGAGAAAGGATTTCCATAATCAGGTCAGGGGCGCCCACACAGCCCAGGTCATCCAATTTTTCTGGATCACAGACCACACAGATATCCGGTTGCACCACGGTATTGATGTCTTGATGTTTTTTGGACTTGACAGGAAGACGCACATCGAATGGGGCAGAGAAAACTTTACATTTCTTCTTTTCTAGTTTGAGATATAATTTAAAAAATATTCTACCCGATATTTCCTGATGAATTCTTCTAGGAGCAGCGGCTGCCTGTCTAAAAACTTTTCCTTTGATCAATTCGACCATATGGTCAATTTCCCATGTCAGATAGTCTGCATAGGTGTAGCTGCCATATTCGGAATAGGGCTCTTTAAAGAGGTTTTTTTCATCTTCCATTTCCATAGGTTTAATTTAAGAAAAATTAAGATCGGGCAGAAAGTATTTTTAAGTATGTTGAACATCTAGTAAAATTAATAAATTAGTCAATTGTTTTTGATATCTGTCATTTAATTTCTAAGTTGGTTTAGTTTTCTTGGATAATCAATGGTGAAATTATTACGAATATTTTCCGCTCTGGTAATCTTTTTGATCAGCCAACAGTCCTTTTCTCAAAATTCTGAAGGCAGATCTTTCTTTAAGAATAATTATTACCCGGATTATCCTGTTGTTTTATTGAGAGAGAATTTCTTTGGTAACCCCGTCTATTTTATTGAAGGAGAAAAGGTCAGTGCTAGAGAAGTCCGTGCCTACATGGAGATCATGCCGGGAGATGCCAATGATTTTTCCCAAACCCATACCAAAGCCTTGACAGGAACGGGGGTTTTATTAACTGGACAAGCTGTTGTTTTAGGCGCCTTAGGTTATGCCTATGACAACAGAAACAGGTTGAACAATCAGATTGTGTTGAATTGGTTTGTTGCTACAACAGCTGGTGGTGTAGGTGGAGCTATAGGCAGATCGATGAACCGACAAGGGGTCAGGAAGATCAATGGTCTGATTGATAACCACAATTACTTGATTAGACAGGAAGACTTGAACAAGCCATATTTGAAAATGGACTTTAGGAGTAATTTTCTGGGCGAAAAAATAGACATTTATGATGGTCCAAACTTGTTAAGTAAAGATCGAATTGATCTATACAAAGAAACATATCCAGAATTTGCTGAATACTACAGGAAGTCACAGCGCAATCAGAATTGGAGTTTGGCCATTGGGATTTTGGATTTGGCTTCTACTTTTGTATTCGTTGGCTATATACTCTCTCCGCAGATACAATCTTCCGCTCCTAGTAACTTGTTATTGCCACTGACGATTGCTAGTTTTGGTACAACTATTTCTGGAGGGATTTTCAGAAGGGCGGCCAGAAACCAAACCCGTATGGCATTGATGAAATTCAATTTTGGAGAAGAATTTAGGGAACCTTAAGCTAATTTTTTACTCAAAGGGTTAAGTGATTGAACGCTCGCTTATTGGTTTTGTACGACTAATAGCAAGATTCTTTGCAGACTGAATAACTCAGAGCCAAATATTTTTTGGTTCAATTTGGATACATTTGGAAAAAGGGATAACTTTGTGCCTCATTTCAGAAAAGCGATCTAAGATAAATAGCAATACAATGAAAAAAGAAATTCATCCTAACTACAGAGAAGTCGTATTTTTCGACACCTCAAGTGATTATAAATTTATCACAAAGTCCACTATCGAAACAAGTGAGACAATCGAATGGGAAGACGGAAAAGAATATCCGCTTTATAAGATTGAAGTTAGTTCAAACTCGCATCCTTTCTACACAGGTAAGAAAATGTTGTTGGATACAGCTGGTAGAGTTGAGAAATTTAACAAGAGATACGCCAAAAAATAATTTCATCTCTAGGATGGAAGGTATAGGTCTCCCGGAACTTGTTTTCCGGGAGACTTTTTTATTTTTGTGCCATGGACAATATTATTTTATTTGATGACCCGGCATTTAGGGGGTCACTTTTACCGTTTACTTTTACCAGGCCTATAGCAGATATTAGAATTGGGATCCTGAAAATTTCGGAAAAGTGGATGCATTATTCGCAAAGTAAACCAGGTTTTTTGACACAAGATTATCTGAGTGAAAAGTTCACCAAACCTTCAGGTCCGGCATTGATGGTCAATGGAGCTGTTTGTCCAGATGAAAAACTTTGGCAAATCATAAGTCAGCTTGAAAAAGGGCAGGCTCTTTACTCCGACTCCTTGTTGTTGGCTTGTCATTCGGATTTTCCTGAGGAATTTCATCCAGACCATGGAAAAAACCTTGAGCGGATAGAGTTTGCTGGAGTTCCGGTTTCTATCCAGAAATCATGGCATATTTTTCAATATAATTCCGCAGAAATCAAGAAAGATTTTCACTTGATAACCAAAGGGCGTGGCTCCTTACCTATTTCAGACCAGTATACCATAGTCTACGCTAAAGAAAATATTTTTGTAGAAGAAGGAGCTGTGATAAAAGCAGCGGTTTTGAATGCTGAGAATGGGCCAATTTATATAGGTAAAAATTCAGAAATTCAGGAAGGAGCAGTGATAAGAGGTCCTTTTGCACTTTGTGAAGGTTCGACGGTCAATATGGGGGCAAAGCTGAGAGGAGATACCACTGTTGGTCCACATTCCAAAGTAGGTGGAGAGATTTCCAATTCCGTGATTTTTGGATATAGTAACAAAGGTCATGAAGGTTTTCTCGGCAACTCCGTGATTGGTGAGTGGTGCAATCTCGGCGCAGACACCAATACCTCCAATCTTAAAAACAATTATGCCGCGGTCAAACTTTGGGATTATACCAAGGGTGGTTTTGCCAATACTGGACTTCAGTTCTGTGGGCTGATGATGGGAGATCATGCCAAGTGCGGCATCAATACCATGTTCAATACCGGTACGGTTGTAGGAGTTGGAGCTAATGTCTTTGGCGATGGCTACCCTAGAAACTTCATCCCTTCATTCTCTTGGGGGGGTGCCGCCGGCTTTTCTACTTTTCAAGTAAGAAAATTTGAAGAAACGGCTTTAGCAGTAATGAAAAGAAGAGGGTTGATATATGATGAGCAAGAAAAAGAAATCATCAAAAAGATTTTTGAATTGACCAAGCATTATCGTATTTGGGAAAAAGAAGTTTAATCTGGTTTTATGCTATTTTCATCAATTCCGGGTTTAAGTGATGTCAAAAACAAGATAGTTCAGGCTGTCAAAAATAATCATTTGGCCCATGCTTTACTCTTTCACGGTCCTGAAGGATCTGCCAACCTCAAAATGGCATTGTCGCTTGCTACCTATCTTCATTGCCATAATCCCGGTGAAGAAGATGCCTGTGGAGAGTGTGCTTCTTGTCAGAAAATGGCAAAATTAGTCCATCCTGATATGAATTTTGCTTTTCCAATGCCGGGAGAGGTCAAGGAAGACGAAGAGGAAAAAAAGAAAAAAGTAGATGTAGTAGGGTCGTTTAGAAACTTCGCCATTCAAAATGGATATGGGAATATTTCTGATTGGATTTACCAAAATGATTTTGAAAAAAAACAATTGAATATTTCAAAAGGAGCGGCTCGTCAAGTAATTCGAACTCTTTCTTTGAAGTCCTTTGAAGGAGGGTATAAAATCATGATGATTTGGTGTCCTGAATTTTTGAATACAGCCTCAGCCAATTCATTGTTGAAAATACTTGAAGAACCACCAGAGAAAACAGTCTTTTTGTTAGTGACATCTCAGCCCGAGCAGTTACTGACTACCATTTTGTCCAGAACCCAAAAAATCATGGTGAGGGCTTTTTCAGATGAAGAGATAATGGATCACTTGGTTTCTGAAGATTTGTGCAGCAGAGAAGCTGCTGTTCAGATTGCTCCACTTGCCGATGGCAATATGAGGGAAGCATATCGTTTGATAGATCAGGTACAAGATGAAAATACAGCTTTGATCAGAGATTGGTTTAGAGCATGCTATACTGTTGATATCAATCAGATTTTTGATTTTGTAGATAAATTCAGCACCAGAGACAAGGAGGCCCAAAAATCACTCCTTCTTTCAGGGGCCAACGTATTGAGAGAAGTGATGCTGGATAAAGCACAGATTCCTAACCTTATGCGGAGCGCAGATACGGATAGGCAGTTTATTCATAATTTGGGAGTTCACGTGCTGGACGGTGAAAAAATCAGTCGCATTTATGAATTGATAAATCAGGCCTATTATCACTTGGAGAGGAATGCAAACATGAAAGTTCTATTTGGAGACCTTTCTTTTCAAATTGCAAGAGTTATGAAACCTAAGCAAACAGCATCTAGATGAAAAGACTGATAGGGAGAAGAGAAAAAATAGCAATTCCTGAATGGGGTCTCATCAATGTAACAGCCAAAGTGGATACAGGAGCGTATACTTCTTCCATACATTGCGAAGGGATAAAGGAATTTGAGGACGGTGGAAAGATGTTTTTGGAATTTCAGCCCTTAGAGCCAAGTCATAAATTTTATAAGCTTGGAAAGATCAGAACAAGCAACTATACTCAAAAGAAAGTAAAGAATTCTTTTGGTCAGGCGGAAATTAGATATAAAGTCAGTACAGAAGTCCTTATGTTTGGAGAGAAGTTTCCAGCAGAGTTTACTTTAACCGACAGGTCAAAAATGAAAAACCCAATTCTATTGGGCCGGAAGCTGCTTCAGGGCAGATTTATTGTAGATGTGGAGGAAGTAAACCTTTCAAAAAAGTCTTCAAAATGAAAATTGCAATTTTATCAAGAAACCCTCATTTGTATTCTACAAGAAGACTTGCGGAAGCGATTAAGGAAGCTGGGCACGAAGCGCAGATTGTAGATCACTCTTTATGTGATCTTATTATTGAGCAGGTGGGCCCGTCTATTATTTATAAAGGAGAAAAACTCGAGGGGATTGATGCAATCATCCCAAGAATCGGAGCTTCTGTTACTTTTTACGGGACAGCAGTGGTCAGGCAATTTGAGTTGATGGGTACATTTTCTGCTGTAGAATCCCAAGCTATTGTGAGAAGCAGAGATAAGCTGAGAAGTCTCCAGATTCTGTCAAGGGCTGGGTTGGGTATGCCTAAAACAGCATTTACAAATTTTTCTAAAGGTGGAGAAAAAGCCCTTATCGAGAGAGTGGGAGGTGCACCATTGATTATCAAACTTCTTGAAGGAACTCAGGGTCTTGGAGTGGTTTTAGCAGAAACAAAAAAAGCCGGTCAATCTGTAATAGAGGCTTTCCATGGACTAAAAGCTAGGATCATTGTCCAGGAATTTATCAAAGAAGCAAAAGGTGCTGATATTAGAGCTTTCGTGGTAAATGGAAAAGTAGTAGGAGCCATGAAAAGGCAGGGAGCTGAAGGTGAGTTCCGATCCAACCTGCACAGAGGAGGGAAAGCCACTGTAATCAAACTTTCAAGAGCCGAAAAAACAGCAGCCTTAAATGCCGCCAAAGCCTTGGGGCTTGATATTGCTGGAGTGGATATGCTTCAATCTGAAAGAGGTCCTCTTATCCTTGAAGTAAATAGTAGCCCGGGGCTAGAAGGAATAGAAAAGGCCACTGGAGTCAACATTGCGGGAGAAATTGTAAAATTTATAGAAGGAGCTGTAAATAAGCAGCCTTTGAAAAGGAAAATCAAAAATGAACCATAAAATCCGAATCGGTACAAGAGGCAGCAAACTGGCTCTTTGGCAAGCCTATCATGTAGCAGACTTGCTAAAAGCCAAAGGGCTTGATAGCGAAATTGTGATCATTGAAACCAAGGGCGATAAGGTTTTGGACGTTTCTATTGCCAAAATCGGGAGTAAGGGAGTCTTTACCGAAGAGCTTGAAGACCAGTTGGCATCAGGAATTATCGATATTGCTGTGCATAGCGCTAAAGATATGCAGTCTTCACTTCCTGAAGGGTTTGAACTCATTGCTTTTACTGAAAGAGAAAAAGTAAATGACATCATTTTAAGCCACCAAGAGGATATCGATTACAAGAACCCAGATAAGTCCCTGGTGCTCGGTACTTCTTCTACTAGAAGAGTAGCTACCCTCAAACACTTTTATCCCCACATCAAAACAGTGGAAGTCCGCGGCAATCTTCAAACCAGAATAGCAAAGATGGAATCCGGAATTTGTGATGCATTACTGCTTGCCTATGCTGGAGCACATAGAATGGGATATAATGAAAAAATAAGGCATCTTTTGTCCTTGGAGGAGTTTACACCTGCTGTAGGGCAGGGCTCCGTGGCGATAGAATCTTCAAAAGGGTTGAATACTGAAATAAGAAATCAAATTATCAAAGCCTGTCACCATGAGGAAACCGGGTGGCGTCTTTTGGCCGAACGTGCCTATCTAAGAGTGTTGGAAGGAGGGTGTAGCATACCTGTTTTTGCCTTGGCCATCATTGAAGGAGATATGCTGAAGCTTAAAGGGGGGATTGTTAGCTTGGCAGGAGATAAAAGAATTGTGGAAGAAGTCGAGGGAGAAAAAGTCAAGGCCGAAACACTTGGAAAGAAACTTGCTGATAAGGTTCTTAACAGTGGAGGTGATAAAATATTGAAAGAAATTAAATCCACACTGAATCAATGAGAAAGGTCAATTTATGCTTTATAGCCGTGTTTTTAGGTGTATTTCTTATTTCTTGTGTATCTGAAAAGGACTATTTGATCAAAATCGAAACCAGACATGGAGACATGTATGCAATTTTATTTGACGAAACTCCGAAACACAAAGGCAATTTCATTGACTTGGCAAAAGCAGGGCGTTTTGATTCCACGGAATTCCATAGAGTCATTCAAAATTTTATGATTCAGGGAGGGGATGTTTTTGGAAAAGAAAAATTACCGGAAGAAGAGTGGTATACAATACCAGCAGAGATCAGGCCTGGACTTATTCATAGCAAAGGTATGATAGCTGCGGCACGTCAGGGTAACAATGTCAACCCTGAAAGAAGATCAAGCGGATCCCAGTTTTACATTATTCAAGGAAAAGTCTATTCCAAAGAAGAATTGGTCACAGATATGAAATTGTTGTCAGAGACATTTTTTAAATATATTCAATTAGGAAGTAATGTCGAGCTCAAAGAAAAGTATAGCGAACTTTATGAAGCAAAAGAATTTGACGCCCTGAATAAGATGATGCTGGATGAGAAGCGCAATCTGGAGCAGTTTTTTGGAGTCAACTTGGAAAAGCCGATAACGCCGCAACAAGTAGAGGCATACACCACAGTAGGAGGAACTCCTCATCTGGATGATGAATATACTGTATTTGGGAAAGTTATTCAAGGATTGGAAGTAATGGAGAAGATCGCAGAGGAGAAAACCGGTCCTCGGGATAAACCAATCAATCCGGTGTGGATGAAAGTGAGTGTTGAACAAATGCCAAAATCTGCAATATCCAAGCAGTTTGGTTATGAATACATGGAAAAATGAAAAAAGTACTTATTACAGGATCAAATGGATTGTTAGGGCAAAAGCTAATCAAAAAATTAAAAGATAATAAGGCTATTGAGTTATTTGCAACAGGAAGAGGTGAGTCCAGACTCCCTGAAAGCTGGCAAGGAGATTATGAATGGATAAGTCTTGATGTCTGTGATAAAAGTGCTGTTTTAGAATTGATTGCGAAGAAAATTCCTGATTGTGTCATTCACACAGCAGCCATGACACAGGTAGATGATTGTGAAGCAGATCAGAATGCTTGTTGGGAATCCAATGTTACGGCTGTTCGAAATCTTATAGAAGCATGTGAAAAAAACCAAGTTCATCTTATTCACCTTTCCACAGATTTTATTTTTGATGGGAAAGACGGTCCTTATGATGAATCTGCTTCAGCTAATCCAGTGAATTACTATGGAGAAACTAAGCTTGCGGCAGAGGAGCTGATCAAGGCATCGAAATGCAAATGGGCCATCGCAAGAACTGTTTTGGTATATGGGGTAGCCGCAGATATGAGCAGATCCAATATTATCCTTTGGGTAAAAAATTCATTAGAACAAAGAAAAAAGATCAATGTTGTGACCGATCAATGGAGAACTCCTACTCTTGCCGAAGATTTGGCTGAGGGTTGTATTTTGTTGATGGAAAAAGGTTCAGAGGGGATTTTCAATATATCAGGAGAGGATTTTCTGACGCCTTATGACATGGCTATGCAGACCGCAGAGTACTTTGGGTTGGATAAATCAATGATTAAGAAAGCCGATTCAAGTAATTTTTCGCAGCCGGCCAAGAGGCCAATGAAGACAGGATTTGTTATCGACAAGGCAAAAAGGGAGTTGGGCTACAGCCCCAAAAGTTTTATGGACGGAATTGGTATTTTATCAAAACAACTTAAATTAGCCGATTCTTAAAATTAAAATTTTCACTTAAAATCAATTAATTCAAATAATATGGCAATGAATTCAGATACCCAAGGAAGAGGCCAATGGGGTTCCAGTTTGGGTTTTATTATGGCTGCAGCCGGTTCTGCTGTGGGATTGGGGAACATTTGGAGGTTTCCATATCTCACTGGAGAAAATGGAGGAGGAGCTTTTGTATTCGTTTATGCAATATGTGTTCTTCTCATCGGACTCCCCCTTTTGCTGAATGAAATTGCCCTTGGACGTAAATCCGGGAAAAATCCTATAGGAGCTATTAAAGCAACCGGTGGAAATGGGTTTTGGCAGATAGCTGGTGTGTTGTGTATCCTAGTCTGTTTCTGTGTGCTCAGTTATTATTCTGTAATTGCTGGCTGGACAATTGGGTATATTTTTACAGAATTGATCAATATCCCAGTGGATTTTGAAGAATTTCAGGATACGCCACAATATGTGGTACCGCTTTGTTTCCTATTCATCTTTATGACAATCGGAGTTGTGCTGGGTGGAGTATCGGGTGGAATTGAGAAAGCGGCGAAATTCTTAATGCCTGTTCTTTTCGTAATTATCATATTTATTGCTGGAAGGGCGGTTACACTAGAAGGGGCAAGTGCCGGGATTGAGTATTATTTATATCCGGATTTCTCCAAAATCACCACCAAGGTCATTTTACAGGCACTTGGTCAGGCGTTTTTCTCCATGTCTGTAGGATGGGGACTAATGATTACTTTTGGTTCATACTTACCTAAGAAAAGCAATATTGTCCAATCTTCAGGTTGGATTGCCGGTATGGATAGTATGGTAGCACTTTTGGGAGGTCTGATGGTGTTCCCTGCTTTATTTGCATTGCTACCTGGAAAAGATCCTGCAGGTGGTCCTGCCTTGGTTTTTGAGGTTTTACCAAAAGTTTTTGATGCAATGCCAGGAGGTAATTTCATTGGTGCAATGTTCTTCTTATTGTTATTGGTAGCTGCTTTGACTTCTAGTATTTCAATGTTGGAGGTACCTGTTTCTTATTTTATCGATGAGAAAAAATGGAGCAGAAAGAAGGCAACATGGTCAATTGGAATTGCAGCAATGTTTTTGTCAATCCCATCTGCGCTTTCCTCAATTGAAGGAAATTACTTCAATGAGTTGACCATTACTTTTCTCGGAAATACCCAAGAAGGGTTCTTTGCCATCATGGACTTCACCTTCGGTACTTTTGCAGTGGTAGTGATTTGCCTCATGTTGAGTTTGTATACTGGCTGGGCCAAAAAAATTGGCGATTATGCCAATGAGTTGGCAGAAGGTTCTCCAGGCTTCAAAGGATTTTTGAGATCAGCGTGGATTTTCTTTATCAAGTGGGTTTGCCCAATTGTTATTGCATTGGTATTGCTTGACTTACTGGGGATCTTCGGGACGCCACAGGAGGGCGGTTAAAAGACTTGTTGTGACATTAAATCAGGAAAGAGGGGTTTCGCGCCCCTCTTTTTTCGTTTATATGTTTAAATATGTATTTTAAATTAATAAATATGTATATTGTCGGACAAATCAACCCCAACTGACAATGAAAGTTCTTGTAGTAGATGATGATGCTATTAATAGACTAATCCTAAAGAAAGTTTTTGAAAAGGAAAATCACGAAGTTTTTACTGCCAATAATGGGGTGGAAGCTATTGATATTCTAGAAGAGCAGGCTGGCTTTGATCTGGTAATTACCGATATCATGATGCCTCAAATGGACGGACTGGAGCTTTTGGCCAAAATTAAACATAATAAGAAGATTAATAAGCTGCCCATCATTGGCTTGACAGCAGGAAATGTTGATTATTTTAGAAATGCTACTAAGCTTTCCTTTGATATACTTCTTCAAAAGCCAATGGATTTTTATGAAATTTATGCTATTGCTCAAAAACAGGCAAGTAAAGGGCTGGACTGATGCAATTACTGTTAATTATTTTTCGTTTAATATTTTGATGATTTTTGTGTAGATTGATTCAGCAAAATTTAATTAATAAATGAAAAATATTATTTTACTGTTTGTGGGCCTGATAGTGAGTAATTGTATTTTCGCTCAGGAATTTTCTATAGGTCCTAAAGTAGGGCTTTCTCAGGCAAACATTTCAGTAAATGGAGAGGATTTTTCTTCAGGGGAAAGTGTGACAGGTTATCATGTCGGACTTTTTGTAAGAATGGGCGGTTCTTCAATCTTTGTTCAGCCTGAATTCCTTTTTACCAATACAGGAGGTACTATAATTCAAAGAACTTCTAGCAGTACGGATGTTTCATTGGATGCTAATTTCAATAGGTTTGATATCCCGATGATGTTTGGGTTTAAGCTGGCCAACTTTTTTAGAGTACAGGCAGGGCCCATCGCTTCGATATTATTAGATTATAAATTGGAAGATGCTGTTCAGTCTGCTATTGATATTGACTATAGTAATTCAACAATCGGTTATCAGGCTGGAGTCGGGCTCGATGTTGGAAATCTTATCCTAGACTTCAAGTATGAAAACTCTTTGAGCAAGATTTCCAGGAGTGTTGCCGGGTTTGAAACAGATCAGCGTCAAAACCAATTGATTATTTCTGCAGGATTCAGGCTTTTCTAACCGTATATTCTCCAAATAAATAATTTTAATAAACTCAGGTCGTACTCATGGCCGGGTTTTTGGTTATCAATGCCAAGGGATATAGTTTTAAAAATGGTTTAATTTGTTACCATTTTCTATATTTGTTTGAGTCAACAATTCAGAAAATGCGGAAATACCTTAAATACACCAAAAACTTTTACTTTCTGTTCACACTATTTTTTATCCTTTGGATGGTATTTATTGATTCCAATGACATCATAACCCAGTATAAGCTTAGGTCTAAAATCAAAGAACTGGAGAAACAAAAAGAGTTTTATCTGGAGCGTAAAGAGAAAATCAGAGCAGACAGAGAAGAGTTGATGAGTAATTATGAAATGCTGGAGAAATTTGCCAGAGAACGATATTTGATGAAAAGGAAAAGTGAAGATTTATATGTGGTTGTGGAAGAGTAAAGTATTGCCGGTATTTGTATTGTTTTTTTTCGTTGCCGTATTTTCTTCCAATGGCCAGCGGGTAATTGATGAAGAAATGAACCCACCACTTAAAGATAGACTTTATTATGGGGGGAATTTTGGGGCTTCTTTTGGAACCATAACCTTCGTTGATATTTCCCCCTTAGTAGGGGCTATGATTACAAACAGACTTTCCGGAGGGGTTGGAGGTACTTATCAGTATTTTAATGATAGAAGGTTCTTTGGAGGCAGTAATAGTCTTTACGGGGGTAGGGTTTTTGGCAGATATAATATTTTCCCCAATTTCTTTGCTCATGCCGAATTTGAAAATGTCAATTACGACTGGTTTGATAATAACAGAAATGTATTTGAGAGAATATGGGTACCTGCCTTTTTTCTAGGAGGGGGGTATTTCGTTCCTTCAGGTGATAGAGGAGGCTTTAACTTTACTTTTTTGTACAATTTGTTGCATGATAACAGAAGATCTCCATATTTTGAACCTTATGTAATCAGAGTAGGTTTTATTCTGTAATCACCACCTATTTACCTTACCTATGTCGGATTCACTGGTTCAGAAACTTAGCAAGGCTCACAAAGAATGCCCTGAATGTCCATCACCTAAAGTCATCCAGTCTTTTTTTGAGAATATTTTAGGCTTATTATTCCCTGATTTTGCCCATGAACTGCTTAAAGAGGAGGCTCAGGTATTGGCGAAAATTGAGGAATTAAGACACAAACTCAGTAATCTTCTTATCAAAAATAAGCACTTACATAATAGTGAGGGGGGCTTGATAGCTGATCAATTTTTTGAGGAATTAGAGCATGTATATGACCTTATCCAAAAAGATATTCAAGCGATGTATGCCGGTGACCCAGCTGCAAAATCCATCACAGAAATCATTCGTTGTTATCCCGGATTTTATGCAATAGCTGCATATAGAATTGCACATTTGCTACATAGCTTTGGAGTGAATCTAATTCCTAGGATGATTACGGAGTTTGCACATAGCCGTACTGGAATCGATATTCACCCCGGAGCAAAAATAGGTCAGCGTTTTTGTATAGATCACGGGACGGGAATTGTTATCGGTGAGACGACTGTAATTGGCAATGATGTGAAAATATATCAAGGTGTCACTCTAGGCGCTTTAAGTGTGGAAAAGGAAGATGCTGATAAAAAAAGGCACCCGACAATAGAAGAAGGAGTGGTCATTTATGCAGGCGCGACTATTTTAGGAGGCAATACTGTAATTGGAGAAAGATCAATTATCGGTGGAAATGTATGGGTAACTAAGAGCATCCCTGCTTTTAGTAAAATTTATTATCAGGCCAGGATGTATAACCCAGATTCTGAACAAACTGATACATACATAATCAGAAGTCAAGGATGAAACTTGTTGATTTAATAGGTAATACACCTCTTGTAGAGCTTTCAAATATTCCCCAAAAACAGAGTGTGAAAATTTTTTGTAAGCTTGAGGGTCAAAACCCTGGAGGTAGTGTGAAAGACAGAGCTGCCTATAACATGATAAAATGTGCACTGGAAAGGGGGACTATCAGACCTGGAGATAAACTGATCGAAGCTACCAGTGGAAATACCGGAATTGCACTGGCTATGGTTGCAAATATCTTAGGTGTTGACATGACTTTAGTTATGCCTGACAACAGTACCAAAGAAAGGGTGCTTTCTATGGAGGCGTATGGTGCTAGAGTGATTTTGACTCCAGCAGCCAAGACTATCGAATATTCTAGAGCGCTGGCAGAAAAAATGGCGGAGGAAGAAAATTATGTTATCCTGAATCAGTTTTCAAATCCAGATAATTACATGGCGCATTATCACACGACAGGTCCCGAAATTTGGAAAGACACTGATGGTGAGGTAACCCACTTCGTTTCAGCAATGGGGACTACAGGTACTATAATGGGAGTTTCCAGATATTTGAAAGAGAAAAACCCAAATATTCAAATTGTTGGCACGCAACCCACTGATGGCTCCAGCATTCCTGGTATCAGAAGATGGACTCCAGAGTTTTTGCCTAAAATTTTTGAAGCCGAAAGAGTAGACCGGGTGATTGATGTAAGCCAGTCGCAAGCTACTGAAACGACCAGAAGGATGGCCAAAGAAGAAGGTATCTTGGCTGGAATGAGTAGTGGGGGGGCCTTATATGCTGCTTTGGAATTGGCTCAAGAGCTGGAAAAAGGAGTAATAGTATGTATTACTTGTGACAGGGGTGATAGATATCTTAGTTCGGATTTGTTTGGGTAAAAAATCCCGGAAGACGAACCGTCCCCCGGGCTACCACAAAATACTTGAGAAAGATTAGAATTTTATATAGTTGGTAAGTAATTGTGCACTCAATGGATTATTTCCATTTTGAGCATCTGAGAACCCTCTGATGATTAATGTATAAACTCGGTTTCCTCGGATATCTAAATTATCAATGGTAAGAACTTCCTCTCCAGAGTTATCCATGATAGTGATTTTCACTTTATTCTTTTCAATTTCTTTGAAATCAGTGATCCCTTTAAAAGGGATACTTTCTCCAAAAAAGTCAGCCTGTTCATCTATCTTGATTTTAAGATCTCCTGAGTCAGGAGACAATTGCGCCAGCCTGATCTGAGCTTTTTCAGAGGTTGGTTCTTCCCATTTGTCCTCAACTTTCAAGGCTTGAATTTCACTCATCTTGTTTACAAGAAATATAGAATAGACCTTATCCTTTTCTAGGGTATGTGTTGTCTCCAAAACAGTATTGGCGGCATTATGCGGGGTGAATCTCAGCAGTCGCTCAGCAGCAAAAAACTGACTGTATGGAAATGATGTGCTATACCTTAGAGGATTAGTATTGATCCTGTTGCTTTCTGCATAAATATCAAGGTCTGGTGAATCAGGTGAAGCATGATAAATAGTGAGAAATGCCGCATCAGGTGGAGTGACAGGGTCTCTGTCTTGTAGGCATGAATTAAGCAGCGTTGTAACTCCGATTACAAATAAGACCATTAAGCTTCTTTTCATAGCTATCAGGATAGATGAATATTTAATCATAAATAATAGTTGGTTTAGTTATTTGTCCACAGGACGCTGGAATAGTCAGATGTGCTACATAGGTAAAAAAAAATCCCCGAATTTTCGGGGATTTTTACTTTTAAACTGTATCTGGTTCCGGATGCACCCAGGGGGCTCGATAAGGTCTCCTGAGTTTAGCGGTAGCTTCTGGGTCATTCACTACTTCCATTTTTTGTGGATCATAGACTAGGGGTCTCCCGAGCTCCATTGAAATATTTGCCAATATGCATGAAGCAGTAGAAATATGTCCTTCTTTTATATCGGCCACTGGCAATTCGCCTGTTTCAATAGATTTAATCAGGTTTTGCATTTGCCTTCTTGTTGCAGGAGCGGCGTTCAATTCAATTCTGTCCTCAGTAAGGTCTTCAGGATATTTTTCTCTTTCGTAAAGCACGTCAAACAATACTTTTTCACCTTCCATTGGAATAAATTCCGCTTTCATGGTACTACCTGCTAAAGTCCCTTTTTCACCAAAGATTTTAAATGCCCATGGGTATTCAGGGTCTACCGGGGCACCCCAACTTCTGTGTTGCCAGACTACATTCAATTTATCAAATTCAAATATCGCAGTCTGGGTATCTGAAATATTTGATTTCCCATCTTTTTGAACATAAATTCCTCCAGTAGAGGTGATTTTAGTTGGCCAATCAAGGGCAAGTAGCCACCTTACTGTATCCAGCATGTGGACACACATGTCCCCGGTTATACCATTTCCATATTCCATGAATGTTCTCCACCAGCGAGTATGCGGAAGCCCGTCATATGGGCGCAAAGGTGCAGGACCAGTCCACATTTCATAGTCCAAAAAATCCGGTACTGGCTGTACATCAGGATTTCCATTGGCGCGCATATGATAATAGCAGCAGATTTCAACATGAGAGATTTTGCCCAGCTTGTTTTTTTCTAAGATTTCTCTTTTTGCATCCCAAAGATGCGGTGTGCTTCTTCGCTGTACTCCTACTTGGACCATTTTGTTATACTTCCTGGCTGCGGCCACTACCGACTCGCCTTCTATTACATCTACTGAGATGGGTTTTTGAAGATATACGTGGGAACCTGATTTGATAGCAGCAATTGCCTGGAGTGCATGCCAGTGATCAGGACTACCTATGACTGTAATGTCGAGTTTGTGATTTTTTAGAAGCTCTCGATAGTCTTTGTACAGTGTAGGTACTTTTCCTGATTTTTGTCTTTGGGAAACAAGCTCTCCGGCTTCTTTGAGCATATTAGCATCAACATCGCAAAGTGCGACCACTTCACAGTCGGCAATTTGGATCAATCGGAAAAGATCACTTTTGCCATACCAGCCACTTCCTATGAGTGCGACTTGTAATGTTTTTTCAGTTTTGACAAAATTCATACCCATAAGCCCCATACTTGCTAGGGCTAATGTGGCTCCACTTCCTTTTATAAACTGCCTTCTGTTTAGTGAGAGATTTTTCATTGGTTACTGGGTTTGATAGGTGAATGTTAAATACCCAACCAATTTACAAAAAGGTAAAAACCAATCAAATCGGTTTTGATGGATGGTCAGAGGCTTACTTCAAATCTTTCTCCCAATTTGGTCAAATCATCAATTACGGCTTGTAAAAGCGGGATTCCATCTTCAATTCTGGCTTGTTCCAAATCCCTTTCCGGATCCCCAGGTATAAGCACTCTAGTATTCCCATCTGTGGGTTTTGCTTCTCTGAATCTGGAAATCCAGTTATCCATATGTGATTTGAAATCCTCAGCAGGTCTAAATGCATCAATTCTCATTGCTCCCATAAAATGGCCAAGACCTTCTCCTACAGGGTTGGGATCCGGCTTTAAAAATGCAACGAAGGGAGGTACCCATGGGCCGTAATTTGCACCTGAAAGCACTGCTGAAAAAATGTCCACTATGGCTCCTAAAGCATATCCTTTATGAGAGCCATGCTCCCTGTCTCCTCCCAAAGGAAGTAAAGCACCACCTTTTTTTACACCATTTGAGTCTTGAGTAGGGTTGCCTGAAGCATCTTGCACCCAGCCAAACGGAGCATTTTCATTTTTTCTTTGAAGTATTTCCAATTTCCCGTTAGCAGCTGTGGTAGTTGCCATATCTGCAACAAATGGGGGTTGTTTTCCAGCTGGAATAGCTACTGAGATAGGATTGGTTCCCAAAAGCCTTTCCTTGGAAAATGTAGGAGAGACTAAAGGACTTGCATTGGTAAAAGATAGGCCTATCATGTCATGTTCCAAAGCCATCATACTATGATACCCTGCAATTCCGTAATGGTTTGAGTTTTTTACAGATACCCATCCAGTACCTGCTATTTTGGCTTTTTCAATGGCGACTTTCATCGCATATGGTGCCACGACCAATCCCAATCCAGCATCTCCGTCGACTACTGCCGTACTTGGTGTTTCATGGACTATACGGATATTTGGCCTAGGGTTGATCCGATTCTTTTCCCAAAGTCTGACATAGCCTGAAAGACGTGCTACGCCATGAGAATCAACTCCTCTCAAATCTGCAGAAAGCAAGACATCCGCTCCAAGCGCTGCATGTTCAGCTGAACAACCGATTTTTAAAAGTATATTTTTGGTGAAATTATAAAGTCTCTTGTAATCAACTGTCATTTTCCAAGAATTGGGTATTTGAGATTCGGGATTTATCTGCTAACAGCCGGTGCCAGGGAGTGTTTACCCATAAGTTGTGCAATCGCGCCTTCCTTTAAAGCAAAATTGGAGCATGTCAAAACATCCACAGGGACCATTTGAAGGATAAATTTTATCAAACAGGAGGCCACGACTATCATATCAACCCGCATGGGTATCATTCCAGGGATTTTAAGCCGTTCCTCCTTATTTAGGGTTAATAATTTGTCGGCTATTTCATCAAACGACTTTCTGGGAAGTTGAAAAACCTGCTGGTTTTTTGTCTTTTGCAGTTTCAGAGTATGATAATAAATATCCGTAAGTGTGTCAAAAGTCCCAGAAGCACCCACTAAAGCAGTAGGCCTGTAAAGATCTACAGCTTCCTGTAGTTCAAAAAGATTTTCTTTTAAATAAGCTGTTAGGTTGTCTACTTCTTCAGAATGAATGGGATCATGGTAATGAAATAAGTCTAACATTCTTTGACCGCCTATTTCAAAACTTTTTCTCCAAAAGGCTTCATTGGCAGTTCCGATAATGAATTCTACAGACCCTCCGCCAATATCCATCATGAGGGCTGTTTGTCCATTGAGAGATCCACTGAAACGGATTCCTTCATAAATCATCTGTGCCTCTTCATTTCCATCAATAACATTTACTGAAATACCGAAACTTTCTTTGATCTCCCTTACAAATGCGGGTCCATTTTCAGCATTTCTTACAGCACTCGTTGCAAATGCAAATACACTTTTGATTGATTCTCCATCAATTAGGCTCCGGAAATGCTTCAATGTGTGAAAAGCTCTTTTTTGCGCATCAGGGTGAATCAGGTTTTGACTGATGCCTCCCTGTCCAATTTTAACAGGGATTTTTTCTTTATAAATCGTGTGAAACCTGTCTTCGTACAATTCAACCAATAACAAATGAAATGTATTGGTACCCATATCAATGATTGCTGCTTTATTTGGGATCATTCCGCCCTGAATTTTAGTTGTGCGAATATAGAAAGTTTATCTCAAAACCATGAGAATGACTATTTTTTCTTAAGTTCAGGAGAATTGTTTGATGTATTTACACAAATATTTTTGAGCAAAGATACCCCTCCTTATATTTGAGATAACCAAATAACTTTAGACTCAATGGATAGCAATATTAAAGGACTTTACACTTTGCCCAGTAACAAGGATAAAATCGACTTGTTGAATAAAAAAAATGAAGAAGCACTTCTCGGCGGTGGGCAGAAAAGAATAGAAGCCCAACATAAAAAGGGGAAACTTACTGCAAGAGAAAGGATTCATTTTTTATTGGACGAAGGTACTTTTCAGGAAATCGACAAATTTGTAATGCATAGAGCCAAAGATTTCGGACTTGATAAAGAGCATTATCTGGGCGATGGGGTTGTGACAGGGTATGGAGAGATCAATGGGAGATTGGTTTATATTTATTCCCAGGACTTTACAGTTTTTGGGGGCTCACTATCCGAAACACATGCCGAAAAAATATGTAAAATAATGGATATGGCCATGAAAAATGGAGCTCCTGTAATTGGTTTGAATGATTCAGGTGGAGCTAGGATTCAAGAGGGAGTGGTTTCTCTTGGGGGCTATGCTGATATTTTTTATAGAAATACCTTGGCATCAGGTGTAGTACCCCAGATCTCTGCTATTATGGGACCTTGTGCCGGTGGAGCTGTTTATTCACCTGCGATTACAGACTTTATCTTGATGGTAGAGAACTCCTCCTATATGTTTGTTACAGGTCCAAACGTAGTAAAGACAGTTACACAGGAAGATGTCACTGCTGAAGAATTAGGTGGAGCGAGTGCGCATAGTACGAAAAGTGGGGTGACGCATTTTGCTTGTGCCAATGAAGTTGCATGCATGCAGCATATCAAACAACTGTTAAGTTATATTCCTCAAAACTGTGAAGATGATGCTCCAATTTATCCCTATGAAGTAAAAGATTCAGAGACAAGAGAAATTCTGGATAAAATAATCCCAGATAACACCAATCATCCGTATGACATGCGGGAAGTCATAGAAGGCATAGTGGATGAATCCTCTTTTATGGAAGTTCATAAAAATTATGCAGACAATATTGTAGTAGGCTTTGCCAGGATTGCAGGTAGAAGCATTGGTATTGTTGGTAATCAGCCGCAGTCTCTAGCTGGTGTGCTGGATAATGATGCCTCAGTCAAAGCTGCAAGATTTGTAAGGTTTTGCGATTCTTTCAATGTGCCTTTGTTGGTATTGGTTGATGTCCCTGGTTTTTTGCCGGGGACTGATCAGGAGTGGAATGGCATTATTGTCAATGGAGCCAAGTTGTTGTATGCATTCTCTGAAGCGACAGTACCACGGGTAACAGTGATCACCAGGAAAGCTTATGGTGGAGCTTATGATGTCATGAACTCAAAGCATATCGGAGCGGATCTGAATTTTGCTTGGCCTAGTGCTGAGATCGCAGTGATGGGAGCCAAAGGCGCCGCAGAAATTATATTCAAAAGAGAAATTGCAGTAGCAGAAAACCCTGAAGAAAAACTTCAGGAGAAAATAGATGAATACACTGCAAAATTCGCCAACCCGTATAGAGCGGCCCACCGTGGGTTTATAGATGAGGTGATTATGCCTTCAGAGACTCGTGAAAAGCTGATTAAAGCTTATAAAATGTTAGAAAACAAAGTAGACAAATTGCCGAGGAAGAAGCATGGGAATATACCGCTATAGCAATTGGAAGTTTTACAAAATGCAATTGATGAACTGACGAATTGAGTACCTGTTTTACTAATTCTCAGTAACGGGTATGATGAAAAGATCGATAGAGTCTTTGTTAGTTGGAATTTCAAGTATGGTAATTGTCTGTCTAACAGAAATGCTTACTACCGAAAAAAGCAAGGTTATTTGAGTTGCTCTTCGTAAATCGACTTCGTGTATCGTAATTTTTGTAATATGAATCTAATAATAAAGAACTAAATGCCTAATCAAATGAGTGAATCAATCATCTTTCTATATAAATACCTCAACAATGCATCTCCGACTGGATTTGAAGCTTCTGGCCAGAAAATCTGGTTAGACTATGTCAAACCTTTCGCAGATACACATTTTACTGATCAATACGGTACAGCAGTCTGTGTAATTAATCCTGATTCCAAATATAAAGTTGTTATCGAAGCACATGCTGATGAGATATCTTGGTTTGTCAATTATATTACCCCTGAAGGATATATTTATGTGAGAAGAAATGGAGGGTCTGATCATATGATAGCCCCCTCCATGAGAGTTAATATTCATACCGATGAAGCCATCATTCCCGGTGTTTTTGGCTGGCCAGCCATTCATGTTAGAAAAGATGGAAAAGAGGAAGCTCCCACCTTGGATAATATTTTTATAGATGTAGGCGCCCGGACAAAAGAAGAAGTTGAAGAAATGGGAGTTCACGTGGGTTGCGTGGTTACCTTCAAGGATGAACTTCAGGAATTAAACGGCAAGTTTTATTCAGGTAGGGCACTTGATAATAGGATAGGAGGCTACATGATTGCAGAAGTAGCTAAGAAAATTAAGCAATCCGGAGTAAAGCTACCCTTTGCTTTATATGTAGTCAACGCAGTACAAGAGGAAATTGGGCTTAGGGGTGCAGAAATGATAGCTGCCCGTATCAAGCCCAACTTAGCTATCATTACAGACGTTTGCCACGATACCACTGCACCTATGTATAATAAAAATGTCAGTGGTGATCAAGTGGCAGGTAAAGGTCCTGTATTGACCTATGGAGCAGCAGTGCACAAAAAACTTCTGGATCTGATTATAGCTACAGCAAACAAAAAAGAGATCCCCTTTCAAAGAGCAGCTGCCTCAAGAAGTACGGGGACTGATACAGACGCTTTCGCATATTCAAATGAAGGTGTCCCCTCAGCATTGGTTTCTTTGGCTTTGAAATATATGCATACCACGGTGGAAACAGCAAGTAAGGATGATATTGAACAAGTGATTGAATTGATTTACCAGTTTTTGCTTGATTTTGATCCCGAATTTGACTTTAGGTATGTGGTTTAGAAGCGAGATGCGGGAAATGAAAAACAAGCCAAGTAATTTCAGGGTGGGACATCATATTAAGACTCACTCAATCACCTAATCACTGACCAATAATCACGAGCACACTCTTCCCATGCCTTTCTTTTTCGACCAGATGAACCGGAGGATCGAAATTCCCAAGCGGCCAGAGCGCATTATTTCGCTGGTTCCTTCACAGACGGAGTTGTTGGTGGATTTGGGTTTGGAGGATAGGCTGGTTGGGCTTACCAAGTTTTGTGTTCATCCTAAAGGGCTTAAAAAGCAAAAGTCCATCATCGGAGGTACTAAAAGTTTTCATTTTGATAAAATTGAGGCCCTCCAGCCTGACCTGGTCATCGGCAATAAAGAGGAAAATTATCAGGAAGGAATTGACCGTTTGTCTGAAAAATATCCAGTGTGGATGAGTGATATTTATGACTTGGAAGGCGCTTTCAACATGATGCAGGGAATAGGTGAGATTACTGGAACATCAGAGGAAGCAGATACATTGGTTCAGAAAATCCGTCAAAATATGAATATTACCCAACCCAAGTTAGGGTCAGCAATATACCTGATTTGGAAAGACCCCCTAATGGTGGCCGGGAGAAATACTTTTATCAATGATATGCTACAAAAAGCGGGTTTTGAAAATTTGGTTATTAATCAACGCTATCCGGAGCTAACTGTGGAGGAGATTAGAAGATTGGATCCAGATTATCTGCTACTGAGTTCAGAACCTTTTCCTTTCAAGCAAAAGCATATATATGAATTTGGTGAGCTTTTACCGGATACAAAAATTCTATTGGTAGATGGGGAGATGTTTTCTTGGTACGGGAGTAGACTACTTTATTTGACTGCTTATTTAAAAAAGCTTCAAACTTCATTCAATTAAGTTTCCGTTCATAAAAAATTCAATCAAAAGAGGCAACTTTTGTAAAAAAATTAATTAACTTTTCTGCTCAATTCAATAACCATAACCTAATACCATGAAGAGACAAAGGAGGGATTTTCTAAGAAAATTAGGCGCAACGGGAGCAATAGCAGCATTGAGTCCCATCGCCTTGTCCCAAGAAGCTCAGGCCAAAAACCTGATAGAAATTAAAAATCAATTCAATTCTGAGAATGATACCACAATCAAATTAGGGCTGATTGGCGCTGGGATTATGGGAATTGAAGACACCAATTCTGCGCTAAGACATGCCAATGTGGAGCTTGTAGCGGTCTGTGATCTATATAAAGGAAGATTGGACTCTGCAAAACAGCGTTGGGGTGACCATCTTTTTGTAACACAGGATCACAAAGAACTCCTGAAAAGAAGTGATGTTGATGCTGTTATTATAGCTACATCAGACCATTGGCATAAGCAAATCAGTATTGATGCATTGAATGCCGGGAAGCATGTGTATTGCGAAAAACCCATGGTACATTCTGTCAAAGAAGGCATGGATGTGATCAATGCCTGGAAAAAATCGGGTAAGGTAATGATAGTTGGTAGCCAAGGTGTCTCATCTCTAGGAAATGAAAAAGCGAAAGAACTTTTAGCCGAAGGTGCAATTGGAGATATAGTTTATGCTGAGGGTTTTTGGGCAAGGATGTCTCCTGAGGGAGCTTGGCAGTATGCAATTCCAAAGGATGGAAATGAACAAACTGTTGATTGGAAAAAATATGTTTCCAATACAAAAAGCAGAGATTGGGACCCTCTCCGATTTTTTAGATGGAGAAATTACCTCGATTATGGTACAGGAATGTCAGGAGATTTGTTCGTTCATTTATTTTCAAGCTTACATTTTATTACCGATTCTTATGGTCCAAATAAGATTTCCTCAATGGGAGGCTTAAGATATTGGAAGGACGGAAGGGAAGTTCCAGATGTTTTATTGGGAACCTTTGACTATCCTGAGACAGAAAAACATGCAGGTTTCAATCTTTCTTTGAGATGTAATTTCGTAGACGGTACAAGTGGTACAACGTATTTAAGGATTGTAGGTACGAAGGGGTCAATGGATGTAAAGTGGGAGGAAGTGGTTGTGAAAATGAATCAAACCATGACTTCAGATGATCCTTTTCTGCAAGAACAGGCTAGATTAAGAGGTGATTCTGATACTAGAGCTGCAATTTTGCCTCCAAAAGAATTGGTATATACTGCCCAAAGAAATTGGAAAGGAGCACATTATGATCATTTTGGAAACTGGTTTCAGGCAATCCGTACTGGAGGTACTGTTGCAGAAGATCCAGTATTTGGTTTTAGAGCGGCAGCTCCAGCCCTTTTGTGTAACGACAGTTATTTCCAGAATAAATTTATTCAATGGGATCCTGTAAACATGAAACTGATATGATAAGAAAAAGTGATTTTTATTTGCCTTTGATTCTCCCCCTTTTTGTATGGGCCTGTAGTCCCGAAAAGACGGTTGAGGAAGAAGAGATTGAAGAAGAAATAATCATACTAGATAATTCCCTTACTGAAGATGAAAAATCGGAAGGTTGGATGTTGCTCTTTGACGGAGAGGATCCATCTGGTTGGAGATCATTTAATGGAGAGACGTTTCCCGAAGGATGGACAGTAGAAGACGGTGCTCTGAAGGCTCTCGGAACAGGTGGTGATATTGGGGGAGATATTGTTTTTGGTCCGATGGACTTCGAAGAGTTTGAAATGGAGTTTACATGGAAAATAGGACCTGAGGGTAACAGTGGTGTGTTTTACCATGTGGTAGAGGATCCTAAATACAATGCTCCTTACGAAACTGGGCCTGAGTATCAGGTGATCGATCAGTTAGGTTTCCCTGAACCGCTGGAAGACTGGCAATCCCTTGCTTCAGATTATGGTATGTATCCTGGGGATATTGATGGTGTAGTCAAGCCTGCAGGGGAATGGAATACATCAAAAATTATTTTCTCTAAAAGGGGTGCGAGTTACTGGCTTAATGGTAAGAAAACTTTGGAGTTTGTTCCTTATTCGGAAGATTGGGAAAAGAGGAGAAATAGTGGGAAATGGGATGACTTTCCTGATTACGCTATAGCTAGAAGAGGATTGATTGCATTGCAGGATCATGGAAGTGAAGCTTGGTTCAAAAATATTAAAATTAAACCATTATAAAATTAGCCGCTATCCAATTTTTATGAGGATGGATTCTAGTTTAATTAAATCGACAATTTGTATTTAAAGGATAGTTGAAAGATTATGCAGTAAATACACCTATATAGCAGTACTTTAACAAAGCAAATTAGCTACTTGTGAAGTAGGGGATGACAGAGTAGTTACTCCATGGCATTAACCTTTATTTATGCAAAACTTCAAATGATCAATGAAAACATTAATTAAAAAAACATGAAAAAATTTAATATAATCCCGGTGGTTTTAGCAATAGCACTAGGTATCTCATCATTTATTTATAATGAAGAAATAGAGCTATTTAATGGCAAGGATTTGTCTGGATGGATAATCTATGGTACTGAAAAGTGGTATGTTGAGGACGGACTTCTAATTTCCGAAAGTGGGCCGGATAAGGAGTATGGCTATTTGGGAACCGAAAAAAATTACAAAAATTTTGAATTGAATCTTGAATTTAAACAAGAAGCTGATGGTAACAGCGGTGTTTTTATCCGATCAACTGTAGATGGTACCATTGTTTCAGGTTGGCAGGTTGAAGTAGCCCCTCCAGGTTATGATACCGGTGGTATTTATGAATCTTACGGTAGAGGCTGGCTTGTCAAACCAGATAAGGAAAAAGATAGCGCCTTAAAGTTTGGAGATTGGAATCATATGAAAATAGTTGTAAATGGCGATAGAGTAATTTCTTATCTTAACGGAGTGGAAATGGTCAATTACTCGGATTCAAAGATTGGTCAAGGAGAAGGTGGAATTTTACTTCAGATTCACGATGGAGGAGGCATAAAAGTATACTGGAGGAATATTAGATTGAAGCAATTATAAATGTACCAAGACTTAATCAAATCCCGGTCAAATTAAGATCGGGATTTTTTTAGCTGTTTATCAGGCTAGTTGGAGATTTTCTTATGAAATATTTCTATTTGGATTTTGAGATTTGACCAAAGCTCACCACCTTTGCAATCCCATAAGGGGAAAAGATTGAAACAAAGAGATAATTTTAAAATAAATTTCAATTTATCTCTTGCCTAAAGAGATTTAATTTCTACCTTTGCAAACCTGTTCGGGTAACGGGATTTAAAAAAGAGCTACGTAAGGTAGTTTTCGATACGGCGGTATATCTGCT
>NZ_ALWO02000014.1 GCF_000295935.2 Indibacter alkaliphilus LW1
AAAAGCAGGCCCCCAGGATTCAGGAAAACTTATAATCAGCTACTACCAAATACGGGATTTGAGTCAGACAAGTAATAGGCAAACTTCAAACTTTGTTCGGCTGTTCAATTGTATAATGAAGGTTGACTGCTTTGCATTCTGACACCACTCCCGACCCCAATCTGCCCTATCGTTGGCAATAACCTACAATATGGTCTCTCAGCTAAAGAAATTAACTAAACACTACTCAGAAATACCAGGGATTACCCGAATTTTTCTAGCAGTTCCTGACCCTGAATAAGTTTGAAGTGATTAAATCTTAAAATGAAGAATAGCTTGAATGAATAAACTGAATCCATCAATCAAACACCATCTCCTTGTTGGATTACTTTTCTCCCTGTGGGGTTTTCTGTTCATGTTTTTTGTGAGGCCCTTTACTGATGACACAACAGGTTATTATTTTTGGATCAGGTCCAGTATTGGATTCAATTTGGTCGCATTTTTAGGATATGGACTCATAGCTGTTATCCAAAAAGCTATCTATGACAAAGTTAAGACCTGGTCATTTGGCTTGGAGGTTGGCACACTCCTTTTTTTTTACATACTTCATACTACTGCAACCTTTGTGCTGTACAAGAGTCCGTTTATCGGAGGTGGATACACTTTTCTACAATGGAATACCGAAATCATGATGAGAGCAGCGATTGTAAACTTTACTGCACTGGCAATTGCCAGAAGCTATCTTATCAAGTTAATTCCTGCTCAGGAAGATGTGCTGACTATAAAGGGAGAAAACAAACTGGATATTTTAAAAATAAAGAAATCAGACTTGATCTGTGTGTCTAATGCGCAGAATTACGTTGAGATTTTTTACATCCAAAACAACACCCTTGATTCCAAGATCATCCGTACCTCTTTAAAGAGCCTCAAAGAAGAATTTGATTTCCTGCTTCAGGTACATCGCTCACACCTTATCAACCCTTCTCATTTCAAGTCTTGGAAAGATTCAAAAACCATTTACTAAACTGAAAAAGAGCTTCCTGTTTCCCAATCTTTCAACAAGGAGCTTCTGTCTTCCTAGTTTTTCTGTACCCATTACAGGAGATTAGGAACCATTTTCTTTTTTACTAAAATCTTTAAACCTAAATAAGGCAATTTCATACCTAATCGCCCCAAAAACACAAATAGACGAGTTTTTCGATTCACTTTTGTTTCAAATCGAAAAACTAAAACAATGAACAAAATCAGCTTACGAAAAACCTTAATTCCATTGGTCACTTTTGGCATCATATGTTTCATGTACTTTGGGCCCATCAATCGAACACCATTTGAAAATATAATTATCTCTTTAATAATCATTGTAGCCAATTGTTTTGAATATAGGGGAAAGCCGTTTTCAGCCCTCGGGTTATACATAGAAAAATTCAATGCCAAAGACTTGTTGGTTATCGCACCTTTGGTAGCATTTGGGCTATTTATCTTTTATGTAATTGCGTTGGTTCCAGGAATCGAGATGCTCACAGGAGTTCCCATTGATTATTCCAGCATGAACCAGTTGAAAGGTGACCTTCCAACCACTATAATCTGGATACTGATTGTGTGGGCTACAGCAGCCTTTGGAGAAGAAATTATTTTCCGGGGATACCTAATGCGACAGTTCGTGAAATTCTTTGGAGACAGTAAAATCAGCCTTGCGATCAATATCGTACTTATTTCCGGTTTTTTCGGATACATGCACATGCAGCAAGGGGTTACAGGCCAACTTGTTGCCGGATCTACAGGGGCAATTTTTGCCATAATATTTATCCTGCGCAAATATGATTTGTGGTTTATGATTATGGTACATGGCATTTTTAATACCATTGCCTTTTTCAGTATATATTTAGGTTTGGCCTAGGTTTGATTGGAGTCCTTATTTTAAATCTAGCTTGATTTTTTATGGATGCTATCAAACACTCAGTGGTTTGAGCTTCTCCCTTGGTTTCTAAATGACAGCAGAATCACCATGTAATATAAGACCATTCACATTATCATTTTAACCAAGCTTTGTGCACTTATCCTGATTGGGCTACCTTTGGTAATGACAAGAAGACATTTTCATTAAAAAATTGATACTTTTTCTCTGTTAATTTGATACTTTGAAAAAAAGGCCTGCTTCTCAGCAGGCCTGAAATTTCACTGATTTCAGCTGATAGAATCCAATTCCGTTGGCAGAACTTCTACCTCTACTGAGTCTCCCTCATCAAAAGTCCCTTCAGACAAAGGAACCTGTTCAGTTTGCTCTGGTTCAACCAGAGTATCTTCTGTGGTTTTGTTTCCACATGATGCCAACACTGCCATTCCGGCAACTAGCATTAAGACAAGCATTTTTTTCATTTTCAATTGGTTTAATTTCCTTCCCGGACAAAATAAATATTTCAAAATGTGTGCTAACTTTTTAAAAGTTCAGAGTTTTATACTGATGATTTTTGAAAATATTTTTTCTATTTCCAGGAAGGTGAGCGTGGCCAAAGCCACCCAGGTTTCTGTAAGAAGGAAAATTTCCATAGCAATCTAAATCTTATATATTTTTTGAGAGGTTTTAAAACAAAGGGGTATCAACTATCCCCCTGTCAAATTTAAGAACTGTATCCATTTCGATATTAGATTCCAGAAAATCCGATCGAATGAACTGGATACAAAATTTAAACTACTGCCAACAAAGGATTACTATTTCTTCCCCTGTTCTTTTTGAGAACTGAATTGACTTGGTCTCGCCATTTTTTAACCAAGACTGTTTCACCCAAAAGGTCAGAGTACTTCTCTCCATCATAAAACTCAAGCATATACCTGACATTCCCTGAGGCATCTATAAGCTCCAGAATCAACAGGTCAATGATCTTTCGCTTTGGTTCCTTTTCCCCAAGGATCCTAAATGATTCACTGATTTTAGCATAATTGATATCTTTCAGGTCAATCAGTTGATTGCTGAACTGATCAGAGCCTTTTGCATAGACCAACTTCATTTGGGAAGAGTCTATACCCACATAATAGAAGTTTCTCCAAAAATCAAAGTCATTGATCTGGAGTTTGTTTTCTTCAAGAAATCTATTGAGCTCAGATGCTTTTCTAAGCTTCGTTTTTTTCACCCTCAAATATTGGATATAGAAGGGGGCGAGGAATGCCATTATTGCAGCAATAGCAATCAGCATGGAGGGAATATCTATTTCAAACATGATATTAGAAGTCAATGGACAGCCATTAACAGCTGTCTGGTTAGAATTTGTAAATTGGAATTCAGTCAGAATACGTGTTTCTGACTTTAAAAATCACCCTCCTATTAAGAGGGAATTCCATGCTACCAAAAGAATGACTTGGAAATTTGAGTTCTCTGATGCCAAAAACAACGAAAACATGAGACCCAATACCTAAGCGGCATTTGATAAAAGTTGCCAAACAGTTTGCATATGCAGTAAAAGCATCAATGGAATGGCTTTCACTTGAATACTCTTTCTTTGAAGGCACAGAAGTCAGATCTGTACCGGCAACTGTACTATAGCCATCAAAATTCTCCCAGAAAGAAATAGAAGAAATCTTTTGTTTAGTTTCAGTACCGGTAAATTCAATTGATTGGTTTGTGAGGGGAAAAACCAATCCCAGGCCTATAAAATATAGCGCCATGGAAAGCCCAAACAATTGTCTTAAAAGTAATGTCATTTTCGGTGAAGAACTTATCAACTGAATTACAAAACTAATACCAAGATTTAACAAAAATACAGCCCTCAAAAAATAAAGTTTCGTGCCAGTGAATCCAAGTTCTAATTGTTGTTGGATTGATATTCTTAATGTGTCAGGAATCGTTTTTTTGGATAAAGTTAGGTTCATCAAAGTGAGGCTTACTGCAACTGTATTAAGAGCATTTAAATTTTTCAAAAGTCCTTGGGTCCACTTTTAAGCTGGATCACTTGGATAAAGATGTGGTGAAAAAAAATTTAAACACAAAAGGAATGGCTATCATGAAAAATCTTTTATATGAAGGGTATTCTATCAAATTAGTTTCCAGTGCAGGGTCTGGATAATAACAAAGCTTGAAAAATGTTAAATTGTAAAGGATAATCTTGTAGGTGCAATAGTTTGATTTACAGCTTAATTGTATAAGACATGCTTTTAAAGAAGTACACTTCAACTTGGATCAAAGATTTTGAAATGATCAAGGGGGAAATCGAAAATGGGCTTTTGGGTATGGATTTCACCATTGAACACGTTGGTAGTACTTCTGTTCCGGAATTGGATGCAAAACCGATAATCGATATTGACATTGTTTTTTTCAATCGTCAAGACTTTGAGGTCATAAAATACCTGCTCGAAAAATTAGGTTATTATCATAATGGAAATCAAGGTATCGAAAACAGGGAAGTATTTAAAAGATACGGTCAATCAACAAATAACATATTAGACTCAATTGCACATCACCTTTATGTTTGTCCTAAGGACAGCAAAGCATTGGAAAGACATATTTTATCAAGAAACTATCTTAGAAAGAATGAGTGGGCCAGGATAAAATATCAGGAAATGAAATATGAAATTGCTCTAACAGCCAATCAGGACAGAAAAAAATATGCTGAACTGAAGGAACAGAACATAAATGTTTTCATTGATTCAATTGTAGAAAAAGAAAAATCATCATTATAAAGTACATCTGATCTCTACCATATGTCCTGCAGTAAAAAAATGCTACATCTCTGTGATTTTTGGGGAACTTCATACACTAATTGTTTGAAATTAGATTTTCGATGGAAAAAAAAGACCGATTCTTTCAGATAGTAAAACAAAATGAGGGACTGATTTTTAAAGTAGCGATGCTTTATACTTATAATCCTCAGGATAGAGAGGACCTGTATCAGGAAATAGTCTTTCAGCTTTGGAAGTCCTTTGACTCTTTCAGTGAAAAATCCAAGCTAAGCACTTGGATGTACAGAGTGGCCATGAACACTGCTATTTATAACCTGAAAAGCACCAAAAAACAAGTTAACACTGTCCCTCTCGAATTGGTAACCATGGGCCACGCCGATGTATCAGACAAGCTTGAAGAGGAAAGATTGAAGCTGCTTTATGAGCATATCCAACTCCTTAACCTGCTGGAAAAAGGGATAATCCTTCTTTTTTTGGAGGGAAAAAGTCATCAGGAAATTGCAGAAATCATTGGTATTACGACCAGTAATGTTGGAACCAAAATATCGCGAATCAAAGAAAAATTGAAATCAACAATCACTAAAGCAAACTAATCATGGAACTGGAAGAAATGAAGAATACCTGGCAAGAAATGAGTAAGAGATTGGAAAAACAGGAAATTCTAACAAATCGACTTATAGAAAACATTACCAAGGAAAAATATAAAAGCAAATTTAGCAAATTGATGACTTACGAATTGATAGGTGCTTTAATATGTTTTTCCAGCGCAGTATTCATTGCGATTAATTTTGAAAAGTTGGAAACCTGGTATTTGATGTCATTTGGTCTGATTACCATTATTTCTTTGCTGGTACTCCCCTTGTTGACATTAAGCAAACTAAATTCCTTGAAAAAGTTAAACATTGCCATAAGTAGCCATGCAGAGGTGTTGATTGAATTCCATAAAGCAAAAAAAGCAATATTAGATAATCAAAAAGTAACGCTTTATTTAAGCATCCTACTGGCAGCAATAATTTTACCAGTCACATCGAAAATCTTTAAGGATAATGACCTTTTTCATGCTGAGCACATCACAAACCTTTGGCTCTATATCCCAGTACTTTTTGTCTTTCTATTTTTTCTCTCAAGATGGGTATTCAAAGGCTATAAAAGTGCTACAAATTCAGCAGAACAGGTATTAAATGAAATAGACTCATAACCTTAGAAGGTATTGCCTGACAATACCAAAATTCCAAGCAAGGAGGAAATCCCTTCGGATATCAAATACTAATAATTTAACCAGAAACGAATTCTAATTCAACAAAAAATAGCTGTAACAGGATAGGTACGCCTTAAAAAATTGAATTATGAAAAAAATATTAACCATTATAATCTTTCTACTGATTGCTCCTTTAGGGTTTTCGCAGGAAATTGAGGGGATTTGGAACAGTACTCTTGAAGTCCAACCGGGCAGAAAACTTCTATTTGTATTCCAAATCACCAAAATAGCCAACAAGCTTGAATCTGAAATTGACATCCCAAGTCAAGGAGTAAAAGGTATCAGAACATCAAAAACAATTTTTGAAGATGGACAGCTTTTTATTGATGCTTCAAATATAGGATTTAAATACAGTGGAACATGGAATACTGCTACAGGTAATATAGAAGGCACTTTCCAAGAAGGTGTCAATAAAGTGCCATTAGGCCTTACAAAGGAAGTATTGGAAGAAATTAAACTGAACAGACCCCAAGAACCGACCCTTCCCTACCCCTACTTAGAAGAAGAGGTCAAATTTGAAAACCTTGAAGCTAAAATTACTCTTGCAGGCACTTTGACACTTCCTAACCTATCGGGTAAGAAACCTCCAGTAGTTATATTGATTTCTGGAAGTGGTCCTCAAGATAGAAATCAATCCTTTCAAAGTCATCGAACTTTTTTGGTACTTGCTGATCACCTTACAAAAATGGGGATTTCCGTCTTGCGTTTTGATGACCG
Organism: Indibacter alkaliphilus LW1; assembly: GCF_000295935.2. Lineage (GTDB taxonomy): Bacteria > Bacteroidota > Bacteroidia > Cytophagales > Cyclobacteriaceae > Indibacter > Indibacter alkaliphilus. Next base: position 6,626 of record NZ_ALWO02000014.1, read on the forward strand.
GGGCTTTGGCGAGTCTACGGGAAATTTTGCTGAAAGTAACACTGCTGATTTTGCAACGGATGTATTGAGTGCCATTGATTTTCTAAAACGCAGATCTGATATAGACGTCAATAAACTTGGATTGGTGGGACATAGCGAAGGCGCCATTATTGCCCCGATGGTAGCTAATCAATCGAAAGATGTAAACTTCATTGTAATGCTGGGAGGAACAGGAACAGCCGGCAAAGAGGTATCTCTAAGACAGGCAATTGATAGTCGAAACTTCCCTATTGCAGATGAGAAACAATATAAAACCTATGTAAAAGAGGCGATAGATATAGCATCCTCCGAAAGGGAGACAGACATTGTTAGAAGAGAGCTGAAAACATATTATCAAAATTCAGATTTACTAGCTTCACTTCTTCCACCCAATGTGGATCGTGAAGAATTCATTGAAACCCTTGTGGCGGCAAGAACCACCCCTTGGGTAAGATATTTTTACAATTACAACCCTGTTACAGAAATCAAAAAAATTAAAGTTCCAGCACTTGCCTTGTATGGAAGTAATGATACTCAGGTTCCTCCAAAATATCATTTGCAGCCAGTAAAAGAATCCTTGGCTTTAAGTGAATCAAAAAATTATGAGGTTGTTTTGATTGAAGGTCTGAATCATTTATTTCAGGAAAGTAAATCGGGGCTTATCTCGGAGTATTCACAAATTGAGCAGACATTTGCCCCGGTAGCCCTGGAAAAAATCAGTTCTTGGATTCTAAAACAAACCAAATAGAAAATATCATGAAGATTAACCTGGAAGAAAAATTCACTAAAATAAATAACCACTGGCACCCTTATATCATCGGAGAGTTGAATGAAAACTTCGTAAAACTAGCCAAGCTTAAAGGAGACCTGGTCTGGCATAGCCACCAGGAAGAAGATGAGATGTTTGTGGTCGTCACAGGCACCTTAATGATGGATTTTAGAGATGGAAAAACCATCACCACCAAACCAGGAGAGATATTGATTGTTCCAAAAGGAGTAAAACACAGGCCTTGGACCAATGGTGAAGAAGTGCAAGTAATGCTAGTCGAGCCTAAAACCACCAAACATACCGGAGATCTAAAAGTGCCGCAAACTGTGGACAAACAGGAGTGGATATAGCAACACCCATCATTATATCAAAAGCAAAATCAAGAAAAAGACAAACCATCTTAGAGGGTGTCTTTGAAAAGCCCCTGTAAAGGGCGTCAAACAAACAGAAGAATGACAATCGGAGGTGTTATCAATCATTCAGGCTGAGCCCCGAATTTCGATTCGTAAGATGGCCGAGAGACTTCGATTAAACAATTCTACGGTGGTCTAGCACATTGATTCTCGGAAAGAAAAAGGATTTTTGGAAAGGATCGGAAAAACACGGGGTTATTGAAAAATTAATGTCAAGGAATGATTTGAGTTCGGAAGAAATCAAATCATTCTCTAAAGAAATACTCAAAAAGTTCGGAGAAAATCAGAACGAGGGTAAATTTTCCCTTTAATTACTCTCGTTCCAATCTCAAGAGTAAACGTGACTCTTGAAGAGCGGTTTAAACCCATTAAGCTAAACTATATTTAAAAACATATAAAATTAGAACCAAAGTATAAATTATATTTTTTTACATATAATTAACTATATTTGAATCATATTGTATTCAAAAGCATATAATGAAAAGACTTGCAGACTTTGTAAAGGAACATAGAAAGGAAACAGGAATGACTCAAGAGGAGTTTGCTGACCGCTGTGGTGTGGCCTTGACAGTAATCAGAAAGATAGAACAAGGCAAAACTAACCTTAACCTGGATAAAGTTAATCTGGTACTCCAGATGTTTGGTCACGAGCTGGCTCCAGTAAACAGTAAAACTTTAAATGATGAGGCAAGCTGAAATATATTATAAAGATATTCTGGCAGGAATACTTGCTGAAGTTTAAAAAGAAAAGTACTCAATGGGTGAAGAATTCTTTACTTTCAATAGAAATGCAGGGAAAGTATCTGGATTTGATGGAAGAGCGATATGGGAGAATTGAGGGATAAAAATTACTCCTTCAATCAAGGTTTAAATCAAATGAATACAGTTTTTTAACAAAAAATTATACCCCTAATTATCTAAGGTTTTAGAAATAACTCAATACTAAGTAAATAAGCACAAAATGAAATATTTGAAGGGAATTTATCATTTCTTTACAAACCACTTTTAATACGCTGGTGGAAAAACCCTTCTTATTACAGCTTTCATTTTTCACCTATCAATCCCATTCGATTCAAGTAAATTAAGAAAAAACTAACTATTGGAAAAATAAAATCACCAGTTCTGATTTATTTAAACTTAGAAAGATGAATCATGTTAAAAATGAGACCGGTTTTTGTTAAAGGGTTTGGCAAAATCAGATGAATTGTACAAATCATTCCACCAAACTTAAAACCGATTTCAAACTAAACTAACCAATATGAAATACTTAAACAATTTAATAGCAGCATTTGTCCTGATAGCAGCATTTGCACTTTATTCCTGTAGCAATGATGATGAAATACCAGGATCTGGTGAAGGTAAATTAGGTTTTGCATTTGTTCTGAACAATAGCAGCTCAAGTTCACCCAACAGTAGAGTCCAGAACAGTAAATTAACAATCGAAAGTGGGTTCATTCAGATCAAGGAACTTGAATTTGAGGTCGAAGGCAGAAATGAAACCGGTTCTTTTGAAAGAGAATTTGAAATCAGATTCAATGATATTAGAAAAGTCACCTTTGATCAATTTGATGAATCAACTGATTTTTTTGTCAATATAGAAGCTGGGGAGTATAAAGAAATAGAATTAGAATTAGACCTGATAGACCATAGAAATGAACCGTCAATCTATATTGAAGGTACTTATGAATTCGAAGACGGTTCTTCCCTCCCAGTTGTATTTGAACATTTTGGAGATGACATTGATTTTGAAGTTGAAATTGAAGGAGAAGACGATGATGCCTATTTTTTGATAGATTCCAGAAACAATCCGCTTGCACTCTTTGAAATCAGTGCAGGAAATTGGTTCAGAGGTGTTTCTGACTCAGCATTTGAAAACGCTGAAGTTACTGACGGTGTTATTTTGATCAGCCGAACCAGCAACAGAAACATTTACTCTAGGGTTAAAAACAACATTGAAGAATTTGCAGATATTGAAATAGAATTAAAAAATTAAAAAAGAAAGTCTTCCCGGTTTTTAATCAAGTCCATTCTTCCGGGATGGACTTTTTTATTTGACCAAACCTTCAAAACTTCCGAATAATTATGTTCCCATTGGTGGTGGAATGTAGAAAGGTTCATTTCAAAGTCCTTTCTCTAAGAGCAAAGTTCTTATATTTACCTTTGTTTCCTTTGAGAGAGCCAAAGAATTTCATAGCTAAACCTTCTGGAGTAGCGTAGTTCAAGGAAACCTATTTTCAACGATTCCAAGCAACCATCACATCCAATAAAATCGGATTTATTTTTGAATACAAAATACCACAGAATGTTGAACAAGGTTTGTGCAACATGTAAAAACGAAATATCAACACATCATGTCAATAAAAACTGAGTCAGAACTGATTGCAATGAAAAGGGTAAGCAAAGCGGTGGCTTATACTTTGAAAGAAATGAAAAACTATGCCAAGCCCGGCATTTCAACCAAACAACTTGATGATTTTGGAGCAGGTATTTTGAAAGATTTTGGAGCAAACTCTGCTCCCAACAAAACCTATCAGTTTCCAGGCTGGACTTGTATCAGTGTAGGTAATGAATTTTGTCACGGGATCCCTTCAACAAAGAAAATTTTGAAAGAAGGAGACCTGATTAATATTGATGTATCAGCAGAACTGAACGGTTACTGGTCTGATAATGGCTCTTCTTTTGTACTGGGAGAAGATAAATTCTTTCACCAAAAACTTGTAGATGCCTCCAAGTCTATTTTAAAGAAAGCCATTTTCAACATCAAAGGAGGTGTAAAAATATCAGATATTGGTCACCTGATTGAATCAGAGGCAAAAAGACATGGCTTTAAAGTAGTTAAAAACCTAGCCGGACATGGGATCGGCAGAAGTTTGCACGAGCAACCTGACGAGCTACTCAATTACAAAAACAGGCATGATCTGAGACGTTTCAAAAAAAATTCAGTCCTGGCTATTGAGACTTTTATTTCCACTACTTCTAGTTTCGCCATCGAACTCAATGATGGATGGACTTTGGCTGGAAACAGGGGTGGTTATATGGCCCAACACGAACATACCATAGTAGTGACAGATAATAAGCCTATAATCTTGACCGAGAAAAACGAGATTTGGAATTAATTCAAGCCAAAGTCCACCCATCTTAAAACAAAACTACAGACACCTCACTAAAAAATACCTATTCCTTCCAGAAGCTGGATAATAACAACCCTATACGCTGTAATTGTATGGGAAATCGCAATTTGTGTTAGGTGTGAATCCTGTAAACTCAAAGACTTTTGCCATAAAACACCTGATCAATATTTCTATGGTCGATTTGAAGCTTGGCAAACATCAACAAAAGAGTGTATAAGGGAGCAAAGTCGATTCACTCAGGTTTCCTTTTTCTTGCACATTCCTTTCCAAAGTTCCAGTAATAATTTAATTATTGGTAAGAAGGAATTTTCCAAACTGTTACGAGCGGATATTACATTTTCACTTCATCAAAAATTGTATCGTGCTGACATCAGGATAATTCTGGTTTCTTGCTTGGAATAGAATTCCTGAGAAAATGAATTGGTCAGCGCATTCCCTGCAAATCTTCTGGTATCAAAAATATCCCGTACACTCAGTGAAATACTTCCCTTGTCCTTGAAGAGTGCTTTCTGTAATGTCCCATCCATATAGTATTGTGCCAAATCCCTTCCTTGGGCTTCTATTTCCGGGGAATCATAGTTTCCTGCAAATTGAAGGTTCAAGCCAAAAGGTAGTTTGAAATCCTGAATTAACTTTAGGTTCCAGGCATACCCAGAGTTGGTAAACTCTTCACTGATGTTAGACCCATCAACCAGAATCCTATAAATGGTGAATCCACCATTGATGGAATACCAACTGTTAACCTCACTGCTGCCAATCCATTCCAGTCCATAGGATTCTGCTGAAAGCAGGTTATCGGGTTGGGAATAGGATATTCCATCTTCTACAATGGTAATAAAATCAAGTTGTCCGTTTACTTTTCGATAAAACAAGTTGGTTGTCAAACTTGAATTCTTGAAGTTGGCAATATGGCCAAATTCAAACGAGTTGATCATTTCAGGCTGTAACTCAGGGTTACCTCTTCTTACATTCAAACTGTCTGTGATGTCAGGAAAGGGATTTAACCTCCAAGCAGTAGGTCTGTCTATCCTTCTGCTATAGGTAAACTTCAAAGAATGAATTTCACTGAAATTATACATCCCCTGCACACTTGGGAAGAGGTTAAAATAATTTTGTTTATTACTTTCATCTGTATTTTCCAGATAAGTGTCTACCACAGTCATTTCCCCTCTTAAACCAAGACCATACTCAAACTTTGGGGTACTTGCAGAAAACAAAGCGTAACCTGCGTGAATCTGATCTTGGTAAATAAAACGGTTGCTTATCAAGTCATCTTCCACAAATCCACCTTCAGACTCATTAAACCTAAAGTACTGGTAGTCATTGTCAAATTTTCTAAGAATAGATTTCAATCCAGTTTCAAACTTCCCGTTTTTTAGTGGTTTGATGTAATCAGCCTGAAATACTGATATATTCCTTACCTCATCTATATAGGCCAGCTCCTGGCCTGTTCGGTTTTCAGGAATAGGATTCAGTGTATTGTTGAAAATGTCAATTTCTTGTGTTTTGAACTGATTTCTAAAAGAATGACTTGCTGTTGCCCGAAACAAATGACCTTTCTCTTTAAAGTTGTGTTCAAAAATCAATGCATTATCCAGGCCGGTATCAGTTTCACTTTCTTCATTTCTTCGGACATAGTCAAATGACCGTGGGTTACTCCCTCCCCTTTCCAACTCAGCAAAAAGTGTATTTATCTGCCGATCAAGACTTGTTTGAAATACACCTTCATAACTCAGCACATTGTTGCCAAAGTAATATTCTGTACCATAATTAAAATTATGACCTGCATTCCTTCTGGAATTGGACGTATTTTGTCTGAGTTCTTCCTGATCCTCAAATAAAATCCTGGTATTGCGTCTTTCTCCTATATTTTTCCAGTCTCTGTAATTATAGCCTATAAATGTATTCCATTTTGCATTTCTGTGGTTTATTCTTGCTCCAACGTTTGTTCTGTTTCGTGTACCATAAGTTGCCTCCAATCCTCCATGGGTTCCCAGGTCTGTCCCTTTTTTCAATATGATGTCAATAACGCCACCTTCAGCTTCCGCATCATATCTTGCATTGGGGTTGTTGATGATCCTGATCTCTTCCACGGCACTGGCCGGTAGCTGGTCCAGGTTTTGGGTCAGGGATGAATTCCTACCATTGATCAGGATATTGGTCCCGGTGCTGCCTCTTAGCGAAATGCTTCCATCTTCAGACACTGAAATGGATGGCGTGTTGCGCAAAATATCCAAAAGTGTACCCCCAATATTGGCCAGGTTATTTTCCGGAGTGATGGTTATTCCCTCCATACTTGTCCTGATTGGAAGTTTATTTGTCTGGACAACCACTTCCTCCAGGTTTTCGCTGTCACCTACCATCTTCAGATCGCCAAGCCTCTTTGGTGCGTTAATGATAATTTCCTCTATAACCAGATCCTCATATCCTATAAAAAATGCCTTGAAAGTATAAGAACCTTTAGGGGCTTGCAATGCAAAACCTCCATTTTCATCTGTATCTGAAAATGTAAGTGGCTGGTCTTGATTTTCTTTTGAAAACAAAGCCACCTGAACAAAGGCCATCGGTTCATTTGAATCCGCATCCAATAGGGTTCCTGTGACCGGAAAGGACTGGGCCGAAACCTTTGATAATGAAATCAAAGAGGACATTATAAAAATCAGTGTAATGTTAATCTTAATCACTTGAATAGTTGGTTTAATATTTACCAACTAAATTACAGACACATTCTGATTCAATTTTGAAGAAGAAATTTAAAAGTCAATAGTTATGGTGTGTATGTCATCTTTGCTGACGGAATAATCAAATTGGAAGTGATATGTTTTACAAATTTGATTTACTATGGCCAAGCCCAAGCCCACTGAATCACTGTTGGAACTTTCTTTCTTGAATCTCCCCTTCAATTCATCGGTTTTTTTAGTCAAGGACTTGCCTGAGTTTGAAACAAGCAATTGATGGGGAGACAGTGATACCTTGATCCAACCTCCTTTAAAGTTGTGTTTGACGGCATTACTTAAAAGATTGCTGAACATAATTTCAGCCACTGATGGATGCATATTCACAAATACTTCCGGTCTGATATCGGCATTAAATTTAAGTTCACTCAAGATTACCAGTTCGGAAATGAGTTCAATACTTTTTTCAAGAATCTCCGACAGGTCAATTTTTGAGCTTGTATCAAATTCCGCATTCTGAAGTTTTGCCAACAGCCCCAGTGACTTGACTATTCGGTGAATCTTTTCGTTGTTTTGGTATGCGGCATAAATCAGGACTGCCTGGTCTTCTGTGATCTCAGAATTCAGCAAATTTTCCAGTTTTCCACCGACAACTGCTGTTGGAGTCTGAATCTCATGGGAAATATTTTCAGAGAATTCCTTGATCTGTCGATAGTCTATCAAAAGCTTTTGTGTCATTTTCTCAAGGAAACCATTGAGCTGATCAAATTCTGAAATTTTTGTTTCTTCAAAAACCAAAGGTTCATTGGCCCCAAAATCAAATTGTTTGATTTTCTTCAAAGTATTTTGAAACGGACGGAGTACCCTGTTTGAAATACTTCTGAAGAAAAAAACAACGAAAATGATCTGAATCAAAAACACCAAGACCATGGTATACACTACTGTTTCTGTTATATCCTCTGCTTCCACTACAAGATTGTAGTATGAAATTCTGTAATGCTTGTCTCCTATTTTATAGGACTTAGAGGCTTTGAGTTGTTTTTCTTCCCTGTTCATCGGGTCATGGTAAGCGATGGTATCACTCAAAACCAATGCTTCCTCTTCCAAATCGTAGGGAAGTTCTGTGATCTGCAATCGGTCATTTTCCAAAGCTGAAGGGGACAGACCATTGCTGATTCTTTGAGCATAAGCCTCAATTTGCCTTTCCAACTCCATTCCTAATTCAAAATCAATTTCAGAAACCAATTTGCGGTAAATGAAATAACCACCTGTAATAACCGCAGTCAAAGTGATCAGAAGGTATACAGTAGTAAGGATATTGAGTAGTCTCATGATTGATTGGCTCCAAATTTATACCCAATCCCATATACAGTAGACAAGTAATCACGTCCGCCGGCCTCAGCAATTTTTTTTCTGAGATTTTTGATATGCTGATAGACAAAGTCAAAGTTTGAGAGGTTATCTGTATAATCCCCCCACAGGTGTTGGGCAATGGCGCTTTTACCCAAGACCCTATTTTTATTGGTGATTAAAAAAACCAGGAGGTCAAATTCCTTTTTGGTCAGGTCTAACTGTTTTCCATGAACACTTGCCAGTAAGTTTTGATACTGAACCTGGATTTCTTCAAAAACCAACACCTCTGTTCCACCAAGTTTTGTCCTGCGGTAAATGGCCTTGATTCTGGCAAGCAGCTCTGCTAAATGAAATGGCTTGGGCAAATAATCATCAGCTCCCAAATCCAATCCCAGCAACTTGTCTTCTAGAGAATTTTTGGCTGAAATAATCAATACATCGGGTTTGGATTCCAATCTTTTTAATTCTTTCAACAAGCTTAGTCCGTTCCCATCAGGAAGAGTAAGGTCCAATAAAATACAATCATATTCAAAGGATAGAATTTTGTCTTGGGCATCAAATAGGTTCTCTGCTACCTCACAAATCATCCCTTCCTGGGAAAGGTATTTGATAATATTGAGAATCATTTCCTTGTTGTCTTCTATCAATAGGACCTTCATAGCATTGTAACCAAACTTTGAGATTTAGATTGGATTAGTAAATAACTTAAAAAAATTGAAGGAAATCTGAAGAGATAAGAATTACTTTCAGGTTTATAAGAACATGAGAAGAAGAAGTGAATCCTTTAAAATTAAAGTGTGGTAAAACTAGCTTAGAACAGTTTAAATAAGATTTTTTTGATACCTATAATTTTATTCCAAAGCCTTTTTATAAAAAAAAACTAAAGTTGTAAAAAGACTTGTGTAAAAGAGCAATAAAGAACTTCTATCACTGAAATGCCCAACCTATAAAAACCCCATAATTTGGCTTAAATTCTTTTTCAGGCCCATATTGATCCAAGTTAGCCCCTAAACCAAAGTTTAAAGCATTCTTCTTAAGCCCTGCCCTGAGTTGCAGAAAGCTTCGGGCGTGTTGATTTGCCGAAACTCCATGAATGTAGAGGTACTGCAACCTGCTGTATAAATTAAAGTTATCACTGAGGCAAGGTTTGTATTCATAGATCCCAAATAATTCTACATTTCTACTGGAATTTAAAAACAAAGAAGCAATGGTAACGGCCACCCATTCCCGGTTGGCAAAGGAATGTTCTATACCTGCTAAAGGCGCAAATCCAACTTTATTGTTAATCGTAGTCCCAGCCACCAAACCGAAACTTTTATAGACATTATATGTAAGCAAAACCGGCATGACCAAGTCTAAATCACTCAGTTCGTTGCTATAATCTGTTGAAAAGGATGTGACACTTAAAAAGCCCAATTTGCTTTCCTGGGTAAATTTCTTTTTAACCACCATCTGAAAAAAAAGTCTATCGTGTCCTACCATAAATTCCACTGGAGTAGAGACAATTGGCTTCTGGGCCTGCGCAAAAGCGGGAAAGATTATAATACCCATGAATGTTAGCAAAGCTGAAATAGGTTTTAGTAAAAGGCATTTGATTCGGAAATTCATAGGTTCATATTTTTCTACAAATTTCAGGAAACGAATGTTAAAAAATATTGCTCTATGTCAACGTTTTAAAGTTTCGATTTTAACCTACTTAATGTATATGGGGTAATGCCAAGATAGCTTGCCACTACTTTGTTGGAAATGCGGTTTAAGATTTTAGGCTGATTTTTTAAAAGCCATTGAACCCTTTCCAGACTATCTTTTCCCTGAAAATCATAAATCCGCCTCTGAGTTGTAATATATGCGGATTCGAGAATATTTCTGTAAACCTTATTGACACTTGGTTCAGTTTCTACCAAAGTATAAAAGTCATCCTTTCTTATCTGCAATACGGTGTTTTTTTCAAGACTCTGGATATTTTCAAATGCCGGTAACCCTGTGATCAGGCTGGTAAAACTGGTACCGAATTTCCCTTCGAATGCAATATAGCGCGTATTCTCCACCCCTTCTTTGTTGGTAGTAAATAGCCTCATGCAACCAGAGATTACAAAATAATTGTATTTACACACTTCCCCTTCACGAAGGAGATATTCGTTTCTTTTGAATGTCTTTTCTATAAAATATGGAGAGATTCTTTCCAGAACCTTATCATCGGCATTGGTATGGGATCTGAAATAATCTTTGAGTAAATGGTGCATATTTTCAAGTTGAAAACCCCTATTATATCTAATGATATATTACAATTTTGGCTCTAACCTATATTAAATATAGTTTGTTAACTTTCACGCTAAAAAAAACTCATTAAAAGCGACTCATATAGGATTATTGTAATCCTAAACGAATTGCTCTTTCGATTGGAGAATATTCAGAATCAGTTCCTGAAATAGTCAATTCAGCCTTTAGCTGCAGGGGCGGTTGAGCCATAAACTTTGGATTTACTCCTGTATGAGGTTGAGCAGCATGAACCAAAAAGGGGTGGCACAAATATACCGTTCCTGCTTTCCTTGTTGCAAGCATTTCTTTTCTTTATGGTTAAAATTGTTTGTAGTGTTGGGATTATTCAGTTCAAACACTGCGACAGGCTGTCGCAGATGTGACTTTAGGAAATAATTTGATAAATCTTAAAAAATAGAAAGGTACAAAAGTTAGTCACTTGGATTTTTAACCAGATCAATCATAAGCGATCACATCACATCAAATGAAAAAAATATTTTTTAAGCAACCGGACAAAATCGATATACTATTCGTCCTGAAAAAAACTAAACTAAACAATAATGAAAAACCCAATTTTACCTTTGCTAGCATTGTCAATTCTGATATTCTCTTGTGATACTGAATTGCCGGAAGAATCAATCACAGTAACCTATGAGGTAATTACTGAAAATGATGTTGCATGGTCAGGGGAATTCAAGGACGCCAGTGGCCAAAGAGTCCTGACTTTTGATCTGGATGAATTCACATCTGAAGCAGATGGGCACAGCATGCCAAGTGGCTGGAGATACTCCTTTCAGCCAGCAGTGCAACCTATTGAACTTTTGATTGCAGCAACAGCCTTTTGTGATGAATGTGATGAAAACACCCAAAGAAGCCCATCTCCCAGCATCACAGCAAACATTTACATCAATAACAAGCTGGTATGGACTGAAACAGATAACTGCAGAGAATGTACCGCTGAGAACCTTAAAGGATTGGCAACTTCTTGGTACAAGTTTCCTGAAGAGTGGGAAGCAAATGATTAGCCAATAGATTAATCATTTTTAAAAAATTCCTGCTTCTATATTCGGATTCTGGATGAATGTTTACCTGTTTTGGTTTGAAATACATCGGCAAATGAGATATCTGTCGGAAAATGGGTATATTTTTTTTTAGACCTAAAAATTATTTATTCTCCTGCGAAATAAGCTGTTTTGTGAACTAAAGTTTCTAAATAAAATAACTCAATTTGGAAAGCAAACCATAAATTGAATTACATTCTTTTATTTATAACTATAGATATTCTTAATAAATGGGTACAAAAAAATGGATTTCAGAGTAGATACCAATACATTTGTCAGCCCTGAAATTCAGAATAAAAAATTTCCTGTATTAATTTTTTCACATGGCCTTTACTCTGAAGCATTTGGGTATTATGCATTGATGGAAGAAATAGTAAGCCATGGATTTATAGTCCTGAATATTAACCATACATATGAAAGCAGTGGATCACTTTTCCCAGATGGAGAAATATTGCTTTTCCATTCTGAGTTCGATGAGAAAAATAATAACTCCACTATGGCAGAGATGGCTTGGGTTGCTTCCCAAAATTATTGGAATGCTTCCACCCTTGACACTAGGTATTCCGCTGTGGAAGATTTGATAAGAAACTATGTGGGAGCAGAAATTACAGAAAGATGGAGTAAGGACATTAAAGCTGTTTTAAATTGACCAGTCAAATTCAATTCCTAGAGACATATACCCAAGGTGGTTTGGAAGAAGTGATAAAAGAATTTATTATACCTACCAATGGTTGGGCCATGTAAATGAAGATGGGACCTGTCATTTTTATGCCAACGGAAATCTCAGACAGAACATCTCCATTATACCTCACAAAGAGACTGTAATTGTACATTGCAGCAATTCACTTCAGTATTTTAGCAGTGATTTTGGCTTATGGGATGTAGCTTTACAGCTGGAATAGGAAATTGCCATATTAAGATTTAATATTCAAATAAACTTAATGTTGTATTTTTAATCACTAATTATCATTTTGTTAAAATTTGATTTTCAGACCCTTATATTATTCACCCAATCCAAAAGCCAAATTCATGCATACAATCCCTCAAAACCTGGTAAAAACAGCTCGGATAACCGGCATCTGGTATTTGGCTTTGGCAATATCAGGAGTAATTGGCTTTTTGCTCATTCATCCTCAAGTATTCATAGCTGATGACCCTACAAAAACCCTGGAGAATATTACGCAAAACACTCAGCTTGCCAGGGTCAGGCTTATGCTCGAGTTTGCCATCATCATTTCACAAGCACTGACAGCCGTTTGGTTTTACAGACTTTTCAAGTCTATCAATGAATGGGGAGCTTGGACATTAGCTATATGGGGAACTGTAAACTCTGTAGTCATCATGGTAAGTGCTATTTCAATGGCAACTGCAATAGGAATCGCCGAATCTCTTACCTTAGGCCTAGAACAGAAAATAAGTTCAATAGAACTTTTAAATCATGTTAGTTCCAATGCTTGGGGAGTAGGAAGTCTATTTTTTGGGTTATGGCTTATTCCCATGGGTTTCATCATTCTCAGTTCAGGGAGAATGCCTGTCTGGCTCGGCAGGGTCATCATCATTGGAGGCATGGGTTATCTTCTCAGTACATTCCTGGGATACTTGAGTCAGGAATTTGTATTCATTGATTTCTTGACAATCCCTGCAACTATCGGAGAATTCTGGATGATAGGTTACCTGCTATGGTTTGGAATACGTCCGGCAAGTGAGAAAGGTAAAAAGGATGGCGATTAGGCTGTTTAGGCTTGAAAACTAATCACGAAAGCAGCTGGTGTGTAACATATAAAAGTTTAAAAACTTAAAAATGAAAAAAGCAACGGGCATCGGGGGAATATTCTTTAAATCTAAAGATCCCCAAAAGATCAACATTGAAAAAGTCTTAAATGAAACCAGTGCGGCTTATTCCCCATTGTCAGCTGAGTGTAGCCAGGATTTTATTGACAATTTGAGCATACGGAAATTCCAAAGAGGCGATCTGGTTGTCCGTGAAGGACAATTTGCCAAAAAAGCTTATTTGATAGTATCAGGTTGTTCGAGAGCTTTTTACCTGAAAGAGGGTAAGGACATTACGGATTGGTTCACTTTTGAGAACCAGTTCATGGCATCCATTGTCAGCTTTTTCAGCGACAGGCCGAGCCCACATTATCTAGAGTTTTTGGAAGATTCAACAGTATTGGAATTTTCTAAAGAAATTATGGACAGTCTTTCTGAAAAGCACCATGATTTCGAAAGGTTTATCAGCAGGGTGGTCACCGAAACGATGCTGGGATTATGTGAAAGGCTTTACACCATTCAGTTTAATAAAGCTTCTGTTAGGTACCTCCACCTTTTAAATATTTATCCCAAGATTACCGAAAGGGTTCCTCTGACTCATATAGCCTCCTATTTGGGCGTGACTTTGGAAACCCTTAGCAGAATCCGGAATCCCAAAAACCGAATTTGATCTAAATCAAATGATGACGCTTCCGTTTGTTGGACTTTTGTCCAAAAGGATCATAAATGGAAGAATTACAAAATCAACCCCAATCAATCTTCGGTAAGTGGTGGTTGCCGATAAGAATTTGGTTTTACCCAGCTTGGCTTCTCTATGAACTCTCCATGCGTTTTTATGGATACGCTTTGGACATTTACCATTATATTTTTAAAAATCTGGAATATATATTCCCTGACATAAACCTAACTCTGTCCCATATCACTGCAGGTATCTGTGCTTTCATTGCTTTTGCCATTTGTTTTGTCTATTTGACTGTTCCTGCTTGCTACATACTTTTTTTATTCTTCAAAAGAGGAAACCTGACGAATTCCAAGTTCGAACTGAAACTGAAAAAAAACCTGTAAGCTATATGAAAAAGATTTTAATCATCAATGGCCACCCGGATAAGGAGAGCTTCAGTTTTGCCCTTTCAGATGCCTATAAAAAAGGTGCCGAACAATCCTGTGCCGAAATCAAAGAAATAAACATTAGGGACTTGAATTTTGACCCAAACCTGAAATTTGGATACCGCAAGAGGACAGATCTGGAGCCGGATCTTTTGGACGCTCAGGAAAAAATTAAATGGGCTGAACACATGGTGTGGATCTACCCGGTATGGTGGAGTTCTTTCCCTGCCATCATGAAAGGGTTTCTCGATAGGGTTTTACTTCCCGGTTTTGCATTTCAAAAAAGACAGAATTCCTTATTCAGCGACAAACTGTTAGGTGGCAAAACAGCAAGGATCATCTGCACCCTAGACCAGCCTGCCTGGTATTACAAGTGGGTTTATGGAAACCCAAGCCACAATGCCCTCAAAAAAGGCACCCTGAATTTTATAGGGATTAAAAAGGTAAAGATTACAACTATTGGACCTGTAAGGCTTTCCAAAGGAGAATATAGGATGAAATGGTTAAAGAAAGTCCAAAAATTGGGACTTTTGGGATGCTAAAACAGATCTAATTATCCCACCACATTTCTTCTTATCATCACCTGTCAAAACAAATAAAGTTTAAGGTGCAAATGGTATCTCTTTGGGCTAATGAATCTTTTCTTTCACTTGTTATGCACAACCCCAAGTTCGCTTATTCGGGACATGAAAAATAGTATCCAATGCCCTTGATTGTAATGATTTCAACTCTAGGGTCTGCTTTTAAAAAGTCTCTCAATTTGGTGATGTAAACATCCAGGTTTCGGGAATTGAAGTAACTGTCATCATCCCAGATTTCAAGAAGTATCTTTTTCCTCTCCAGGGTGCTGTTTGAATGCTGGAGCAGTAGGGAAAGAATACCTGCTTCTTTATGGGAAAGTCTTCTGACTTCAGCTCCAGGGCCTTTCAGTTCATAACGGTTGGGAGAAAATATAAATCTCCCAAAATTGATTTCCTTTTGATTACTGTTTTGTCCAAAGGTAAGGGTCAATAGGTTTTCAATACGGATAATCAGTTCCTCCAAGCTAAATGGCTTCTTCAAATAATCGTTGCCTCCTGCTTTAAACCCCTTTAAGACATCATCCAACTGACTTTTGGCAGTAAGAAAAATGATAGGCATTTTGGGATGGATATTGCGGATATTTTGAGCCAGGGTATATCCGTCCATTTTTGGCAGCATGATGTCCAGGACACAGATATCCGGCTGGTGTATTTCAAATAGACTTAAGCCAGCTTGGCCATCTTCAGCCATCACTACTTCATACTTTCTGCTCTGAAGGCTCTCCTTGACAATCTTCCCAAGGGCAGGCTCATCTTCTACATAAAGAATTTTAGTCATTTTTAGGCAGTTGAATAGTGAAAAGAGTTCCTTTACCAATTTCAGATTTGAGGGAGATTTTGCCATTATGCTGCTTCACTGCTGCATAAACCTGCGCCAGCCCTAAACCATATCCTTTGACATCATGGATATCTTGCTGTGGCACCCTGACGAATTTTTCAAATATTTCCTTTTGGTACTTTTCAGGAATGCCGATTCCCTGATCCTGAATTTCAAGTTGTAAGTGAGCTTGATCCCCGAACAGTTTGATGCTGATAATCTTGGTCTTTTGGCTGTATTTGACCGCATTGTCCAACAAGTTAAATATCATCATGGCCAAAGACTCCTGATGCCCCATGATATGGTAATCAGCTTTATCTTTTTGATAGTCAAAAAGAAAGCCTTTGGAGTCCAATATGGGTTTGAATGACAACAACTGTTCTTCTAAGACCTTATCGAATTCAATCCCTGCTTTAGGGGAATCCTTTTGTCCTGAAACTGCTGAACTGAGAATGCTCTCAGACATCTTGTTTAGTCTTTTAAGCTCTCTTTTGGCAATCTGAATATATTCCTGCCTTGTTTCGGTTTGTTGGTCCGCTCCGAAATTTTCCAAAGCTTCGAGTACTACTCCTACGGTTGCCACAGGGGTTTTAAGCTCATGGGTGATATTGCTGATCAGGTCATTTTTGAGCAAATTGAGTCTTTGTTGCCTGATGATATTTCTGTACAAAAGGACAAATGAAAGACTGACCAATGCCAATACCAAAATCCCAAAAATCAAGGGGGGCAGCATTTTCATCCATAGGAACTTTCTGTAATCCTCAAAGTAAGCCTGGAAACTTGTCCCAAAAGGAATATTTACTTCTTCCAAATACAAGGCGTGCTTATATTTCGGAAGGGTATCTTTTTCTCCCGGAGAGAATTTCTTCATTCCCGCAATCAAATCATACCCCTGATTTTGGAGCCTTTGGTTAAAAACCTCCTCCACTTCTTCAGTTCCAAACAGGTCTTTGTTAAAATTGAATTCAAAAGTCTGCCTTCTAGGGAAGCTATCCGTCTTTAAAATAATTGGCCTGATAATTCTTCTTATGGAATCTGCCTGAAGGTTAACATCTCTTGAAACTATCCTTATTACCCTATTTTTGGAAGAATCAGTTTTGATAGAGCCGAGGGAGTCTACCATTACCTGAATATGAAAATTTTCATCGCTTTCATCCTTGGTAAACTGTTGATCAAAACTTCTGAAAACCACATCCTTCCTTGAGTGACCGATCAGGCTGTCCAAATTGGGAATAAGGGGAATCCCATCTAAAGATGCCCTTTTCCATACCAAAGAATCAACCATTCCGGTGATTGTAGTGGCAAAAAGCAGAGAGGTTTCCTGTTTTAAGCTGCTTTTGTTTTCCTTATAAACGGCATTGAGATAAAACACCTGCAATAAGATCAGAACCAGTATACTGAGGACCATTAATAAAAGGTAGGGTCTGTTTTTTAGCTCCATAGAACAAATATATATGCTTTTCAGAGTGCTGATTCAAACCATTAACCTTAATTAACCTTGTTTCCAGCTTGCTTAACCTACTATCAGGTTTCCATAATCTAGTTTTGGAAACCGAATCCAAGTATTCCAAAATTCCATCATTATGAAAAAACACATTCTGGCCATCATGGCCTGCCTCCTACTATCATTCATCAGCCAACAAACTGAAGAAGCGGCCATCATTTACAGCACCAAAGTAAATATGCACAAAAGAATACCTGAAGACAGGCAAGAAATGAAACAGATGGTCCCTGAATTCAACATCACTAAAAACATCCTGCTCTTCAATGAAAATGAGAGCCTTTACAAAAGTTTGCCTGAAGAAGAAAACCCATTTGATCCCTCATCCGGCGGAAACAGGATCATGATACGAACCGTATCGCCTAACGAAACTTACCTGGACAGGGATGAGTCATTGGTGACCCATTTGAGGGAATTTATGGGAAAAAAATATTTGATCAAAAAGGAGCAAAACCTGATACCTTGGAAATTGGAGCAGGACACCAAAGAAGTGCAGGGCTTTCTCTGTAAAAGTGCTTCATATATTGACGAAAACCAAAGGGAAATAAGGGCTTGGTATACAGAAGACATAAGAGTATCCCTTGGACCGGAAAGTTATCATGGATTACCGGGACTGATCCTGGAAGTGGCCATCAATGATGATGACATGGTCATCAGTGCCGATAAAATTGAATGGAGGACTTTAAAGAAAAATGAAATTAAGGCTCCAAAAGGCGGGCAGGAAGTTTCAGAGGAAGAATACATGGCTATGATAGAAGAACAGATGAAGAGTATGGGCATGCAGCCACAAGGATCAGGGGGATTTAGGATGATCATCAGAAATTAATACTTGTCCTCTGGAAATTCCCCTAATTCAACTGAAAACATCAGCCCCCAAGGATTTAATGATACCAGCATTGCCAATTGGCTGAGCAATTCCTCTACCTGTCAAAGATGAAAACTAAACCAAGCTTAATTATTTTGATTTTCTTTCTTATTGGCTTTCAGCTTTACGGCCAGAATACACGCTGGACATTGACCGGAAGCCTTGAAGGTGAAAAAGGCCAAATTTTACAGTCCGCTACGGTTACCCTTTTAGACCCTTTGGATTCCACTTTGTTGGCATTTGGTGTAAGTGGGGCAAGTGGAGCTTTTGAAATCAGAAATATCCGTAAAGAGGAGGTGATGGTTCAGGTTTCCTATATGGGTTATGCGCAATTTTCCCGAAAAATTCAAAGACCTGAAAATGCTTTGAGTCTGAACTTGGGTAAAATTACCTTAATGGAAAAAACCGAGGAGTTGGATGAGTTCACTTTAGAGGATATAACCCCTATAACTATCAAAAAGGACACCATAGAGTACCATGCTGAGGCATTCAAAACTCAGCCCAACGCCAATGTAGAGGATCTGCTCAAGCGTCTACCGGGAGTAGAAGTAGATCAGGAAGGAAACATCAAAGCGCAGGGTGAAACGGTCAAAAGAGTATTGGTAGACGGTAAGGAGTTTTTTGGCAATGATCCTAAGCTGGCCACTAAAAACCTTTTGGCGGAGGCAATAGATAAAGTTCAGATTCTGGACAGAAAATCAGAGCAGTCACAGTTTACCGGTATCGACGACGGACAGCGGGAAAAAACGATCAACCTAAAGCTTAAGGAAGATTATAAAAAGGGCTTTTTTGGGAATCTGACGGGGGGCTATGGATCCGATAACCGTTACAAACTTCAGGGCAATCTCAATAGATTCTCAGAAAACCAACAGCTTTCATTTCTCGGCCTTTCCAATAATATCAATGAACAGGGTTTCTCCATAGAGGACTACATAAACTTCCAAGGTGGTATCCAGAGCTTTGCCAGTGGGGGGCAGGTAAGAATCACGGTAGGAGGACCTGGCGGAGGTAGCGCAGGCATCCCGATCAACAGTGGACAAAGGCTCAATGGAATTATGAACAGCCATGCTTATGGGGCAAATCTCAATCAGGACTTCAATAAAAACACAAAGTTGAGAAGTAGCTATTTCTTCAATCAGCTCAATCATCAGATAACACAGGATACCGAGAGGTTAAATTTTTTCCCCTCAGGAGATTTTACTTTTGAAGAAAAGAGCATTCAGGACAACCAATCCAGCAACCACAGACTTAACCTGATCATAGACCAAAAGATCGACAGCCTAAACTCATTAAGGTCCACCACAAATGCCCAGCTTAACCAAACAGATCGTTTTGGAAGAAGCATTTCCAGCACAAAAGATATGGACGGAAACCTTCTCAACAGGGGCGAAAGGTCCAACCTTACTTTTGGAAATTCCTATCAGGCCAACACAGAGATGCTGCTTAGGCATAGATTTAAAAAACCCGGAAAGACCATTTCTGCCAACCTGACCTTTGGAATCAATGCCAGTGATTACGAAGGGATTTTGTATGCTGAAAATGAATTTTTTGGCACTGAAGAAGAAGTGGAAATCCTGGAACAGGAAAACACACAACAAAATCAAAACCTCAATTACGGGGTGAACCTTGCGTATACAGAACCTCTCGGAGGAAGAAAATACCTGGAGTTGGTCTATAATTTTACCCAAAACAGAAATGAAGTAAACCGGGAAGTATTTGACAGAGACGGAGAAAGTCTGACTTTCAACAAAGACCTCAGCAATAAATTCAACGCTATATACACTTATCACAGACCTGGAGTCAACATTTCCTATAATCCTGGAAAATACAATTTCGTAGCAGGTTTGGCCATGCAGGCAACCTCACTCAATGGAGAGCTCGTACTTTTTAATGAATCGATCAAAAACAGCTTTACAAACCTGCTTCCCAGTATGCGCTTAAACTACGGTTTCAGCAATACAAAAAACCTGATGTTCAATTACCAGACATCTGTGAATGAACCGGGTATAGAGCAGTTGCAGCCTGTAATCAACAATGCAGATCCGCTTAATATCTTCATTGGCAACCCCGAATTAAGACCTGCCTTTAACCATAGTTGGCAAGCCAATTACAACAGCTTTGACATGGGAAGTTTTGTCAATCTCTTCATCAATGCTTTTGTCAACTTTACCGAAAATGCCATTGTCAATTCGCAAAGTATTGATGAAAGACAGGTCAGAACAATCAGGCCAGTGAATGTGCGAAACAATACCCTTGTCGGAGGAAACATCAACTTCGGATTTCCGATCAAGCCCCTGAACAGCAGGTTTAACTTAGGCCCCAACCTTAACTACAGCAGAGGATTCAATCTCATCAATGCGCTTGAAGACCAGATTAAAATCAGCAATATAGGAGGAAATGCACGGTACGACTTCAATTGGAAAGAGTCTGTAAACCTTGGCCTTTCAGCTAATATCAGCACGCAAAACACCGCATACGCATTCAACCCTGAGCAAAACCAGCTGTTTTTAAACCAAAACTACAATGCGGAAATCGGTTTGAATTTCCTTGATAAGTATGCGGTTTCCTGGAATTTCAACTATTTGAAATTCAATTCCAGAACAACGGATTTTGATGAATCCATACCACTTCTCAATTTTTCTGTCAGCCGCTTAGTATTGAAAAACAATATGGGAGAAATCAAACTTTCAGGAAACAACCTTCTTAACCAAAATATTGGAGTAGCCCAAAGGGCAGATATAAATTTTATTGAGCAGACGATCACCAATAATCTGGGTAGGTTTATCCTACTTAGTTTTACCTATAAACTCAATAGCAAGCTCAATCCGATGAATGCTTCTGGCACACAGGGAGGAGGAATGCGAATGATGCAGATAAGAAATTGAGTCCCTTTTTGAAAAGTAGAAAATGGAAGCGAGGAAAAAATCAAAAGAAAGTAAAGTCTTATCCCTTTTGTCAAAAGTGCTTAACAGACCGGAATTTAACCCCAGTCATATTGCTGTTTATACAGCCATTTTAAAGGAGTTTTTGATGCAGGATGTAACAGATGGAATCAGGATCACAAGAGGCCGGATAATGAGAATGGCCCAAATCCGTTCTATTGCCACATACCATCATTGTATTAAGGGTCTGATCAAAGCAAACCTAATCCAGTACCATCCTTCCTTTCATCCAAAGCTTGGGACAATGGTCAAGTTGTTATAGATAAAAAGTTAAACCGGAGGGGTCTTAGAAGATTAAATTCCATCTATTTTAAAGCCTCTCCGGTTATAAATTCAGATTTACTTATCCAACTTGGATTTGAGAGCCAGCATATCTTCACTAATTTTTCCATCAAGGATTTTTGCATAATGTTAGGTCTGCTTCAGAATCCTGTTTCCCAAGAGTTTGGATACTGCTGTCCAAAAATATTTTTCTAATTTGTCAAAGTTGCTCAATGGATTGAACCAAGTCAAGTTTAATCAAATCCCAATATTTTCCTCTAAGGCACAATGGATCTGGCTCGTTATCAGCTTTTTCAAAGTTGAGCATATTCTCCAATATTAAATTCCTCTCATGGGTATATTTATATTTCTGAAAATGAAAAGCGACTAACTGCTCAAGACTATATTTTTCCAATAATTCATGGATATCCCAAAAGTCTTTTTTTCGGCCCACCCTTTGGATTACATCAATTTTCATTGCGGCAATCTCAGATATACTGGCCATTCGTACATTATCATGAATCTCCAGCTCTTCTAAAAATGGATCGGTATAATAAAGATCCAGTTTAATCAGGTTTGTAGAATCCTTTCCAATCAAATAAGACCGTCCAAAACCTATATTTACACTTACTGGATCAGAAACATAATTGTAATTTGACCTCAAAAAATCATCGATTGAATCAAAATTTAAACTTCCATATGGCTCCTCAGTAAACATATCAATATCCACGGATACCCTATGACCTAAATGTAGACTCAAAGCTGTTCCACCTACGAGTCTGAATCTTTGAAAGCAGACACTATGCATCAAAAATTCTAAGCATTCTTTAAGCTCTTTACTTACTGTATTCCAATATAAAGTCTTATTCATTGAATAGAATTTAATTCAGAAACTTCTTGTAATTCGTAAAAGTCATTGATTAGCTTTTTCTCTTCTTCATTCCCTCGTTGCATCACCCTATCAATTACGTACAGTTTATGCTTAACCCAGTCTATATTTTCAAAAGAAGTATCCCAAAAAAGCGCAGGCCTCAATTTACTTAAATCTGGCTTGATCTTCCTTGACAATTTTCTTTTTTCCTCCCTGATTTCGTGGTAAACCTGAAGAATCATCAACGTTCCCTCCTCCAGCCCCAAGGCTTTTTCTATTCTTAATGCGAGGGAAGTATTCATTGCTCTTTTCCCATGGGTTATAGCACTTAACGTTTGTGGATACTCCCCAATAGAAAGAGCAAAAGGACCTTTCGACAAACCTCTTGACTTCAACTCCCTTTCAAGAAATAATCCGGGATGAATCCCTTTAATGTATTTAATCCTATTATCCATTAAACAAATATAAACATTTTTGTTTACATTTATTTGTTAACTATATCAAAAATTAATCGAACAGGATTAGCAAATTTTAGCTTTGTAGCATAATCACAGTCAATTTTCTTTCAATAGATATGGCTATACTAAACAAGAATCCATCTTTTGATCAATAAAAAAACAAAACCGGCGGGGTCTTAGAAGATTAAATTCCTTCTATTTTAAAGCCCCTCCGGTTATAAATTCAGATTTATTTATCCAACTTGGATTTGAGAGCCAGCATATCTTCACTGATTTTTCCATCAAGGATTTTTGCATAATGTTGGGTCTGCTTCAGAGACCTGTGCCCCAAGAGTTTGGAGACTGTCTCAATAGGAACACCATTGCTTAAAGTTATGGTAGTAGCAAAAGTGTGTCTGTCATAAATACAGTTTTTTATTCCCTTCGAATTTTGGGAAGACTTCAGGTAAAACAGGAAACTGAATGATTTTTCGATCATAATGACACACTTTAAAGGTTTAAATTAAACTTTGGTGAGTCATTCGGCAAGATGTTTATCTTTCAAACAGGTTGATAATCAATATCTTAAACCCCTTCTGGTGAGTCATTTTTATTTTGCAAAATGACTCACCGCTTAGGGCTAATTGATTTTGATTATTCTTGCAAATTTTGGTGATTCAGGCACCAAAACGCAAAAAAGCCTGTATTGATGAAATACAGGCTTTTTTAACTTGAAATTGTAAATAATATTTTAAAATCAGCGTTCAAAGGCTCTAAAGGCCGTTTTTAAAGCTTTTTTCTTGTTGATTAAACCTTACATTTTCCTTGATTTTGAATGGATTTGAAAGAAAAAATCAAATAAAAGCAGAGGAGGAGGGATTCGAACCCCCGGTACCTTGCGGTACAACGGTTTTCAAGACCGCCGCATTCGACCACTCTGCCACTCCTCTATTTATTCTAAAGCATCCGTAGATAAATCTATTTTCGCTCTATGGTCTCCCGTAATTACGGATTGCAAATGTAGCCCTTAACTTTGATTTTGCAAACTCAGCCC
The DNA here is from genome assembly GCF_000295935.2 of Indibacter alkaliphilus LW1. Taxonomy (GTDB): domain Bacteria; phylum Bacteroidota; class Bacteroidia; order Cytophagales; family Cyclobacteriaceae; genus Indibacter; species Indibacter alkaliphilus. The sequence goes on from NZ_ALWO02000014.1 coordinate 30,511, forward strand.
TATCAAAAATTATCTCTCAGGCTTTAATCAGTTGATTTCCTGAATTTTTATTTTCTTGACATGCCTTATTTTCCCAAAAAAGTCTGGGGGAAAGGTATAGATCTGAATAATTCTTGAGATTTTAACTCCTTACCAACTTACTTACTTTCTCCTTCTGCATCTTTGCCCAATCCCCGCTATTTCTATCCTCATTGTTCGGGATAGCATTGGGGTATCCGAATAAGCGATAGGAAAGCAGTCTTGCTACTTTAGCCTTTTCCGAATGCGCACGCATGTAATTGAGACTATTGTAATCATAAATACTCTTGGCGGGGATAACACCTAGAGTTCTAGGCATGTGGTTGAGAGAAAAGCTGGTTTTGGTACTTTCCTTCCAATCCAAGGTCTTGTCAATTTCTATTACTGCCAAATCGTGCCAAGGGTGAGCATCTTCATCCCATGGGACCATATTGTTGAAAATTTCCGGGTCATCATCATCCTGAGCTATGCGGGTTTGTATCTGCATCATGTACTTTGCCCCTTCCCTTTTTACCCTCTCTTCATATTCATATTTGAGGTAATTGCGGCCACGGGTTTCAAAAGGAAGTATGCGCTGATTGCCTGTATCCACTTTACTCATATCATGCTGGATTCCTGTTTCAGGTTCATTATCCAGTGGTCGAATGCGGTATTTTGCGTAGCGCTTGATTTTGTCCTCCCCGATAAATTTAAAAGGGGTTTTGCAATAATACCGGAGATTATGAAAAGAAGTAGGATTTCTTCTCAGTGCTGCTTGGGCACCCTTGAGGCCTTCAGGATACTTTTTGTAGTATTCTATATATTCCACACCGTATTTCTCTTTGCGCAATTTGGCAAATTGTAAAAAACTATATGCTGACCAGAACAAGCTGATCTCTCCTGAATTCATCTCTATATCAAAAGGACTTTTGAAGTGGTGATCGCTAAATTTCACTGAAATACTCCTGATACAATTCATGGCATCATCCAAAAACGTGGCCGATGCATGTCTGACCCTTGCCTGATATACTTTTCCCGGAGCAAAGAATTCATGTGCAGGAAATTTGGGATTAGGAACAATGGTGAGTTTACCAGAGCCGGCTATTCCATTGTCATGGGACATCCTTTTCCTGTAAAAAAGACTTAATGTCAGTACAATGACCCAACTGAACATTTGGCAAAAAAGCCATAAATACACTTTATCATAGGCCCCTCGTACCGAGTGCCATACGCTGTGTCTGATAAATTTCCCTGTACTTTCCATGGCCTAAATGTTTGTTCTGGATTCAATATTGTCAATCTCTACGTAAAGCTCTTTAAATGCTGTTCTGCGCTTTTCCAGCAGCTCAGCAAACAAAGGATCGATATCATTTTCCTCATTTCTTGTGATAAAACCGTATTCCGTTCTTGAAAGCAAATTGCTGAACCACATCATTTGGGTTGCCCGGGTAAGGTCAGGAGAAATGGAATAATCGTTTTCAGGAAGAAAAATACCCTCCTTCTTATCACCAAACCTGAGCCCCAAACTACTGTACAGCACTTCCCCAATGTCTTCATATTGATGTTCATTGACCCAGGTATGCATAAAAGTTGCCTGCATGATAATATATTTGCATGCCTGTTTGAGATTTTCCCATTCCTCGATGGTAGGGGATTCCTGATTTTCCGTTATAGGGGAGACCGCTTTTTGGACACCATCTACCGTTCTCCTCGGAAGATCGGGATCATACCTAAACCTAGCATGGTAATAGGCTGCCCTTTTTTCTTCAAATTCCTGCTCTTCTTTACTTAAAATTTCGCCATTTTTTCTATCATGAAAAACTGCCGCAGAATGATTCACCAAGTCTTCACTGAAGCAATATACCTCATACCATTCTTTTATGATCCCCTCTTCAAACTGTACAAAAAACTCATCCACAAACTCACCCACAACCTCCCAAAAGAGATTTTCTGCTTTGGCATAGGTATGCCTGGCATTGATGATTTCCATAGGTTCCCAGTTTTTCCAATCCAAAACCCCCATCATCTCAGTTACCCTTTTTACGATTCCCTTAGCAGTCAATGCAGAAGCGCGGGGGATATATCCAGGCCCAATAAGAATAGTGTCCGCGGCATGATTGATCAAGGCTACTTCTTTCAGATGGGGAAAAAGCAAGGTAGTCAAAGGGTTTCTTCTAAAATTCCTTCGGGCAGCAATAGCATATTGCTCAGCATTGGCATGAGTTCCCGCAAAGTGATCATCCAACTCGGTACACAAAGCACCAGTCACACGGGCTACACGTTTTGCATATTCCCATTTTACTCCGTCAGATGGGGTGAAAAATTGAGTAGAAAAAGGTGACTTATCATAATTGCTGGTCGGACCTATGGTAATGATCTGCTCGGGAACGGGAAGCGCATCCGGTCCAATATGAAATTTCATTTCCACAGAAGGAAATGCATACTCATCATTGACTTCATAATCACAAGCACCGAAATACCTTACCCAGTACTTATCTTTTTCTACTTTATCAGGCACGAATGTAGCACAATTCATTCCGTTCATCATGCGTCTGCCAAACCAATAATCACAGCGGGTAGAGTAAGGAAGCTTTTCCTCCATAGCTACAGTAAGGTTTTTCGGGTAATCTTTCTGAATATCAGGAATCGTAATGTGGGCTTTATCTTTTTGGATTTGAATGAGGTGTTTGTCTTTGGTTAGCTGGATAGGGATAAACTGCTGCTGAATAGCATTATTTCGCCCATCTGAGTAATATTCGGGCGCATCCTGTTCATGATCTTTGATGACCACCCTGGCCATTTGGACATCACCTCTGTATTCCCAAAAAAACAATTGGATGTTCCCCAAGTCATAACCCATCCCCGTCAGATCGGCTTTGGGAATTTTGATCCTTTCAAATAAATCCAGCCTTACTTCCGGATTCAACATATCCCTTTCAAAAAAGACATGCTGAACCTGATAAATTTCCAGATGAAAAGAGCTATACCTCCATCTTCTGGAAATCAAGTAATCGAACTCCAGTTTGAAGATTCCATCCTTATCAGATTCACCTTTTGCAAACAGACGCCAAGCTCCCCAACGTGTTCTTGCCCACAGTTCAAGTGGCATGTGATGAAGGGCTGTGGTATAATCGCTCCTTTTGGCAAATGTCAATTTTCCTGTGATATAGGCACTTTTGGCTGAACCGATAATCCGCTCCCTTCGGGGAAACAAAGCATGATACTTCCTTTTCAACCAAATCATAAATCGTTGGTATAGCGTCAATAAATATTCAATCGCGCGGACTACAAAGCTGTTGATCACTTTGGAATTACCTACTTCAAGATGGTTGATGGACTTTAGATTCGGACTGAAAAAGCCTCCTGAATCCGTGTAACCTATTTGGGTTTCAAGATGGGCTTCCAGATAGACCTTCTCGATATCTTCTTCGTTGCAGGCAGGTGGGTAAAGACTCATATTTCTCTCATTAAAAATTACACATTCCTTATTTGCTTATAACATCTATCTTTTTGGGTTCAACAAAATACATGTCGATCAAGCCTTTATTTTTAGCTTCAATCTCCCCCCTGTATTCACAGTCAAATGAATTTTTAATGATTTCGTAGGTTTTCCCTGAGACGTTGATTTTACCGGTTTCACCACATGACTCCATCCTTGAAGCAGTATTGACAGTGTCGCCCCATATATCGTAGGCGAATTTTTTTGTACCTACCACACCTGCGATCACTGGACCTGTATCCAAGCCAATTCTGATTTCAAAGAAAGGTTTACCAAGTTCTCTGGCCTCAGCATTTCTGATTTTCATCCAATCTCTGATTTCCAAAGCGGCGTTGATTACATCCATTGGGTGTGTGGAGTTTGGTATTGGAAGGCCTCCTACACACATGTAAGAATCTCCAATGGTCTTGATTTTCTCAATTCCGTATTTTTCTATAATGCTATCAAAATGACTAAAACAGGAACCCAACTCATCGACCAACTCTGTGGGAGTCATGGTTTCACTCGATAAGGTGAAACCTTTAAAATCGGTAAACATTACTGTCACTCTTTCAAAATACTGAGGCGTGGTTTTTTTGGTTTTCTTCAGTTCTTCCGCAATTTCAACCGGAAGGATATTCAGCAGCAATTCATCTGATTTTTTCTTTTCCACTTCAAGTTGTGCTGTTCTTTCAGCTACTTTTTGTTCAAGGTTATCATAGAGCATGGCATTATTGATAGAGACTGCTATCTGACCCGAAAGCAAGGCCAAAAGGTCAACTCTTTGTTGGGTAAAAGCTGCTGTGCTTTTATTGTTTTCCAGATAAAGTACTCCTTCCAACCTGCCTAAATGAAGAATAGGAAGGGATAAAATGGAAAGCACCTGACTTTCTTTCAGGTAGGAACACTGTAGAAATCTCCGGTCATTTTTAGCATCCTGGACCACTACACTCTTTTCTGATTGGGTGACATAGGACACAATGTATTCCGAAAGAAGGTCTGAACCTTTATAATTCAGGTGCTGAAGAACAGTGCAGGTTTTACCATCATCTTCAGCCAAAGCCTCAATCAGAAATTGCTCTTTGGACTTGAGTAATAATAGCCCTCTGTCTGCTCCGGCATTTTCCATCACTGTAATCATCAGTTTTTTGAGAAGCTTGTTCAAAATAATTTCCTGGGAAATGGAGGATGATGCCTTTAAAATAGTTGCCAAATCAAGCTTCAAACTGCTGCTACCATCTACCGATGAGGATGTACTGAGCGAAATTTCATTTAACCCTATCCCTGAGTTAACTCCACTTACATATTTGGAGTACTTCAATTCCATTTCTTTCAATTTTGCCTTGGCTCCCCATTCCCTAAAAGCATTATAAGAGGATTTTAAGTAAAATTCTGCCAACGAATCAGCATTTTGAACCATATAAAACCTACCTGCCAATTCTCTGGCTATGCCTTCTTCATGAATGAAGTTCTGCCGACTAGCACCCTGAATAGCCTTATCGTACAGTACTGCTGCTTTTTCAAAATCCCCCTTGATCCTCAAAAGCTCTGCTGTCAGGATATCAAACTTATGCTGAAAGTTCTCAGGAGCATCTTTAGCCCATATTTTCAACTTCTTGGCATTGACCTTTATCCGCTTTCGGAATTTTCTTTTTCCTTTTGAATCAGCTTCTTCGAAAAGCGCAAGCATGGTCATGGCTTCATAAAAATGGTGATTGGGAATCTCAAATTTTGCCATTACCGCTTCTAAAAGCTTTCTGGATTCTGAAGCGTGTTTTAGTCCGTTTTCATATTTTCCCAAAATATAGCTCAGGATAAGTTTATTGAAATGGAGGAAAAACATTCCTGTCTTGTCATTGCGCTCTGCATTTTGAACAACCATTTTCTCCTCATCATACGCAGAGCCTTTGAGTTTCAATGGGTCTACAGACTTCCCGAGAAGATTTAGCATGGCTTGCCTGTAGACCTCATTGTAATTCAGGTTGGTTTCCTGATTAAAAAGTTTAAAGCTTTGGCTATAAGCTTTGGTCTCTTCTTCCAAGCGCTCCAAAGGCTTGCCGCTCAAGTAGCTGTGAATACAATATATATTGGTGTTGATGCAGGCAAACTCAATGGCACCTGTTTCCATACCTATATGGTAGGACTCCTGAAGAGGTTTGAGCGTCTGGTCTATATGTTCGTTCCAATTGACAATGAGGCAGTAAATCGGCGTGTAAACCTGTGTTTTCCACTCTTTGGCTTTGTACTTCTCCAAAAGAATCAGACCTAATTTCCCAAACTGGTAGCCACTTTTCATAGCTCCCAAAACACCGCACATAATGACCCCATAAGTTGCAAAAGCGAAAGATGAAACCTGGGTGTTGCCATACTTCAGAGAAAGACTGACCATTCTGAAAATGATCAGTGGGAAAAGTGTAGGGGTAGCCCAATAACTTGAGGAGGCTATCCCTGCCATGATCCTCATGGCAGCAATTTTCCATTGGTCTGACATAGCAGGAAGGTTGGCCAAAGTCTCATTGTTTTTACCGCTTAGCTGAATCTTAGACTTGACTAAGGCTGCCATGACATGTACCATTGTAGGCTTTCCAGGAAACTTTTCCCCCAACTGTCCCAACACTTCCAAACCTGTACTGATGGCTTCAAGCAATTTATTTTCTGCTTTAAAAGCCAAGATCCGCACCTCATAGGACTTGACCTTCTGCAATAAATCGGTGGCATTTTCCAAAACCTCCGAAATCATCTTATCCATATTATGGAAATCTCCGTTGAGATAAGCTGTCTCTCCTGCCAATGCATGAAGCTGTAGAGAAAGGTCATACTGGCCTTTCCAATGATTTGTCCTCAATAGGCTTATGCCATTCAAAAAGTAATCAAAGGCTGTTTTGTAAGCGGAAGATTCCTTCGCCTTGATTCCTGCTTTTAAATTGAGATGACAAAGCTGTTCTCTTTTTTCGGCATCTTGGATGAGATTGACTCCTCTATTCAGCTGATTGACAATATCGAAAAGGTGAATTTGAATCTTTTCTTCAGGAATATGTCTCAAAAGCTCCTCCCCTATTTTTAGGTGAAAAACATCTTTTTCCTCATCCTTGATCTGACTGTAGACGGCCTGCTGAATCCTGTCATGGGCAAATTTGTAGCCTTGATCTCCTTTTAGAAGAATCAATCCTTCTGCCAAGCTTGTATTTAGGTCTTTTGCAGTTTGAGACTGATCAGACTCATGGATGATCCTGAGGGTATCTACGTCAAATTGGTTACCAAAACAAGCAGCCACTTTCAATACCTGCTGACTGGAATCGGGCAGCTTCAAAAATCTCCCCGACATCAGTTCCACCACATTATCGGTAATATTTTTCTCTTTGATCTGGAATAGATCAAAGTCCCAGCATTTCGCTGAACGGTCAAAAAACAAAAGTTTTTCCTCATAAAGTGACCTTAAAAACTGTGTCAGGAAAAATGCATTCCCCTGAGTTTTTTCAAAAACCAGTTCGGAAAGTTCCTCCACATCTTTTTCAGTTCTTTCCAAAGTATCTGCAATCAGTTCACTTACATTCTGAAGCGTCAGGTTATTTATTTTCAGGTCGTAAATTTCCAGGCCTTCTTTTCTCAAATCATTGATCAGAATGCTGAAAGGATGGCTGGCACTCACCTCATTATCACGGTACGCACCAATGAACAACATGTGTGCATTTTCAGGATCACTGACCAGAGTATGTAAGAGGCTCAAAGAACTGGAGTCAGCCCACTGAAGGTCATCAATAAAGATAACTACAGGGTATTCAATTTTAGAAACAGCATTGGCAAACTTCTTAAAAATGTAATTGAACCTGTTTTTGGCCTCATTACCACCAAGCTCCGGTACCTCAGGCTGCACCCCAATAATAAGCTCAAGACTGGGCAACACTTCCGTCAATACCCTCCCTTCTTGTCCCACTGCTTCAAGAATATCCCTTTTGATTATTTCCAGCCTATTTTGACTTTCTCCCAAGAGAATATCTATCAATTCCTCAAAGGCCTGCAGTAAGGCAAAGTAAGGCACATCTCTTTGGTACTGGTCAAATTTGCCTTCCGCAAAATACCCTGATTTCTGGGTAATAGGCTTGTGTATCTCGTGAACCAATGCAGATTTTCCTGTACCCGAATAGCCGGATACCAAAATCAATTCTACCCTGCCAACAGCAACTTCTTCAAATTTCCGGAGCAAAATATCTAAGTCAGCATCTCTTCCATATAATTTTTGGGGCAAATTGAATTTGCCGGAAAAATCCTGAAGCCTCAGAGGAAATTCAGCTATGCGTTTGTGAACTTCATATTGCCTAAGGAAATGTTCCAGGTCATGCTTCAATCCGTATGCAGACTGATACCTGTCTTCTGATTTTTTTGAAAGCAAGACGTCAATGATATCTGAAACCGGCTTTGGAATATTGGGATTCCGGGTCTTTACAGAATGGGGCGTACTTGCAATATGGCCATGGACAATACCCAGCGGATCCATTCCTTCAAATGGAGTGGATCCCGTCAGCATTTCGTAAAAAACTACACCCAGCGAATATAAATCTGTCCTGTAATCAATGACCCTGTTCATTCTTCCGGTTTGCTCAGGACTGATATATTCCAATGTCCCATCTAAGCGCTCGGGATTTCCTAGGTGTTGCTGTTTAAGGGTGATTTTGGAAGCCATTCCAAAATCAATAATTTTTATCCACCGCTCGTGTATATTGACGATGATATTATTGCTAGAAATATCCTTGTGGATGATGTTCTGATCATGCAGTTGAGCCAATGCGTTAGCCATCTCTATAGCCAGATGGAGAAAATCCAAAATGTCATTTTGCTTTCCTTTGAATGCCTCTTTGACTGTTTTTCCTTTTACCCACTCCAGATACATGGCATGGCGACCATTGAATTTGAGTTTTTTAAAGGATATCCGGATACCGCTGATGTCAAGCCCGTCAATTATTTCATATTCATTGTAAAATTGAGCTATGTCTTTAGGCGTAGGAAATTCATAATTTAAAATTTTCAGGAGGACAGGCCGTTCAAATTCCGACTCTTCCAAAAAATAAATTTTTGACTTTTTGCTTTCATAAATAAGCTGTTCAGTTACCATTTGACGCAATCCGTTTTTTATTAAGAAAAAAATTTAAATCCGCCAGCATTTCAAATACCTGAAAATCAAATCAATTTAATCAATAAAATAGCATGTTTCAAAATAATATGTTGTAAATATTATTTCTTATAATTAAAAATGTATTTTAAACTTTATAAATCAAAATAATATTTTTTATTACGATTACATTTAAAAATAGTGTTTTATGATACTTCTCAATCATTTATTACATTTTAACTACTTCATCTAACCGACTCATTTACAAATTTTTAACAATCTCAGTAGGAAGAAGAGTATGTCATTGAGAGTAGGATATAATATGTTTTAATATCCAAAAACCAAAACCTTCTCCTGCTTTTTACTTATATTAAGATACAACAAAACGCTCTATGTCATGAAAACCCAAATATTCACCTTCTGCTTTCTCTTTATTTTTAGTTTGATTGCAGCACAAACAATTCAGACCTTTCCAACTCAAAATGGGGTTACTTCCATTTTCCCCAATCAGAGCATCAAAACCGTAGCTCCAAACACCTTAAATATCTACAACCACAACAGCAGCGGCATTCAGGAAATCTTCCCTTCCCAAGTAATCAGGACTAACCCCCAAAGTGGAGTAAAGCAAGTCTACAATACCAATAACGGAATTCCGGAAATTGCACCAGTCAAAGTCATTAAGCCCAATAACCTTGGAGGATATGATGTCTTTGAGACCTCAAATGGGATTCCAAATATCAGTCCTAGTCAAACCATCAAAGCAAGCCCAAATGGAACCTTTAAGGTACACCCAAACCAAAACGGAATTCAAAGTATAAATCCCAGTCAGGCCATTAAGCCAACACAACATGGCTTTGATATTATCCAGTACAAAAGTGGATTGCCGGAATTGTTCCCCAGCAAAACCATAAAAATTAAAGATTGAAAGTACCAAAACACAAAACCCGTGCTCAGTAGCAACTGAGACGGGTTTGGACTAATATAAAATCAGGGTGATTAAGTAAATTTATCAGGCGACTGCCTTCTTCCTGTCTACAATCGACTTCCAATACAGATAAGCAAAACCCATCTGTGGTATTATCAAAAGCAATGCAGAAGGAACCAATGCTTGGGAACTAAAGCCCAACTCTATCCCTTGTGTCTTGGACAAGGAGAAAACGGTGATGACTGCAACCAAAGCAAATAAATTGGCCAGAATCAGTTTAGTGGTATTCTTCATAATGGATCAAAGATAAATAAGACTTGTTTAAGCAGACTTTTGAGCGGATCAAATCCTGGTTTTTTCAAATATCTGAACTCGAAGATGTTACAAAAAATCCAATAAACAAATTATTTATCACTTGAAATCAAACTATAATTTGTATTGAAAATGAGGTAGTTAAGAAATTTTGAATTTCAAATTCAGATTTTTGCATCTCATCAGAGATTTCAAACATTTGAGCCAAAAAATATTTTTTTAAAAAAATACTATACTTAAACCCTTAAAAATCAAATATTTCAGAAAATCATCTCCTTTTTAAAGATTTGAGGTAAAGCTCCTCGACTTTTTTCCTTGCCCATTCTTCCTTTCTCAAAAACTTCAAGCTTGAATTGATAGAAGGGTTGTGGGTAAAGCACCTGATGTTAATTCGATCTCCCATTTCTTCCCACCCGTAGGTGGATACAAGGTGTTCAAGTATATCAATTAGACGGACGCCATGAAGAGGATTGTTTGGTTGTGATTCCATCAATTTTGTAAGTTTTAGATCAGATTTTTCTCACCCCAAAGGTAGAGAAATAAAAAAAGCGGGAGAAATATCCCGCTCTTTATGTGAAATCATGATTGCTTAATTTCTTTCGAAAACCCGAATGTAATCTACTACCATTTGCTGTGGAAATGAAGTACTGGCATTAGGATTTCCTGGCCAATTACCCCCTACAGCTACATTGAGCAAAAAGAAAAACGGTTGCCTAAATTCATCCAAGGCGCTGGGGCGGATATCAATTTCATGAAAGGGATCATTATCTAAGAGCCAGATGATTTTTTCAGCATCCCAAATTATAGAAAACACATGGAAATTATCATTGAATATTCCCTCAGAGAGTGTTTTACTTCCTCCAAAATTGGCATAGGATCCATTATTGTCCCAATGAACGGTTCCATGGGTGGTGTCATCTCTTCCGGACTGAGATCCGCCAATCATTTCCATAATATCGATCTCACCGCAAGCAGGCCATCCAACCTGGGGAATATTTTCGCCCATCATCCATACTGCCGGCCAGATCCCCTGCCCCTTAGGCAAAGCAGCCCTTACATCTATTCTTCCGTATTGGAAAACTGCCTGTTCCTGGGTTTTGATTCTTGACGAACTATAGTTCTTTCCTCCTACAGCTTCTTCCTTAGCTTGGATAATCAAGTAGCCATCCCTTACAGTGGTATTTTCTCTCCTGTAAAACTGAAGCTCATTATTCCCCCAACCACATAGATTTGGACATCCGTCACCCAGTTCGTGTACCCAATGGGATGCCAGGCTATTTCCTTCGAATTCATCCTGCCAACTTAAAGTGTAGCCATCATATTCCAATGGGCTTTCATATCCCGTAGAGGGAATGCTAAGCCCTGAATTTGTTTCAGGAATTTCCACAGAAACAGTCTCTGTAATAAAATCGGACTCAGTAGCATGGGCCTGTACTGTAATCACATAAGTCCCTGGATTGCGGTAAGTGAACCTTGCCTGATTCCCAGTGGCTCTTTCCGGTGCTTGATCACCCACTCCAAACCCTACTCTAAAGAAGTTCACATTGTCCGCACTAAAGCGAACCAAGACTTCCCCTCTTTCCAACTCCTCCACTTCGACTTGAAGATTTGAAGGCAATAAGACCATATCGTCCACTTCATCCTGACTGCAAGAATTACTCATCCAAGCAGCCAGGAAAAGAAGACCTATTAATTTAAATTTAGCCATTGCTAAAATCATTATTATTCATTTGGTACTAGGACAAAAGTCCACCAAACGCCACCATCATTGGTGATATCAATTGTTAATGTAAGTTCTTTTGATTCAGGATCATAATCCAAAACATCATAAGTCACTGACGCATTTTCATTTGGTGGCCCTTGCTCATATTCTCCACCGTTGAATGCTTTGGCCAATACAACAAATGCACCTGTTCCGGTTACAGTGATTTTTGGCCTTGTACTTCCTTCACCCGGAGTAAATTCGAAACTATGAACTCCTGAACCCCATGCTTCACCTGGTGTGCCTTCAAGGTTAGATTCATCCTGACACCCTTCCTCACTTACTCCCATGTAAAACTCGGCAAAAATATCACCTTGGGTATCGTATTCATAAGTACCATCTTCGCTGAATATATACAAGTCATTGAACAGACAAGCTCTTTCATCTGAAATATCATTTCCATTTGGGAAAAATGAATCGTTTCCAGGAGCAGGACCTACACCAAATGCCCCAGCTGCAGACTTCAATGTCCAAGCCTGAGTACCATCTCCTATCAAATCTTCAAAATTAAAATTGACATCGCTTGGCTCTTCCTCCTGAACATCTTCTCCACTGTCAAATCCAGCTGGAATCAGACGGATATACCAAGCAAGTTCCTCATTGGCCTGATCTATATATCTCAAAAACATTTCATTTTCTTCCAGATTCACAATCTGATAAGTGGTACCTCCGGCAAAATATCCCAAGAAACCTCCTTCTGAAATTCTTAACTCGTCAAAACCATTTTCTACCTCCGTGTAAGACCAAGTCAATCCATCCGGTGCTTCATAAGGAGCAGACAAGTCTCCAACTCCCGGATCAAAAGCACCTGGGAAATTTGGACCCTGAGCTTCATTCAAATATACAAACCCGTTGGTTTCCATATTGAAACCGAAATTATCCAAAAAGAAAGTATATCTATCTGTGTACATTCCGCTTCCCCTTTTTTCATTTGCCTGAGCTGCATACCACTCTGGGAAGTCACCTGCCTGAGATGGGTTCGGACCTACTCCAAAATGACCCACCCGAGCTGAATCTATCACCCAGGTTCTACCTTCTATGGCATTGATTCCTCCTGTCAAGATATTGAAAATAGGACTATCCAAAAGTGTTGGGTCGGTCTGGTCTATCACAATATCTTGACTAAAAGAAGCACTACCAGCTGCGTTGAATACGGTAAGCGTTACAGTGTAAGTACCCTCGTTAGGGTAAGTTCCGGTTACAGTCCTACCCTCTACAGTGGTACCATTTCCAAGATCCCATTGCATTCTGAAAAACTCCCTGTCTGCGGTGAAATTGACAATATTGGGGTTTTCACTTGTTGGTTCTACGCTAAAAGTAGCGTCTTCTGAAGTAGGTGGAAGATCTTCGATGTTTTGTTCATCCACACAGGCCGCCATGACCACAAAAGGCAGCACTACTAGTAAGTACTTAAGTAATTTTCTCATAATTAATTGATTTTGGTTAATATCCTGGGTTTTGTCTCCAATTGCCTCCTGCGAGGTCTATTTCTACTTGAGGTATAGGGAAAAGCTCATGCTTTCCGGTTTGAAATCCTTCAATTTCCTGGGCAGCCTGGCCCGTACGGACCAAGTCCCAAAAGCGGTAGCCTTCTCCCGAAAGCTCCAGTCTTCTTTCTCTCAAAATATCATTGATTAAGGATTGTCCCGTACTGTTAATGAGTGGCATACCCACCCTCTCTCTGACTTTGTTGAGTTCAGTCCTGGCTCTGGCATCATTTCCTGTTCTTGCAAATGCCTCTGCAGCCATCAACAGAACATCGGCATACCTGATTACCCTATAGTTCAAAGGACTGGTCAGGTCATCATCCGGCAAGCCTCTTTCGTCTGCTCTTTTGATGTATTTGTTATTGTAATAGCCTGTATGACCACCTCCTCCGATGGCATAGTTAATATTTCCCGGGTTGGGCTGGACTGCGATAAATGCCTCGATGTCCAAAATAGTAGCCTCTCTCCTAGGGTCTGCCGGATCAAAATAATCATACAAGTCCTGAGTAGGTAGATTGTAACTGTTCCCATCTGCATAAAAAGGCCCGTTGTACTGCCTGATACCATGAAAACCTACAGCCAGATTTCCTTGAAGACATACAAAACAACCATAATCCCCACCCTGAGCACCTGAATACTGAATGGTGAATACATCTTCATTGACATTTTGGTTGATTACATAAAACAAAGAAGCATAATCTTCAAACAGCCCATAACCGGCCTGATTGGTCGTGATCAGTTCATCCAGAACCTGAGCTGCCTCACCGTATTTGCTCTGGTAAAGTAAAACTTTGCCCAGCAGGGCCAATGCCGCTCCTTTGGTAATCCTTCCTGTTTCCGGATCAGTCCAGTTAAGGGTGTTGATGGCCCTGTTCAGATCGGCTTCAATTTGAGCATATATCTGCTCTTTTGGGGTTCTGTCTATTCTTTGGATCTCGCTGATCGCAATTCTCCTATCAACGATCAAAGGCATATCCCCAAAGTAGGTGACCAAATTGAAGTAATAATAAGCTCTTAGGAAGGCTGCTTCTGCCAAGAGCTTGTCTTTTCCATTGAAGTCCAGGTTGTCCTGGAATTCAAAAATATAATTAGCCCTGGCAATCCCAGTATAATTGAAGCGCATAACATCCCTAAGCTCGGCATTCTCTCCCCCATGAACCATATTCTGAATATCATGAAGCCCTTGTGTATCGGTCACTGATTCACCTCCTGCTATGGAATTATCTGAAGCTATTTCACCGATCCAAATCTGCAAGTATGCAGTTTGCATGAGATCATAAGCTCCAATCAGTGCTCTTTGATAATCTTCCTCTGTATTGAAGAAATTTTCTGCATCCTGAGTAAACTCAGGGTCTATATCCAGCAATTGGTCACATGACATGGTCATCGCCATGAGTACCGAACAGATTATGAGTATTTTTTTCATGTGTTTAGAATCTAAAGTTTACTCCCCCCATGATTGATCTTGCCTGTGGATAAATACCATTATCAACACCTGCAAAAAGCGGATTTCCTGACCCTACATCAGGATCGAAACCCATGTAGCGGGTCAGTGTCACCAAATTGTTGGCAGCGATGTAAAAGCGAACGGATTGAATTTTCATCTTTTGACTAAGCTCTCCCGGCAAGGTGTAACCTACCTGTACATTTCTTAATCTGGCAAATGATCCATCTTCAACATAAAAATCTGAGAAAACTGTATTCCTTGTGTTTCCCGTTGTAACTCTCGGAACCTCATTGCTTGTTCCGGGCCCTGTCCACCTGTTGAGGTAATAGCTTAATTGATTGGCATAAGGCTGTTGCCTTTCATAATTCCTGATGATGTCCTGACCCAAAGCAGCGTAAATATTGGCCGATACATCAAAGCCTTTGAAGTCTACAGCTAAATTCAAACCCATAATCACATCTGGAATTGGAGAGCCTACAAAAGTCCTGTCCGAATCATTGCTGAAGCTGATACTTCCATCTCCATTTTGATCTACAAACCTCAAGTCACCCGGCCTAGCACCTGACTGACTTACCGGACTATTGGCAATTTCTTCTTGGGTCTGGAAAATACCGTCTGTCTGATAGCCTATAAAATACCCTATTGGGAATCCTTTCTGAAAACGGGTTGCAACGTTGCCCCCTACACCAAAGGCTGCTCCAGGAATAAAGTCAAAGCCTTCCGGAACTCTAGTTACCTCATTCCTCAAGAAAGTAACATTATAATCAACTCTGAAATTGACTCCTGAACTCCTTCGGGTGCTGTAACCTATCTCAAGCTCTATACCTTTATTAGTAACATTCCCCGCATTGATCACTGGAGGAAATCCGCCAGCACCATATGAACCTAAAAGTGCAGAAACCGCTGGCTGGAACAGTAGGTCTCTGGTGTCTTTGATAAAGTAATTGGCTGTGAAGTCAACATTACCCAACAAAGTGAAATCTACACCAATATTGGTCTGGTAAGTGGTTTCCCATTTCAAATCAGGATTGCTGGTAGCACCGATAGCAGCTCCATTGACAATTAGGTCATTGAAAACATATCTACCAAGCCCATTCATGAGACCTCTGTACCTGAACAAGCCTATCTGATCATTGCCTGAAATCCCAAAACTCGCCCTTAGCTTCAAAAAGTCTATTGCTGAAGAGGAAAAGAATGATTCTTCTGAAATCAACCAAGCTCCTGAAACCGCAGGGAAATAGCCAATCCTGTTGTTTGGTCCAAAATTAGTTGATCCATCTCGTCTCAGGATACCGGAAATAAGATACCTACCTTGGTAATCATATTCTCCCCTGACAAATACAGATGTCAATCTCTGTCTGGCTTGAAAAGAACCTACATTGTTCAAAAACCCTCCAGGTGCTTGATTAGCAGAAATATCGGCCAATTCTAAAGAATTATTCGGGATATTGAATCCAACTCCGTTTAACCCAAGACTTCTATTTCCCAAATAAGAAACACCTACCATACTTTTTACCCTATGGTCTTCTTGGAAAGTCCTGTCATAATTTAAGAATGCTTCAAAATTATAGTCCAAAAATGTGTTTCTCGACTCATTGACAGAAGCTCCTCTTTCTATATCCAACTCTCCGATATTGACAATCACAGGATCCAAGTTGGCATTTCTTGCTGTATTGGCAAATTTCCCAGTACCATACCAAACCAAAGGATTGAAAGCTTTCGAATCCACCAAAGCAAAATTATAACCCGCTCTTCCGGTCAGTGTAAAAAAAGGATTGATATTGTAAGTGAGCTCTTCTTTACCAACCAGCTTATTTACAAAAGTTTCATTGTATGTATTTTCTATTTGTGCTACAGGGTTGATGATGTCATTGACCAAATCCAAGTACGAATAGCGTCCATCCACAAAAATCGGTTCTGTAGGGTAAGCGTTTACTGCATTGAAAAGTACTGAACCTATACCTCCTTGCGCAATACCGCTACTTTGCTCATGGGTATAAAGCAAAACATTTGTCAGCCTTACTTTTGGAGCGATTTCTGTGCTGAAGTTTATTCTTGCATTGTATCGCTCAAAACTGGCCTTGGGTCCACCTATAATACCTTGCTGTGCAAAATAAGACCCGCCAATAGAGTAAGATGTCTTCTCGGAGCCACCTGTGGCCGTCAGGTTATATTCCTGAATGGGTGCCTCCTGAAAAACTTCCTGTTGCCAGTTTGTCCCTTCTCCTAGTTCAGTATTGTTAAATGGTCTACCAAGTCCACCAGCGGCAAAGGCTTCATTTTTCAATACGGCATACTGTCGGGCATTCAACATGTCCAATTGCTTGGCAGTTTGTTGCACTCCGTAGTAAGCACTAAAATCCAGGCTCGCCCGACTATTGAGAGTTCCTTTTTTGGTTTCAATTAAAATAACCCCGTTTGCAGCACGTACTCCATATATTCCTGCCGTTCCATCTTTAAGAACATTAACAGACTCAATATCATTGGGATTCAAAGCATTGAGACCGGCAGCATCATAAATGACACCATCAACAAGGATTAAAGGATCATTTTCTCCAAATGTCCCAATTCCTCTGATACGAATATTGGAAGTTCCCCCAGGAGCACCTGAATTGGTAGAAATATTCACACCTGCTATCTGACCTTGCAAGGCCTGGTCCAGCCTGGGCATATTCATCTTTGTAATATTGTCTCCTTTGACCTGAGATACAGCTCCTGTCAATTCCTTTTTCGTGGCAGTACCATACCCCACTACGATGACCTCTCCCAAAGAAGACAGTTCTGATTCAAGCTGCACATTAATTACGGAAGCCGCCCCGACTTTAATTACCTGTGTTTTGAAGCCTATAAAACTTATCCGAAGTTCTTCACCTTCAGAAACTGCCAGGCTATACTCACCTTCAATATCGGTGACGGTACCAGCGGTAGTACCTACTTTAAGAATGCTTACTCCCGGCAATGGTTCTCCTCCTTCATCTACTATTCGGCCTGAAATGTTTTTTGTTTGAGCCGAAACTGAAAGCTGGAACATTATGCTGAGTAAGAAGCATAAAACTGTTCTCATAAATTTTGGATTTATTGTTTACTGAGAGCAATCAACTCAAAGGGTGCTCATAATCAAAAAATCAAACTACATCAATACTACATCAATACTGTAATTATCATTTCACAAAAACTCTACAAAATGATTCAAAATACGCTATATAGGCATTTAAGAGACATTTCTATTTCCTTGAAAAAATACTGCTTTTAGAAAAACAACTACATCAATTTATATTTTTACTACCTTAGGCCTTCTATCAATTTGAATTGGCATGTATAGGTATCTTTTACTGCTATTTTCCATTTTCTTTACTGTTTTTACCCAAGCTCAACAACTTGGCCTTCCCTTCTCTAAATTTTACTCAAGCCAAGAATATCAAGGGGGAATCCAGAACTTTCAGATAAGTCAGAGTGCTTCGGGATTGGTCTATGTGGCAAATAATTTTGGTCTTTTGGAATATGATGGTACTGACTGGAGAAGATACTCCTTACCAAATAGCACCAAAATCAGGAGTATTTACATAGACAGTGAGGAAAAAATTTTCGCCTCAGGACAAGGAGAATTTGGTTATTTCTATCCAGGTGAAAATGGTAATTTGGCATTTCAGTCCCTTGTCAACAAATTACCTGAAAACACCAGAAGTCTGGATGAAATCTGGAAAATATTCCACATTCATCAGTCTCTGATTTTCTGTACAGTAAACAGTATCTTTGTATTTTCAGAAAATCTAGACCTAAACTACACCTTGGAAAGTCTTAGCTCTTTTGAGACTTTTCACGTTTCAAACAATCAGCTTTTTATACAGGACAGAGAACAGGGCTTGTTGAAATTGGAAAATTCAGATCTTGTTCAGGTAGATAAAAAGAATTTTTTCCGTGACAAAACCATCACAGGAATTCTCAATCTTGTCCAAGGCAGAAATCTGATTTTCACTAGGGATCATGGAGTTTTTGTACATGATGAACAAAGTACTTTACCTTGGAGCGCAATTAAAAACCAACAAATCCAGCAAATCAATCAGGTCAGACGTTTGAAAAACGGAGAGATCGCTATCGGTACACAAAATGACGGAGTTTACATTCTCAGTGACACAGGTGAGCAGCTATTGCACATGGATAAGAACACAGGTATGCAGAATAATACCATTCTATCCATTTTTGAAGATGTTTCCGGAAATCTCTGGTTAGGGCACAACAATGGTATCAGCCTACTGGAAATGAGCCTGCCTTTTAGGTTGATTGATCAATTTTCAGAACTGACTGGCACTGGCTATTATGCCATGGTGAGTGATGGGCAAGCCTATTACGGGACAAATAATGGGCTTTTTGTCCAAGACTTACAGAGAAATACCGGGATTAAATTTATTCCAAAATCCGAGGGCCAGGTTTACCAGGTTAAAAACATTTACAATCATATCTTACTTGCCCATAATGATGGGGCTTTTGAAATTAAAAATGGAATAGCTAATCAGTTAACCGATATACAGGGCGTTTGGAATTTCCTGCCTTTGAAAGAAAATCCTGGATATATTCTTTCAGGCACTTATTCAGGTTTGATCGTATTCAAAAAAGAGGGAGACAAAGTCAACTTTTCCCATCAGGTGGAAGGATTTCAGGAATCTTCCAGAATCATGCAGCAGGACAATGAAGGTAATATCTGGATGACACATGGCTACAAGGGAGTCTATAAAATCAAACTTTCTGAAGACCTTAAATCAGCTGAAGTGAGTTTTTATGGAGTAGAAAAAGGATTGCCGACCAATTTATTGATTTCAGTCTGGCAAGTAAACGACAGACTTGTATTTACAACTGAGTATGGAGTATATACTTACAATTCTGAAACTGACAGGTTTGAAAAAGATCCTTTTTTCATAGATTATTTCGGGACTGAATTTCTCGTCACAAGTTTGATCGAAGATCCCATTGGGAACATCTTTTACATCGGAGAAAATGAGGCCGGTGTATTAGAAAATCAAATCAACGGAGCCTTTGTCAAAAACCATCAAATATTCAATAAAATCATCCCATTTCTCAATGACGATTTGCAAAATGTATCTCTACTCGGTTCAAATGAAGCTTTGTTTGCAGCCAATGAAGGTTTTATTTGGTACAAGCTCGAAAGGAATAAACGTACTTCTGCATCTTCATTTCCTACATTGATCAGAGCAGTCTATTTGACAGGTCTTGCTGATTCCCTTATAAATTTGAGGAAAAATCCAATTCAAAATTCTTACGAAAGTTCAGATCCCTCCCTATATAAACATCAATTTGATTACGGTTCGGCCAATATTCGCTTTGAGTTTACAAATCCAATTCCAAACCAAGAGAACACTACACTTTTCCAAACTTGGCTGGAAGGATTGGAGGAAGATTTTGGTGAATGGAGCACCAAAAGGGAAAAAGCCTTCACCAATCTGCGTGAGGGAAGTTACACATTCCATGTAAGGAGCAGAAATATTTATGGCCAGCTTTCTTCAGAAGATACATTTTCATTTGAGGTATTCCCTCCTTGGTACAGAAGCATCTGGGCCTATCTATGCTACTTCGTTTTTGCAATGGTAATTCTATATTTTACTTTCAAATATGTAGATAAGCGTTATCAAAAGAAAACCAAAGCCATTACAGCGAAGCAAAAAGAAGTCATAGAAGCCAAGGAATCTGCTCTCATTAATTCAAAAGAGGAAATTGAAAGGTTGAAAACAGAGAAACTTCAGGCAGAAATTCAAAGCAAAAACAAAGAATTGGCATCGGCAACCATGCACCTGCTCAATAAAAACGGCTTTATAGACCATACTAAAAACCAATTGGGTACTATAGTCAAAAAAAGCAAAAATCAAGAGGTCAAAAATGAAATACAAAAAGTCATACACAATATTGACCGAAACATTGCCGGCGATAAAGATTGGGAACAGTTTGAAATCCACTTCGATCAAGTGCACGGTGACTTTATGAGCCGATTCAAATCTGAGTTTTCCAATCTTAGTCCTCAGGAAATCAAATTAAGCGCCTATTTGAGAATGAACCTTTCTTCCAAAGAAATTGCATACCTGATGAATATCAGTACGCGAGGGGTAGAAATCTCCAGATACAGGTTGCGCAAAAAACTCGAACTCCAACGATCTGAAAACCTACAGGAGTTTATCCTTAAATTCTAAATTCTCTCAAGTCAAAAAAATCCATCTCTTTAAATAAAAGGGGCGGATGAGTTTATCGGATCCAAAAAAACCAAACGCTACAAGTTCCACCAATAGGTAAACTTTAAAGCAACTGACCTGTCCTTTGCATAAAATGGTGCCGGAAGGTAATTATCTGTTACGACCAAGAAAATATCTGATGCAGGTGCAAACCTCCACTGCAAGCGCGCATTCAAATTGATGTTTTCTATCTGTTCGTTGTACTGCACAAAGGTGGTAATGAAAAAGGTATTGGTCAGTGTCAGGTCAAACCTGGGACCTATCAACCAAAACCTGGTCACATCCCAAGGTTCGGGCAGGTGGATTTCATTGTAATTGGCATTCATGGTCATACTGAAATAAGGCTGAATTCTATAGCCCATTTCACCTGCTAGATTATACC
Organism: Indibacter alkaliphilus LW1; assembly: GCF_000295935.2. Lineage (GTDB taxonomy): Bacteria > Bacteroidota > Bacteroidia > Cytophagales > Cyclobacteriaceae > Indibacter > Indibacter alkaliphilus. The sequence goes on from NZ_ALWO02000014.1 coordinate 51,644, forward strand.
GGTCACCATCTGCAAAATATCCGCCCAGTCTACCCGAAACTGAATAAGTAAAAAGGCTTTGAGGTTTGGATGTATATTCACCTCCTACCGAATACCACTGATGATCTGTACCTGACTCAAGCAAATCACCCGAAAAATTAGTCGGGTCAAAAGGACGCTGAAGCTTTATAAAATCATAAGCTCCCCATACAAAAAGGTTACTTTGACTCCTAAATCTCACCCTATATACCATGAAAGATTCATTGTCTGTCAATTCCCAGTCAGTATTGTAAAAAAGGTTGACATTCAGTTCAGGTCCATGGCTGAGTATTTTTTTACTTTTCGGAAAAAAAAGATAGCCCACACTGGGACTTGCTTTGTAAAAACCCGTTCTGGGAACAAAACCTACCTCTGCAGTATAATTTTCGGAAACATATTCATGTCTCCAATTCCATGTCAGATTCCCTGAAGCATAGCGGAGATTGGAAGCATAAGCAACCCCATGACCTTGAATAGGACTGAAAGAGTTAAGCATAAATGCCTTTCCGGTCCACAAATTATTGGGTGAAGCATAGTTGAATTCAAAACCAACATTGCGGTTGTATTCACTGAACCTTCTCTCTCCTCCCGCATTGGGTTCAAAAGGTGCAGATTGTCTGTTTACAAGAATAGCTCCTATATTGGACCTTGAAAAAACCCTTCTCTGTAAAGATATTACTGAATAGTTTTGCCCACCATAGTTATTCTCGGGTACAGCAGCAGTCTGCATGCTCATGGCACCTACTCTCCAATCTTTATTGACCCTGCCACTTAATCTAGCACCTGCAATAATTGGAGCATCCAGACCTACCCTTCTCGAAAAAAATGGTCTTATTGTTTCGTATCCAAAGTTTCCGAAGATATCCCCGTTTTCAAGGAAAAACTGTCTCCGTTCAGGAAAAAATAATTCAAAGCGCTCTAAGTTGGTGACTTGCCTATCTACTTCCACCTGTGAAAAATCCGGATTTACAGTCAAGTCCAAATTCAATGATGAACTCAATCCGATTTTGGCATCCATACCAAAAGCATTTCTGTACTCTGCACCCTGCCCCTCTTGAATATTCCTGTTCATGCCTCCAAGTGCATATGGAATTACAGAAACATTCGGACCGGGGGAAGGAGGTGGAGAATCCCATACCAACACACCTGTATAGGCTAAAGAAGCTGAAGGAAACTGTCTTGGCACTGGTGCCCAGCCGGATTTCTCTGTGGTCTTTAAGTCCATACGACTGAAATTGATTCCCCATTCTTTGATACCATCTTTGTAGCGGATAGATTTAAAGGGAATCGCAGCCTCGAAGACCCAGCGGTCTTCATAATTCTGGACTTTTGAAACCCATTTATTATCCCAACTCAAGTCTATTTGTCCTCCATTGAACATAATCCCATCCCACTGGGCACCAGCAGCATTGGCACCAAACGAAAAACCATTCAGTTGATCATCAAAAGGATCCATAAAAAAGATAAAGTTGTCATTCTTCCCAAATGAAAAATCCCTCCTGAGAGACTCCACCATATAAGGTCCATCCAAAGCATGGAAGTTTTCGACCAGGATATAAATGTGTTTTTCATCATAGGCCATTCTGACATCCGTTCGCACACTGGAAAAGGAAGTGTCCATAGGAATGATCATAAAAAAATCAGTAGCTATTTCAGCTTCTGCCCAAGTCTCTTCATCCATCACACCATCAATGCTGATCGGGTCTGATACACTTTTAATGTGTAGACGGTAATCAGAATTGATTTTCCTCTGGGCAATGGAGGTATCGAGCAACAGGAAAGTACATAAAACCAAGAGTATGGCTTTCTTCATGGAAATGCTGGGTAATTCACAGGCCAAAAGTAAAGCTGATTTGGAGAACTTTATTAATTTTTTTTCAAAAGTTCATCTCAGGTTAGGAGTGGATAAATAAGGTGCTGAAATCAAAAGCTCTTTAGATCAAAAAAAATAAAACTATTATGACCATGAACCCTTAATAAAATCAAAAGGCTCAATTCAAAATTATTCAAATAAAAAATTAGCTTTAACCTCTATTTTAAAAGGAAAAATACCCTGTAGAGGGTATTTCTATGCAGGTTTATTATTTGTAAATTGTATAAATCTTATTCCATTTTTTAACACGGTTTTTTTTAGAGGGAAGGGCTTCCAGAAGTTCTTCCCTCATTTCTTACAAATCCCATTTGAAGTACCTGACCCTGTAACATTGCTTGGCAGTCTCTCCAAGGAGTGCAGAGAGTTGGTAATTCGCTACTGCTCCTACTCCGGCTCCAATTACTGGAATAAGTTGTGCCAATTTGGCCAGATCCATGTAGTCCCTATATTCCAATTGAAACTCCATCCAATCAAAATCAGCCTCATCCATTGGTAATAAAGCAGTATGAGCATCCCAATCTTCTATTACTTTAACTGTTTCGTTTCTTGATTCTTGACTGGAAAACGCCAGTTTGAAAACATAGAGCATAAAAAGCCTTTCCTGAAAACTTTTCACATCAATTCCATAAGCAGCGGCAATCTCACAGAGCATTTTTATTTTGATACTAAGAAAAGCAGGAAAATCAGCAAAGCCCATGAGAATGCCTCCAGCTCCAGTAATCGCACCTTCAGCAGAGGCTGTGTTTTTGTAAAACTTGATGATTCTGTCTACTTTTTCTTCCCGCTCTTTAAGTTTTAAACCTTCCAGTGGTTTAGGTGTGATGTATTTTGTTCCAAAAAGTAATCCCTTGATCATATTTTCAATGGCAAATGTGATCACTCTGTGGACCTTTTGGGGTATGATCTGATTGATGGTTTTTTGAGTTCCTTTAGTAATCAGGTTGAGAATAGAGGGGCGCTTATGGTTTTTAGCAAGCCAAGAGCTCATTTCCGCAAAGACAATTTCCTCATAATGCTCCTCAAGATAATCTTTGGTACTGTTCATATAATTTTAGGCTACTTTAGATTATACGGGAGAATGCTTATTATGATCCTTTTCCCATGTTCCCAAAAAGTCTATTGAGGTTCTGAAGATAACTCTCTCCCATATCTCTGACCACAAGTACCCAACCATTCCAAAAGTCAAGAAAACCATAATCAAAACAAAACCAAAAATTCATGGATGGAGAATGTTGAAAGTGGTGGGTATGGTATTTAAAATTAAATCCCAACTGAGACAATCTCTCTTTCGGAACTTTGACAGTTTCTACACCATCTTCTAAAACCATCATCAGTATTTTCCTATTGGTTCTTAGAATGTACTGAATGTTTTTGACTTCATCCGCGTCGTCATCCCTTCGCTGATTGTTGTAACTACTCCTACAGGCGTCATTACAAAACTTCTTATCTGACCTTCCATGGATCGCCGACCCACAGTATTGGCAATGTCTTTTTGATAGCTCCATAAAAATTACATTTAAAAAGATTGAGAACTTTGTACGCTAAATCAGTTTAATATTAACAATTTAATAACATCAAGTCAATACCCATTTTTAGGTATTTTTTTGTTTTTTCTATCCATTCTCCTAGTATTCCAAGGATTTTTAATAAAAATTAAAACAAAAAGACCAGGATTTTCACCTGGCCCTTTGTTCATATTTCACAATTCTCTTTTGCTGATGCCTTTTGGAAAGTTAACCTTTGGAGCTATTCACTCTTAAGGATTAACCATAGAAATACACCGAATTATTTTTTCAAAAAGTCCCTGAGAACATAGTGGAGGATGCCACCATTTTTGAAATATTCAACCTCTATCGCTGAATCCAATCTGCACAGGACTTTGAATTCAACTTGTCTACCATCCTCTTTTTTAGCAAGTACATGAAGTTCCTTCATAGGTGAAAGATCATTGGAAATTCCTGAAATATCAAAAGACTCTTTGCCATTCAATCCAAGACTTTCTGCAGTTTCACCGGATTTAAATTGAAGCGGGAGCACTCCCATTCCAACCAGGTTACTTCTGTGAATCCTTTCATAACTTTCAGCAATCACCGCCTTGATCCCTAATAAATTAGTACCCTTAGCAGCCCAATCCCTAGAAGAACCACTGCCATATTCTTTGCCTGCCAAAACCACCAAAGGAGTGTTGTTTTCCCTATATTTTTGAGAAGCTTCAAAAACACTCATTTCTTCACCTGAAGGAATGTGCCTCGTAAACCCACCTTCTTTGTCCGCCAGCTGATTTTTGATTCTAACATTGGCAAAAGTGCCTCTGACCATGACTTCATCATTTCCTCTCCTGGAACCGTATGAATTGAAATCCTTTCTTTGTACCCCTCTGCCTACCAAGTATTGTCCTGCAGGGCTCGATTCTGCAAATGAACCTGCTGGAGAAATATGATCTGTAGTAATGGAATCACCCAATTTCAAGAGTACTCTTGCACCTTTGATATCGTCTGGGTTTCCTACTTCTTCAGAGATTCCGTTAAAAAATGGTGCCTCCTTGATGTAGGTGCTTTCTTCAGACCATTGGTAAACCTTATCCTTTGGTGCCTCAAGCTCCTTCCACATTTCATTGCCTTCGAAAATCTCACCATAACTTTTTGCATAATCTCCCGGGGATAATACCTGGCTCATTACATCATTGATCTCATCATTGCTAGGCCAGATATCTTTTAGGTAAACCGGTTCCAAATTTGGATCATAACCTATCGGCTCGTTGAGCAAATCAATATCAACTCTTCCCGCAAGTGCGTAGGCTACCACCAACATGGGAGACATTAGGTAATTCATTTTCACTTGGGGATGAACCCTAGCTTCAAAGTTTCTATTCCCTGAAAGCACAGAGCTTACTACCAAGTCATTTTCCTCAACGGCACTTGCAATATGCTTGGGGAGAGGACCTGAATTCCCTATACAAGATGTACATCCGTAGCCTACCACGTGGAACCTCAACGCTTCCAAGTCATCAAGCAGGCCTGATTTTTCTAAGTAATCAGTAACTACTTTGGATCCTGGAGCCAAAGATGTTTTTACCCAAGGCTTCACATCCAAGCCCCTTTCTCTCGCCTTTTTAGCGACCAACCCTGCACCCAACATCACCGAAGGGTTAGAAGTATTGGTGCAAGATGTAATAGCAGCTATCACTATAGATCCATCATGGAGAGCAAACTTTTCATTATGAAGTTTTACCACAACAGTCTTGAGTCCATTTTTCACTTTAGTTTCATACTCTACACCATCAGCGTCTCCTCCTCTATTTTCTCCTGGTTGACTCCCACCTTCTCCATACCATCTCCCAACCTCTCTTTTGTCGATTGGGATATACTCTCTACCGTGAACATTTTTGAGCAATTCCCCGAATTTCCCCTTGAACTCTCTCAAGAGAATTTTATCCTGTGGTCTTTTGGGTCCAGAAACTGTCGGTTCAACCGAATCCAGATCAAGTTCTAACAAGGAGCTATATTTGATTTTGTCCTCATTTTCCCTCCATAGCAAATTTGATTGGCAATATTGCCTCACCAAATCAATCTGTTCTTGAGATCGGTTTGTTTTAGACATGTAGTCCAATGTTCTGTCATCAATTGGAAAATAAGTAACCGTACACCCAAACTCAGGAGACATGTTGGAAATAGTAGCTCTATCTGGAACAGAAAGGTGATCTAGACCTGGGCCAAATACTTCCACGAACTTACCGACCACACCATGTTTTCTGAGTAATTCTGTAATGGTCAAAACCATATCTGTGGCTGTAATCCCTAAAGGAAGCTTTCCGGTCAATTTCAAGCCCACCACTTCGGGCATGATAAAATAAATCGGCTGACCTAGAATCGCAGCTTCAGCTTCAATTCCTCCTACTCCCCAAGCCACAACTCCGATACCGTTGACCATAGGCGTATGCGAATCAGTACCTACCAATGTGTCCGGGAAAACATTGCCATCTCTTTCAATCACGCCCTGGGCTAAATATTCCAAATTCACTTGGTGACAAATCCCCATCCCGGGAGGCACCACAGAGAAATTATCAAATGCCTTCTGAGCCCATTTCAAAAACTGATAGCGTTCACCATTTCTTTCATATTCCACCTCCACGTTCTTTTGATATGAATAATTTGTGCCAAAGAAATCAACTTGGACAGAATGGTCTATGACCAAATCTACTGGAATCAATGGATTTATTTTTTCGGGATTTTTACCCTTTCTTACGGCTTCAGCTCGCAAGGAAGCTATATCTACTACTGCCGGCACACCGGTAAAATCCTGCATCAAAACTCTGGCAGGCTTGAAGGGGATATCTTTGTCTGATGGCTCAGGTGACCAAGTGGCCAAAGTCTCAATATGTTCCTTGGTAATGCCAAAGTCATCAAAATTCCTAAGGGCATTTTCCAATAAAATCCTGATGGAAAAAGGAAGTGAATCTATATCATACCCAGCTTCCTTAAGCGAATTTAAACTCCAATAGGTCAGTTTGCCTTTTTGGCCATCTAGTTGTTTTTTGGTGTCGTGTGGATGTATTTTCATAAAGAATGTATTTATTTTTAAAAAGATGATTCAATTTAATAACTGCAAAACCAGCATATTAATTCTCAATTTAGTTAATTTATACCCAATACAATTTTGAACGGGTCAATTTTTTATCTTCAATTAAATCAAATTCCATGAGAGCAATGCTTTTAATAAGCAGTTTATTATTGATAATAACAACCTTAATTCCACTGATCAAAAAAGATCATTGGACTTTTCGTGTATTTGATTACCCAAGGTTTCAAAAATTCTTTCTTTGCTTAATCACTCTTGTTCTATGGCTATTCGTAGGGATTCCCCAAAATACACTTGACATAATAGTTTTTAGCATACTCATAATGAGTATAGTTTATCTCTTTTATCAAATTCATCCCTTTACACCCTTTTCTTCCAAAATGGTCCAAACTGCCAAGGGGAAGAGTCATTCAGATATCTCCGTAATGGTGATCAACGTTTTTCAATATAATAGGGCATATCATAAGGCAACGGAGTTGCTGGAATCCGAAAGCCCAGATTTATTTGTGCTTGTAGAGACTGATTTCAAATGGGCAGAAGCAATGGTAAAATTCAAACCCAAGTATCCGTTTTTTGTAGAAGTCCCCAAAGACAATACCTATGGCATGGTGCTTTACTCTAAAATTCCTATCAAAGAAAAGTTTGTACGTTACCTGATAGAAGACGAAGTCCCATCCATTGAAGTATTGCTTGATGATCAAAAGTTAGGTCAAGTCAGTATTTTTGCGTTGCACCCTACACCACCTGTTCCAAGTGAAAATCCAAGAAGTACTGAAAGGGATGCTGAGATTTTGGTAGTAGGGAAAAAAGTCAAAGATCTGAAAAGGCCGGTTCTTGTACTTGGAGACTTAAATGATGTAGGCTGGTCCTATACGAGTGAGCTGTTCCTGAAAGTCAGCGGCTTGCTTGATCCCAGAAGAGGAAGAGGAATGTTCAGTACATTTCATGCCAAATACTTCTTTATGAGGTGGCCCTTGGATCACATTTTTGTGAGCAGGCATTTTACACTCAAAAAACTGAAAACGCACCGATATATAGGTTCTGACCATTTTCCGATCAGCGGACACTTTCAACTCAACCCTTTCAATGACAATGAGGGACTGAAAGCCACTATAGACGAGAAAATGGAGGCCAAAGAAAAAATCAAAAAAGCATAAAAAAAGCCGGTAAATGCCGGCTTAGATTTTTATTGGTAGAGTGCTTAATCATTGTCATTTGCCCGATTCATTCTTTTAAAGCCTCTTCTGAATGGCCAAGTATATTCCAAAGCTTCCAAACCTCTATTGAGATTAATGGCCGAACTATCAGCATAAATCAAGGTTTGTTTCAGCCTGTCTGCAAACTCAGGGTCATTCAGCATCATTCCAAGCGTATTATCTTTGTCATTCAACTTAGCAGTAACTTCTGTCAGGTCACCGGTTAGCTGATTTGCATTGGCGGCAGTAGATTTGAGCTCCTCTATGGAGCTTTGAAGACTTTTATACAATTCTCTGTCTGTAGCCAAATCATTAAAAAGATTTCCTTCCTTATTCAGGTTACTCGCAAACTTATTCATTTCAGAAATCATCCTGTTACTGTTTACAGAAGCCCTTTCAAGATTATTGAGGATATTTTTAAAGTTTTCAGCAACCAAACTATCAGTCATGACTGTCCCTACAATACCTTGGCCCTCGGCTATTTTTGAAGTCAGTACTTTGAGGTTGTCAGTGATGGTCACCAAATTCATGTTGTTTTCCTGAAGTGTTTCCATCATTTTATCAGTATCCAAAGGCATCTCAGCTTGGAGCCTATCACCATCTTCTACCGAAGGCGCCTGTGTAGTACCACCATAAATTACAATGATTTTGTTCCCTATCAGTCCGTCAGAGCCAATTGTAGCTTTAGAGTCTTTGCGGATAAATTCCCTTACTTTCTCTTCCACGTTCATAATAATCTCCACCTGGGAATCCCCATAAAAATTTACTCTTCTAACAGTGCCTATTTTTACACCGGAAAACCAAACATTATTCCCGACTTGTAAGCCTGCCACATCATCAAAGACTGCATTCAAAGAAATGCTCTTTACAAACTTCTTTTGCTGACCACCCATGGTCATGATTCCTGTTACCAAAATGGCTATCCCTATCAAGACGAATATGCCAACGATGACTGATTTTTTATTATCGTTTCTCATTACTTAATGAAGTTATAATCGTAAAATGATTTTATCCTTTGATCCGATGCTTGGGTAAAAACCTCTTCAAAAGGACCAACCGCCTTAAACTGTCCATCTAACAAGACCGCCATTCTGTCTCCCGTCGTTTTGGCACAAGTCAGATCGTGCGTAATCACAATGGAAGAAGTATTAAACTGCTCCCTTACCTGTACAATAAGGTTATTGATCTCTACACAAGTGATTGGATCCAAGCCGGCTGTAGGTTCATCATAAAGCATTATTTCCGGATTTAGAATTAAAGTCCTTGCTACACCAATACGTTTCTTTTGGCCCCCTGATAACTCAGAGGGCATTTGATTGGCAGACTGCGGCAAGCCAACAGCCTCCAACAACTCGTCTACTTTTTTGTCAATTTCCTTTTTGGTAAGGCCTTTGACATTCCTTGTAAGTGGAAATACCAAGTTTTCCTTCACAGTCATACTATCATACAAGGCTGAGTGTTGAAAAGAAAACCCGACTTTCAGCCTGAGCTTATTTAACTCTTTCAATGAAAGGCCTGAAGTGTTTTGCCCAAGGATTTCTATGGACCCCTCATCCTGCTCCAATAGACCCACCATTATTTTGATAAGCACAGACTTACCGCTACCGGATTTACCCAATACCACAAGGTTTTCTCCTTTGTATAAATCCAAATCAACTCCCATCAAAACATGGTTTTCATCAAAGGACTTTTTCAATCCCCTCATCTTCACCACCTTTTCTCTTTGATCTTTATGCATTTCTGATGGCATTTACGATTTGAAGACTCAGCAATTCTTCTATAAAGATCAAAAACATAGCCATAACCACTGAAGCATTGGCTGCTTTTCCTACACCTTCCGTACCCTTTGAAGAATTATACCCTTTGTAGCAACCAACTATCCCAATGGTAAAACCAAATACGAGGGATTTGATGATGGAAGAAAACACATCCAAAAAGGAAATGGCTTCAAATACCTGAACAAAAAATGTGGATAGACTCACCAATTCTTTGGAGTTCACACTTAGGAATGAGCCTATCAATGCCACAAAGTCTGTGTACATGACCAATACAGGAATCATAAGTGTGGTCGCTACGGTACGAGTTACCACCAGAAACTTGAATGGATTGATCGCTGAAACTTCCATGGCATCAATCTGCTCTGTCACCTTCATGGAAGCTATTTCAGCTCCTATCCCCGATCCAACTTTACCTGCAGCAATCAAGGCTGTCACCAAAGGTCCCATAGCTCTTACCACTGCAATAGAAATCAAGGCTGGCAACCAGCTCGTGGCTCCGAATTCTGAAAGGGAGGGTCGGGACTGATTGGTGAAAACTATACCCACTATAAATCCTGTCAAAGAAATGAGCGGTAAGGATCTATAGCCGATTTCGTAACACTGCCTGATGATCTCTTTGAACTCAAAAGGAGGTTTGAAAACCTCCTGGAAAAAACGCTTGACAAAAGCAAAAGCACTCGCAAGGCCTATAAAGAACCGGTCAATTTTTTTACTGATTACAGGCTTATTATCATTACTTATTATAGACATATACAACTTTTCAAATTCTAAGAATTTTCAATACCTAAGATTTCTGCCATGATTTCATTTTTTAAAGGTTTAATCAGAAAACCTGAAACCATCTCGTAGTTCATACTCATTTCAATATCTTCAGGATCCATGCTTGAGGTAAGCATTTTCACCTCTAAAGAAATTCCTTTGGATTTCAGCAAATCCAAAAAATCCCACCCTCTCATTTCCGGCATATTTACATCCAAAACCAAAAGATCTGCTTCTTCATTTTCAAACCATTTCAGAGCAAGATTTGGGTCCTCAAAAAAGAACAGTTCCAAGTCAGGTTTTAACCTCATCAGGTTTTTTTTGTTTATCATATGCTGGATGGTATCGTCATCCACAAATACAATTCTATTGATCATAAGTGCTTACACTTTAAAATTGACTCCTAAGAAAAACGAAAGATTCCAAAATTCAGATCACCGTGATTCAAAATTCATGCTACTACTTCCCCATGGTAATGTACAAATATAAAAACAATTGATAGGTAGAAGAGATTTATATGAAAGCTTTTGCTTTTTAGATTTATCTAAATTGTTTAGCTTACCCTTATTAAGTCAAGCCTAAAAACGACTTATTTTACTATAAATCAAATATTTAAATAACCAAATCTTAATGAAAATATAACTCTAGAGAGCATTGAAATTTAAAGTTAATTAAGAAAAAAAATCGGTAAATAAAAGGAAGATTGAATCAGGTTTTAAAGAATAAAAAGCTTGCCCTAGAATGAATCCATGATTGATTCTGCTATTAGGCCTAAAATAAAATCCCCAATTTGTGAATCGCCTTTCCGCAAATTATCCAACCTTCTGAGGACAATTCCCTCTTTCATTTATTGAAGATTTAATTAGATTGCCAATTGATTTAATTTCTCGTGTTGCATGACAGAAAATAAAAAAGCTCTAAATATCAGAAAGCGGATTCTCGAATTACTGCTATTCTTCAAAGATAGGTTTGACCTTCATGAGGGCAAGGAAGACGAACTTGAAACCATAGATTATATCCGTAAGAATATAGAGTTCAAAGGAGCTAATTTGTGGATTCTTATCTTTGCAATTTTTGTCGCCTCGGTGGGATTAAATGTAAACTCCACCGCTGTAATTATAGGAGCCATGTTGATTTCACCACTGATGGGTCCGATTATGGGAATTGGGCTTGCAGCAGGAATCAATGACTTTGAACTGCTGAAAAAATCAATGAAAAACCTGGGTATAGCAGTTTTGATTTCTATATTGACCAGTACGATATATTTTTCTTTCACCCCTCTTGATGATGCGCAATCGGAACTCCTAGCGAGGACCGAACCTAGCATTTGGGATGTATTGATTGCACTCTTCGGAGGCCTTGCGGGAATTGTAGCTGGTTCAAGAAAAGAAAAGAGCAATGCCATTCCAGGTGTAGCTATAGCTACTGCGCTAATGCCGCCACTTTGTACAGCAGGTTATGGCTTGGCCACAGCAAACCTTTACTATTTCTTTGGTGCTTTTTATCTGTTTTTTATCAATTCAGTATTTATCAGTCTTTCTACCTATCTGATCGTGAGATTTATGAATTTCCCTAAAAAGGAATTTATGGATAGAAAAAGAGAGAAAACGGTAAAAACCTATATAACCATATTTACCTTGCTGACTATCATACCAAGTATTTATCTTGCCTATGCCATCGTCAAAAGGACTATTTGGGAGAAGTCTGCCAATCAATTTGTCGCTACAGAGTTGGAGTTCCCACGTACTCAGGTTATCTCTTCCAATCTGCTTTATGATTCTGATTCTGCAGTAATTGATATAAGCTTGATTGGCGAGAGAATCACAGATGAAGAAATAAGCATTCTCCAAAGAAAACTGGGAGCATTTAATCTTGACAAAACCTATTTAAATATCAAGCAAAGCGGAGATTCCGGTACGGACTTGAATATTTTGAGATCTGACATCCTTAAGGATCTTTACGAAAGAAATGAACTTCAAATCCAGGATAAAGACAGAAGAATAGCCTTATTGGAAAGAGAGCTGGAGGAGTACGGTAGAAGCAATTCTCAGGTGATGGATATTGCACGGGAAGCCAAAATCAATCATCAATCCCTCGAGACCTTCTCTATGAACCGGGCGATCTCCGCCAACCTCCAGGCCAACAAACAGGATACTGTTCTTATGGCTTATGCCAAATTCAGACAACAGCCTTCGCGACTGGAACTGCAAAAATTTGAAGAATGGCTCAAGCTAAGGACAAAAGCTGATTCCCTGACTTTAATTATCAATTAAAAAAAGCCATTGCGAAGTTTCGCAATGGCTTTTTCAATTATACAGTTCTCTGATATTATTTCTTTTCTCCGGACTTACCCTTCCCTGCAGAAGAACCTGATGAACCTTGGTCAGTACTGGCTATGGATGATCTCATATCTGTATCAGATTTGATATTCTCCATTCTATAATAATCCATTACTCCCAATTTCCCGGTTCTGAATGCTTCTGAAATGGCCTTAGGAACTTCTGTTTCTGCTTCAATTACCTTGGCTCGCATCTCCACAGTTTTGGCTTTCATTTCCTGTTCAAGCGCCACTGCCATAGCCCTTCTTTCTTCGGCCTTAGCTTCCGCCACTTTCAAATCAGCAGAGGCCTGATCTATCTGCAGCTTGGCACCTATGTTGGTTCCGACATCAATATCGGCAATATCAATAGATAGGATTTCAAAGGCAGTACCTGCATCCAGACCTCTTTCCAATACTAGCTTGGATATTTTGTCAGGATTCTCCAAAACACTCTTATGATTTTGGGCAGAGCCAATGGAAGTCACAATACCTTCCCCTACCCTTGCCAAAATAGTGTCTTCACCTGCACCACCGACCAATTGGGCAATATTTGCTCTTACCGTCACTCTTGCTTTTGCGATCAACTGTATCCCATCGGCTGCTACTGCTGCCACATTTGGTGTATTGATTACTTTGGGATTTACTGATATTTGAACAGCTTCAAAAACGTCCCTACCAGCCAAATCTATTGCAGTGGCCTGTTTAAAACTCAATTTGATATTGGCCTTGTCTGCTGAAATCAAAGCCCTGATAACATTGGGCACATTACCCCCGGCCAGATAATGGGTCTCCAATTCGTTTGTCGTGAGGTCCAATCCGGCCTTGGTGGCTGTGATGAGAGAATTGACAATTACACTGGGGGGAACTTTACGGATTCTCATCCCTATCAGCTCACCTATTCCAACTTTTACATTGGCAAATATGGCCGTAATCCAAAGATTAACCGGTACGAAATAAAGAAAGATAAAAAGGAGAATCAGCCCGGCAAAAGCTGCAAATAAAATAAATGCCGAATTGGTCATTTCCATAAACTAAGATTTAACGATAATTTTATTGTCTTCCAATTTACTAATAAATACCATTGTACCTACCCTGATAAAGCCGGAATCCGATTTTACTTCATAAATATTTTCACCGAACTCCACTTTTCCAAAAGGTTTAATATCCGAAACAGCCTTTCCCTGCTGGCCAATTTCAAGCCCAAGAAGCCTGTCATCAAATGACCTGGAAGTAATGGATTCCTTCAAAGCAAATTTGGTCCAGATACCTGATCTAAAACCATAAATCAGCAAGGCGAAATTAATCAGTAAGGTTAGAGAAAGGATTATCCACCCTGATTCGTTACCGAATGCCACAAATCCATAATACACTCCTACTCCTGAAAAGACCAACCCTAAAATCCCGATTAATGTTGTTCCCGGCACAAAGATTATTTCCGTAATCAGCAGAACCACACCTATCAAAATCAGCGAAATCAAAATAAACCAGGCCATAGTATCAATTTAAGGATAATTCAAATCTAAGAATTTAGAAATGAACTGAGATAAAAAAAGCCCCCAAAATCAGAGGCTTTAAGTGTTATATCAATAAGCTTTAGCAAAAAGAACCCGACCTTTGGAAGGCTTGCCCGAAAATATACAATTCCCATCCTCTTCCTTTTGATCAATAGGGATACATCGGATTGTCGCTTTGGTGAGTTCTTTAATTTTATCTTCTGTTTCGGATGTTCCGTCCCAATGTGCTGACAAAAAGCCTCCTTTTTTCTCAAGCATTTCCTGAAATTCATCCCAACTATTGACTTCAGTAGTCATTTCTGTTCTGAAATTATACGCCTTATTATAAATCGTTTCTTGGATCTCATCAAGTTTTTTTACAATGTAATCATCAAGCTCAATTTCAGAGAGGTTGATTGTTTCCTTGGTCAAGGTGTCTCTTCGTGCAAGTTCAATGGTGTTATTTTCAAGATCTCTGGGACCCATTGCAATTCTGAGAGGAACACCTTTCAATTCATATTCCGCAAATTTCCACCCAGGCTTATGCGTATCTCTGTTATCAAAATGGACCGTCACTCCTTTTGCACGGAGCTTAGCCATGATTTCTTTGGCTTTATTAGAAATCTTCTCCAACTCTTCATCACCTCTATATATAGGCACAATCACCACTTGATTTGGAGCCAGTTTTGGAGGAAGTACAAGGCCGTTGTCATCCGAGTGCGCCATGATTAAAGCTCCCATCAATCGGGTACTGACTCCCCAAGATGTGCCCCAAACATGTTCTAGTCCGCCTTCTTTAGTAGCAAATTTCACATCAAATGCCTTTGCGAAGTTTTGACCTAAAAAGTGGGAAGTTCCAGCCTGAAGCGCCTTTCCATCTTGCATCATTGCTTCGATACAATAGGTATTCTCAGCTCCTGCAAATCTTTCATTTTCACTTTTTACACCCTTGACAACCGGTAGTGCCATAAAGTCCTCGGCAAATTTGGCATAAACATTCATCATCTGGACAGTTTCCTCTATGGCTTCTTGCTTGCTGGCATGGGCTGTATGTCCCTCTTGCCATAAAAACTCAGCTGTCCTTAAAAACAATCTGGTTCTCATTTCCCATCTCACGACATTTGCCCATTGATTGACCAAAAGTGGTAGATCACGGTAGGATTGGATCCAGTTTTTGTAAGTACTCCAAATGACTGTCTCTGAAGTAGGCCTGACAATCAGTTCCTCTTCCAACTTTGCATCAGGGTCCACAATCACACTTTTCCCATCATCAGAGTTTTTTAGTCTGTAATGAGTGACTACGGCACACTCTTTAGCAAAGCCTTCTACGTGACTGGCTTCCTTTGAAAGATATGATTTGGGAATGAAAAGCGGGAAATAGGCATTTTGATGTCCTGTTTCCTTAAACATCCTGTCCAACTCGGCCTGCATTTTTTCCCAGATGGAATATCCGTAAGGTTTTATTACCATACAGCCTCTAACCGGTGAGTTTTCGGCCAGGTCAGCTCTTTTTACCAATTCATTGTACCAAAGAGAGTAATCTTCACTTCTTTTGGGCAACCCTTTGCTCATAGTGTTTTTGTTGAATTCAAAAATCTAGTTATCTTCGCTCAATACTGCGGGAGGCAAATATAAATTAAAAATTAATAACCCTCTCTTATATGGTCCGTATAAAGTAGTAGTCAGTAAAACCAAATAAAATGAAAAACCTCAATCACATCCTCACCCTTGGAACTGGAGCGATGCTACTCTTGGCATCTTGCAGCACCAGCTACAATGCTATGAGAGGCGGCGAGACAGATGACCTGTATTTCATGTCATCTGATGCTCAAATCGCTACAGAGTATGCAGTTTCAAACAATAATCCTCAAAACTTTCAGTCTTTAAGCACAGTAAGTTCAGATCAGTACGAGCAGGAAAACTTTTCGGCACGTAACGTGAATCCTGAATACATTGCTAAGTATCAGTCAAGCACTGCTAGTGAAGAATCCGGGACTGTGTATTTTGACGAAGCTCAAGGAGAAGAGGCTAGTCCAAATATCAATGTATATAATAACTTTTACGGATCTGGTGCAGGTTTGCCTGGTCAAGGTTTCAATCAAAGCAGATTCAATCTAAATCTTGGATTTGGAATGGGCTTCGGCGGTTTTGGCTGGGGTGCTCCAATGATGGGAATGGGATTTGGAAACCCTTGGATGATGGGTGGATTTTACGACCCTTTCTGGGATCCCTTCTGGGGACCTGGCATGATGGGTTGGGGAATGAGACCTGGTTTTGGCTGGGGAATGAGACCTGGGTTCGGCATGGGATGGAATTCTATGTGGGGCTGGAATATGGGCATGGGAATGGGCTTCGGTTGGGGCGGTGGCTTCGGTTGGGGTAATCCAATGTTCGGTGGCTGGGGCATGGGTCCAGGTTGGGGATGGGGCGGCAGACCTATCTTCGTTACTCCTGGGTATCCTGGCGAAGCTGGCCGTCAGATTGTCCGTGGAGCTAGACCAGGTAGAGGTGTTGGTACAGCAGTAGGTACCAATAATTTGGCTTCTTCCAATTATCCTACTACTACACGTGCAGCAAGGAGAGACGCTACAAATTCTGCTACAAGAACAACCTCAAATAGATCAGGATTGACTCCATCTACAAGTAGAAATGCGAATAGAGATTTTGGAACTTCCCAAAATGAATATACGAGACAGACTAGCAGAATTGCCAATACATCTGCCAGACCTGGAGTTAGAAATACAGGCTCTGCAGCAGCTACAAGACCAAGTAACAGAACTGGACTGAGCAATGCAAGACCTGCTTACAATAATACAGCCAGACCGAATACAAGAAATAGCGGGTATGCTGCGCCCTCAAGCAGAACCAATAGAAGCAACATGGGTACCAGAACAAATCCTTCTTACAACAGAGGAAATTCTGGCTCATTCAACAATAACAGAATGGCTCCTTCAAGAAGTATGAGTCCATCAAGAAATCAGATGAGTTCACCTAGCAGAGGAAGTTCTCCATCTATGAGAAGTGCACCAGCAGGCAGAAGCAGTGGTGGTGGATTCAGTAGCGGAGGCGGTAGCCGAGGTGGCGGAGGCGGAATGAGCTCCGGAGGATCACGAGGAGGCAGGGGGAATTAATTCCCCCTCTTTTTTTATCTATTGTTAATTTTATTTAGGGCATATTATTTGAGAAATATATACTCAGTCAACAATTCTGATATTATATGATTTCGATTAAAAAACTATTACTCTCCGTATGCTTTTTGATGTTTTCCTTTGGCCTGCTAAAGGCTCAAAGCGGATACTTTGAAGATGCACTAAGATTTAGCCAATTCAACTCCACGGGTTCTGCTAGAATAATGGGCTTAGGGGGAACGCAGATGTCATTGGGAGGAGATATCTCTAATATCCACACGAACCCTGCAGGTTTGGGCTTCTTCAGAAGGTCAGAGTTTAGTTTTACACCTTCATTTGGGACTTGGACCACAGAAACCAATTACTTGGGGCAGCTTCAAGAAAACAGAACGACAAACATTGCCATACCCAATTTAAGTTTGGTCATCAGTAATCCAAAAGGACCTTTAGAAACCGGAGCTTTCCGAGGGGGGACGTTCGGGATAAGTTTTAATAGAACTAATAACTTTAATAGTAACTTTGGCTATTTCTCTGACATAGAGGGACAGACCTCTATCATTGATGCATTTATCCAACAAGCAAACGGGATCCCGGAATCTCAAATAGAGAATTTTGGCCTTACTGGTCTGGCGTATTCCACTTTTCTCATCAACCCTATCACTGAGGATCAAAATGGAAATCCAATAAACAACCCTTCCCAATATGACTCTTTTGTTCTGGGCTTCCCATTTCAAGATGAATCAGTAGTCACAGAAGGAAGAAGCACTCAGACTACCATATCTTATGGAGCTAATTTTTATAACAAATTATTTGTCGGAGGAGGCTTAGGTTTAACTTCTATCAACTACACTTCAAGAAAGTCATACGGAGAAGAGTTTTTCAACGAACCTCTGATGGTTTCAAGTATTGATGAATTTTTGAACATCACTGGGTTTGGTGCTAATATTAATCTAGGCGTAATCTACAAACCAATAGACGAAGTTAATTTAGGTTTCAACTTCCAATCTCCAACCTGGTACAGGTTCAATGAGGAATTTGAAGCTTCAATTGTGAATCAATTTGACAACTTCTATTTTGAGCCTGAAGATATTACGCTAGGTACAGAACAGGCGAGTACTCCCATAGTATTGGGAACTTATAACCTCAATACTCCAATGAGATTTTCTGGAGGTGCTACATTCTTCGCAGGTAAAAATGGCTTTATTTCAGCCGATATAGATTTTGTAGATTACAGCAGAGGAAGGATAAATTCGAGAGACTTCAATCCGAACGATGATAATCAGGAAATCAGGAGACTCTACGGACAGACCTTCAATTATCGTGTCGGAGGTGAATACAGAATTGATAAGTTCCGGGTGAGAGCTGGATATGGTTTGTATGGAGATCCTTTCCGAAGCAGTACATTCAGCCGAAGCACCCAACAACTGACTGGTGGATTTGGAGTAAGGTTTGAAAAAGTCTACGTAGACCTTGCCGTTATGGGAACCCGATTTGACCAGCTTTATAATCCATATTCTGTAATTGAAAATGGTCAGGAGATTGGGCCAATCATTGAAATCAGAAACCAGATCACAAATGGTATGCTGACCGTTGGTTTCAATTTCTAAAATAGGTCATCAATTCAGACATCAAAAGCTCAGTGGAGATATCCTCACCACTGAGCTTTATTTTTGCCTGCCTGTAGTAGCGCTCTCTTTGAGCAGAAAGATTTTTGAGTTTAAGAATAATTTCACCTTTATCCATCCCTGCAAACATCGGTCTTTCTCCTCCTTTGTCCTTGGAAAGCCTCTTAAGTAATTCCTCCATGGAAACATCAAGGTAAACTGAGACACTCTCCTGATTGATTAGGTCCATATTATCATTGAAACAGGGAGTACCTCCCCCAGTGGACAATACGAATCCTTCGATTCCAGTAATGATTTTATAGAGATGTTTTGTTTCAAGCTCCCGGAATTTGCCTTCCCCCTCTTCATAAAAAATATCCCGGATTTTCCGGTTTTCCCCCTTTTCAATCACATCGTCCAAGTCCCAAAATACAAAATTAAGTTGCCTGGCAAGCTGCTTCCCAAAGGTGGATTTTCCTGATCCGGGCATGCCGACCAAAACGATTTTAAGCGGTGTTCTCATGGGGCATAAATACCTATAACCTCTTCTACTGAAGGTGTATTTCTGAAGTGAAACTTTTTCAATACCACCCCATCTTCCAATAACATAATACCAGGATTAGATCTCATGATGGTTTTGATCACAGTAGCATCACCTTGATAGCCTTCCAAGTTCCAATTTCTTTGACTGATCAACTTGTTAATTTCATCTTGAGAAGATGCAGCCACTACCAAAGGTAAAATAGGGCTTGTTTGTATACCTTTAAGCATTTCATCTATTTTATCCAGCTGACTGGTGTTCATTTTGGAAATACTGGTAATCAATATAACAGCCTTCCTTCCGGAAAGTATTTCGTCAGTATAATCACCATCCTCGTTCCAAACTGCAAAATCCGTAATTTTGGGAAGGGCATCTTCATTCATCAGCTTCATTTCCTTAAATTCATAAGATTCATCTGATGGATACTGATCAAAAACAAACTCCTCCCCTTCTCTCGTCATCACGTATTGATACTGCAAGGGAGCAGAGGGCTGCATGGCCTCATTGATATCAACTCCCTCTTTATAGGCCCTAAAGTCAATAAAAGGCAAATTACGGATTGCTACAACCGCAAGCCCCAAAGATAAAACCAAACTTATCCTAACAGTCCATTTGGCCCAGTCAGGCCCGTCATTGGAAAGCTTGTTACGGTAAAAGAATAAGACAGCTATCAGAACCAAAAGGATCACATCCTTAATAAAAGATTCCCATGGAGTCAATTTAATAGCATCCCCAAAACAACCGCAATCAGTTACTTTGTTAAAATAGGCCGAATAGAAAGTAAGAAAAGTGAAAAACAATATCATTAAGCTGAGTGCCCATACAGTAATCCGAAGCCTTACACCCAGAATAAGCATAATTCCCAAAACCACCTCTGCCACTACCAAAAAGACAGCCAAAGGAAGCGCAATGTCTTTGAAAAGATAGAAGAAAGAAGCTATATCATTGGAAAAAACATCAAAATATTCCTCCAACTTAATGGCAGTTCCAACAGGGTCATTGACTTTGATCAGGCCAGAGAATATAAATAACCCCCCAACAAAAAGCCTGATAATAAATAAGATAGTTTGTCTAAGCATTGAATTCCAATTTGATTAAGCAGAAAACTGAATAATTGATCATGTCTTGATAGTTGGCCTCTATCCCTTCTGACACCAGTGTTTTACCTTGATTGTCCTCGATCTGTTTGACCCTATACAGTTTCATCAATATGATATCAGTCATAGAGGCCACTCTCATGTCCCTCCATGCTTCCCCGTAGTCATGGTTTTTATTTTCCAACAATCCTCTTGTTTCATTAACCCATCGGTCATACATTGGTTCAAGTTCTCCAAAACTGAGCTCAAGCCTTTCATCCTCCTTCAGACTGATCTGGATTAAAGCTATCAGGCAGTAATTGATAATGCCAATAAACTCATCAGCAATAGGGTCATTTACCTTTTGATTACCCTTTTCCTGGATGGACCGTATACGCTGAGCTTTGATAAAAATCTGATCCGTAATCGAGGGTAACCTGAGGATTCTCCAAGCTGTTCCATAATCAATTGTTTTCTTCTTAAAAAGTTCTTTACAAAGGCTGATAACTTGATTATATTCGCTTACCGTTTGCGTTTTCAAAGCTTAATAGTTTAATGTCTTATCTTTTCAATAATTCTTCGGATTTCGAAGATATAGTATTTCCCCCAAAAATAACACTCACCTGTAGAGGAAAGCTTGTTTTATTGGATGGACCATTGGTTATGGGGATTTTAAACCTGACTCCTGATTCTTTTTATAAAGGAAGCCGAATTCATAAAGACCAGGAAGAACTTCTAAGAAAAGCTACCCAAATGGTAAAAGAAGGTGCTGACATCCTTGATCTTGGAGGATACAGTAGCAGACCTGGAGCAGACGAGGTCAGCGAAGATGAGGAGATCAATAGGGTAATACCTGCACTACAATTGATCAGAAAAAAATATCCCGAACTTTTGATTTCAATAGATACTTTCCGTTCTTCGGTAGCAAGGGAAGCCTTGCTTGCTGGAGCCGACATCATCAACGACATCTCTGCTGGCAATTTAGATGAAAAAATGATCCCCACTGTAGGGCAGCTCAAAGCGCCTTATATTGCCATGCATATGAAAGGAAATCCCAAGACCATGCAGGATCATACAGGTTATTCCAATATACTTTTGGAAATGTCAAAATATTTTTCAGAAAAATTAGCATTATGCAAGAAAGCTGGCATAATAGATGTAATATTTGATCCGGGATTTGGTTTTTCTAAAACTTTAGATCAAAACTATTGGATTCTCAAAAATTTATCTTATTTTAAGTCAATTCAAGCGCCGATTTTAGCAGGATTATCTAGAAAGTCAATGATATATAAAAAACTGGATTTGACCCCGGAAGATTCGCTGAATGGCACTACTGCTCTAAATATGTTTGCCCTGACGCAAGGAGCAAACATTTTAAGGGTTCATGACGTGAAAGAAACCAAACAAATTATAAAGCTATACAAACAACTCTACCCTTGAATCTACTTTTCAAAATAGGATTTTTAGATATCTCCATTGTGAATCTGATCGACATCACATTGGTGAGTATACTTATTTATCAGGTTTACAAACTTTTACGGGGTAGCGTAGCAATTAAAATCTTTTTGGGATTCCTTTCCATTTATCTGGTCTACTTGATGGTAAGCGCCTTGAGAATGGAGCTCTTATCCATAATCTTAGGCCAATTTATGGGAGTGGGTGTCATCGCTGCCATTATTATTTTCGCCCCAGAAATCCGAAAATTCCTATTGATTATCGGCAGGTCATCTTTTTTATCCAATGAGAATATACTTCAAGAGTTGCTGTTTTGGAGAAAGAAAGAAACCCAAGCATTCAATATCAACCCTATTATTGAGGCCTCTAAAAGCCTATCAGGAACAAATACAGGTGCACTGATGGTTATATCCAGTAATTCTGAGCTGAAATTTTATGCTGAGAGTGGAGACATATTAGATGCTTTGGTTTCCAAAAGGTTACTGATTTCGATTTTTAACAAATACAGCCCTCTACATGATGGTGCTGTAATCATTCACAATGGAAAAGTTAAGGCGGCTAGGTGTATTCTTCCGGTTACTGAAAGAGAGGTGCCGGCTCAATTTGGCTTGAGACATAGAGCAGCCATAGGAATGTCAGAGGCTACAGAAACATTGGTCTTGATCATTTCAGAAGAAACAGGGCAGGTTTCATTGGCTAAAAATGGAAAAATACTACACAACCTTTCATTCCAGGAAGTAAGGGAATTTATTAACGATTATCTCACCGGAGTTGATATTGATGAAAAATTTGAACCCATTTCGGCTTACGAAAGAAGGCAGATTAAGAAAAGGGCAAGTAGTGAAAGTACTAGCAATGTGAATTAAAAAAGGAGCCATACAGCTCCTTTTTTTAATTAAAGAATATTCAATGCCTGTTCTTTTATTTTTTCTAGCTCATCCTTCATGACTACCACATGTTTTTGAATGGGTGCATCATTAGCTTTTGAACCAATTGTATTGATTTCTCTTCCAATCTCTTGGGAAATAAACCCTAGTTTTTTCCCTTGTCCACTACCTGTTTTAATATTCTTTTCAAAATAATCTAAGTGTGTTTCCAGTCTCACGATTTCTTCATTGATATCAATTTTTTCAAAATAATAAATCAATTCCTGCTCAAACCGGTTTTTATCAAACTCATTTTCTTCTACCCAGTCTTTAAAATTATTGCTGATTCTTTCTCTGATACGGTTTTTCCGAACTGGATCAAGTTCCTTTATGGAATCTAGGCCGGATCGGATGATAGCCACATTTTCGATTAATTTCCCTTCCAATACTTTGCCTTCATCTGCTCTAAAAGCATTACAATTATTCAAAGCTTCTTCTATCACCTTTTTGATCAAGTCCCAATTACCGGTACCGGCATCCTTCTCAATCACATTGGTAATTACATTTGGAGACTGAAGTGCCAATTTAAACAGATCAGGGGATTCCGAACCTGATTTTTGACTTAGAACTAAGTATTTCTGAAAATAAGCAGAAAACAATTCTTCATTTATTGTGACAGGTAGATCCTGCCCGGTTTTATTGGTAAATTCAACCGTCAGATTTACTTTTCCCCTTTCCAGTTCTTTGGAAACAATATTTCGAATATCAAGCTCCTTATCGGAAAGCTGTCTTGGGCTTCTTATAGTCAGATCCAAAAATTTAGAATTCAGTGTTTTGACCTCCACACTTACAAGAAAATCATCGTCCTCATAACTGGCAGACCCATAGCCTGTCATCGATTTTATCATAATAAAATATAATATTGATTAGAAATTGTAGCCCAAGGTAACATAAAATCTCAAATCCTCCCGCGTATAATTCCTTACCGGCTGAGCCAAATCAAATTTAAAATAATAGTTCAGTAGCACAGTCCTAAGACCAGCTCCATAACTTTGTAGCCAAGGATTATTGAAATTGTTGATGGTAATTGTAAATGGCGATCCTGGTGTAGTGATTACTTCAGTATTTTGGTCATTCACCCTCTCCCATGGGGCAGCATCATTCCAAGCTGAGCCTATGTCATAGAAGCCTACCAACTGGAAATTTTTAACAAAATTGGAAGTGATATTTCCTCTTGACAGGTATGAGAAAAGCGGAATTCTTAACTCTGAAGTAAAGGTCATCACATTTCTACCCCTAATTTCATCAAATGAATAACCTCTCAAATCAACAAATTCAGCAAATAGGATATTTGAATTTTCCACAGCATTTGGGTTGCGGACAGGGGATGCCTCCGGCCTATTGGCTGGTGGATTATAAAATTGATTGAACAGCCAATTATCCATTCCACCCACCAAATAATTTTGTGGATTATTTCCAAAGAACGAGCCTGCGTAGAACCTTGAAGCCAAAATGATATTTTTATGGATTTTCAAGTAATTGCGAACATCTAGGTACATATTGGAAAATGATCGTTCCCCCCTGCTCAACCCTTGAAAATGGGCATATCCAAGCTTTGCCTTAAATCCTTCTTGCATGTAAAGGCCAAGTTGATCAGTTTTATCAATAACAAATTCTGCCCTTCCTCCTGCGTATTGTACATCAAATCTATTTTGTTCTGGAATCTGACCTCTGAGGATAGAGTCAGAATTCAAGTTGAAATATTGAGTTCTTGCGATAAAAGGCGCTACAGTAACTCTCGAGTGCACGTCAAGTGGGTAAGAAAAACCCAATTCTGCTTTGTTAAGCACATATCTTTGATTCAAGATTAGGTCAAATTCCTGCTGCAAAATGGCCCTCCTATCAAATCTGAACCTTACATCTACCCTTTGTTTGAGATATTCATATTCGAAGAAGATATCACTGCCGGACCTGAAGTCCAAAGGAAACATCAAGCCTCCCCTAAACACATGGTTGTCCAATAAATCTGTCATTTTTCCGGAAAGACCTAGCCCAAAACCCCTTAAAGGATCAACCACCCAATCATTGGTAAGGCTACTCGTGATAAACTGGGGTGTCATTCTTCTAGGCCCTGTAACTCTTTTTTGGGTACTTTGTCTTCTGAAGTTTTCCAAGAGATTGCTTCTCGTACCCAAAACTCCCTGTGTCCTGGTAGCCTGTTGCTCCTGAGGCCTTAGCTGGGGAACAGTATCAAAAATATAATTATCAGTATCGACTCCTGTAGACCTTTCAAATCTTAAGCGTTCTGTATTAATACTACCAGTAAGGCTTCTTGGCTGAGGAACTGTATCTTGTAATACAGGATCTTCTTGAATCCGAGGTGCTGGGGTTCTTGATGGCTCTTCTGCTCTTGTTTGCGCAGGTATTCCCAGCATCAAATCTTCCAATCTTAGATTTACAGTGGTGTCTCTGACAGTTTCTTCTGTGGATTGACTCAATTCTTCAAGTGCTTCTTCCTGCTCTTCAATTTCTTGCTCTAGTTGTTGCTCTGAAATCAACTCTTCCACACCTTCCAGCTCTTCAGCCTGCTCAACTTCTATTTCTTCAGCAGGTTGCCTGAATGGTCTTCTTTCTCTTAACTCACCTATTTCCTTGACCTCAGCTACTTCCTCTGGAACAGTATCAGAATCCTGTTCTGTTCTTCGACTTGAGATTCGCTCTGAGAGGGACTTGGCTTGGGTGAGTTGTACCCTTGGAGTACTTGGGGTAAATTGATCTGCATTGGAAAATGACTCTACAATCAACCTGCTTTGATTACCGTCTCTTATTGCGTATGCAATTCTATTGTTGATGGAAGAATAATCAAATGCTTCAATACTTCTGTTCCAGGCAGAAACCTGACTAGCTATACTGTTTGAAATAGTAAGTCGCATCAAGTTATTGATGCCGCTTTGGTCACTTAGAAATAAAATATTATTAGAGTTCAAAACTCTTGGCTTAAAGTTTTTGGTATTTAAGTTGGTCAACTTAGTGGTATTCAGTGAATCCAATAAATCAACTTTAAAAAGGTTAAAATAATCAGGTAAAAGCTTTACATCAGGTGTTCTGGTCAAAAGGGAATCTTCTATTTCCGTAAAATTAGAGGCATAGATCACAGTGGAATCATTGAGGAAAACGGGATGGATGTTATCAAATACATCATTGGTCAGTCTCCTCCCTTGACCCCTGGTATTCAAGGTGAATACGTCGGTTTTACCATTGGCGATGGCAGAAAGCACCATATTCCTACCGGTAGAATTGAAATCGAGACTCAGTATCTGGGTAATATTTCTCAGAAAAATTCTATCTTGAAAAGAACCATCAATTGCTCGGACTCTTAAAGCAGTAGTCCCTCTCCTAAAAGTAGCGACTGCAACATTTAAAGTGTCTCGCCATGCTATAACCGGGCCTTTGGTGTTTATAGGTATATCGTTGGATTTGGCTCCACCTGAAAACAAAGTCCTCTCAGTTCCCGTAGCAATCTCCCTAACCTGAATTTTGTATTTCCCACCATTATTGACTACATAGGCCAAATGTTTTGCATCAGGGCTGAACTTAATATCATTGATTACTCCGAAATGAGAGGCACCTGTACTGTTAATTTCATTATTGAAATTAACATCTTTGAAAGTAGTGAAAACAGGCTCGCTGGTACTCTCATAAAACTGCCTCCACTGGTCTGTAAATGACTTATAATTGAGACCTATTGTATTGGCAATACTATTTTCTTCATTTCTGTTGATTCTGCTCAGGTTGAGAATACTTGAAACATACCTTCTTCCGTATTTTTCCACGATAAAATTCCAGATGGATTGGCCCATCAAGCTGGCCTCTTTATCTGTTAACCGGTGAATTTTGATGTTTTTATTGTCCTTAAAATAATGCCTTACAAAATCATCCATCTCCCTACTCCAACCATAGGCAAGGTATTTGGCGGCTCCATCAATGTACCAATCAGGGAAACTATTGATAAGGTTGGACTGAAAAGCATCAGCTATCGTAGACCCATAGAGCATTTCCTCAATAATTACTCTAGAGGTTGTATAAATTAAATCTTGTTTGAATTGCTCCCATGTCCCCGTAAATGCCACTTCACCTAGAAGTCTGCTAAAAAAAGTCTGACCATCTATGGTAAACTGATCCTTATTAAGATCCAGATTACTTTGTCGTATTTCCTCTGGAGAATTATAGATGAAAATTTTAGGCTTAGTATAGGCTACATATCCTATCATTTGTGTCAACCTGTCAAATTCCGACTCCAGATAATCGATGGCCATTCTCGCATTATTCATCCCTCCGTCGTAATAATAAACTTCAAAATTATTGGAGGTGAAATGGTACCATTCAATGTTTTTGTGCTGAACTCTGTTTTTTCCGAAACGCTCACCATCAAATTGCGCAGAGACCTGACCTGAGGCCAATATTAAAAAACCGATGATGAGGTAACTTAGAATCCTACTTTTCATTCTCTGTATTCGCTTGGATTTAAATATACTGAAAAATATAATTTATGTTCATTTAACCCTATTAATGTTTACTTCTTTTTGAGGTTCATCCCCCCTCAATAGTAATTCAAGCATCATTTTACTGAAATATGGTGCTAAAGAAACGCCTTTTGCACCAAGACCATTGAAAATGTAAACGCTGGGATGCTCAGGATGTTTTCCAAGAAATGGTCTTCTGTCTTTGGTTGCGGGCCTTATTCCTGATTGATGCCGAATTATTTTCTCCACAGGTAACTTTATAAGTTTTGTTAGTTTTTCTATTAACTCAATTTTTCCCCTTTCTGTTGGGCCTTGATCCAAATCATGCCAAGAATAAGTTGACCCAACTCTTTTGAGTCCATCCTGCAAGGATATACGAAACACCCCTCTGTTTATGATCTCATCTGGGGAAAAATCCTGTTTTAAATCCAGTATTTCTCCTTTAACAGGAGCAAATGGCAAATATTGGAAAAATTTGCTCTCTATGGCACCTAAACCATTGCAATAAATTACTGCTTTTGCATTGATATTTCTATAGCTTACGCTTTTCTGTTTTAAAGTCAATTCATTTTCTTCAAATTTTTCCTGAATTAAAAACCCTCTTTTCAATAAATCGGAAGCATATGCATCCAAAAGTGTATTGATGTCCAAAAAGCCTGAATTTTTCAGAAGGATTCCTCCATAAGCGTTCTGAACTTCATCATAAAGAGGTGAGGTGATGATCTTTTCAAAATATGCAGCCATACCTGGATCTGCACTGTGCCCCATCCATTCGTTTTGTTCTTCAATCGAGAGAAAAGGCCTGTAAATTGCTTTTTTATGCAGAAAATGCTTTCCTAAGTATGCTTCTAACCGCTCATAAAATGGCTCTATTTCGGGAAATAGCTTATCAGCTTCCCAAGTTTTGACCATTTTTTTGCCTGTCACGGGGTTATATAGGCCTGCTGCAATACGACTGCTTTTATTGGCTGCCGGTGCGTCTATTACGACAAAGGTTTTTTTTGCCTCCATTAACCTGAAGGACAAAACTGTTCCGGCCAATCCTTGACCTATGAGTAAAAAATCTACTTCCATGCTCAAAAATATATTCTTTCTTCGTTATTTTGAGTCAATCAATTAAAACTTTCAGAATGCTCCAACTCAAAACTTTTACTTTCAACCCTTTTCAGGAAAATACCTATATCCTATACAATGATAACCTTGAGGCGATTGTTTTTGATCCAGGCTGCTATGAAAGCCATGAAAGAGATGAATTGACTTCATTTATCGAGGATGAAAAACTCAAAGTGAAAATGCTGATCAATACTCATTGTCACATTGACCATGTTCTGGGCAATGCATTCGTCAAAAGAAAATATAATGTTCCTTTTCTGATTCACAAAAATGAATTACCCGTACTCAAATCAGTAGTTACTTATGCATCAAACTACGGATTCCCAGGATATGAGGAAGCTGAAGTGGATCACTATTTAGACGAAAAAAGGAGACTGGAGCTAGGAGACGAAAAAATAGAATTGTTGTTTGTTCCCGGACATGCTCCAGGCCACTTGGTTTTTTATCATCCGGATTCAAAAATCTGTATTGCAGGAGACACATTGTTTCAAGGCAGTATAGGTAGGACAGACCTTCCCGGGGGTGATCATCAGACTTTACTGGATGCTATTCAGAAAGAGATGTTTGCTTTACCAGATGACACCAAAGTTTACCCGGGACACGGTCCCATGACTACTATTGGTTATGAAAAAGAGTACAATCCATTTGTGGGTAAAAGAGCCAAGTTTTGACAATCAAAAAACATATCCCTAACGTACTGACATCACTTAATCTTTTAAGTGGTATGATTGGAATAGTCTTCGTGCTCGATGGAAAAATCATGTATGGCGCTTATTTTATATTTATTGCGGCCTTGTTTGACTTTCTGGATGGCTTTGTTGCCCGTATGCTAAAAGTCCACTCAGAAATCGGAAAACAACTGGACTCTTTGGCCGATTTAGTGACATTTGGAGTCTTACCCTCATTTGTTCTGTTTGTGATGGTTTCGGATCAGACATCAAGTGATTACCTTCCCTACCTGACTTTATGCGTTGGGGTTTTCTCAGCACTTCGGCTTGCCAAATTCAACATAGACACTCGGCAATCTGATAGATTTATTGGAGTCCCCACCCCTGCTAATGCATTATTAATCAGCACACTGCCTTTTTTTATAGATAAGTTTGAGAAGATGGAGCAATTGCTTTCTCATCCGTATTCCTTGTTAGCCATTGCATTTATAATGTCTGCCTTATTAGTCGCAGAGATACCTCTTATTGCATTGAAATTTAAATCATTTCAGATCAAAGATAATATTTTCAGGTATCTGACCATATTGATTGGTTTGATCTGTCTTTTTGTTTTGGGGATAGGCGGTATCCCGATTGTGATTATTTCATATATTGTGCTGTCGGTATTGGAGGGATTGATCAATAAAAATGCGTAAGAGGTTTTGGCAATATTGGATTTCAATTTGGACAAACATTTTGTTTAGTGCCGTTCTGTTTCCAAGTCAAGCCCAACAAAGTGGACAATATTTCAAATTCCCCATTCTCGAAAGCGGTGTTTACCGATTGAATGAAGAAGATGTACAAAGTCTTGGCTTTTCTTCTTTGGACGATGTATCTGTATTTGGGAACTGGGGCATGCTTCCACAAAAACTTGACAGCAGCATTTTTTCACTCAATGAAATCCCAATCCAAAAAGTAGGTAATTCAATTTTTTTCTTTTTAGAAGGCCCTCATCAAATCAAATTTGATGAAGGCAATTTTAAATATGAGCATCACTTATATTCTGATAGCCTCTTTTACCTCATTGGTCCTAAAGAAAAAGGCAATCTAATTAAGGAAAATAATGGACCTCCTTCCAATAGTTCAGTATCCGGAGACTATTATCTTGTCCAGACTATAAAGTGGGAAAGTACAAACCTACTCAATTCAGGAAGGAACTGGTATTCTGAGCCTTTAAACCCCTCAGGCAGCTTAAACTTGCCTTTTGAAGTTTCTACGGGAAATATTGGAAATGGTATTTTCCAAGCTAAAATTATGGGACAATCCCTTGGCACATCAACCTTTAGATTCCTTGCCGAGGGGACAGATCTGGGAGAGGTGCAGCTTGCGCCTATACCCAATAGTATTTATGGTATTAAAGGAAGAGAAGTCCTTTTTTCTGAAGAATTAAATAATCCTGGAGGAAACCTGACTATTAGAGCTGAATTCCAAACCGGAGATGCCAACGGAAGGGGATTTTTGGATTATGCATTGTTGGCTTTCCCCTACCCTGCAAATGCACTTTCTCAAGGGAAAATCTATCACATTTTAGACAACGCAGCTATCTCTCCTACAGCAAATGAGATGATTTGGAAACTAAGCCCAAATAAGGAGATCAGTTTAATCACAAATAGGACAGCACTGACATCCGGCGACCGAATAGCCATATTCGAACCTAATTCTGTTCCGCGTATTACAAGTTTCAATTCAGCAAACCTCAGCGCAAGGTCTGAAAAGATCAATAGTCCTTTAATTATCATAAGTTCGCAGCGGTTTATAAACCAAGTAAATGCACTTGCAGCACATAAAAACAGCTTGGGATCCAATACTTTTGTAATATCCCCTGAGGAAATCTATGATGCTTTTGGCTATGGTACCAGGGATATTTCTGCTATCAGAAATTTTTTGGCCTATCATTTCCATCAATCCGCACAGCTAAAGAATGTACTGTTTTTTGGAAAAGGCACTTATGATTATAAAGCCAAACTAGGAGGCAGGCCCAATTTAGTCCCTACCTACAGCTCAAGAAGCAGTCTCAACCCATTGACAACTTTCAGTTCGGACGATTTTTTCGGATTCCTTGAACTTGGTAAAGGAGAATGGACAGAAAGTCCTGAAGGCGATGAAACCTTAGACATAGGAGTTGGAAGAATACCTGCCATTACAACATCAGAAGCTAGAACAGCTATTGATAAAATCATTGCGTACGAAACTCCGGGAAATGCGCCTGGAAATTGGAAGAGAAATTTAGCATTCTTAGCGGATGATGGTGACAATAACATCCATCTCAATGACGCAGAATCACATGCAAATCATATCACTGAAAACTTCCCTGGTTTCAATATTGAAAAATTATATCTTGATAGATTTGATCAGCTTAGGGTAAACGGCATTCAGAGTTCCCCTGCTGCTCGGGAAGCACTGAAAGAAAGTTTAGACGAAGGGCTTCTATTTCTCAATTACATAGGACATGGAAACGAAACAACACTGACAGCCGAAAGAGTATTCAGTGTGAGTGACCTGCCGGACTTCCCAGACAATCCCTATTTACCCTTGTTTGTTACAGCCACTTGTGAATTTGGCAGGCAGGACAGTCCATTTATCCGCTCTGGAGCAGAAGAACTTTTATTTGTCAATAATAAAGGGGCAATAGGGCTTTTAACAACTGGAAGACCAGTGTTTAGCAGTGTAAATTTTCGTCTGAACAGGGCATTTATCGAAAGTGTGTTTGTCAAGGAAAATGGAGAAATAAAGGATTTGGGAAGTATATTCAAGGACACCAAAAACAATAGTCTCAATGGCGCTTTTAACAGGAATTTTTCATTGATCGGAGACCCATCTCTGAAATTGGCTATACCCGATTTGGATTCAGAAATAGAAAAAATCAAAAAAGTAGATTTGGCCTTGGCCATAGACACTTTGAAAGCCCAGCAGGCTCTTTTGGTTAAGGGAAAAATTACTGATCCCAGCACCGGAGCTGTAATGAGTAGCTACAGGGGGGAATACGAAATCAGTATTTACGACAAACCTCTGAAAGTAAAAACCTTGGGAGATGAAAGTTCGCCTGTTGAATTTTCAGAACAGACAGCTTTGATATTCAAAGGAAAGGGTGAAGTAGAGGAAGGAAGATTTGAAGCTGAAGTTTTTATCCCCACAAATATTGATTATTCCTTGGGTACTGGCAGTATCAAACTTTTTGCAACCTTACAAAATGGACAGGAAGAAGCAATGGGGGCTAAGAACATCCCAATTGGGGGAAGTTCGGATATGGAAATTAACGATATGATAGGCCCTGAAATAAGGATGTTTTTTGGAGATGAATTCAAGGAAAACCCCGGCCCTCTAAACAGTCCAAATGTACCTTTGAAAATATTGTTCAATGATGAAAGTGGAATTAATATTTCCTCAGCGGCAATAGGCCAAGACATTGAACTCTTTGTAAATAATTTAAAAACCGCTACTTTGAACCCACAATTTGTAGCCTTGGAGAGTTCCTATAAAAAAGGGCAGGTGGTCACTCTGCTCAGAAATCTCCAGGAAGGGACCAATACAATCACCTTAAGAGCTTGGGATAATGTAGGGAATTCTTCTACATTTGAAACGGAATTGGAAATCAGGGGAAGTCTTCAAATAAAGATCTTGGAATCCAAAACCTATCCAAACCCTACAAACTATAAGAGCAAATTCCGGGTTAAACACAATAGAAGTGGGGAGAATTTACAATTGGGCCTGAGGATTTATTCTATAATGGGAAGTGAAATATATTCTTTCTCCAAACGTTATGTGGAGGCTGAGGCTGTTTTGGATGATTTGGAGTGGATTTTTTTCCACCAGCAAACCAATTATCCCATAAAAGGAACTTATATTTACGAGTTAACCCTTGAATCTGAGAAAGACGGCACTTCAGATCATAAAAGTGGAAAAATAATTATTCAATGAAAATATCGATTCAAGCAGTACTCAAAACGATTATTTTTTTCTGGGTTAGTTTGTTATCCCTGAGTGCTTTGGCGCAAAATTCACCCATCATATCCGGACAAGATCCTGAGAGGAGAGTAATTACCACAGCAGTACCTTTTCTCAATTTCGCACCGGACAGCCGTCATTCTGCAATGGGTGATGCAGGTGTAGCGACAAGTCCCGACGCTTTTTCAGCCCATTGGAATGCTGGTAAGCTTTCATTCATTGAAAATGACATGGGCTTTTCTTTATCTTATTCCCCTTGGTTGGGCAGATTGGTAAATGATATGTTTATCTCCTATCTGACAGGATATAAGAGAATAGATGACGTTTCTGCTTGGGGTTTTGACATTCGCTATTTCAATATGGGGGATATAGAACTGACAGATGGATTAGGCAACCCATTGGGTGAGTTTACCCCAAGAGACCTTTCCATCGGTGGAACATATTCAAGAAAACTTTCTGAAAACCTGGGACTGGGAATTTCTGCCAGGTTTATCCATTCCAACCTTTCAGGAAATATCAGCTCTGCCGCAGGTGCGGAAAGCAGGCCTGGAATTAGCGTTGGAACAGATGTAGGTCTTTATTACACTAAAGAGGTTTTTCCAGGAGAAAAAACAGGTACTTTTTCCTGGGGAGCTACCATTACGAACATTGGTCCGAAAATCACCTACAACAGTGCTGAGGACTTGGATTTTATTCCTACTAATTTAAGACTAGGAACTGCATACAAAGTGAATTTTAATAATTTCAATTCGATCACTTTTGCATTTGATATCAACAAACTCTTGGTTCCATCTCCACCTATCTACAGGACGGAAAATGGGGTGATTGTAACCGATCCCGATGGAAATCCTGATATATTAAGAGGTCTTGACCCGAATAGACCACTCCTTTCCGGTATTTTCGGATCCTTTATAGATGCTCCTGATGGGTTTAGGGAAGAAATGCAGGAGTTGATGTTGTCTTTTGGAATGGAATACACATACAACAATGTCTTCGCCTTGAGGTCTGGATATTTCTATGAAAATCCCAACAAAGGAGGCAGAAGATATTTCACCATGGGTGTAGGATTCCTCTACAAAGAAACGATGGCATTTGATTTCTCATACCTGGTCCCTCAAATTCAAAACCATCCTCTTGCAGAAACATTGAGAATTTCTCTGACTTACAATATCCCCACAAGATGACATTAGACCGATCTTTAGCTCCTCCGTTCAAAATCCCGGAGCAGATTGATTTCCCATTACCAATCAAAAGGACTCTTCAAAACGGAGTCCATTTGTATTTTATACCAACACCGGAAATTGACGCAGTGAAGCTGGAAATCGATACCGACTCCAACAAGGTGATGGATATCCAAGAGAAAAAACTGACAGCTTATTTTACATTACATTTACTTTTGGAAGGTACACAAGCAAAATCCTCCTCTGAATTGGATGAATTTTTTGACACCTATGCCTCAGAAGTAGATGTTGTCAGCAACTTCGAACACAATGGCCTTGGACTTTTGACGACCAAAAAACACTTGAGTACAGTTCTGCCTGTTTTTAGGGAATTGATGACAAAAGCAATTTTCCCGGAAAAAGAACTTGCCAAAAGAAAATCTCAAAAAGCTCTGAGCATCAGCATCCAAAAAGAACAGAATGGAAGCCTTGCCAATAATCTGTTCAGAAAATATCTGTTTGGAGGAGATCACCCTTTTGGGCAAATCACAGAAGAAGATGATGTCAATGCTATCCAAAGAGATGACCTTGAGTATTTCTACAAGAACAAGTTGTGGGTCAATCCAGAAGTGTTTTTGACAGGAAACCTTGACGATTCAGAATTAGAACTAATCTGCAAAACATTGGAAGATTTACCGGTGAAGTTTCTAGAAAGTGAGCATAGTGAATTCAAAAATATACAAAATCAAAGGATAGAGGAACGAAAAGAAAAATCACTTCAATCAAGTCTGAGGATTGGATGTCATCTCATTTCCAAAACCCATCCCGATTATTTTGGCCTTTGGGTTTTCAACGTGATCTTGGGAGGGTATTTTGGAAGCAGGCTCATTAAAAACATAAGGGAGGATAAAGGACATACCTACGGGATCCATAGCAGCATAGGCGGCTTAAAAAATGCTGATTATTGGATTGTCATGGCAGATGTAATCAAAGAACATTCAGATGAAGTAATTGCTGAAGTTTACCATGAAATAGAAAAGTTACAGCATGAACCTATCCCTGAGGAGGAAGTGGAAACAGTCAGAAACTACCTTATTGGAAATCTTCTTTCCAATTTCAGCTCATCTTTTGAATTGATTTCCCGGTTTAAAAGCATACACCAAGTCGGTTTGGATTTTGAATTTTATAAAAATCAATTGGAATACATCAAAAATTTCAGGCCAGAGGAAATACAGGCTATAGGGAAAAAATACCTAAAGCGGGAAAATATGGTTGAAATAATCGTAGGTTAATTTTGAAGCCACCCCAGAAATATCGCCAATTTTGAAACATCTACTCTCCTTCTCGTCCAGACTCTGAATAGTTGGAATTGGACACTTTGGTCATGAAGTTTTTGGGCAAGTGCTAAAAAACCATCAGCCACTTCAAAATTAGCGGACAGTAAGGATTGTCTCCACTCATAATGCACACGCTTTAAGAGTGCATGATTTTCTGAAACACACCTGTTTATTTCAATAATTTTTTGACAGATTTTCAATGTGGATGGCAAAAGCCTTGACTTTCTGACTTTGTATTGTTCTTTGGAAAAAGCCATTGAGTGAATCATTTTTTCTACACCAAAATGATCTGAAAAGCACAACCTATATTTTCTGGCCATGCGGACGATGATATCAAAGTCTTCATAAGCCAGATCTTGATCATACATACCCAAATCCTCGAATACCTTCGAACGCATTAGCATAGTTGGAGATAAAATATGATGATAAGCCACTACTTTTTCATAAATCCAACCAGATTCAACCTCCTCGGCAAGTTCTCCTTTTCTTTTTCTCTTATAAAATGACTTAGATTTACCCTTATCTATAATCCAGGCATCAGAAAAGACAGCAGCTGCATCAGGCGCATTTTCCAAGACGTCCACACTGAACCGAATATGTTTGGGCATAAGCTTATCGTCAGTTGAGAAATCTACTAAGTATTTTCCCCTGCACTGCTGAAAAGCCTCATTGAAACTTTCACAATAATTAATTGCTGTATTTCTTAAAATGATTTGAAGAGGTAATTTTCCCTTATTTCTCTCATACCATAGCTCCATGAGCTCTTGACTTTTGTCATTACTGCCATTGTCAACCAGGATAATCTCAAGATTGCCATATTCTTGTTCTAGTATTGAATTTAAGGATTGCAGCAAAAAATGCTCGTGATTGTAGGAAGTACAAATCACCGAAACCAATGGTAGTTTATGCGGTTTTACAATTTTATTCTCCAACTATATTTATTTTGGGTACAATTTGAAAACCTTGATTTGAAAAATATCAAAGAATGATTGGGAAGGCCTCCTATTTCCGAAGAACCCAAATCCAAAAAATTGGCCTTTTGCTCCACAGCCAATCTCAATAAGTTAACCATGATCAGCTCTCCTGTTAATTTGACTTTGGACTTTGGATTGATGGCTGAAAGAAAATAGTAAACGGAGTTACTTGTCAATTTTACAGCCAAAGCATGTCCGATAAATTGTCCCTCCTGTGAAACACTGATAACAAAATATCTATCAGGAAATGAGGAAACTTGAGCAATCAGCTGATTTTCATCGAAAGTCAAATCATATCCCTTAGATTGGTTCCAAGCCTTAATTTCATTCAGAAAATTAAAGCTCTGTATATTCCCTATGCTGATTTTTATATTATGCTCTTTGATTTTTTTTGCGAATTTTGCCTGCAGACTTTTCAGTTCAGACTTCATTTTTTTCTTACCTTCGAAAATCTGATGACTGAGCACCTTTTCCAGGTTGAATCCCTGTTTTGCTAAAAAGTAAATCACCCAATCAGCATAGGCCATATATACTCCCGGAGCTTGTATTAATTTAAATTCATTTACTCCTATGGATTTCAAAAATTCTTTGAGTTCCTCCAGAAAGTTAACAAAAACCAAAGAATTCACATTCGAGTACACCCAAAACCCACCAAAAGGTGCTTTAGGCAGGGATATTGCACTTCCATCAGGATAAACAGCTAGTTGAATATCCAGTTTAAGTACCCCGTTTTTGAACAAGGCACAGTTAAAATATTCGGCCTCATCCACTGATTGGATCTGGCTTAGAAAATAATCTTGGCCATTTCCTTCCAATGCAGTGAATTCGAAGCTATAACTACTATCAATATTTCCTTTGATCGTCTTCAAATGCTCTTTTATCTCTAATATAATCCGCTTCCGAAAATTCCTGGTCACAAAGGACTAGTAAAATGGAATTGGCTGAAAATTCGACCTCCAGCCAGTGCATTTCAGGTACATAAAGTCCCTTATTGGCTGTATTTAATTTGTATTCTAACTTTTCTCTCGAAAGTGCTTCAAGACGTACTGTCACCGTTCCCTGAAGGCATACCAAAACCTGCTTCTCCTTTATATGTGCATGAAGCCCTCTTTTACCTCTATCCGGAACAGCCGTCAGCCAAAAAACCCGCTTGACTTCAAAAAAAGGCAAGACTTGATTCTCAAAAAAAGTAAGGTCGCCCAAACTATTTGATTTGGTTTCCAAATGTAGCAGCATTGGCTTTTCTAAGAGGTTATTCATCACTGCTAATTTAAGTTATTCATCCCAACCTACACCTTTGGTCTGGATTTTATTATTTTTGAATTAGAAAATTTTCACCACATCTCCAATGACCTTGAACGCAACAGATACTTTTTTGACCATCTCAGCTCCCTCAGAAGGATTCTACAAAGAAAAAGGAAGTAAATTCTTGGCTTTTGCGTATCCAGTATTGGGAGAGGAAGACATCAAAGAATACTTAGATGAGCTTAGAAAACAATACTATGATGCCAGGCATTTCTGTTATGCTTACATGCTTGGAAAAGAACAGGAAATTTTTAGAGCTAATGATGACGGAGAGCCCAACCATTCAGCAGGAGATCCTATTCTAGGGCAAATTCGCTCAGCTAACCTCACCGACATCCTAATAGTGGTTGTAAGATATTTTGGTGGCACTAAGTTGGGCGTAGGTGGATTGATCACAGCCTACAAAACAGCAGCTGCAGAAGCCATACAAAATGCTGAAATCCTTGAAAAAATTGTAAGCAAACCCATTTACCTGGAACTTGAGTATCCTGAGATTAATGAGGTCATGAGGATTATCAAAGAGTATGAGTTGGAGATTATATCCCAAGAAATGAAACTCTCCTGCAAATTCGCATTAAGTGTTAGAGAAAGGGATTTCGAAATAGTTTTAGAAAAACTTAAACTTCTGGAAGCTTTGGGAAAGTTAAAGTTTTTAGGTGATTGAAAACCGCTTCCCTACTTATTGAAAAGGCTGTCCAAATATCCTTGATACTGTAATTTTTTATACACTTCGAGACAAACCCAAGCATCAGTGGCTGCATAGACTTTTTGTTTGTCAGTCAGTTCTGGGGCTTCCCAATTGGAAACTTGTTCTGATTTGGAAATTCTGATATCCAATACCATGGCTGAAAGATTTCTAACCCCAACATTATGAAAACCAACTTTTTTCAATTCTGCATTTAAGTCAAAAAAACTTTTGGGTTGAAATCCAATGGAGATCTTCTTTAAGCCTCTCAAGTCGTCCAACACTGCAGCACCAATTTTGACTATTTTTGGATTTTCCAATATTGCTTTGATTGAAGATGGTAAGCCTATCTGGTGCAGACGGAAAAGAAAAGCTACTTCAGCTGTAGACAATTGCAATAAGGACACCTGATATTGAACACCTTTTCTAAATGAGGGGCGCGTTTCGGTATCGAAACCAATCAAGGTATGCCTATTGAGCTCCTGAGCTGCTTCGTGAATTTGCTCTTCTGTTTCTACAAGTATGATTTCCCCTTCAAATTGTCCCAAAGGGAGTTGATTCACTTCTTCTTTGCTTATTTTTTTGAGAATCATACTGCCAACTCTTTTTTGATTTCTTCCATTTCTTCTTTTGAATAATAATTGATCCCTAGCTTAAGGTATCCAAAAAGTATGGTCATAAATGGTGAAATGATATTAAAAAAGCAATATGGAGCGTAAGTCAAAGTAGCAACGCCCAGGACCGATGCCTGTGTAGCTCCACATGTATTCCAGGGAATCAACACAGATGTAACTGTGGCACTATCCTCCAAGGTCCGACTTAAATTTTCCCCTTTGAGTCCTCTTTTCTTATAAATATCTGCATACATTCTTCCTGGAACTAAAATTGCCAAATATTGATCCGATGTGGTCACATTGAAAAACACACAGGTAGCTGCTGTGGAGGCAATCAAAGAACCTATTGAATGAACTTTTTCTATAATCGCTTCAGCCAACACCCTCAACATGCCACTTTCTTCCATTATACCTCCAAAAATCATCGCACAAATAATCAACCATATTGTGTACAGCATCCCTGCCATACCTCCTGTGACCAGCAGTTCATTGACGACATCATTTGTAGTCGTAATACTGATCTCGCCATATAATGCCTGCATGACCGCCTTGAAAGCCATGTATAAGAAAGATGCACCTTCTTCATTTGCTATGGTTTTGATAACCCCAGGTTGAAAGATAATTGCAAACAATCCGCCTAAAAGGGCCCCTGCCAGCAAAGCCGGTACCGCAGGCACTTTTTTGACAATCATTAGAATCACAAGAACCGGCACTATAAATAACCATCCGCTGATATTGAATTGTTCAACAATCACAGCAGAAATATCCTTTACCTGATCTACAGACCCTTCTGCCCTGGAAGTAAAACCAATCACTCCAAAGATCACTATGGTGATCAAAATAGAAGGAACCGTAGTTTTGGTCATATGCCTTATATGGGTAAATAGATCTGTACCTGCCATCGCCGGAGCCAGATTGGTAGTATCAGACAAGGGGGACATTTTATCGCCAAAATATGCTCCTGAAAGTACCGCTCCGGCAATCAAACCCTCACCAAAACCCAAAGCTTTGCCAATTCCCAAAAGGGCTACACCTACCGTAGCTACTGTAGTCCAACTACTTCCAGTCGCTATGGAGACAATCGCACTTACAATACAGGCTGCAATGAGAAAAATGGTTGGATTCAATATTTGCAAACCATAATATATCATAGCAGGTACTATCCCGCTCAAAAGCCAAGTCCCCGCTAAAGCTCCTATCAAGAGCAGTATCAAAATACTGGACATTGCAGAACTGATGCTGTTGACGATTCCATCCTGTAACTCCTCCCATTTGATTTTAAGCCTCAAAACTGCCACCAATCCCGCTACTCCTGAAGAAATCACCAAAACCATCTGATTGGAGCCTAGCAAGCCATCTGTCCCAAAAACAAAAATATTGACTACCAATAGAACTATTAAAAACAAAATGGGAAACAGAGCTTCCAGAATGCTAGGTACTTTTCGACTTGTTGCCATCAACTATTTTTTGGAGGTAATTTAAAATTTGAAATTAAGAAAATTTTATTAAAACATTACTTTTCCAAGAGGGCAACAAGTTCAGAAGCTGTCTGCCAACCTATAGCTACTCCCATTCCTCCTAAGCGAGCTGCTATTCCTATATCCTCAGTTAAAAGTTGAATCACTGGTTTTTTATTCTCCCCAAAACCCA
The DNA here is from genome assembly GCF_000295935.2 of Indibacter alkaliphilus LW1. Taxonomy (GTDB): domain Bacteria; phylum Bacteroidota; class Bacteroidia; order Cytophagales; family Cyclobacteriaceae; genus Indibacter; species Indibacter alkaliphilus. The sequence goes on from NZ_ALWO02000014.1 coordinate 92,342, forward strand.
TTATTCCCGTCCATTCGTATTCAAACTCCAAATTTTCATTTGGTAGGATCACCTCTTCTGAAAGCCGGCTAAGATACGCTTTGATTGTTGGATTGACTTCGTTTTTCGTGGTTTCCTCAGCTTTTATATCAAGATTTCTACCCCCTCCTATCAGCAAGCGGTTTTCTATATTTCTAAAATATACATATCCCATGTCATAGTGAAAAGAACCATTCCATGGGATCTTATTTTTCAGAGGTTTACTCACCATAACAAGCCCCCTTCCGGGTTTGATATTCAAATTTTCAATCAAATCTCCCGCAAAAGCATTGGTACAGATCGCAATTTTATCAGCACTAAAATCCAGTCTATTTTGATAGATTGGATTTCTTACCTGCACTTCCTTTTTATCAAGGTCTACATTTTCCACTAAGGCTCCTGTAAGTATCTTTACTTTGAAAAGCTGAGCTGTTTCCCAAAGTAATTCCAGAAATTTACCGGAATCCAATTCTCCTTCAAATTGATTTTTCACAAGATATTTGACCTTGTCAGAGAATCCGAAAGTTTGAATATCTCTCACTTGAGAAAATACATCCTCTCCGAAGATTGGTGTCAAAATGGAATTTACATACTCCATCCTGTCCAGGTACTTTTCCTCTTGCTCAGTAATTAGCTCAAATCCACCATTGCTATAATAGCCCAAAGCTTTATCCCCAAACAAGCCTCTGATAGACCTGAGCCCTATGTATCTTTTTTCAACCAAGTTCTTGACTTCTTCTACTTTCATGGTATTGAGGTCATCTAAAATCTCAGTAAGGCTCCCAAAACATGCAAAACCGGCATTTCTTGTACTGGCACCACTGGGAAATACTCCTCTTTCCAAGATCAAAACCTTTGCGTTTGGCCTATCTTTTTTGAATTGAATGGCAGTAGATAAGCCAACAATTCCACCACCTACAACAATAAGATCAAATTTCAAAAAGCTTCTATCTTCCCAAAAACTCAACATTGTATCAATAATTAAATATTTTTTAAAGGCTATTTATTAAATTCAACCTGATATTCCAATAAACTTTACCCAAAAGGCCATGAGAAAAATTGATGAGTTACTTTATGAATATGGGCTCAGTCACCAAAATGAAACCAATAAAACCATTCATTGGATTTGTGTGCCAGCTATTTTCTTCAGTATTGTCGGATTGATTTACAGCATTCCATCAGATTCAATTTCCAATCTGCTCCCTTTTTTGGGAAGTTTTGCCAATTGGGCAACATTAATCCTTATAGTGGTTTTGTTTTATTATGTTTCTCTTTCTCCCCCTTTGGCTTTGGGAATGTTCTTTTTTTCAGCCATGTGTCTGGCTTTGGCCAACTTTCTCAGTTTAGTTTCTCCCGTTCCTCTTTGGGCATTAAGCATCATCATCTTTATTCTAGCTTGGATTTTTCAGTTTTATGGACATAAAATCGAAGGAAAAAAACCATCCTTCCTAAAAGACTTACAGTTTTTGTTGATAGGGCCTGCTTGGTTGATGCATTTCATTTATAAAAAACTAGGTCTTGCCTATTAAACCCTAGAAGGTCAGTATTCAAACTCATCCAAAGATATTCTCTAAAGTTTTTTTCTTCTTGAAAATCAGATGGCTTATTCTGAATGAAGCGTTTATTTATTTTTTAATTGTATTTTTAAAACTGGTTAAATGCTATTAAACAAGAAATACAAATGCTTGATTTTATAATCGCTTCTATGGAGATACCGATGTTGTCAGACATCGTGTTGATTTTTGGATTGGCAACTTTGGTGATTTTAGTCTTCATGAGGTTCAAAATACCTACAATTATAGGCTTCCTTTTTACAGGGGCTTTAGCGGGTCCCTATGGACTTTCCTTAGTCAATACCTCTACCACCGTAGAAGTGCTTTCAGAGATAGGTGTGATTCTGTTGCTGTTTGTGATAGGTATGGAGTTTTCACTCAAAAGTCTGATGGCGATCAAAAAAGCGGTATTTGTAGGTGGTGCCTTACAAGTGTTTTTTACCATAGTATTTACCACCATCATTTCGTATTTCCTGGGCTTTAATTGGGAGATAGCTGTATTTATAGGCTTTTTGTTTTCCTTATCGAGTACAGCTATCGTACTCAAACTACTTCAGGAAGCGGGGGAGGTCAATTCCATTTCCGGAAGGACTACCTTGGCCATTTTGATTTTTCAGGATATAGTCATTGTTCCCCTGATGTTGTTTACGCCTATGCTTGCTGGAGAGTCGGACAACATAGCTTGGTCATTGTTTTTGATGGCAGCCAAAGGGACCGGAGTTGTGATACTAACTTTGTTAAGTGCCAAATACTTGATTCCAACTCTCCTCTTCAGAATTGCAAAAACGAGAAATGAAGAGCTATTTCTTTTGTCTATAATTGTGATCTGCTTTGCTGTTGCTTACCTCACCAATCTACTTGGCTTATCTTTGGGCTTGGGGGCATTTTTAGCCGGTCTAATTATCTCAGAGTCGGATTACAGCCACCATGCCACTGGTAAAATACTTCCTTTCAGGGAAGTGTTTCTCAGCTTTTTCTTTGTCTCTGTAGGGATGCTGTTTGATATCACCTTTCTTTTCAATCACATCCTCATAATCCTTGGTCTTACAGCGCTGACATTTCTAATCAAATTCGGAACCATCATAGCCTCTGTTAAAGCTATTGGGCAAAAGACCAAAGATGCTTTTATAGTAGGATTTTCCATCTTTCAAGTGGGTGAATTTTCTTTGCTTTTGGCCAAAGAAGGTCTGAAATATGATCTTTTGGACCCTGATACTTACCAGTATTTCCTTGCAATCTCTATTTTGACAATGGCAATAACTCCATTCGTCTTGAAAGCCCGTGAAGACCTCAGTAGAAAACTATTGGTAATCCCACTGCCGCAAAGACTGAAAAAGAGACTTTCCAAACCCAAATCACAATCCGCGAATATGGAATTTGTTGAAAAAGAATTCAAAGACCACCTAGTGATCATTGGGTACGGGCTGAATGGCAGGAATCTTTCAAGAGCAGCAAAATCAGCAAATATCCCCTATGCTATTATAGAAATGAATGCCGTGACAGTAAAAGAAGAGGGTACAAAAGGAGAGCCAATTGTATTTGGAGATGCAGCAAATGAATCTGTATTGGAGCATGTCAATATCAACAAGGCAAGGGTAGCGGTAATTGCCATTTCAGACGCAGAAGCCACCAAAAGAATTATCAGTACCATAAGGCACCTGACACAGAATCCATATATCATTGTCAGAACCCGATATGTGAATGAAATGGAAGAAAATCATAAGCTCGGAGCTAATGAAGTAGTACCGGAAGAATTTGAAACTTCCATTGAAATTTTCAACAGAGTCCTTACCAAATACCTGATTCCCAGACATGATATAGAGGAGTTTACAGAAGAGGTAAGGTCCCATAATTATGAAATGTTTCGTTTGGGCAGCGAAAGCACTGCCAGCAAGGTCAAGTTTGATCTGCCTGCCATCAATTTTGTCGGTGTAAAAGTGGAAAAGGATTATGGGAGCTTTATAAATATTCCACTAAAAAGTGCCGGGATAAGAGAAAAACTTGGAGTCAATGTGGTGGCTATTAAAAGGGGGAGCAAAACAATTTCTGAAATAACCGGAAATGATAAGCTTAAACTAGGTGATGTAGTCTATGTGGTAGGTAGACCGTCCGCGCTTGAAAAATTCGAAGCAGAAGTGGAAATAGACGATTGATACTTATTCCAAAAATTTGAAATTTTCAATCTCCCTCAATGATCTTCTATTGTATGGACTGCTGATATTGTTGATAATGGAGTTCTTTTCCCTAGCTGTAAGCCTCCAGTTTAAGGAAGCTCTCAGTATTTCCTGAACTTCGGGACTGAATGCTCCATCCTGATCAGCCAAGCCCCTCTCCTTAAGATACTGTAAGGTCGAATACTCAAACTCAATCCTTTCTAAAGAAAAATCGACTGTTTCCTTCATCCTTGTAAAAGCAACCTCATTATTCAAAGTCTGTACATTGTCCCAATTGATATAAATATTCTTGAGGGGAGTCGATAATTTTTGCAAAATTGTCAAAGGCTTATTCTCTTCTATTTCTGAAAATTTCTCGGAATCCCTAATGGTCAACAGCAAAACTCCGGATGTATTTTCCCTTATCCAATCCTTAAATACATGGATGAACTTCAATGCATCCTGAATTCCAAAATTATCCGAAAGACCGGAGTCCATTACCTCCATTCTGGGCGAAGATGGGAGCTGTATGTTCGGCGTGATAAACGGGAAAGTAGCCCCCATTCTCAAAGCTGAAATAAATCTCAAACCACTGGCATCTTGCTTGGAAAAAAACCTTTGAAAATCTACTCCTTGGCTTTTCTCGTCCCAGCCTTCTGTTCTGGTAACTGAAATACCCATGTAACTTACAGACTTTGGAGAAATGTAAAGCTTCCTACCATCATTGGTGATAAGGGGAGTAATCAATAACATCGGAATCAAAGCCTTCTTTTCAGGCTCTAGATACGCAGAAAGAGGCTTATCCAAGACTCCTTCTGTATTTAGATTCAGTTGTGCTTCAAAAGAATACCCCCTATCCTTAAGATATTTTCTACCATTGTAAGTGAAATATTGATTTCTTATCAAAAGGTCATTCACCAAAAGAGTAAACAAAATAGGGTTCAGGTTATCAGATGATATCTGATTAAGATATAAATCATCCTTTAGATTCATATCGCTGTCCAGTTGGGACAAAAGATATAACTCTCTAAAAAAAGCCGCCCCAATAATTCCTCCTGAGGCTCCGGTCATCAATTGCGTATGTTTGGTCAGTTGCCCTCCACTTGCAAATTCTGCCTCTTGGAGCACTTTGAGGGTCCAGAGGGCAGCTCTTTGCCCACCCCCACTGGTTGTCACAAAGACCATTTTCGGTTTCTTTTCCTTTGGGAATTTAGCTCTCCAATTCTCCAGTGTTTCTAAAGTATACCGGCTATCTTCCACGATGTTTTCAGTTCCTAGTGTCTGATTAATTTCCTCAACATTATATTTTGCCAATTCGCCAGAATAATCCATTCCAAAAGCAGAATGAGGCCTGTTCAAATAATCAGAATTAGAAAAAATATTGAATAAGACCAATGCTCCTATTACAGAAGGAGTAGCCCACTCTCTAAGCCAGAATACCACTGCACCGACAAGCATTGTCAATATAGAAAGCATGAGCATAAAACTTGCAGCCGCCGGTAACTGCAATACCGGAATTTCCCGGAAAAATCCAAGTATAAAAATAGTACTGATCAGTGCTGTCTGAATGATGACCATATTCAGGTGATTTTGGTCAAATACCCTCAAAAGCTGTCTACCTTCAAAAGATGACAGGTCACTCCTAACCATCCGAAATCTAAGCCTCCAATCAAGATAATCGACAACTTTACTGCTTGCTTTTTTGGACTCTTTGATTCGTTTCAGCATGTTGGCCCTCGACAACTTTGTCCTTCTCAGCCTCTTTTCAACATTCCCTGCAAACAAGATGAAAAAATCTTTATTGGTAAATCTGAAGTAAATAAATAACAATGTGAATGTGAGAGCAGAACCTCCCGAAAAACCCAGAAAATACTTAATCAATACCCAGAATGATTCATGTTCATTGTCCAATTGAAATTGAATGAATGCATAAATATAGCAGAGATAAAAAATCAAGGGGATCAGACAATTATTGATACAGAATTGGATAAAGGGCCTAGGGATCACAGCTAAAAACCTGAATTTTGCTCCATCCAAAATATACGTTGTCATGTGAAAAGCCATGGTAAAAATGGCAAGTGCAATCCCTATGATAAAAAAGCTTTTCCAACCTACCTCATTGAGATATTCCGGATCAAGAAATAAGTAAGGTATTCCCAAAACTGAACCTGAAAATTGAAAAATAATCAACCCCAAAAGAAACCAGAGTGCGACCAAGAGAAGATTTTTTCTTAGATGCAAGAAAAGAAGTTGGACCGGAAAGCTATAAATTATTTTTTCCCACATAGGCTTATATTCATCGAAAAGATAATGGAATTTTAAAAGAATTCTAAATGCTGAATTTTCATTGTTGCTTAATGTGATAAACCTTACCTTCGCTAGCTGAAATTGAAAAAATTAAAAGAATGAGAATCTGGTTTTTGTGTAAGGTGAAATACGCCAAAGAGAACGAGCAGGGGCTGCTCAAAAATGTATCTGAGCAATATTTGGTAGATGCTGTGTCATTTACAGAGGCTGAGGCAAGAATTTACGATATGTTGGGTTCTACCATCAGAGGGGATTTTCAGGTTACCAACATCAGTAAAAGTAATTTTGTGGATGTATTTCCGTACGATGACATCGACATCTGGCATAAATGTAAAATCACCTATGTAGTCGCCGATGCTGACAGTGGGAAAGAAAAGAAAGTAACGCAATATATGTTAGTGACAGCTCATGACGTAAAGGAGGCTTACGATAGAATTCATGAAAGTCTAAACAATATGCTGGTAACTTTCCGTGTTCCTGACATCAATGAAAGCCCCATTGTGGAGGTTTTTCCATATGAACATGAAGATGAGGAACTCCTCCCCCCTCCCCCATCTAATCTAAAGCCTCTTAGTGAAGTCAAAGCTGAGCAAGAAAGGCGAGAAGAAAGCAGAGCAGCCAATGAATCCAAAAGAGAGCCGCAAGAAGACGAAGCAGAATTAATTGAATATGATTCTGAAGATGACAATATGAATGAAAAGGAGCAGTAAGCTCCTTTTCATTTTTCCAAACAATCTTGGGATTTCAAACCTACTGTTGCTTAACACGTTATAATTCTATAGTTTGCATGTATGAAATCGATATCCACATTTGTTTTATTTTTGTTTTTAACCATTCCCGGATTTGCCAAAGATCCAGGAGAGAAGACTTTTCTTATTATTTTTGACAAGTCTGAACTTAAAGAACTCAAAACAAGCACAGAATACATAGAACTCAGTTTAATGGCACTTTTTAAGACCAAAGCCTACACAGGCAATTCTGATGCAGCAATTTTGGTAAAAGTGCCTTATGGAAACATAGATGAAAATCAGCTAGGTGATATGTTTGTCAGATTAAACAGAGAAAAAATCGTATCACTTCAAGAGGTGGCTTTTCAGATCATTGATCTGGAAAAATCGAAAGCTGTCTACGAAACGCTACTTGCATCCTACGAGGAAAAAAGCCAAAAATCAAAAACTAAATCGAAGCAGGGTAAGGCTATTTCGGCGAATTAAAATGCTCCCCACAATTGTATTTTTCCAGTCTGAAAATACCCCTTTCATTTTGATTCAATACATACAGTCCTAAATTTCTGTGCCTAAACACATCCATAAATCTTAAATCATACCCAAGCAATACGCTCAACAATACCCGCATGGCTCTCCCGTGCATGCAGATCAAAATCAGTTTTTCGGGTTGCGCAACAATGTGCTTTATTCCTTTGCTCAATCGTTTTGCCACAATAATCGGACTTTCCCCTCCTTCGATAGCGTATTCCAGATCACCTGAAGACCATCTTTCCAACATATGCAAGTAGTATTGATTTTCATCAGGTGTCATGGGTACTCCCTCATACTTTCCCCAACTGATTTCATTAAGATCAGGAACTCCCTCATGCGGAATCCCCATATCCAGAAAGCCTTGAACTGACTGTTTTGTTCTTTGAAGACCGGTGTAGAATACTTTTTCAAAAGGAATATGCTTATATGCTTCAAAAAATGCCTTTGCCTGATCAAAACCATTTTGGTTTAAAGGAGCATCGATTCCACTTCCCTGTACTACACCTTTCAGATTGTAATCGGTCTGACCATGTCTGATCAGGTAGATTTTTTTAGTTACCAACTTTAATTATTTTTGCTTCAGACTTCAAAGAAAAAACTTTTATTCCGGAATCCATGATATTTCCCCCAAACCTTAGCCTTGATATAATAAATGATTGGGGCAAAAACACCATGACGGATTTTCTTGATATTAAATTTACTGCTATAGGAGACGATTATTTGGAAGCCACTATGCCTGTAGACAACAGAACCAAACAGCCCTTTGGCCTGTTACATGGAGGAGCTAATGTAGTCCTGGCTGAAACCCTCGGAAGTGTTGCTGCTACCCTGACCGTAGACAAGGATTCACAGTTTTGTGTTGGATTGGAGATCAATGCCAACCACTTGAAATCTGTAAAAAAAGGATTAGTCAGAGGAGTAACCAAGCCCATCCACCTTGGAAAAAAAACACAGGTTTGGGAAATAAAAATTTATACTCCGGGTAATGAACTTAGCTGTATTAGCAGAATAACGATGGCTGTGATAGACAAAAAATGAATATAGAAACTCTTTCGGACCGCAATACGCTTACGGTAACCAATTACCTGAAAAACCTGATAGCCTTACAGTTGCAACAAGGTAATCAGTTTGCCATTTGGAGAAAACCTAAATCAGGATTTATACAGGTTTTGATAGATAAAACAGGAAAAACCAAAAGAGTACCTTTGCATCTGGAAGAATTGAAACCTGGATTTATTGTTCACCCATTTGAGGATCAGGAAGATCAAAAGGCTTTTTACTTAGAGGCAAACACCTACTTCAAAATTGACCTGAACATTCCTTTCGAAGAACAAATGGAGAAAATAGACCAACTTCCTAACTTAGGTAATGAACCAATAAAAAGTGATGGTCTCCAAAAATATTTCGTTCCGGAAAGTGCCACTCCTTGGACGAAAACCTCAGAAGAGTGTGGAAAATCAGGATTTATTGAGTTGGTCAATAAAAGTCTCAAGGCAATCAAAAATGGCGAACTTAGTAAAATCGTCCCTGCAAGAATTAAAAAGATTCGATTGAATGAATCCTTTGAGTTAGTCACAGCAATCAAAAATCTTTTGGAGGCTTACCCAAATGCCTTTGTCAATTTTTTCCATATACCAGGAGTTGGTACTTGGCTCGGTGCCTCCCCTGAGATTCTTATCCAGACCAAAGGAGATTCATTTTACACCATGTCTCTGGCTGGAACCCAAAAAGCTACCGGTGATAATCCATTGAAAAATGTAGCCTGGACCCAAAAAGAAATAGAAGAACAGGCTTTGGTCAGTAGATACATTGTAGACTGCTTCAAGAAAATCAGATTAAGAGAATATGAGGAACACGGTCCAAAAACAGTAGTAGCCGGAAACCTATTGCACCTGAGGTCAGACTTCAATGTAAACATGAATAGCACAAATTTCCCACAGTTGGGATCTGTGATGTTAGAATTGCTCCACCCCACATCCGCAGTCTGTGGAATGCCCAGAAAAGAAGCATTTCAGTTTCTTAGAGATCATGAAAGTTTTGACAGGTCAATTTTTGCCGGATTTATAGGCCCGGTAAATGTGGAAGACGAAACTTCTATTTATGTCAACCTCAGAACTGCACGCCTCTTAGAAGGTAATGCAATTCTGTATGCAGGAGCTGGAGTGACTGAAGACTCTGACCCAGAACAAGAATGGGAAGAAACTGAAATGAAGTGCGAAATCATAGGCAAACACCTTACCTAGCAGTATGTCACTGAAAGCAATAGCCCAGTTAGTCGCCCTTTGCTCGAAAAAAGGAATTCAGCATGCCATTCTTTCTCCGGGATCGAGGTGCGCACCGGTAACGCTCGCATTTGTCAGACATCCTAAAATTCACGCCAGAACCGTTTCTGATGAACGCTCTGCTGCTTTTATTGGGTTAGGAATGGCTCAGCAATTGGATAAGGCTGTAGCACTTGTTTGCACTTCGGGTTCCGCCGCTTACAATTATGCCCCAGCCATTGCAGAGGCCTTTTTTCAGCAAATCCCTTTGTTAGTTATCACAGCAGACAGGCCTCCTGAATGGATTGATCAGTGGGATGGACAAACCATTCGGCAGTCTGGTATATATGGAAATCATATAAAAGGTTCATTTAATTTCCCGGATGAATTTGGTCATCCGGATAAACTATGGCATGCCAATAGAATTGCCAATGAGGCAATTAATTTGGCTCATCAGTTTCCAGCAGGCCCAGTACATATCAATATTCCGCTGAGAGAGCCTTTCTACCCTGAGGATGGTCAAGTTTTTGACTATGAAAGCAATGTCAGAAGTATAGATCCACTTTACTCCAATCCTCCGCTTGAAGTTGAAGTCAGACAAAAAGTTCAAGCAAGACTTGAAAAATTTAACAGAATACTCATTTTACCTGGCCAGCAAAAGCCCAATCCAAAAATTCAGGAATTATTAAAAAGGATCTCTAAAAACAATCAGGCCATCATAGTTACGGATTCCATTTCCAATCTTCAGGATGTCAACACTGTATCCTTCCATGACCATTTTTTGGGTATAGAAAAATTCCAGGAAGAACTTCAACCTGATCTTATCATTTCTTTTGGAAAGTCTATCATTTCCAAAGGTCTAAAACTTTTTCTGAGAAAATCAAAAGCCGAACACTGGCACATCCAAGCTCAGGGATATTTCCCTGACACCTTCCAGAATCTTAGTAGAAGCATTCAATGTACGCCGGAATACTTTTTAAATTTTGCCCTAGATCATCTCCAGTCTGATCTGAATTTTGTTAATAAGTGGAAAGGACTGAATGAGAAAATTTCAATTGCACTTCCAAAAATAATTTCAGAAGCTGATTTTGGAGAATACAAAGCCCTATCTACTTGCTTGAAACAAATTCCTGCTTACAGCAAGTTGCACCTTGCAAATAGCATGACAGTCCGGTATGTGAATTTTCTAGGAAAAAAACATCAGGAAATCATATGCAATAGAGGCACTAGCGGTATCGACGGTAGCAACAGTACCGCGGTAGGCTGTACCTTCACAACCAAAGATCCCGTCACTTTGGTAACAGGTGATATGGCATTCTTTTATGACAGGAATGCATTTTGGCATAATTACCCTATGAATAATCTCAGAATTATCCTTCTCAATAACCAGGCAGGTGGTATATTCAGGTTGATAGATGGTCCTTCCAGACAACCTGAACTCGAAGAGTTTTTTGAAACCAAACAAAAACTTACTGCTTCTTATCTAGCTCAGGAATTTGGTTTTGAATATCATTTGGCTACAGAAGAAAATAGTTTGGAAATGGGTTTGAAAAACTTTTACAATAAGTCAATTCATCCTAAGATTCTTGAAATAAGAACAGAAAGTCCAAAAAATGCTGAAATCTTAAAGTGGGTCAAATCCGAAATTCAGAAGTTGTTTGATCTGCTTTAAACTTCCTTGAGCTTAAATGCCAAAAATAAACCTATCCCTAACAAGCCAACAAAGACAAACAGCATTACCTTCACCCCGAAAAAGGAAGACAAACTCCCCAAGCCTGCAGCAAGTAAGGTGAAAATCCCGATCATAGTATTCGAAAGAGAGACATATAAGGGCCTTTCTTTTTCAGGAGCAAAATCCACAAGGTAGGTCTTCCTGCTCAGTCGGGCGCCTCCATGGGCCATCACCTGAATCAGGAAAAGGGCTGCAAAAACGTAAATGTTTTGCAAACTATCCGGCCAAAAAGGAAATAAGGCCATCAGCGAAATATTGACCATTCCAAGGACAGAAACCCATACCATCAGCTTGCGGCTGGACTGATCTGCAAATCTTCCCCAAAATGGACTGCTCACGATATTGGCAATACCTGCCGCGATTACCATGATTCCCAGATTATTTACTTCACTTCCCAATTCCTCTTTACCCAAGACCACGAAAAAGGGCTGTGCCAAAGGAATCGCCATCAGTAGCCCCCGGGTAAAAATAAAACGGCGAAGGTTGCTGTCTTCCTTCCAATACTTCCATGCATTTTTGAGCTCATTTACCGGTGACCTGCCTCCTTCTGTGGCCCCCTTTTCTTCCGTAATCAGTGAGAATAGCAAAGCTGAAAGTATCCAAAGAATAGCTCCTCCCATTACCAACCAAAACAAAAGGTTCTGATCCTGTTCTCCCTCCAAATCCTGTAGAATATATACGCCTCCTATTAGGGTCAGAATCCCGCCTATAGTCGATCTCATGGCCAAGAGCTGTCCTCTTTTCCCTTTGGGAACGGTCTTTCCGACCACATCCTTGAAACTGATACTGGCTACACCGCTGGCCAAGCTAAAAATCAATAAAAGGCTTAAAATTGAAACACCTGCTGCACTCCCCTCTGTTCCCAAAACCACAAAAGCCATAGTGACCAAAGCTAAAGCCTGTACCAATGCAGGAATCACCCAAAACCACTTTCGGATGGCATAAGCTCTGATTTTAGCAGATACAAACAACTGCGGCAGCAAGGACCCGGCATCTTTGATGGGTACCAATGCTCCTGTAAAAGCATTGGGCACACCCAAAGCAGACAAGATCCAAGGTAAAGTAGTCCCTGGACTGACCAACTGCTCTGCAAATTTGGAGAGGGCTCCACTGAAGACATTTTTGAAAAAATTTCCCGGAGTTTCCTTACATGCCCTTTCTGAAATAGCCTCACAGGCCCTTTCTTCTCCTTCGTCAGTAATAAGTTCGTATGCTTTGGAAGCTAAAGTTTGCTGCGACATGGTCAAAAATATAAAACCTTTCTTTCCATCAATAACCAGAGGAAAGAAAGGTTGTTAAGATTTTATTTTTCAATGCTATTAAAGTATGGCAGGTTCTTTACCAAAAGAGTTGTATAATTCATTTGGAGAAAGCTTTTTGTATTCCTGATAAATCAAAACCACTAAAGCAATCTCGAACACGGTCAAAAAGATCAATCCTGGAATTGCAAATACTACAGACATAAAGCAAATTCCTGTCACGATCCCAATTGCCCCGACCACAATGTAGCTAGCTCCTTTGGATCTGGACAATTGCAAAAATGCTGCAGCAAAAAGCACGTACAGTACTCCAGAGATCAGTGATCTTAAAATCAATCCGGAGACAAGGTCTATGCCAAACCAGTAAGTGACCACGTCTTCCACTAAAACTATAGCAGTCCAGACGATCAGCATTACGGCCATAACCTTGAGCAAGAGATTGGAAAAAAGCTGACCCAATTTATGGAATCCTAAGGTGAAGATTGTAAACAAGACCAGAATAGAAAGCTTCAGAAAAGCATAAAAGAAGCCAAAACTCAAGAATGCAAATTTCTCTCCTGCTAAAAGCTGTATGTCCATTACCGACTCCACCATGGCAAAAATCAGATATATTATACCCGCAACAAATGCCCACTTTAACCAGGGAAGAAGGTCTTTGTAACTATCTGAGCTTTGTTCGGTATTTTCTGGGTGATTCACCTCCGAAGGTGAGACTTCCAAAGCTTCCAAAATAGCCTTTACTGTGTAGGACCTCGGCATCACCTCACCTGCTTCTATGCGCTGTATGGTTCGGACGTTGATATTACATTTTTCTACCAATTCCTCTTGGGTCATTCCTTTGGCCTTTCTCCATTCTTGGATTTTCTGGCCTAGTTGCGGTTGTTTCATGTTATGTGCATTTTGTTTGACCATGGCAAATTGGTTGGATTCTTACAAATATAGCCCGAAAAATGGGAGGATTTCACCCGACATTTGGACGGCATTTGATTGAAAGACATTAGATGTGAGACAATAGACACTAGAAAGACCATCTAGAAATTGAAATATGCTTCGCGATATAAAATAGAAATAAGCCTCCGCCGATATATTGGGAGCATGTAAATAGGGCGTGCTGAAAAACGCCAACTGGAGAATAAATTCTTAAAATTTTGATGAATACCCCGTTTGTCAAGTATTTTAATTTTTAAGCAGGTGCACGCTTATTCAATAATATAGGTCGATTTCCGTCCTCCTTAAAATTTCAAAATTCGAAATTTTAAGGCTAGTCTCATGCATACCATCTTCTTCATTGGGCTCACTCGAAGTATAAGCATACATCTTCATTCGCCCGCTTTGAATCTGGCATACCTGAGACTTTTTCAGCAAGCCCTAAATAATTCTTAGAATAAATATCTGGATAAGGAAAAAAGAAAGATGATTCAACTAATTGCTCTCACTTCAACTTTGCGATCGTTGCGTTAATCGTTGCGCCCATTGGGTGAATCCTTAACCTGATCTCATTAAGAAAACTATCCAATTTGGAACAAACGTTCATACCCCACTACCCTCCTAAGCTTTTTATCCAAAGTCCAAAGCTTCAATTCATTTTTGGCTACCGCATGAAAAATAACGGCATCAATCAAACCAACCCCTTGATTCACCAAGTTTTCTTTTTGTGACAGTAAACCTGACTCAATAATATGATAAGGTTCATCCAAACTTGGAATAAGATTGGCCAATTGTATAATTGTCTCCACTTCTCTTTTGCCCTTAGCACCTTGGAGTAATTCAGCAAAAATCAACTCTAGCCCAAACACCCGATTATCCTCCAGCAGTTCTTGACATATTAAAAAAACATCTGGATTACCTCTCAGGTATTCAATCCAGATAGAGGTATCAAAAACGACACCTCTCATCGGCGATTCAAATCTCTCAATTCCTGAGCAGAGTATTTAAACTCTAAGGGCTCACTCACAACCGAAGCTCCTATTTGTTTGACCTTCTGAGAGCGGATGTAAGAAACTAAGGCCACCTTCAATGTCTCTGTGATCGTATCAGCCTTAGAAAGAGCCATAGCTTCTTCAATCAATTCTCGGGAAATTATCGCTGTAACTTTCATAATATTAAGTTTTTACAAAAATACGATAGTGTATCGTATAATAGCAAGTATTTGATATTATTTTTATTTCTTGACCAGCTTAAGGTTCACAAGCAATTATCCAAAACTCTAAATCAAGCCAAACACTTTCGCCAAACAAACCTTGACTTCAGCTAATTCAAACACATTTCCATAAATCAAAAATAACTTTCTCTTACAGACCCTTTCTAAAGCTTGTACTTTATCCCTAACAGCTACGCCTCGGGCTAATCCGATTCGATTTCAACAGTATTTCTAACATATTTCTATTGTATTTCTACCGTATTTCGCATAGTAAATACCACAAAGGTAATTTCATCTAATATCATCAAGAATTAATGATCAACCGAAGTACCTTACCCAATGCCGCATTCCTATTCCCCTTTTTCCAAACGGCATACAGCTCCGTTTTTTGTTTGATTTTGTCCATTTCAATAAACTTCACTTTCAAATCATATCCTTGCTTCAAAGAGGTCGGCACAATGGCCACCCCTAAGCCCGCCTCCACCAATTTGAAAATGGTCAGGGCATGCACAGATTTATGGGTGATACGTGGGGAAAAACCCCTATCCTCGCAAATAGACATGATTTTATCGTAGTAAATGGAGGAATAATCCTGAGAGAATAGGATAAAGTTTTCATCCTTCAATTGCCCTACATGCTTAAAACCTTCCTCTGTCAAAGGATGTCCCAACGGCAAAACTACCGAAAAGGTATCCTGATGGACCATCTTCATTTCCAAGGATTCCGGAACCCTGGCCAATCGCACAAATCCCAAGTCCAGCTTATCCTTCTCCAACATTTCGATCTGCATGGCATTGCTGAGTTCTTCCAAAGAAGTCTGAATTCTGGGAAATGTTTGAGAGATTTTGACAAGGAGCTCAGGGATTACCGTATGAGCTGCCGAACCTAAGAATCCAACCCTTAACTCCCCAATATTCCCAGCAGCAATTTCCTTGATTTGGGTTTTGGTGAGTTCCAGGTGATTGAAGATGTAGTCTACTTCAGCTTTGAGGAACTGACCAGCAGCTGTGAGTTCGACTTTCCTCTTGGTTCGTTCAAAGAGTTGTACTTCCAATATCTCCTCCATCTGCTTGATCTGACGGCTGAGACCTGGTTGGGAGATAAATAAACGCTCCGCCGCCCGGCCAAAGTTGAGTTCTTCGGCTACGGCACGGAAGTATTCGAGGTGTCTTAATTCTATGGTCATGGGTTTCTCGCAAAGGCGCAAAGGCGCAATTTACTTCTATCTTAAATTAGAGACAATTAGACATAGTAGAAACATCAATAAAATATTTGCCTGTACATTGAGCTTAAGATCCAAAATACATTTTTGCTACAATCCATTGACCACTCTTTTAATGCCTCCCCGCAATAACTCTTCATTAAAATTGATTAGCAAACCTAATTTTAAACCTGTGATTTTCAAATAAGTTAAAACCTGTTTGTAAAAAACTGGTGCTAATGCTTCAACTGATTTTATTTCAATAAGAACCAAATTTTCCACAATTAAATCTGCTCTGAACCCCTGTCCCATTTTAACTCCTTTCCAAAGTACAGGTAATGACTGTTGCCTAGAAACCAATAAACCGCTTTGTCTTAGTTCATAGCATAATATTTCTTCATATACAGACTCCAACAATCCAGGCCCCATCCCTTTATGAATCTCAAAGGACTTATTAACTATTATTTTTGAAAGCTCATTTTCAGACATTTTCTCAAAAATTTATTTTAACCAACATCGCCTTAAAAATAAGACATTATGCAAAGAAAACTTCAGTCACCATCCTAAATAAACGTTTAATTTAATAACTACCAGTTATTAAAACATCTTATAATTGGTATTAATCCTTATGAAATAAAAATTTTACCTTTGGATTAGCTATGATCTATTCATAAATCCTGTGCCTTCTATTCTATTAAAGCTCATCCATACTACAAAGGAAGCATCTAATAAAAAAAGAAGTGCTATTTCAATTCAATCTCAAATAACCCAAAACTTAGCGGCTTTGCGCCCCTGTCTGCTGTCAGGCAGGTTTGCGAGAACCCATATTTTACCCAGAAAAAACATTCATCTCAAAACTAAACCCGAAAAACTGCGCCTTTGCGCCTTTGCGAGAAACTTATGAAGACCTTCCAATACGCCCAAAAATACCTCACCGCCTCCATCGCCCTCGGCATCGCCAATGGAAACATAAAAGGCATTCTCAGCTCTGAAACACGGGAAAAAGTTAAAGCCAGTGCTACTGCGGTTGAAAAAATCGTAGCCAATGGCCAACCTGTCTATGGCATTAACACAGGCTTTGGACCATTGTGCACCACGCTGATCTCTCCCGATCAAACCCGTAAACTCCAAGAAAACCTGCTCAAAAGCCATGCAGTGGGTGTAGGCGAACCTATTCCTGTGGAAATTTCCAAACTGATGCTAATCCTGAAGTTACATGCGCTAGCAAAAGGTTTCTCGGGCATACAGGGACAAACCTTGGACAGGATACTTTGGCATATTGAAAATGATATCATCCCAGTAGTACCCAAACAAGGTTCGGTAGGTGCCTCAGGTGACCTTGCTCCCCTCTCCCATTTGTTTTTGCCGTTGATAGGTTTGGGGAAGGTGCATGTGAATGGAAAAATATTACCCACCGCAGAAGTCCTCCAAGAGCATCACCTATCCCCCATTCACCTAGGCCCCAAAGAAGGACTAGGATTGATCAACGGCACGCAGTTTATTGCAGCTTTTGGAGTGAAAGTTCTAGAACGCTTTTACAATATCCTCGCCCATGCAGACATTACAGGAGCCATGATGCTGGAAGGATTATTAGGGTCGATCAAGCCATTTTCTTCCGAACTCCATCAACTGCGACCATACAAAGGCAATCAACATGTAGCGCAGACCATCCTCAACCTCTTACATGAATCTGAGATTGTACATTCCCATGCCACCTGTGCACGGGTGCAGGATCCTTATTCCTTGCGCTGCATGCCCCAAGTCCATGGAGCCTCCCGCAATGCATGGCTGCACCTGAAACAAATCCTAGAAATTGAAATCAACTCTGTGACTGATAATCCTGTAGTCTTTGACGAAAACCACACCATCAGTGGAGGCAACTTCCACGGCCAACCCATTGCCATGCCATTGGATTATGCTTGTTTTGCCGCATCGGAGATTGGAAATATTTCTGACAGAAGAATATATCTTTCCTTGGAAGGTGACACGCCAGGAGTTCCCAAACTACTATTGAAAGAAACAGGCTTGAACTCCGGTTTTATGATCCCTCAATACACCACTGCGGCTTTGGCAAGTGAGAACAAAGGACTTTGCTTCCCTTCTTCCGCCGACAGCATCCCAACTTCCCTTGGTCAGGAAGACCATGTAAGTATGGGTTCGATCGGGGCAAGAAAGGCCTTGCAGGTCATAGAAAATGTGGAAAAAATACTCGGAGTCGAACTCTTCTGTGCTGCACAAGCGGTGGATTTCCATGCCCCATTAAAATCCGGGAAGATCATGGCGGCACTTCACGAACATGTGCGTACTAAAATCAAACATATCACCGAAGATCAGATCATGTATGAAGATATGGAGACCGCCATTGAGATGATCCGAAGTGGAGAATTGCTTAACTTGGCAAGGGAGATTGCTGAAAAAGAAGGATTGGAATTGGAGACAAAGTGGTCGGGGGAGTTTGAAAGTTATTAAGTTTCAAAATGGCCACAAAGGTACGAAGGCACAAAGTTTTTTCTGTATTTGCCATGAAAAAAAAATAGTATGGTTTTAGAAATCATCCTTCGTGTCTTGGCGGCTTGGTGGCAAAACAAAACTTTTTAACTACCATTAAAGGAGCCTTGAAAAACAAAGTCACGTACTAAGTAAATCACTGTTATTTCTCTTTGATTAAAACCGTTTTGGTTATTTTATCAAAAATAATCAAAGAATCGCCTCTGATCTCATAGGATATTTTTTCAACTGCATTGATTGCGGGAACTTTTAATATCAGGTACTTTTCTTCAGAAGTAGAAAAATAATATGAAGGTATGTCCGAAAATTGGAAATCATGACCACCTTTTCTCGCAAGATCTCTAAAAAATCTAGTGTCGAGGATATACCGACCATCTTCTGTATAGACGACTTTATAGTTTTTAGCCGAATTATCAAGTTCCTTGTTCAAAGAACCGTCATAATTGAAAGATTGCTTTTCTATCCAGGTTCCTACTAATCTTTCATCAATTTGTTCCTTACTTGAAGACGGCGTAACGCTAGCAGAGGATTTAATAAGAGGTGAAAAATTCACTTGATGTTTCTTCATTTCTAATTCGAACTCTAAAGCAAGCATATCCCCTTTTCTCTTTGCAAAAACTACGAGCTCATCCCCATCATTCATTGGGATTTCAAAAACCAATCCACCGAATTTTTCAGTACCTACGCTAATTATTGAAGTGCTTTCCCCAGTATGCAAAGTCACCAAATAGTGTTTTTTATCTTTTTCAATCAAAATTATATCCTGATCTCCTACCAAACTCCCAAGGTAAGTTCCTTCCAGACTTTGGCCAGAGGAAGAAAAACCGATCATAAAGAAAATTATTGGTAGGTATTTCATATTTTTTTTATTGAATGCAAATAGACAAAAGGAATATTGTATCCCCCTCCCAATCAGTGGTTTTCCCTTATACTCAATTTCATAAAATCTATCTCATTATTTGATTAATTGATTCCCAAAGAAAATCTAAATCTACAAAAGAAATCATACCTGTAAATTTAATTTTCGAATTCTTAAAGATTCAATTATTAATAATATTCTTTAACAAAACTTAAAAACAAACTTATAACTATAAGACCAATTAATAAACCTAATAGGTTTTTTATATAAAAGGATAATTAATCGATTTATTCTTTGAATCCCTAGGTTTACTCGTAAAATAAATAAACCTAGGGATATTGCTAAATTTGGGACATACAATTCCACAACTTATAAGTGTAATACATTGCTGTTGCAGAGTTTGAATGTGTTGTCTGAGATGCATAGTACATCATTTCTACCATTGAACATCCACCCCCATTCACCATCTCCATTTTTTCAATACTCAACTCTCTCATAACAAATTTAATTTTTTGGTTAGAAATTTATTTAAACAATAATTAAAACTAAACCCAAACCGGTGAAATAATCTTTCACCCAGTCAATTATTTTCTGTAAAAATGTAACTTTTTTCATCCTTACAATAATAGATTTCTCGACCCAGCGTCAACCTCAAGTCATCTATTATCATATACACCATCCTTTTGGACACTCCGATGGACTTTGCCTGTTCACCAGGCCCACCCGTCTTCTTTTTCTCTATCAACTCTATCAGTAGCTTTGTCCTCTCGTAATACTTCAATCCTGCCATTTTAGCTCCAGTTTGGTTTCAATATATTTTGATACGCTCTACTCAATAGATTATCCTTTTGCAATAGTTCTTCCGCCGTACCATGGGCAATAATCTGCCCCTTTTCCAAAATCAGTACCCTGTCCATACCAGCTGCCAAAGTTGGCTGGTGGGTGATCAACAATAGGGATGCACCTGTATTGCTCACATAATCGAACACCAAAGACAAGACTAGCCGCTCTATCCCATAATCCATAGCTGATGTAGCTTCATCTAGAATCAAGATCTTAGGTCTCCTCACCATAGCCCTAGCAAGCCCCACAAGTTGCCTCTGCCCTCCAGAGAGATTCCTTCCATCTTCCCCACATAAGGTCAATACTCCTTGTGGAAGGATGTCAAACAAATTCCACCAACCCATTTCTTGAAGCAATTTAGCGGTAGCCTCCAAATCTTCCGGGGTATTGCTTAAAGCAATGTTGTCCAATACAGAGCCGTTAAATAGTTTCTCTTTTTGATTCACTACCCCCAGTTGCTTTCGCCAATGCTCTGTACTGATTTGGCCTGTACCCAAAAATGGCATTTGGACTTTCCCTTGCTCTGGTAGGTAAAAGCATTGAATTAAATCAACCAGTGTACTTTTGCCTGTGCCTACATGGGCAAATAAAGCTGTTGTCTGACCTGCATGGAGTTGAAAACTCACCCCTTTAAGGATTGGACTTCTCCCTGGGTAACGGAACATCAGCTGATCAACTGTCAAAAGGCATTCAGCATGGATAGTTTTAGAATTGCTCTCCAATATCGTTTGATCCTCTTCTTTCAATCCAGCAATCTCATGCATCCTTTCAAAAGCAACTTTGGCTTCTTGTAACTGTATATTGGCAACTACCAATCCCGCTACAGCCGGAATAATGGAACTCCCTACCTGTATCATTGCCATCAGTTCACCCAATTGTAGATTTTCCTGAAAAACCAAGTAAACTCCTAAACCAAAAAGTAAACTCATGAACACAGCCACAATGACCTGTGTAAAAAAGGAAAAGTTATTACCCAATATGGCCAAATCATATCCTTTGCTTTGATAATGGGTGTAAACCTGATCGATCCGTTGGCGAAACACCTCCTCCTTGCCATATGACCTGAGTACCTGAATCCCTGTCAGACTATCGATATACTGCGTTTCATTCAGCGCATGGGCTGCCATGACTTCCTTTTGCTTGGCAATGATAGGACGGTGATATCTCCATCCTACAAAGAGAAAAGCCAGAGAACCCAATACACAAAGCCACCCAATGATGTTGGATTGATAAAAAACGAAAATCAAGGACACCAGCACTACCAGTAAATTGATGATCACCGTTCCTGTAATCAGGGAAACAGTATTTTTGATCCGAAGGGAATCATTCATCCTTGCAATCAAATCACCTGTACTGAAGCCTTTGAAGTACTTCATCGGAAGATGTAAAATCTTTCCGATAAAAGATGATACAATCCGGATATTAAGATCTCTACCCTGTCTTGCCATAAAGACACCTTGGAAATAACCCAACAATGACCTGAATAGCAAAAGCAATCCTAAGGCAACCACTCCCAAAATGGCTTTGTCATAAGTTTGGTTGGGAAGAAAATCATCAATCAGTTTCTGGGAAAAAATTGCCGTAGAAAGTCCTGTAATAGCCATCAAAGTCCCCAGAACAGTCGCAACCAATAGAATCGGAATATCTTCTGCAATCAGGGATTTGAACCAATCCATTTTGGAGTTCGATTGAATTTTGTGTGTCTGGAACTTTTCGGTAGGAATAACCTGAAGCAAAATACTAGACTTCCAGATATCCTTCAGCTCTGCTTCATTGGTCGAAATAATACCCACTCCGGGGTCACTCAGCCAGAATTTCTCCCCATCAAAGCCAAAACACACTATATAATGCTCTCTTACCTTGTCCATGATCACATGCAGAATCACTGGGGCTTCCTGTTCTTTCAAGTGTTTGACTTCTGCTTCAAAGCCCTTTGCCTCCAATCCAATCTCAGCGGCTGCTTGGATCAGACCAAGGAGTGTAGTTCCTGACATGGTTGTCCCACTTACATCACGAAGCTTTTCCTGTGTGACTTCTCCACCATGATATTTGGAAATGGTACTCAGGCAAGCCAACCCACAGGCATATTCTCCCAATTGGGTTACATGAAACTTCTTTAATTTGAATGTTGCTAATTTCATTTCTCCACCTCCTTTCTATCTAAAAGTTTGTCCAGCAGGATGTCCAATTTCACAGGCCCTTGGTAGTTGGCAATTAGCTCCCCTTTAGAATCGTAGCAAAAAACACTTGGTACAGATTTAACCCCGAGGTAGGCCGAAAGCTTCATTTCCTCATCCAATGCCACTTTTATATTTGACTCGGAGACAAATGGATATTCATCCATAAAGCCTTCCAACTCTTCTCTTTCTTGAGAACTTGCCAATAGTATATTGATTTGCCCAAATTCAGTAAATCGCTCATTGAGTGCATTGAGTTCTATCTTGCACATCTCACAGGTCGAGTTGAAATAAATAATGAGCAATGGGCTTCCTGAGGCAAAATCACTAATAGAGAATGTCTTTTCATCGAAAGATTTTAGCCAAAAATTGGGAACAACTTGAATCTGCTCTTTGATTTGGGCAATATCTTCTGATTTCCTCTGATATTTCCATGCAAAAAGCCCCAACATGCCCAACATCCCGACAACCATAAACAACAAAACTATTTTTCTCACCATGGATTAGGTAAAGTTTAAGGTTAAAAACAAGATCAAAATCAACCAAAAGCTCATAGAAAAAAGATATGAGCCCAATACAACTTTGGAACTTTCAGTCTTCTTGATTTCAATTTCTTGACTAAAGAAATAAATCAATAAAAAAATGTAAATGATTTCAAATACATTCAGCAACTGTAATGGATAATAACATAAAGGCTGAATTGCCTCTGGGTTTAGAAAACTCAAAACCGACAAAGGGTAAAAAAGCGAAAATTCTGTATATGTAAAATCGGATAATGCCCCAAAGGCAACTTTGACCATCCCTGCCAAGACAATGATACTTTCTGCATACACAGCTACCTTGAACAAACTTCCCAACTTAACACCTTGGTGGCTATTGGCAAAGAAAAGTCCCGCATACAGCACCAAGGACATAAGAAAACATTTAATTGATAAAATAAAAAAAGTAAAAAATATCGAAAACTTATTCCAGTACTTCATTTCTTCAAGCATTTCCAAAAGAACGTTTTCAGGAATTTCAATTTCTACTTGATTGGCTAACTCAGCCATAATCATGGTTTCTATATCCAACATTAAAAAACCAATAATAAATAGGCTTAAAGCATAAAAAGCCAACAATCCAAAAACCTTCATGATTCACCAATTAAACCAGATAAAAACCTTTAATCAAAGTATAATGCTTGAAAAAAGGACAATTAATTATAACTCATTAAAATTTAGAATCAAAAATCAGCGCATCCGAATAATTAAAATCCTATATTAAATTGAACTTTTTTGATATTAAAAAACAAATATAATTTTAAAAAATTAGTTTACCCCCCCTCCTTTACAAACTAATTTATAAGTAAAAACCATTTTTTCGAAAGATTAAACTTTTTTTTATAGTTTTTGAAAAAAATTAGAGTGCAATTCAGTTAAACCAGAATTTTATTGAAAAATAAGTTCATCCTAAGCAGGCTGGACTAGAACTTAATCATAGATATAAAAAAAAGACCAATTCCAAAATCCATTCCAATTATCGGATAGCGTAAAATTCCAAATCAAAATATTCAGAAATCGGAAGAAAGTCTCTGTCCAAATGAAATAGAGGGACCTTTCGAGAAATAGCATACCATGCAATCAAACAATCATAGCTTTTACGAATGGTATATCCCTTGGTTCTCAAGACAGAATATACCTGCGCAGCACCTGCGGCTGCTTCAAATGGATCAGCTTGGATTTGCTTCAATGCACTCAGCTTGTCTTTCATTATTAAAAAATCATTAGGATACTTTAATCCCTGCAAAATCTCTTGGTAAATGGGTGGACAGATCAAAACTTGATCTTTATTCAACAATTCTTGCACTGCAGAAGTAAGTTTTCGGTCTTTTCCAGTAAAAAAAGCAATCCACACACTCGTATCTATCAGCACCTCAACCATTTTCATCAGTCCTCATGGTATCTAAATCCCCAGACCAATCAATCTTACCTGCCATTTCAGAAAGCTCTCGCAATTTAATTAATCTTAGAAACTCTTTCAGCGCCAAATTGACCGCCTCCTTTTTTGTTTTGATATTCGTTTTTTCAAGGATCTCATCAATTAGTTTCTGGTCGATTTCAATATTTGTTCTCATGGCAACATCATTTATACACAAAAATACAAAATTATATACACATAACCATTTGCATTCTATCACTGATTTTTAAAAATTACTCCAGGTTATCAATTATAGAATAAATTAGTATGGAAGATTATGAAGGGATTTGGGTACTTTTGTAATAGAGCCACAAAGGCACTAAGACACAAAGGAAATATTACATTGAAGTAAGATGCTAAAGACGAGAAACAAGAACCAAGAGGCAAGAGACAAGACTGTTTTCGTTACCTCATAAAAGCCTTTGCGACTTTGCGAGCCAAAAACCAAACCTTTGTGCCTTCGTGGCATATGAAAAGAATGGAATGCGAGATGAGAAAATCATATACCCTGCCTTGCGCCAGCCTTTGCGACTTCGCGGCTTTGCGAGCCAAAAATAAAGCTTAGTGTCTTAGTGCCCATGTCTGCCGACAGGCAGGTTAGTGGTAAAAAAACTGCGCCTTTGCGTCCCTGTCTGCCGACAGGCAGGTTTGCGAGAAACCAAAAGAACCTTCGAGGTTCAGAGATCTTAAAAGTTTAAAAAAAATCAATGTTCAAACCTTCGAGGTTTTGAAAACCTCAAAGGTTAACTCAAGTACTATGCAAACCATCAAACATACATTCATAGGCCCTATCCGCCAAGCGGTCACCATGTCAAACCTCCCCTTAAAAGGTGCATTGAAAGATGAACAGCTGGAGGTTATTTCTGAAGCTTGTATTCTGATCAAAAATGATAAAATTCATCAGGTCGGTAACTATTGGGACCTGTACCCTGAAGCTCAATCCATTGGTGCCGAAATGGTGAATCTCAAAGGAGACTTTGTGGCTTTACCCGGCCTGATCGATTGCCATACGCATATCTGTTTCGACGGTAGCCGTGCCCAAGACTATGCCATGCGCAATTCAGGTAAATCCTATCTGGAAATCGCCAAAGCAGGTGGAGGTATTTGGGATACCGTCACCCAAACCCGAAAAGCCAAACAGGAAAAGCTGGTTCACTTGACTGTTCAGCGAGCCAACAGGCACCTCAAAGACGGTATCACCACCATTGAAGTCAAGAGTGGGTATGGACTCTCTGTAGCCGAAGAACTCAAAATGCTCCGGGCAGTCAATGAAGCCAATGAAAGTACCTATGCAGACCTTATTCCAACCTGCTTGGCAGCCCATATTCCCCCCAAAGACTTTCAGCGAACACAGAGGGATTATTTGAAAAGCATAAGTGATGAGGTTTTTCCTGTTTTAAAGGCAGAAGGTTTAGCCAATCGAATTGATGCATTTATCGAAGAAACTGCTTTTACTGCTGATGATATCCATTCTTATTTCCAAAAAGCAAAAGAAATGGGTTTTGACATCACAGTCCATGCGGACCAGTTCCATACCGGTGGCTCGCAAGTAGCCGTCAGCTTCGGAGCCATCTCCGCAGACCATCTGGAAGCGAGTACGGATAAAGAAATTGCATTACTTGCTCAATCTGACACCATAGCAGTGGCCTTACCGGGAGCTTCTATGGGTTTAGGTGTAGCCTACACTCCTGCACGAAAATTACTCGATGCCTGTGCTTCCCTGGCTATCGCCTCTGACTGGAATCCAGGTTCGGCCCCTATGGGTGATTTGCTGATGCAGGCTGCTGTCTTGGGCACTTTCAAGAAACTCAGCAATGCTGAAATTCTCGCTGCCATCACCACAAGGGCCGCTGCCGCCCTGAACCTCCATGACCGGGGCCAATTGAACTCTGGCATGTTGGCCGATATCGTTCTTTTCCCTACCGCTGACTATAGAGAGATTACTTATCAGCAGGGAAGATTGAAGCCGTCTAAGGTATTTAAAAGGGGGATAGAGGTGTAATTGATATAAAGTTGATATTCGATGGAAATATAGTTGAAATACGATTGAAATATAGTTGATATAAGCCTGCGGAGAAATATTGTGGAAATAGCTGTCCTTGTTTTGATGGATCGCTATTGGAATTCAATCTCTCCTTGTCATTTCGACGGCAGGAGAAATCTGTTTTGCCTTAAGGTTTATTAGACCTCTCCCCATCGGGGTCGAGGTGACAAGGACAAATTTATCCCACAACATTTCACCATATCATATTTCAACCTTATTTCTATTGTATTTCGCAAAGCATATTTCAACCATATATCCAATAAATTCCAAAAGCCCAATAAAAATAAAAATCATGACCTTCCAAGACCAAATAACCCAAGGCATCCCCTCCACCCTACCCCCTAAGAAGCAACCAAATCCTGATTTTTCACATGCGCCTAAGCGAAAGGATATCTTGAGCATGGAAGAGAAAAAGTTAGCAGTAAGGAATGCGCTGCGTTATTTCCCTAAGGCCTGGCATGCGGAATTGGCGAAGGAGTTTTTTGAAGAATTAAAGGAATATGGTAGGATTTATATGTACCGCTTTATGCCGGACTATAAGATGTATGCCAGACCGATTTCTGAATACCCCGCCAAAAGCCAACAGGCAGCTGCCATCATGTTGATGATCCAAAACAACCTGGATCCAGCAGTGGCCCAACATCCGCAGGAATTGATTACTTATGGTGGAAACGGTGCTGTTTTCCAAAATTGGGCACAGTACCTGCTCACCATGCAGTACTTGTCCGAAATGACGGACGAGCAAACCCTCCACATGTACTCTGGTCATCCAATGGGACTTTTCCCTTCTTCCAAAGATGCGCCAAGGGTTGTGGTAACTAACGGCATGATGATCCCTAACTATTCCAAGCCGGATGATTGGGAGAAATACAATGCACTCGGCGTCACCCAGTATGGACAGATGACCGCAGGTTCGTATATGTACATTGGCCCTCAAGGGATTGTGCATGGCACGACCATCACGGTGATGAATGCTTTCAGAAAAAAACTAGGGGCAGCTATAAATCCAAAAGGGAAAATTTTTTTGACAGCAGGCCTCGGAGGCATGTCAGGCGCTCAACCCAAAGCTGGAAATATCGCAGGCTGCATCACTGTCTGTGCAGAAGTCAATCCCAAAGCCGCTCACAAAAGGCATGAACAAGGCTGGGTGGATGAATTGATAGATGATTTGGGTGGATTGGTTTCAAGAGTAAGAAAAGCCCAAGAAAATGAAGAGGTGGTATCCATCGCCTTTTTAGGAAATATAGTGGATGTCTGGGAGAAGTTTGACGAGGAAAATATCACCGTGGAACTGGGTTCCGATCAGACTTCCCTGCACAATCCTTGGGCAGGTGGCTATTATCCTGTGGGTTTGAGTTTCGAAGAAGCCAACATCATGATGGCCAATGACCCAGATACTTTTAAATCAAAAGTTCAAGATTCACTCCGTAGACACGCTGCAGCTATAAATAAACATGTGGCCAAAGGAACCTACTTTTTTGATTACGGTAATGCTTTCCTACTAGAAGCCTCCCGTGCCGGGGCTGAAGTGATGGCTGAAAATGGCATTGATTTCCGATATCCATCCTACGTGCAGGATATTTTGGGGCCCATGTGTTTTGACTATGGATTTGGTCCCTTCCGCTGGGTCTGTACTTCAGGCAATCCAGAAGATTTAGAGAAAACAGACCGCATTGCTTTGGATATCATGAAGGAAGTCAAAGCATCTGCTCCCGCAGAAATCCAACAGCAAATGCAGGACAATATCAAATGGATAGAAGAGGCTGGGAAAAACAAGTTGGTGGTGGGCTCACAGGCCCGGATCCTTTATGCGGATGCTGAGGGCAGAATCAAAATTGCCCAAGCTTTCAACAAAGCTGTTCAAAAAGGCAATATTTCCGCACCGATTGTCTTGGGAAGAGACCACCATGATGTCAGTGGCACAGATTCTCCTTTTCGAGAGACAAGCAATATCTACGATGGCAGCAAGTTTACGGCCGATATGGCCATTCACAATGTGATCGGTGACAGTTTCCGTGGAGCCACCTGGGTTTCCATCCACAATGGAGGTGGGGTAGGCTGGGGTGAGGTCATCAATGGAGGTTTCGGTATCCTCCTCGACGGTACAGAAGAAGCCAATCGCAGATTGCAATCCATGCTGTTCTATGATGTGAACAATGGCATTTCACGTAGGGCTTGGGCCAGAAATGAGGAGGCTTTGTTTGCAATAAAGAGGGAAATGGAAAGGACTCCTGGATTAAAGATCACCCTTCCGGAGACGGTGGATGAGGATTTGTTGGGGTTTTGAAAATTAGCTAACTTGTACAAAAACTTTGACTATGTTAACAAAATCACAGGTAAAGAGGCAATTGGAGAAACTTCCTGAGGAATTTTCATTGGATGAACTTGTGGAGCAATTAATACTTATCCAGAAAGTTGAAAAAGGACTGAAAGACTCCAATGAGAATAAGTTTATTTCAGAGGAGGACCTGGATAAAGAAATCGAAAAATGGTTCGAATAAACTGGACTGATCAGGCTGTATATGATTTAAAAGAAATAGCTGACTTTATTAGCAAAGATTCTGTCAAATATGCCAGATTTCAGGTTAAGCGACTAAAAACTCGGACTGACATCCTTAAAACAAACCCTTTTTCTGGTCAAAATACAGATTTTTTCAATGATAAGACCATAAGGCAATTGACTGAAGGAAGTTACATTATCATTTACAAAATAATCAATGAAAGTAGAATTGATATTCTTACTGTTCACCATACTGCAAGAAACTTGAACAAGAGAAATCTTGGATTATAAAGCAAGTTTTCACTTTAAGGAACGAAATGCTTGCAGGTTAGCTGGATTAAGCAGAACTCTAACTTTATTGTATTTCTGAAAAAAATAAGCACATTTCTAGGAGGACTTGGGCCAGAAAGGAGGAGGCTTTGTTTGCGATAAAAAGGGAGATGGAAAGGACCCCTGGATTAAAGGTCACGCTGCCTGAGATGGTGGATGATGATTTGTTGGGGTTTTGAAAAAAGCCTTGGTTTGGATGGTTAAGGAGAGAGAATTTGATAATTTAGCATTCAATCAAATCTGATTTGCAATGACCAATACCTACCCAAGATCCTTTTGGGGTGGTATTTGAAGTATATAGTCATAGCTATGAATTGACCTATTCTTCAGGTGCTTATACTAAGTAAAATAGGTCAAAAAAAATGCAGACCAATGAAAGAAGCAGTTTGCCTCTTAGTTTATTTCTTTTTTTCGACCCTTCATGTAAATGCCCAGCAGTCTGACTATGGGACCCATAGCCAAACTGCATTGGTGAATTACAGAACAGGATGGCAATTGATCATGGACTTTGGCGAATGGACCAAAGCAGAGGAAGCTTTCAGGAAAGCAATCAAAGAAGATCCTGAATTTTTATTAGGCTGGGTTCAGGTAGGACGAATCAGCAATGATCCAGAAGAAAGGTCTACAATTTTCGCCATGCTAAAGAAAAAGCAATATTCATTAAATCCTTTAGACGGAAAATTGCTTAAGCCCTATCTGTTGAGCATGGAAATCATCGACTTGAAAGACAGTAATCAAAAGATCCCAAAAGAAAAAGTTTCCGAATTCTATCAGACTTCTCTTAGGGCTTTCTCTGATTTTTTCAATGAATTTCCTGATGAAGTTTATGTATTTGCAGAGTATATTGAAACCATCCATGGACTTTATGGAGCCAATGCAGCTTTGGATTCAATTCATAGCTCCTCCAAAACCTATCATGAATTACCTTTCTTAATTTCATACAAAGCGATCTTGGAGGCTGAACTTGGACTAGAAAAGCGGGCATGGGAAAGCTTTGATAAATTTAGAGCCTCTTTTGAAAAGGAGCACCTTCCTCCCTCTCTATATTTTACAGAAGCAAAAATCAGCAATTTGTCAGGTGATGACAAAAGATCTGCAAAAGCCATCACCAAGACACTTGAATTGGATCCTAAACATACTCTTGCCAAAAGGCTGAAAGATTTATTGGACCAATCTGGAGCATTTTAATTATATCAACTACTGATTCAGCATTAGCTACTCCCAGAAGATTCAAGATAATTAAGAATACCACAGGGTACAGATAAGGTAAAAAAGACCGTTTTTCGAAGAATTTATTAGGCTTGAAAACATAGATCAAACCATAAACCAATACATGTAGTGTAGCAACAATCCTTTTATTGATAAAGAGGATGGATTTTGGTTACTACCTAAAACTAACGCCAATCTGTTGTAAAAAAAATCAATTACTTTTAAATAAAGCTGATCCATTTCAATAAACTATTCATAAAAGAATAATAAGCCTATTAAATAATCATGATTAAACACTAAATGGATTATCCAATCGCATTCACAATCCTATTTATTTGTTTTTCATTGCTAAGAATTGAATAAATCCCAGCCTGAATTAAATCCTTTAACAAAATTTTCTCCATAATTTATATAATAAATAGTTGCGAATAATAAAAGGGCTATTAATAATATTAACCAGACTGATTTTCTCATGTAAATAAAAGGTTAAAAAGAGCGCTGTACGCGCTCCCTTTTTGAAAAATTTAAATCCACCCGTTCTCTTTTAGCTTTTTATACCATTGATATACAAAAACACCATCTAAAGCAGCTTTGAAACCTGCACCTACAACAAAACCATGGAGCTCTGCAAAATCCCCGTCTGCCCCTCCATTAATTGAAATTAAATCTGAATTAGTTAATTCTTTCATATTGCCTCCCATCCTTTCTTAATGCCTTCAATAAACCTTTCTCTATTGTCATAAAGATAAACACAATACGCAAATCCAGCCGTAATAGCTTCTTTTAGCCATCCGCCATTAACTTCTTTTATCTCCTCAAAACTCAATTCTTCAAACTTTTCCATAATTTAAACAATTTTCATTTTTCCCCCAACCTTTACCGGGCGCTGGGTTTTCCCAATCTCAGTCTACCGGATTCTTAGCTAGCATGGTTCCCGTCAACTGATCATAGAACTAAATTACCTTTCCTCCGTGCATAAAAACAGCACGGAGGAAAAAAAATATATTTTTTTCTCCAAAATCCAATAATCACCAAATAATCATAATTTCTCTGCCTTATAGGAATTCCTATAAAGCATACTCGAATTTGCTTTTGTGGACAAAAAAAACCTAAGGGACTTAAGACGCAATTCTAAGACATTCCGATAAAAATGGCAGCAAATTCCAAAAAGCATGGAAAAGCATAGATACAATGACACCATTCCGGAAGTAGATGTAACAATAGAAAAGTCCTCCTATAAATTGAGGAACAGATTTTAAAAAAAAATCAACGATAGTCCCTGAATTATTCCAGTCAATGATCTGATAATGATGCGCAAAGGCAAAAATAATACTGGAAGAATAGATCAAAAGGAGTCTTGAGATGAAAATTTTTCGAATCCTAGTATAACCAACAAGAATAAAATACCACAATAAAATCACAATAAACCAGTCACCCCAAAATAAAATTATCGAAAGCAATAAAGCCAGCACCATGTTTTCTAACTTTAAATTTAGGTGATTTCTAAAAATCAATTCTTCCAAAATAGGTGCTAAAACTATGAAATTAACAAAAGTGTGAACGATGCTGGAACCTGCTCTTTGCTCAATATTGGAAAATTCCCCAAGACCAAAGACTATCGTCACGAGACCTATATATAAACCCAGCAGATAAAACTTTATGAAGAAAAGCCTTAAAAAAATAGACAATGTCAACTCTTTTTCCTCTTCTTGAATGGTGCCACTAAGCGCAAAAGTTAACAGCTTTCGTTTTGTCATTTAACATGAACAATCGACTTCCATCCATCCTTGGATAAACCCATCAAGAAATTCATAGACAAAATAGCCTAAAACAACTAATGCGAATATCTTTATGCACCAACCTCTCCATGATTTTAAAAAATGAGAGCCCTTGATTTGAGGCAGCTCATTGTTCTTTATCTCATTATAAATTGCCATTTTTCTTTAATTTAATTCAACCTGATACTTTATATTTTTAAACCGATTTAAGTTCACATTATCAATTCCAATTCAATCCAGCTTCTTGATTTAAAACCTTCCATTTAGAATACATCCCTAAATTACCCTCCCTCCGTGCATAAAAACAGCACGGAACAAAATTTTTCAAATTTTATGGTTCATAAAAATAAATCGCTGGAATAACCAGAACCGCATTGTAAACTGCATGGAAGATAATCGCCCATTTCATTCCATGGTTTAAACGGATATAGCTCAGCACCAATCCCACTAGGAACTGCGCTCCTACCATAAGGGGTACCCAATAAAAGTGTGTGGAGTAATCAAAGTAAGTGTAATTTCCCATATGGATCATCCCAAAAAAAGCCGAGGATGTCCAAATAACAAACCTAAGGTTAGGTGTATTTCCTTTGCTGATGTTGTTCATCAGCAAAGGAAATACACCCAAAATACAAGGATCAGCCACCAAATCTGCGTAAGAAGTATCACAGCAAGCCCTATACTCCACCAAATGGAGGATTTCTTCAGGTCAAGATGAAGCCTTAATATCGGTTCTTCTAAAATAGGAGCCAGGAAAATAGCTAAAATGACAACCAGTCATTTATTGTCTTTCTGCATTTGTTCAACCAGGTTGTCAAACTGATCGATGCCTGCTGCTTCTAATATCAAAACGTAAGGGACTATGATTGCCAAGGTCAAAAACAATAAGATCAAAATTTTTTTTTGGCTTGATAGGGTATAAGTCTCAGGGAGGTAGGGAAACTTTAGGAAGGAGAGAATATAATTTGCAATTTTCATATTAAGATTAAAGCAAGTTTTCTGGTTTGGAGACGTGTAATACGTAAATATCCCATCCAGTCCTAACAAACTTTCCTACTTCCAATCGGGCTCAGAAGTGGAAAGACAATACCTAGAGGAGTTTATAACCTAACTAAGATCGTTTAGCTGTATATTCAAATATTTAAGTCCTCATATTTTTTTCTCCCTTTCACGTCAAAGTAATAGATAATGATAAAACCTAAAACATAATATACTATATCCTTAAAATCATACGTCCCAATAGACTTAAAAAAATATGATAAAACCTCTTGAATAAAATATAATAAAAATATTACTATCGCCAAGTTCTTTGATTCAGTGTAAGTCGATTTTGTTTTTGAAACTGCAAGATAAACGATTATTAATGAAATCATCCCTGATCCACTATCTGCTATTCCAAAATCATTAAACGTATTACTCGCTTTAAAAGGCCTGTAAAAATTCACTAATACATATGATATAATAAAAAGAAAAATAATTGAAAAGATCCGATAAATATTATTTTTAACCATATCGTATAATGAAACAATCACTGAAAATCTGGATTTTCAGTGATTGAAACAAGCATGTATATTATTTACTATGAAACTGAGGGTCTGATAAAGTTCCATTTCGAAATGCCACTTGACAGCAGATATCCCAAACTTTAGCTGTATAGCCTACGGCATCCCATAGAACTTCTCCCCATTCGCTAAGACCTCCACCTTTTATCTCGATGAGCTCATTTTCTTCTAAATTTTTGAAATTTTTCATGGCTTAATAAATTAAAGTCCAGCATATTTCTCTAATTCTCCTGCTCTATCCCATCCCCCTTTCATAGCATCAATAGTTGATTTAGGGTTCATCATGGCCTCAAGGAGTAAGCCCATAGCCACTGCTCCTGCCAAAGCCGCCCATGTTAATCCCCCCTTAACCTCCACAGTTTCCTCAAAACTTAATTCTTCAAACTTTTCCATAATTTAAACAATTTTCATTTTTCCCCCAACCTTTACCGGGCGCTGGGTTTTCCCAATCTCAGTTTTTCGAGTTCTTAGCTAGCATATTCCTCGTCAACTGATCATAGAACTAAATTACCCTCCCTCCGTGCATAAAAACAGCACGGAACAAAATTTTTCAAATTTTATGGTTCATAAAAATAAATCGCTGGGATAACCAGAACCGCATTGTAAACTGCATGAAAAATTACCGCCCAAAGCATCCCATGATTTAGTCTGACATAACTTAAAACCAATCCCACAAAAAATTGTGCGCCTACCAACAGAGGTACGAAATAAAAATAATTCCAATAATCGAACTCTCTGAAATTCACCATGTGGATGAGTGAAAACATCGCAGCTGAAAAATAAACTACAAACTTCAGATTAAGAGTCTGTCCTCGATCGACTTTTACTAAAAGATAAATCAAGTAAATCCAAAAGAGGACTAAAGGGTACCATATATTGTTTATCAACAAAAGCGATAAACCCAAACTCCATATGATAGAAGATTTTTTCAGGTCCAAGTGTAACCTGTAAATAGGCTCCTCCAACACTGGAGCAACTAAGATGGCAAGAACTGCTACCAACCATTTTTGATTTTCTAGCAACTCTAGCATGATATTGTCAAACTGATCCATCCCCGCCCATTCTAAAATCAAAGCGTAGGGAACGACAACTACCAGAGTTACAATCAATAAAAATAAAAAACCATAGCCTCTCAAGTTAGTATAAGATTCAGCACGGTAAGGAGCTTTCAAAAAGGACAATAGATTTTCTAAAGTTTTCATATTTTTAAAATTTAAGTAAGTACAAATTAGTTTAAATTTATGTTTCAGTTAACTTTTATTGAGGTAAATAATGATTGACATATGAGTAACTACTTAAAGTCGCCAAACCTCCTACAAACTCCTTTGCATCCTTAGAAGTCAAAACTTCAAACCTCCAATCAATATATACCTGCTTTTCACAAGCGAACACGAAACTGTTCAACCTCCTTGAAAATTGAATATCCAAACCCATATCTTTCAAATACTCCAAATACACATACAATTGCCTACGGCTTACACCCAGCCTTTCTGCCAGCGCCTCGGGACTCCCCGTCCTTTGTTCCCGGATAAGTTTGTTCATTAACTGTAATCTTTCTATTTGTTTGATAAATTCCATATTAGTGTTAGTTATAGGTTAATGTTAAATTAAGTTTCTTATTGTTTGTTTATTAATTAATTGAGTGATTGGTCGGTTGAGTTAGTTGTTATATGTATCATTCTTTGTTCTGAATACATGGTACATCGTACTTGGTACTTTGTACTTGATAATTGATACTTGGTACAATATCACAGCACCACCAACTGTTTCCTGATCATTTCAAAATACTTTCCTTCCTGGGTCAACAACTCAGCATGAGTGCCTTCCTCTATCAGCTTACCCTTATCCAAAACATAAAGTCTGTCAAAGTCCTGTACAGCGGCCAACCTATGGGTAATGAATATTATTGTCTTACCTTCTGAGGCCAGCATCCTGATGGTTTGTTGTACAAACTGTTCCGAATCAGGATCCAAGGATGCAGTGGCCTCGTCCAAAATCAGGATTTCAGGATCGCGGTAAAGTGCTCTTGCAATGGCTATCCTCTGCTTTTGACCTCCTGAAAGAGATGCTCCATTTTCTCCCAAGTAAGTTCCAAATCTATTGGGAAGGGTTTCAATAAAACCCATCATACCCAACTTATTACAGATACCCACAATTTTTTGCATATCCGGTTGGTAATCTCCCAAGGCTATATTTTCCAATACATTCCCGGCAAAAAGATCGATGCGTTGCGGCACTACAGATACGATCTGCCTCAAACTTGCATTGTTGATAAACTTGATATCATGCTCTCCAATGGAAATATTTCCAGACTGAAGAGGATACAAGTTTTGAAGCAGGGATACCAAGGTGCTTTTCCCCGAACCACTTTCTCCCACTACACCTGATATCTTTCCTTGAGGAAAAACCAAATTTAAACTGTCAAAAACGTTTGCCCTGGAACCATACCTAAAGCATACATTTTTGAATTGGATATCACCCACATCTTCTTTCTTCAAAGGAAATGTTTCGTCCGCACTTTCCACTTCCAGGTCCATGATCTCAAACAACCTGTCTGCCGCTATCAAGGCATTCTGAATAGTTTTATTCATCCCGATTAAGCTGGAAACCGGTCCCGTCAAATAACCTATTAAAGCATAAAATGACATCAGTTCTCCGGGAGTGATTTCATTTTTCAGCACATAGCCAGCACCTACCCACAATAGGATTATAGTGAACAACCTGGAAACAGTTTCAGAGGAAGTACCTGAAAAAATATTGTTCATTCCAGACTGATAAACAGTCCTCAATAAAGACACAAACCTGATTTCGGTTTTGATATTGGCATGATCTTCCGCACCAAAACGCTTGATGGTACCTGCCGCCGTGATAGATTCTACCAGTTGGGACTCCAATTCGGCTGATTCCTCCATCAACCTTTTTTCAATCTTTTTATTCAAGCGATTGGTAATCCAATAAATTAAAGTGTAAAACGGGATGACCAATAACATCACTAAGGCCAGTTTCCAGTAAAAAGTAAACATCAAAGCAAAAGAAAAGACAACGATAAAGATATTCACCAAAAACCCTATTGAAACATCATTGATAAATGCCCTGATTTTCACAGCATCATTGATCCTGGAAATAATTTCACCAACCCTCATGGTATCAAAAAAACGTTGGGGCAAGGTCAGCAAGTACTTATAATAGCCCAAAATCAGCCGGGCATCGATCCGCTGCCCCACTTTGATGATAAACAAGGTTTTAAAAACCCCAATGACAATCTGCAAAACCAGTAAAATAATCATGGCTACAGATAACAGGTTAAGGAGGTTTACATTCCTACCTATAAATACATGGTCGATGATTTTTTGAACATAAATAGATGTGGATAAACCCAAAATGGTATAGATAACTGCTCCGACTAATGACTGAAACATCACTCCCTTATGGGGGCGGACCAAGTACCAAAACCTGCTCCATGTGCTTACCTTTTGATTGATGGCCTTGAACTCATCATTGGGCATAAGCAGTACCAATACACCAGTCCACATTTCTTTCCATACCTCAGGACTGACTTTATGGATTTGTCCATCTCCCGGATCCATGTATTCTACCACTTTGTCTGATACTTTATATAGAACCACGAAATGATGTAGCACTTTCTTGACAATGACATGGGCAATCACGGGCATAGGCACTTCAATAAGCGCATCAAAATCACCACGAACCCCTTTAGCAGAAAAGCCCATCTTTGAAGCGGCTTCAATTAAACCTAAAATATTGGTCCCTTTTTGATCTGTAGAAGCCATTTGCCTGATTTTGGCTACAGGCATTTCCAATTTGTAATGTGCTGCCACTGATGCCAAACATGCCGCTCCACAATCGGTAAT
Source organism: Indibacter alkaliphilus LW1 (assembly GCF_000295935.2). Classification (GTDB taxonomy): domain Bacteria; phylum Bacteroidota; class Bacteroidia; order Cytophagales; family Cyclobacteriaceae; genus Indibacter; species Indibacter alkaliphilus. Next base: position 129,860 of record NZ_ALWO02000014.1, read on the forward strand.
ATCCCTTTGTTTGATTTTAATACCCATAACAATAAAAATTAAGATGGTTGTTGAATCTGAGGATTGAGCCAGTTATCCACTTTATCATAAAGCAACTGGAATAAAGACCTTCTTGCCACTACAAAGCGTGCATTGAATGTCATTCCCTTTTTTATTTGCCCCTCCAGTCCATTGGATAAGGTCAAAAAAGGAGTGTCTAAGGCACAGGTAACCAAAAAACCGGCCTCCCCTTCATTAATTAAAGTGAGGTCATCAGCAATGTCTATTATTTTACCCATTGCTACTCCCCATTGATTGTAATTGTAAGCATCCACTTGAAAGTTTACTTCTTGGCCTATATTCAAAAAAGCAATATCCATTGGGGAAATGTAAGTAACAGCTATAAGGGTAGTATCCGGTGAGATTTCAGCCAATTTTTGCTGAGGATATATAAAATCACCCACATTTAAGTTCAGCACATTGATCAAAGTACCATTGGTTCCAGCTATGATTTTATATTGATCTATTTGCTCTGAGAAAACATCCATCTGACTTTTCAGGCGCAGTTTTTCATTTTGATGATTGATCAACTCCTGCTCCCATTGATTGATCTGTTGCTTTTTGAGTAATTCCATTTGAGTGATGGCTTGTTTGTACTGGACCTCAGTGTTGTCATAATCAGCAAATGCAATAGATTTACTGTCAAAAAGCAATTGAGCACGGTCAAAATCCCGTTCTAACTTTTCCATCAATGCTGACTGATTGTGGATTTTGGTCTGAAACTCTAAAAGAGATGCTTGATAATACTTTGACTTGAGGGGTATTAAAGAAACAGATTGATCTGATAAATTCAGATTGAGTAACCTCCCCAAGTCGGCAATGAAATCTTCTAAAAGCGTCAATCTTTCAGCAAGCCCATCTATCTCCAACTGCACCACTTCGGCCCTAACAATGGCCAAGACATCCCCCTTTTTGACCTTTTGGTTTTCAGCAAGGCCCCATTTTTCTAAGCGCCCACCAACGGAACTCATCAGAGCATTTCGCTGAAGCGCTGATTGAAAAGTACCTCTAGACTGAACGGCAACATCCACGTAGATCAGTGGCAAAGCAGCGACAGCAACAATTAACATCGCTAACAAAATCAGATAAATCACCTTAGATCTGACACTTATCCTGGAATCATACACCTCAACTGTTTGCTGGGTAATCGCAGAAGGAAATATCTTAATACTCATCTTATAAAAAATTTTAGATGAAACTTAAACCTTAGCTAAAAATAGAATTGAAGGTCTAAAAATCTTCAAATACCACTCAAATTAAACGTTTATTTAAACGGATAATTAATTCAATAATTTATTTGAATTTTAATAACTATTATTTAAAAAATATGATTATCCGCTTGTATACAAGTAGGGGCAAATGCTTGCAATAACCAGTCTGTCAAAGAGTTTTTCACCAAAGTATCTTC
>NZ_ALWO02000013.1 GCF_000295935.2 Indibacter alkaliphilus LW1
AAATCGAACCGTATTATCCAGGTAGTGGAGATGATTGTATTCTCATTATTTGTAGTTATGAATAATTTAAGTGGGGAGATGAAAAGATTAAACTATTCATCTCTCCGATTTATTTTAATTGTATTCCTGATGGATAATCAAAAAATCATTTTTTCGATTTTGCTGATTATGTTTTCTTTTCTGCTTGCTTGCAATAGTTTATCCGAGGACTTTGAAAACGAAACAGAAGGTTTTATGGAGAGGGTTGAGGAAGTAACCTTTGCTTTAGATGAGTTTTCAACATTTGAGTTTTATAATGCAAAATTTGTTTTGATTGATGATAAGGAATTTTTGGCCAACCTGAATTACATTAACTTTTCTCTGGATTTTTATGATGTAGAACAGGGTAAGTTATTCCATAGGATCAAGATTGGAAGAGGAGGCCCCGAGGGAGTAGATGATATTCAAGGGTTTTGGTTTCAAAATCAGGACTCAATTTTTATTTTCCCCCGGTTTAAATTACATGGTAGTACAATAGTTAATTGGGATGGTAATTTTGTAGATAAATTAAATCCTCCAAGAATTCCGGATATCCCTGGGGGAATTCTCTTGAACCACCTTTCCACTTCATCGACTCCTACTTTTGTTTTGGATCAAAAAATTTATTTTATGAGGTATCCCATAGATAATAGATTTTTAGGTGAAGACAGTTTTGAGAGCTTTGGATCCTTGGATTTGAAAAAAAATCTTTTTGAGTTTTATGAATTTGAATATCCAAGTTTGTTTTATGGTAAGAAGCATATTATGGAGTATTACACATTTTCAGGTGATTTCATGAACGACAGCACTTTTCTGCTGTCATGGACCATATCGGATTCGGTGGATGTTTATAGTGTAAATGAGTCAGGTGTTTCTAAAATAAAGAGTTTTTATGCTTCTATTCCGGAATTTCAAGCGCCAAATTCTAATTCATTATTTATCACTCCGGAAATGGAAAAACAAATAAAATTTGAGTCTTTCTCCTATGGGCCTATAAAATTTGACCCCTTCAGAAACCAGATTCACAGTTTATTGTACCTTCCTACACAATATGAGCCCGGTAGACATAGAAAGGAAAACCCTTATTTAGTTGCTGATTTTTTAATATTGACCTATGATGATAAATTCAATCATTTAGGTACCACCCATTTTAAAGGAGGAATTTATGATCCAAGGGTGTTTTTGGTAGGTAAGAAAGGTTTGTTTTTCCCGCGGATAGGGCAAAGAAATCAGGATTTAAAAGAAGATGAGATTATATTCCATGTTTTTTCAGGAACAAACTAAGTATGCGGGCTTTTGGGTTTTCACTATATTATTATTCATAGTGATGCAAATGTGTTTTTCATGCAAAAACCCGGAAACGACCAGATTTCTGAAAAATAGGATTGATGGATTAAAAAAGTCTTATCAAATAAATGCAAATCATTCTCTATTGATCATTGATATTGACGGTTGTAGTACTTGTGTAAATGATCTTTATAACCTGTTAGAAGAGTTGAAACATCAGGAAAACCTATCAATGGTAATCTTCTCAAACTCTATTAAAAAGTTCAGGGTATATGTGCAGGATGATTGTGAAAGGTGTTATGTTGATTCGTTAGGGAAAATATTTGAATATAACTTATTGCAAGGTCCCTCCATTCTATACCAAAAAAATAATGAAATCTATGATTCCATTCCTTACCCAAATTTCAAAGAAATTATTTAGAAAGTCTTGTTGCTTTTTTTTGATCTCCGTGATTTTTTGGAATTGTGGGGGGAATAAAATTGAAGAAAATGATAGACCATTAAATGACAGTACTACGATCAAAAAAGTGATGGACAGGTTTGATTTAAATGTCCAGTATTATGATGATAAATTTTGATTGAAGGAAAAAAACAGTGGCTTTCAACTTTTGTTCAACTTTTTTTAGATCATAGAATGAACTTCTATAAAAAATCAATGCTCAGAATATTGGTTTTCAAGTAACAATTTTTTAAGCTTTTTTTAACATTGAGAATCGCTTAACATTTGCTTAACACTTGCATACAAGGCAATTCCCCTGTTTTTGTAATGAATATGGAGTTTTTTGCCAATGAACAGCCTTATCGGCTGTCTAAAAGTGATTTTTTGATTAACAAATTGATAACATCACCATCATCATAAAGAAATATTGCAGTCGCACCTTTGTATTGCTGTACAATAAGTATTCAATTACTTAAAACCCTTTCTTGAGATGCGAAAAATATTCGCGGGGACAATGATCTTCATGGTCATGATCTTAAACAACGTTTTTGCAAGGGACGTTGAAAAAGATTCCCTAGACAACGCTGCGCAAAGCAGTAGCCAGTTAAAAAAACAATGGTACGAAACCATTCAGCTTCGTGGCTATGCCCAGATACGGTATAACGGACTGTTTGAAACCAACCCCAATCTTCAATGTGCTCAGTGTGACCGTTCCTGGGGAGGGGATGCTGGAGGTTTCTTTTTCCGAAGGATCAGGATGATCTTTTCAGGCCAGATCCATGAAAGGATTTTCATGTATATCCAACCTGATTTGGCTTCCGGGGGAAATAACTTTGCGCAAATCAGGGATGCTTATTTTGACCTAGGTTTGGATGCCAAGCAGGAATTCAGGTTGAGGATTGGTCAATCTAAAGTGCCTTTCGGGTTTGAAAACCTTCAGTCCAGTCAAAACAGACTTCCTTTAGATCGTAATGATGGCTTGAACTCGGCTGTACTGAACGAGCGTGATCTTGGTGTTTTCTTTTACTATGCTCCAGCCGAAATCAGACAAAGGTTCAATTATCTTGTAGCATCAGGGCTTAAAGGGTCTGGAGATTACGGGGTGTTTGGTCTGGGCTTATATAATGGTCAGACGGCAAATCTTCCGGAGCAAAATAAAAACTTTCATGTAGTAAGCAGGGCATCTTACCCTTGGGAGTTGCCTTCAGGGCAGTTTATAGAGACTTCATTCCAGGCATATACGGGCAAGTTTGTCATTAACAGAAACCCTCAAACAGATTTTGACCAGACAGAATTTGAAGAGTATAGATATGGTCCTTCGGTAGTGCTCTATCCGCAGCCTTTTGGGATACAAGCAGAGTTTAACTGGGGTAGAGGGCCAGAGTATGATCCTGAAACAAATAGTGTTAAAGATGCACCCTTGAGAGGAGGGTATGTGCTGGCCAATTATTTTGTAAGAACAGGGAAAGATATTTTTATTCCTTTCACCAGATATCATTACTATAAAGGTGGTAAAAAATTCGAGTTGGACGCTACCAGGCATAGGGTCAACGAGCTTGAAATTGGAGTAGAATGGCAGCCACATAAAGCTTTTGAATTGGTGGCCATGTATACCATCTCAGACAGAACGTTCGAAAATTCACTTAATCCGGATAATCGGCAAAAAGGTAGCCTATTGAGATTGCAGGCGCAGGTGAATTTCTAAAAGCATAAAGTTTAGTCTAATACAATGTCAAAAGCAGGCTTGAGTAGGGCCTGTTTTTTTTTGTGGGATGGAAGGAGCATTGATTTAAGAGACAAGAAACAAGAGAAAAGAGCAAAGACAGAGGTGAGATACGAGAGGTTGAAAAGGGATGAAGGATGAGGGAGGAAGGATGACACGGAGATGCGAGAAACGAGAGGGTGAAATGGTAGGTGTAAGGTTGAGGAGAAGTTCGGGTGAAGGATGAAGTTTTTCAAGCCATGAGTGAGTCGGCCTATCCGTTGTCTTGCCTCAGGGAGGCGAAGTAACGGTAGCCATGGGAAAGGCGCAACCATAAGCTTTCACATATTCAAACCTTATTGTGCCGCAACCCATGGGAGAAAAGATGAGGTGAAATCCCAGAGGGATTTCCTGTTGGTAGCCATATGTCACAAAAATGGGTTTTTCAAGCCTGTAGGGCTTGCCTGTTGTTTAGAAAAAACATCCATTAAAATTGAATTTCGAAATGTTGTATTCAGTTGCGGTTGGATTACCGAAATAATGAAGTGTATTTGGGGATACAAAATCGAAAATCGTTCAACAAAACCTAGTTTTCTAATTTTTTCTATTGGGCTTAGGCCTTACCTTTGGATTTGTAAACATTTTAATTATGCTAAGAAGACCAAGAAGAAACAGAAAATCGCAGGCCATCCGAAATATGGTAGAGGAAACCAGACTTACTGTTAAGGATTTTATCTTTCCCATGTTTTTGATTGACGGAATCAATCAAAAAGTTGAGGTAGCATCTATGCCAGGGATTTATCGGTATTCTTTGGATTTGATGTTGAAAGAAATAGAATCCTGTGTTAATCTTGGGATTATGGCATTCGATATTTTCCCAGCCTATCCAGAATCCAAGAAAGATAAATTTGCTACAGAAAGTTACAACCCTGAGACTTTTTACCTTCAAGCTATACATAAAATCAAGACCACCTTTCCTGAAGTAGTGGTCATGACAGATGTGGCCATGGATCCATACAGTTCGGATGGTCATGATGGTCTTGTTGAGAATGGAAAGATTTTGAATGATCAAACTTTAGAAATCCTTGGAAGAATGTCTTTAGCTCAAGCTCAGGCAGGAGCGGATATTCTCGGCCCCTCTGACATGATGGATGGAAGAGTTGGCTTTATCCGAAACGTCTTGGATGAGAATGGATTTACAGATGTTTCGATCATGTCTTATACGGCCAAATATGCATCTGCTTTTTATGGTCCATTTAGAGATGCATTGGACTCTGCTCCAAAATCCGGAGACAAAAAAACCTATCAGATGGATCCTGCGAATTATTACGAGGCATTGATCGAGGCAGACTTGGATACAGAAGAAGGCGCAGATTTTCTTATGGTAAAACCTGCTTTGGCTTATCTTGACGTGATCCGATTGCTCAAGGACAACTCGAATCTTCCTATAGCGGCTTACAATGTCAGTGGTGAATATGCCATGATCAAATCATCTGCCCAAAGGGGATGGCTGGATGGGGAACGGGCCATGCTGGAATCTTTATTGAGTATCAAGCGGGCAGGAGCCAATGTTATTTTGAGTTATTTTGCTAAGGAGTTTGCACTGCTTGAGAAATAAAAGTGGAGGGAGTTTTTCTTCCTTTAAATTTTTTCATCAATGAAGCAGGATTGTATTTGTCTATAAACCATCCTGATAACCCTGAAAACGAAGAAGAGTATTTGAGTTTTCAACTTTTGAAACTTAAAGAAAAATGATTTTAGTTTTATAAAAGGGAGTGTTAGCTAAACTCTGTCCTTCCCTTCCCCAGGGGTACCCCTGGGGAAGGG
>NZ_ALWO02000012.1 GCF_000295935.2 Indibacter alkaliphilus LW1
GAAATCTTAAAAGAAGATTTAGAAACTGCCATTGTCAGAGCTAAAACATTGAGAAGCAATGTCCAAACAGATTTACCAAAACATCAACGGAATCCTTATTTCACAATCGATAAGCTGATTGAATTTTTCAATGACTTCAAAAAATAAAAAAACACGAAGGCACAACAATGGCTAAGAAAACATAGGGCGGATAAGGCTTTTCGAATGTTTCGTTCACTTAACAAACTTCAGTTTCGGTGGACAGATAATCGCTTCGAAAGCCCTACGTTTCTTAGCCGGAGCGTTAGCAAAATTTATTAATGAAAATGCGAATCTTCCCAAGGGGAAAACAATGAATTTTTTATCGGAAATGAGATAATACCAAGGTTTCAATTCACTTCAATATTGGTAAACCAAATGAACTTGACACCGTCCGCATTTTTGTGTTCAGTAGCAAAGGTTACACCATTGAAATCTTTTTCAGCTTCCCAAGTGAAGGGTCTTCCTTCATCTCCATTTCCTTTGCGAAACACCCACTCTTTAATCATTTTGTTGCTGTCCAAATACAAGTCATACGCATCTCCTGGAGTGTAACCGTCCTCTTCGTTGTACACTATGGTCAATTTGGTAGACTTGTCTCCTGATATCGGGGCATTTACTTCTTCTTCCACTTCATAAGCGTATCCGGAATCCCAAGCCAACTGGAATGGATACATCAACCAATATTTGTCGTTGATAAATCCTGCATCAGCTTTTGGCATTTCTTCTTTTGGAAGGTCAAGGCTATAGGTATAACTTGTATCAGAATCCGCATAGTAAACTGTGCGGTCTTTGATATTCCATTTCCAGTCCCTTGTCCTGACGTCTGGTCCTACCTGTACGTTCCAGGTATAGGCAATTGAATTGAGCTTGTCAAAATTTTCTATGCCGTAGGCTTGCGCCACTTGCATGGGAAGTGTTTTTTCTTCAGGTTGGCTGCAGGAAAGGCAGAACCATACTGTCAATACAAATAAGGTATAGCTGAGGTTTTTCATGGATTCGGTGGTTTTGTAATTATTGAATGTAAGCTTTTTTCGCGGAAAATGTTTTTCTGATATAGAAATTAGGGCCAAGATCAAACTCATTGGAGCTCTGTAATAGAAGATGGAGCCGGAAATTCTATGGAAAAAGGGCTTACTTTTACTCCAAATAAGGGCTTGAATTGACTGATGTCAGGAAAACGCTTGCCATTGATTTTCAAAGATTCAATTTTGGCCAATTTCCCCCAGCCTGATCCCCTGGGTTCTGTATGGAATGATCTTCTGTTCCATTGCTGGTGCAATTTGAGTGGTAATATTTTAGTGCTGACAGGGAATGTTATTCCTTTATAGCTTATCTTACAGAAAAAAAGAGGTTCATCTTCCTCACCCACTCCTATGGTATCCAAACCCTTCTCCGATTCCCAGATAATGGGAAGGGTTATTTTGGGAATACCCCAGTTGTACCTGCCGTTTTGTGTACTACTTTCTGAGTTGACGATGATGTGGGATATGCTTTGTCTGTTTTCAGGCTTGAATTTTCCAGGGATCAGGAGCAGTTCCTTATATGGTCCTACATTTGAATCATAATAGTTGACCAACATCAGGTAGCCAAACCCTCCTTTAAATTCCCCCTTTAGGTACTGAGGAATCAATGGGTGATCATTGATCCATTTTTTGGGAAACCTGTAAAGAAGAATAATTCCTTCTCCTTTCAGTTGCCAAGGAGGAGGGAAGTGCGTTTCGGGTTTTTGTAGTACACTCATCTTTTTCGGAAAATAAAATCCGTGGACACAGCTTCATCGACTTCTTCCCTGAGCATCATCGCAACTTGCCCACGGTGGTAGGTGCCGTGATTGACTATGTGCGTCATGATGTCTTGTATGGTGTCATTGAATTGCAACCCTTTGGAGGTTTTATAAGAAATAATTTGCTCCAAATTTGATTCGCTTAAGATTTCTGAAGTTTTCTGATGCACTGCTTGGTTAATGGACTTCAGGCTGTCCAAAGGGTGTACTTGCCAAACCCCGTAATGTTGGGATTTTCCTAAAATACGATTGTTCCAGATGTCCTGGGCATTGAGAATATGGGAAAAAATGCGCAGGCAATTTTCAGAAACCCGGTCTTTGTGCTTTTCGAGAATCAGAATAATCTTCTCATTGCAGCTTAGGTTGTACTGAAAAAAGTCCTCAAGAAAATGTTTCATGACTTTGGATTTAATAAGGTGATGGACTGATACTGGTCCAGCCTCCATCGATAATCAGATTTTGTCCTGTGATATGTCTTGCTTCTTCTGATACCAGAAAGGCAGCAGCATGGGCAATGTCTGTGACAGTGGCAGGCCTTCCCATTGGAGTGATTTTGGACCATGTTTTTTCATAATCTTCATCCATGGCCGTTCTTTTGGTCAGTGTAGCTCCGGGAGCAATGGTGTTGACATTGATTTTATGGCCAGAGAGCTCTATTACAAGATTCCGGGCCAACATTTCAATGGCTGCCTTACTCATGCCGTAGGCAGCGAGATTTTTATGGGCCTGATGTGCAGTGACAGAGGAAGTGAAAAGCAGGGAGCCACCGGATTCCTGTGTCTTCATGATTGATGCGGCTGCTTGTGCCAAAAAGAAAGTGCCTCCGGTATTCACCCTCATGACTTCCATAAAATCATCTTCCTGATATTGCCAAAAGTCCCCGTATAAAGTGATTCCTGCATTGGCTATGGCAATGTCCAGCTGTCCAAATTCTGAATTGGCCCTGTTGACCAGCTCGTGGATACAATCCCGGTCACCGGAATCTCCCTGTATACCGAGGATTTTCCCTTTACTTCCGGGCCGTAGAAATGCCAGGGCATCTTCCAGCAGGCCACCCTCCAGGTCGTTGAGGATGATATGATGGCCCTTGAGGGCAAGGAACCGGGCGATTTCGAGACCTATGCCCTGCCCGGCTCCTGTGATGATAGCTACTTTTTGCATAGCATGTTGATCAATGTGAATCTCTTTTCACTTCAGAACCTGAGGAGCCTTGAAGGAAATCAAAATCCACTCCATCATGTGCCTGATTGACCTTGTCAAGAAAAAGGTTGACATATCCCCTCTCATAAGGCAGGGATAGCGGCTTGAAGGAGGAATTCCTTTTTTCCATTTCCTCCTCTGATATCAAGAGCTCCAAGGATCTGTTGGGTACATCGAGTTTTATCATGTCCCCGTTTTTGACCAAAGCCAATGGCCCCCCAATGGCAGACTCAGGGGATACGTGCAATACTACTGTGCCATATCCGGTTCCGCTCATTCTGCCATCCGAAATCCTTACCATGTCTTTGATACCCTTGTCCAGCAACTTTTTAGGAAGGCCCATGTTGCCTACTTCCGGCATTCCCGGATAGCCTTTTGGGCCTACATTTTTCATTACCAAAACAGAATTCTCATCCACTTCCAGAGCTTCATTGTCAATTTTGGCTTTGTAGTCATCAATGTCTTCAAAAACTATGGCCTTACCGGTATGTGTGAGCAGGTGAGGGCTGGCAGCTGAGGGTTTGATGACTGCACCATTTGGGCAAAGATTTCCTTTGAGAACAGCAATACCTGATTCGGGTTTGATGGGTTTTTCGAGTGTACCTATCAAATTCCTGTCGTAACATTCGGCATTGGCGATGTTTTCACCTAGTGTTTTACCATTTACTGTGATGCAGTCCCTATTGAGATGCTTTTGGATTTCTTTCATCACTGCAGGCATTCCTCCTGCATAAAACAAGTCTTCCACCCAATGCTCACCCGATGGCTGTACATTGGCTATCAAAGGGATCTTGGCAGAGAAATGGTCAAAATCGGTAAGGTCAAGGTCCACACCGATCCTTTTGGCAATTGCGGTGAGGTGAAGGATAAAATTGGTAGAGCCGCCGATGGCAGCATTGACCATAATGGCATTTTCAAAAGCCTGCCTGCTGAGGATTTTGCTCATTTTCAGGTCTTCTTTGACCATTTCCACTATCCGCATGCCGGCAAGGTGGGCCATTACCTTTCTTCTGGAATCGGCAGCAGGAATGGTGGCATTGTCCGGCAATGCCAATCCAAGAGATTCTACCATGGCAGCCATGGTGGAGGCCGTTCCCATTGGAGCGCAATGTCCAACTGATCTGGACATGGCCGCTTCCGCTTCGATAAAATCTTCTTGGGAAAGTTTTCCGGTCTTAAAGTCTTCTGCAAATCTCCATACATCGGAGGTGCCTATTTTTTTGCCCTTAAACCGACCCACCAACATCGGTCCTCCAGATAGGACTAGACTGGGTAGGTCCACCGAAGCTGCTCCCATGACCAATGAAGGGGTGGTCTTATCGCATCCGCACATTAGGATGACCCCGTCCATAGGGTTGGCACGTATGCTTTCTTCCACATCCATACTGGCCAGATTTCTGAAAAGCATGGCGGTGGGTTTTATGGAGCATTCTCCCAATGACATCACGGGAAATTCAAGTGGAAATCCTCCTGCTTCCCAAACGCCTCTTTTGACTGCTTCTGCGAGATCGCGGAAGTGGGCATTGCATGGCGTGAGTTCGGAGTAGGTATTGCAGATCCCGATGACAGGTTTTTCGCCTTCAAAAAGATGATGGGGCAGGCCTTGGTTTTTCATCCAGGAACGATAAATAAAACCGTCCTTACCGGTCCTTCCATACCATTCCTGACTCCTTAATTTCTTTTTCATAGTGTTTAGGTTTGAGTAAATTGACTAAGAAAGGAATTTAGGAAATCTTTATGAGTAAACGGAAAAGAAGAATAAAAATGTGAGGAATGGGAAAATCAATGGATATGGTTCAGGCGAATAATGGATTTGAGTTACAACTCGTATTCATTATGAGTTCTTAGTTGATTTTTCAATTGGAGGCCATAATCTTCTTATAAATTTTATTTGAAAACATAACCTGTCCTGAAAATCGGGAAAAGTGACAAAAGAAAACAAAAAACTCTTCTCAGATTACTTTTGTGACTTTTGTTCCCTTTTGTGGTAAATTATTAATCCCTAACTTCGAAGGCCCCCTTTCTCTTTTTTTATAAATAACCGACATTTAATATTTGTCGGTTTTTGCGTTTTGGTTTTGTGTGATCTAGTGTCGAGGGCGGGAGAAAATATGAATTACTTATGAAAATTGAAGATTTAAATTTTAAGTTCAAAAAATAATATATGTGGTATTGGTGGAAATGGGGTCTTAATTGACTAGTTTTTAAAATTCCCAATATCGGTTTTGTAAAAACATTTGGTAATCTATTGATGCTTAAGTGTTTTTTTTGGAAAAAATCATTAGTTTTAGATAGTATTTAAACTAAACTTTAATCTTTATGAAAATTAAGGCACGTTTTTCAAGTTTTTCTACAGCCCTTAGTCTTTTGGCCGTACTTTCCTGTGATCCAAAAGATCCAATACCAGAAAGCCCAGTGATCTGGGAAAAGGCAATAGGGATTGAAGAGGGAATTTTTAATGCTAAAGTTATCAATGGTGAATTATATGTGGCATCGCCTTCCCGAATTTATCCGGAGGCGACTCTGCAAGGCCCTAACGACTTTGTGGATTTGTCCCTTTTCATGCAAAGCTCTTTTCCCTACAGGTTACCGATTTCTGACAAATTAATGGTCGCTCTTAATCCCTCAGAAATTTCCTTACTTCCAACCGGTAATTCAAGTGAAAAAGAAGCTCTAAAAATCAACCTTCGTCAGTTAGATCCTGAATTTTTACGCTTCCCCCAAATTGGGTTGGGAGTAGGAGATCAGTTAAGTATTGACGCTAAAGGAAACGTTCTTATACCATATCTCTCAAAAGAAGGAGAAAGACAGAAAAATAATCCCGATTTTTTGTGGTTGAAAACAAGTGTGGAAGGAGGGAAAGTAAAGATCCTAGATCAGAAATTTTTGAAGGAAGAATATTTGGCAGGTAGTTCGGCTATTAGATGGATACGTACTTTTGATGACTTTATCAGGGTAACTATTGAGGGAAAAACTTTTGATATAGATGAATTTGGAAACATAGATTTGAGATTTGACCAATATACCAAATCAGTCCAAGTAGGAAATGAGATTGTCACTTTCGCCTCAGAATATGTAGATAGATTTCCATTTCAGGTGTTTAAATCAGATTTGTCAGGGAAGAACAGTGCCTTGATCCGAACCTACGAAAATGATCGGTCACCTCTTGTCTCCCAATTGATGTGGATAGGAACAGGCCTAGCCACTATTGATGGCAAGCTTATTTTTTACAATGCGGATGCCCTATATCTAGTAGATTTAACTGAAGACTCCATCCTTTTCACTGAACTTGACAATACAGGTTTGGAAAGAGCTTATATTTCTTCCATTCAACTTTTGGACAATTCAACGGTTTTTGTCGCTTCAGCATGTACTGATTCCCATTACAATAACTGTGGGGGTTTTTATAAACCATTGGATAAGTTTTTCACTCCAAAAAAATAAAAAAAGAGGCCTGAACTAAAATTCAGGCCTCTTTTTTTTGATTTGTTCGGTGAGGTTTAACTTTATGAATTTTTCACCTCATTATCCCAATTCTAAATTCCTCAATCCACCCTCACAATATCCGCCCCCAAAGCATTCAGTCTTTGGTCTATATACTGATACCCCCTGTCAATCTGCTCAATATTGTCAATCACCGAGGTGCCTTCAGCAGACATGGCTGCAATCAATAATGAAACACCTGCCCTAATATCAGGAGAAGTCATTCTGATGCCTCGTAATGGATATTTTCTGTCCAGACCGATGACAGTTGCCCTATGTGGGTCACAAAGAATGATCTGGGCACCCATATCTATCAACTTATCCACGAAGAAAAGCCTGCTTTCAAACATCTTTTGATGTACCAAAACAGTTCCTTTTGCCTGAGTAGCAGTCACCAGTACTATACTCAATAGATCCGGAGTAAACCCTGGCCATATCGCATCGGCGATAGTCAGAATGGAGCCGTCTATGAAAGTTTCGATTTCATAATGTTTCTGCGCAGGAATAAAAATGTCATCTCCTCTAAACTCCATCTTGATACCCATCCTTTTGAAAGTTTCAGGAATGATTCCCAATCGGTGGATTTGGGCATCTTTGATGGTGATTTCAGATTGGGTCATAGCGGCCATGCCTATGAAGGAGCCGATTTCAATCATATCGGGCAAAAGAGTGTGATCGGTCCCCTTCAGTTCCTTCACTCCTTCTACATGAAGAAGGTTGGATCCTACACCGGTGATTTTAGCCCCCATCCTGTTCAGCATATCACAAAGCTGCTGCAGGTAAGGTTCGCATGCTGCATTGTAGATGGTGGTTTTTCCTTCGGCCATTACTGCGGCCATTAGGATATTGGCCGTTCCTGTCACAGAAGCTTCATCCAATAGCATGTAAGCCCCTTTTAGGTTTTTGCCATCTATGTGGTAAATCTCTTTTTTCTTGTCATAGTGGAATTCGGCGCCCAGCTTTTGAAAACCTGTAAAGTGGGTGTCCATTCTTCTACGACCTATTTTATCCCCTCCTGGCTTGGATAACCTTCCTGTGCCAAACCTGGCCAACAATGGTCCCAAAATCATTACCGAGCCTCTTAGCGACGAGGCTTTGATCAAAAAGTCTTTGGTCTCCAAGTAATCAAGCTTGATCGCATCGGCCTGAAAAGAATAGGATTCAGGGCCCAATTTTTCGACTCTTACTCCCATCTCACCTAAAAGTTCGATCAGTTTATTTACGTCACGGATATTGGGAATTTTGTGGATGGTTACTTTTTGAGCAGTCAGTAATACTGCACAAAGTATCTGCAAGGCTTCATTTTTAGCTCCCTGTGGGGTGATTTCCCCTTTGAGCTTTAAGCCTCCTTTCACTCTGAATGATGCCATTTATCTTCTTTTTTTAGAATGTCCGCCGTTTCTTCTTCTGTCGTTGTTACCGTACTTTCTTCGGTTGTTACTAGATGAAGATTCAGGTTCGGAAGGTAGCTTAAAATCTCTTCTGGTGTTGGTTTCAAAAAGTCCCATTTCTTTGACTTTTTCCAAGTCAATGTGAAGCTTTCCTTTGGAAAGGGTTTTGATATCATCCAGGATGATCCTATCATCAAAATTATCCCTGTTCCAGGTTGAATGGAAGCTCCTCATCAATTGTCCGATATAGATAATAGCAGTTTCTTGCTCTTCGTCGTCTTTTATTTCAATGGCCTTTTCGATGAGTTTTTCAATATTTCGGCCATAGTGTTTAAATCTGATTTCTCCTTTGGGGTAACCTACGATTTTTGGTTTTCTGAACAAGAGATCCTCTTCTGGCTTTGGGTAGGGTCCATCCACTTCCAATTTGAAACCAGACATGATGTGCAGATCATCCCATATTTTCTGGTCGTTTTCTGCCCTCATTTGAGGGTTTAATTGTTTGACCAACTCTACCAAAGTATATGCACTTTGGGTGCGTTTTTCCCGATCTTCTATTTCTGAGATATGGATGGCCAGTCTTTGAATATTTTTTCCGTATTCTTTCAAAGTGACTGAATAGTTGTTGCTTTCTGTATTTTCCATGGGGTATTTCTTTTTTTCGGCCAAACGAAATTTTAAAAATAAAAATGGATGTAGGCCTATTCTTCTACTATGCGAAGCTTCGCAAAGCTAAGTAATAAAGTCTTTTCTCCAAAATTATCAAAGGCAATGCTGGCTTTTCTGTTGATTCCTTCTATTTCTATTTTATTTACTGTTCCAAAGCCAAATTTGGGGTGCTCAACTTTCATGCCGACAGCCAGGTTGTTGGTATTGGAAGGCTTGAAGTCAGGGCTAGGGGTATGTACTTTTGCTGTTGTCGCAGGCCGGATATTGGGCCGCTTAATTCCAACAAACCCGGACCTTCCTTCACTGGTATCACTTCTAAAGCTACTTGAAAGTGCACTGGATATTCTTTTGTTGACCTTGATGCAATCCGGATCAACTTCTTCCAAGAACCGGCTGGGTTCACAATTGAGGAGTCTGCCAAAACGATACCTCGTCAGTGCATAAGTCAGGTACAGTCTTTCCATGGCCCTGGTGGTGGCAACGTAAAACAATCTTCTTTCTTCTTCCAAATCTTCCCGGCTCTGCATCATCATTTGGGAAGGAAACAGATCTTCCTCCATGCCTACCACAAAAACCTGTTTAAATTCAAGTCCCTTGGAGGAGTGAATGGTCATCAAGGTCACTGCATCAGTGGTGTCCTTGTCTCTATCGTTGTCAGTAAGTAAGGCAATTTCCTGCAGAAATGCTCCCAGACTCTTATCCTCATTTTCCGGATTGTCTACATATTCCTTGATGGCATTCAGCAATTCCTGAACGTTTTCGTATCTGTTGAGACCTTCTATTGTCTTGTCCTCGTACAATTCCCGGAGCAGTCCCGACTGTTTGGCAATAGAACTTGCAGCATCATAGGCGTCTTTCCTTTCTACCTCGATGGCGAAGCTTTTGATCAAAGTGCTGAAATCTTCCACTGAATTGGCTGCTCTGCCAGGGAGAAAACTGGCGGCATTGGTCATTACTTCCCAAAGAGGGATATCATGTTCATAGGCGGCTACCATCATTTTTTCCACAGAAGTATCCCCAATTCCTCTTTTGGGATAATTGATAATTCTTTTAAAAGCCTCTTCATCCTCTCTGTTGACTACAAAGCGCATATAAGCCATCAGGTCCTTGATTTCTTTTCTTTGGTAAAATGAAAGACCGCCCACAATTTTGTAGGTAATGCTCATTTTTCTCAAGGCCTCTTCTATAGACCTGGACTGGGAGTTGGTGCGATACAACACAGCAAAATCGCTGTTGTTGAGTTTTTTATTATTTTTTTCTTCAAAAATGGTAGTGGCCACCATTCGCCCCTCCTCGTTGTCTGAGCTGGCTTTGATCAATTCGATCAGGTCTCCTTGCTGATTTTGAGTCCAGACTTCTTTTTTGAGCTGTGCTTTGTTTTTGGCAATGATGCTATTGGCAGCATGTACGATATTTTTGGTGGAGCGGTAATTTTGCTCTAGTTTGACTACAAAGAGATCCGGATAATCTTTTTCGAAATTGAGGATATTCTGTATATCAGCTCCCCGAAAAGCATAAATACTCTGAGCATCATCACCTACCACGCAAATGTTTTGGTGAACAGAAGCCAGTTTTTTGGTGATCAGGTATTGAGAAAGGTTAGTATCCTGAAACTCATCCACCATGACATATTTGAATCTTTGCTGGTATTTGTTCAGCACATCAAGGTGATCCCTAAATAGCACATTGGTATTGAAAAGTAAGTCGTCAAAATCCATAGCACCGGAGCGGAATAATCTTTTCTGGTAGTTTTTGTAGATTTCACCCATTTTGGGTTTCATAGCAGTTTCATCATCTGCTTTGATATAGGGATCATTCAGGTAAGTTTCCCATCCGATCAGCCGGTTTTTGGCACCGGAAATACGTGAAAGCACAGTGTTGGCCTTATAGACTTTATCGTCCAGTCTCATTTCTTTGACTATGCTCCGGATCAGAGACTTGCTGTCGTCAGTATCATAAATCGAAAAATTGGATGGGTATCCGAGCTTGTCGGCTTCCACCCTAAGTATTTTGGCAAAAGTAGAGTGGAAGGTTCCCATCCAGGTATTTCTGGCTTCCAATCCAATGAGCTGTTCAATCCTGTGTTTCATTTCAGCAGCCGCCTTGTTGGTGAAGGTCAAGGACAGGATGTTGAAAGGGTCTATGCCTTTGGCATGTATCAGGTGGGCGATTCTGTAAGTGAGGACCCTGGTCTTGCCGGATCCTGCACCTGCAATGATCATTACCGGTCCGTCTGTATGTTCTACTGCTTCTCTTTGGGGGGGATTTAATCCTTTTAGGTACTCCATGCGCTTAATTTACCAACAAAGTTCAAATTTAGGGAATTTGGGTGGATGAGAGAGATATGATGGAAAAAATATAAATCTGTTTACAGAATTCTGAAACGGTAAAAGTCTTGGTTGGTATAAGAATTAAAGTTGAGCCCTTAGGTTCCCTTCTTCCACTTCCAGCGATTGTGACTCCAAAGGTAGATTTCGGGTTTTTTTCGGATATTGTCTTCCAGAAGCGCTATAAAGCGGTCAGTGATGCTGTGTTCCGGCTTCCCTTCGTAAGGCGGCTGGTCCATCATTTCATAAGTAAATACATAGTGTCCTCTCTTCGGTTTGCTGACAGAGGAATAGATTACCGGATGGGAAAAGCGTTTGGCCAGCTTTTCCGCTCCCTCAAAGAATGCAGTATCACGATTCATAAAAGGAGTCCAATACCGGATATCCCTGTTTCCTGGCCTCTGATCAGCGGCGAGTACTATTAATCTGGGTTGATTTCTTTTTCTCAAAAAATCACGTTGGAAAGCCTCTTTTTCAACCATGGTCACCCCAAATCTGGTCCTGATTGACATCATCAGCTTTTCGAAAAAAGGGTTGCTGACTTTGGCATACACCACGTCACACCTCTTTTCAATATTGGCCGTCATTTGAAGCAGGTGCCACTCCCAGTTAAAAAAATGCCCCTGCAAGCCTATGATCACCTGATTTTTCTCTATCGATTCAGTCACGAGGTGATGGTTGATGATTTTTACTCTTTTATCCAGCTCTTGCGGAGTAATGGAATAAGATTTAATGATCTCGGCAAAAGAATCAGTGAGGTTCCTGAAAAACTTGCGTGCAATACTTCTGACTTCCTTTTCGGATTTCTCCGGAAAAGCATGCCTGAGGTTATTCAGGATTATTTTTTTCCTATAGCCAATGAGGTAATACCCAATTAAAAACAGGAAATCTGTCATGAGGTAAAGCACCCAAAGAGGTAGAAAAGAAATGGCTTTGAAAACAAACATGTAGGCTTAGCGCTATATTATTAGGCAGTCAGGTACAAAAGGCCAAAATAAGCCAAAAGCCTTGACTTTATTCAAAAAAATTAGTGATAAATTCACCCATTGATTACTTTTGGAACTTATGTCTGAGGTGCAAAGAAAAAAATATTCCGATCAGGAAAAGAACAATATCTTCGATAATGAATTTATGCCACACATAGATTCTATGTACAATTTTGCGTACAGGCTCACCTTTGATGAAGATGATGCCAAGGATTTGGTGCAGGACACCTATCTCAAGGCATATAGGTTTATCAATTCTTTTGAACAGGGTACCAACGCCAAAGCCTGGCTATTCAGAATCTTGAAAAACTCCTTTATCAACGATTACCGAAAGAAAAGTAAGCAGCCGGCAAAGGTTGATTACCAAGATGTTGAAACTTATTACAACTCTGAGGATGTTGATTATAGTATCACTACAGACCTGAGGGTAGATGCGGTGAAAGACATGATTGGAGATGAGATTTCCAATGCCCTCAATAGTTTGGCTGTAGATTTTCGTACCGTGATTATTCTATGTGACCTGGAAGGATTTACTTATGAGGAAATGGCCAAGATTCTGGACATTCCAATAGGGACTGTCAGGTCAAGATTGCACAGAGCCAGGAACTTATTAAAAGACAAACTGCGTTCCTATGCACAGAACATGGGTTACAAGACTGATGAGGATGAATGAAAAGGCTTCTGAGGGGAGTATTTCATTTTCGAAACATAAAATGAAGAGTAAAAGTAAGCGTAAATTAAATTTGAATAATGGATAAGAAGTCAGCAGCGTCCGGAGAAAAAAAATTATCCTGTGAGGATGTCAGTAAGTGCTTTCAGCTTTTGGAGAGTATTTTGGATGGAGAACACACTGCCAACTCCAAAGAAGTCATAGATGAGAAGCTAGCCAAATGCGCACCTTGCTTTCAGCATTATCATCTGGAGCAGGCAATCAGGGAAGTATTGAAAACCAAATGCACCAAGCAAAGCACCCCCGCGGAACTTGTAGCCAATATCAGAGAAAAAATACAGGAATTAAAGTAAGCTCATGTCCTCAGGTAAAGCCATTATTTTTTCAGCCCCATCCGGTTCGGGAAAAACTACCATTGTCAAACATTTAATCAAACAATTTCCAAGTTTAGGTTTTTCTATTTCGGCCTCCACGCGTGATAAGAGGGGAAGAACAGAACAAAACGGAAAGGATTACTACTTCTTGTCGCCCGAAGAATTCAAGCAGAAAATAGATACTAACGCATTTATAGAGTGGGAGGAAGTCTATGAAGGTAACTTTTACGGCACACTCAAAGAAGAGATTCAAAGGCTCTGGGATGAAGGCAAGCATGTGATATTCGATGTGGATGTCAAAGGCGGTGTTAACCTGAAAAATTATTTCGGTGAAAAAGCATTGGCAATCTATGTGAAAGTACCATCTCTTGATGTGCTCAAAGAAAGGTTAAAGGACAGAGGAACAGAGACGGAAGAAAGTCTCTCCAGGCGATTGTATAAAGCCAAGTTTGAGGCTACATTTGAAGATCAGTTTGACGTGACCATACTCAATGACGATATGCAGAAATCCTTCCAGACTGCTGAAAAACTGGTAGGAGATTTCCTTTCCAAATAAAACCCCATTTGCTTTGAAAATAGGCTTATTTTTTGGATCTTTTAATCCTATTCATGTAGGTCATTTGATAATAGCCAACGTGATGCAGAATCAGACGGACTTAGATGAGGTCTGGTTTGTGGTAAGCCCACAAAATCCTTTTAAAAAACAAAAGACATTGCTTCATGAATTTGATCGGCACAAGATGGTAGAGCTCGCCATCGCCGATCATTTTTATTTTAAGGTAACCGATGTGGAGTTTCATATGCCCCGGCCCAGCTATACTGTAGACACTTTGGCCTATTTGGCAGACAAGCATCCCCAGCACGAGTTTAAATTGATTGTGGGAGGGGATAACCTCAGCCATTTTCATAAGTGGAAAAATCATGAAGCCATACTGGAAAACTACGGATTATATGTCTACCCCAGACCGGGAAGCAATCCTGACTTTGAGCACCCTAAGGTCCGCTTTGTAGAAGCTCCTTTGATGGATATTTCAGCAACTTTTATCAGAAAAACCATACGTAAGGGTAAATCCGTGAAATATTTAATTCCCACAGCGGTAGAGGAGTACATCAGGGACAAAAAGCTTTTTATTTAAAGGTTTATTTGGACTTTGATCTCTGCAAACCTTTAAGATGTGGATTTCTTTATTTGATCATTTTATAATCGACCATAAAATAAAGTAGTATCGGAGTCTTCACCTGCATTTTGCTAAATAATTTAGAGTTCGACTATTAGTAAATAATAATAATCGTGGTAATCAGAAGGTAAAGTGTTACTGAATTCTTTATTTAAGCCATCGAATTGTTCTTGAATTGTTTCTCCGGAAACTCCAAAAACTATCTGCTTTTGATCAGCAAAACTTTTATTCCTGACTTTTAAACCCGTGGTCATATCATCCGAAAAATAGGAAATCATTTGTGCTTTGGAAGAATTTAGATCTATAACCAAGGGGTAATAATGCAATGCATGAAAAACGCTGGCTATCAGTTGATCTTCTTTTCCAAAGTACAAGCCTTCATGCAATGAATAGGTATCACTGGCTGATAGCTTTTCATAGAATTGATATCCATTTTCTACATTGGCAAAAAAATCATAAGGGATTTTCCTTTTTCCAAAGTTCACCTTTGAAAAAGGTTTGAAAGTAAAATCTTCAGTAGCCAAGTAAAGTGTATCGTTGAATGGAAAAGAAGTTAAAGTTTTCCCCTTTTGAATAGCAAATGGGGAATAAACCTTGAAATAAGGGGTGAAATTTTTCGGGGCTATAGGGATGGAATTACTAATGGTCCCGTTAGAATCCAAATAGAAAACCTGAAAAGGTATTTCTGGGGACAGATTATTGTTATACATCAAATATTCTTTTCCAGCTTTCTGAATAAATCCGGCTTTATTCGGTAGTTTTTTTAAGAAAAATGGATTTAAGTTATCGTCGAAAGCAAAAATAGATTCACCATTGATGGCAAGGAAAAGTGAATCCCTATGGACAAAGAAATTGGTAATTCCATTGAGGGGAATCATTTGGTCTCCAAAAAATCCCTTTTTATTCAAAAGGTTTCCATTTAAATCAAATTGCCATAGATTGCCAGAGTGGTTTTGGTCGAAAAGATAAATATTAGATTGGGTCACTAAAATATCCGTGGGAGTATGGATGGGTTGTGAAGTTTTCAGCCTTAAAATTTTTGTACTTTCCCCGATTTTTGAAAGGTTCATTTCTTGGAAGCTTTCATAAACATTTATTTCTGGAATTTTATTTTGCGGATTATTGCATGAAAAAAACAAAGAATAGGATATTAAACAGGTTAAAATTTTCTTCATCATGTTTTTATCGGATTTGGAGGCTTTTTCCATTGACCATTTTGAATTTGATAAAAGCTATAATTGTGTAACCTTGAAATAGTGAACATTAGGTATTCAGCTTTTTTTAAAATTTTAAGCTCTTTTTTTAAGAGGAAGATGCGAAAATTAAGCACATTATTTAAAAAGTGTGACTTCCGTGAGGAAGTCACACATGTGTGATTTAAGGACAAGGTTCTTGGTCTCCTGCACTACAAGGATCACCCCCTGAAAACCTGCATTTAACAACGATTGGTCCATCAGCTCCGCATCTTTCGTAGGTGACATAATAGCTTGTGCCTGGCAATCCTTGATCCTGAGCTAACACGGCATAAGGTGTAATGTTGCTGAAAATCAGTAGCATTAAAATAGATGATGAATAAATTAATTTTTTCATAGTTTTTAAAATTTAGTGGTTAGTACTAATAGTGCAAGTATATTATTGTTATTGTGCAATAGAAAAAATAAAAAATCATTTTTAAGCTAGTATATATGGTATTAATTATATTAAAGTATATTTTTAATTAATACTAAGTTGTATTTAGGTAAATAAAATAATATGTTTTTTGTAATTTTAAATTTGCAAATGAAATCAATAAAAATGCTCGTTTATTTTAATGACAAAGTTGAAGAATAATTCCAGATAGGAGGCTGTAGATTTAGTGTTTGTTTTTTACAACCATTTTAATTGTGCAGCTAATCGATTAGATATGTTTCTTCTTTCCCTCTGCAATTTCGGACAAAAGCTCTCTTGATCTATGAAGTTGTGCCTTGACGGTTCCAAGTGGTTTTTCGAGCTCTTGAGCAATCTCTTCATAAGACAGTTCCTGGAAATATCTGAGCTCTACCAATCTTCGGTATTTGTCAGGTAATTTGTCTACAAATATCCTTACCATTTCAATCCTTTGGGACTTGATAAACTCATCTTGGGGATTGTTGTCACCATCTTCCACATCTATCGTGACAGCATTGCCACCATCATCACTCAATGTGGTATTGAGGCTCATGGTTTTGAGTTTCTTTTTTCTGATAAAATCAATGGTATTGTTGGTGGCTATTCTGAATAGCCAGGTACTGAAAGTATAATCTTTTTTAAAGCGGTGCAGGTTTTTGAAAGCTTTTGCAAAAGCTTCCATAGTGAGGTCTTCGGCATCATCGGCATCCCGTATCATTTTAAGAATCATAAAATATACAGCCTTCTTATAACGCTTCATCAAAGTAGCATAGGCCTGCTGATCCTTTTCGATAACAGCCTTATCAATCAGGTCAAAGTCCTCTAATGCCTTTGTAGAAAATCCTCTTTTATTTATTTCCATCTAACTTTCTTTGATTGGTACCCAAATGCTCCGACGATCCAAAAGTAAGCGATATACATAAGGTCGAAGAAACCTGCCCAGAACATGTTTGACTTTCCCTCGAGTTTTTTTCTGGCAGAAGCGAAAACTGACGTGAGCAATAAAGAACGGGCAATAATTATACCTAAAATCATCGCAAAATGTTCCCAATTTTGCTCCTTACCCATCAATATCAGTAAAGAAATACCAACAGACCAGAATAAAAGGTGGGTAAATGAATACATTCCTATTTTTTGCTTATCGCCTGACTTATAATATTTTCCGGCATGGAAGTGTCGCTTTTTCTGTCTGAAATACGACTTCCAACTGGTTTTGGGATTGGAGATGGTAATACTTTGGGGATCTACCACCACCGCAGTGTTTTTGCCTGTTGCATACAGATTAATAAATAGGTCATCATCCCCACAGTCAATATGCCACAACCCTTTGAATGCCTTTTTTTCCATAAAGAAACTTTTTCTATAGCTCAGGTTTCTTCCCACTCCCATAAAGGGTGATTTCCATAGCGCAAAGGAAATATACTGCAAGCCTGTCCACAGGGTTTCGAATTGTATCCAGCTGTTTAGCATGCCCTTTCCTTTACTATATTGAGAAAAACCCAATGCAAATGCTTTACCCTGATCTCTTATTGGAGCGGTCATTAAAGTGATCCAATTGTCGGAGCAGGGCAGGCAGTCTGCATCTGTCAATAACAGGACGTCATTTTTGGCTACTTTGATACCAAGAGTCAAGGCATATTTTTTAGAAGTGACATGGTCGGGAGTGTATTTGATAGTTACTGTCCTCAGTTTTGGATATTTGGACATCATTTCTTCCAATAAGGACTTGGTCCCATCATTAGATCTGTCATTGATGATCATCACATCAAAATTCGGATAATCTTGCTTACAAAGAGCAGGGATGAGTTTCTTGAGATTTTCCTTTTCGTTGTGGGCAGATACGATAACGGTTACCCCCTCCTGATTTTCCTGACTCGGGGAAATTTTATTTCGGTAAAAAAAAGAAATACGGCCAAATATGATCAGGATATAAAACAGCTGCACCCCAAGTGCAAGTAAAAATACAATCCACAAAATATCTATTAACATCCCTATTACTTTAACGAACAAATATAAAAGCAATTTGAGCATTCATTTAAGAATAAGCTTATATTTTTGTCCTTGAAATAAGGAAAAAAATACCAACTCCCTAGCATTTATGGAGTTGGGAAGGTAAAGTAATCCATGAAATTTAATTTAATTGCTACAGACCCAAATAGTAAAGCAAGGGCAGGACTTATCAAAACAGATCACGGGGATATTGCAAGCCCTATTTTTATGCCTGTGGGAACAGCGGGGTCGGTGAAGGCTGTGCATCAGAGAGAACTGACTTTTGATGTCAAGGCTCAGATTATTCTAGGAAATACCTATCATCTTTACCTCAGACCGGGTTTGGATATTTTGGAAAAGGCAGGCGGGCTTCATAAGTTCAATGGTTGGTCTAAGCCTATTCTTACCGACTCTGGAGGCTATCAGGTGTTTAGCTTAGCTGATAATCGAAAGATTACCGAAGAAGGGGCTGTTTTTAAATCCCATATCGATGGATCCAAACACCTCTTCAGTCCAGAAAGAGTAATGGATATTCAGCGGGTCATAGGTGCAGATATTATCATGGCCTTTGATGAATGTCCACCCTATCCCTGCACTTATGAATATGCCAGAAAATCTATGGAGATGACACATAGGTGGCTAAAAAGATGTATAGATAGGTTTGACAGCACAGAAGGAAAATATGGTTACAGTCAGGCTTTGTTTCCAATAGTGCAGGGAAGTGTTTTCAAAGACTTGCGCAGACAATCGGCTGAGTTTGTAGCAGCGTGTGGAAGAGAAGGAAACGCAATAGGAGGACTTTCAGTAGGTGAGCCTGTGGAGGATATGTATGAAATGACCGATATGGTGACTGATATTTTG
Source organism: Indibacter alkaliphilus LW1 (assembly GCF_000295935.2). GTDB lineage: Bacteria > Bacteroidota > Bacteroidia > Cytophagales > Cyclobacteriaceae > Indibacter > Indibacter alkaliphilus. The sequence continues at coordinate 18,580 of NZ_ALWO02000012.1, forward strand.
CCTTCTGACAAACCTAGGTATCTGATGGGAGTTGGTACACCTGCGAATATCCTAGAGGGGATTGCCTTAGGGGTGGATATGTTTGATTGTGTGATGCCTACCCGGAATGCAAGAAATGGAATGCTCTTTACCTCAGAGGGTATTATTAATATCAGAAATGAAAAATGGAAAGCTGACTTCAGTCCCATAGACCCACATATCAATTCCTATGTAAGCTCTTTTTATTCAAAGGCTTATTTAAGACATTTGGTTATTGCTAAAGAAATATTGGCAGCTCAGATAGCAAGTATACATAACTTGAGCTTTTATCTTTGGTTGGTTACTCGGGCAAGAGAGCATATCATTGCAGGTGATTTCGCCGTTTGGAAGAATGAAATGGTGGAAAAAGTAAGCAGGAGACTTTAAGCATGAAAATACTCGATAAGCTGATCATTAAGGATTTTATCAAAACCTACTTTTTTGTGGTTTTGATGTTGATTCTGATTGTTTTGGTGCTTGATTTCACCGAAAAGAATGATAAGTTTATCAGAAATCAAGTACCGGTATCCGAAATCCTGATCTATTTGGGTAATTACGGGCTTTATTTGAATAATCTGCTGACTCCGATTACAGTTTTTATTTCTGTGATTTTCATTACTTCCAAAATGTCCGGGAGAACTGAAATCATAGCTATTTTGAGCAGTGGAACGAGTTTTATGCGTATGCTGGTCCCTTTTTTTATAGGAGCTACCATGATAGGATTGGCAGCTTTTCTCTTGAACGGCTGGGTGCTTCCCGGAGCTACAGCCGGAGTTACCGAATTTAAATCCAGATGGCTGGATGAAGAGAAGTTCTATACGGAAACCAATATACATGTCAAAGTAGCACCTGATGTTTATGCTTATATTTCCCGATACTACACTTCTGGAAACACTGGATATCAATTCACTCTAGAGCAAATCAGAGACGGACAACTTTTGGCAAAGCTCTCGGCTGACCGGATTGTTTGGGATACGGCTATCAATTCCTGGCAATTGAGAAATTGGAGGTTAAGGGAGCTTCATGAGAAAGGTGAGCTTTACTCTGTAGGAGAGTCCTTGGACACCCTGCTTTCGATTACTCCTGATGATTTTGATTTACCTTCAAATCACCATGAAACCCTTAAGCTTCCCGACCTGAACAGGCAGATTCAAATCTTAGAAGACAGGGGGGCTGACAACGTAAACTATTACAAAATTGAAAAGTACGTTAGGTACATGTCTCCTTTTGCAGCTATCATCCTTACTTTTATTGGAGTGATTGTTTCTTCAAGGAAAACGCGTGGAGGTTCCGGCTTTCAGATAGCCTTGGGTTTTCTGTTGGCTTTTATCTACATCATTATGTTTTTGCTTGCAAGAACGTTTGCAGAAGCAGGAAGTACTTATCCCTTGTTGTCACTTTGGTTCCCAAATATGGTGTTTGCATTGATGGGATTAGTTCTTTATAAAACTGTCCCACGCTGATGTCAGCTGAATCTACCGTTAAGGATTACCTGATGCTCCATTTTATTGTTTTGATTTGGGGGTTCACCGCTATTTTAGGTTTATTGATCAGCATTCCCTCCCTAGAGGTGGTCTTTTACAGGACTTTGATTGCTTCTTCGCTTCTGGGACTTTTGTTTTTTATCAAAAAGAAATCCATCAGACTTTCGCGTAAGGAGCTTTTGAAGATTGTAGGCACAGGGTGTATCATCTCATTGCATTGGATTTTGTTTTTTTGGGCTGCAAGGGTATCTACAGCTTCTGTTTGCCTTGCTGGTATGGCTACTACCTCACTTTGGACGGCATTTGTGGAGCCTTTCGCCAACAAAAGCAAGGTCAAGCCTTTTGAAATCTTTCTTGGCCTAATGGTGATTTCAGGGCTTTATGTGATTTTTAGGTTTGAGCTCAATTATTGGTTGGGGCTTTTGATGGCAGTAGGTTCTGCATTTCTCAGTGCGGTCTTTACGGTGATCAATGGAAGGCTGACTAAGCGCCACAGTCCCTATGTGCTCACCTTGTACGAAATGATGGGAGCTTGTCTATTTACTGTTCTTCTTATGGGTTTGTATGTACTGGTTTTTCCTCAAGCAGTATTGGACTTGATTCCTGTTGGTATGGATTGGTTTTGGCTTTTTCTGTTAGGCGGCATTTGCACAGTCTATGCTTTTTCAGTATCGGTTGAGCTGATGAGGAGGATTACGGCTTTTGCAGTGAACCTTACCATCAACTTAGAGCCGGTATATGGGATTATTTTGGCGGTATTGATTTTTGGAGAAAAAGAGCAGATGTCAGGAGGGTTTTATTTGGGTACGCTGATCATTTTGGTATCGGTACTGATCTATCCGGTGTACAACTTTTACCAAAAAAAGAAAGCCAGAGGGAATAATCTTTTGAGGGCTTGAGGATTTTTTAGAGATCAATCTTGCCGTGAATAGGTATTGATTTTTCTTTGCGCATGATTTAATGAAATAGTTTTCATGATTTGAATCATGACTTTACGGGAATATAATCCTCTAAAGTTATGACTTTACGGGAATATAATCCTCTAAAGTTATGACTCTACGGGAATATGTCTTAAATTTATGCTTGAATTAGGTTTTAAAAAGATTAGTAGTATGAAGTTTGAACGGTCCATTCAAGAGTTAATTCAGAAAAAGTTTTTCTTAGGGAAAGCGATTGTATTATTGGGACCGCGGCAGGTGGGGAAAACGACCTTGATTGAAACCATCCTGAAAGGTAGGGAGGAGAAGTTTTTATACTTGGATGGTGATGATTCTACCGTTAGGGAAATTCTTGAGCAAGCTAATACGGAGACTTTGCGCGCCATCATTGCGGACAATAAAATAGTGTATATAGATGAAGCCCAACGCATCAGCGCAATTGGGTTACAGTCAAAGATCATCGTGGATCAGTTCAAGCATATTCAATTAGTCCTGAGTGGATCTTCAGCGTTTGAACTCAATGATAAAATCCAAGAACCCCTTACGGGAAGAAAGTGGACTTTTCATCTGTGGCCCATTGCTTGGCAGGAATATGAGAAAGAAGTGGGCTATCTGAAAGCGGAACAAAGTCTGGAAAACAGGCTGGTGTATGGGTTTTATCCAGAAGTTATTACTGATGCTACTCATGAAGAGGAAGTGCTTTTGGAATTAACTGAAAGCTATTTATATAAAGATGTGTTGATTTACGGAAACTTAAAAAAGCCCAAATTGGTACGAAACATCCTAGAGGCTTTGGCTTACCAAGTGGGAAATGAAGTGAAATATAAGGAACTGGGAGAAACCGTTGGTGCAGATCCAAAAACTGTCGCCTCATACATTGATGTCTTGGAGAAAGCATTTGTGGTTTTTAGTCTGTCCTCTTACAGTAACAATCTCCGTACCGAAATTAAGACAGCCAAAAAGATATATTTCTATGATAACGGTGTCAGGAATGCTGTGATCAGGGATTTTACCCCAATGGCGGCAAGACAGGATGTAGGTGCTTTATGGGAAAATTTTTTGATCAGTGAGCGCTTAAAAGCTAATACCTATACTAAAAGCCTGGTGAGAATCTTTTTTTGGAGAACCAAGCAACAACAGGAGATTGATTATGTGGAAGAGTTAGCAGGAAAACTTCATGCCTATGAATTTAAATGGAATCCTAAGCGAAAAGTGAATTTCCCAAAGACGTTTACAGAGACTTACCAAAGTCAAAATCAAATAGTGAATAGAGGGAATTTCAGGGATTTTGTAAAAGTTGGTGTTTAATAGCACTCCCTAAATAGCTGTTTTGGTACTAGTCGTGGTCTTGGAAGAAGATATTTTTCAAGTAATTTTTTCGGATGTCTCTGTAGATATTAAAATCAGTATCGATACTAATAACCTTCTCAATTTTAATGTTTTATAAAAATTAGTCCAAAGTCATCAAATCATTCAAGGTCTCCAGTGCCTGCTTAACTTCCTTTTCAGAGATTTCTCCAATCTTTTGTACCAGCCGCTCCTTGGAAATCGATCGAATATGGAAAATCATCATTTCAGATGGTGCTTTCAGGTTGTTGCTTTGGTTAGGCTCTAGGATTGGGTTCCCTTGGTAATTTTTGATTTTTGTTGTCAATGGTACTGTAATGACCACATTCAGGTATTTGTTCAGCATATTGCCACTGATGATGACTACAGGTCTAAATCCAGCTTGCTCGGAACCTCTTACAGGATTCAAATCTACATACCAAATCTCACCTTGTCCCATCTTCCAGCTGATTGAAGTACGCTTGCAAGCCTTCTTCTGCCAAAGTCAGGATATCCTCATCATCGGCTGCGGTTTTGTACGATTTTACATAAGCTGCTCTTTTCAGATGATCCAGATAGAGACTCAGAGCTTTTTCTATCAGTTTGTTTTTGGGCAACCCCATGGTTTTTGCATGCTCAGCCAGTCTTTGCACGAGCTCATCGGGGAGTGAAGTAGTAATAGTGGTCATAGTTTATGTGTTTTTTGTAAATATAAAACATACATATAAATCATACAATGCATTCAAAAACAATATGTTCTGAAGGCCATTTGGTGAGTTCTGGCTTCTCTGAAAATAAACCGAACACCGTCGAGCCCGAACCGGACATGGCTGCATAGTAAGCGCCCATTTCATATAGCTGGGCTTTGATTTGAGGGAGAGAGGGATGGTTGGGGAAGATGCTTTTTTCAAAGTCATTCACCAGCTGTTCTTTCCAAGTGCTTTTGTCTTTCAGGACTTCCTGAAGAATTACTGCCGGTGCATTGGGTTTGACACCTGCATAGGCTTCTTTGGTCCCGATATGAATGGGAGGCTTTACCAAAACAAGGTAATCATCCTTTAAATTAACATCAGTCGGGGTCAGGATTTCACCTCTTCCTGTAGCTATTTTAGGCAAGTTTTCTATAAACAGAGCACAGTCGCTTCCAAGTTGGGCAGCATATTCTTCAAGCATCCAATCATCTAGATAAAGGTCAAAAAGATTGTTCATTAAAGTCAGTGCAAAAGCAGCATCGGCAGATCCGCCCCCAAGACCTGCTCCCATAGGTATGTTTTTGTGGAGGTGTATATGTAATGGTGGAATATCATTAAAATCTTTCTTCAGCAATTGGTAGGCTTTGGTGATCAGGTTGTCCTTTGAGTCTCCCGGAATGGGCAGACCCGTTGTATCAAAAATCATTTTTTTGGAGGGGATCATTTCAAGTGCATCAAAAAGAGGAATGGGTATCATACAGGTTTCCAGTTCGTGGAAACCGTCATTTCTTTTTGCTGTAATGTGAAGTCCAAGATTGATTTTGGCGTTTGGGAAATTGATCATAATGAGAAGCGACTTGTGGAAAGGGTGTAAATATGTGAAATATTTGATAAAATAGTGATTGTGGTATAAGTAGAAAATAGGGGTTTCGGTTAAAGATTAATTTTATAATAAATTTTTCTGTTGAAAAAAAATTAAAGAACTAGCCGATATTTTGAAAAAAATAAAATTCGATACTTTATTTTGAAAAGACTTAAAATTTTGTCATTTGGATAAACATGATTCTGATATTTTTTTTTAAAAAAAATAAAAATCTGTTAAAAATAACTTAAGCTTGTTATTTGAACATCTTTTGAATCAAAAAAAGAAATTAAATATTGTTTCTGAAAAAATTGAAGTTTAATATTGTAGAGTCAAATCCAAGAAAAGAACCAAAACCACATGTTAGAACTAGTCAATCCTCTCAGCTTTATTATTCTCATTTATAATAAATGACGGGGCGCTAGACTGTTATAACGAACAACCATACAATCTAAAGTGCCTCATCAAAATGAGGCATTTTTTTTTGTAACTCTTAAACCGACCTAAAGTAGCCATGAGTTTGAAGAAGTATAGCTGGGAAATCAGCCAAAATGAAGAACATCCTGCAGGAAAGGCCATGTTGTACGCCACTGGGATGACTGATAAACAGATGAACCAACCCTTTGTTGGGGTAGCTTCATGTGGATATGAAAGCAACCCCTGCAATATGCACTTAAATGACTTTGCCGGTCTGATCAGAGAAGCCTCTAGGGCTCATGGTCTGACCGGTTTGGTTTTTAATACAATGGGAATTTCTGACGGTATCAGTATGGGTACCATGGGAATGCGGTATTCACTGGTTTCCAGAGAAATCATAGCCGATTCCATTGAATCATTTATCCTTGGTCACTCTTTCGACGCTTGTATAGCTGTGGCCGGTTGTGATAAAAACATGCCCGGAGCAGTAATGGGCATGTTGAGAATCAATAGACCGTCGATTATGGTTTATGGAGGAACTATCCGCTCGGGTAATTATCAAGGAGAAAAGCTCAATATTGTATCCGCTTTCGAGGCTTATGGCAAAAGGGTAAAAGGTGAGCTCTCGGATACTGATTATCAGGGTGTCATCGAAAATGCCTGTCCCGGTGCAGGTGCATGTGGTGGTATGTACACTGCTAATACCATGTCATCTGCTATAGAGGCTATGGGGATGTCTTTACCTTACAGTTCCTCAACTCCAGCCACTGCAGCTGAAAAAGAAAAAGAATGTAAAGAAGTGTCTCAATACATCAAAATCCTTCTCGAGAAGGATATCAAACCAAAAGACATCGTTACTAAGAAAAGCCTTGAAAATGCTGTCAGAGTAGCTGTAGCGCTCGGAGGAAGTACCAATGCTGTTCTGCATCTTTTGGCGATAGCCAAAACTGCCGGGGTCGATTTTACATTGGAGGACTTCAAGCGTGTCAACCATGAGACTCCTTTATTGGGAGACTTCAAACCATCCGGAAAATATCTGATGGAAGATCTTTTTGAGCAGGGAGGATTACCAGCTTTTATGAAATATTTATTGAACAAAGGAATGCTTCATGGCGACTGCATGACTGTGACGGGAAAAACACTTGCTGAAAACCTTGAAAATGTTGATCCTGTTGTGCCATCCCTGGTGAATGTAATTCATCCTATTGAGCAACCTCTAAAAGAAACCGGGCACTTATGTATCCTCAATGGAAATCTTGCTCCTGAAGGTGCCGTGGCAAAAATATCCGGCAAGGAGGGCAAATCCTTCACAGGTCCTGCCAGGGTGTTTGATTCAGAATTGGAAGCCAATGAGGCAATAAAAAATAAAACCGTCAACAAAGGTGAGGTCATTGTCATCAGGTATATAGGCCCCAAAGGAGGCCCGGGTATGCCTGAGATGCTAAAGCCTACCTCGATGATCATCGGGGCTGGGTTAGGTTCAGACGTGGCTTTGATCACAGATGGAAGGTTCTCAGGAGGTACTCACGGTTTTGTAGTAGGTCACGTCACTCCTGAAGCGTATAATGGAGGCCCTATTGGGCTGATTCAGGATGGGGATAAAATCACAATTGACGCAGATAGTCTAAAGCTCAGCTGTGAAGTTTCAGAGCAGGAAATGGCTGAAAGAAAGAAAAAGTGGAAAAACAAAGATCTAAGTGACCTGCAAGGAACTTTGAAAAAATATAACCTTCTCGTGTCCTCAGCTTCTGAAGGCTGTGTGACGGACAAATAATCATTAAAAGCAAAAACATGGTAAGAGGAGCAGATATCGTTGTCAAATCCCTGATTGCAGAAAATGCAGCCTATATTTTCGGTTACCCAGGGGGGGCTATCATGCCGGTGTATGATGCCCTCTATGACTACAGTGACCAGATCAAACATGTGCTGACCAGGCACGAACAGGGAGCTATTCATGCAGCCCAAGGTTATGCCCGAGTTTCGGGTGAAGTAGGGGTGGTCTTGGCTACTTCAGGGCCAGGAGCTACCAATCTGATCACTGGATTGGCAGATGCGCAGATAGACAGTACCCCTTTGGTCTGTATCACCGGCCAGGTTGCAGCTCATTTATTAGGCTCTGATGCTTTTCAGGAGACCGATGTAGTGGGACTTTCCATGCCTGGCACCAAATGGAACATTCAGGTAAGAAGTGTGGAGGAAATAGCTCCCGCTATCGCCAAAGCATTTCATATTGCAAAAACAGGGAGACCAGGGCCGGTTTTGGTAGATATTACTAAAAATGCCCAAGTAGAGTTTGGAGAGTTTAACTATGTGCCATGTCAAAAAATACGATCTTACAGGCCTTACCAGCCTATTAAGGAGCAATTGATCGCAGACGCCGCAGCCTTGATTGATTCCGCAGAGCGTCCTTACTTGCTTTTTGGGCAAGGCGTAGTACTTTCCCATGCAGAGGAAGAGCTCAAAGATTTTTTGGATAAAACAGGAATACCTGCAGCTTGTACCCTTTTAGGTTCTGGAGCTTTGCCTGAGTCCCATCCAAATTATGTAGGGAAACTGGGTATGCATGGCAACTATGCTCCTAACCTCCTCACCAATAAATGTGATGTGTTAATAGCTGTGGGAATGCGGTTTGATGACCGTGTTACAGGAGATTTGAAACGCTATGCCAAACAGGCGAAAGTTATTCATCTGGAACTTGATCCCGCTGAAATTGATAAAAATGTCAAATGCACAGTTCCCGTTCTCGGGGACTGTAAAAAGAGCTTGAAACTCCTTACTAGTGCGGTAAAAAACAATGCGCATCCAGAATGGATGGAGAAATTCCGGGAACTGGAGGGTCAGGAGAGGGAGGCAGTGGTAGCCAATGACCTTCATGGTACTCATGGAGGCCTCCACATGGGAGAGGTGATTCACCTGATTAATAAGTTCAAGGAAAAGGATGCTGTCTTGGTTACAGATGTAGGGCAGCACCAGATGATAGCTTGGAGATACTTTGATTATAAGACTACCCGTACCCAAGTGACTTCAGGAGGGCTGGGAACAATGGGTTTCGCTTTGCCTGCGGCCTTGGGAGCACAACTTCACGATTACAGCAAGCAGGTGATCTGTGTGGTTGGTGATGGGGGTATTCAGATGACTATTCAGGAATTGGGGACTATTATGCAAACCAAGGCTCCTGTGAAAGTGGTGCTGCTGAATAACAATTATCTCGGTATGGTAAGACAATGGCAACAGCTGTTTTTTGATAAACGCTATTCTTTCACAGAGTTGGAAAACCCTGATTTCATCAAAATTGCAGAAGCCTACAGCTTCAAGGCTAGAAAAGTGACCGAGAGAGAAGATTTGGAAGCAGCAGTAGCAGAAATGCTGGTGCAAGAAGGGCCTTACTTTCTAGAAGTGGTCGTGGAGAAAGAAGATAATGTGTTCCCGATGATTGCCACGGGATGTTCAGTGGAAGAAGTAAGGTTAAGCTAATCCCCGAAATTCAATATGGAAAGATATACCATTTTAGTATATACAGAAAACTTTATCGGTATCCTCAATAGGATTACCATCATCTTTACCAGAAGAGGAATCAATATCAATGCCTTGACAGCGTCTGAAAGCAGACTGGATGGTATTCATAAGATTACCATTGAAGTGACAGTCACACCAGAACAGATAGAGCAATTGGTGAAGCAAATCGAAAAGATAGTGGACGTGATCAAAGCTTACTTCTTTATGGATGATGAAGTAGTCTATCAGGAAATAGCACTTTACAAAATCCCTATTGAAAGCCTTGACCCAAGTTTGGAAAAAGTAATCAGGCAATTCAACGCACATATCATCGCCGCAGAGAAGGAGTTTGTAGTACTGGAATTTACAGGGCATAAAGAAGATACACAGGCATTGCTTGAAATATTGAAGCCTTTTAGTTTGCTGGAATTTTCCAGATCCGGCAGGGTTGCCATTGCCAAGCCCAAATTTTCTGTACAAGAGTTTTTAAATAATCAAACCTAATTAACAATTACACTATGAAACTGAAATTCGGATCAGTAGAAGAAAATGTTGTAACGAGGGAAGAGTTTCCTTTGGAAAAAGCAAGAGAAGTATTGAAAGATGAGACCATAGCCGTACTTGGATATGGAGTACAAGGGCCGGGACAGGCCCTAAACCTTAAAGACAATGGATTCAATGTCATCGTTGGTCAAAGAAAAGATTCCAGAACTTGGGATAAAGCTGTTCAGGATGGCTGGGTGCCTGGAGAGACCTTGTTCGAGTTAGAAGAGGCCTGTGAAAGGGGCACCATCCTTCAGTTTCTCCTATCCGATGCGGGTCAGATCGCGCTATGGCCTACTGTGAAAAAGCACCTTACCAAAGGGAAAGCACTTTATTTTTCACATGGATTTGGCATTACCTATAAAGAAAAAACAGGGATTATTCCTCCTGCGGATGTGGATGTGATTCTGGTTGCGCCAAAAGGTTCTGGCACTTCTTTGAGAAGGATGTTTGTAGAAGGCAGAGGGCTTAATTCCTCCTATGCTATTTTCCAGGATGGAACAGGAAGGGCTAAAGAGAGGGTAATAGCTTTGGGAATTGGAGTTGGATCAGGATATCTTTTTGAAACGGATTTTTATAGGGAAGTGACTTCTGACCTTACAGGTGAACGAGGTACTTTGATGGGAGCCATTCAGGGTATTTTTGCAGCACAGTATGAGGTGTTGAGAGCAAATGGACACTCTCCATCTGAAGCCTTCAATGAAACTGTAGAGGAGCTGACACAAAGCTTGATGCCATTGGTTGCTGAGAATGGAATGGACTGGATGTATGCCAATTGTTCTACCACAGCCCAAAGGGGGGCTTTGGATTGGTGGAAGCCGTTTAGAGACGCTACCAAGCCCGTGTTTGAAGAATTGTATGATTCTGTAAAAACAGGAAAAGAAGCCCAAAAATCTATTGACTCCAATAGTAAGCCAGATTATAGGGTGAAACTGGAGGAAGAATTGAAAGAGTTGAGAGAATCTGAGATGTGGCAGGCAGGTGCCACCGTAAGAAAATTAAGACCGGAAAATAACTGATAAAACTATGAGTGATAAGCTATGGATATTCGATACCACGCTCCGTGACGGAGAGCAGGTACCGGGGTGTCAATTGAACACCAGGGAAAAGATAGTGGTGGCTAAGGCTTTGGAAGAGCTGGGAGTTGATATTATAGAGGCAGGGTTTCCAATATCCAGTCCTGGAGATTTCAATTCAGTCCTGGAGATTTCAAAAGCAGTTTCTAATCCTATCATCTGCGCACTTTCAAGAGCGGTGGAAAAGGATATAGAAGTAGCTGCCGATTCATTGAAATATGCCAAAAAAGGTAGGATACACACCGGAATAGGTGTGTCTCCTTACCATATTCAATACAAACTCCGATCACATCCTGATGACATTGTGGAGCGGGCGGTAAAAGCTGTTAAATATGCTAAGCACTTCGTGGAGGATGTGGAGTTTTACGCTGAAGATGCTGGTAGAGCAGAACTTGATTTTTTAGCAAGGATTATTGAAGCTGCGATCAAGGCAGGAGCGACTGTGGTCAATATTCCAGATACGACTGGTTATTGTCTACCTGAGCAATACGGGGCAATTATCAGATATCTTAAAGAGAATGTAAGCAATATTGACAAGGCAATCATCTCTACTCACTGCCACAATGATTTGGGTATGGCCACAGCCAATACACTGGCAGGCGTACAGAATGGAGCCCGACAAGCTGAACTGACCATCAACGGTATTGGAGAGAGGGCAGGAAATACTTCCATGGAAGAAGTTGTGATGGCCATCAAGTGTCATCATGGTATAGATGTCCATACCAACATTCAGACTCCAAAAATCTACGAGACCAGCAGGTTGATTTCTAAGCTGATGAACATGCCTGTTCAGCCGAATAAGGCAATCGTAGGAAGAAATGCCTTTGCGCACTCATCAGGGATTCATCAGGACGGTGTATTAAAACACAGAGAAAATTATGAAATAATAGACCCCAAAGAAGTTGGGGTGCACGAGTCCTCTATAGTACTTACTGCCAGGAGTGGTAGGGCAGCATTGAAATTCCACTTGGACTCTTTGGGTGTGGAGTTGGAAGGCGATGCTTTGAGAGAGGTCTACGAAGACTTTTTGGTTCTTGCAGACTCCAAAAGGGATATAGGGCCTAAGGATTTACTTTCATTGGTGGGTAAATACCTAGACGATTCCAGTTTTATTGAATTGGAGAAGGTGAGTTACGAATCGAATGGAAATATCAAAGCCAAAGTTACACTTAAAGTAGGGGATAAAACCTATGAAGCAAAATCTGAAGGAAATGGACCAGTGGATGCGGTTTTAAAAGCTATAGCGAAGGTGGTAAAACCCGATATTGTTCTGGAAGAGTTTCTGATTCAGGCCATTACGGCTGGGAGTGATGATGTGGCGAAAGTTCATATGAGATTGATGCAGGGGGAAAAACCTTTTTACGGTTTTGCATCTAATTCGGACATCGTGTTGGCATCGGCTCAAGCTTATGTGGATGCGTTGAACAAAATACCCGTAAAAGACAAAGTGATTGTAGCGTAAAGATGGAAAAGAAAACATTATTCGATAAAATATGGGATGCCCATGTGGTAAAGTCAGTTCCTGATGGACCTGATGTGTTCTTTATAGATAAGCATTTTATCCATGAAGTAACTAGCCCTGTGGCATTTTTAAATCTTGAAAAAAGAGGCGTTGGCGTCATGTATCCTGAGCGGACTGTGGCTACACCTGATCATAATGTTCCTACAATAGATCAGGACAAAACCATCAAGGATAAGCTTTCCAGAATGCAGGTAGAAAAGTTAAGAACCAATTGTAAAAAACATGGTATAGAATTGCATGACCTCGGCTCTGCCCATCATGGGATTGTACATGTAATTGGGCCTGAGCTGGGTATTACCCAACCCGGAATGACCATAGTCTGCGGTGATAGCCACACCTCTACCCATGGAGCATTTGGAGCCATTGCATTCGGAATCGGTACTTCTGAAGTGGAAATGGTTCTTGCGACTCAATGCATCATGCAGTCAAAGCCTAAAAAAATGAGGATTACTGTGGATGGAGAAGTTGGACCTGGAGTCACTTCCAAAGACATTATCCTATATATCATTTCTAAAATTTCAGCTGCTGGTGCCACAGGGTATTTCGTGGAATATGCAGGCTCAGCTTTCAAAAGCCTAAGCATGGAAGCCAGAATGACTGTGTGTAATATGAGTATTGAGATGGGAGCAAGGGGAGGGCTGATTGCGCCTGATGAAACAACCTTTGAGTACCTGAAAGGCAAACAATACGCACCAAAAGGAGCAGATTGGGAAAAGACTCTAGCCGAATGGACTGCACTTCAGACAGACGAGGGAGCGGTTTTTGACAAAGAACATTATTTTGATGCCTCTGATATTGAACCTATGATCACTTACGGTACCAATCCAGGTATGGGAATCAAAATCAAAGATATCATACCGACTCTTGATGGTATGGAGGGTAGCAATAAGAAGACCTATCTCAAATCTTTAGATTATATGGGATTTGCTCCAGGGGAGCCCATCAAAGGTAAAAAAGTGGATTTCGTCTTTGTAGGTAGTTGTACCAACGGTAGGATTGAAGATATCCGATCTGTAGCAAATTTTGTAAAGGGAAAGAAAAAAGCAGACAACATCACCGCTTGGATAGTCCCTGGTTCAAGGGAAGTAGAAAAAATGGCTCATGAAGAAGGGCTTGTCAAAATCCTCGAGGAGGCAGGTTTCAAACTCAGGCAGCCTGGTTGTTCTGCCTGTTTGGCCATGAATGACGACAAGATTCCTTCAGGTAAATATGCTGTTTCCACTTCCAACAGGAATTTTGAAGGGAGACAGGGTCCTGGTGCGAGAACCTTGCTTGCCAGCCCTCTCACAGTGGCTGCTGTAGCAGTGACAGGTGAAATCAGTGATCCAAGAGAAGTATTTTAATCAAAAAGAAGAAAAAAATGGCATACGATAAATTTAATGTGCTTACCGATACCGTAATTCCTCTTCCCACAGAGAATGTAGATACTGATCAGATAATTCCTGCCAGGTTTTTGAAAGCAACAGAAAGAGAGGGATTTGGTGATAATCTGTTTCGGGATTGGAGATATGATGTAGAGGGTAATCCGAAAGAAGATTTTGTTCTCAATGACTCCACTTATTCCGGAAAAATTCTCTTAGCCGGGAAAAATTTCGGATCAGGGTCCAGTAGAGAACATGCTGTTTGGGCACTCTACGATTATGGGTTCCGCTGTGTAGTTTCCTCTTTTTTCGCAGATATTTTTAAAAATAACTGCCTGAATATAGGGGTATTGCCGGTGACAATTAGTCCTGAATTTGCGGATGTTCTATTCGCAGCTGTGGAAGGTGATCCTTCCACCCAAGTGAAAGTGGATATAGATAAGCAGACTATTACATTGTTGAAAACGGGAGAATTTGAATCGTTTGATATCAATTCCTATAAAAAGGAAAATATGAAGAACGGATTTGATGACATTGATTATCTCTTGAATATAGAATCAGAGATCACCGAATTTGCCAAAACCAGATAAACCAGAAAAACATAAGTCGCAATTCGTAAATCGAACATCGTAATTCAAATGGGGCATTTTAGAAAGATAGAGATCATGGATACTACCCTGAGGGATGGGGAGCAAACCTCAGGTGTTTCTTTTCTGCCCTCTGAAAAACTTCAGATTGCCAAGCTGCTGTTGGAGGAAATGAGGGTAGATAGGATAGAAGTAGCTTCTGCCAGAGTCTCAGATGGAGAAAAAAAGGGTGTAAAAAAAATCACTCAATGGGCTTCAGAAAGGGGCTTTCTCGACAAGGTGGAGGTGCTTGGTTTTGTAGATGCACCTGCATCTGTGGATTGGATTGTGGAGGCTGGAGGAAAAGTGATGAATCTCCTTACCAAAGGATCCTTGAATCATCTCACTCACCAATTGAGAAAAACACCTGAGCAGCATTTTGAAGATATACAAAGGAATATTGATTACGCCAGATCAAATGGAGTAAGTGTAAATGTTTATTTAGAAGATTGGTCTAACGGCATGAGGAATTCCATGGAGTATACCTTGGAATTCATAGGTTTTTTGAGTTCGCTCAAAGTTGAAAGAATCATGCTCCCTGATACCCTGGGATTGCTCAACCCACGTGAGGTTAGTCATTTTATTAAACTCATTACAACAGAGTTTCCGGATGTACATTTCGATTTTCATGCCCACAATGACTATGACCTTTCGGTGGCCAATGTACTGGAATCTATTTACAATGGAGTCAGCGGAATCCATACAACAGTCAATGGACTTGGAGAAAGGGCTGGAAATGCTCCACTGGAATCTGTCATCGCAGTACTTAAAGATTTTACCGATTACAGAATCAATATCAAGGAAAATAAGATTTTCAGAGTCAGTAAATTGGTAGAGCAGTTCTCAGGACAACACATCCCAGCTAATAAACCAGTGGTTGGAGAGAATGTATTTACCCAGACTGCCGGTATACATGCAGACGGAGACAACAAGAAAAATCTTTACTTCAATGACCTGCTTCCCGAGCGCTTTGGGAGACAAAGAAAATATGCTTTAGGAAAAACCTCCGGAAAGGCCAATATCATTAAAAACCTTCAGGAACTTGGGATTTCTCTTGAGCCGGAAGAGCTTTCGAAAGTAACCCAACGCATCATTGAATTGGGAGATAAGAAAGAGAGGGTGACTACAGAGGATCTTCCTTATATCATTTCTGATGTGCTGCAAAACAACTCCATTTCCCATCACATATTTATTGAGGGATTCAATCTAAGTCACTCCAAAGGACTCAAACCCACTGTTCAGCTGAAAATCAATATTCATGGAGAAAGTTATGAAGAAGGAGCTTCGGGAGATGGTCAGTATGATGCCTTTATGCAGGCCTTGAAAAAAATATACAAATCTATCAAGTTGCCATTGCCGAAATTGATCAATTATCATGTAACCATTCCTCCTGGAGGAAAAACGGATGCCTTTGTGGAAACCGTCATTACTTGGGATTACGGGAATATTTTCAAAACAAAAGGGCTGGACAGTGATCAGACTGTTGCAGCAATGAAAGCGACGGAAAAAATGCTCAATATTATTGATAAGATGGGCGACAGTAAAGGATTGGATCCTGACAAGAAAAAAGAATCAAAAGATAACCCAGAACAAGATAAAAACAGTTTTTATGGAAATGAATATCGCGCTATTGCCGGGTGACGGCATAGGCCCTGAAGTAATTGCCCAAGCAGTAAAAGTAGTCAAAGCTGTAGGTGAAAAGTTTGGCCATAGGATCAGCTTTGAAGAAGCTCCCGTAGGAGCGGTTGCCATTGATCAAACAGGAGATCCTTATCCGGATGCTACTCATGAGGTTTGCCTTCGTGGGGATGCAGTTCTTTTTGGGGCGATCGGAGACCCTAAATATGACAATGATCCTAAAGCAAAAGTGAGACCCGAACAAGGCCTGCTCCTGATGAGGCAAAAACTTGGACTTTTTGCTAATGTTCGACCTACTTTTACTTTTCCATCTTTAGTCCACAAGTCTCCTTTGAAACTAGAAAGGGTGGATGGAGTAGATTTTGTGTTTTTTAGGGAGTTGACCGGTGGCGTGTATTTTGGTGAACCCAGAGGTAGAAATGAACAGGGAACCAAAGCCTTTGATACCAATGTATATTCCAAGGAAGAAATCACAAGGCTGGCTAGGATGGGTTTTGAAGCAGCTCAAAAAAGAAGGAAGCATCTCACTTGTGTAGATAAAGCAAATGTGATGGCGACATCAAGGCTTTGGAGGGAAACCGTTCAGGAGTTGGCTCCAGAATACCCTGACGTGAAAGTAGAATATGAATTTGTGGACGCAGTAGCCATGCGTTTGATACAATGGCCTAAGGCTTATGATGTATTGATTACAGAAAACCTTTTTGGGGACATTCTTACTGATGAAGCCTCTGTCATCTCAGGCTCTATGGGCCTTATGCCCTCAGCTTCTCTAGGGATAGATATTAAGTTATTCGAGCCAATCCATGGTTCATACCCTCAGGCAGCAGGGAAAGACATTGCCAATCCTTTAGCGACCGTGCTTTCAGCGGCTATGATGTTCGAATACGCATTTGATTTAAAGGAAGAAGCGCAGGCCATTTCAGATGTTGTGAATAAATCCTTAACAGAAGGGGTAGTGACAGAGGATATAGCTGAAGGTGGAAAAGCCTATAAAACTTCAGAAGTAGGAGATTGGCTGGCAGCAAATATTTAAGAATTATTTGATTTAGAGATAATCAGAATCCTGATAGGCTTTGCTTGGCAGGATTTTTTCCGTTTGATGATTTTCTTACTTTTGGGTCAAATAATGACCAAATGCAGAACCGGCCTTATACTTATCTTTTTTACATCCAATACCTGGGGCTAAGATATTCAGGTTGGCAGAGACAAAAGGGGGTAAAGACCATTCAGGGTAGTTTAGAACGAGGGTTAAGGTTTGTTTTGGGTCATGAGGATTTTAATATTTTAGGGGCAAGCCGTACCGATTCGGGAGTTTCCTGCCGGGAAGGCGCATTTGAACTTTTTTTGAAAGAAGCGCTTTTGATTCCTGACTTTATCCAGAAGGTAAATCAAAATCTGCCTACAGATATTCGGATTATCCGAATGCAGCCTGTTTCCCCAAGTTTCAATATTATTCAGGATGTGGTTTCGAAATCATACACTTATAATTTTTTGTTTGGGGAAAAACCTGACCCATTTCAAAATCCAGTTGCAGCTTTTTTTCCAGGGTACCCTGACTTGCAACTCATGCAAAAGGGGGTAAAGCTTTTTCAGGGGAAGCATGATTTCAAAAGATTCTGTTCAGTGGATAAAGTAACTGAAAATTATATCAGAGAAATCTACTCTTCAGAGGTGATTTTGGATAAATCTTTTGACCACGAAGAGGGACCTTATATAAAAGTGATTTTCCGGGTTTCCGGAAAAGGTTTTTTGAGATACCAAGTTAGAATTATGGCGGGAGCTTTGGCTGATCTAGGACTGGGTAGGCTGGGTTTTTCTGAGCTTGAGGAGAGCCTAAGAGTGCCGGAAGGAAAGCCTCTAGCGATTGCAGCTCCAGCCTGTGGTCTAACTTTAGACCAGGTAAACTTTTCTTTCTAGTTCTGCATTTAAATAATTAGTAGGTAGTCCTTAAGAGACTTTTCAGCTGTATTGAATCGCCTCCGATTTACTTTTCCTTAGGTCGCTCCGAGACAATTCTTTATGACAAGTAAAACCCTACAAAAAACCCATACTCAAAATGCCAGTCAGCATCAGAAGCTTCGATAACAAGCTCAATTGGGTGAAATGATTTTTTCTGTCGGCCACATAAATCTTGTACATAAAAAAGAAAAACAGAAGGCTCAATATTCCGAAATAATAAAATAGCTGTGCATTATTTATTTTGAAGGTCACGACTAGTATGGCACATACAAAAGCGACTGCAATGAAAAAAATGACCCGCTTGGTATTTCTGAACCCGATGACGATTGGTAATGTCTTGCAACCATGTTTTCGGTCTCCCTGCCTGTCTTCTATGTCTTTGATAATTTCCCGGATGAGATTGAGGAAAAAAGCAAAAATGGCATAGGTGAGGACCAATAATTCTGATTGCTGATAATAGTATCCTATAATCCAGATGGATGTCCCTGTCAATAAAGCCACTGTGAAATTCCCTACAAATGGCAGTCTTTTGAGCTGATTGCTATATAGCCAAAGTAAAAAAGCTGAGATAAAATTGATGACAGCCACTCTTGGACTGACTATCAGGCCAATCCCAATTCCGGTAAAATTGAGTAAGGTATGGAAAAAAATCGCTACACGCCTTTTCATACCACGGCCAATAATGACTTCCTCCGGCTTATTGACATAATCAATTTTGACATCGTAATAGTCATTGATCATATAGCCTGCAGCGGCGATTATGACCGTGGAAAGAATGATAAGGTATAGATTGATATCCTGCAATACAGGCACTCCCATGCGTGTAGTTTCTACAAGAAAATGTGCGGTCATCAATTGAGCAAAAGCCAAAATCACCAAATTGGCAGGCCTACTGATTTTCAGTAGACTCCAGAAAGAAAATGAGCTCGCAGCAACAGTGGCATTCATGGTTCAAAATTAACACAAAATGACGGTCGATTTCTCGGGAATTGCTTATTCCTCAGAAAATAATGTGTCAATCCTGCTAACGGGCTTATTCAGGTCTGGTTTTATATACCCGGATGTAATCCACCTCCATGCTTTGAGGCCAAATGTCAGGGTCTACACCTTGAGAGCCTCCCCAATCGCCTCCAACGGCAATATTTAAAATAAGGTGGAATTCATGGTCAAAAGGCCATTCTTCCCAGCCTTCACCGGTATTTTCAAAAGTATGGTATAATTCTCCATCAATGTAAAAATCAATTTTTTCCTCCTGCCAATCTATTGCGTAGGTGTGGAAGGCTTCTGAACAGTCAGGAACCTGGATCTGTTTTCCTACTTGTGTATTTTTTCTGTGATTAAAAGCCTCTGTATGTACGGTTCCATGGACTACCCCTTGGTCATAGCCTACATGCTCCATGATGTCAATCTCCCCGCTTTTAGGCCACCCCCCATAATTTCGCTCTTCTGGGAGCATCCAGATCGCAGGCCATGTACCCACACCTTTGGGGAGCTTCGCATTAACTTCAATGTAACCGTACTTCCAGGCTTGCTTTCCTCTAGTCAGTAACCTTGCAGAGGTATAGCCCTTTTCAAATGCACTGTCCTGATGGGCTTCAATGATTAGCTTTCCATTTTCAATGCGTGCATTTCTGGAGTCTTCTTCAGTATAATATTGCAATTCATTATTTCCCCACCCATGGTCGCCTACATCGTAAGTCCAGTTCTCGGCATTAGGGAGCCCTTCATCATCAAACTCTTCGGCCCAGACAAGATTACTGTCTACTTCGGATGAGTGACAGCTGATTAATGATAAAAAAACAAGAGCAAATACGAAGTTTTTCATAGCTTTTAGATTAGGATAGGTTTTTGAAATCTGGATAATCTGAAAATGATTTAACACCTTTGAAAGTAAGGGGATAATCA
The DNA here is from genome assembly GCF_000295935.2 of Indibacter alkaliphilus LW1. Lineage (GTDB taxonomy): Bacteria > Bacteroidota > Bacteroidia > Cytophagales > Cyclobacteriaceae > Indibacter > Indibacter alkaliphilus. Next base: position 38,442 of record NZ_ALWO02000012.1, read on the forward strand.
AAGAGAAACAAAAGAAAAAGGACGAGTCGCATAATTTTCTTGATCGGACAAGTATGTAAAAAGCAGTTTAAACAATAAAGCCTCTGATTTTTTATTATTTTTGATTACATATATAAACCCAAACATATTATCACATGGCATATTATCATCGATTAGGAAATATTCCACCCAAAAGGCATACCCAGTTCAGGCAACCTGATGGTAGTCTCTACAAGGAAGAGCTCGTGAGTTCCAAAGGGTTCTCCGGTATTTATTCAAACCTGTACCATATTCACAATCCCAATAACGTAGTTTCCATAGGAGATCCTACACCTTTTAGTTGGGAACCGGCCAAGGAATACGGACTGAAGCAAACACATCTAAAAACAGCAGGAGTTGGGACCACAGGAAAGGATTACCTCGGTGCAAGAAAAATGCTTATGATGAATAATGATTGCATGATGGGTATCTGCTCTCCTGAAGAAAGAAAAATGGATTATTTTTTCAAAAATGCTGATGGAGATGAGCTTATCTATGTGCATGATGGTGAGGGAGTGCTTTACTCTCAATTTGGAAAGCTTGAGGTAAGGCAGGGAGATTACATTGTAATTCCAAGGACAACGATCTACCGCTTTGAGTGGAAAGAAGAGGGGCCGCTCAGGCTTTTAGTGATAGAATCTCATGGACCGATTGAAACGGTGAAAAGATATAGGAATGAAGTGGGACAACTCTTAGAACATTCTCCATATTGTGAAAGGGATATCCGTCCTCCTGCTGAGTTGCATACAGAATCGGAGAAAGGTGAGTTTTTGGTGAAAATCAAGAAAGGAGGCATGCTGCATCCTTATACTTACGGGCATAGCCCATTGGATATAGTGGGTTGGGATGGGTATCTTTATCCCTATGCTCTTTCTATCCATGATTTTGAACCGATTACAGGAAGAATCCATCAGCCACCTCCGGTACATCAGACTTTTCAGGCTTGGGGTTTTGTGATCTGTTCCTTTGTACCTCGTTTATTTGATTATCACCCCTTAGCGATTCCTGCCCCCTATAATCACAGCAATATAGATTCGGATGAGGTTTTGTACTACGCCGAAGGAGAGTTTATGTCCAGAAAGGGGATTGATAGGGGATCCTTTACTATTCATATGGGGGGATTGCCTCATGGGCCTCATCCCGGAACAGTAGAAAAGTCTATCGGGGCTAAGGAGACGGAGGAGTTAGCGGTAATGTTGGATACCTTTAGGCCATTGTTTGTGACTACGGAGGGACTGAACTTTGTGGACCCTGCTTATCCAATGTCTTGGAAGGAATAAAATCTTGATCAGCTAAGTAGTAACCTAACATTCAAAAAAAAGAAACGCCATATTAGCGTTTCTTTTTTTAGATCCTTCCATATCACACGCGGCATAGTAGTTGTTTGCGGCTTAAAAGTGTAAACAGGTGCCTTTTCATCTAAAAACCGTCTAGTCTAATCTAAAATCTCCAATATGGGTTGCCCCGAAGCACCATTAGGTAATCTCGTGCCTAACAGCATCGATAATGTCGGAGCTATGTCTGTTATGGTTGCATATCTAGAACTGGTTCCATGAGGAACCTTCCAACCCATAAACACGATAGGTACATGAGTATCATAAGTGTATCCTGTTCCATGTGTTGTTCCTTTCCAAGAACTGCTCAACCAAGCCGGTTCGAGAATAAGTAATAGATCACCGGATGCTTTATGGTTGAAACCCATCTGGAGTAAGCTTTTTCTCCCTTCTAAGTATTCCAGCCTTCTCATGTCAGTAGCAGTGTAAACCTCTTTGACTCCTGGGTATCTTGCCAATAAGAAATGAGCAACTTCTCTTTGAATTTTTTCAATTTCAATTCCTTTTTCTTTTGCCAATTCATGGTTGAGGAAAACCTGCTCGTTGGAAAAGTTGGAAATCCAATTGCCTTCGCCATAATTGATGGCACAAAACCCTCTCATTTGTGTTAAAACTGACCGTGTATTGAAGTTGCCGGCGGGTACATTTTCACTCAGCATGTAATCAACGATATCGGCCACAGCATGGTCGGCTGTTAGAAAAACCAAATACTCTCCTTTGCCATATTCTTGATCCAAATAGTCGAAGAACTTTTCCAGATCCCGGTCCAGCCTCAGGTAATTGTCTTCAATTTCTACAGAGCTAGGACCAAATCTATGTCCTATATAATCAGGGGAAGAAAAACTAATTGCCAGTAAGTCTGTTTCTCCTCTTTTACCCAATTGCTCTCCCTCTATAGCTGCATAAGCCATATCCAATGTGATACTGTTACCAAATGGAGTGGTAGAGATCAGTCCAAAGTTGTCATTATTCTCCATCAAAGCAGGTAGGTCGTGGGGAAATGAGGTAGTCTCCATACCTATAAAAGGCCCTTCAAACGGATTATCGTCTTCGATACTCTGTACATAAGTTTCAATCGGGAACAAAGTTTCCCATTTTTGCGAAAGGTATTTTTCAGCAAGTTTTTGATCATTCAATGCCTTTACCCATTCTGGGAGCTCTTCTTGATAATAAGTTGAGGTCATAAATTCACCTGTTCCGCTGTCATACCAATAGGCATCGCCTGTATGGCCTGCAGGAAGGGATGCTCCCCGGTCTTTTAAGGCTATTCCTACTACTTTGGATCTTTTGTTTGTAGAAAACCTCAGTTCGTCTGAAATCGTCGTAGAAAGCATATTCCTTGGAGAAATTTGACCACTTTTTTCACTGCCTCCTACTGCAGTCACTGTGCTGTCTTCCGCACAGTAAATCATGCGGTCAAGATTTCTTACATACCAATTGTTGGCAATAATGCCATGGGTAGCAGGTGTAGTTCCTGTATATACAGAGGCATGACCTGGACCTGTGTAGGTTGGAATGTAATTATAATGAGCATTTTTCATCATAAATCCCTCATTCATCAAGCGCTTGAAGCCACCTTCAGTGTACCTGTCTTGATACTTGTAAAAATATTCCTGCCTCATTTGGTCGACGACTATTCCAACCACAAGCTTTGGTTTTTGAGGAATTTCGATTTGGGCAAATGTTGTAACGGTGCTAATTGCAATTAAGAAAACACTGAGGAAACGCTTCATTGACATTGTAATTGATTTGTCGCAAATATAAGTATATGCTTAAGTCTTCGTGTTATTTTTAAGTAAAATGCTCAGGACATTTGCCAGGGGATATTTTATTCGATTGGTTCTGTAAATTGTCTTTTCAGTTATTATCTTTCAATTCGAAAAAAACGAGCATTTATGAATCCATTTCAAAAACCGCTGACAACTGCGTTCTTCCTACTGCTTTTTGTCAATTTATCCTATTCCCAATCCTACTTTGCAGATGGTTTGAGCCCGGAATTCCACAAAGAAAGAAGAGAGGTGCTGAGAAAAGAGCTGCCACCAAATGGAGCAGCTATTTTTTTCAATAGCCCGATCAAAAACAGGTCAAATGACACAGAGTTTCAATACAGACCTAATTCAGACTTCTTTTACCTTACGGGATTCAGAGAGCCAAATGCAGCTCTGATTATTTTTCAAAGCCCTCAGACCATCAATGGGGAACAAGTATCTGAAATTATGTATGTACAGCCTAGAGATCCTTTGAGAGAGCAATGGGATGGAGAAAGGCTTGGGCCAGACGGAGTCAAAGAGAAATTGGGTTTTCACCATGTTTACTTGAATGAGGAATTTTTGCAATCTCCCGGTTTAGACTGGAATAAAGTAAGCCCCGTGCTTTCTTTGGGTATGGCAGAAATAGAAGGGGGGAGACACAACGCTCCGCTACAGGCTATGCTACAAAAAACCAGCATGCTCAATTTACAGGCTGAAGTCTCCAGAAACAATACTTTATTTGGGGCTTTAGAAAAAATGAGGGCTGTAAAAACTGAGGAGGAACTTCAGATCTTGGAAAGAGCAGTTGTTATTTCCGGAAAAGCGCATATGGAAGCATTCAGATCAATTAAACCTGGAGTTTCTGAGCGAGCCATTCAGGGTGTTCATGAATTTGTTCACAAAGCTATGGGTGCAGAGGAGGTGGGATATGGTTCCATAGTGGGAGCCGGCAATAATACGACTATCCTGCATTATGTGGAAAACCATGTAACGGACCTTCAGGATGGTTTGATTTTGATGGATGTAGGGGCAGAATTTAGAGGGTATTCTGGAGATATTACCAGAACCGTTCCCGTAAAGGGGAGATTTTCTGAAGAGGAAAAGGCTATTTATGAAATTGTTTTGGAGGCTTTGGAAGCAGGAATAGCGGAATGTAAGCCCGGTTCGAATTTTCAGGCTATTGATAGGGCTGCACGTAAAGTAATTGATGAAGGCCTTGTAAGACTTGGTCTTGTCAAGGCTGGAGAGAAGCATAGGTTTTTCCCACATGGGACAGGCCATCACCTAGGGTTAGATGTACATGATAGAGGTGGTAGTGGAGAGCTTGAAGCTGGAATGGTTCTGACTGTCGAACCTGGAATTTATATTCCTGAAGGTAGTGATGTGGATGAAAAATGGTGGCGAATAGGTGTCAGGATTGAAGACAATATCCTGATTACCGAAGATGGCCATAGAAATTTAAGTGCATTTGTTCCAAAGACTGTGGAGGATATAGAAACCATCATGAAAGAAGAAGGGGTATTGCAAAAACTTCAGGGAATAGAATAAACAATTGGAAAAGCAATAGCGGCTCTAAGCCTGGAAGATTCTTAGAGTAGATTAAAAGTTCAAAACAGTTTTCATAATTGGTTTATACGAAAGAGTTTCAGTATAAAAAAGCCCAAACTCAATGAAAGTTTGGGCTTTTATTATCATCACTATTCAGTTTAATCCCGTTTTCTTAAATCTCCACGTTTGATGGATTGGATAAATCTTGACCAAGCAAAAGGATCTACTAAAGTAAATGGTCTAGGTCCGTATCGGTCTTGGATCTGCATCATCTGTCCCTGCTGGAAGTATCTCCAGTTTTCATTCCCTGAGGCATCCATCCCTTCGGCATATCTAAGCAAGGTTTCAGGACTGAGGTTGCCTCGTACGTCCATTGACATAGGAGCGTCGAAATTGGCTGCCAATAATTGTCTTTTGAATTCTTCCTCGGTTGGGAAAGGCATAACTTCTATTTCGGAAAGAGCGATTTCATCTGTTTGCATGGTGACGATCAGGCTGATTTTATCATCTTCCATGACTGCAGGGACTTTGTAAGTTTGACGTTTCATCCCTATAAAACTGAAAATTACACTGTCTCCTTCCAGAACAGGCATAGAAAAATAACCATACCTACCTGAGCTAGTGCCCCTGCCTTTTTTGGGAACATACACATTGACACCGGGTACAGCATCAGTACTGTCAGCGTTTAGGATAATTCCGGATAGCTGAATGACTTTTCGGTCTTGATCCTGTGCATTGGCTTGCTTATGAGGCAGAAGGAAACATAATGCCAAAAAGAAGATTGTAATATATGTAAACTTAGTATTCAATGGAGTTGGGTTTATATCTACCGCTTTCGATGGCTTTTATCCTAAGAATGGCTTATTTGCCATAATATTAGCCTATTTAGCGATCATTTCTTTAATTTCAAACTCGTTTTATTTGTTAAAGTTACTAAATGCGACTCAAAAATATAAGTTTAAATTATGGAATGAGGATATTTAAGGCCCTTTCTGAAGAGTCAAGGGTCAGAATACTTCATCTTTTGCTGGAAAATAAGGAGCTTTCGATTTCAGATTTAGAACATATTCTTGATTTTACACAAACCAAAACAAGCAGACACCTGAGTTATCTGAAAAATGCAGGATTAGTAGGTAGCCGAAGAGTTGATCAATGGATTTTCTATTACATTTTGGATGAGGCTTACGAAATTATTCAGCAGATTTTTAAATTTATCCAGAAAGACATCAACTTAATCAGGGATCAGGAAGTTTATAAAATATTACATTCCAATAGAGAGTTGGCCATTAACAAAATCGAAAATAATCCTTACAGAAAATAACCTTTAGAAATTTTGAAAAAATACCATCACCTTTTTTTTGATTTAGACCATACCTTGTGGGATTATGATACTAATGTCAAGGAATCACTTTCAGAAATTTATGATTATTTCAAATTATTTGAAGTGGGTATTTCCAGTTTCGACCTATTCTTAAAATCTTTTTACGAGGTTAACTTCCAGTTGTGGGCACTGTATGACCTAGGGAAAGTAGACAAAAAGGAATTGAGAGAGATAAGGTTTAAGAGGATTTTTGAAAAGGCTGGTGGAGCTATAAGTGATATCCCCAATGAATTGGAGGAGGATTTTATGCACAGAACTTCTTCTAAGCCTCATCTTTTACCTTATTCCAAAGAAATTCTCGAGTATCTCAAACCCAACTACAAGCTTCATATCATTACCAATGGTTTTAATGAAAGTCAGGCAAAGAAAATGGAAGCATCTGGCCTGAGTCCATATTTTGATTTGATAGTAACTTCCGAAACCACAGGTCACAAAAAGCCAGATCCCAGAATTTTCCAATACGCATTGGATAGGTTATCGGTAAAGAATTCCGAAGTGATGATGATAGGTGATAACCCGAACTCAGACATCTTGGGAGCTATCAATTCCCAAATTGATAATGTGTATTTTGATCCCTATGGAAAGGGGATCGATCATCAGCCTACCCATACCATCAAGCATTTGAAAGAGCTCGAAAGTTTGCTTTGAAAAAAATATAGGAATCCCCATAAATCACATTCACCACTAGTCATGCATTGCTCGTGTTTTCCGAGCCATATCCCTTATATTTGTTCTATTAGAAACTTATAAACTCAAATAAATATGCTTAAAGGTTTTTTTAATGTGCCGGAACCAGTGAATGAGCCGGTAAAAAGTTATGCTCCAGGATCGCCCGAAAGAAAGGAACTACAGGAAATGCTAAAGTCCTTGAGAAATCTTCAGGTTGATGTTCCTATGTTTATAGGAAGTGAAGAGGTAAGAACAGGGAATAAAAAGCCTATGTCTCCTCCCCATGATCATCAGCATATTCTTGGACATTTTCATGAAGGTGATGAAAGCCATGTAAATCAGGCCATCAATGCGGCCTTAGGAGCTAAAGAGGCTTGGGAATCTATGGAATGGGAGCAGAGAGCTGCGATTTTCCTAAAGGCAGCGGATCTATTGGCAGGTCCATACAGGGCTAAGATCAATGCCGCCACCATGCTGGGGCAATCTAAAAATGCAATGCAGGCAGAAATAGATGCTGCCTGTGAGTTTATTGACTTTTTGAGATTCAATGTCAAGTATATGACGGAGATCTATGGTCAGCAACCGCCAGTGTCAGGAAATGGTGTTTGGAACAGGGTAGAGCAGAGACCATTGGAAGGCTTTGTGTTTGCTTTGACTCCCTTTAATTTTACTGCTATTGCCGGGAACTTACCAGCCTCAGCTGCAATGATGGGCAATACGGTTGTTTGGAAGCCTGCTTACACTCAGATTTATTCTGCAAATGTATTGATGGAAGTTTTCAAAGAAGCAGGTGTTCCGGATGGAGTGATCAACTTGATTTACGTTGATGGGCCCACTGCTGGGGATATTATCTTCAATCACCCTGATTTTGCAGGTATACACTTTACAGGTTCCACGGGTGTATTTCAGCACATCTGGAAAACAATCGGAGAAAATATTTACAAGTATAAATCTTATCCAAGAATCGTAGGTGAGACAGGGGGAAAGGACTTTGTGGTTGCTCACAAGTCTGCCAATCCAAAAGCTGTGGCTGTGGGATTATCCCGAGGAGCTTTCGAATTTCAAGGTCAGAAGTGTTCGGCTGCCTCAAGAGCTTACATCCCAAGCAATATATGGGGTGATGTAAAAAAATATTTACTGGAGGATTTAGCTTCAATGAAAATGGGACCTACGGAAGATTTCACCAATTTCATCAATGCCGTGATAGATGAAAAAGCTTTTGACAAAATCAGCAAATACATCGATAATGCCAAAACTGCTGAAGGAGTTGAGGTAATTGCTGGCGGGAACCATGACAAATCAAAAGGATATTTTATTGAGCCAACTGTCTTGGTTGTAGAAGATCCAATGTATACCACCATGCAGGAAGAGATTTTTGGGCCGGTTTTGACGATCTATGTTTACAATTCTGAACATTTCGAGGAAGCTCTGGAGTTGGTAGATCAAACATCCCCTTATGCTCTCACAGGAGCAGTGTTCTCAACAGACAGATATGCGATTGAATTGGCTACCCAGAAGCTGAGAAATGCAGCAGGCAATTTCTATATCAATGACAAACCAACAGGTGCTGTAGTAGGACAGCAGCCATTTGGCGGAGCTAGGGCTTCCGGTACCAATGATAAAGCTGGATCTATGATCAATTTGCTAAGGTGGGTATCGCCAAGAACGATCAAGGAAACCTTTGTGTCTCCAGTGGATTACAGGTATCCTTTTTTGGGAGAAGATTGAGTGTGTTAATTGTACCAGGTACCAAGTATAATGTACCAGGTAGAAAGAGTCTAGAAGCGAGAAATTAGACTTGATTCTCCTTGAGGGTGAGATTTCTTTACTATAAACAAGAAGCTATAACCAAGAGACTCGTTTGGTGGAAAACTTGAAAGGGCAGGCTAGAGGCGATACAGAAACCTGATCTTATGTCTTTTGTCTAAAGTCTTGTATCATATGTTCAGAGACGAGAAGAATCAGATGATTATTTAGAATCTTGTCAATTTGTAGTTTTTAGATATGGACCTTTGGGGTTTTTTGTTACCTCGAAGGTCTTTTTCTTTATAGGTGATCGGATCTTACTTTTAACTATAATATCCTTGCAATTCTAAAGTCTCACTTTAAATTTACAAGGATGAATAGCCAAATACCTTGCAATTTTAAAATCATAAAAATCCCGACCTCCTTTTTATTGGGTCTAATCTTTTTGTTTTCCTGCACTGATTCCAAAAATGAAGCTGCATTTTTCACTGCGGATCTAGCTGATTACATCGTGGATACCCTTTATTTGGAAAAGGATACTTTGACCAGGAGTCTGCCTCAAGAGTTCTCCTTTTTCGATCAAAATGGTAAATCTTTTTTATTTGGTGTCGTCGGGAGAAGGCTGTATCAGTATAGCTACCCCTCAGGAGAGCTGGAGGGTACAGTTGATTTTGAAAAAGAAGGGCCTGATGGTATAGGAGGGTTTATATCAGGAAGCTTGATTACTGAAGATGGGATTTTTTTCATCTCAGACCAAAAATCAATTATTCATACTGATTTTCAAGGAAAAGTACTTGACAGATTTCCATTACCTAATGTACCTGAAGAAAGACTTGCCGCCAACTTTTCTGTGGTCAACGGAAATAGGATGTACTATAACAAAGAAAAGAAGCAGTTAATCTTATCGGATGTTCCTTTTGTGTTAAAGGAGCCCAATATGGCTTATGAGGACTGGATTTGGAAATATGACTTAGAAAATGAGCTGGCTGAACCCATATCTTTTTCTTACCCGGATATCTATAAAGAGCATTTTGATGACCCCGAGTTGGGACTGTATTCCCATACATTCCTTGATACTGAAAATCTCCATGTAGTCAGTTTTCCTATGACAGATTCTCTATTGGTATCAGATAGGAAAAGTACCAAATGGGTAGAATCAAAAAGCTCCGAACCTTTGGTTTTTCAAAAAGGAAAAACCAAGCAAGAAGGAGATTATGTTGTGTTTTTACCTAGCATGGAAACCAGCAGATACAAATGGGTTATTTTTGAACCAATGTCTAAGTTGTTATTGCGATTTGTAAGTATTGAAACAGAAGTTTTGGAAGTCGGGGGGATTCACAACAGGAGCAGTTTCATATTGCATGATCTCAATTTTGAAACAATTGGAGAAGTATTTTTTGACAATCAGCAGATTGCGTCCAGTGGTTTTGCTACTCCTGATGGCTATTATTTCAAATTGCTAAATCCAGGTTCTGATGACGTGGAGGAGTATGTAAGGGTATTATTTGAGCTCCCTTAAGCTGTGCACCCAAAAGTTTCAATTAAAACTGTTTTAATTGCAAAAGCAAACTGCATTCTGCCGCAGCAAACTCAAAGGTCGGAGAGGCTGGATCCTTCAGGTTTTCAAAAATCTCTGGGTCTTTTACATCCTTTTATTAAATACTGAGATAAATCTTTGAGGTCTGAAAGGAACCTCAAAGGTTTACTTCTTTTTAAACAAAGAATCCACAAATTCTTTTCGGTTGAAAACCTGTAGATCAGTCATTTTTTCGCCTACACCTATGTACTTGACAGGGATTTTGAATTGATCGGAAATGCCAATGACTACGCCTCCTTTGGCCGTTCCATCCAATTTGGTAATAGCCAGTGCGGTAATGTCTGTAGCTTTGGTAAATTCCTTTGCCTGTATAAAAGCGTTTTGGCCTGTAGAGCCGTCCAGTACCAAAAGAATTTCATGTGGGGCATCTTCTATGAATTTCTGCATCACTCTTTTGATTTTGGTCAATTCATTCATCAGGTTGACTTTGGTATGAAGTCTTCCTGCTGTGTCCACGATCACCACATCAGCATTTGTATCAACGCCCTGCTTAACAGCGTCAAAAGCTACAGAAGCCGGATCTGTATTCATTCCATGGGAAACTACCGGTACACCCACTCTATCTCCCCATAAAATCAATTGGTCTACAGCGGCTGCCCTGAAAGTATCGGCAGCTCCTAAGACAACTGATTTCCCAGCAGATTTAAACTGATGGGCTAATTTTCCAATGGTGGTTGTTTTACCGACACCATTGACCCCAACTACCATGATGACATAAGGTTTTTTGTCTGCGGGGAGATCAAAGTCAGAAAGGTCTGCGCTTTTGTTCTCCTTGAGTAGTGCTTCTATTTCTTCCCTAAGCAGTACATCAAGTTCTTGGGTGTTCAGATATTTGTCACGGGCTACCCTTTCTTCAATTCTTTTGATAATCTTAATCGTTGTGTCTACGCCCACATCAGACGTGATAAGGATTTCCTCCAATTCATCCAGTACCTCTTCGTCAACTTTGGATTTTCCTACTACAGCTTTACCTAATTTTGAAAAAATATTCTCATTGGTTTTTTTGAGTCCTTGGTCCAGGCTCTCCTTTTTTTCTTTCGAAAAGAAACCGAAAATTCCCATAGTATTGATTTTTAGAATCCGAATATAATAAAAAAGTCCCTTTCAAGACGTAGCCTGAAGGGACTTTTGATTGCAATTAGTGCAATGAAATTATTTTTTGAGTGTTTCCTGAACCATTGGAGTTGGAACCATCTCTTCTTTGAAGGAATATGCACCGGTTTTTTCAGATTTTACTGCTCTGATAACCTTGGCATAAGTTACTCCACCTTCTTTTTTCAGGGTTGCTACTACTTTCTTAGCCATATCTTAAGGGGTTTAAGGTTGCTTATGCAACTCAGGTCCTAAATTATTTAATTTCTTTATGAACCGTTACCTTTTTAAGGATTGGATTGAATTTTTTCAACTCCAATCTTTCAGTGGTGTTCTTACGGTTTTTTGTTGTAATGTATCTTGAAGTTCCTGGCATGCCTGAATTTTTGTGCTCAGTACACTCCATGATTACCTGAACTCTATTGCCTTTCTTAGCCATCGCTCTGTATTATTTAAAGTGGTAAACCTGTCTGTATTATTTAATGATGATCATACCCTTGTTTTGAGCTTCTTTCAATACAGCGCTGATGCCCTTTTTATTGATAGTTCTCAAAGCTTTGGTACAAACCTTCAACGTGATCCAAGCATCTTCTTCGGGAACGTAGAAACTCTTCTTGTGTAAGTTTGGATAAAACCTACGCTTGGTCTTGTTGTTGGCATGTGATACATTATTACCTACTTGAGGTCTTTTGCCGGTGATGTCACAAACTTTTGCCATGATATATGATCGTATTATTAAAGACGTTTTTTCAATTGAGTCTGCAAATATCGGACTTTTAACCGAATTACCAAAAGTGCTTCCCAAAATAATTCCGTAAAGTTTTAAAAATGTGGAGGATTAAGGAGGGAATGGATGAAGGATGAGGGAGGAGGGAGGAGGGCGGAAGCGAGAGACGTGTATCTAGAATTTAGAAAAAAGTGACTGTGTTATCCGAAGGTTGCATCTTCATATATATAAGTATTGAGCTTTCAATTCTTTAAACACATCGGTCTCATGGAAATTTTAGAATTAGTTTCGCCCCAACTTACGAAAAACCCAAATTTAACTTTTGACTTCTAACCTTTAAAATTTTGCCTTTCATTCCTCATTTCAGGTATGCCTACAGTTATACAGTTGCTGGTTAATCCATTCTTCAATTAACCAGCAAATCCCACTTTTACTTAGTCGGATATGGACAATGCTTGCAGCCACTGCCACAACAATATCCTCGCCTTAAGTGGTACTGTGCTGTAAAAACCATCAATCCGTTTTCATTGATATAATAATCTCCTGGGATTAACTTTTGTGGGCTTACAGGCTTCTTTTTTGAATTCATTCTTTTATGCTTAGGGCATTTGTTATATTTGTCTGAAATGAAAACAGGTGACTGGATCAAATGATTCAGTGCAGCAAACATACAGATTTATGATGGAAACAATAAACTCAAGCAAGCAGGCAATTGCCTTGGAAGATGAATTCGGAGCACACAATTATCACCCACTGCCAGTAGTGTTGGCAAAGGGGGAGGGTGTATTTCTATGGGATGTGGAAGGCAAAAAGTATTATGACTTTCTATCTGCATATTCTGCTGTCAACCAAGGTCACTGTCATCCTAGAATCAAGGATGCTTTGATCGAACAAGCCGGAACGCTTACGCTTACCTCCCGCGCATTTTATAATAATATATTGGGCCCCTTTGAAAAGTATATCACAGAATATTTCGGCTTTGACAAAGTCTTACCCATGAATACCGGTGCCGAAGGTGTGGAAACTGCCCTTAAGATTGCCAGAAAATGGGGCTATGAGAAAAAGGGTGTGCCGGAAAATGAAGGGGTCATAGTAGTTGCCGAAAACAACTTTCATGGTAGGACTACTACGGTTATCTCTTTCTCCAATGATGAAAACGCCAGGAAAAACTTTGGTCCTTTTACACCTGGATTCGAAAAAATAGCCTACGATGATATTGAGGCTCTTGAAAGAGCGCTCGAAAATAAGAATGTGGTGGCTTTTTTGGTCGAACCCATCCAAGGGGAAGCAGGTGTCTATACTCCTGCTGTTGACTACATGAGGAGGGTGGCTGAAACCTGCAAAAAGCACAATGTACTGTTTATAGCGGATGAAATTCAGACTGGTATAGCAAGAACAGGCTCATTATTGGCGGTATGTGGGAATTGTAGCTGTGAGGGACATTGTGAAAAGCAGGAGACCTACACTAGACCTGATATGCTGATTTTAGGAAAAGCGATTTCAGGAGGATTCTATCCGGTATCGGCTGTTTTGGCTGATAATCATATCATGGAAGTCATCAAACCTGGACAGCATGGTTCCACCTTTGGAGGCAATCCCTTAGGAGTCAAGGTAGCCATGACAGCTTTGGAAGTAATCAGGGATGAGCGTTTGGCATTGAATGCCCGTAAGCTGGGGAGTATCTTTCGTGAGCGCATGCAGCTTTTGGTTGACAAGTATAAAATACTGAAACTGGTCAGAGGAAAGGGCTTGCTCAATGCAGTAGTAGTGAATGATTCTCAGGATAGCAGTACCGCTTGGGACATGTGTATGAAATTGGCTGAGTACGGACTTTTGGCCAAACCTACCCATGGAAATATCATTAGGTTTGCTCCTCCTTTGGTGATGACAGAAGATCAGCTTCATGATTGCTGCGATATCATAGAGAAAGTGGTGAAGGAGTTTGAGAGGTGAAATCATGAAATATCGTGGAAATATGATTGAAATAAAGTTGAAATATTATTAACAGATATTTAAGGATATCGGATATTCATAGATATTTTCTAAGATTGGAATGTGAATATTTCTGAAAAAAGATCCCTCCAAGATATTTGAGATCTTGGAGGGATTTCTTTAAAAAATGGACAATATTTAAATATGTATATTACCGAAGAACTATAGTTTTCTGTGATATAAGTCTTATTTTATTTTATTGTTAGCTTTACCAAACTAAAAAGCCTATTAAACAAATGAAAAAAGCCATTATTTTCGACATGGACGGAGTGATCTGCCATACCAATCCATTCCATTCTGTAGCTTTTCAGGAATTTTTTGCTAAGAGGGGACTTTACCCTACTGAAGAGGAATTTGCCATGCACATGTATGGGAAAAGCAACTCCTATATAATGAGTCATTTCTTGGAAAGGAAGGTGGAAGGAAATGAACTGTTGGAGTTGGAAGATGAAAAGGAAAGCTTGTTCAGAGAGATTTATCAAGATAAAGTTAATCCGATCAATGGGTTTTTGGAGTTTTTTGAATCCCTAAAAGAAAATGGATTACTCACAGGAGTGGCCACTTCTGCACCAAGGGCAAATTTGGAATTGATTATCGGCCAGCTTGGGATTGTAGAAAAAATGGAATCCATCATGGCCAGCGAGGATGTGACCAAACACAAGCCTGACCCAGAGGTATACATTCAGTCGGCAAAAAACCTTGGTGTTGCCCCTGAGCACTGTGTGGTTTTTGAGGATTCGTTTTCAGGAGTGACAGCGGCCAAAAATGCAGGAATGAAAGTGGTGGGCGTTCTTTCTTCCCATATCAAGGAGGAATTGCCTATTTGTGAATTTTATATTGAGGATTACAAGAAGCTGGATGTGATGAGTTTGATAAAGTTGATTTTTTCAAATAATCTCTAACAGATCTGAATTTTCTTTCAACTAAACTTGACTTCTATTATTATTATTATTGACATGATTAAAAACATGTTAAATCTTTAAATAATAAAAAAATTATTTGCTTTATTAATTGTTGGAGCTTTCTTCTTAGGATCAGGCATTGAAGGAAAAGCTGATTGTATGGAGTTCGAATTTAAAATTGTTGATCGAAACCCGACTGCAAGTATGGGTAGTGGATATTTCGGTCTGACCATG
>NZ_ALWO02000011.1 GCF_000295935.2 Indibacter alkaliphilus LW1
ATTATTATTACCGGTCCATATTCGTATTATCTGTCTCACAGTCTTTCAATGAACTTTTACAGCAGATATACCGCCGTATCGAAAACTACCTTACGTAGCTCTTTTTTAAATCCCGTTGCCCGAACAGGTTTGCAAAGGTAATTCAAAATTTTATTTTAACAAAATAAAATTTTTAAAATTTTCATTTGATTCCAGTCTGCTGGATAGCGGCAACCGAAATATTTATAAAGAAAATTTGTTGCAGTCCCATCGTTTTGGGTTTGCAAAGGTGCAACTCTTTTTACCATTTACAAAACGATGTCAGAAAATAATCTTAAAAGATTCCTAAGTCTACTGATAATCAAAGTGAAAAAATTAATAACGAAATCCCGGGGAATAATTTAGTCCTTTATTCCAAATCTGATTAACAAAAGAATAGCGAATTGAAAGCTCATGGGCTCCACCGGAATTTCGCCAACCAAGCTTGGAAAGCGTGAAATCATAACTGTACCCTATGTCCAATCCATTTTGAAGGGAAAAGCCTACCAGCCCAATAAGTGCATCATTATTTGGCAAACCATTAAAAGATGGAAGCCCTCTATACCATAGCCCTAAAATTATGGGCTCGAAATAAAGCTCTGAACCTATATCCAACTGATCAAAAAAACCTTGTCTCTTGTAATTGAACGCAAAAGATACAGTCCTTTCTTGCCGTGTATTGTTAAAGTAATCATTGATAAAGCCTGGCTTGAGATCAAACCTTACTCCTCCATGCGCTGAATATTTTCTTGGCAAACCATCATAACCATCCATTAAATAGGATAAGTCTGGCTGGGTCAAATGATGTGAAGAAATGCCAAACCAAACTTTATCATTGTAAAACAACAGACCAGAATGCAAGTCAATAAAACTGGTTTGCCTATCATCAATTATCCCAGAGCCAGGAGATGGAGAGATAACCCCTCTATCAACATCAAGCTGTGTACCCAAAATCACTTCATCAAAAGCTGCTGCACGCAATCCATAGCTGCCTTGCACCCCAAAGTTTAGAAAGCTCTTCTCTCCTATCCGGAGCCTGTAAGTATATAAGATTCCAACCTCATTGTTTTGAAGATTTGAAAATGATTCCCTGCTTCCATTGACAATCAAACCCACCCCTGAATTGTAATCCTCGAAATAATGATCCAAATAGGCACTGTATGCAATGAAACTTTGATCAATAGAAGGCCATTGATTTCTGAAATTCAAACCCAGCCTGGTAATCTCCGCACTACCTGCAAATGCAGGATTCAAATACATAGACGCCGCATAAAATTGAGAAAACTGAATATCCTGCGCTTTCAGCAGGGGCACGTACAACAGCATGATCAGCATCCAGAATATTTTTCTCATCTTATCAATTGAAATTTACCTGTTTCCTCAAATACTTCCCCATCCACTGACAGCATCTTTACTTTGTATACATAACTGCCTCCCGGTGCCAATTCCCCTTTAAAACTTCCATCCCAACCTTCAGTGTTTAAATCATTGCTTTGGAAAACCATATTTCCCCAGAGATTGAAAACCAATAATTCCATTTCCACGATCCCTCTAACCTTTGGCCTAAAATACCTGTTTTCAAATTGGGTCGGTGTAAACCCTGTCGGGATCATCACCCTGTAGGAAAGATCCAAAACCACAGTAATTTCATCTGTAGTTGAACAGCCAAATTCATCTAACGCGGTAACCTGAACCAAATATTCTCCCCTACTACCAAAAACATGGCTAGGCGATAAACCTGAGGCAGTTGTCCCATCCCCAAAATCCCATTCTGTTTCGACAATAGTACGATTGGGTTCAAAAGTAAAGCTTATCTCATCATCTATAAAAATATCCGCATCAGACGGCCTTGAAGGATCCATCAGTTGATAAGAAATCGCTAACATCAATGGCTCCGTTACATAATTGACTACAAAATTTGAGGGAGGACCAAAACACTCAAGCCCTTTTCTCTTGGCCTCAAGGGTAAACTCCCCAGGCGGCAAATCAACTGAATCAATCGCCTCCTCAATCCGGGTTTCCCCATCAAGGCCAATCAACCTATAATCAAAAGAATCAGGATCAAAATCTTCCAAATAATCCAAAAGGTTAGGTGCTTCTTCCGGAAGGCAAGCTATTATTTCTTCCTGAATGGTAACTTCTGGAAGCTCAGGTATAGAAATCAAAATCTCCTCTGATACTACAAAACATTCGTTTCTATTGGTATAACCTTCCACCTTGTAGGCTCCCGGGAATCCGGACTCATAAAAAGGTTCTTGAGTTTCTCTAACAAAAACGTCATTCAAATACCATTTGAAACTCGAATAAAGGTCATCCCCGAACGCTTCCATTCTGACTGACTCCCCCTCACATATGGAGACTTCATTGGTCTCTGTATCAAAATCCTCAAACTTTATATTCACCGGATTTGGGGATTCCTGGATAAAAAGATTGAGAGCACTCCCGTTGGACTGCCTACCATAAGTATCTATTATGGTATAATACACTGTTAGTGTTTGGTCTATAAAATCTGCACTTGGAGTAAAAGTATAACCAACCCCATTTCCATTTGCTCTCAATACCCCTTGCTCCAGCTCGAGTACATCAGACCGGCACCTACCTTGCAAACAAATGTCATCCAAGACAGCCTCAATCTCCTCCAATGACCTGTAAAATTGAAGGCACCTTACAGTAGAGTTTTCATTAGGCAGGTCAATGGCATCAGCCGGAATCTCAAAAAAATTGTCCTGTCCTGCGCATGTGGCCAAATCTTCAAATTCTCGGGTTACCGGATTTTCCAAGCCTTCCTGATCCGCTACCTCTACGGTCAACTCCCCTATTTCGTGGATATTGACAATTGAGCCAGTTGAGGCCGCAAATCCTATTTTTAAATTTTCTGGAGCAGATTGGGTATAGGGCTGGTTTGAAAATATCACTACTCTTCTGAGTCCCGCCCCATTGTTGATATCCATTTCAAGATTTAGTAAATAACCATTCCCATTTGGATTGGGAAGTAATTCCAAATAAACCTTTCTATATCCCAGCTGATCAGGATTGGTGACACGTGGGGTGCCTTGTATCCCTGAGTTAAGGGCAAACATTTCATTCAATGGTAAAGAAATGGGAGTCTCCTCTACCGCAAGGGTTGTTTTGGCTACCAGAAAATTGTAGCCTGAAAACCCACTCCCACCAGTCCTCACCGCAATCGTGTTTGGGTAAGTAAGGTCTGTTGATAAGCCACCGTTTTTATTTTCCGAAGAATTTGAAAAATTGCCGAAAACATCAAAGCCTAAGCCGAAATATGCTCCCGTAAGACCGGGAATTTCATTTCTTGGAGCATACCCCAATGACCCTCCAAATCCTCCCGGAGCAAAATTCTGGGTAGCAGCATCAAATAAAAACACACTCATCCCATCACCTCCAGTACCTCCATAAATATACATTTCAAAAGTGGCCTTGATACCAAAATTAGAAGGGAATGGAATATCAATGTATGCATACCCACTTTGATCTTGGTCTGCATCCGTCAATCGCAAGACCCCATCATCTACCCTAGCTGATCCCCCTGTGATAAATAACGGATTTGAATCGTCAGCAAAGTCTCCGCAGAATGGAAATCCAGTTTGACCAAAAGAAACTGAGGCCAATAAGAAAAGTATGATAAAAGATGTAAAAAAACCTGAGGTTAATTTTTTGGAGACACTCCCAAATCTTAAATAAAATCCTTCCTTCAAAACCCAAATAAATATAAGTATGCAAATTAGGCTTTTTAGTTCAAAAAAAAAGCCTCTCGGCTACAAGAGGCTTTATTCACTACCTTAATATGGTTTGCTTCCTATCCGGACCTACCGATACCAATTTGATCGGTACTTCCAAAGCCTCTTCAAGCATTGTAACATAATCCTTTAGCTCTTTTGGAAATCCATCATAGCTACTTATATCAGCCAAGGATTGGTTCCAGCCGGGTACGGTTTGATAAACAGGCTTCACTTCTACTGAGTCCAACTCATAGGTCAACCTGTCCACCATTGTTCCATCAGGCAATTCATAGTGCGTGCAGACTTTTATTTGTTCGAAAATATTGAGTACATCAGCTTTCATCATAAACAACTGGGTCACTCCATTGATCATGATAGAATACTTCAAAGCAGGCAAGTCTATCCAACCACACCTCCTTGGTCTTCCAGTGGTGGAGCCAAATTCATTTCCTTCTTTTCTCATGGCTTCCCCATCTTCATCGAAAAGTTCCGTAGGGAAAGGTCCACTACCTACTCTGGTACAGTACGCTTTAAAAATTCCGTAAACCTCTCCAATCCTGGACGGGGCCACTCCCAACCCTGTACATGCTCCCGGAGCCATTGTAGTGGAAGAGGTCACAAAAGGATAACTGCCAAAATCAATATCCAAAAGAGAACCCTGCGCGCCCTCAGCCAATACCCGCTGACCTTCTTTGAGGTACGTATTCACTTCGTACTCACTGTCCACAAGATTGAGTGTCTTGAAGAATTCTACCGCATCGAAAAACGTAGCCTCCAGCTCTGCCAATTGGCTTAGGTCAAAATCATAAAATGACAATATTGTTTTGTGCTTGTCCACAAGACCTTGATATTTTTCCTTAAAATCAGGAGAGAGAATATCTCCTACCCTCAAAGCGACTCTTCCTATCTTATCCTGATAAGTCGGTCCTATACCTTTAAGTGTGGATCCGATTTTTTTATCCCCTTTGGATTTTTCATAAGCTGCGTCCAACAACTTATGGGTTGGAATGATAATGGTGGCCTTTTTTGAAATAAAAAGGTTCTTTTTGAATGCTATATTGAACTTGTGAAGCCCTTCAATTTCCTTTTTGAGGATTACAGGGTCAAGCACTACCCCATTTCCAATAATATTGGTGATGTTTTCTCTAAAAATCCCGGATGGAATCTGATGAAGCACATGCTTGATCCCGTCAAATTCCAAAGTATGACCGGCATTGGGCCCTCCCTGAAACCTGGCGACTACATCGTATTGCGGCGCTAGCACATCCACAACCTTACCTTTTCCTTCGTCGCCCCATTGCAGGCCCAAAAGCACATCCATTTTCATTGATTTATATTTAAAATGTCGTATTGATTTCTTTTAAGCCGTGAAATTTGGAATAAGGTTAAATAATTGCAAGGAAAACAGCTTATTTATTATAGACCTTACTTTCAGAATCATAAATTCCGGATCAATACTACTTAAAAATCAATGTCAACAAAGTAATAGTCAAGGTAGTTTTCTTTTTCTTGATTTTTGGCATTGAATAAAACAAGCCCCAAGGATGTATATACCAAGTTATTAATTCCTTCTGTACGTCTTGGACCATCCTTTTCTAAATAAAAACCCTCTTTTACTTTTAAAGTATCTCCCTCAAAATAAATAGTGTCCAAAGAATTTTTCAACATATTATAGGATATCATTAAGCTTGAATCCAAGAAACTAGAATGTGGAAATGGATACTGGGAGCTCAGGTCTGTGTCAGCAAAATACACTGTTATTTTCGGGCTGATATCAACAAAAATTTCCTGCCCTGAAAATCGTTTTTCTTCGGAGCAGGAAATAAGGTGTGCTGCTAAAATTAAAAGAAGTGAATTTCTAAACCACGTATTTTTCAACTCAGCCTATTTTTTCTTTTGCCTCTGTTACTGTATCAAACACCGTAAAAATATTATTCAGCTTGGTGATGATCAAAAGCTTTTTTACATGGTCTGAAGGTGAAGTAAGGTACACTTCCCCTTCTACATTTCTCATTTTGGTCAGCATGGTGATCAAAAGACCGATTCCACTGGAACTGATGTACCTTACCTCACTCAGGTCCACTACAAAATTCCTGACGCCGTCATTGACTGCATCTGAAACCATTTCTACCAACTTAGGCCCTACTTCATCTCCAATAAGGTCCCCTTGGATATGTAAAAAATAAGCTTTTTCTTCTTTGTCTAATTGATAGGTGAGTTTCATACAGTAGGTCTATTTTCACATTGTTCTTTTTTACAATTGCCATACAAAATCAGTGAATGGTGCAAGACTTGAAAGTTCAGAACTTCCCCCACCGTATTTTGTATGTTCTGCACTCTAGGATCGCAAAACTCCAAAACTTTATTACAATCAGTGCAGATAAGATGGTCATGCTGCTTGTAGCCATATGATTTCTCGAATTGTGCCAGGTTTTGGCCAAACTGATGCTTGGTCACCAAATCACATTCAACCAATAAATCTAAGGTATTGTAAACCGTAGCCCTGCTAACACGATAGTTTTTGTTTTTCATGCTGATATACAGCGACTCCACATCAAAGTGTCCGGTTCTTCCATAGATTTCCTCCAGGATGGCGTATCGTTCAGGGGTTTTGCGCAGCTTTTTGTTTTCCAGATAGGCAGTGAATATTTTCTTTACCTCCTCAAAAACACTTTCATTTAAGGCCATGTAATGCTTTTTTTTTCAAATATAACTGTTCTTATTTAGAAAAGATTCAAATAAGGAGTAATACCTTTGTCTAATCAAATCGGGTCACTTTAATAATACCTTCAACTTTAGATAAATTCTCAACCAATTTTTCCAAATGCTGTGTGCTATGTACATATAATTTGATGGTCCCTTCGAAAATCCCACTGTCAGAATCTACTGTAATGGAGCGCATATTCACTTTCAGTTCGTTGGAAATAACTTTGGTCACATCATTGATCAACCCTACCCTGTCCGTACCTATGATCCTAAGACCAGCTAAAAATGCTATTTCCTGTTGACTGGTCCAGCGTGCTTTGATCACCCTATTTCCGTGATTGGAAAGAAGCTCCAGTGCATTGGGACATGAGGTACGGTGAATTTTGATTCCTTCATTGACAGTCACAAACCCAAATACGTCGTCTCCAGGGATCGGATTACAGCATTTAGCCAAGATGTAATCCACCACATCCATATCCTCCCCTATCAAAAGCTGATCATGGTCTGGACCCTTTAAGCTTTTGATTTCTTTGGTAAAGGAAGATTCATCTTTTACTTTTTCCAGAGAAGGCTTACTCTTTTGTTTTTTCTGTTCTTTAAAGTCTTTGAAGCTCTTGATTGAGGTTGCATCTATTACCCCTTTACCGACTTTATAGTAAAACTCATTGGGAGTTTTGGTTTCGAAATATGCTCTTAACTGTTCTACTATTTCAGAGTTGAAATCCATTTTCATCTGCCGAAGCTTTCGCTGCACGATCTCCTTCCCATCCATCATTGTGGATTTTTTCTCTTCTTTTAGGGCATCTTTTATTTTTGCCTTTGCCCTGGAAGTCACTACTGAGTTGAGCCAATCTTCTGTAGGCTTTTGCTTGTTGGAAGTAAGGATCTCTACCTGATCACCGTTTTTCAGCTTATGATTGATGGGGACTAGTTTCTGATTCACTTTTGCACCGATGCACTTCGCTCCCACTTCAGTATGGATTTCGAAGGCAAAATCCAGAGCTGTGGCTCCAAATGGAAGGACTTTTAATTCTCCTTTGGGAGTAAATACGAAAACTTCATCATGGAATAAGTTTCCTCTAAAATCATCCATAAACTCAATAGCCGAACCATCGTTGGACTCCAAAAGTGACCTGACTTGAGTAATCCATTTGTCAAGACCTGAGCTACTTTTGCCTTGAGCAGCTTCTATCTCCTTATATTTCCAATGTGCAGCATATCCTCTTTCCGCGATATCATCCATACGTACAGTTCGGATCTGAACTTCCACCCATTGACCGGTATTACTCATCACAGTGGTATGCAAAGATTCGTATCCGTTGGCACGAGGAGTACTGATCCAATCTCTTAACCTGTCAGGATTGGGTCTGTAGAAATCCGTGACAATAGAATAAACTTGCCAACAATCAGCCTTTTCATCTTCAAGATCACTGTCAATAATTATCCTCACTGCAAATAGATCATAGACTTCCTCAAAAGGAATATTCTGCTTTTTCATTTTATTATAGATAGAAAAAACAGACTTAGGCCTTCCTTTGACTGTGAATTCAAAACCTTGTAGATGCAACTCCTCTTCTACAGGGGCAGTAAAACTCTTGATAAATTTATTTCTTGAAAGGCGGGTCTCGTTGATTTTCTCTACGATATAATTATATGTGTCAGAGTCTGTGTATTTCAGATAAAGGTCCTCCAATTCGGATTTGATGGCATACAAACCCAACCTATGCGCCAATGGAGCATAGAGGTACATAGTCTCTGAAGCAATCTTCAGCTGTTTGTGGCGCGGCATACTCTGCAGCGTACGCATGTTATTGAGCCTATCAGCCAATTTGATCAGAATAACCCGAACATCGTCAGACAGCGTGAGCAACATTTTTCGGAAATTCTCAGCCTGCTGGGATGAGCCATAATCAAAGACACCTGAAATCTTGGTAAGGCCATCTATAATCTGAGCCACTTTAGGTCCAAAATCCCTATCGATATCTTCAAGCTCCCAATCTGTATCTTCTACCACATCATGCAGAAGGGCGGACACAATACTGGTAGTCCCCAGTCCAATTTCCTCTACACAGACCAGAGCAACTTCCAGAGGATGGTAAATATAAGGCTCCCCGGATTTTCTCCGCATTTCCTTATGCGCTTCGTTAGCCACATTGAAAGCTTTCTTGATCAACTTTGCATCTCCTTCTTTCAACAGTGGCTTGGCCATTCGGAGCAGCCTCCTGTATCTTTTAAGAATCTCTTTTCTCTCTTCTTCTAAATCAACTTGAATCATATATTAGATTAGTGTAGCAAACCTCTGATCAAAATTAGGGGCTTATTTAATTTTTTTTTAAAGTATTTCAGGATTTTTTAAATCTGTTTTTGCAAGTTTGAAATTGATTATTACCTTTGCCCCACATTAAAGCGGATGTGGCGAAATTGGTAGACGCACTAGACTTAGGATCTAGCGCCGCGAGGCATGGGGGTTCGAGTCCCTCCATCCGCACACATCTTAACCCTCAATCACAATTCCGATTAAAATCCGGCCCAGCCGGATGGATCTGGGAAAAGAGATTGAGGGTTTTTAATTAAAATCTAACCAAAATCAAATTACCTTGGAAATCTCTTTAGACAAACATTCAGCAAATCAAGCTTCAGTTAAAATTAAATTAAATGAAGCAGATTATCAACCTAAGGTTGATGCGAAACTTAAAGATTATGCCAAAAAGGCAAACATCAAAGGTTTCCGACCAGGCAAAGCCCCTGTTTCGATGGTAAAGAAAATGTATGGAACTTCTGTTTTGGTAGACGAAATCAATGAAATCCTTTCCTCCTCTTTAAACAACTATCTTAAAGAGCAAACTTTTAAAATATTGGGAGACCCACTTCCAATGATTGAAGATGCTGACAGCATTGACTGGAAAACCCAGACTGAATTTGAATTTCAGTATAAAATAGGTTTTGTGGAAGAAATTGAATTCAAGCTGGATGATTCTTTGAAAGCTACTTCTTATAAAGTGGAAATGAACGATGCTGAAGTAGAAGAAGCAATCACAAACCTCAGAAGTCAGTATGGAAAAATGACTAACCCAGAGGTAAGTGAAGAAAATGACTTCCTTTACGGCGATCTGAAGTCTGAAGATGGCACATTCGAAAAAACCTTCAGCCTTCCATTGTCCAAGGTTGAAAAGAAGTCTCTCAAGAAGTTTGTGGGTGTCAAAAAAGGTGATGTTGTGGAACTTGACCCCTCTAAGGCCATCAAAGAAGATTTGGCACAGACTGTGGGTGTGGAAGAGGAAGAAGTAGAAAAACTTTCCGGAAAATTCACTTTTACGGTACAAAATATCAACAGAACTGAACTTGCTGATTTCAATCAGGAGTTTTTCGACAAACTATTTGGTCCTGGACAAGTAGATTCCGAAGAAGCCATGAGAGCAAAAGTTCAGGAAATTATTTCTGACAACTATAATAAAGAAGCCGCTGTCTACAGTGATGAGCAGATCAAAGATAAATTGATCGAGTCTGCCAACATCGAACTTCCTGAAGCATTCTTAAAAGAATGGTTGATAAGAGCCAATGAAGGAAAAGTGACTGAAGAACAGGTTGAAAAAGAATACCCGATCTATGCCAAGCAACTCACTTGGACTTTGATTTCAGGTAAAATTGCCAAAGACAATGAAATCAAAGCTGAGCACGAGGATGTCATTGAGAAGACTAAAGAAATGATCCGAGAGCAGTTTGCCTCTTCTGGCATGGGTGCACAAATGGAAGAAAGCATGGGCATGTTTGTAGACAATTACCTTCAAGGCAATGAAGGTCAGAACTACATGCAAATGCTGACATCAGTACAAAATGATAAAGTATTGGCATTTGTAAAAGAAAAAGCCAATGTAAAGGAAGAAAAAATCAGTGCAGATAAATTCAAGGAACTGTTGGAAAACTAATCCTGATTCAAAATCGTTATCAGAAAGTCCTTCATTTAGTAAGGGCTTTTTTTATTTTTGTACAATACTAAAAACGAGATTATGATCAACAAAGACGAATTCAGAAAGTTTGCGGTGCACAACAGAGGCATCAGCGGCAATGCATTTGACCAATACAACACTTTTGTAGAAAACATGACCCGATCGGTAATAGAGGAAAGACCGACTAATTTCAGAGAAATTGACGTGTTTTCCAGATTGATTATGGACAGGATCATTTTCTTAGGAACACAGGTGGATGATTTTATTGCCAATATCATTACTGCCCAACTGCTTTTCCTGGAATCTACAGACCCTAAAAAAGATGTACTTCTTTATATCAATAGTCCTGGGGGTTCAGTAACAGCAGGACTTGGTATTTATGATACCATGCAGTACATTCAGCCGGAAGTTGCTACCATTTGTACAGGAATTGCTGCATCTATGGGTGCTGTTTTGTTGGCTGGTGGTGCAAAAGATAAGCGTTCTGCTTTGAAACATTCCAGGGTTATGATTCACCAGCCTTCTGGTGGGATGCAGGGACAGTCCAAAGACATGGAAATATCCTTGAAACTGATCCTTTCCATGAAAGAGGAGTTATATCAGATTCTTGCGGACCATTCCGGAAAGACATTTGAAGAAATAGAAAGAGATTCAGACAGGGATTACTGGATGAAAGCTCCTGAGGCAAAAGAATATGGCCTCATTGATGAAGTTTTGATTAGAAAATAAAAAAACATGGCACAAGTTACCTGTTCATTTTGCGGGAGAAATAAAAAAGATGTTGACTTAATGGTATCGGGCATCTCGGCTCATATCTGTAATTTCTGCATTGACCAAGCCTATCAGATTTTGGGTGAGGAAGAGAAAAACAAGAAACCTGTAAAGAACCTCAAATTCAAACTTAAGAAGCCGAAAGAGTTGACAGAGTATCTGAATGAGTATGTCATCGGTCAATACGATGCCAAAAAAGTACTCAATGTAGCTGTTTACAATCACTACAAAAGACTCTCTCAACCTTCTTCTGACAAAGATGAAATCAGGATCGAGAAGTCCAATATCATCATGGTAGGAGATACGGGAACAGGTAAAACCTATCTGGCAAAAACACTTGCTAGGATTTTGGAAGTGCCATTCTGTATAGCGGATGCCACTGTGCTGACGGAAGCAGGCTATGTAGGGGAGGATGTGGAAAGCATTCTTACAAGACTTCTTCAAGCTGCTGATTACAATGTAGAAGCAGCAGAGCGAGGAATTGTTTATATAGATGAAATCGACAAAATAGCCCGTAAGTCAGACAATCCATCCATTACCAGAGATGTAAGTGGTGAAGGAGTTCAGCAGGCATTGCTCAAGCTATTGGAAGGAACAGTGGTCAATGTACCCCCGCAAGGAGGCAGAAAACATCCAGACCAAAAGATGATTGCTGTCAATACAGAGAATATTTTGTTTATCTGTGGCGGAGCATTCGACGGGATTGGAAGACACATTGCGAACAGGTTGAATACACAACCGCTAGGCTTTAGCAAAAGAACAGAAACGAATCAGATTGACAGAGCCAACCTCCTTCAATATGTTACAGCTCAGGATCTTAAGTCTTTCGGTCTTATCCCTGAGCTCATTGGGCGACTACCGGTAGTTACCCACCTTGATCCATTGGACGCTACTGCTTTGAAGAGTATTTTGACAGAACCAAAAAATGCACTCACAAAGCAATATAAGAAGCTGATGGAAATGGAAAATGTCAAGCTTATATTTGAAGAAAGCGGTATTGATTACATCGTGGAAAAAGCCATAGAGTACAACTTGGGAGCCAGAGGCCTAAGATCTATCTGCGAGGCAATCATAACAGATGCTATGTACGAGTTACCATCTGACGAGAACATCAAGGAACTCGTCATAGATAAAAAATATGCCCAGGAGCAATTTGAAAAATCCAAGTTCAAGAAGTTGCAAGTAGCATAAATAAAAAAAGAGGCGTCCAAGGACGCCTCTTTTTTTATCTATCTGCATTAAGCAGCATAATCAATCTCCTGATATCCGTCTTTTCTTTTAAATCCAAATTGTAAGTATTGCTCAGTTCATTGATGGATTTGTAAACCTCATCGCCAAAAAACTCAACCATTGCTTTTTTCCTCGTTTTCCAGAGAAATGCTTCTCCATCCTTAAACACATACAAATCTTCTACATTGGAGAAGGCCTTTGCTCTCTGAGAACCATAAGTGGCACCCGGATCATCAATCATTTTCTTGTATTTGTGATTGACCAATGTATACTCTCCATCTACCAGAAGTTCGACGAACCTATTTGTTCCTACACCGGGAATATTATAACCTGATCGGAAAAATTGCGGAGCAGATTTAGCGTTCAGGATAAATCCATTGATTCTTCCTGGCGAATAGGCCATCAACTCTCTTCCATCTCTGTATTCTAAAGTATGATTAAAGGCATTGAAAGCTATAACTACCTCCTCAGCAGTATCCCTTTCGGAAAAAATAATAGATCCCTGGTCAAACTCAGTCCAATATTGGGAGCCTTTTACTTCTGGGTAAGGATTGGCCATCACTGGATTTCCTGTGGCCTGATCTCTCATCATTTGCAATTGTGCCAATGCATTGTTTGTATAAATGAATGCAATAAGCAAAAATAATAAACTAAACTTTTTCATATTCAAATATAAAAAAAGGCCGGTGAAAACCGACCTTTTATACTATAATTTGTTAGAATAATTATTATTCCTCTTCCGGAGGACTAGGTCTTGTTATCCTTAACTGGACTCTTTTGTAGTTTTCACTTGCTTGGATTTCAGAATTACCTTCCAATTCCAACAACAAGTCTACAGATCCACCGATTTCACCGGTATTGATCACATCAACTTCCAAAGTAGCAATGGAAGAATTCGCAGGAATCACCAAAGAACCAGAAACATTGTAATCGGTCCCTTCTACAGCAGTAGTTCCTTCAGAAACTACTCTATAAGTAATGGTTTCGTCACTGTCTCTTTGTCTGGCTACAAGGTTTACTTGTAAACCATAAGTACCAATGCTGTTTGCGATGCTTATCCTTGGATAGGTTTGACCAGCAACGGGTGCTGTCACTACTGCAGCTTGAAATTCAACCTCAGCTCCTTCCCAAATCGGATAGTTTTGTTCGATACAAGAACCGAATACAAAAACCATCACAAGGGAAAATATAGATAATATCTTTTTCATAGTCTTTTTCAATTTTAGTATCCTCTGTTTTGATTTAGGTTAGTATTACCATCAACTTCACGCTGAGGAATCAGAGGAAGAATTCTAAAGTCATCGAAAGGTACGAAGTTGTTTGGCCCAAGGTATCTCTTATCCAAGTCTCTTCCGTATCTCTTCAGATCAAAGAATCTGTGACCTTCAAATGCAAACTCCTTGAATCTTTCAAGAAGAATTTCTTCAAGTATGTCTTCTCCGCTCATGCTCACATCTTCAAGACCTCTTAAGCCTTTGAATGCATTCAATTCAGCTAATGCTTCACCTGTATTACCTAATTGATAGTTGGCTTCAGCTCTGATCAGGTGCATTTCAGACTTTCTGATTACAGGAACATTATCACCGTAAACAAAACCTGCCTTGGCAATAAATTTAACACACTCGATGTTTCTTGCACCTCTTACAGTACTTCCTGTAGTATAAAGATGTGCTCTCACATCTTCATTTCTGGTTACATCCCAGCTATTGTTATCCTCAGGGTCATCTCCTACCTGAAGTGGCTCTAGTCCAAAGAAGTCCAAAACTCTTTGATTAGGAACGAAATCACCCCATCCACCTTGTGCATTTTTATTATCAAGGTTAAGCAATACGGTATAAGATGACTGAAGAGATTCGTTTACACCTATAGATTCACCGGCGATTTGGAATCTTACTTCAAACATAGCTTCAGGATGATTTTGTGCTCTCCATCCATCTACATAATCCATTCCTCCCAATACAGTTCCTGCACCGGATTCCAAAGCTGCAGTGGCAGCAGTTACAGCAGCTTGCCAGTCACCTCTGTAAAGGTGTACTCTTGCTAACAATCCCTGTGCAGCTCCCACAGAAGCATACTGAGATCCAGCACGGCTGGAAGTACCCAAAGCTGCAATTGCCTCATTCAGGTCAGTCACAATTTGATTGTAATTCTCATCGATTGTTGCTCTTGGAGAATTTCTGGTAAATGCAATGTCCGAAGTAATAGAACCTTCCAATGGCATTGGTATTCCACCCTCGTCCACTAACCCAGGCTGATGAACAGCAGTTGGGATATAAGTGTAGACTTTTGCTAAATCAAAGTAGAACAAAGCTCTC
The DNA here is from genome assembly GCF_000295935.2 of Indibacter alkaliphilus LW1. Taxonomy (GTDB): domain Bacteria; phylum Bacteroidota; class Bacteroidia; order Cytophagales; family Cyclobacteriaceae; genus Indibacter; species Indibacter alkaliphilus. The sequence goes on from NZ_ALWO02000011.1 coordinate 14,725, forward strand.
AAAAACTTCAATTCACCTTCCCATCTTGCAAGCTGAGCTGCAGAAGCACCTTCTACACCAGTTGACAAGGCATCTAGTATAAGATTAGCTTCATTGATAGCAAAATATGAAGTCTGCCAAAAGCTCAGATTATTTCCAGGAACGGAATTGAAGTGAGCATTTGGTTGATTGTTATTTTCCTGGATCAATCTACCGGAATTGGAGGTAGTTCTTCCCACATCCGCTAAAGCATCCGACAATGCCAATAAATTCCTACCATAATTATTGGTAGATCTTAATCTGGCATAGACCGAGTTTACTGCAGCTTCAACACCATCTGGTGAGTTCAAAGCCAAGTCTGCATCTATAGATTGTCTTGGGTCTACATTCAAGTCGCAGGAAGAAACCGCTACTCCAAGTCCCAAGAGAACCGCAAATGCATATTTATATATGTAATTTTTCATTTTCATTGTTATCTACTATTAAAATCCTAACTGTACACCGATCTGATAACTTTTTACAAGTGGAAGCTGTCCAGTACCTGCACCTACGAATTCAGGATCATAACCTGGATAGTTGGAATATGTCCAAAGGTTCATTCCTTGCGCATAAACTCTCGCTCTAGTCAGACCAAGGTTTCTGATTGTATTTGGACTAAAGTTATAGCCAACCTGCAATTGTGCCAATCTGATAAAGTCAGCATTCAAAAGATTTGCAGTACCAAAGTTTCTTCCTTGGCTTCTTACTTCATTACCACCATTTGAGTTACCTACGTTTCTTGGGATATCAGTCATATCACCTGGAGCAGTCCACTGTCTGTCAACCACTTCTCTTAGGGTATTTAGCGCAAGACGAGTTCCTGCTTCTCTTAGGAAGTTATACTGACCATCAGACACTACAGCCCCATACTCGTAAGTAAAGAATGCAGTCAATTCAAATCCCTTGTATCTGAATGTATTGTTCAAACCACCGTAATATGGAGCTAAATTGGAACCAAAATAAACTCTATCAGCAGCTACTGGCAAGTATGTCCTGTTTCCATTTGCATCCAACCACATTGGACGTCCTGTTGCAGGGTTCACACCAACATATTCAGCTGCAAAGTGTGAACCTGGAGCTTGTTGACCTGGGAAGGCAGGGTTACCTACTGGCTGACCAACTGCTATACCCGGATTAGCTGGTAAGAATTCTAAATCATCATACAATGAAACAACTTCATTTCTGATATAAGTAAAGTTGAATGACGTTCTCCATTGGAATCCACCTCTGTCAATATTTACAGTGCTCACTTCGAATTCTATACCCCTGTTCATCAACTCACCCACATTATTGGCAATTGATCCAAAACCATTTGTCCAAAGGATAGGCTGGTTCAAAAGCAAATTCTTTGTTCTTTGATCAAACAAATCAACTGAACCTGTTACTCTATTGCTGAAGAAACCGAAGTCAACACCCAAGTTGACAGTCTCATTGGTTTCCCATCCTAAGTCAAGATTAGCCAAAGAAGTAGGTCTGATACCTGCATTACCTGCATAGTTACCAGCGGTAGGAGCTCCGTAAAGACCTCTTGCCGCAAAGTTACCAATCTGGTCATTACCTGTTCTACCCCAAGAAGCTCTCAATTTCAAATCCGTAATTGTCTCGGAATCTTTCAAGAAATCTTCCATGGCAATATTCCAACCTGCTCTTACTGAAGGGAAAATACCATATTGGGTATTGGCACCAAATCTCGAAGAACCATCATATCTGGCTGTTGCAGTAAATAAGTACTTTTCTTTGTAGTTATAGTTTGCGTTGGCAAATACACCTTGTCTTCTATAACCTGTCCAGAAACCACCCACAAATTCCGGAGTAGCACCTGAATCGATATATCTAAATTGGAAAGTAGGGAAACCAATAGCTTCACCGTTCAAACCTTCTCTTGTTTCAGATACATATTCAAAACCAGCCAAAGCAGTTACATTATGAACATTATTGAAAGTTTTGTTCCAGTTTAAGGTATGAGTCGTAATAAACCTGGTTCTCCAATCGTTCGCTGCAGTTGCTCTACCTCTAACACCGGCACCATCAGGAGTCCTAGGATCTCTATACCTGTTCTCTGTAATCATTCTGTAATCAACGCCAATCAAACCACGGTAAGAAAGGTTATCAAGAATTTTATAGGTAGCAATTCCGTTACCGACTACTGCATTTGTAGTAGTTGTTCCTGAATTGAATTCATTCACCAAAGCTATGTTTTGGTTCAAAACACCACGAATAGTCGTGTTAAAGCTTCCATCTTCATTTCTGATCGCATTATGCGGAAGAACAGAAGATGCAGAGAAAGCTGGATTACCTAAAAATGCTCCATCAATTGCGAATGGTGAATTCTGAGTAATTGTAGACAAGTTAAGATTCGTCTCTAATGTCAATCTATCATTTGCTTTGTGAGACAAAGCAGTTCTGAAAGTTCCTCTTTCAAAATCCACTGGACGGAAAGAAGACTCTTGGTAGTTATAAGATCCTGAGATAAAGAATGTAGTCTTGTCATCACCACCTGAAACATTCAGTTCGTAGTTTTGAAGTCTACCTCTACCCATCAGTTCTCTCTGCCAGTCATAAGTTGGCAATCCAGCACCGATAGCATCTAAACCTTCTGCACCCAATTCCTGCCAGTTGCCTGGAAGTACACCCATGGCATTCAAAGCATTTGCCTGAGGATTACCCACGCCAGCATTGATCAAACCATCCCTTCTCATGGTATACCACTCGTCACCACCTAGTACATCCAAGAATTTCATTGGTTGAGTTTCACCAGCAAAAGCATTGAATTCAAATCTTGCTTTTCCTTGCTTACCTTTTCTTGTAGTAATGATAACAACACCATTCGCAGCTTGAGATCCGTAAATAGCAGCAGAAGCCGCATCTTTAAGAATTTCCATTGACTCAATGTCATTAGGATTCAAAAATGCAAGCGGGTTATCCTGGGTAAAGCTTGAGTTACCTTGGTTGTTCAACTGAACCCCATCCACAATAAAAAGAGGCTCATTACCAGCAGTAATGGACCCTACACCACGAATACGGATATTAACTGCACCACCTGGAAGACCGTTTGCCGATCTAACCTGCACACCTGCAGCTCTACCCTGCAATGCACGGTCAAATGACTGCATTGGAAGGTTTTCGATCAGTTCACCTTTTACGGAAGATACCGCGCCGGTCACTTCTCTCTTAGGCTGGGTTCCGTAACCTGTTACGATTACTTCCTCCAAACTCCTTGTATCAGGCTGTAATACTACATTCACCTGAGACCTGTTACCGATATTGACTTCCTGAGTCTCTGAACCTACAAAGGAATACACCAAAACGTTGCTCCCTTGCGGTACATTCAACGAGTAATTACCGTCCAAGTCAGTAGCAGTACCAGTAGTGGTACCCTTCACTACGACTGACGCTCCCGGAATCGGCAACCCATCCTCACCGGATGTCACCGTTCCAGTAACTACGCGACTTTGAGCAAATGCGGTAGCAGATGCCATCAAGAACGCTAGTCCTAGAAGTAAAATTTTCCTCATAATTCTATTATTTGATTTAAAGATTTTTCAATTCTATTCATTATCTCCAAATAATGCAAAACCATTTACATAAAATGCATATCCATGTCGATGTATTTATTCTAAAAAAATTCTGAATATCTAATTTTTATAAAATTATAGTTTTACAGACATCCTTCATAGCTTTATGTATCATTAAATATTTTGAATTTTATCAAATTGAAAAATAATATTCTTTTTTTAAATTTATTAACATTTAGATGACCTGATGTTAACAATGGTGAAATTCAAAAACTATACTTTTTAATTATTTATCCATTTAATAGTATATAAAAGTAGTTTTTGCCAAATTTTTCACTTTTTCATTAATAGTATTGATACCTTTTATTTTGAAAAATGTAATATTTATAAGCAAATTGACTAATCTCTGCACAACAAAAGAATTTTTAAACTGATAAAATTAAAAATTGTGATATTTTTACAAAATAGATTAGTCGATAACGGATTTTAATTTGCCCCTAAAGCCTCTTTCAGGAATAAAACAAAGGATTATCTAGTTTGTTCTGATAAAATCAATTGGAACTATCAAAAATCAATGAAGCTACAACTTTGGATGCAGAGTTTTCGCCTAGTCTTTCTTTGACTAAGTTATACCCTTGCAATACCTCAGCTTTTTTATGAATATCGGATAAAAGTTTATTCAATTCTCCAGCTACTGTATCGCTGTTAAAGTCAGTCTGAATCAGTTCTCTCACTACCTCCCTATCTGCAATAAGATTGACCAATCCTATATAAGGCACCCTAATCAATCTTTTGGCAATGATATAACTCAGCCAGCTGGTCTTATATACGACTACCTGAGGCACTCTGAATAAAGCAGTCTCTAAGGTAGCCGTCCCGGAAGTTACAATAGCTGCTGTGGCATGATGCAAGAGGTCGTAAGTCTGATCAAAAACAATTCTTATCCCAGCTTCTATGGCGGGTCTATACGCATCGGGCTTGACGTTGCTTACTCCTGCAATAACAAACTGGGCATTGGGGAATTTATTAACCAGGCTCAACATAACCTGAAGCATATTGTCCAGTTCCTGCTTCCTGCTTCCCGGCAAAAGCGCAATGATCGGTTGATAATTCAGTTCATTCTTTTGATGAAAAAATGCATGAGGTTCAAAGTTTGCAATCTCGTCCAATAAGGGATTCCCTACATATTCTGATTTTACCCCAAATTTATGGTAGAATTCCGGTTCGAAGGGTAATATAGAATAGACTTTGTCCGTATATTTTTTGATATTCAAAGCTCTTTTTTGGTTCCAAGCCCAGACTTTTGGTGGAATGTAATAATGTACTTTGATTTTATGGCTTTTGGCAAAAGCAGCGATTTTCATATTGAATCCACCGAAGTCTACCAATATTAATGCATCCGGTCTAAACTTCAGCAAGTCTTTTTTGATCTGTGATAAGTATCTGTAGATTTTTCTAAAACCCAAAAGAACTTCTAAAAAACCCATCACTGAGACATCTTGATAATGTGCTACCAACTCAAGACCAGCATTGGACGAATAGTCTCCTCCCATTCCACGGAATGATGCTTCCGGATCAAGGCTCTTTATTTCCTTGATCAGATTGGAACTGTGCAAATCCCCGGAGCGCTCCCCACAAATGAGATAGTATTTCATGAACCGAAATTAAACTAAAAAATGACGCAATCCCCCTTTTACTCCCCGTAATATTCTACAAAGTTTCTTGGAGTTTCGTAAAGGGTAAGTTTGTAAAGACTTCCATCGGTGACAATCTCGTTGATTGCAGGTGCCAATATTTTCCAGAATTCAACTACAAGATTTTCGCAGCTTGCCATCTTCCCTTGCATGAAGTCTACGTCCAAATTCAGATTTTTATGATCAACCTTATCTATAACCAATGTCTTGATCACAGAACTCAACTCCTTTAAATCTACCACAAAACCTGTCTCAGGATCAGGCATTCCTTTAACTGTCACGATGAGCTCGAAATTATGTCCATGCCAGTTGACATTGGAGCATGGGCCAAATACCTCCTTGTTTTTTTCTTCTGACCAATTAGGATTCCAAAGCTTATGTGCCGCATTAAAATGCTCTTTTCTGCAAACGTGTATCATCACTCTTTTCAATTGAGTGGCAAAAATAAGGAAAAAGATGAGGAATTGACAGTGTTAGCTGAAATGAGAATCAAAACCTGACGGGTATATTCAAAGGCAAATTCAAAAAATCAAAACAAACTCAAAAGACCTGGTGGTTTTGACGCTCACTTCAAACTACTTACAATTAAAAATTTTCCTGTATGGAAATGGTTATCCTTCTGTTCATCGCCCGGTTTTCGGCAGTATCATTGGGCCTGATAGGCTCTCTATCCCCTTTACCCAATGGAATCGCTCTCCCCTCTTTGATTCCGCTTTCCAATAAATAACGTTTTACACTTTCGGCTCTTCTTAGACTGAGATTTTCATTATAGGCAGCACTCCCTACATTGTCCGTATGGCCAACTATAAAAATATTGACATTGTAATTGACCTGAAGGAAGTCCTTAAGCCTTTTGAGCGAACTCATTGATTCAGGTTTTAACTCATCTTTATCAAAGTCAAAAAATATATTTTCAAACACAAACTCTTCTCCGGCAGCAATCGGTGTAAGTGAAATCTCTAGATCCTCTTGGTCCTTGAGGTTATCGCGATCCACGTTGTAGATTTTCGGCAGATACCCTTCCTTTTCCACATACAAGCCTGAAAAAGATTTATCCGGATAGAGCATCATAAAATCTCCCGTTTTCCCATCAGACCTGAATTGATACAGTGTGCTGTCATTGGCAAGACTCACCAAAGATAATTTTGCCTCCACGGGCTCCCCTGTTTTGGAGTTGAGAACCTTTCCTTGGGTCACTATCAGTTTTTCCCCCAAAGCAATCTCTTCGGGGAATTTGAACCGGTATAAGAATGACCTTTCTACTTTCCCTTGTGCATATGAAGTCTCGGTGTAATAGGCATAATCCCTTTGGGCGGTAATAAAAAGTGAAACCTGATCTTGGTGGTCATTGATGGGATAACCCAGGTTTTCTGGCTCCGTAAATTCCCCGTTCAAAACTCTGGACACAAATAAGTCCATGCCCCCAAATCCCCTATGTCCATTGGAAGCAAAAAACAGGATCTCATTGTTGAAATAAATAAAAGGAGAAACTTCATCTCTGGGCGTATTGACCTTCTCCCCAAGATTTTTTGCTTCGGCCCATGAGCCATCCTCATTTCTCACACTATACCAGATGTCATTGCCACCAAAGCCACCTCTTCTATTTGAAGAGAAGAAAAGGATTCTTCCGTCTGCTGACAAAGAAGGCTGGGATTCCCAAGACCTTGAATTGACATTCCTTCCCATATTTGTAGGCCTTTGCCAGATGTTATTGACTTTGTAGGCTACATATAGATCACAACTTCCAAAAGAGTCCGGAGCATCACATGAGGTGTAGATTAGAATATTGCCATCAGCAGAAATGGTACAGGTACCTTCATTGTAAAAGGTATTGATGTTTTCCGATATCCCAGCTGGAAGTGTCCAACTTTCCCCATCATCTTTCAAATAGGATACATATATATCCTCCTTTTGATTGTCTTGGGTTCCATCTCTTTTGGTAAAGAGAATTTTTCTACTGTCCGCAGTCAATACAGGAAAATACTGCAATGTAAATTGGTTGATAGGGTCTGGGAGCTTTTCCTTATTGATGACCAGGCCTTTTTGAAGGTGTTCAAAAAGAAAGTCCATCTGATCTTTTGTTTCTCTGTAGTTTCTGGATCTTTTGAAATCATCTTTCAAAATGGGATCCACGTCCTGAAACTCGGCCAAGGCCTCCTCAAATTGCCCCAGTGAAAGATATATATGAGTCTTCAACCAGCCAAAATCCCCTTTGACCTGTTCATTTGCTTTGGAGGCTCTTCTTTCACCCCTTTCTACAACTTCAAGTGCTTCGCCAGATCTTCCGGTGGTCAATAATACTCTTCCCCATTTGATGTAGGATTCCAAAAAATTAGCCTCTCTGTTGATAGAGGCTTTATATTTTTCTATTGCTTTGTCATATTGTCTGCTCAAAAGCAGTTCATCTCCCTCCTCATGCATTTTGATCGCTCTATTATCAATAATAGAGTATTTCTGCCCATAGCCCAGCTGGACAAATCCGATCAAAAACAAGGAAAGAAGAAATAACCTCATGCTTATGGAATATCCATAAACTTATGCGTTTGAAGGGAAATCTTCCATTCCGGGCGGGATTTCACATAATCTATGATACTTCCCAAGTGCACAGATGATTTGCTCCACTCCGGCTGCAAAAGTTTATGACAGTTTTTATTTACCAAAACTGCATGTTTTTCTGCAAAATCAAAGTCAGATTTATGAAAAATAACCACTTTTAACTCATTTGCATGTTCATATATGCTTGGATGTGGCTTTTTGAATTTTTTAGGAGAAAAACAGACCCAATCAAAAGTACCCGAAAATGGATGTGCTCCAGATGTCTCTATATTAATGGTAAAACCATTTTTCTTCAATAAACCGGTCAATGGACCCAGCTCATACATTAAAGGTTCACCACCTGTTATCACAACCAATCTCCCAGGATATTCAAGGGCTTGGTTAACGATATCCTCAACAGATAATATAGGCCACTTCTCTGCCTCCCAGGATTCTTTCACATCACACCATACGCATCCCACATCACATCCACCAAGTCTTATAAAATAAGCAGGGGTGCCAGTATGCACCCCTTCTCCTTGAATGGTATAAAAAGCTTCCATTACCGGAAGCATAATTCCTTGATCTATTGCCTGCTTCTTGTCCATTTCAATTTTTGATAAAGCGGGTAATTGAACCGCTTGGTATATGATTTATTAAAAGGACTGCAAAGCTACTGCAATTAATTCCAGATACAAAACCTTACCCTAAAATCGGTCATTTGGCCTGGCTCTTGACCTTATTGATATAGGCAACACTTTGAGAAATCTGCTCTACAGATCTGGATGACTCATCTTCTATCACCAAATAGTCTATTTTATGCTTGACCGCCAATTCTATCAGAGTTTTGATATCGACATCTCCTTCTCCAAGAACCACATTAGTCTCCACATCCCCTCTACCGTCTTTGGATCCTGGAGTTCCTTTTTCCCGGTCTTTCAGGTGAAGTAGTGGATACAGTTTTGGATTTGCTTTGAAATAGGCAACAGGATCTCCTCCGCCCATTTGCACCCAATATACATCCATGTTAAACTTGTAGTTTTTGGCATTTTTGACCATTTCGTCAAACAAAACACCTGAGCCATGCGAAGTAAATTCATAACCGTGAGGATGGTACAATAGGGTGACGCCTGCTTTTTTCAACTCTGCCCCTGCTTTATTGAAAACCTCTATCGCTTCTTTGGTTTCCTTGATCGAAAAGCTTCCATCACCATCATGAGGTATCCAAAAACAAGTCGCATATTTTGCTCCATAAGCTTTTGCCTGGTCAATGATCTTCTGGATATTATTGTTTTTCAGGTCATTGTAATCAGCCCCGACTCCAATAACAGAAAGGCCCATTTCGGAGATCATTTTCTTGTATTTTTCTTGGGTCATTCCGTATGTACCTCCTCCTTCAAGGAATTTGATCCCCCAATCAGCTACAAGCTGGTGAGAACCTTTGACATCATCTTTGGTCTGGTTGCGAAGACTGTACATTTGCAGGGCTATTTCCTGCGCCTGCACTTGGGCTGTCAAAAGAATGGCAAGCCCGAGCATTAGTGTTGTTATTTTGTTCATGGTCCAATTGGGTTTGATCTGGAATATTGTCAAAAATCAACAGATTCCACCTTCTTTTTTTACGAGTGGAATATTTATTTTTTCAATTCTGATTAGATCAATGAAAACACATAAATTGTGTATCAAAGAGCAGATTTAATATACATTCAAAATAAGGAATCCTAAAACACTAAATTAGAAAAAATGAAACATGTAGTAGTCGGCTGGTTTGAAATACCTGTCTCAGATATGGAAAGAGCTATGTCTTTTTACGGAAAAGTTTTTGATTGTCAATTGGAAAGAAACCAAATGGGTCCTTTTGATATGGCATGGTTCCCTTGGGACCATGAGCAAAAGGGCGCTGGCGGTAGCCTGGTCAGACACAAGGAGGACTACCAGCCCAGTGACAAAGGTGTTTTGGTTTACTTTTCTTCTGTAGACATTGATACTGAACTTTCAAAAGTCAAGGTAGCCGGAGGCAAAGTCCTTCAGGAAAAAACACTGATTGCAAAGGATGTAGGCTATATGGCACTTTTCGCAGATTCTGAAGGAAATAGGATTGCCCTGCACTCTCAACAATGATCTTCAGTTAAAATATAGACCTGTCAGGTTTTTGAACCCTGACAGGTCTATTTCCTTTTTCCACTTTAAATTGATACCTCCCTGATCCAAGTAGAATCTTTACAATACCTTCTTCCTGATCCAGCACTTTAATACCCAATGCTTCTTTAAGCAGCTTCCCACTTAAAATTACTTGAGTAATGTCCGAAGCTTGAAGCTTTAGTATTGCCTCGGTATTGGTAGGTACGGAAAATTCATAAATGATAGAATCCTCCTCGATCTTCCAGCTGCTTTCAATTCTTCCGTACATGGAATCGTAATGACCCTTTGCCCAAGTCATGACTTCATCTGGGTCAGGTTTGGGCTGCAATACAAATTTTTGAAATCCCGGAGAGCTTAGATCTCGCTGTATTCCCAAGGAATAATTTATCATCCAAGCTCCAATAGCACCAAACGAATAATGATTGAAAGAATTCATACTATTATTGCCGCCAAAGCCATCTTCTATTGTAAAAGAATTCAGCCTTTCCCAGATGGTAGTAGCACCATTGACTACAGAATATAGCCAAGAGGGATAAGAGGTCTGTTGCAATAAACGATAAACTGTTTCATGTTTGCCAGCCTCTGAAAGTGCTGTCGCGATAGAAGCCGTTCCGATAAAACCTGTCATCAAAGAATACTCGGGTCTATTCTGGTCCAGGTCATCTACATTTTTACGCTGTATGGTTTCCAAAAAATTTGACAATGTCCTCTCTTTATATTTTTCCTCCACTGCACCCATATCAAGAGCAATTGCATAGGAACCTTGTGTGTCAACCAATTGCCCTTTAGCCGATTGATGAACTGCTGCTGATTCTCCTAGAGGAAGCATTACTCCAGTTTGCATTCCGGATTTAATGGTCTTGCCGTCACTATTCAAATACGTCTTGTTAAAAAAGGCTCTTCTTTCAGCCCATTTTGAGTGGTATTTTCCCCTCTCTGACTCACTGCCTAAAATCTCTGAAACCTTCTCCAAGATTTCCAAACAGTAAATCTGATATGCAGTCCAAAGCAAAGTATTGTCGTTTTTATTGTTTTCGGGACTAAGCCAGTCTCCTAATGGGCCTTCATTTAAAATCCCTTCGCCAGAGGTTTTATCCTCCAAAAAATCCACATACCGCTGCATAGCACTGTAATGATCTGAAAGCACTTTTTCATCTCCATATTGGAGATAAGTTTCCCAAGGAACGATAATCCCAGCAGCTCCCCATAATGTCCCTCCAAAACCACCACCCACTGGGGCTACATCTGGAAAGCGACCATCAGGTTTTTGAATATCCCTCATAGCCAACAGATGCCTTTTAAGAAAGAGGTTGACATCAGCCATATAAGTAGCTGTTCGGGCAAAAACATTGATATCACCCGACCAGCCCATACGTTCATTTCTTGCGGGAGTATCAGTAGGAATAGAAAGGAAGTTCCCTCGCATAGACCAAGTAATATTTTCCCAAAGTTTATTCACCAGTGGATTTGAAGTTTCATAATGTGCTGTCAGCTCATCAATGGAACTGACCACCAACCCTTGTACGTCTTCAATCGGAATAGCATTATCAATTCCGGTAATTTCCAAAAACCTGTAACCATGAAAAGTGAAGCGGGGTTGGATGACTTCATTTCCACCTTTAGCAATAAAAATGTCCTGAGCCAAAGCAGCACGGATATTTTCCAACATAATCATTCCTTCCAATCCCTCATGTTCAGGCAAATTAGGATACTTTACCTCAGCAAAACGCATAGTAACCTTTTGACCCGGTCTTGCATCCTTCAATTGGATTTTTGGAAAACCAACCAAATTCTGCCCCATATCATACACAAAAACCCCAGGTCTTACCTCCTCCACACTTTTTGCATGTAGTGTTTTTACAATTTTAGGGCTAGGATCCTGATGATAGATGAATTTCATTTGATCATAGCCGCGGATAAGCTCAGCACTTTGGGGATTTCCATTAGGATCCATAAAAGCTGTTCCTTCTAAGGGCACTTCCTGAGAAAATTTCCAGTCACCATCATCAAACCCTTTTTCAGTCCAACCATTTAATTCCTTTCCACCATCATATACCTCTCCCTGAAAAAAACTTCCATACCTAATCGGGCCATCGTGATAAATTTTCCAAGTCTCAGGATCTGAAACCACAATCTGCTCAGAACCATCTTCATAACTGATAACCAGTTTCGCCAAGAGCGATTGCCTGTCTCCAAAATAATTCCAATTCTCACCACTGTAAGTAATATTGCCAGACCACCAGCCTTCACTCAACCAAGCCGCAATTACATTTTCAGAATCCTGTTCCAGATCAATGGAGTAAACCTGATAGGGATGATGTTTGTCATATTGGGTCAGGCCAGGATTGAAATAATCATTTCCTACACGGTATCCGTTTGCATATACTTCATAAATTCCCCTTGCTGTGATATACAATCTAGCATTTTCAATTTTCTTATTTTCAGTTCTAAAAACCGTTCTTAACATTGGACTTGCATTTCTACTGGGATCTGCCAGTATCAATGTACCGTTTTGACCTCCACTCAACTGATATTTATTTCCGCTGATGCTTAAGCCTGGACCATAAAAAATACTTTTAGAATCATTTAATTTTTCAAAAAAAAGCAAATTGGAAGGCTGTCTGAAATTGCGAATCTGTACTCCGAAGAAATTCGCATTCTGCCCAGCCTTTAACCAAAAACCGATATCACCAAGCATAGGGAAGCTGATAAAATTATTCCCTGCTCCAATCGGATTAAGATTAAGTCCCTGTTGTTGGAAACGAGGTGCATTTGGATCAAAAGGGGAGATTCTGTTTTCAGGATTTTCTCCATTGATGTAAATGGTAAAAACTCCAAAATTGGATTCTGCAAAAATGTCATGTCGCTCATGCATATTCCCTAAATTGATAATTGACTTAGGAATCTCTAGACTTTTGAAGATCTCATCTCTCTTGTCCGAAAGGTCATAACCCACACGATATACATGCAACTTAGCCAATCCTCCTGCTTCCTTCAAACCGGAAATATCCAATTCAAAAGCAATGAAACTGTCATTCTTCCCACTTTCTACTCCTTGGATATTCAAATTTGAATCCATCAACCTTGCATCATTTGCACCAAAAACAAAGGCTGCTTGATCAGAGTTTTCCACTATCTGAATACCATAGTGGAATTTATAGACAGAAAAATAGTGAGAATAAAATACCAGGTCATTATCTCCCCCTCCTATCCACTTTGCGCCTGACCAAGCATCATAGGAATCATCAAAAAGCCCCGTGAAAAAATCACCCTCATGGACTGCTTCATAGCCTTCATTATCCCATACCCGAAGACGATATGTGTAATTACTATTGGGCTTCAATAAATTGCTGCCATTCAAGTTGATACCAATAGCGGAAGAACTTGCTATCTTTCCTGAGTTCCAGACTTCGAAGCCTTTTTTATCATTTACTTGAATCGAGTAAGCCTCTTGTACAACTCCATTTCTTTCTTCTCCAGCCAACAATTGCCAGGAGAAACGCGGGTTAGGAGTATTTATAGTAATGCCATCTTTTGGCACGCTGTATTCTACTCTGACATTTTGAATCTTAAGCTGTGCAAAAACTTGTCCGTAACTCAGCATCAATGCCAAGAATAAAAGGTATATTTTTTTCATAGAAAGTGACAGATCTTATTTACCGAGTGAAAGTATATATCCCAGATCCTATTTCAACTTTGACATAACCATTTTCCTCACCCAGGATTTTTAGTGATTGACTGGATGAAATGGAATTGTTGTTTTCTTTGACGGTTGAGCTGCTTGTGGATGGGATATATACTGTTGCCCGTGTATTGACAGGCACTTGAACCTCTAGGCTGAATTGCCCATTGTCAAGCTTCCACTCTGAAACAATCTTTCCATAATAGGTATCAAGAGCTCCCTTTGCATGGGTAAAACCTCCCCCAAGTAATGGCTTTACTACAAATTCTTTGTACCCGGGATGTTCAGGATCAGTATCGATTCCAGCAAGATTTCTATACATCCAATCGCCGATAGCACCGTAAGCATAATGGTTGTAGGAGTTCATGCTTGGCACCTGCACATCACCGTTGGGTTTGATCCCATCCCATCTCTCCCAAATGGTGGTGGCTCCCATGGTGACCGGGTACAGCCAAGAAGGATATTTTTCTCTTAGCAAAAGTTCAAAGGCTAGGCCATCATACCCAAACCTGCTTAGCACATGATTGAGGTAGGGAGTACCCAAAAATCCAGTAGTCAAGTGCACCCCATAGGATCTGATGTTCTCCACCAACCTTTTTGCTGCATCTTCCCGCATACTTTCAGGCAACATATCAAAGTGCAAAGCCAATACATAGGCAGTCTGTGTGCTGGACACCAAGCGCCCATTAGGAGTGACATACTCTTTCAAAAAGGCATCTTTTACATTTTTCAATAATGCTTCGTAATTCTTTTGGTCAGCTTCTTTCCCCAATACCTTTGCCGTATGGATCATGATCTGTACCGAATGGGCAAAAAAACATTGAGCAATCAGGTACTTATCTGTAACAGCAGCCCTTCCGTCATTGTCGTCATCCGGTCTGTAAAACAACCAGTCTCCAAAGTGAAAACCGGTATTCCAAAGGTGATCTTTTGAATTACTTTCCATAAATCCCACCCAATTCACCATACTCTCATATTGTTCTTCCAATATTCTTCTGTCGCCATATACCATGTACATGTCCCATGGAATGATTGTAGCAGCATCTGCCCAACCAGCAGAACCAGCCGCATCTTTCCCAAGCACATTCGGAATGACAAAAGGCACCGCACCATCCTCTCTCTGATCCAGTTCAAGATCTCTAAGCCATTTGGTGAAAAAGGAGTGCACATTGAAATTATAGGCTGCAGTTCTGGAAAATGCCTGAGCATCTCCCGTCCAGCCCAACCTTTCATCCCTTTGAGGGCAGTCAGTGGGCACATCCAGGAAATTACCCCTTTGCCCCCATTGGATATTGTGCTGCAATTGGTTGATCAATTCGTGAGAACTGGCAAACTCGCCGGTCTTTTCCATATCGGAGTACAATGCCACAGCGGTAAAATCTTCAGGAATGATATCTCCTTCAAAATCATCAATCCTGATATACCTAAAACCAAAAAATGTGAAATGTGGCTCGTAAGTCTGCTCGCCTTCTTTGAGGGTGTAAATCAACTCTGCTTTTGCCGCCCGTAGATTTTCGGTGTAGAAATTCCCGTCTTTATCCAGGATTTCGGCATGCGTCATCCTGAATTTATCACCGGATTTCCCCTTCACTTTGAATTGCACCCACCCTACCAGATTCTGTCCAAAGTCAAGCACTTTTTCTCCTTTGGGTGTTGTGATCATCTCTATCGGCTTGAAAGTCTCCTGCTTCCTTATAGGTTCATTGTAGGTAGCCACTAAGCTTTCATATCCGTAATCTTTAATTTGTACCGCTTTCCAATTTGTCTGGTTAAAACCTTCCTTGTTCCAACCTGCCATTTCCATCCGGGCATCGTAAATTTCTCCATTGTAAATATCTGCACTAAGGATCGGCCCATAATTACACGTCCAGGAATCATCTGACAGTATCCTTTCCTTTGTCCCGTCAGCATACTCCAAAACCAGCTCCATCAAAAAGGATATTTCATCTCCATAATAGTTTTTCTGCCCTGAAAAACCTATGTAGCCCCTATACCAGCCAGATCCCAACACGACTCCAAGCGCATTTTTGCTTTTGACTTTATCAGTCACGTCATAAACCTGATACTGTATCCGGTCTTGGTAGGCTGTCCAACCCGGGGTGAGATAGTCATCTCCGATTTTCTCACCATTAAGATACGCTTGATACAAACCTCTTGCTGTGATGTAAGCTGTTGCGGACTTGATTTTTTTAGTACTTGAAAATTCTTTCCTGAAATAGGGACTGGACCTATTTTCATCCTCCTCAAATCCCAAGCCCACCCAATCAGCCGACCAGTCTGCCGGATCAAAATAACCAGTCCTAAAGCTTCCTGTTTTGCTCCAACCAGATGACTGCCCATGATTATCCCAAGTCCTTACCTGCCAGAAATAAGTTGTATTGGACTCAAGTGGAGAGCCTTCGTATTCAACTAAGACAGATTGGTCGGATTCTACTTTGCCGGAGGTCCATAACATTTGCCTGAAATTTTCACTTGTGGAAATCCTGATTTCATAAGCTTTCTGAAGGGTATTTCTTTTTTCCGATTCAAGATACCAGGTAAACCGGGGCACTTTGACATCCATTCCAATCGGATTAATCTGATTTTCGGTACGCAACTGGACAACACTTAATTTTGCAAAAAGAGAAATACAGGGGACTAAAAAAATCGCCAAGGCAAGTAGAAATTTTTTCATAGTAATTGGGTCAATATTTTTGAAATTTTCGATTTCCACTTACAATATACTCATTATGTACTATTGACACTATCCTGAAGTATCCTGTTAAGAGGTTGGAAGAGTTGGTACACCAAAGGATTTTCACCTTTACAATGAATTGTCTTTGTATTGGAAGACTCCAGACTTTACATTTAAGCCTCAGTTAAACAAACTCACATGACAAAAGCGAATAGTCTTATATTTTTACTGAATTTCATATTGACAAGCTTTGCTTGGGCTCAGGAAAGAAACCCCTATGTCATCTTGATTTCACTGGATGGCTACAGGCATGATTATACTGAAAGGTTCAGACCCGAAAATATTTCCAGATTTATCCAAGGAGGTACTGCTGCGCATTCTTTGATTCCTTCATTTCCAAGCAAGACATTTCCAAATCATTATAGCATAGCCACAGGAATGAAACCCGAAAATCATGGTTTGGTCAATAATGCATTTTACGAACCAGAGAAAGATCAAACCTATGTCATCAATGATAGAAGTATTGTTGAGGATGGTTATTGGTATGGGGGAACTCCATTGTGGGTATTGGCAGAGCAAAATGATATCAAAGCGGCAAGCTATTTTTTTGTCGGAACAGAGGCTCCAGTCCAAGGACTTCAACCTTCTTACTTTTATAATTATGATGGTAAGATTTCCAACTTAACAAGAATTTCCAAGGTATTTGAATGGCTTCAATTGCCGGAAGAAGAAAGACCAAGGTTGATAACGTTGTATTTTTCTGACATGGATGATGTAGGTCATAGGTATGGGCCAAATAATAATGAGGAGTTAAAAAAGAAAATCACCAAACTTGACAGGGAGCTTGGGGCATTATTTGAGGGGTTAAAAAGTTTCGATGAAGAAATCAATATTTTTATAGTATCAGACCATGGAATGACAAATGTTCCCCGGGAAAACCTTTTGAACCTTGATCATATCACTGAGAAAGTCAAAGCACGTGTGATCAACAATGGAGCACTGGCTCATCTATATCTGGATAACCCTTTGGAGATAGAAGAAATTTACCTCAAACTCAATGCAGTAGAGGGGCCTTTCAAAGTGGCAAAAATAAAGGATAAAGACTACTATCAGAATACAGAAACTTACGGCAATAGATTAGGTGATCTTTTGATTCTTCCTGATCTGGGCTTTTATTTGGCCACCTCTCAGGATATGGTAAAATACCAAAACCGGGCCGCAATGTTCAAAACAAATGAATTTGGAGAACATGGATACAGCCCGAAGTACAAGGATATGCACGGGATTTTTTATGCCAATGGTCCGGATATCAAAAATTCACATAAAATACCTTCATTCGAGAACTTTCATGTATATCCTTTGATTTGTAAGATATTGGGGTTACCAATTCCTGATTCAATCGATGGAAAGCTTGAAATCCTAGAACATATTTTGGAGAATGATACAAATTAGAAAAGATATAGAATCACGGACTGATGTCAGCCATTTAGTGAGGAGCTTTTATGCCCAGGTCCGAAATCATGATAAACTGGGCCCTATTTTCAATGGAATTGTAGATGATTGGGAATCGCATTTGGAAAGACTCACAGACTTTTGGGAGATCGTAATCCTAAATTCGGGACCAGGGGCCGGGAAGTTCAGCCCAGTACCTGTTCACAAGGAGGTAGACAAAAACACCGGCAATAGTATCCAACAAGCTCATTTTGGCCATTGGCTTGAACTCTGGTTCAGCACATTGGATACTTATTTTATGGGAAAAAACGCAGATTTTGCAAAAGAACACGCCCGAAGAATGGCCCACATTCTATTTTTCAGGATAATGGAAGGTAGAACTGCAAAACCTTAGAAAAACCTCTGTCAAACCCCGATAAGTTTAAAATGATAGTCTAAATTTTCATTTTTCTGCAGACTGATTTCTTTCCTTAGGTGATAAACTGCTTCCAATAGACGGGCATTTTCCAATCCCCCAGCATCGACACCTTTGAAGCCAATTGTAGCAATAAGTCTGCTTACAATCTTTTTTTCAGGAATATCCGGGCCGCAAAAATAAGTTTCTTTGACCAGCCCCATAGGATCTGTGAGTGGATAATCCAACCCCAGATTATTAAAGGCCTTAAATAGATACCCTTCATTCACTGCCAGTTTTAAGACATCAGTATTGCAAGGTGTATCGTCTGCGTAAATGGCATTTGTGCAGTCAATAATAATTTTCCCAGAAAGGTCGGCTTCAGCCAATTCTTCTGCCACCCCATATAGGTATTCATTTTCACAGCATATGAGTAAAAAAACAGACTCTTCAATTACTTCTTTGTAGGTACTGACTTTTCCTGGAGACATTTTTAAGATTTTCCACTCAATCCCTTTGGCTTCAAAATCCTGCCTGACCCCAAAGTGAACTATATTCGCTCTTGAAGACAGAATGTCGCCTAGGTAAAGCGCCAATCGGGTGCCGCCTATAATTCCTATTTCCATAAATTTCAAGTTTAGAAGATTGGTAAATTGCCCCGGTTTGTGGTGCTGAGCTAAGGGGTGAGAAGCAATTTTTCCAAATTTTATCTCGGAATTTAATGGATAATTTTGACCAATGCAAAATTTTGTTTGTTAAGTTATTGTAAACCAATTTTTTAAGGACAGGATACGGAAATCAGAGTTTCAAATAACAATGTATAATTCCTTAATCCTCAGTTATAACACTCAAAAAAATAAGAACCAAAGCTATTAACTAAAAAAAGGGGGGTACTGCCTTTCAAAATCATACAAGATATTGGTCACTCAAAGACCACTTTAATTACTTACCAAGTAATTTTGCTAGGGGATTTGTACGACGGTTTTTATAAGCATGGTAGATACTTGACAAAAACAGAATTCCTGCTAAGATCAAAGCTGAGTATGCTATGAGAGTTTCATTTTCCAATTGCCTGAAAAATATAGCCAAATAAGCCCATACACCAACCAATGCCGCTTCCCTCATATTTCTAGAATTAATCAATAAAAGATAAATTATTGTCGCAACGATCAAGACCATGACAGTCCACATCACATGGTTTTCAAGAAAGTCCAACGTGTAAAACAAAACAGAGGTATTGACTACAGTGGCTACTACAACCCATCCAGTATAAATGCAGATTGGCCACCAGACAAAAGCAATAATATCTAATGGCGCATCCCAGATTTCAAGTCTCAACCTGAACACCAAAACCATCAGGCAGCCCAAAAGAGCAAAAATAACCAATACGGAAGTGCCTATCATTTCAGAAGTCCAAACAACTATCCACATGCCATTGAAAATATTTGAAAGTCCAAACCAGACGGAAGCAGGTACCAGGGATTTATGGTTTTGCTTTTTGAAAAAAGATATCCATTGAAAAAGCAAAAAGCCAAAAAGCAACAAATAAATCACCCCCCAAATCGCAAAAGCATAACCTGCAGGAGTAATCAGAGTATCAAACTGATTACTGATTTCACCAACAGATTTTCTTTCGCCAACGCCCGAACCGTACAGATAATTTAAAAATAACGTTAAACAGAATGTAAGCGAATTGAAAATCAACAGAGATATATTCTTCATAAGTGTTTCATTTTAGTGTATAAAGTGAATATATGCGGGATTTGTTTTAGGGTTTTGTAGTTCTAATTGAGTTAATTTCCAGTCTTTGAAAGTACATTTATCAGTAAATTCACTGTCATAACCTTACTTTTTCATTAAATTATTGAAAATTTTTCACACCATGAGACAACGAATTCAATATACCTATATCACATATCTCCTTTTATTCTTTGCGAGCCTTTCCGCTTGGGCACAAAATGAGGAAAAAATCATATTCACAAATGTAAGATTATTGGATTTGAACTCAGGATCTTTGACCAGCCCAAGAAATGTCTTGATCGAAGAAGGAAAGATAAAAAACATCTTTTCTGGAACAGAAAATCCAGGAGAAGCAAAGATAATTGATGGGTCAGGAAGGACACTGATGCCTGGACTCATTGATGTGCATGTCCATATGGCATTTGGAGCACTGACCATGCGGGAAATGATGTCGCCCATGCTTTCTGAGGGAGTGATCATGGAGAAGGTAGGTGGTAATGCGGAAAGGATGCTGATGCGAGGCTTTACCTCTGTAAGGGATGCGGGCGGTCCTATCTTTCCTTTGAAAATGGGGATAGATGCAGGCAAACTTACAGGCCCAAGAATTTGGCCATCGGGAGCTACGATTTCGCAGACAGCCGGACATGGAGACTTCAGAACACCTGACGAAAAGTCTAGAAGGTTCTTCGGTGAGCCTTCAAGAGCAGAGCGTTTCAATGCTACTTTTATTGCAGATGGACGAGATGAAGTTTTGACTGCCACAAGAGAAAACTTGCGCTTTGGTGCCAGTCAGATCAAGTTGATGGCAGGAGGAGGCACTTCCTCTGCTTATGACCCTGTGGATGTGACCCAATATACTTTTGATGAAATGCGGGCTGCTGTCGAAGCGGCGGAGGATTGGGGTACCTATGTAATGGTGCATGCCTATACTCCTAGAGCCGTGCAGAGAGCTATCAAGGCAGGTGTCAAATGCGTGGAACATGGGCAGATGCTGGATCAGAAGACTTTGAGATTGATGAAGAGAAAAGGGGTGTGGTTGAGTACACAAAACCTTGTGGAGAGCACTCCTGATATGGATCCACAAAGAGTCGAAAAACGTAAGCCTGTGATTGAGGGCCAAGCGCAACTTTGGCCTATGGCCAAAAAGATGAAGTTGAAGATCGCTTGGGGGACAGATTTTTTGTTCGAACCAGAGCTGAACGAACAGCAGAATTCCTATATCCTACGCCTTCAGCAGTGGTTTAGTAATGCTGAAATTCTCAAGATGGTCACAGCGGACAATGCTGAGTTGCTACAGCTTTCGGGGCTAAGAAGTCCCTATCCTGGCAGATTGGGCGTGGTGGAAGAAGGAGCCTTGGCAGATTTGATTTTAGTGGATGGTAACCCTTTGGCTGACCTTTCATTGATTGCCAATCCTGCCGAAAAGTTTGTGGTAATTATGAAGGATGGGAAGATTTATAAAAATTTGGTGGAGTAAGCGGCTCGTATATCCCCTTCAGTGCTAATGTTGTAGATTCTCGAATACTTCGGTCAGATCAAGTTCAAAACCAGCTACAGCATTGGACTTTACTATGTCGCCTATGGTAAACAGTCTTGAAGCTATATACTTTTCCTTGACCAAGGTGTAGATCAACAAAGTACATTCATTGGGATGAATTACCCAGTATTCTTTCACGCCTGATTCTTCGTACACTTCATATTTATTTTGGAGTTCTTTTTTGTTGTTTCCTGGGGATAGGATCTCTACGACTAGGTCGGGTGCGCCGATACATCCTAGTTCATCTAATTTATCAGGATCACATACCACGCAGATATCCGGCTGAACAACCGTATCAATGTCCTCGTGTTTTTTTGACTTCCCAGGGAGCCTTACATCGAAAGGAGCAGCATAAATTTTACAAGGTTGCCTTTCCAGAAAGTTGTAAAGCATATTAAAAATTTTCCCAGAAACATCTTGATGAATTCTTCTAGGAGCTGCTGCCTGTTTGAAAACCTTACCTTTGATCAACTCGACCATTTCTTCCATCTGCCAAGTCAGGTAATCCGCATAAGTGTAACTACCGTATGCTGAAGTTGGCTCTTCAACTTTGTTTTTCAGCTCTTGCTTTTCCATAAGGATAAATTTACTGATTATAAGGGAGAAAGGAAATTTGGAATTTAAGGTGGATTAGAATCTTAAGTAAGGCTTCATACTGTAAAGACGATGATTTTGATAAAAATGTAACAGATGATCTTTTTCTAATATAAAATACACAGGTCCTAACTTTTTGTTCTATAATAATGCTTGGACAAAGGATATGGAATGTAGAATTGATAATTTAAAACACTGCTATGCTACGTTTGTTATCAAAGTTGAAACGTTCTTTAATTAAATCCATGAAATTTCACTCCGGTTATCTTGCTTACACCATGCTTTTGTTGATATCTTTTTCTTGTTCTCTAAAACGGGTTCAGCGGAGTAAAGAAATCACCTATATGGAAAAGGGACTTTTAGAGAATCTTCCTGAAAAACAATTGAATGTCTTTGCTCCCAAAAAGGCAGATGGCAAGCAGCCAGTTATGCTCTTTATCCATGGCGGCAGTTGGCAATCAGGGAATAAAGATATCTACAACTTTCTTGGAGCAAGATTGGCAAGGAAGGGCATCTTAGCAGTCATCATTGATTATCCACTCAGTCCCGACTATCAAGTTCATGACATGGCAAAGACATCTGCGCAGGCTGTTAAATGGACTGAGGAAAACATCAATACTTATGGAGGTGATCCTGAAAGGATATTCGTCTCGGGACATTCTGCGGGTGGGCATTTGGCAAGTTTGATTTCTGTTCGGAATGAATATTTTGACACCTTGGGCGTGGAAAATCCCATCGTGGGAACAATTCTCATAGATGCGGCGGGTCTGGATATGCATTGGTTTTTGAAAGAAATGAATTATGAGCCAGGGACAAAATATCTCCGTGCATTTACAGATGACTCACTGGTATGGAAAGATACCTCTCCGATCTACTACTTAGATGAAAATGATCCCCCTATGTTGATCATGATGGGCGGAAGAACGCTTCCCGGGATAGAAAAGACAACGGAAAGGTTTTTGGAAGAATATAAAAAATTAGAACCTGAGCCCAATTTTCACCTACAAAAAAGGAAGAAACACATACCGATGATTGCCCAGTTTTTCTACACGCCAAATAGAGTATATAAGTGGATCGAGGAATTTATGGAGGTTAAGTGATGAGTTAAAAGTTGTAAGTATGATTACAACATTTTGATATTTTTGATTAAGTTGTAAGTATGTTTATAATAAGTTGTATATTTGTATATTCTTGTAATCATAATTACATATATGTTCCAGATACCCAAAAATTTAAATACCCGTCAGGATTACCTGGATAAGATTAAACCCTTTATTGGAAAAGGTTTGGTGAAAGTTTTGACCGGACAGAGAAGGGTCGGGAAAAGTTATTTGTTGTATCAGCTAATTCAGGAACTTCAAGATAAAGACATCAATACCCCGGTAATTTACATCAACAAAGAAGACCTTGATTTTGCGTGGATGAAAGAAGCCAAAGACCTGCACCAGTATGTCAGGGACAAAAAAGTGTCTGGTAGGATGAATTATGTATTTATTGATGAAATACAGGATATTGTAGATTTTGGGGATGCATTAAGGTCATTGCTCTTGGATGAAGAACTCGATATCTATTGTACCGGAAGTAATGCCAATTTGCTTTCTGGTGATATCGCTGGGAACCTTAGCGGAAGGTATATAGAAATTACAGTTTACAGCCTTTCCTACCTCGAATTTTTGGAATTTCATCAATTGGAGGACAGGTCTGAAAACCTTGAAAAATATTTGAAATATGGAGGATTGCCATATTTAAAGCATTTGGAACTGAAAGATCACATTGTCTTCGAGTATTTAAAAAACATTTATGGAACAATTGTATACCGCGATATCATCAACAGGTATAGAGTAAGGAATACGACATTTCTTGAGCAGCTTGTCTTTTTTTTGGCAAGCAATACAGGAAGCCTGTTTTCAGCGAAGAAAATTTCTGATTTTTTAAAATCCCAAAAAATAAATATGGCACACAATCAGGTACAAACATACACCGAGTATTTGTGCAATGCGTTTTTGATCCACAAAGTACCACGGTTTGACATAGTGGGAAAGCGTTTGTTTGAGATAGGTGACAAGTATTACTTCGAAAATCTCGGAATCCGACACGGAATTTGGGGCTACCGACCTGAAGACAGAGGCAAGATTCTGGAAAATGTGGTGTACAATCATTTACTCTTCAAAGGATATAAAGTCAAAGTTGGTGTATTGGGAAATGAGGAGATTGATTTTGTTTGTCAAAAAGATGGAGAAACCACCTACTATCAGGTTGCGCTAACCCTGAACGAAACCAAAACGATGGAAAGGGAATTTGGCAATCTTCAAAAAATCAACGACAACTACCCAAAAACCGTCATCACCATGGACAAGTTTGATGGGAATACTTTTGATGGGATTCAGCAGATGGATTTGAGGAGTTTCTTGAAGGGTTGACAGACTGGTTCAAGTCTTCAGACTTGGACCAAAAACATCACAGTCTTTAGACTGTGAAAAAGCAGTCTGAAGACTGCAACTATACTAGTCCAAGACAAAGTCTTGAACTACTACTCCACCAAAATCACATCCATCAGCCTATCCGTCAAGCCTGCATAATTTGCAGCACTGCTGTACAGATATTCTTCAGACGAAAGTACGATTCCCGCTTCGACTGGATTATAGTGGATATAGTTTAGACACCTTAGTAGCTTATTATTAGTGTTCAGTTCTATAGGATGACTGTGTTGCTGCCATACTTGAAAACTTTTATTGTTGGGGTTGAATTTACCTGCTTTACTAAAATGCCAGAGCAAAAAATCTTTTCTGCTTTCCTGGGAATTCATTTGGATTTCTTCGATGATTTTTACTGAAGTGAATTTCTTGACATCTCTGATAATCCCTTCCAAGGGCTGCTCGCAATTTCTACCTATTATAAAGTGCGCATGGGAAGACATAATGCAAAAAGCACATAGATCTAAACCTTTGTTCTGCTGACAGTAACGAAATGAATCCATTAAAATGTATCTGTAAACCCGTCTTGTGAATAAATCTATCCATTCAACGATAGTAAAAGTCACAAAGTAAAGTTTTTCCTGATCTCTGATTTTGTATTTTCTGCTCATGGATAAAAGTTTTGATTGAAAAATGTAAATTAATTTAGTTCACAATTGTTGTTTCTTCAATAGTGCTTGTTGATTTTTTGGTTCAAGACTTAGTCTAGGACCAACTTTACGACAGTCTTCAGACTGTCCCTGTGCAGTCTGAAGACTGCAATATTCACGGTCCAAGTCTGAAGACTTGAACCATCCCCCCTAGTCTGCCGCATTCCAATACGCCATCCTTTCGCAACGCTCCACCTCAATGCTATAAAAATCAAATTCCTGCGTCACCTTGCCTCGAATTAGGTAGATGCCACGGCCCTTAAAGGGGTATTTTTTGACCACAGGAGGGAAATGTACGGTGTCTATCCAGTCTCCCTCCCGGTCGACAAAGGTACCGAAGTTCATCACATCTCCCTTTACCGTACGGGTGTATTTGATCGTGACGAGATAACCGATAATCTGTACTTGTTTGCCCAAGTACTGTTTCAAATCCCTAGCTTTGATACTAGGCACAGTCTGATCCTTGACCAGGTGAAAAGGAGAGTCTAAAGGAAACTCCAGGATATCGATCTGATCTACGACCTCTTGCCTCAGATCAGCCTCCTCAAGCTCAGGGACCTGCAATTCCCGAAATCCGGCCTGTCGGAAGAGCTCGTTGCCTGTAGCTACCGACTTGCGCTTGTTCAGGATAAAGTGCGCCTCCCAAAGCAATTCCTGCTTGCTCTTGCCTGTAAAGCGAAAACAACCAATACGGATCAGAATCAGGACTTGCTCCAAGCTGATGTCTACTCTAGCGATAAAGTCTGACAAGCCCGCAAACAAACCATTGGTTCTCCGCTCGCTGAGTATTTTTTCAATGCTGGCTTTTTCCAGATATTTCAGATGAACAAAACCAAGGTATACAGTCTTCCCCTTGATATTCGTCAGATGATCGCTCTCATTGATGTGCGGAGCCTGGATATCTGCCCCGTTCATGCGGAGTTCGTGGATGTAGAATTCCGTATGGTAAAATCCCCCGAAGTTATTGATCACCCCCACCATAAACTCCAGCGGGAAGTAGGCTTTCAGGTACAGACTCTGATAACTCTCCACTGCAAAGGATGCCGAATGCCCCTTGGCAAAAGAATAGCCCGCAAAACTCTCAATCTGATACCAGACTTCTTTGGTGATTTTCGGGTCTCTTCCCAATTTTTCACAATTCAGAAAAAACTGATCTTTTACCCGCTGGAATTCATCTTTGGAGCGGGACTTCCCGCTCATGCCCCGTCGCAGAATATCCGCTTCCGATAAGCTGAGTTGGGCAAAGTAATGCGCCACCTTAATCACGTCCTCCTGATAGACCATGATGCCATAGGTCTCGGGCATGATGTCCATCATCACGGGATGGGCTTGCTTGCGCCGCTCTTCATTCACATGTCTCAGGATGTATTCCCGCATCATTCCTGAGCGGGCCACTCCAGGACGGATGATAGAGCTAGCGGCAACAAGCTCAAGATACTCGTCCGCTTTCATCTTGGCCAGCAGCATGCGCATGGCTGGAGACTCTACGTAAAAGGCCCCAATGGTGTGTCCTGTTCGGAGCAGTTCCTTGATTTTGGGATCTTTCTTGAATTGCTCTACCTGTCGGATATCCACTTGTACCCCTTGATTCTGATAGATGATCTCTAAGCTGCTTTTGATGTGGCCAAGTCCACGTTGGGATAAAATATCAAACTTATGCAGCCCGATATCCTCCGCCGTATGCATATCAATATGTGCCAGCGGAAATCCCTTCGGAGGCATTTCAGTGGCAGTGTAGTAGTGAATAGGTTTGTGGGAAATCAGTATCCCACAGGCATGAATGGTCAGGTGTGAGGGCATCCCGTGCAGCACCTGGCTGTACTTCAGAATCAGCTTCCCGTATTGGTCGGGAATATGATTGGGCTTGTCGGCATGGTAGATCAGCGATTCGATCTCAGTTTTGGGTAAGCCAAATACTTTTCCCAATTCCCGCAACATGGAATTGGCCTGGAAGGTGCTGTAAGAGCCGAGCAGGGCGACGTGCTCTTGTCCTTCCTTGTTGTACTTTTCGAAAATATACTTGACCACTTCATCCCGATCTGTCCAGCTGAAGTCGATATCGAAGTCTGGCGGATTTTCCCGATACAGGTTGATAAAGCGCTCAAAATACAAATCCAGCTCAATGGGGTCCACGTCCGTGATGCCCAGGCAGTAAGCCACGATGCTATTGGCACCACTGCCACGGCCTACATGGTAGTAATTCCGTTGCTGGGCAAAGCTGACGATATCATAGTTGATCAGAAAGTAGGAGACAAAGCCCTTCTGTTGGATAAGCTCCAGTTCCTTTTCCAGCCTTGTGCTGATTTTCTGCGTAAGATCTGGATAGCGATTGATGGCACCTTTGAAAGTTTCCTGTCTCAGGTAGTCAAAATCCTCCCAGTCTGAGCCTAAGATGTCCCGCTTGTTTTTGACTGCCTGGAAGTAGAAGGAAAACTGGCAAGCTTCCAGCAGACGCTGTGAATTGTACAAGAGATAGCTATGACCTTCGCAGCGCGCTACCATATCCGCATAAGAATAGAGCTGATCACTGATGTCACCTTGCTCCTCAAGTTCAAGCTTGCTGAGTAGCGTATTTTTATCCACAGCCCGCAAGAGGCGATGGGCATTGAAACCTATCTTGGAAGAGAAGCTGACAGGTTGTAGCAGTACCAGCTTGTCCTTGTGCCGATACCAGGGAGATTTGGCCAGACGGTTGAGTTGATAGGGGTGGATACCGATAAATTCATTTTCCCGTAAGGGGAATACTTTTTCCCTAAATGGATACACGACAAAGCTATGTTGAAAAGTAGGAGCTTGAGTGTCAAATTCCAGCCCTTTGGTCCGTCTATGGGAAAGGTGGCGGTTGAGTTCGTAGAAGCCTTCCTGATTTTTGGCCAGCCCTATGTATTGCTGTCGCACACCGTTACGGAAATCTATCCCGATGACCGGGTGAATGCCATTCTTCTGTGCTTCACGGATAAACGGGAACACCCCGGCCACGGAGTTGATATCTGTCAAGGCCAGCGCATCCAGTTTTTTGCTTTTGGCCTCGGAGACCAGTTCTTCGATCGAGAGCGTTCCGTATTTGAAACTGTAGTAAGAGTGGCAATTGATAAACATATACTTGGTAAAATATGCCTCCCCTTGGTCAGGGAAATGATTGGATAGATACTGCGTGATGTAAGCGAAGCGATAGATCTTGGTTTTTTATAAATGTTAATTTCATTAACATTTATGTGTTTATAATTTAAACAAAAAGGATTTCAAAAATCAATGGGAATCGAAAAAATCTTTTTGAGATCAGAAAAACCGAAAATAAATATGTAATTATTCGATTGTAATCGAATAATTACATGTTTCTGTATGAAATTAGATTGATTATGATCAAGAGAGTTGTGGCAGAAAGGGGGAACAATCGATGCTTTTGAAGCCAAATGGAACCCCAAAAGGAGGGCTTCACTTCCCAAGAGTTTCTTAGAAGCATATCCCGGTACAGTGCACCAAGTCATCAGTACGGAAAACTACATGAACTTTCTTTTGTGATTAACCAAAAGTACGTTTAGCTTTACTTTTGACCTATGGAAAACTGGATAGACTCACTCAATGAAATTGTGGCCTATGAAGTCAGGTGGAATATTTTCAAAACCATCCTGATCATTCTTGTACTATGGCTGATCAAAAAAGGGGCATATCAACTGATCGGCATCGGAGAAGATGCTGACCTAAAGAAAGTGTACCATTGGAGAAAAACCGTTCAGTACACTTTGGTTTTCATTGGGCTTTTGCTTGTCGGTAACATCTGGATCAGTAACTTCCAATCGATCACTACCTTTTTGGGCTTGTTATCTGCCGGCATTGCAATCGCCCTGAAGGATATTTTTGTCAATATAGCCGGATGGCTCTTTATTTACTGGAGGAAGCCATTTGATGTAGGAGACCGAATACAGATTGGCGATCATAAAGGAGATGTGGTCGATCTCCGATTATTTCAGTTTTCACTTTTAGAGGTTGGCAACTGGGTAGATGCAGACCAAAGTACCGGAAGAATTGTCCATGTCCCCAATGGCAAGGTATTTTCAGATGCTCAGGCAAATTATAGTCAGGGCTTTGATTATATCTGGAACGAGCAACAGCTTTATATCAGCCTTGATTCAAATCATAAAAAAGCTCAGCTGATACTTAAAAATATCATGACTGAATACTGCCAGAGCGACTTCAAAAATATCGAGCGAGCAATTATGAAGGCACATAAAGAGCATTTCATTTCTTTTAGCCAATACACACCAACTGTCTACATTAAAATACTCGAAAGAGGTATTCAACTCTCCATGAGGTACCTTTGTCACCCCCGAAAAAGACGCGTTTTGGAGCACCAGGTCACCGAATCTATTTTGGAAAAATTCAAAACAGAAAAAGACATCAGAATAGTCTACCCGATCACTTCTGTATATATGGAAAAAGGACTGGAATAAAAAAGCCCCCGAAACCGAAGTTCCTGGGGGCCCCGTCGAGGGAAGTATTTACCCTCATTCTAAAAACAGCATTCTCTTCAAATCAAAAGCTTAATGATCATCTTCCTGTGCATGCTGACAACTTACATTTGGGTTGAATGGGAAGTACATTCCTGAAGGATTTGCCTTCCATATCCATACGTGCAATTGGTAATGTGGCATAGGAGGACCTCCACGGTCTGGCTGGAACATCATTATGGGATCATCGTTATCATCCAACAAAGGTTCGCCAAACTCATCAAGTACCTGAATCATTTTCCCCCAACGGTGATTATCAAAAGGAACATCACCTAAAGTAGGAGGCTCCAGTTCATCAATATCCCCTTCAAAAAGCGGGCTTGAGGGAATGATGTACTCTACTCCTACCAGTTTCAACTTACCGTTTTTCAAAGGCTCATAAAGCAAAACTGTTGGCTTAAGCGGGTCATACCCTTCCTCCAATAACTTCAAATTTACAGCATGATGCCCCATACCTCCCAATTGTGGATACTCCACACAATGGTCAAGCATATATTTATCTGCTACGGCAGCGTCAAAGTCATGATATTTGACTGTAGCTTGCCGGATTTGGGCAATCAATCTGTTTTGATTTGAAGGGTTTTGCCTCAAAAACGCTGCGATTTCATCGTTTTCCAAGAGGAAAACACCATCAATTAATTCTTCAGGACTTTCTGAAAGCCCTGGAGTCTGTTCGTCAATTTTTTCAGTCATACAAGCTGACCATATAAACATCACCCCAGTCAGGGCAATGTATTTTAAGGTTTCATTCATTAGTTTTCTCATGGTTCTGGTAATTGAATTATTTTTTTAATGAAAAATCTCAAATTCACTGCTCTAGGCAGTATTTAATGTCCCATATTTTAGTCAGGGAACATACCGAATACTAAAACCCATTTTCTCTCAACAGGAACAATCAATTACATGAGGCCACATGCGTTATCAGATTTCAGGTTTTCAAATCCCTGAAATTTGATCATCTAAAATTGAAGAATGCACGCTTGATATACTTCACCCTTAAGGGTGATTTTGATAAAAAACAAAAAAATCAATAGATATCCATCATAGTTAAAATAGGCTCAAGGGACATCCCTCCCGGGTTTAACCCCAACTCTCCTTCAGGAACATCGATACCCAATTCTTTAAAATAGTTTTCCCAAATAGGAAATATCTTTCCTGTATCAGGATCTCTATAAGTCATGGGCTGAGGCAGGAAGAGATCCTCACCCCCATTAGCTTTTTTGAATGCAAAATGAATTAACTCCGAACAATAATAAGCATCATTTTCAAAATTGAATGCATGATCATAGGGCTTGGCTAATTTGCTTTTAGCTTCTTCGATGGCATCCGGAATTAAGTACCTATAAGCATCATTCAATCTGCCAACCATAACTTTTGGCCTTCCATCTTCATCCAAATACCGACTCAGAAAATCTTCAAGCGGCGTTTGACTTACTCCCTTTCCGATAGCTTCAAGTACATACCATTTACCAGAATTACTCATCAATAATCCATTGTGGGAAAAATCTTTGCCCTCATACCCTTGTGTTACTTTGCGGATCGCCTCACAGAAATCTCCACAATCCCCATCTTGAAAAAGGATATCCCCCTCCTGCCATTCAAAATCAACTTGAGCAGTAGAATTAAAATAAATTAGAAATAAAAATAATATAAGCCTGCACATTTCTAAAAATTAAATAACCATAAAGAAGAAAATCAAAGCCACTCCAAGTACCAATATCATTTTTTTGGCTTTCTCCTTTGCCTTATCACTAATCTTTCTTTTCCTTAAAACAAGTACAGCTATACTCAACCCAAAAAATTGCAAGGCAATGCCAACTCCATTTAACGGCCCCATTGGAGCGTTCAATAAACTCAAATTGATATTGACCAAAGCCAAAAGACACAATACTATTCCTGTAATCCCAAAAAGAAAGGAACGCTGCAAAAGCAGCTCCTCATTCTTATCCATCCAATTCATCCTTATTTGATTTTGCTTTTTCTTTGCTCAAAATATTTCTCCACACTTTTCAAATCCAAAGCGTTGAATGTCATTTCTTTGGTAAGCCCACCTTTGCGACCTACAATGACCCCATACTTCATATCCGCATATCCCTCCATTTCATGGGCGTCAGGATTCAGTGACAACATCACTCCTTTTTCCAAAGCATATTGGATCCATCTCCAATCCAGATCCAGTCTCCATGGGTTCGAATTGATTTCAATCACGACTTTATTTGCCGCACATGCATCAATAATAGCCTTATGATCTACTGGATAGCCTTCCCTTCTCAACAAAAGCCTACCAGTTGGGTGTCCCAATATAGTCGTGTATGGATTTTCAATTGCCTTGAGTAATCTTGCCGTAGCCTTTTTCCTATCCATACTCAAGCCCGAATGGATAGAGGAAACAATAAAATCAAAACTTCCCAATACATCATCTGGGTAATCCAAGCTTCCATCAGTAAGGATATCACTTTCTATTCCTTTGAATATCTTAAACGGAGCCAATTCCTTGTTCAAGTCTTCGATTTCTTTATGCTGCTTTTCTACTTTTTCAATATCCAGACCGCCTGCATAAGACGCTGTCCTACTATGATCCGAAATACCTAGATATTCATATCCCATTTCTTTACAAAATTCTGCCATCTGGCGAAGGCTATGCTTACCGTCACTGTATGTAGAGTGATTGTGAAGGATTCCCTTAAGATCTTTTTCATTTACAAGTTTTGAAATACCACCATCCTTTGCTAAGTCGAATTCGATATAACCTTCCCTCAACTCTTCAGGAATCCAAGGCAGTCCTGCCATTTCGTAAATATTCTCCTCTGAATCCAACACTTCAGTTTCTCTGACCATGGCTGCCAGTGTTTTATTTTCCATTGCAGGATATAGCAAATGTGCTTTGCTACCAGTTCTTAGAAATTTCTCAGTCACGAAACCATTCTCTTCGCAAAAATGAATAATCAATTGTATTTCAGGATCTTTGAGTTTCCCTCTCCATTTAAATGGGCTGGATTTTTTATCGTCTTTTTGCAAGGAATCATTCTCACTTAAAGACTGAAATACCCTTGACCTCTCCTTGGTAGCTACCAGCCACTCTACGCTCTCTATAACCTCCATTTTTCGGGCAAACTCTCCAACTGTAGTTACATTTCCCACCCCTTCGATTTTTGCCAGATCCTGACCTAACATCTTAATACATTCTTCTATATCAGCATAAAGCCACTTGCCCATGTTAGATGCCCTGAACTCCAGTGCTTGGATAATACTCTCTTGTGTTTTTTCACCAAAGCCCTTTATTTTGGCAACTTGTCCGGCCTGACATGCCTCAAATAGCTCATGTGTAGAAGTTATATCCATTTCTTCCCAAAGCACCTTCACTTTTTTTGGCCCCAAGCCCTTGATTTCTAAAATTTCCAAAATCCCCATAGGTGTTTTGGCCAGAAGTTCATCCAAGTATGGGCTCGTCCCAGTGCTGTAAAATGAAAAAATCACCTCTGCGATACTTTTTCCTACTCCACTGATTTTTTGCAGTTCCTCAGGACTCTTATTTTCTATTGAAACATCCTCTCCTCTGTCAATTGCATTGACAGCAGATTGGTAACTTCTGATCTTAAATGTATTCTCATCATGTAGCTCCATAAGTTTGATGATGAGCTTGAGTTGGCGTAAAATATTTTTTTGATCCAAAACTTAAATGAAGTTGGTTAGAGATAAGGACAAATGTCACGAATAATTGTTTCAATTTAAAATCTTAAAAACTAACTTAAGCCAGACATATATAAATCAAGAGATATGAACTATTGGTTAGTAAAATCCGAACCCGGGGAATACAGTTATCAGGACCTTGAAAATGACAAGGATATAGTGTGGGATGGAATCAGAAATTATCAAGCCCGTAATTACCTGAAAGAAATGAAAGTGGGTGATCAGGTGTTGTATTACCATTCAGGGAAAGACAAAGCAATAGTCGGCCTGGCAGAAGTCAGCGAAGAGGCTTTCCCAGACAAAAATGACAAAGAAAACAAGGGCTGGGTTGCTGTCAGATTAGCTGCAAAAAAAGCTTTCGATCAAAGTTTAAATCTCGAACAAATCAAAAATGACCCTAAGCTGACCGAGCTCCCACTCTTAAAGCAATCAAGGTTGTCAGTGATGCCTATTGAAAAATCGGCTTTTGACCATATCATCAAATCAATTTCATGAAGTCTATTCTTGTTTTCGCTTTTATGTTTTCGCTTTCCATCTCTGGCCAAGCACAAGTTATGTTTGTCGAAAGGTTTGAGTATGAAACCAAATACACTGAAAATGACTTCATGATCATGAACAGGCCAGGAGGATTGATAGCATTTCGGACTCAACCAGAAAAGGGATTCAACCTAAGGTCAAGACTTCAATTTTTCCTAACAGATTATCAACTGGAATCTGATAAGTTTTCTGAAATACGAATCCGGGATAGCTTTGAATTAACGGGTTATGATATGGAAGGAGATTACTTTTATGTGTTGTTTCAGAAGGGGAGTAGTGCGAATTCAGAAAGATATATCGTTGAAATAAACCTCCAGACTGAGGAAACCAAGGAGATCTCACTGGAATATATTCATGCCATGGACATGCAGGAATTTTTTGTTCTTAATAGAAAAGCTGTTTTTTTGGGAATTTCGGAAATGAGACCGCTTGTTCAGATTTTCAACATGGAAGACAATGATGTATTCACTGTGCAAGGTGTCTATTCCAAAGACACCAATGTGCTTCAAATGCGAAAAGACAGTGAACTGGGCTTGATTGACCTCTTGGTCAGCAAACGAGACAGGCTGAAAATCAAACAAATGTCTGTATTAAGTTTTGATGAATATGGAAGTAAAATTAGGGAGATCAATCTGGAAAACCCAAACCCCCGTGAAAACGAATTTACCGAAGGCATACTTAGTCCTTTTTATAATTATCAACAAAACGTTATTGGCACTTATGGTCGAAAAAGAAGGGAAGCCTATCTAGGTATATATATTGCAGACATCAATGAGTTTGGAGAATACGATATCAATTACTACACTTTGGAGGATTTTCCAAATTTCTACAACTACCTGAGCGAAAGACATAGGGAGAGAAAACTAAAACAACTGGAAAGAAGGATCAAAAGAGAAAAAGACCCTGTTATTTCCGACATATTTACCACTAGAGAGATCATTCCATTTCGGGACGGTTTTTTGATCTATAATGATCATTTCAATGCAACAAACACCAGATATATCCCCAGAGACGGGGTATATGCCAATGATGCATATAGGTTCTATCCAAGGGGCTCCTTTTTTCAAGGACCGGGTCTAGGTTTTCATTCAAGAAATCCCATGCTCAACTCCAATAGAGATCCTTACAATTCATTGGCCTGGCAACAAAACGGATCTTACAAATTCCTGTCTTCTTACTTTATCTTTATCAATCGGGAAGGTCAGGTGATATGGGATAATGCTTTCAGCTTGGCTAATAAAAACAGGTTTTCTCCGGGGAAATTTGGAGAAGTGGCTTTTGATGGGGAGAAACTGCACTACATGTATCTAGAGGGAAACTTACTTCACCTGAGCTATATGAAAAACGGTGAAGTGGTCTTCGAAAATCAAGAATTTGAAATTGAACTGATCAATGATAATGAAAGAATACGGGACACCAGAGAATCCAGCCTAAGTTTGAGTTGGTGGTATTCTGATTATTATCTTCTATCAGGCAAGCAGCGGATCCGGTTTTTAAATGACCAAGGAAAGGAGGAAAACAGAGATGTGTTTTTTTTGACCAAAATCAAGGTAGACGGAGATCTTTTTGTACCTGAAGAATAAAGCTTTCTGCTTTTTTTATACAAATATTTTTTCACTGAATCTTTGAGGGAATATCCAGCTTACTTCCTACTTCTTCAATTATGTTTATATTTGCATTCAAAGCAAAGCCATGCAAAAAAGACTTGTTCTGGATCAACAACAAATAGCCATCATCCTCAAGCGCTTTTGTCATCAGTTGATCGAAAATCATGACAACTTCGACAACACTGTATTTTTAGGCTTACAGCCCAGAGGTCCTATCGTATTGGACAAAATCGTAGGGTTGATTGAAGAAATAGCCGGACAGAAAGTTCCATTTGGATATTTGGACGCGACTTTCCATAGGGATGATTTCCGAAGAAGAGATTTACCGCTCAAAGCCAACGAAACAAAAATTGAATTTTTGATTGAGGGGAAAAAAGTCATTCTTATAGATGATGTACTTTATAAAGGCAGATCAGTAAGGGCAGCTCTTGACGCCATGATTGCTTTTGGAAGACCCCTGAAAGTAGAGCTTATGGTTTTGGTAGACAGAAAATACACCAGAGATTACCCCATTATGCCGGATTACTACGGAGTAAAGGTAAATACCTTGGAAAGCCAATATGTTTCCGTAGAATGGACAAAAAACGGATTTGACAAAGACGCCATTTGGATTACTGAAAAAGCATAAAGCCAACCATGTCACAACTCAGCAGCAGACACCTTTTAGGAATCAAAGACATAACTTCAGACGATATTCAGCTTATCTTTGAGACTGCTGATAACTTCAAAGAAGTCCTCAACAGACCTATCAAAAAAGTACCATCCCTCAGAGATATTACAATTGCCAATATATTTTTCGAAAACTCCACCAGAACAAAGCTTTCCTTTGAATTGGCAGAAAAAAGACTTTCTGCTGACGTGGTGAATTTTTCTTCCAGTAACAGTTCTGTGAAAAAAGGTGAGACATTAATAGACACTGTCAACAACATCCTCTCAATGAAAGTGGACATGGTCGTGATGAGACACAGCAGTCCTGGTGCTCCTCATTTTTTATCCAGAAATATCAAAGCCAATATAGTCAATGCCGGTGACGGCACCCATGAGCACCCCACTCAAGCACTTCTCGATGCATTTTCAATCAGAGAAAAACTAGGAGATGTAGCAGGTAAAAAAGTGGCCATTATTGGAGACATTTTACATTCCAGGGTAGCCCTTTCCAATATTTTCTGCCTTCAAAAACTAGGAGCTGAAGTGATGGTTTGCGGACCTGTCACCTTGTTGCCAAAACATATAGATTCTTTGGGGGTGATAGTGGAACACGATGTGCAATGTGCCCTGGCATGGTGTGATGTCGCCAATATCCTGAGGATACAGCTGGAAAGACAACAGATTAAATATTTCCCTTCATTGCGGGAATACTCTCTTTACTATGGTGTCAATAAAAAGATGCTTGATACGCTGGATAAAGAGATTGTGATCATGCATCCAGGCCCTATCAATAGAGGAGTAGAATTAAATTCAGATGTTGCTGATTCAGAGCATTCGATCATCCTCCACCAGGTAGAAAATGGTGTAGCCATTCGCATGGCAGTACTTTATCTGCTCGCAGGAGTCCGTTAAGTAAAAAAAGAGAGGCTGGCTCATAAATTGATCTTCAGATTTATTAACCAAGCAAAATTCTGTTTAAGAGTCAATCCCTTTGTGGCTTTGTGGCTAAAAATGCCACGAAGGCTCTAAGACACAAAGTTTCACTGATTACAAACCAAATAAAATTTTGCTATTTTTTTTTAAACCATTGCCTTATGAACCAGCCTCTTCTTGATTTTAAAGAATTTACCCGTGTTTCAGAACCAATATCCGTGAATATCGGAACATACTAAAACAAAATTTTTAATGATTACTGATGTCATTACTTATATACATACTTTATAAAATATATTGAGAAAGGTCTCGGTTTTTGACTAAAGTACTTAGTCTTTCCTGAACCATTTCTTTAGTAATCATGATTTTTGAATTAGCCTCTATTGTATCCGGTACATCAAACAGGAAATCATTGAGCAAATGACTGACTACTGTATGTAATCTTCTGGCTCCTATATTTTCAACTTCCTCATTGATTTTAAAGGCAAGGTTTGCAATTTCTCTTATAGACTCCTCATTGAATTCAAGATAAACCTGCTCCGCTTCAAAAAGCGCCTGATATTGTTTGGTCAGGGCATTTTTGGGTTCTTTCAGAATTCTATAAAAATCATCCTCAGTAAGACTGCTCAATTCTACGCGAATAGGAAATCTTCCCTGTAGCTCAGGGATCAAATCAGAAGGCTTACTGACGTGGAATGCTCCTGCTGCTATGAACAGAACATGGTCAGTATTAATAATACCGTATTTGGTATTTACGGCGCTTCCTTCCACAATAGGCAATAAGTCCCTTTGAACTCCTTCCCTACTCACATCAGGGCCACCTCCACCTTTTCCGCTTTTGGAAGCGATTTTATCTACTTCATCTATAAAAATAATCCCATTATTTTCCGCCAACTTCAAGGCCTCTTCTTTTACCTCATCGAAATCGATTAATTTGGAAGTTTCTTCCTCCATCAATACTTTTCTCGCCTCAGCAATGGTCAGTTTTCTTTTTTTGGTCTTTTTGGGCATCATACCGGAAATCATGTCCTGAATACCGGCCATGGCCGCATCGTCCATCATCCCGTTTCCTATCATGCCCACACCTACCGGAGGACTTTGCTTTACATTGATCTCTATTTTTCTATCTTCAAGCTCTCCGTTCTTGAGTTTTTCTCTAAAACGCTCCCTGGTTCTTTCATTCAGCTCATCTTCAGAAGCATCATCCGGGTTGAAGTCCCCTGAGCTTTGTCCAGGGCTTGTCCTCAAAAACCCAGGTGATTTGACTGGTGGGATTAAAATATCAAGAATCGCCTCTTCCACTGCCTCAGCGGCTTTTTCCTTTACTTGCTCATTTTTTTGCTCTCGAACCAAATGAACTGCCTGCTCTACCAAATCTCTCACCATACTTTCCACATCTCTTCCTACATAGCCAACCTCGGTAAATTTGGACGCCTCCACTTTTGTAAATGGCGCATTGGCGATTTTTGCCAATCTTCTGGCAATTTCAGTTTTCCCCACACCTGTGGATCCAATCATCAGAATGTTATTTGGCACAATATCCTTTTGGATATCAGTTTTCACATTCATCCTTCTGATCCGATTTCTGAGCGCTATGGCTACATTTCTTTTGGCATCATTCTGCCCAATGATGTATTTATCCAATTCGGCTACAATTTGCCTTGGTGTTAAATGATTGATGTCGTTTCTCATAAATTTAGTATAACGATTAAAACGTTCTCCACTCGTTGATTCCTGTGGTAATTCCAAACACATTGGAACCTCCCGGTATATTGTAAAACATCCTTGCGTAGGATAGTTCGAATTTTCTAACTTTAAATGCAAAGCCCCCTGAAAAGCCTCCAAATCCAGCACCTGAAGCAGTTTCAAATTCCTTTCTGATGAGATGATTATAGCCCAACCTAAGCGACAAACTCTCATGAGGTAGTACCTCTACACCAACAACTACTCTACGAAAAATTCTATCCATAGAGCTGAGTTCCAAAGCTGACCTTGCAGGGTTGGGAATAAAGAAATCCACTTCTCTTTGCTGTAGATTTCTCAAACTCATATGAAATCGCATTGGCGCGTATTCAGGTTTGAAGCTCCCTCCTAATCTTAAATCAGACGGCAATTGCAGTCTCTGACCTTCCATATAGGACCTCAAGCCAAAACCTATGTTACGGGCATTTATACCCAGCACTAAATCCATCTCGGGATGATGATAATTAACTCCAAAATCAAAAATCAGAGCATAAGCCTGATAGGCTTCCAATACTGAACCTAATAGTTTGGCATTAGCCCCGTAGCGAAAGACCTCTGTTCCTTGGCTATAACCCAAAACCAAAGCAAATTCATTGGCCCCGAACTCTCCGGTCGGCATTCCTATAGCGTCAAAACCATCGAAACGACCATAATCCATATATTGAAGGCCAATACCCCAAACCCCTCTGGATTTTCCCGAAAATGAATAGGCAACTGAAGCTGCATGTATTCCGCCTGGGAAATTCAAGTAATGAAATGCTGGTCTATCGGTTGAAGAAGTGTCAAGTAAGGCCGGACTGGAAAGGAACATCAGGGGGTCGTTTCCCCCTGTTATATTAACCCCTCCCAGAGATGCTAGTTTTGTCTGGGTAGGGTTATCTATGAAATTGAATGCTGAAAATGAAGCCTGTGCGAATAACGAACCATTAATGACCATGACTACCCCCAAACTTACAGTTAGAGAAAAACATAGACTAAAGGTTCTAAATCCGGCAGTTCCCTTCAATTGATTCGGGATTAATTCATATTGGTTTGTATCTGCTCACTCTTTGGAAAAGAAAAAAGCATAGGTTTGTCAACTTTGGTCTTAAGCAGTGCAAAGTCCAAAACCTCTTCTACTTTATCCACAAAGTGGAAATTGACTCCTTTCAGGTATTCTTCGTCTATTTCCTCAATATCCCGTTTATTTTTTTCGCAGAGTATGATCTCTTTCAGACCGGCACGTTTGGCTGCCAGGATTTTCTCTTTGATGCCACCTACAGGCATTACCTTGCCTCTAAGGGTGATTTCTCCGGTCATCGCCACTTTAGCTTTTACTTTTCTTTGAGTAAATAAGGATGCCATAGCTGTCAACATGGTGATACCCGCTGAAGGACCGTCTTTAGGCACTGCTCCTGCTGGCACGTGAACGTGCAGATCATAATGATCAAATATCCTATAATCAATCTCCAGCTCATCGGCTTTTGATTTCAGATACGAAAGTGCGGTCATCGCTGATTCCTTCATCACATCTCCCAGCTGTCCTGATAGTGTTAATTTACCTTTACCTCTACTCAAAGACGTTTCAATAAATAGGATTTCACCACCTACAGAGGTCCAGGCAAGTCCTGTCACTACTCCAGCTACACTATTGTCCTGGTAGATTTCTTTATCGAAGATTTCTCCTCCGAGGATTTTTCTTACAGTCTGGGCAGTGATTTTTTTACTGTACTCTTCTTCCATGGCAATGGATTTGGCCACATTCCTGATCACTTTCCCGATTGCTCTTTCCAAACTTCTTACACCAGACTCTCTTGTATAGTGTTCGATAATTTTGACCAAAGCAGCTCTGTCAAAGCTGACGTCTTTAGCCTTAAGTCCATGCTCTTTTCTTTGCTTAGGTACAAGATGCTTTTTGGCTATCTCTAACTTTTCCTCCATGGTATAGCCAGTAACCTCTATGATTTCCATCCTGTCTCTCAAGGCTGGTTGTATGGAGTCCAGTGAATTGGCGGTTGCGATGAATAGCACTTTTGAAAGGTCATATTCTACCTCCAGGTAATTGTCCACAAAGGTGCTGTTTTGCTCAGGATCAAGCACTTCCAAAAATGCAGATGAAGGATCGCCTCTGAAATCAGAACTCAATTTATCAATTTCATCCAACACATAAACGGGGTTGGAAGTCTTGATTTTTTTCATATTCTGAATGATCTTACCTGGCATCGCCCCAACATACGTTTTCCTATGCCCACGGATTTCTGCCTCATCATGCACGCCTCCCAGAGACATCCTGACATATTTTCTTCCCAATGCCTTTGCTATAGACTTACCTAGAGAAGTCTTACCTACTCCAGGAGGGCCATATAGGCAAAGTATAGGACCTTTCAGATCATTCTTAAGTTTGAGGACCGCTAGATATTCTATAATCCTTTCCTTTACTTTCTCAAGACCGTGATGGTCTTTGTCCAAAATAGTTTTGGCTCTTTTGAGGTCAAAATTATCAACAGTCAGTTCGTTCCAAGGCAATTCCACTAAAGTTTCAGCATAATTGAGAGCAATTGGATATTCCGCAGCCGAAGGGTTGATTCTTAGGATTTTATCCAACTCCTTGTTAAAATGCTTTGCCACTTCGGCAGGCCACTTCTTCTTCATCCCTTTGGCACGCAGTTCTTCAACTTCTTTTTCCGGACCTTCTTCACCCAATTCAGTCTGAAGGACTTTCATCTGCTGCCGGAGAAAGTAATCTCTTTGTTGCTGATCAATATCGGTATGTACCTTCTTCTGAATTTCAGACTTAAGTTCCAACATTTGGATATCTTTCATCATAAACTCCAGAAGCAAAGTTGCCCTTTCTATTCCATCATTGATTTCCAAAAGCTTCTGCTTAGCTTCCACAGGCGCATTGATATTGGAGGAAAGGAAATGCGTCAGGAAGGGAGTGCTGTCTATGTTGTCCAGCGCAACTTGTGCCTCCCTTGGAATTTCGGGATTCAAATGTAAAATCTTAGCAGCGGCATCTTTCAAGGACTCCTCTAGAGCCTTTATTTTCCTGTTATTTTTAGGGAAAGTTTCTTCCAAATACTCTACTTTAGCCACGAAGTAGGGATCTTCACTGATGGGATCAGTGATCTGAAACCTCTTTTTACCTTGAATAATGATAGTGGTATTTCCATCCGGCAAGACAATCATTTTGATGATTTTTGCCACAGTACCTACATGATAAATATCTTCCCAAGAAGGATCATCATTTTGAGGATTGACCTGGGCACAGACCCCGATCATCTTATCACCCTTTTGGGCTTTTTTGACCAATCGAATAGAACGCTGACGACCTACAGTAATAGGTATCACCACACCAGGAAACAATACTGTATTACGGACTGATAAAATCGGTATCTCATCGGAAAAAACTTCCTTTTGACCTGAATTTTCCTCCTCATCATCTGTAATGAGCTGAATCAGATCTCCCTCTCCTGCAAACTCCCCTACCATAAGCGATTGATATAAGTTATTTTCAAATTTGTTCATAAAGGACAATATGACAGTATAGCTGTCACAATTTGTGTAAAATAAAGAAGAACCCTCAAAATACGAAGGTTCTCCCATTAAATTCAATGTATATGCCATAAACTGAAAACTTACAAAATGGCAGGGAAATGATTTATAAACAAGATTAACATTTCACAGGAAAAGATTATGTGAAAACAACAAGCCACACCTTGATGGTCCAAGGACTTTAAAAGAACTCAGGATCAAACTCCGAAATAGAATAGTCTCCGTTATAAATATACATCCGCCCCCCGATTCCTACAGACTGCAAAGGATGGAATTCCCGGTTGAGTGTATATCCATTTACAAAATCATGTAAGATTGATTGGAAATTATTCAAGTTTATACTTCTCAGTCCATCATGGTAAATGGCAAAGACCGTATCTCCAATCATAAAGACTTCGTTTGAGGTTACAGTATTCGAAAAATCAAGATCTCTCAGCTTTCTCCATTTCTGGCTTTTTTCATCAAATTCAAATAGAGCGGTAGGGGATCCGAAATCTACCGCCTTTCCGAGCTTCATTACTAGGAAAGTAAAACAATGGTAACGGAAAAATTAAATAAAAAAAATATGGGTAAAGCCACTACAGCCTACCCATATATAACTTACTGAAATACAGTCACTAAATTTTCATTCAACCCGTAAAAATT
Organism: Indibacter alkaliphilus LW1; assembly: GCF_000295935.2. Classification (GTDB taxonomy): domain Bacteria; phylum Bacteroidota; class Bacteroidia; order Cytophagales; family Cyclobacteriaceae; genus Indibacter; species Indibacter alkaliphilus. The sequence continues at coordinate 57,671 of NZ_ALWO02000011.1, forward strand.
TTCAAAATATCATTACCAATGGCAAATACCATCAGTGCCAGCAACAGTACCATTCCGACTTTTTGGGCATTTTCCAGAAAACGATCCGAAGGTGCCTGACCGGATATCATTTCATAAAGCAGGAATATAACATGACCTCCATCCAACGCCGGAATCGGCAGTAGGTTCATAAACGCCAAAATCATGGAAATCAGACCCGTGATACTCCAAAACTTCACCCAATCCCATCTACTGCCATAAATTTTTGCCATACCGATTGGACCGCTGACATTTTTGGCAGATACTTCTCCAGTAAACATCTTTCCTAGCGCTTTGGCATTGACAATTACAACCCCGAAAGCCCTTTCAGTTCCTTTGACAATAGATTCTCCAACAGTAAATCTTTGTGTTACAAACTCTAAGTTTTGATTGACAAAACCAATGGTACCTTCCTCGGATACCTGAATATTTTTATTCAGCTCTTCCCCATTTCTACTGACCGTAAAAGAAGCCTCCTGACCCTTGAAATCAGCCAAGGTCTTTTGAAGTTCGTCGATGTAACCTACGCTTTTGCCATTGACCGAAAGGATTTTATCTCCAGACTGCAAGCCTGCTTGCTCTGCAGGGCTTTGAGGTGCCACCTCATAAATATTGATGGGATGTCTGATATCAATAAACTGGCTCATGCTCTGTTCATCAGAGAAGGAGTTGATGAATCCTCTTGGAATTTCCAATTGCAAAGTCTCATCTCCACGCTGCACGGTGTAATAACCCCCACTGCTCAACAACGCTTCTCCTCCACTCAATTCCCCGAGAGATTTATAAGGCTGACCATTAATATCCAAGATCCTGTCCCCGTCTTGAAAGCCAATCATTTTTCCGATATCATAAGCCACGATTCCATGCTCTACCACCTGATCTCTGGAATAGTAGGTTTCGCCTTTTTGATAGACCAATACCACAAAAATCACAATGCCTGTAATGACATTGACAATGATTCCGCCAAGCATAACAATTAAACGCTGCCACGCTGGCTTTGCTCTGAATTCATAGGGCTTTGGTTCACTGGAGAGCTGCTCTGTGTCCATAGATTCATCCACCATACCGGAGATTTTCACAAAACCGCCCAAGGGAATAGCTCCTATAGAATATTCTGTTTCTCCCCACTTGAAACCGGCAATTTTTGGTGGAAATCCAATTGAAAACTTTTCTACCCTCATGCCAAACATCTTGGCTGTGAGTAAGTGGCCCAGCTCATGCAAGCCGACCAATATTGATAATCCCAGAAGTAGCTGGGCCACCATGATTAATGTATCCATTATACTTTACTCTTTATTAATTGCTGTGTAATAATTCTGGACTGTTTGTCTGTCTCTTTGTATTCTTCCAAAGAAGGTTGTTTGATAAAGGTAGCTTTCTCCAAGGTTTCCCCGATCAGATCGGACATTTCCAAAAAGCCAACTTCATCATTCAAAAATGCTGCCACGGCGACTTCATTGGCGGCATTGAGAATACATGGAGCATTGCCTCCTTTTTCCAGTGCATGATAAGCTAACTTTAGGTTTCTGAAAGTCTCTGCATCCGGCTGCTCAAAGGTCAGGTTAGGATATCTGGCAAAGTCAAACCTCGGGAAATCAGCTTTTAGTCTTTCAGGATAGCTCAAAGCAAACTGAATAGGGATACGCATATCCGGTAAGCCAAGTTGTGCTTTGATAGAACCATCTTCAAACTGAACCAAAGAATGTATGATCGATTGCGGGTGGACTACTACTTCAATCTGATCCTTTTCTACTGCAAAAAGCCATTTTGCCTCTATCACCTCCAGTCCCTTATTCATCAATGAAGCAGAATCAATGGTTATCTTGGCACCCATATCCCAATTGGGATGTTTGAGTGCCTGCTCTTTAGTGACATGCTCTAAGAAGGACTTGGATTTACCTCTGAATGGCCCACCGGAAGCAGTCAGAATAAGCTTTTCTATAGGGTTATGAAACTCTCCCACCAGACATTGAAAAATGGCTGAATGTTCAGAATCAACGGGGTAAATATTCACACCTTTATTCTTGGCCAAAGTTGTGATAAGCTCACCGGCAACTACCAAAGTTTCCTTATTTGCTAGAGCGATCTGTTTTCCCGATTCAATAGCATGAATGGTGGGCAAAAGTCCTGAATATCCTACCAAAGCAGTCAAAACAACGTCTATAGTATCCATTTCCACCACTTGTGCCAAAGCATTTTCACCTGCATAGACTTTAATATCCAAGGGCAGAAGGGCTTCTTTAACTTTCTCATAAAGCAGCTCGTTTGCAATGACGACACAATTGGGTCTGAATTCAAGCGCTTGCTGAATTAGTAAATCTGCGTTGTTTTGGGCAGTGAGCACCTCTACTACAAACTTTTCCTGATGTGACCTGATCACTTCCAAGGTTTGAGTTCCGATGCTCCCAGTCGAGCCTAAGATAGCTACGTGTGTTTTTTCTGACATGAAATCAATTTTGAACCAGACACCAAAAAGGCCCGGCATTTTCAATCTGACAAAATTACAAGGTTCATGGAGTTTTCCTGCTTATTTTTCCGTCTTTTTGAAATAGGGTAGATTTGGTATATTAATAGATGTTAAAACTAAGCTTTTGGCAAGGTAAAGGAATTAACCTCAAACAGAACAAATCGTTATGAATGACATGTTGAAAAACCTAAAATTTATATTGATTGCATTTTGTGCAGGCCTAGCGGGAGCATGGTCGTACCAGCAGTTTGGCACGCAGGAACAAAAACCTGTACAAGTCTGGCAAGAAGAGGCTGAAGAAAAACCAAGGTATCAGGTAAGCTATGAATCAAGTAGTCCAGCTGTGGTTAACAATCCGGTTTCCTTCGTTGACGCATCAGAAAAAAGCACTCCATCAGTAGTTTTTATCAAGAATTTTTCAGGGTCTGATCAAAGAAGATATAGCATTTTTGATTATTTCTTCGGTACGGGCCCTACCCAAAGAGTCAGTACAGGATCCGGAGTGATTATCAGCAGGGACGGTTATATTATTACAAACAACCATGTAATTGATCGGGCTGAAACCATAGAAGTGGTTCACCAAAAGAGAACTTACCCGGCAAAACTGATCGGGACTGATAAAAATACGGATATCGCTGTCTTAAAAATAGAGGCTGAAAATATGCCCGCTATCAAACAAGGCAGTAGCAGGGAATTAAAAATCGGCGAATGGGTGCTTGCAGTAGGTAATCCGTTCAACCTTACCTCTACCGTGACTGCGGGAATCGTATCTGCAAAGGAAAGACAGATCAACATTCTTGGAGGTGAATTCCCTTTGGAATCCTTTATTCAAACTGACGCCCCGATTAATCCCGGTAATTCCGGTGGAGCCCTGGTCAATATGAAAGGGGAATTGGTTGGCATAAATACAGCTATCTTATCAAGAACAGGCTCCTACACAGGATATGGATTTGCTGTACCTGTAGACATCGCCATCAAAATTGCCAACGACCTGATCGAATATGGTGAGGTTCAAAAAGCTATCCCTGGACTGGATATAGTAGAAGTTACCCCAGAACTTGCAGAGGAAATGAGATTGACAGATCTTGATGGGGTGATCGTTACACACGTGATCCGAAATGGAGCTGCCGATAGAGCTGGTTTCCAAAGAAATGATGTAATTACCAGAATAGAAGGCAGTGCTATTACAGGAAAGGGCAGCTTTGAAGAAGCATTGTCTTACCACTATCCAGGAGATAGAATAAAAGTGGATTTTGTACGGAACGGAGAAAGAAAGTCGGTCAACCTCACACTTCAAAACCTTGAAGGAGGTACCGGCATTCTAAAAAGAGAATTCTATTCATCCAATCTTCTCGGTGCAAGACTGGAAGCTGTCAATGCTATCGAAAGAGATAGGTTGGGGATCAATCATGGAATAAAAATCACCGGAATGACCAGAGGCTATTTAAGAGACCTTGGCTTGAATAATGGGTTTGTCATTACACAAATCAATGGTGATCCTGCTACAAACCCGGAAAGAGCCGGAAAATTCCTGGAAGAATTTAGTGGAAGACTGAGATTAGAAGGAGTTACTCCAAATGGACAGGCATTTATGCAGTCATATAATATCCGCTAAGAAAGGAAGGATGATTGCCTAAGCAATCAAAAAATGTTAACTTCAAGAAAAGCAAAGCGCATCAAGCTTGTTCAAAGTTCGGCCTATTCAAATACTTTAAAAAAATTTGGAGCTGTAAACCCCGCATGCTTTTGCTGAAAACCGAGTTTGTGAAAAGGAGATTGTAGCTATAGGAAGAAAATTGCAAAAAGATGAAAGCACCAGAATTAAGCTGTGAAAAGTGTTTTGAAGATTTCAGGGAATCACTGGAAGAACTGGGACAGCTTGTAAGAGAAAGTGAAAAGCATTCCCTGACTGATTCTCATGAAAAAAGACTTATTCGCTCCTTTGAGGTGACGCACGAACTCGCTCTCAACACGATAGGAGAATTCTTCAGAAAACAAAGCAGACCTCCATTCACAGGGTCAAGAGATGCAACAGTAGAAGCCTTCAATGAAGATTTGATAGATGATGGCAAAGGGTGGATGGACATGATTATAGACAGAATCAAATACAACCCCCTTTATCCTGAAGAGTTTGACCACATTTTTCTTTCCAACATCAAAAAGATCTATTACCGTTTACTTCTCAATTTTGAGAGGAAAATGAAAGAAAAACTGGAATGAATCAAATTTAAAAAAATTAGAGCCTTCAGTTTCAAGAAACTGAAGGCTTTTAATTTACCGGGATAAAAGTAAAAATTTAAAATTATCCCAGGCCGTTGTAGCAAATGATTAAAAGTTAACGTCAAGGGAATTGTTCAACAGTTTCTTTTCTCCAAAAATCATTTCGCTATGAAAACAGCCCAAATTCACTCCGTCAATTGGCCCTTGTTCTATTCTCTGGCAATGATATTTTTCCTCACACTACCTTCATGCCATGATGAAGTCAAGAGCACATACACTTTCAGAACCATGGTGCCGGTATTCTTAGACATGAACATGGTAAGGGAAGCTGATATCATCATAGAACCTGCCAAACCTCTGGATAATCCAGGTAAAATCTATATTTATGAGGATTATCTTTTTATCAATGAGCCACAGAAAGGAATACACATTTTAGACAATTCGAACCCATCTTCTCCCAGTAATGTCAATTTTATCAATGTACCCGGAAATGTAGATCTGGCGATCAATTCGAATTTCCTTTATGCAGACAGTTATGTAGATTTATTAGTTTTTGATATCAGTGATGTGCGGAATATCAACCTGACAGAAAGAGTTGAGGATGTTTTTGAGCACATGTACTCAGATATGAGCAGGTCAACCATCCTGACTTTTAAAGATACCGTAATGACTTCAGATTCTGAAATGATGTGGGGATGGCAAGGAAGGCCTGGAACCTGGATGACTATGGACAGGGCCATGACCGCTTCAGCCAACTCCTCGGCATCCCAAAGCTATGGACAAGGCGGATCCATGGCGAGGTTTACCCTGCAAAGCGGACACCTCTATGCCGTCGATGATTACAGCTTGAGGGTTTTTGACGTCATACAGGCCCAAGAGCCAAAACACCTTAAAAACATCAATCTAGGTTGGGGAATAGAAACCATCTTCCCATTTCAGGAAAAGCTGTTTATAGGCTCGCAGACAGGGATGCACATTTATGACGCTAGCGACCCTTCCACCCCCCAGAAAATGTCAGTGTACGAACACATCACTGCCTGCGACCCAGTAGTGGTCAATGAGCAGCATGCATTTGTTACACTCAGAACAGGTCCAATGTGCAGATTTGGAATGGACGAACTCCATGTCCTAGACATTCAAAACCTTTATGCGCCAAAACTGGTCAAGGCCTATCCTATGCTCAACCCACATGGCCTTTCGCTTTTTGAAAATTACCTGTACCTGGCTGAAGGAAAACACGGACTGAAAAGTTTTAATGTCTCTGACGTCAATACCATTGACACCAATCAACTGGAATTCCTAAAAAGCATGAAATCAGTAGATATCATTGCCGGACCAAAATCCCTGATCGTGATTGGGGCTGATGGCGTTTGCCAGTTTGATTACAGCAATCCAGCCCAGCTCAGAAAACTTAGCTGTATTCAGGTAAAACAACCGGCAATTGTATAACTCATGAAGACTGGCCTCCTTGTCTCTGTTCTGATTCTCTGTGCACTATTTCCTTTCATGAGCTCAGCGCAGCAGGATCGTCCATATTTCAACCTAACAGAGACCGGTCTGTCATTCGGTCATGTCAAAAACTGGAATGACCAGTCCGATACCCGAGTGAATTTTTCATTTCAGACCATCAATGGCGTACACATCAATCCAAAAAATGCAATAGGGCTTTTGCTGGGCCTCGACAGCTATCCCGGACTGATATTGGCACCTATAGGGTTTGGCTGGAGAGGCAGCTACGGCAAACCTTCCAAAAACAGACTGCTTTTGGGACTGGATATGGGTTATGGCTCCGCTTTTTTGGAAAAAAGGGTTGAGGATCAATTTTTTGAAAACTGGTATGAGGGAGGTTTTATGATAAGTCCATCAATAGGATGGAGATTCAAAGGAAAATCCGGAAAAAGAGACTATTCCCTATCTGTGGCATTTAGAAGACAACACGCATACTACTATGAAGGCGTAAAAGGAGAGGGTGGGAATCAGCCCGGACTTCCTCCGGGATTTACTTCTATCCGTGAAGAATCCTATACTTTCAACAGTCTTATAAGCAAATTTGGAATATTTTTTTAATTCTTGATTTAATTATATTAATTACAAAATCATTATGCTTTTGAACATAAATTCATTTTTTTTTGATTTTATTTGGAAATAATAATAATAATAATCTTGAAACGAAAGCTTAGTTTAGCTTTTGGTTTTGGCCAAAACCATTTATGTTATTTAAATCATTAAAAGATGAAAAATTTATGTTTTGGACTGGCCTTTATAGGCTCACTGTTTTGTTTTCAATTGGGTGCTAATGCACAGGCATCGGTAGATCCTGGAGATGGTACTAAATGGATATGCTGTCAAATCTCAAAACCAAGCATTTGTGTAGATATGTCTGGACAAGGTTGGCACGAAGATGTAAAAATATACGGTGCAGAAACTTGTTGATAATTCAAAACAAAGTCAGTGCTCTTTATAGGAGCACTGACTCATAACTCAAAATTTGATGTAAAAGTGAAAAATTTCGTAAAGATTTTTGCCATTAATCTAATTCTCCTCGGCTGCACAGAAAAAAATGGAAACCCTAATGAAAAAAGCTTCACCCTAGATTCGTTTCCTGTTCAAAAAAATCTGGAAAGCAAAAAATACAATTTTGAGGAAATCCTCACTGCAACACTGATTGCTATCAAAAATGACAAGCTGATTATCAGCGAAAATTATAGAGGAGGCAGCGGCCCTGATAGAAAACTGATCCATATTATTCAAAAAGACAGTATGAGATACCTCTATCCGAAGGGCAAACAAGGATATGGCCCGGGAGAAATCATAAGTATCAGAAGTTTTGATCAAGGCTGGAACGACTCTACCTTTTGGGCTTATGACCTTAACGAAAAGAATTTCCATGAATACAGCCTTGAAGACACGCTCACTACCTCCATTCAAACTTTTAAACAAAGTGAGCAATCTTTTTTTGCAATTTCCTGGAGTTGGTTAACACCCGATACTTTCGTGGGGAGAATGATGAATGACAGTCATGCTTTTGCAATATATGATACCGCCAATGTGCTGCAAAGAAAACTGGACCCATGGTTCGAAGATAAAGAGGTTGATGAATACCAAGGGTATATTTTAGGAGATATTAAACAAGGTCAAACAGCATACAATAAAGATAGAAAATTACTGGTACATGCGCAGATCAACAGTGATATTGTGGAAATTATCCCAGTAGATTCCCCATCAGAAAAAATCACTATAAGTGGCCCGATTTCCGAACCTTTGAAGTATGAAATCAAAGGGTCGGGAAGGAATATAGGGGCAGATATTTTCATGGAGAACACCTTGGCCTACAACAATGTATTTCTAGGAAAAGAATCCATATTCTTAGTGTATTTAGGTTACACTAGGGCCGAATCAATTAACCGTGAAAGCAAATTGTCTAATGAAATCTTCGAACTGGATTACCAAGGAAATCCAATAGCTTACTATCAGCTGGATAGGCAAATTTACAGTATTGCAGTGGATGAAGAGGAAAGAAAAATCTATGCGGTGACTTATGATGAAGATCCGGGAGTTGCGGTTTTTGAATATTAAATAACATGATTATACGCTTCTTTACCAGAAGCCTCAATTTCTGATACAAATGGGTGTTCCAAACCAATATCTATTTGGTATCTAATTTCAATAAATATCGATTTAACCTGAAAATCCAAGCTTAATTTCATTACTGGTAATGTTCCGTATATTACATATAAATAACCTTTTACTCCCATCATCAAATCGGATTATCCATCAGGAAATATTTTCTTTTACCAAGAAAAAATAATTTTTCACCTATTCCCAACTATCTTTACTTTTTATGCGTGTATCTGCGGATACAGGAAAACTCCGAATAAATATGCTTGAGGTAAACGGATTGATCAAAAAGTACGGAAAACAAAATGCTGTGAATGACATCAGCTTCCGACTTGAGGGTGGTGAAGTGGTAGGTCTTCTTGGACCAAATGGTGCAGGAAAAAGCACCACGATGAAATGTATAGTAGGGCTTTTGCGAAAAACAGCAGGAGAAATATTGATAGGAGGTCATGATCACCTCTCTGTAGCAGCCAAAAAATTATTCTCATACATCCCGGAGACTCCAAACGTATACGACCTTCTCACAGTGAAGGAACATATGCAATTTATAGCCCAAGCATACAAAGTGGACAACTGGAAAGATAAAGCCGATCAATGGATGGAACTCTATGATCTGACTGACAAAAAAGATAAACTGGGGAGGGATTTATCTAAAGGAATGCGGCAAAAAGTCTCCATTTGTTGTGCTCTACTTCCTGACCCCCAGCTCCTGTTTTTTGATGAGCCCATGATAGGTTTGGATCCTAAGGCAATCAAAAACACCAAGAAAATCTTCAAAGAGCTGAAGGAAAGAGGAAAAACAATCCTGGTCAGTACGCACTTGATTGACAGCGTGGAGACCATAGCTGACCGCATCATGATTATGAAGGACGGAAACATCATCGGCAATGATACGCTATCAAGCCTGAAGAGCCAGTTCAGCGCAACAGATGATTCAAGTTTGGAAGACTTATTTTTAGAACTGACCAAAGATGAATGAATTCCGGCTCTTGATCAGGAAAGACATTTTCATCCTGATCAATAACATCAAGCTCATCCTGAAAAACCCACTGAGGCTTCTCCCCTATATATTCGTATTGGGCTATTTTAGTTTTTTCTATTTCAGAAGAAGTACAAGAAAAGCCGAGATTGACACAGACCAACTTCAGGAGATCCAGGGAGTGGCAGAGGAACTGGCCACGCCAGACTTTGCTCTCTTAAATATCAAAGGAGGCTTGACTATGATCGCGTTGGTATTCCTGATGTTTCAGCTATATAAAGCTACCAAAAAGAATATCAGTTTTTTCAGTATGGCAGATGTCAACCTGCTTTTTACAGGGCCTGTTGCTCCACACAAAATCCTTATTTACTACATGATAAGGTCTATCTTTCCGGCCTTGGGTGGGTCTCTCCTTTTTATAATCTACAGCACTGCCCAGCTCAATGATGTATTTGACCTCAACACCGGAAATGTCCTGATCATGGCCATAGGCTTGACACTTTTCTTTTTTATACTTTCGCCCATCCGCTTTTTGGTCTACACCCTCAACACCAAATATGGTATATTGGATTACGTAAAAGGCATAGTATTCAGTCTAGGGATTTCACTCTCTTTGATGATAATCATACCAGGCTTAATGGCAGAAAAATTCTGGCAGGGAATGTTTGCATGGGTTGGGTCCACCTGGTTTGATTTTTTCCCACTGGTAGGCTGGAGTAGAGCAATACTGACATACTTGGCACATGAAAACCTTTGGATTGTAGGTGGCTTCACTACAGTTTATCTATTGACATTTTCTCTAATAGTACAACAAGTAATCATGCATGCGGGTCATTATTATGAAGATGTATTGGAATCCACTCAATCCAAAGAAGAAGTCAAAGAAAAAGCCAGAAAATCCCAGGCTTCCGAATCGGCAGGAAGCCTAAACACGAGCAAGAAATTGGACCTTCCCAATTTCGGAACCGGAGCTACAGCATTATATTGGAGAAACTATGTACATAGCAGCCGTCAGGACTTTCATCCCTTGTTTGGCCTGTATGGTTTGTTGCTAAGCGCATTGGCAATCATCTTTGCCGTCTTGTCGCACTTTGACTGGTTTTCCCATCAAGTGATTTATGGCTATTTGGGCATTTTGATATTCATTTATTTTTTTGCAGGAATGGGCCGAACCAATATAGGTGATATGAAAAAGCCATTCTTCATCCTGATACCGGATTCTTGGGCCGGTAAATTCTGGAACATGATCAAGCTGGATGTTTATCAGATCCTTATATTTTCAATGATATTAATAATCCCCACAGTTTTGATTGCCAAATTGAGTTGGGGCTTGATCATTTTATTTCCTTTGGTCATGCAGTTCTTTTACCTTACCGGATTTGGGATCACACTGGTAACGCATGTAGGTTTTGAAGAAGGTTGGGATAGAAAATTAATTCGGCCACTGATCATTGGCGGTGTGGGTTTTTTTGGAATATTGCCGGCTCTCGCTGCTGGATTATTCACCTTCATTGTATCCCAGCAAGTAGTCTATGCCTTTTTGGGGCTTGCCATAGGGATGTCTATCGTAACGGCAGTAATGCTGCACCTGACGATGGATATCATCAGTAAGGTGGAGTTTAAAGAAGCTTGATCAAAGATTTTTCTCCATGACTATTCTATGTTCCTGTACTTGATCTTTTTTGATCAGGTCCACGATCATAAAGCCTCTGTTCAGACCAAAATGAATCATCTTGCTCAGGCGGTTTCTTGTCTTGAACTGCACTTTTTGGAAGCCGTGATTCTTGGCCCAAGATTCTTGGGTATCTGCCAGCTTGGTGGCTATACCCATCCTCCTATATGAAGCCAACACCCCTCCCATCCATGAGTAAAATATACCTGAAGTAGCGGACTGATAGCCAACTTTGAATCCGGCCAATTCCCCATCTACCTCTGCAATAAGAATAAGATGTGGCCTGCATGACAATCTTTCATGATATATTTTTTCTGAATAGGGCTGAAAAAACTCAGGGACTTGCTGACTTAAAGCCACAACCTCCTCAATACTTCCGTTCCGAATCTTGATTTCTCTACTCTTCATAACTCAATTTCCATTTTGACATCACAGCGCCCATATTTCCCACATTCTTTGGTTGCTTCACGAAAACCAAGCTTTCGATAAAGCGACAATGCAGGGCCAAGTTTTGTATTGGAATACAAAATCACTTTATGAGCTCCCATGGCCTTCGCCTTTTCAAGGATTTGTTGCCCTAAAAACAGGCCGATCTTTTTCCCTCTGGCTTCTGGACTTACTCCCATTTTGATCATTTCGTACACTCCTTCTTCCACCTTGGAAAGTGCCACTGCCCCTATGATTTGGGAGTTATCCTGCGCAAAAATGATAGCTCCCCCTTTGGAAATGATATTTGCATCAGGATTTTCCAACTGTAACTTATCAAATTCTTCAAGCTCAAAGAACTCATTGATCCATTGCTTATTGATTCTTTCAAAATGATGTTGAAGGTCAGGACGGTAATCAAGGATTTGGAAGTGATTCATAAGAGAGGAGATTTACCTTCCCCAAATTACCTGAAAATGTCCAAATTCAATAGACTGACAAATAAAAAAAGCGACCCTTAAGGCCGCTATAATCAATTTTCAAATTCTAAGGTCACCTGCCTTCCGATTTTTTCTTTCTGCTCCATTTCGAGCAATTTGGATTTTCTCCACAAGCCTCCTGCATAACCTGTCAGCTGGCCATTTTTGCCCACTATCCTATGACAAGGCATCATGATCAAAATGGGATTGGCTCCAATTGCCGTTCCCACAGCTCTGACAGCATTTGGGTTACCTAGATTTTTCGCAATTTGTTCGTAAGTAGTGGTCGTTCCAAAAGGAATCTTATTGACCTCTTTCCATACTTCATGTTGAAAATCAGTCCCCCCCAGCGCCACAGGCACATCAAAGGTTTTCTGTTTTCCCTGAAAATACAGACCTAATTGAATTCTGACATCCATAAGAACATCATCCAAAAAACCGTCTGTCTCCGGCTCATCTGTAAATCTGATCTTTACAACGTAGCCATCCCAAGCCTCGACCTTAACATTGCCAAGTGGGGTTTCCATCACCGCATACTCTTTCTTCATATTTACTGACATTTTAAGGTTAACACTCATTATTTCAATAAACAATCCCACGCTACCATCACAGCGAATACTATTACAACGGACCCGAGGCTCTTTTGTCTTTCAAAATGCTAATTATTTTACTTTTTCTAAAAATCAAAAGGTGATTGAAGAGACCTATCGGAACTGCAAAGTAGCACTAATCCCCGAAATAGTTGGCATGCTTAAAAAATAAAAAATGTTAAAAAAACCTGCCCATTCCTAAGCTCAAACCATCATCAGACGAAAACGCCACACTTCCCTGACATCCCCTACTGCTACGTAAAAAGGCTTATAGATAGGGTTTCCGGAGCATAGCAATAGCCTTTCTTTTTCTTTGATCTGATTATAGGCTATCTTGAAAGCAACTCCATCCTGCTCTGTAACCACCACATATTTTTCACCGTCCTTGACCGCTGTCCAGTCATCCACATACTCGCAGACTATCCACGCTCCATCGGGAATAGGCAGCATGGAATCCCCATCCACCTGAAATACCCGGTGTTTTTTGTCAGTCGGCAAAAAGGGCAAAGAAAACCGGGGAAGCTCTTCGATAAAATCCGGGTCTGAAAAGCCTGCCAAATAGGAAGCTTTTGCACGTTGGGAAACAACCTCTATCAGCTCACGACCATCTGCATCTACTGTGGTCGTGAGGATGCGGAGATTCCTGCCATGCAGGTATTGATCCGTCTCCAATAGCTGCCTCAGTTTGTATTCAGACATATTTTCCAGATCTTTTCTTAAGAGTACATCGATAGAAACCCCAAAATAATCCGAAATGGAAAGAACTGTATCCAAAGATGGATTGATATTCAACTCATATCCCGCCAGTTTAGACCTGCTGATACCCAAAGACTGGGCTAAAGTCTCTTGGGTCAGAGACTTCTTTTTGCGCAAAAACTTGATGTTGGAATGTAGGTACATATGGATAGTCGGTTTATCTCTATTCACTTGACTACAGATTTTTTACACTAATAGCTTTTTTAGCCCATTTGATACACTATGCGACACCTATCGTCCCGGATCTGTAGTTTCCCGTATTCAAATTTAAAAAATATGTTTAAATTATAGACATTAAAATGTTAAAATAATTGACATAAATGCAAAAAAATATTGTTCATATGGATTTGGATTCCTTTTTTGTCTCGGTAGAGCGGCTCTACGACAGCAGGCTTAACGGGAAACCCATATTAATAGGAGGAAGCAGTGACAGAGGGGTAGTCGCTTCTTGTAGCTATGAAGCAAGGAGGTTTGGGATACACTCGGCTATGCCTATGCGTACAGCTAGGCAACTCTGCCCCGAAGCCATGATTATCCGGGGGGATTTTGAAAAATACAGCAAAAAGTCACACGAGGTTACTGACATCATCCGGGAAGATGTTCCCTTATTTGAAAAATCTTCTATAGACGAGTTCTACATTGATTATACAGGTATGGACCGTTTTTTTGGCTGCTTTAAAATGGCCCGTGACTTACGTGAAAAAATCCTTAAAGAAACAGGACTCCCGATTTCACTAGGCCTATCTGAAAACAAAACCGTATCCAAAGTAGCTACAGGGGAAGCCAAACCTAACAATGCCAAGGAAATCCCTCACGGCAAGGAGAAGCACTTTCTAGCACCATTGTCTGTAAGAAAGATCCCCATGATAGGGGAAAAAACTTCACATACACTGTACAATATGGGAGTGAAAAAAGTACACACTTTGCAGGTTATGCCTCCTGAACTTCTTGAGGCTGCATTTGGAAAAAACGGTCGAATGATCTGGGAAAAAGCTAATGGCATAGACCGCTCTCTTGTCACTCCTTACTCTGAAGCAAAGTCTATTTCTTCGGAAAACACCTTTGAAGAAGACACTATAGACACCAAGTTGTTGGAGTCCCACCTGATCGCCATGACAGAGCAACTGGGCACCAAGCTCCGCCAAAAGCATCAGCTCACAGCCTGCGTCAGTGTCAAGATCCGGTATTCGGATTTTGACACGCACAGTGTTCAAAAAAGAATACCCTATACCTCTGCAGATCACACCCTGATCAATGTGGTGAAGGAGCTTTTCCGTAAGCTTTACAATCGGCGGCTTCTCATCCGGTTGATAGGAGTACGCTTCAGCAGTCTTGTACATGGCAATTATCAGATCAACCTATTTGAAGATACTGAAGAACAGATCAGCTTATACCAAGCTCTGGACAGGATGAACACCAAGTATGGCGACAAAACCGTATGCCGGGCCATTGGTATGCAGGTAGGCCAAAGGAGATTCAACCCTTTCAATGGAGCCGCCTTGTAAGAGGCCCCGTGGAGCTAGAGTTGCTACATCCTAGCTCATTCCAACCAAAGAATCCACTCAAAACACCTGTCTGTGAGGAATAAAAAACATTTTTTCTCAATAAAACCGAAGCTATCAAGGAACTTATTATCCCCTATTCTACTTTAGTATTATATTTGAAAATTCAAGAGACAACAAAAATTAAACATACAATGGCAAAAGCAATAGAAATTACTGACGCAAACTTTGAAGAAATCATGAATTCAGAACAGCCTATCTTGGTTGATTTTTGGGCTGAATGGTGTGGACCTTGTAAAATGATCGGTCCAATCGTGGAAGAGCTTGCTGGAGATTATGACGGGAAAGCTATCATCGGAAAAGTAGATGTAGACTCCAATCCTACAGTGGCGTCTCAGTTTGGTATCAGAAGTATTCCTACCCTATTGTTCTTCAAAGGTGGACAAATAGTAGACAAGCAAGTAGGTGCAGTTCCCAAGGCTGTATTGGCCCAGAAGTTAGACGCACAACTTTAAAAGTCCATACTCCAATAATATTACAAAAGGCCGTGAAACTGAATTTCACGGCCTTTTTGCATATTTAAAACGGGTAGTGCATTCAAAGAACCTCCACTTTTTCAGGCTTACTGAACCGCATTTCCTCAAGGAAGCACCCGCACCATGATATTTCTATAATAGATTACACTTTCAGGGTCGTGAGCCTGCAAGGCAAATGTCCCTCTGTCAATCCTTTTATTGCCTGCATTTTCAGGCCTATTTTTATCTTCAGACTCCACATATTCCATAACAGTCTCACCGTTGACTTTGACAGTGACATGATCATCCTTGACGATAATATGCTGCGTATACCATTCTCCATCATCTACAAACACCTCCCTGACGTCATTGAAAGAATATAGACTTCCAGTCTTCCTCCAGTCACTGTGGCTTTGGTTTACCTGCACTTCATAGCCCTTATCGGGCCATCCGCTTTCCTGAAAGGCAGTATGGAAGAATATCCCGGAATTCGCCTTAGGCATGGTCTTCACATCTGCTTTGAATTCAAAATTTTTGAAATCAGCACCATTGACATCTCCTACATAAAAAGCATGCGCCCTTGGTCCGTCAATTTTTATCACACCATCTACCACCTGAAAAGATTCAGGGTTCTCTGATACTTTCCAGCCCTCTAAGTTATGGCCATTAAACAGTGGAACCCATTCCTCTTTTTGGGCAAAAGTGAGGATAGAAATAAGGAAGGTCAAAATTAGAAAACATGTCTTTTTCATAAACTCAAAATTTTATGTAAATAATCTATTTCTCCGATAGGCTAAATAAAAAAGGAATATATCTATATGTACAATGGCAAACAAGACAATTCTGTCCACAGGCATGATATAGCAATAGGTTACATTTTATTTACTCCTTCAAATCACTGGAATTACTCCCTATTTTAGAAACTCCACCTGAAACGATAAATTTCATCACATCAGCACTTTTCACACCCTCCAAAACCCTCACATTCTCTTTGGGTACCAAATATAGATTCCCGGAAAAATTATAACTGTGTGGGAAATAAATGGCAACCAAGCCATTTTCCCCTAGGATACTCAGGTTGTCTTGAGTAATAAATCCCAATCTGAACATATTATTGGATAGTTTTACAACAACTGGCGTATTGAATTTTTTCTTGTCGCCTACAAAAGCAGACATCAAATCCCTGATACTGGTGTAAAGGATATTGACCAAAGGAAGCTTGAACATCCATCTTTCGAAGATGTCAAACAATGGCCTTGTGACGAAAATACTGGCTAAAAAACCCATGAAGGTGATAAAACTGAACATAATAAGGATTCCTAAACCTGGTATCGGAATAGGGATAATCCCATCAAGAAACCTAAGAATCAATATAATAACATAAATCGTCAAGGCTACCGGAACTACAAAAAGCAACCCCCTCAAAAAGTAGGTGACAAATCTTTTGGTGGTAAAAGACATATTTTTTCCCATATTTTTTAATTTGTATTACAATAGATTTGCCAATTATCTGAATTTGAAAAATCCAATTGGCAAATTTTTGGAATTTCTGCTCTATACATCCGCAAGAGCAATCGGCACAATATTTACTTTATCAGATACTATCCAATGATTAACTTAACCTAAATATAAGCATAAGATATGGCTAATTACCTAAGGTTTTTCCCTGTCTCCTTTTTCATTTTTATTTTAATTGTCTCTTGCAAGACAGTCAGATCCATTGAATCTCCTATTCAAAATCTTGGAGAAGCTTGCTACAAATACATTTTAGACTTTGAGCCTATATCCACAAAAGAAAGCCTTCATTTGGATCATTTTTCCGAAAGAGCTACTGAGAAATTTTCTAAAAACTCCCTGTTTTTTATCAGGGTTTTAGGACTCACTGATCAAGTTGAAAAAGTTTTGGACCAAGATTCTGACAATGAAATTGAACAATTCAAAAACATTCAACATGCCATCAATAAAATAACATTGGTTGAGCTGGAAGTGAAAGCTTTTTCTTCCGCCTTAAGGTGCGAGGAGGATAAAATAGAACAACTTGCCTGGCACTTAGAATCAATCGAAAATTCAGGTAAAAATACTAAAACAGTTACAGGTATTATTTTGGACGCCTCCGCAAACATAGCCGGTGCCGCAATCATTCTTTTTTGGGCTCAGGGTAATACCACCAGACAACTCATAGGCATAGGTGCCTCACTGACTCAGATCTACCTGAATGTTTGGGGTAGGTCAATCACCTACACAGTTGAAATTGACCATGAGGTCAATATATTGGAAGAATTCTCAAAAAATCAAGATTGGTGCGAATCAATTCCTGACAATATCTGGGCTTATGTGAACTATGTAAAGCAGAATGATGATGAGAAAAATATCCGCGAACAATTGATGGATTCTTGGGCAGAGACTATCATAGAAGAAAACAAAGATCTGTTTTTCTCAAAAGGTGGTTCATACAATTCAGTCCAATTAAGAGGAAGAGCATCTATGCTTGAGCAGCTCGCGTCACTTACTGAAGGTATGCTTCAAGATCTTCTCATTCTCAGGAAGGAAATACAGTCTATAAACTAAAAAAGACCTTAGGAATTTCCTTAAGGTCTTTTCTAGCTTATATCT
Source organism: Indibacter alkaliphilus LW1 (assembly GCF_000295935.2). Taxonomy (GTDB): domain Bacteria; phylum Bacteroidota; class Bacteroidia; order Cytophagales; family Cyclobacteriaceae; genus Indibacter; species Indibacter alkaliphilus. The sequence goes on from NZ_ALWO02000011.1 coordinate 75,526, forward strand.
TAATGTTTTTTTTATAAGTCGATACCCATAAAAGACATAAATGCAATTCCCATCAATCCGGTAATAAGCATTGTAATACCAAGACCTTTCAATCCATTGGGTACATTTGAATATTTTAATTTCTCTCTGATTGCAGCCAAAGCTATAATAGCCAAAAAGAAACCAAAACCTGAACCAAAGCCATAAACTGCAGCTTCAGCCAAAGTATAGTCTCTGGTAGCCATAAATAGAGATCCACCTAAGATAGCACAGTTTACAGCAATCAATGGAAGGAAAATCCCTAGGGCACCATAAAGTGCAGGAGCAAATTTTTCGACCACCATCTCAACTAACTGTACCATCGCAGCAATAATAGCAATGAACATGATGAATCTAAGAAATGACAAGTCAATCGTTGCAAATGACTCTCCTAACCAAGTCAATGCTCCCTCTTTCAATACAAATTCGTTCAAAAGCCAATTGGTAGGAACTGTAACTGTCAGTACGAAAATTACAGCAGCCCCTAAACCTAAAGCTGTGCTTACTTTTTTGGATACAGCCAAGAATGAACACATTCCCAGGAAGTATGCAAAAACCATGTTGTCAATGAAAATTGATCGTATAGCGAGATTAAATAATTCCATAGCTCAGTAGATATTAATGTTCAACATAACCTGTTTTGGTACGTTGTACCCAAATAATTAGACCCAAAATGATAAAGGCACCAACAGGGGATACCATCAGGCCATTTGTTGCTAGGCTAAATTCCTCTCCAAATAAACCGGAGATGGTTTCATATACTGGTACTCCAAAGACTGATCCTGAGCCTAACAATTCTCTGAAGAATGCTACTGCCAAAATAATCCAAGAATAACCTAATGCCGAGCCAAATCCATCAAGAATCGAGTCATATGGCTTATTTCCTAAAGCAAACGCTTCAAGCCTACCCATTACAATACAATTGGTGATAATCAGACCAATGAAGACTGACAATTCCTTGTACATGTCAAAAGCAAAAGCCTTCAATATCTCATTTACCAAAGTTACTAAAGTAGCAACTACTGCAAGTTGTACAATAATCCTAACCCTTGATGGAATCGTATTTCTTAGGAGTGAAATGGTAAGGTTTGCCATTACCATAACAAAAATTACAGATATTGCCATTACCAAAGTCGGCTGCATTTGTGTAGTTACCGCCAAAGCCGAACATATCCCAAGTACCTGGATGGTAATGGGGTTGTCATCGATCAGCGGATCTGTAATAAACTTCTTTCTTCTTTTCGACAAAAGTGCCTCAGAGGGCTGCTTCACGTCTGTCGTTTGTGCGGTTTCAGTGCTCATTATATCATGTTTTTCGAAACGTTCAAAATCAATTTACTGAAGCAACCTCAGAGTTATTGGTTGACTTCTTGCTTTTAAGATACTCTTTATAATGACTAAGATAGTTTTTAAGCATATCATTTACGCCATTGGCTGTGATTGTAGCACCTGAAAGACCATCTACCTTGTGAGGATCCCCAGAGTAATCTTTTCCTTCTCCTTTTTGCATGACCACAGAGACCAACTCTCCAGAACCATCAAATATTTGTTTGCCTTCGAATCTTGCTTGTACACTGTTTGCAGTGATTCTTGCACCCAGGCCTGGAGTTTCAGCAGCATGACCGAAAGTTACACCTTCTATGGTTGTAACATCTGTTTGGAGTGCAACATACCCCCAGATACTATCCCATAGGCCTGATCCATACACAGGTAAAATAATAGACTCTATCTCGTCCTCATTACCCTCTGTGTGGAAGATAAATACCGGGTATTGTCTATTTTCCGGTGATCTTTTAAAGTTCTTTCCTATGTCAACATTCTCAGCTATGATGGAATTGCCATCACTGTCTTTTTCAATTTCTTCACCATTGATATCAACGACCTTAGAAGAAATTCTTTTATCATAAAATTCCAAAACCTCTTCAGAAGACATTTTCGAAATAGTCTCGGCGTCCAATACGGCTCCCAAAATTTGCTTTTTAGTATCCAGTTCAACAGCTTTCTTCTGGATTGGTGCCAGAACCTGAGAAGTACCTGATAGCAGCAATCCCAAAACAACTGTTAGGATTACTGAAAATGTGATGATATATGCGTTAGACTGTTGCACGTTGTAACCTCCTTTTCTTATTTGCTTTTACTACATAGTGATCTATCAGTGGTGCGAACACATTCATAAATAGAACGGCTAGCATGATACCTTCAGGATATGCAGGGTTAGTTACTCTGATAATCACTGTAAGTATACCGATCATTAATCCATAAATCCACTTGCCTGCTTCTGTCTGAGCGGCTGACACTGGGTCGGTAGCCATAAAGACGATTCCAAATGCCAAACCACCAATTACCCAGTGGTATTCAGGAGGCATTGCCATATATTCATTTATTGCGAAAAGATTCATTACTGCAGCCATGAGGTAAGCTCCTGCAAACCCACTAACAATGATCTTCCAGCTTGCTACACCTGTACCTATCAAAATAGCTGCACCGACCAGAGCCATGAGGGTTGAAGTTTCTCCAATTGAACCTGGTATCCAGCCCACAAATAAATTCATGAAATCAAACATTCCTGATTGCAATTCTGAATTATGACCTGATAAGGCAGATTTGACTGTTTCTCCTTCAAGGCCTGCATTGTAGGCAACTGCTAATGCAGTAGCTCCTGAAAAACCATCTACAGGTGTTTTATCCCCCAAATAGGTCCAAACCTGATCTCCTGAAATCTGCATTGGGTATGCGAAATACAAGAATGCTCTTGCTGTCATGGCCACGTTCAGAATATTCATACCTGTACCGCCAAAAACTTCTTTTGCAATTACAACTGCAAATATGGTGGCTAAAGCAACTTGCCAAAGCGGCAATGTAGCAGGAACCACCAATGGAATTAGCATACCTGTTACCAAGAATCCTTCATTGATTGGGTGTTTTCTGACAACTGCAAACCCAGCCTCTACAAGACCACCAGCAGCATATGCTACAATTACTATCGGTAATACCAACTCCAAACCCAATAGCATTTTAGGCCCAAAGTCTTCCCACAAACCTGCAGTCTGACCTGTGGCCAGAAAATGCTGATGTCCGGTATTGTAAATACCGAAAAGCAAACAAGGGATCATGGCTATTACCACCGTGATCATCATCCTTTTCAGGTCAATTGCATCCTTCACCTGAGCACCTTTTATTCCATTGGTATGATTTGGAGAAAACAAAAATGTCTCTCCCGCCTCATAGAGGTAATAAAGATTCTCTAACTTTCCGCCCTTTTGAAAAAGCGGTTTCTGTTTGTCCAACAGCTCTCTTAGAAACTTCATATTAATTAACTGTATTGAATTAAATCTATACCTTTTCTAACAATTTCCTGAACAGGGTGTTTGGAAACGTCTACAAATTCGCATAGCGCCAAATCCTCTTCTATTATTTCATATATTCCAAGTTCTTCCATTTCATCAAAGTCCTCTGCCATTATGGCTTTGAGTAAATAAACCGGAAGAATATCCATCGGCGTTACACTTTCAAAAACACCTGTTTGAACGAATGCCCTTTCTTCTCCTCTCGCATTGGTATCCAATACATATTCTTTTTTAGGATTGAGGAAGGAAAGTAAACCTAGGGCACGGTGGTAGCTGAGTTTCTCAGTAGTAGGCTTCATCCAGCCTAAAAACTCATAATAATCACCCTCTGGAAGTACTGTTATCTGTTGGGCATAGTAACCCAAGTATCCATCCCTGTTGATTTTTTCTCCGGTAAGTACATTTCCGGAAACAACTCTTACATGGTCTTGGCTTAAATTACCTTCTATCATAGTATCTACACAGGCACCTATCATGGTTTTAGTGTAAACAGCTTTTTTCACTTCAGATCCAGTAACTGCTATTACTTTGGAAGCATCATATCTGCCTTCCAGAAATAATTTACCGATTTGAGCTACTCCAAATGGACTAATGGTCCAAGCAATCTCTCCTTTATTGATTGGGTCTATGTGGTGGATTTGGACACCGACATTACCAGCTGGATGAGGACCTGAAAATTTATTCAGTTCCACTCCTTCAGCCTTCGCAAAAACAGATGGGACATCTGCATCCCCATTGACATTGAGGTGAATTTTGCCTGAAGTCAATTTGGATAAAATCTGAACTCCAGCCTGAAAATTTTTATCTTCACCTTGAAGTGCAAAACCTAAATCCGGAGCTAAAGGATGGGTGTCAAAACCAGAAATAAAAATAGCTTTTGGACTATCTTCCGGGTTGGCGACAATTCCAAAAGGTCTTTGGATCAGTTGAGGCCAAACACCACCTTGGGTCATCTGCTTGATGACATCTTCTTTGGAGATTGATTTTAAAGAAGATTCAGTGTGTTTCTGAAATTCTTCATAGCTAATATTTTTATCAGCGAGGATTTTGATCTCAAGCAATTTCCTTTTTTCTCCTCTTTTTACTTCCACGATCTCACCGGATACCGGCGCAACGTACTGCACCTGATCCAAGGCTTTATCAAACAAAAGTGGAGTCCCGGCTTTTACGGTATCGCCTTCATTCACAGTTACTTTTGGCCTTTGCATACCGATAAAATCAGTAGGTTTTATCGCAAAAGTCTTAGCCGGACTGAAGTTTTCAAGCTGCTTTTCAGCTTTTCCTGCGAGCTTAATATCGAATCCCTTCTTAAGCTTTACTGTTTTTGACATATGATTTTTGAACTATATGGTCTTTTGAAAAACGCCTCAAATCTAATAAAATAGATCAGTTATTAGAAGATAATTTTGGTAATATTTACGAAACTTGAAGGCTGGGTAAAGGTTTTCTTTCCCTCTTAAATTTAGTTATCCTGAATAAGCACTCCTTCTTCCAGTGAATGAATATGATGCATTACACGCTCCATCAGCCACATAGGTGTAGATGTAGCTCCACATATTCCTACGCTATCAGCATGCATTAGCCAGCGGGGATCTATCTCAGTTTCATTCTCCACAAAATAACTTCTCTCATTGACTCCTTTACATACCTGATGCAAAGCCTTTCCATTTGAGCTTTTTCTCCCGGAAACAAATATGATGACATCATTTTCTGAAGCAAATCTAGCTAGCTGCGGCTCCCTATTGGAAACCTGTCTGCAGATGGAATCATTGGCATTAAAATCAACCTCGTTCAGCTCCCCTTTGGCTTGCCTGATTTTCTCTTCAATTTTTGCTTTCAGTTCATAGAAACCCTTGGTGCTTTTAGTGGTCTGGCTAAAAAGTGTAACGGGCTTTGAAAAATCTATTTTTTCGAGGTCTTTATCCTCCATCACCACTATAGCCTTTTCCAGAGTCTGTCCGGTTAATCCTATAACTTCTGCATGTCCTTTTTTACCATAAATTACAATCTGGCCTTGCTCCCTTTCCATTTTATCGAAAGCAGTTTTAACTCTATGCTGCAGCTTCAAAACCACAGGACAGGAAGCATCAATCAACTCAATGTTGTTTTCAATGGCTGTCCTGTAAGTCTCAGGCGGTTCTCCATGGGCACGGATCAAAACCTTGCAATTGCTCAACTCTTGCAATTGGTCTCTGTCAATAACGACCAGGCCTTTATTACTGAGTCTTTTGACCTCCATGTCATTGTGGACAATATCCCCTAAGCAATACAGCTTATCGGAAACTTCCATCTCATCCTCTGCCATTTTGATGGCAAACTCGACACCAAAACAATAACCTGAATTTTTATCAATGGTAACTTGCATATCAATCTTGTTTTACTGCAATCCTATCATTAGCCAAAGCTACAATCTGATTTACTTGCTCTTCAAACTGTAAGTGACTCGTATCCACCTCCACGGCGTCCGAAGCTTTGACCAAAGGACTTTCTTTCCTGCCAGAATCAATTTTATCCCTTTCAGCCAAATTGGAGAGTATTTTCTCCAAGGCTATTTCTGCACCTTTTTCCTGCAATTCTTTCTGCCTCCTCTTGGCACGTATTTCCAGGTCTGCAGTCATGAATACTTTAAGTTCTGCTTCTGGAAAAACAACAGTACCTATGTCTCTTCCATCCATGACCACTCCTTTGCTTTTCCCTAATTTTTGCTGTTGGGAGACCAATTCTGTCCTGACTTCTTTGATTTTACTTACTTCACTAACGTAATCTGAGACCCTCATGGTTCGGATTTCTTCTTCTACATTTACCCCGTTGAGATAGGTCTCCTGTTCCTTCGTTTCAGGATTGATCATAAAGGTAATATTCAAACCGGCCAGGTATTGTTTAACCTGTTCTGGTTTATCGATTGCAACTTGATGATTCAAAAAATGTAATGTTGCAGCCCTGTACATGGCCCCGGAATCAATATATGTATATCCCAATTCCTTGGCCACAGATTTTGCCGTGGAGCTTTTGCCACATCCTGAATACCCGTCTATCGCAATTACAATTTTATGCATTGAATAAAAGTAACCCTCGCTTTAATTTCAGGCGCAAATATAGTAGTTTTAAATCTAAATCCTTTCTGAATTACATGTAATGCAGGGTAATGATGAGGATTATCAGAATATTTGTTGATAATTGAAAACCAAGCCTTTAATTTTAGATTCTATGAAATCATTCCGTCTTTCAGGACAATTTGTTGATATTGAAAAAAGGGAAATATACCCTGTTGAAATAGAAGTAGTTGACCACAAAATCGCCTCCATACAAAAACTTCAAAAACCTGCTGACCTCCCCTTTCTTCTTCCGGGATTTATTGACTCGCATGTACACGTGGAATCTTCTATGTTGGTCCCCTCAGAATTTGCCCGTATGGCTGTTTGCCATGGTACAGTAGCGACAGTATCTGACCCGCACGAGATCGCAAATGTCTGTGGCATGGAGGGGGTAGATTATATGATAGATAACGGAAGAAAAGTACCGTTCAAATTTTATTTTGGAGCCCCGTCCTGTGTTCCTGCTACACCTTTTGAGACTGCAGGAGCTGAAATAACTGCATTGGATATCAATTCCCTTCTGGAAAGAGAAGAAATCGTTTACTTGGCTGAAATGATGAATTGGCCGGGAACGGTCAACAGGGACCCATTGGTCATGGAGAAAATTGCTTTGGCAAAGAAATATGGCAAACCGGTGGATGGACATGCCCCTGGGCTAAAAGGAGAGCTTGCTAAAAAATATGCCTCAGCAGGAATCAGTACTGACCACGAATGCTTCACTTATGAAGAGGCTTTGGATAAAGCCAAGCTGGGAATGAAAATTGCCATACGCGAAGGAAGTGCCGCTAAAAACTTTGAAGCATTGATTGATATCATCGATGTATTTCCGGAGCTGGTCATGTTTTGTTCAGATGACAAGCATCCTGACAGCCTACTCGTGGGACATATTAATGAAATTGTTGCCAGGGCCGTTGCAAAAGGAAAGGACCTTTTTGATGTTCTTCAAGCAGCTTGTCTTACTCCTATCAAACACTATCAGCTGAATGTAGGAAGACTCCGTCTGGGAGATCCTGCAGACTTTATTCTTGTAGAAGATCTCAGAGAATTTAAAGTCAAAGCAACATTCATCAATGGACAAAAAGTAGCTGAAAATGGAACCAGTCTGATTCCCAGGGTTCAGAACGAAATTATTAACAACTTTAAGATCAAAGCCAAGTCACCGGAAGATTTCAAGCTGAAGGCAAATGGGAATAAGATACGAGTCATCGAGGCACTGGATGGCCAATTGATCACTCCTTCTGTGAATGGGGAAATAATTGTTCAGAATGGATTTGCTGATTCAAACCTGAAAGATGATATTCTGAAAATCACAGTTGTAAACAGGTATGAAGATTCCCCACCTGCTGTAGCTTTCATTAAAAACTTCACACTCAAAAAAGGTGCTATTGCTTCTTCAGTAGGTCACGACTCACACAATATTATCGCCGTAGGTGTCGATGATGAATCTATTTGCAAAGCAGTAAATTTAATTATCCGTGAAAAAGGCGGGGTTTCAGCTGTCGACGGTGAAAAAGAAATGGTACTGCCCCTACCAGTAGCTGGAATCATGTCACCCGACGAAGGCCAAAAAGTAGCCGCTTCATACACGGAAATCGACCAGATGTCAAGAGCTTTGGGCTCCAGCCTCAAATCCCCATTCATGACCTTGAGTTTTATGGCTCTCTTAGTAATCCCTGACCTCAAGTTGAGTGACAAAGGACTGTTCGACGGATCAGGCTTCAAGTTTGTAGATGTATTTTTGACCTAATAATATTTTGAAAAATTATTTTCCCTTTTTTTAATCAAAATTTTCTTAAAGCGTTCTTTTAAGACAAGCACCTTTCCTTCTTTGTTGAAGGAGGTGTATTTGTTGTTTCTTTTATAAAAAAACAAATTACTGAAAGAGAGGAATTTATTGTCTATTTCCCAAACCCTAGGCATACACAGGAAGTTTGTATATTTAGGAAAGATTAAACCCAAATTAACTTAAATATTATTAATATGATGAATTTTGAGCTCAACGAAAATCAACAAATGATCGCACAGATGATCAGAGATTTTGGAGCAAAGGAAATTACTCCTTTCAGAAATGAGTGGGATGACAAACAGCATTTTCCTTTAGAACTTTTTAAAAAACTTGGAGAATTAGGACTTATGGGTGTTTTAGTCCCTTCTGAATATGGCGGTTCAGGCTTTGGATACTTCGAATATGTGACCGCCATTGCTGAGCTTTCTAAATTAGATCCTTCCATTGGCCTTTCTATGGCAGCCCACAATTCCTTGTGTACTGGACATATTATGATGTTTGGCAATGAAGAGCAGAAGAAAAAATATTTACCCAAATTGGCGACGTGTGAATTTTTGGGAGCATGGGGGCTTACTGAGCCCAATACTGGTTCGGATGCAGGCAATATGAGAACTGTGGCCGTCAAAGACGGAGACCACTATGTCATCAACGGTGCAAAAAATTTTATCACCCATGGAGTATCAGGTGATGTAGCTGTTGTGATTGCAAGGACTGGAGAAGTGGGAGACTCTCATGGCATGACCGCCTTTGTGGTGGAAAGGGGCACTTCCGGATTCAAAGGTGGAAGGAAAGAAGACAAATTGGGGATGCGTGCATCGGAAACTGCCGAAATGATTTTTGAAGACTGCAGGGTACATGAAAGCCAGGTTCTTGGTGAGGTCGGAGAAGGATTTATCCAATCGATGAAAATCCTGGATGGTGGAAGAATTTCCATCGCTGCATTGTCCTTGGGAATTGCCGAAGGAGCACTGGAAGAGTCTATCAAATACTCCAAAGAAAGAGAGCAATTCAACCAGCCAATCAGCAAGTTCCAGGCTATTTCATTTAAGTTGGCAGATATGGCCACACAGGTTGAGGCAGCCAGGTTACTGACTTTCAAAGCTGCTGACTTGAAAAACAGAGGGGAGAAAGTGACTTTGGCAGGGGCTAAAGCCAAGTATTTCGCTTCAGAAGTTTCCGTAAGTGTATCCAATGAGGCCGTACAGATTTTCGGGGGATATGGCTTTACCAAAGATTACCCTGTAGAGAAATATTACAGAGACGCCAAGCTTTGCACTATCGGAGAAGGAACATCTGAAATTCAGAAGCTGGTGATTTCCAGGGAGATTTTGAGGTAGTCAAAGGACAACTGTCAACTAAAAATGGATTTCAAATGACCTCTCTTAAATTTTGATGACTCCCTTTATTTTCATGGATTCACTTAGTAATTTTGATAGTTGATCATATTCTTGAATCATGTGTCAAGCTCTTCCAAAGTTTGAAACTTTGGAAGAGCTTTTTTATTCCAAGTTTTTCCAGTTTCTGATTTGAATACCTTCTCTTTCTTGATAGAGTTCTCCGGCATAGATCAACTTCAATGTTGTATCAGGTGCCAATTTTTTGATATATTTCAGTCCTTTCAAGAAATCTAAGTGGTAGGTCTCTGAGGACTTGATTTCATAAGCGATCAGTTTACTGTTTTTTTCTTGAATAATGTCTACCACGTTCTGATGGTTATCACGCCAATAATAGACGTTCGGTTTTTGCCCTTGATTAAGTTCATTTTTTAATATTTCGGTTAAAATCAAATTCTCAAAGACAGCACCTCTGGCAAAATGTATTTTCAAGTCATCTTCATTTTTTATACCTAATAGACCACACAAAACACCTGTATCGTAAAAGTAAACTTTGGGAGTCTTGAGTATCCTTTTGTTAAAGCTCTTAAAATAGCTCGGTAAATCACACCATTTTGGTAAGTGTTCAGAAAGCCTAAAGGATCACTTTTAGCATAATTTCGTTCCTGTGGAAGTTCTAAGTTTACATATTGATAATTTGGCTTTAGCATTTTAGCCAAGGTAGTTTTACCTGATTGTATTGGTCCATTTATTGCCAGAAATGGAAATTTGTCTATTAAGTTTTTAGCCTTTTCAAGAAGATTTCTTTCAAAAGTTTTCATTTGTAAAATTTAGGAATTGAATTCCTAAATTTTACAGCTTTGTTCGTTTATTTCAAAAATATTCTTTAAACCAAGAATGATCATAAATTTTACCTCCTCAATAAATTTCGGCACCTCTCCTGTCCTAACATAGGTATAATGAACAGGCTCTTTTTAGTAAATTAGAAAAATTTGCTCTCAGTTTTGCCAAAAAAAACAGTACCCATATCCTCAAAAAGAAACACTTTTACGGATAAAAATTTACCACTCTCCGGAAAAGGTGAAATATTTCATGTCTGGAAATTTGATCACTAAAATGATAACTTGAGTTTTTTAAATCAAAAATTATTTGAATGATCTATTTGTAAAATTTCAGGAAAGTTAAAAAAAGTAAACACTGATAGCACTGGTCTAGCGGGTTGGCAAGGATAAAATTCAGCGTTTTTTAGCTAAATCCAGATTCAGGACAGGTTCATTGTACCATACCTCAAACCATCCCCCCAGCACCCAAAAGCAAATAAATCCCTGCAGCCAAAGCAGCTCCCAAAATCGGTCCCAGTATAGGAACCCAACTGTAAGCCCAGTCACTTGTCCCTTTACCTTTGATAGGCAAGATTTGATGCATGATTCTAGGCCCTAAATCCCTTGCGGGATTAATGGCATAACCTGTAGTCCCTCCAAGAGAAAGACCGATTACCCAAACCAAAAAAGCAACGGGAAGTGCTCCCAATGATCCAAGTCCAATTGGAGTATCCGCTCCATCCTGGATTATAGGCTCTGTAGAATATAGAATCACAATGATCAATACAGAAGTGCCTATTATTTCCGAAAAAAGGTTTGACGGTAGGTTTCGAATAGCAGGAGCTGTTCCAAAAGGAGCAAACTTCATTTCCGGATCATCAGTAACATCAAAATGGTCTTTGTAAACCAACCAAGCTATACCAGATCCAAACATCGCTCCCAGTACTTGTGCCAGCACATATTTTGGCACCATAGCCCAAGCAAAATCCCCGGCAATGGCCAAACCCACACTTACCGCAGGATTGAGATGAGCTCCACTATATGGCCCCGCCACCACTACACCTATAAATACACCCAAAGCCCAAGCTGTTGTAATCACCATCCAACCGCCGTTATTACCTTTGGTTTGGTTTAAAACTACGTTGGCAACCACTCCAGAACCTGTTGCCAAAAGCAAGGAGGTACCAACAAACTCTGCTACAAATACATCCATTATTCTACCCAGTTTTTAGAGCGTTCAACTGCTTTATGCCAAAAATGCAAAAGTTTTTCAACTTTAGCTGATTCATTGTTAGGTTCAAATACTTTATCAGATTCCCAAAGCTCCTTGAGCTCAGACTCACCTTCCCAGTACCCAACTGCCAGACCAGCCAAAAATGCTGCTCCAAGCGCTGTAGTCTCAATGATCTTTGGCCTTTTGATAGCACAACCCAAAATATCTGATTGAAATTGCATCAAAAAATTATTAGCAGTGGCACCTCCATCCACACGCAGTTCTTTGGTAGCCTCGCCGCTATCTTTTTCCATGGCATTGAGCACATCATAGACCTGATAGGCAATTGCTTCCAAAGCCGCCCTGGTCATATGGGCTATTGTAGTCCCTCTAGTAAGTCCAAAAAATGCACCCCTTGCATTTTGATCCCAATGCGGCGCTCCCAAGCCTGATAAGGCAGGGACAAAATACACTCCATCGTTATCTTCTAAGCTTACAGCCAAGTCCTCACTTTCTTTTGCATGACCAAAAAATTCTATCCCGTCCCTAAGCCACTGAATCGCAGCACCTCCAATAAATACTGACCCCTCTAAGGCATAATTGATTTTGCCATTGACTTTCCATGCTATAGTGGTCAAAAGTTTATTTTCAGAAGAAACCGGTTTTTCACCGGTATTCATCACCAAAAAACAGCCCGTTCCATAAGTTGTTTTTGCCATGCCAGATTGCGTACATTGCTGGCCAAATAACGCTGCCTGCTGATCTCCTGCAACTCCTGCAATGGGTATCTTATGGGACAATACATCTCCAGCCGTTTCTCCAATCACCTCAGAACTTTCCTTGACCTCAGGAAGCAAACTTTCCGGAATTTCGAAAAGCTCCAATAATTCCTTATCCCATTTACCTTCATGGATATTAAAAATCATGGTACGGCTAGCATTGCTGAAATCCGTGGCGTGGGTTTTACCCCCAGTCAACTTCCAGATTAGCCAAGTATCTATTGTCCCAAAGGCCAACTCGCCCCTTTCCGCTCTATCTCTTGCTCCCTCCACATTATCCAAGACCCACTTGATCTTAGTTGCTGAAAAGTAAGCATCCAAAATCAATCCTGTTTTTTGGGCAATCATTTCAGCCTTGCCACTTTCTTTCAATTCATCACAATATGCCGCAGTCCTTCGGTCTTGCCACACAATGGCATTGTACAGTGGCTTTCCTGTTTTTCTATCCCAAACTATTGTAGTCTCTCTCTGATTGGTAATCCCAATAGCAGCTATCTGGTTGGCTTTGATACCTTCATTGGTTAGAGATTCGATCATCACGGCTGATTGGCTGGCCCATATATCTTGGGGATCATGTTCTACCCATCCTGATTTCGGGAAGTGCTGCTTGAAATCTTTTTGGGCAACTGAAACAATCTGCCCTTTCTTGTCGAAAACTATTGCTCTTGAAGAGGTGGTACCTTGGTCAAGAGAAAGGATATATTGGGACATCAAAATTGGGGTTTATGGTTAATTCTTTACAAAGAAATGCTATAGAAATATATCTCAACCTTATTTCGGCGAAGCCATATTTCATTTTTTTTCAATCCTATTTCAACATAGGTTTTCTACAATTACTTTAAAATATATTTATTCGCCAACTTTTCGAAATCTGCAAGCTCAGATTTTACCCAACTCTCATCCTTCCCAAGTTCTGAAGCCATCAATTCAGCGACCAAGGGGGCCATTTTTAAAGCCGCTTTAGAGTCAAGTAAAAGGATTCTCAGTCTTCTGCTCAATACATCTTCTACTTTGACTGCCATTTCATTCCGGACACTCCATACCACCTCTGCCTTGGTGTAAGGATATTTTTCGTGAAGTTTTTCCCCAAGTTCCTGATTAGTTTCTATTAGTTTTTGAATTTCCATGAAGTTTTCTCCATAGCCTTTCCAGTGCCCTTCTTTTGGAGTATCTGTAAATCCATTGTATTTGATGTTCGAAGACCTACTTTCAACAGATTTTTCACCCGTCACTTTGTAAAAATATTCGACGGTATCTTCTCCCATTTTTCTGAAAGTTGTCCATTTCCCTCCTGTGATAGAAACCAAATTACTCTCTGACACGGTTACTTTATGAGATCGGGAAATCTCTTTTGTCTTAGTGCTGCCTTCTTTTGGAGCGGCCAATGGCCTCAAGCCTGCGAAAACAGACAAAACATCACTCTTTTGGGGCGCTTTAGTCAGGTAATTTTGGGCTGTTTCCAGGATAAATTCTACCTCATTAGCCAACGCTTCAGGCTCCAATTTAGCTTTTTCTCTCAATGTGTCTGTAGTACCGACCACAAGCTTGCCATGCCAAGGCACTGCGAATAAAACTCTCCCATCAGATGTCTTAGGAATCATTAAGGCATCTTTCCCACCCAAGAAACTCTGATCCAACACCAAATGTATCCCCTGACTAGGTTGAATACTCTTCGGGGCCTCTGGCTTATCCATTTTAAGGATTTTATCCGCAAAGACACCCGTGGCATTTACCACCATTTTGGAACGGATCTCATATTTCTGCTTGGTGACAACGTCTTGCACTTGAATACCGGAAGTTTTATCCGAATCATCTTTGATCAGCCCTTGAACTTTTACATAGTTAAGCATACAGCCTCCCATTTCATTACATGTCATCGCTATACTCAAAGCCAATCTTGCATCGTCAAACTGCCCATCATGGTAAACAACCCCACCTTTCAATCCTTCTCTTTTGACTTGGGGAAGCCTCTCAATAGTCTCCTTTTTGGAAATAAATCTGGACTTACCTAACCTTAAACGACCAGCCATCCAATCATATATTTTCAATCCAACACTGTACTGAATTCTATCAAAAAGGGTATAAATTGGGATAATAAACGGCTGATTATAGGTCAAGTGAGGCGCATTTTGGAGCAAACGCCCTCGTTCTCTCAAAGCCTCAAAAACAAGTGACACATCCCCCTGAGCTAAATACCTCACCCCTCCATGAACCAGCTTGGTACTCCTACTCGATGTCCCAGCGGCAAAATCAGCTTTCTCAATCAATACCACAGAAAGTCCTCGGGAAAGCGCATCCAAAGCCACTCCCAGACCGGAAGCCCCTCCTCCAATCACTGCAATATCCCAAACTTTGGACTTATCTTCTATTTTCTTTAAGTTTTTTTTCCTATCCATTTCAGCACTTATTTATACCAAAAGTAATAAAAAAAGAAACAAAAGAAAATTAAAAGAAATTTTTTAGGCTTATATCTTTCCTTTAGATGAGTTTTTCTCTTATTTTTATAAAAAGAAAACAAAAATGACCATAGCCGAAAGACATAAATACATCTTAGATGAGCTGAAAAGAAACGGTTTTGTAAGCGTGGCTGACCTAAGCAAAGATTTGGACGTCACCATGGTGACTATCAGGAAGGATCTGAAGATTTTGGAAGATAAAGGCCTTCTATATAGATCCCATGGCTCAGCCACACCGGCCTCACCTTATGTAAATGACCGATCGGTAAGCGAAAAAAAACTAGTCAGAGTAGAAGAGAAAATGAAAATCGCTCAGGCTGCTATCCAAATGGTGGAAGATGATGATGCCATTATTATCGGGTCAGGTACTACGGTGGTAGCTTTTGCTCAAGCTATACCCAAAAACAAAAAACTTACTGTTTTAACGGCTGCCATGAATGTTACACTAGCCCTGATTGATGCTAACGCCATTGAGATTGTTCAGCTGGGTGGAGTTGTCAGGAAAAGCAGTAGTTCCGTGGTAGGACATTATGCAGAAGAAATGCTTGAACAATTTGCATGCTCCAAGCTTTTTCTCAGTGCTGATGGAATAAGCCTGGACTATGGCCTCACTACTTCCCACATGATGGAAGCGCACCTCAATGCCCAAATGATGAAAGGAGTACAGAAAACAGTTGTTTTGGCCGATTCCAGTAAGTTTGGGAAAAAAGGCTTTGGCAAAATCTGTAATTTAGAAGATATCGACATCATCATCACTGACCTCGGCATCCCTGAACTTTACAAAGGAAGACTTGAGGAAATGGGAATAGCGGTACTGTTGGTTTAAACCTAAAGCTTACCTCTGCAATTCCATAAAAGTCACCAATAAGGTCTAAAAGCATTCAAAACACAAGCTTTGACAAGCTAACAAATTATCAGAAGTCTCTATACTCCTTTCTTTCCACACTGGAAGATCCATCTTCATTTAAAGTAATGACAAAAATAAAATTATACTCAATATCTTCCAGTTCAGGGTATTTTTCAGCTTGACCAACAAAATAATTCACCACATGATGGATGGTGTTACTATGACCGACTACCAGAATATTCCCTTTTCTTTGCTTCAGTTCCTTTACAAGGTCATCATGTCTGTCAGTATCATAGGCTTCTATCTGGGCCCCTGAGTGATTTGCTACGTGCCGGACTGTTGCAATAGTTCGGATAGTATTTGTACTAAAAATATGTGCGATTTGCTCTCCTTCAAGGATCTGTCCTAACTTTACCGCTCTCGCTGAACCCGCCACACTCAACTCAGGATCATCTCCTGTCAATTGCTTTTCAGCGTGGCGAACTACATAAACTGTCTTTGGTTCCTGCTTTGTTGAACAAGCAACAGCTCCTAAAACAAATAGTAAAAAGATAAATACAAATCGAAAATTCATAAAACTAGCTTATTTTAATTGAACTTAGTAATTAGAGTTTAAACACTTTAAAGGGATATAGATTAGCCATTACCCACTGAAAGTATTATCCAAATGTTGGTCTTTGGCTTTGACAGGTTCGAGTTCGAGGTATTGCTCCCAAAAAGGTTCTTCAGGTAGCGCTGCCCTCAAATACAATTTCTCTTTTTTTATTGGATGAACAAAAACCAGATAAAATGCATGTAGATTGATACTGGCATCTGTGTTTGGTTTATGAAAGCCATACTTGAGGTCACCCCTGATCGGACAACCCATTGATGCCAATTGCACCCTGATCTGATGGGGCCGTCCTGATATGGGTCTCACCTCTACCAGCCAATGGTCATTTAATTTGCCAAGTCTTTTATAATTTAATTCTGCTTTTTGAGATCCTGGCACTTCTTTTTCATGGGCTGACACCACATTCTTAACTTCGTCTTTCACCAACCAATGGGTCAATTTACCCATTTCTTCAGGAGTTCGTTTTTTTACTACAGCCCAGTAGACTTTATGTATATCTCTTTTTCGGAACAACTCCATCATCCTTTCTAAACCCTTTGAAGTTCTGGCAAACACAACCAAACCACTCACAGGCCTATCCAAACGATGTACAGGATGTAAAAAAACTGCTCCTGGCTTGTTATACTTTTCAGCAATATACTCTTTACAATAATCCGTAAGAGTTTTATCCTTTGTCTTATCTCCCTGTACCAGGATGCCTGCTGCCTTGTTGACCACTAGCAAGTGATTGTCTTCGTAGACTACAGAAAATGGTTTTGTTCTCATTGCTATTCCCTTATTTTGGTACAAAGATATTTTAATAATTCAGGTCAAGAGTCTGATATCTTAATTTTATGAGTAAATTATCGAGATTGCTTTTCAATTTCAAACTTATTTGAATAGGAAAGTAAAGACATATAATGAATCACTCAATTTGATTTTTAATGGATTTCAAAAAAACAGCCTCAGATACTGTTGCTATTCTTAAGAAAACTATCAGCTATATAGGACAGGACCAGCCTATTGTTTACAGTGCTGCAATTGCGTTTTTCACTATCTTCTCCTTACCCGCAATTCTTGTCGTGATTGTTTTGATAGGTATGATTTTTTTTGAAAGAGAGGAAATCAAGGATGAAATCACAGCTCAGGTTGAAAGGAACGTCGATGCCGAAGCCGCCGAACAAATCCGTGAAGTCATGGAAAATGTGCTCAACCTACCCGAAAACTTCATATACATTGCTTTGGCCATCATTGTGATCATCAAAAGTGCCACAATGATTTTTGGTATTCTTCAAAAAGCATTGAATTCCATTTGGAAAGTCAAGCTGAAAAAAGGAGTTGGATTCTGGAAAATTGCAAAGTACAGGACTATCCCCTTATTATTTGTGATTGGCCTTGGGTTTTTGCTGGTATTTACCCTTTTTGTAGATCTGATTCAATCATATATAACCAATGTAGCTGAAGGCATCCTTCCTGAGGCTTTGGAATCTTTTGTTTTCAGCCTTTCAAAATTCATTTTCAATTTCTCTATCGTTTTCCTCTTTTTCACAATCATCCACAAAACCCTTCCTGATGCGATAATCCAGTGGAAGGATGCAATAGCAGGTGGGATAGTTACTACGGTTTTGTTCTTGATTGGAACAAGAGTCATAAACCTGATTATCTCTAACCTGGACTTGGACAACTACTACTCTGCTGCAGGATCTTTGGTGATAATTTTACTCTGGATTTTTTACAGCTCAGTAATTCTTTTCCTTTGCGGAGAGATCACCAAGGCTTATGCCATTCAGAGAGGACACAAAATCCAACCCAAACCAATTGCAGTCCGATACTCTATGACCATAAATGAAGAAAATGAATGATTTCTTCTTAAAACTCGGAGGTAAAGTGGAAGTCAATTTCGGGGTAATTATCTTGGACCATTTGAAGCCATGATTTGGATTCAGCCATAAAAACCAATTTCCCATCCTTATCTTGGGCAATATGGCGGCTTTTTGAACGTACAAATTCATCAAGGGCCTTTTTATCCTTGCTGCTGATCCAGCACGCTTTATACAAATTCATGGGAGCAAATTCAACCGAAGCATTATACTCATTCTTCAATCTGAACTGAATAACTTCAAATTGAAGCTGACCGACTGTCCCCACGACTTTCCTGGCCCCCATTTCATAAGTAAAGTATTGAGCGACGCCCTCTTCCATAAGCTGCTTTAGCCCCTTTTCCAGTTGCTTGGTTTTCATAGCGTCTTTATTGATCACCTCTTTGAAGATTTCGGGGGAAAAAGAAGGTATCCCTTTAAAAGTCATGTCTTCACCTTCTGTCAGGGTATCTCCAATTTTCAGATTTCCTGTATCAAAAAGACCTACAATATCTCCGGGAAAAGCTTCATCTACCATTTCCCTGTCCTGCGCCATAAATTGGGTCACATTTGAGAACCTTAGAGGTTTCGGACCCCGTACATGGTTATAAGGCTTGTTCCTTTGAAATTTACCTGAACATATTCTCAAGAAGGCAATTCTGTTTCTGTGATTTGGATCCATATTGGCATGAATCTTAAAAATAAAACCTGAGAATTTAGGTTCCTCTGGCAAAACCTCTCTATCTTCAGTCAGCCTACTTTTTGGTGCAGGAGCTATTTTGATAAAGGTATCTAACATTTCATTGACTCCAAAATTATTGACAGCTGAGCCAAAAAACACAGGGGCCACCTTACCTTCAAGGTATTCTTTGGTATCAAAATCCGGGTATACTCCTTCAATAAGCTCTACATCCTCTCTCAATTGATCCGCAAATCTATCCCCTATAATCTCATCCAACTTGCTATCTTCCAGATTTTCAAACACCTCTCTAGCATCACTCAATTTCCTTTGACTGGGTGAAAATAGATTGAGTTTTCGGTCATACAAATTATATACACCTTTAAAGCTTTTTCCCATTCCGATCGGCCAGGAAAGCGGTCTGACCTGAATATTAAGCTTTTCTTCCACTTCATCCAGCAATTCATAGGGATCCCTGCCCTCCCTGTCCAGCTTGTTGATAAAACAGATCACTGGAGTATTCCTCATACGACAAACCTCCATAAGCTTCTCAGTCTGAATCTCAACCCCTTTGACACAGTCAATCACCATGATCACCGAATCCACAGCTGTAAGAGTTCTATAAGTGTCTTCAGCAAAGTCCTGGTGTCCAGGGGTATCCAGCAAGTTGATTTTTACACCTTGATATTCAAACCCCATCACAGAAGTAGCAACAGAAATACCCCTTTGCTTCTCTATTTCCATCCAGTCAGATTTGGTAGCTGTATCAATTTTATTGGATTTCACAGCTCCTGCAGTTTGGATTGCTCCTCCAAAAAGCAACAGCTTTTCTGTGAGAGTAGTCTTCCCTGCATCCGGGTGGGCAATGATGGCGAAGGTTCTTCTTTTCTGGATTTCTTTGGTCAAACTCATGTATTTCCCTTAATAATCAAATTTTAGCCTGCAAAGGTAAGTTTTTTAATTCAAAGCTTGGAAAGAATATCAGGCAGAAATCATTGATGCAAAAAATCTTCTCTTTTAAAGCCAGAAATCCCCTCTTTACTTCCATGAAGAACAATCCTAAATGTAGTACCTACTCCTACCTCCGAGCTTTTGACAAAAACCTTTCCTCTGTGATAGCCTTCAATGATTCTTTTGGCCAATGTCAGACCAAGACCCCAGCCTCTTTGCCTTGTTGTAAACCCTGGATTAAAAACTTTTTTGAAAAACCCTTTTTCCATTCCTTTGCCAGTGTCAGTAATATCTACAAAGACAAATTTTTCACTTTCTTTGATAATGTCTATAGATATTACGCCCTGCCCTTTCATCGCATCAACGGCATTTTTACAGATGTTCTCTATGACCCACTCAAAAAGCGACCTGTTCAGCATGGCCTCAATATCGTTGGAATAACCATTTACCTTCATCTCCACCTTTGAAGAAATCCTTGGCCTCAGATAACTGATTGCCTCATCCACTACAGAAAATACATTTTCGGACTGAATAGAAGGCGTACTTCCTATAGAACTGAATCTTTCTGTTACCATGCGTAACTTGACCACATCCTTGTCCATCTCCTGAATGACTTCCTTGTTCTCTTCCCAGACTGGGGAATTCCTGAGGTAATCTATCCAAGCCATAAGTGATGCAATAGGTGTACCCAGTTGGTGTGCTGTTTCCTTTGTCAAACCAGCCCAAACCCTATTCTGTTCAGCAACTTTAGACTGATTGAAAACCGCGTAAGCCAAAACACCAAAAACCAAAATCACAGAAAGCTGAACGTAAGGATAAAACCGAAGTGATGTGAGCAGGACAGAGTTTCGGTAATAGACTTTCGCTTCCTCAGTAATTATAGGATCATATGCTGCCATCATTGCTTCCAGTTCCCTTCGCAGCGTTCTTTCTTTGTCTTGCTCTGTTGCTTTGTTTTTGAATTTGATATTTCTATAGTCAATGATATTCTCTTCCGCGTCGATGACGATTACAGGGATAGAAGTATTTTGCTGTATGATTTCCTGATTGATAAAAGTTAGGTTATCTGCATTGATAGACGCGTACTCCAATGCTTTGGCCAATAATTCAATTTGTCTTTTCTCTCTTTCTTTCAGCTCTTCTACCAATAGATTCGTATAGTAAATAGAGCCAAAACTGATAATGACAGAACAAGTGAAAATCAACCACTTGATTTTATTCTTGTTTGTATATAAATCCAAAGTTGCAATATCCTGAAGCCTGTTCTTCATGAAGGGGGTGGGGGTTAGCAAATTACTCTTATAGACAACTCAATTTGGTCATAGATATTATCAATCTGACAAAATAACATTTCTTGAACTCAAGGCCTTATTTTTGCTCTTTAATCGATGAAAACCAAAAATATAAATATTATGAGCACAAACGATATTGGATTAAAAATAAAAGACAGCAAATTACTTGTTGAAAAGCTGAATAGCCTCTTGGCAAACTATGAGATTTATTATCAAAACCTTAGAAACTTTCACTGGAATGTAACAGGGCCTCAGTTCTTTGAGCTGCATGCAAAATTTGAAGAGCTATATAATGAAGCCAATCTTGGGATAGATGAAACGGCAGAAAGAATCCTGACACTAGGAGCCAGACCATTCTCTTCTTTTGATGAATATATCCATAATGCAGAAATCAAAGAAGCCAAGTTGGTAGAGGACGGAAAACAAATGGTGGAAATCATCAGAGATAACCTCAATACATTGCTTAAACTGGAAAGAGTGGCCTTGGAAACCGCTGCAGAGCAAGGAGATGAGGGAACCGTTGCTTTAATGAGCGAATACATCACTTCAAAAGAAAAAACAGTTTGGATGCTTTCTGCTTACCTCAAGTAAAAATTGATTGTAATAAAAAGTAAAGGCTGATATCAACAATATCAGCCTTTACTTTTTTAAACATTTACGTGTCTTTCCGCATGGTAGGAAGATCTTACCAGAGGGCCTGACTCTACATATTTCAAACCTCGCTTCAAGCCTTCCTCCCTGTAATGCGCAAATAGATCGGGGTGAATAAATTCAGCCACTTCAATGTGCATCTTAGTAGGTTGAAGGTATTGACCAAGTGTAAGGATATCACATCCATGTGCTACCAAATCATCCATTGCCTTGTAAACCTCCTCCTTCTTCTCTCCCAGTCCCAGCATAATTCCTGTTTTGGTTCTTTTACCATATTCTTTGGTCAATTTGATTTGCTCCAAAGACCTGTTGTATTTGGCCTGAGGCCTAACTCTCCTATACAATGACTCTACAGTTTCCACATTATGAGAGACCACTTCCTGACCACCACTTATCATTCTATAAAGCGCATCCCAATTGGACTTCACATCAGGAATAAGCGTTTCTATGGTAGTTGAGGGAGAGAGTTTTTTGGTTTCAACAACTGTCTGATACCAGATTTCAGCACCTCTGTCTTTGAGTTCATCTCTATTTACGGAAGTGAGCACGGCATGCTTAACTCCCATCAACTTGATAGCCTCGGCTACTCTTCTTGGTTCATCAGCATCATATTCGGGAGGCCTTCCCGTAGCTACTGCACAAAAAGAGCAGGATCTAGTGCACACATTACCCAAAATCATAAAGGTAGCAGTACCGGCACCCCAGCATTCACCCATATTAGGGCAATTCCCACTTTCACAAATGGTGTGTAGCTTGTGCTCATCAACCAGTTTTCTGACTTTGGCATATTCTTTCCCTACAGGCAACTTCACCCTCAACCAATCAGGTTTTTTCCTTTTGGTTGCCTCTTCGGATATTACAGGTAGTTCGATCATTCTTTTTCTGATTTTACAATGGCGAAATTACTCCCAAAGATTCAATTAACCCAATCGGGAGCTTATTTCCTGAACCCATAGAAGAAAGTAAAGTAAACAGACTGAAACAGCTGTCGGTTTTCTACAGTAGGCATCAGGGGAATTTCTCTTGTAAAACCCTCTAGTTGGTATCCTAGTTCCAGACCTGTCACATTAGATTTAAAAACGCCAAACTCAAAATTAACCGCAGCCTTTGCATTGGCTCCAATTGCTATATCTGAGCTGCCTATACCTTCAAAAATCCTCCCTGGCCCAAGAATATTTAATCTACTTTGATGGACTTCCGGATCAAATTGTTCGCGGACAGTTTCTACTCTATTGACTGAATATTCAATAAAATATGGGGCAATCAAACCAATTGATGGGCCTACCGCACCCAGCACAGAAACCTGCACACCCTGCTGTGGAGCCTTCTTGAAAAGCAGTAATTCCCTTCCATAATAAGGACGGATAGAATAGAGATAGTTTGATTTTCCGAAAATGTAAGAATTCCCCAAAACAGTATTATACCTCATCTCCTTTGGGTTTTTGACATTTGCCAAATCAAGCCCAAAAAACTGGAAATTGGTTTCATCTATGCGCATCCCATATTTAAATGAAAAACCTCCAATCAAACCCCCATTGGTGTTTTTATTGACACCAACAAGAATCTCAGTATCATATTCGTAATCTCCTGCATCCAATCTTTGTCCAATAACCATCTCCGTAAAGAGGAAAAAAAATATGGCTGCTATGTATTTAATACCCTTCATAAATGTGTCGCTTGGGAAATTAACGCTAATTTCGTTTCTAAGTTTATAGAACCAAAAATAAAAATAAGAGTTTATGGCTACTATCAAAAGTTCATATTCAGGAAATCTAAGAACAGAGATGACGCATCAGCTTTCCGGTAACAAAATCATCACTGATGCGCCCTTGGACAACAATGGAAAAGGAGAGGCATTTTCTCCTACAGATCTCGTATCCGCAGCGTTAGGGAGTTGTATGGTGACCATCATGGGGATAGTTGCTCAAAGAGATGGTATTTCTTTAGAAAATCTCTCTTGGAATATCACAAAAGTCATGCAATCCAATCCCAGAAAAATAAGTGAGATTATAGTGGATTTTGACTGGAAAACTCCCGTGGCCGACAAAGCTATACTTCAAAAATTGAAAAATGCTGCGAAAACTTGCCCGGTAGCTTTGAGTTTGGATCCGGAGATCAAGCAGACGGTAAATTTTAATTTCTAATCCCAAAATAATAATTTCCATTTTTTGTAGCATTTCCAATTCCTTCAGCGTCTAGTAATCGAAACATAAACATCAGTAAGTCCAGGTCTTTGGAACAACACCTTATCCAAGAAGCAAAAAGAGGGGACAAAAAGTCTCTAGAAATGCTTTATAAGCATTTTTATGGCTATGCCATGAGTATTGCTTTGCGGTATTCCAACGGCAGGGATGAAGCCTGCGAAATTGTCAATGACAGCTTCATGAAAGTTTTTGATAAGCTACCTCAGTACAGTGAGTCAAATTCATTCAAAGGCTGGTTCAGAAGAATTCTAGTCAATACCTCAATAGATTATTATAGAAAAAATGCCAAGCATTATGCTGCAATGGATATTGATAAAGTGGATACTGAAAGTTACGAACCGGAAATCATAAGCCAATTGACAAAAGACGATATTCTCAATTTACTCAGATCCTTGCCAGAAATGCTGAGGATAGTTTTCAACATGTACGAAATTGAAGGTTATTCCCACAATGAAATCGCTGAACAATGTGGAATTCCTGCAAGTACTTCCAGAACCTACCTAGCAAGAGCAAAGCAAAAATTGAGAGAAAAGGTGACTGAGTTAAACCAAATCAGAAATGAAGGAGCAGTTCGATAAAAAACTTGCGGAAAAAATAAAAGCCTCCTTTGAAAATCATCAGGAAGCCTATAATCCCAAGGAATGGGACAAACTTTCCGCCACTTACTTTGCTAAACCAAAGGGGGCTATATTACCTTTTTGGATGTATTGGGCTGCGTCCCTTGTTGCAATCGCTTTTGTTGCGTCAATTGTTCTTTTCAATACAGATGACAAGGAAAACTTATATACCTCAGAAACAGAGGTAGAATTGAAGGAGGAAAATACCCAGGACACAATTCAAAGCCAACAACCTCAGAATGAAGATAAAAACATTGCATTAAGTGAAAAGCCAAAGAAAACCCAAAAAGCAATTACTTCTACTCAATCAAGAGCTTCAGTCTCCAAAAGCACCGCTCAAAAACAAAATAATGCGCCTAATGAGGTAACTACCTTCGATAAGCTTGACACAGGGACAAAAACCGTGGCTGAAGTGGCTATAAACACAGAAATGGAAGCCACCAAACCTGAAATTGACAAAAGTATAGTTTTAGAACTTCGGAAGAAAGAAGAGCAAGAGGCTCTGGAAAAGATTAATACATGGCTAGCTGACGGCGAAAGCAGCCCAAGCAAAATCGAAGAAAAAGAAGATATTGTACAAGACCCTCTCAAGCTGGGAGTTCTTTTGATGCCTCAAAGCACCACAAATTCCACCCAGGCAGTCAATATTGGAGCTGGTATCATCTCCGAGCTTTCTGTTTCCTCAAAATTCAAACTGGATTTTGGAATTGCATATGCAAGGCAGACCTTGGCACCGGGAATCAATACCGCTTCCAACAATTACGTGTCCGATGCATTATCCAATTCTGAAAGATCCGCATTAATGTCCAGCAATTTTGTCACAACTTCGAATGAATTGAGTTTTGGCCAGTTGGAAATCCCATTTAATCTTAAATACAAAGTCTTTGACACCAAAAAATCTGACTTCTATCTTATTTCAGGAGTGTCAAATATGCTTTATATCAATCAAAGAAATACAGTTACATACAATTCTGTAAACATTGCAAGTTCTGGGTTTGCTGACTCCAGAGCTACATTAACGACCACTTCACAGACCTTCACTCCAGAAACTCAAAACAACAGCAGGAACACAAACATTGGACAACTTTTAAATCTAAGTGTGGGTTTTGAACAAAACCTGAGTAACGGCACCTTCTTGTCTATTGAGCCGTTCTATAAGCTATCACTAGGCAACCAAACATTTATTAACCAGCAATTTTCTATAGGAGGCCTCAATTTAAGATTGAATTTCCTTGTGAAGGATAAAAAAGATTAAGATGAGAAAGTTGATTCAAATTATTCCGATTCTAATTTTTGCACTTGTGATCGGCTGTGTTCAGGAAGATGAAGAGCCTTTCAATGAAGCAATAGAGCGTGACGATAGAATTCTACAGGACTTTTTTGTGTCCAACAGTATAACTCCAAATGATACCCAATTAGGTTTTTACTTTGAAAAAACCCAAACAAATGATCTGGGAAACCAAATTGTAAACGGAGACATTGTAGGAATATACTATGAAATCAGAACTTTAAATAATCGGGTAATAGACAGCTATCTGGACGAAAGTAGACCTCCCAGGCTATTCGTTCATGGGGAAGGAGGAACGATCCCCAGAGTCATTAATTTTTCTGCTGCTTTTGCAAAGGAAGGGGAAACTCTCCGTGTTTATGCACCTTCTCACTTGGCCTACGGAAAATATAACTTTCAACAATTGATACAAGAGGATGAAAATTTAATCCTAAAGATCAAGTTTGCAAGAGTGTTTGACGAGCTTGAAATTCGCGAAAAAGAAGACCAGGAAATTTCGGATTATTTAATCTCAAATGAACTTCAGGACTTTGATAATTTAGACTCCGGATTATACCTAGACATTCAAAACGAAGGTCTAAATGAAGGCCCAAGGGCAACAGTGGGTAAATTGGTCCGAATCACTTATTCATTGACCCACCTAAACGACATCGAGCCTATCGCCCAAGTGACAGGATCTTCAAACCCATTTCAGGTCACAATTGGCGAATCAGGAAACGTGGCATTTTTGGATGAGGTTCTCAAAAACCTAAGCAAAGAAGGGGAAATTACAGCCATCATTCCCTCGCATCTTGCTTTTGGAGCTACCACTCAAGTACTTCCTTTTCAGATTAGGCAGGATCTTATAGACCAAGGATTACTCAATCAGGCTGCCCGCCCATTTGAACCCTTAATTTTCCAAGCCAAGGTGGTAGAGGTGAGATAAAGAAATGCTTTCTAGTAAAGTATGCTTTTGCTTTATGTCCTACTTTTAGCCAAATTTGGAATTACAAACCCAAATATAGCATGAGTTATCTTTTCGAAAGTTTTACAGGATGGAAAGCCTATTGTGAAAACAATGATAAAAAAATATTTCAGACCGTTATTGAATATGAAACTGCCCAAAAAGGCAAATCGGAAGAAGTAATCTGGTCCAATCTGCAAAAAGCGTACACGGTCATGAAAGACGCTGTTGATACGGGGCTAAAGGAGGACATGACTTCTAGAAGCGGGATGATCAATAATGGGGCAAAAAAAGTCTATAACCACCCTAAATCAGTACTTTCTCCCGAATTTCAAAAGCTTATTTCGAGAGCATTGGCAGCCAAAGAGGTTAACTCTTGCATGGGCAGAGTAGTAGCGGCTCCTACAGCTGGCGCCTCGGGGATTCTTCCTGGCACCTTATATACCCTTCAGGAAATTCATCAACTTTCTGACGGGAAAATTCTTGAGGGACTTCTTGTCGGTGCAGGTATTGCTTTGATTATTGAGCAAAAAGCCAGCCTGGCCGGAGCTGTGGGAGGATGTCAAGCAGAAACTGGCTCAGCTGCCGCTATGGCAGCAGGTGCAATAGTATATTGCTTGGACGGGAACATTGATCAAATCTTCAATGCAGTCGCCATCACTATTCAATGCATGCTTGGACTTGTTTGCGATCCAGTTGCCGGATTGGTAGAAATCCCTTGCGTTGTTAGAAATGCAAGCGCAGCTGCTATCGCCAATAGCTCTGCACAAATTGCTCTGGCAAACGTAAGTGCCGTAATCCCGGTAGATGAGTGCGTAGAGGCAATGGGCGAGATCGGTGCAAATATGGAAACAAAATATAAGGAAACTGCACTTGGAGGTCTTGCTGCAACTTTAACTGGGCAAGAAATATCTAAAAAAGTATTGATTCAGGATATTGAAATTCTTCCTGATGAGGACTTACCCGAATAACCTTTGAAAAAAGGAAATTGTCAGAATATAATTAATAGATGCTCCCAATACGATAGCCCAAACAAGTCCACTGATAAACATGTAAGAAATAATTTTCTCTTTCTTAACATGAAAAGCACTCATAATTATTGTGCCACCTATGGGTGTAAGGAGAATGGGAGTCAATGTAGCAATCCCTACAGGTCCGAATTTTTGCCATACCCGTACAATTCTTCTTTTCCTACTTGTAAATCTTTTTTTATTGACTTGTAATTTCCAATGTGATTTAAACCATTCCCCTAAAAAAGTAAAACCTACCACAGAAGTCATCATTCCAGCATGAGTCACCAATATGATCTCAAGCAAACTAAACCCTGCAGCAGCCCCAAGAACTGGTCCTGCGATAAACTTGAACAAACAAGAAACATATATCGCGAAGAATTTTAGAAAGTACTCGATCATAGCAGCATGTAAATGTATATAAAGTACAAGAGAACCAAGCCACCACCCTCTATTCTGGATATATTATGGGCTGATCTCAAAATAGGAAACAAGAGAATTGTAAACCCGATCATCCAGATGAAATCATTCTTGATGAATTCCTCACTTACAGCTATTGGGCTAATCAGAGAAGTCACTCCTATGATAGCCAAAATATTCATAATATTACTACCTAAAATATTACCAATGGCAATATCAGTTTTACGGTTAATCGCTGCTATTACGGAAGTAACCAATTCAGGTAAACTTGTTCCAATAGCAATTACCGTAACGCCTATTACACGCTCACTAATTCCAAAATTCTCAGAAATAACAACTGCATTATCTACAAAAAGGTCTGATCCAAAATAAAGGCCCAATACACCAATAATTAGAAAAATTACCGCTTTGAAAATTGAGTGGTTTTTAGGATTGTCTGATTCGTCCGTGTCAGATTTGGAAAGGGTTCTAAAAAAATAATAATTCAGCATTATCAATAAAACCAAAAAAACACCACCTTCGACTCTGGAGATGAAACCATTCAAGGCCAAAATAAAAAACAAAATACTGGAGATCAAGGTGGCCAAGTAATCCAATTTCAATATAGATTTATGAATTACAATTGGGTAGAGGATTGCACTTATCCCCAAGACCAGTGAAATATTTGAAATATTTGAACCCACCACATTGCCTAAAGCAATATCACTGCTCCCCTTCAAGGCAGCATTGACACTGACCAACAACTCAGGTGCAGAAGTTCCAAATGCAACGATAGTTAACCCTATAAGTCCTTGGCTCAAACCAAAAAAGGATGCCAAATCTGAAGCTCCATCCACCAAGTATTTCCCCCCAGCCAATAGGATTACAAGGCCTAAGATCAATAAAAAGTAAACCACAAAATTAGAGTTTAGGTCCGAAAGCTAAGTCCCCTGCATCTCCCAACCCTGGTACTATATAGGATTTTTCATTCAAAGCCCTATCCACCTCTGCAACCCAAATCTTATGTTGAGTTTTGATTTCATTTGAAATATATGCCAATCCCTCAGGTGCCGCAATCACTCCTACTATATGAATAGACTTGGGTTTTCCCATTTTTTCTAAATTATTGACCGTTTTTACTATAGATTTACCTGTAGCCAGCATAGGGTCAATTAATATCAATTCTCGCCCTGTAATATCAGGTGTGGCCTGGTAAAGAAATTCAATATCTAAATCCGCACCATCTTCTTGCCTATAGACCCCCACAAAGCCACTGTCCGCTTCATTAAAAATATTTAGAAAACCTTGAAAAAAGGGCATTGAAGCTCTTAAAACACAAATTAAAAGAGGTTGCTCACCAAGGACTTTAACTTCCGTTGACTCAATAGGAGTTTCAACAACCTTGCTTTTATAAGTTAGACTTTTTGACAATTCATATGCCAGTAACTCCCCTATCCTTTCAAGATTTTTTCTAAATCTAGCCCGGTCCTGTTGAATATTCACATCCCTTAATTCACTAAGGTATTGATCTACAATGCTATTTTGATTACTTAATACAAACATGTTTGATATTTTCATAAAGTTCGTGTTTTAAAATCAATCTTACATTTACTGGTTGCTTCCTATTGGCATTTTAATGCAAAAAAAAACCTGATCACTAGGATCAGGTTTTAATATATCAATTAAATAAATTTTATTTTACTTCAAAGCTAGTTCTTCTAGCCAATTGTCTAGCATCAGCAGAAGCTTTATCTACACTGGTATCTTCACCATATCCTTTGTAAGATAATCTTCCAGCATCAATACCCGCAGCAACCAAAAGGTCATTGACAGCTTTTGCTCTTCTTTCAGATAACTTCATGTTATAATCTTCTGGACCCAATTCATCGGCATAACCCTTGATCTCAAGATTTACACCTGGGTTTCTTTTCAAGAAGTTAGCAACATAATTCACAGATGAAGAAGAATAACCAAGTGGCTTAGAGCTATCAAATGCGAAGTATACGTTAACATAACCTTCATTGATTGCTTTCTTGAAGAAATCAACTTCTTCAACTTCTTCAATTGGACATCCGTCATTAGATGCTGGACCTGGAGCAAATGGACATTTGTCCAAGTGATCAGGAATACCATCTCCATCAGAGTCCAAAGTTCTACCTTGAGAATCAACTCTCGCACCGGCTGGAGTATTTGGCTCTTTGTCCAAGTAATCAGGAATACCATCTCCATCAGAGTCTTTCAACATATCCTTGATTTCACCAACCTGCTGAGCAAGTTCTTCTTTAGTTGCATACTTGTCAGCAGCAATGTACCAATCAGCATGTTGACTTTTGCTTCCTAAATAGATATTCAAACCTATAGTACCAGTCCACCAAGTAGCATTAGCTCCAAAAAAACCATTGTTGGTAGCAGCTGGGACGTTTGGATTGGTTGCTGTACCAGGCATTGTGGTAGGCAAAATCCAAGAATCACCATCGAATGTTACAGTCTGACGACCATTAAGAATCGTACTGATGTCACCAACTAAGGCCACTCTTTCGGATAATTTAACCTGACCAGTCAAACCGGCGATAATGTTGTAAACATTGTCATTAAAATCGTTGATTGCATTTTCCTGAGGTCTAACCTGCCCGATACCAGCACCTAAATGTCCGAGTAAGCTTACTTTTCTTGAAAATGTCTCCCAATTCATGATTCTACCCAAGTTGGCCACACCTTGTAGGTTGACCCTGTGATAGTTTGTAGAAAAAGAAGGGCTATTTCCGCTTGCTTCACTAAAAGAACCGAAACCAAAGTCTAGTTTCGCACCAAATTTCTCATTAAACATGTATCTCACCCCAAGGTCAGCATGTCCAATGTTCAAGGTTGGAGACAAGAAACCTGGAGTTAACGGAGCCATTGGTTTATTGAATCCACCACCAAATTCGACAGACCATCTATTGAAGTCGTCGTCTTGGGCATTGACTCCGAAAGCCAAAGCACCAGCCATAATTGTTGATAGTAGTAATTTTTTCATAATAAAAAATTTTTTTTCAAATTTTGAGTGTTTAATTGATTTGACTGCAAATTTATAAACTTTTAACTTATCACAAATGTATATTAATATTTTAAAACTTTAAACTTTCTGAAAAATCTTTTCGATTTCCCAGTCAATATACTAAGAATTTAAAACAACATAAATTATGCCAGAAATGGACATTTTGGAGGATATTTTGAATATCCAGAGCACTTCAGGCGATGAGTCATCCATGACAAATTATCTGTTAAACTTGGTTTCAGAACGAATGAAGTCCTGGAAAGTTATACCTGATATTTATTCAGGGACACAACTACATGATTGTCTGCTACTTAAATTTGGAAAACCAAAAGGGGCTGTATTTGCACATATAGACACTATTGGGTTTATGAGTAGATATGAAAATCAACTTGTACCAATTGGAGGGCCTGAGGTAGAAAACGGAACATACTTGGTAGGAAAAGATGAGCTTGGTCCTATTAGGTGTAAAATATTTGAGGAAGAGGGAAATATTTTCCACGATTTTCAAAGGAAAATACTTCCAGGCACCCGGCTTTCTTTTGAGCAAAATATTCAAATTTCTAATGATTTTATCCAAGCAGCATATTTAGACAACAGACTTGGCGTGTACAATGCACTCAAACTCTGTGAAACTTTAGAGGATGGGTGGGTCGTTTTCTCTACCTATGAAGAACATGGTGGAGGCAGTATCCCTGCATTGATCAATTTCATTCAAAAAACTTCTCCTATAGGGTTTGCCCTGATCTCAGATATCACTTGGGTTACCGGGGGAGTACACCACCATGATGGAGTCGTCATATCCATTAGAGACAAACACATTCCAAGAAGAAAATTTTTGGAGAAAATCTTAAAACTTGCGGAAGAAAGCTCAATACCTCATCAATTGGAAATTGAGTCTGCTGGCAGTAGTGATGGAAGAGAAGTCCAATTTTCTCCATACTTTATTGATTGGTGTTTTATCGGTGCTCCAGAAGATAATGTACATAGTCCACGAGAGAAAGTATCACTGAAAGATTTAGATTCTATGGTAGAAATGTATAGGTATTTGATGCCCCGTCTATAAGTATTAGCAGAAATAACTCGGTGGCAGATTCCTTTTTTTATATATTTGTAAAGCTCCTTGAAGGAGCTTTTTTATTTGGCGATGATTGAAATTAAAGATAAAACATTTATTCCTTTTCTTGACAGAAAGTCTTTAGACCAGAGAATCAATGAATTAGGAACTCAAATATCCAAGGATTTTGAAAACAAAAACCCTGTTATTATTGGAGTACTCAATGGTGCTTTTATGTTTTTATCTGATCTTGTCAAAAACATAGACATCCCTACTGAAATAACATTTCTGAAAATATCTTCCTATAAAGGTGAGAAGTCCACTGGGAAAATCAATCAGCTATTAGGGCTACAAACAGAAATTATTGAGAGAGATGTCATCATCGTGGAAGATATTGTAGACACAGGTCTTAGCATGAGCTACCTGTTGGAGTTAATTAATGAACAAAATCCAAAATCTATATCTATCGCTACCTTACTTCACAAACCTGAGGCGCTGACCGTAGATATTAAAATGGATTATATTGGGTTCGAAATACCAAATAAATTTGTGGTAGGATACGGACTTGATTATGATGGATTCGGAAGAAACCTTCCAGAAATTTACCAATTGAATACAGACTAAAATCAAACTCATATAAAATGCTGAACATCGTTTTATTTGGCCCTCCAGGAGCAGGGAAAGGTACCCAAAGTGAAAAAATCATAGCTAAATATAAACTCACCCATCTTTCTACAGGTGATTTATTCAGAAAGCACCTCGGTGAAGGTACAGAACTTGGCCTATTGGCCAGGAAATACATGGATGAAGGTAGGCTTGTACCCGATGAAGTTGTTATTGGAATGGTTGGTGATAAGATAAAAAACACAACAGGTACAAACGGATTTATCTTTGATGGATTTCCCAGAACCGTTGCGCAGGCACAGGCATTAGATACCCTGATGGCCCAAAATAACATGAGCATTTCGGGTATGATTGCTCTTGAGGTATCTGAGGAGGTGCTCAAAGAAAGAATCA
Source organism: Indibacter alkaliphilus LW1 (assembly GCF_000295935.2). GTDB lineage: Bacteria > Bacteroidota > Bacteroidia > Cytophagales > Cyclobacteriaceae > Indibacter > Indibacter alkaliphilus. The sequence continues at coordinate 108,815 of NZ_ALWO02000011.1, forward strand.
GGGAAAGAGGCAAAACTTCAGGAAGGACCGATGATCAGGACGAAAGTAAAATTCAGACGCGTATCAATGTTTACCTTGAAGAAACCCTACCCGTGGCAGCTTACTATGAGTCACAGGGCAAATTGGAAAAAATAAATGGCATTGGAACTATTGATGGTATTTTCGAAGATATATCCAAAGTCATAGACAAGTACTAATCCTCAAAAAATACTACCTTTGTCAAAATTATAATTGGCTAAGCTCTATAGCTTAGCCATTTTTATTGCTAAAAATATAAGCAGTGGCAGACTCAAACTTTATAGATTATGTTAAATTCTGCTCTAGGTCAGGAGCGGGAGGGGCAGGTTCTGTGCATTTCCGCAGAGAAAAGCATGTCCCCAAAGGCGGCCCTGATGGAGGAGATGGTGGCAGAGGTGGAAATATCATCCTTAGAGGAAATGCCCAACATTGGACACTATTACATTTAAAATACAAGAAACATGTCATTGCCGAAGATGGCAAAGGAGGTGAAGGAGGGAGAAGAAAAGGCAGAGATGGTGAAGATATTATTTTGGAAGTACCTCTAGGTACTGTTGCCAAAGATGCGGAAACCATGGAGCCAAGATTCGAAATTACAGAAAATGGGCAAGAAGTAATCCTAACCCCAGGGGGAAGAGGAGGCTTGGGAAATGACCATTTCAAAACAGCAACCAACCAAGCTCCCCATTATGCCCAACCCGGTGAGCCTGGGATAGAGGAATGGATAGTCCTTGAGTTAAAGTTATTGGCAGATGTTGGACTGGTAGGCTTTCCAAATGCCGGTAAGTCAACTTTACTATCCTCCATTTCTGCTGCAAAGCCCGAAATAGGAGATTATCCTTTTACCACATTGGTTCCTAATTTGGGGGTCATACCTTACAGGAATGATAGGTCTTTCGTAATGGCCGATATTCCAGGCATTATAGAAGGAGCTGCAGAAGGAAAAGGACTTGGATTGAGATTTTTAAGGCATATTGAAAGGAATTCTATTTTGTTATTTATGATTCCAGCTGATACTGAAAGTATATCAGCTCAGTATAAAATACTGCTCGGTGAGCTGGGGAAATACAACCCGGAACTACTGGATAAAAAAAGATTATTAGCGATTACCAAGGCAGATATGTTGGATGATGAACTTATGACACAAATGATGGAAGATGTCCCAGATGAGCTTCCTTCTCTATTTATCTCTTCAGTGAGCCAATTCAATTTGGACAGATTAAAAGATATGCTTTGGCAGGCAATAATAGATGGGTAAATGTCAGTTTGTCAGTTATTCCTATATGGCAAATTAATTGTTTATAAGTGTAGAGTTAAAAATTGAAGCAAAATGCAGGAAAAAGAAATAATCAATGAGGAACAAGAAACTTCAAACGAAGTAAATCAAGATCAGAACACTGATCCAAAAGAAAATACCGAAAATAACCAAGAGCCTTCTTCCTCAGAGAGCCCTGAATTGTCACAAGAGGAAAAACTACAATTCGAAGTGCAGGAATTAAAAGATAAATACCTAAGACTCTATTCCGAGTTTGACAACTATAGAAGAAGGACGGCTAAGGAAAAACTAGACCTTATCAAAACAGCCTCAGAAGATTTGATCAAAGATATATTACCAATTGTGGATGATTTTGAAAGGGCTTTTAAAGCCAGCGAAGGTCTTGATGATGCAGTAAAAGTCCGAGAAGGTAATCAGCTGGTATTTCAGAAACTGGTCAAAACCTTAGAGACTAAAGGTGTCAAAGTAATGGATGACCTGATTGGAAAACCTTTCGATGCAGAAACCCAAGAAGCCATCACTCAGATCCCTGCTCCAAATGATGAAATGAAGGGAAAAGTCATAGATGTTGTCGAGAAAGGATACACCTTAGGTGATAAGGTGGTACGGTACGCAAAAGTGGTGACAGGAGCATAATAAAAAATCATGGCAAAGAGAGACTATTACGAAATACTTGGAGTAACAAAAAGCGCAAGCCCTGAGGAAATCAAAAAAGCCTACAGGAAACTTGCTATTAAATACCACCCTGACAAAAACCCGGGCAATCCCGAAGCTGAAGAAAAGTTCAAAGAGGCAGCTGAAGCCTACGAAGTACTGAGCAATCAGGAAAAAAGGCAACGCTATGACCAATATGGTCATCAAGGATTAGGGGGGAATGGCGGCTACGGCGGTGGCGGCATGAATATGGATGATATCTTCTCTCAGTTCGGAGACATTTTTGGAGGAAGTGGATTCGAATCCTTTTTTGGAGGAGGTAGAGGAGGCCGAAGAACTAAAAAAGGCACAAACCTCAGAGTCAAACTAAAGCTGAACCTAAAAGAAATCGCTAACGGGGTTGAAAAGAAAATCAAAGTCAAAAGGCAAGTACTTGCCGAAGGTGTAACTTTCAAAAACTGCTCAACTTGTCAAGGAACAGGGCAAGTAAAAAAGGTGGTAAACACTATGCTTGGCCAGATGGTCTCTGCAAGTACATGTCCAGCATGTGGAGGTAACGGGCAGATCGTAGACAAAAAGCCGGCAGAAGCAGATCCTAGAGGTCTGGTCTTGAAGGAAGAAGTAATTGCAATCAATATACCTGGCGGGGTAGCTGACGGAATGCAACTCAGCATGTCAGGAAAAGGAAACGAAACTGCAGGGGGTATACCTGGGGATCTTCTGATTGTGATCGAAGAAATTGAAGACGACATACTCCAAAGAGATGGCAACAATGTTGTATTCGATCTTTATGTTAGCTTTATCGATGCTGTACTCGGATCTTCTATTGAAGTTCCTACAATAGACGGAAAAGTAAAAATCAAACTTGAACCAGGAACCCAGAGCGGAAAAATCCTAAGATTGAAAGGAAAAGGTATTAAAGATATCAATGGTTATCACAGAGGAGATCAATTGATACATGTTAATGTCTGGACTCCAAAGCAGCTTAGCAAGGATGAAAGGGCAATTCTTGAAAAATTGAAAGACTCCGAAAATTTCAAACCGGATCCTGGAAACTCAGAGAAAAGTTTCTTTGATAAAATGAAAGAATTCTTCTAAAATAGCAAGCCGGATAAAAATCCGGCTTTTTTTATACCTTTAGGAACCTTTTGTGCCATGTGCCGTAATTTATGCGTATGTTGAATAAATTATGCTTGATAATTTGCCTAGTATTTGGCTTTAGGCTTGAAAGCAATTCCCAGATTATCAAAGAATTTAAGGTCGAGGAGAGAAATGGATTCAACTTAGTCCACCTAGACTTCAATGTTTATAAGGGTATTTCCGAGATTCAAAGAAGTCAGGCTGAAAATCCGATCCTTATTCAATGTGACCTTTCTAAAGTAAATATACTCCCATCATTTCATCATCAGACTGCCAATGGTGTACTGACTACACACTTAACACACAGAAACGTAGAATCAGAAAACCTTGGAAAGAGCCTTTCTTACAAATTATTTTCTAATTCAAATGATGATTTTGACCACAAGTGGAATGTAGGCTTAAATTCAAACTTCCTCTATGACCTCAATTTCAACTTTGGAATAGGCAAAGCCAACTTTGATTTTTCCCACTTACCCATCTCAAATTGTAAGGTCAATTCTACAAGCGCAGATGTTGCGCTGAATTACAGTAAAAAAATGGCCAACTCAGTAAAAATGGATACCTTATTGGTGAAAATTAATATGGGAAACCTGGACGCTAGCCATCTCAATTTCACTAATGCAAAAGAAATGATTTTTGAAGCTAATTATGGAGCTCTCAATCTTTCATTTTCAGATAAAATGCCTGAAGCATGCAATATTATAGCAACTGTGGGGGCAGGAAAAATTGACTTAAAACTTCCAGACGAAAGTCAACCTTTTATCATCAAATTGAAGTCTACTGCCATGTGTCGAACCAATGTTTCAAAATCCCTTAAAGATATTGGCAATAAGACTTATGTAAGCAAATCTTACAAGGAGGATGCTGAAAATCTAATGACTTTTGTAATTGATGTTTCTGTAGGGTCAGTGACAATCAAGTAATCAAGCTAATTTTTACTATTTTTAGACAAATTACAGTCAATTGGAACTTCTGGAAATCAAAAATCTTAGTAAAGTTTACGGCAAAAATAAAGCCCTCAGCCATGTTGACCTGAACATTCCAAAAGGGGTTATTTACGGATTACTTGGCCCAAATGGCGCCGGAAAAACAACCCTGATAAGAATCATCAACCAAATCATTGAAGCAGACTCTGGCACTGTGGAGTTTAAAGGGGAAAGGCTAAATCCTAAGCACATTTCGTATATCGGATACCTACCTGAAGAGCGAGGCCTTTACAAAAAAATGAAGGTTTGGGATCAATTGATCTATTTTGCAAGACTCAAGGGGCTGAGTGGTACAAAAGCTGTCGAAAAGGTCAGGTTCTGGTTGGATAAGCTTGATATTTCCACCTGGAAAGACAAAAGAATCGATGATCTATCCAAAGGAATGGCCCAAAAGGTCCAATTCATCTCCACCATCATCCACGAACCCGAGCTTTTAATCTTGGACGAACCTTTTTCAGGATTTGACCCTATGAATGCAGAAATTATCAAGAATGAAATTCTCGAATTAAAAGAAAAGGGGATTACCATTATGCTGTCCACTCATAGAATGGAGTCTGTTGAATTACTTTGTGATCATGTTGCTATGATCAATAAATCAAAGAAAATTTTGGATGGTAAATTAGTCGAGATCAAACAAACTTTCCGACCAAATCAATACAAAGTGAAATTGATCTCAAATGGCTGTAGGCTACCCGAGGAATTGAATTTTACGGAGAATGGAAATCTTCTCGAATTTAACCTCAAACTAAATGGATCTACTACCAACGCCTGTCTGGAAAACCTTATGCAGTATGGGGAAGTCGTTGGTTTTTCAGAAACACTTCCAAGCATAGAAGAAATATTCATCCAACAAGTAAAAGCAAATACGAATGGGTAAAGTCTGGCTTGTCATCAAAAGGGAGTATCTATCCCGAGTTCAAAAGAAATCCTTCCTTTTGGCCACTTTACTCACACCTTTGATATTTCCTGCAATCATGGGTATTTTTCTTTGGATTGCCCTTGATGAATCTGAAAGCTCCGCTTTGAGAATTATTGAAGTGGTAGACGAAAACAACATGTTTTTCATAGAAAGTTCTGATCAATATGCTTTTTCATATTCCAACAATGAAATAGAGGAAGGAAAAGAACTTGTCAAGTCCGGTGAGAGATACGGGTTTTTGTATATTCCCGAAATTGATCTGACCAGTCCCAAAGGAATTGTTTTTTATGGAGACAAAAACCCTAGCATGAGCTTTGTCTCCTACCTTGAATCCAGCCTTAAAAGAAGAATTGAAGAACAAAGGTTATTCGAGTCCGGAATAGACCCTGAAGTCATTTCTGCATACAGAACACCTGTTAATATTCAGGCTATCACCTTGGATAACAGTGGTCAGGAAAAGGTTACTGATGCCACTGTCAATTATGCAATAGGTTTCCTTACAGGGATTTTGATATACATTTTCATTTTCGTCTATGGCAATCAAATCATGCATGGGGTCATAGAGGAAAAATCAAGCAGAATTGTAGAAATCCTCGTTTCATCGCTAAAACCATTTCAACTGATGATGGGTAAAATCATAGGAATCGGAGCTGTAGGTCTGACTCAGTTTTTGATATGGATAGTTTTGATCTCGGCTGTATCGTTCGTGGTCGTAGGGTATTTCGGAATGCAGATGCCTCATCAACAGGCTATGGAACTTTCCAGCCCTGAAATGATTTCAGCAATGAACTCTACTAATCCCGATATTTTGGGGATTTTGGAAGTCTTACAAGGCATTGATTTTATAAAACTAGCACTTACTTTCGTCTTCTATTTTCTAGGAGGTTATTTACTCTACGGTGCATTCTTTGCTGCAATTGGTGCTGCTGTAGATGCCCCATCGGAAGCACAGCAGTTTATGTTACCGATTACCATCCCCCTGTTGATAGCCTACATGGGCTTATTTGTTTTTGTACTCAATGATCCCAACAGTAATGTATCATTTTGGCTGTCCATAGTTCCCTTCACTTCACCCATAGCTATGATGGGCAGAGCCAGTTATGGCATTCCCCTATTCGATTTGGCGCTTTCCATGTCTCTTCTGATTCTTGGTTTTTTATTCAGTACTTGGGTAGCAGGAAAAATATATAGAATCGGAATCCTTGTTCACGGTTCCAAAGTAAATTACAGAACTCTCTGGAAATGGATTAAAACAGAATAAAAAGACCGCACCAAAAGTGCGGTTAAATTTTATTCTTCAGCATAATTGAAACTGTCAATCTGTTCTTTGACCCAGTCTTTGTACTTACTCAATCTGTAAGCCTTCCATTTTTCATTGTATTTGCCAGAATTATCAATGAGAAATTTAAAGCCTGTAGCAGCTTTTGGCTTACTGAGCGCATTAAAAAGCTCATCTTGGAAGCTCCGTTCTTTCACTTCCCTGTCAGTGAATATCTCCATTACTTGATGTTCTTGATTTGCTTCCATCTTAGTGAATTCAGCATAATTGTCAGGGTTTTCATCAATTTCATCTAGAACGTCCTCTTCCTCCGGGGTCAAATCATAATTAAAGTAGTCCTCGTCATCAGGCATATGATGAATTTTTTTGTTATCTATTTGATAAAAACAAATCATCCCCTTCAGCAGCAAAGCCGCTATGTTTTCAACTTCTTTTTCAGATAGGGTAAGCATTTTTGAAAAGCTAAAATTTTAAGAAAATTAATTAACTGGAAATAAATATCAAATTTTAAGAATCGTTTATTAACTATTAAATCAAATGTCAAGTAAACCTGTCAATACTGACAAATTTAAGTCATGTCCTCCATCATAGTAGTGTTTTTCTACATTTAATTTCATTTTTTCAATCAGCTCTTCTTGTTTCTTTATAGACTCAACAGTTACAAATTCATCTTGCCTTCCCAATACCACAAATATTTTGGTTTCTCTAAGAGCATCTCCTGCACTTTCTATTTTGATATCATGCGCAAAACCCCCACCCCACAAGATGAGCGTATCGAGCTTGACGGGTATTTGACTTACCCAACGAGAAGCGGTTGCTGCTCCCTGTGAAAAGCCCAAAACTTTAATCCTTGGAGTTTTTGAATACTTTATCAAAATATTATCCAAGAGGGTATTCAGATACTGATTATTGTTTTCGATGGCTGCTTCGCGTTCGTGTTTGGTCATCCAGTTAGCACCTACTCTACCAGAAAACCCTTCCAGATAAGAATAGTTTGTTGCCTCAGGCACCAGTATCAATCTTTTGTCCGAAAATATGGGATGAAGTTTTTTCAGAAAAAACTCTGCCAACTGTCCATAACCATGTAGAGCTATTACTATTTCTTCTTCACCTCGGTGAATAACATGGCTTATGTGATATTGCGCTGTATGTTGATATTTAATGGATACTTTCATCAACTGTTCAAGTCATTAAATCTAAAAGGCAATAATTGATCTATTCCACTTGCTTTTAATATCTCCTCACCAGGATTGAGCATCAAAATTTCTATAGGATGACCAAACTTGACTTCATACTCATTTATGGTTTGTCGGCAAAGCCCACAAGGAGTTACTGTTGCCCATGTAGAGTCTGATCTTCGTTTGGCAACAACAGCCAGTTTTACCGGTCTATTGTTGGGGAAATTCCCCATTGCATAGCTCAAGACTGCCCTTTCTGCACATATTCCCACCGGAAAGGAAACATTTTCCTGATTGTTTGCTGAAAATATTTGCCCATTGTCCAAGAGTAAAGCGGTACCCACCATAAAGTTGGAGTAAGGGGCGTGGGCGTGTTCTACAGCATGGATAGCCCTTTCTATCAGAGACCTATCTTCTTTCGACCATTCGCTTTTTTGAATGACTTCCAGAGATACAGTTATTTCTATTTTCTTTTTCATTTTCAAAAATTAAAAAGCTTTTGAATTAACAAAAAAAATCCGGTTTATGTTATTCTTCCTTTTTTTTTATCCGTTTCTTTTAAGCTTTATGCATTTTCACCAATTTCGTACACAATAAACCCACTAAAAAGAGATGCAAAAAATATTAATTCTAGGAGCAGGCAAATCCTCAAAATTTTTGATAGAATATTTAGCGAATTCGGCCAAAGCAAAGCCCAGGAAAATTACAGTAGCAGACTTATCCACGGAATTGGCTGAAAAACAAACCAAAAACCTCCCCCAAACCACAGGCATTGGTTTTTCAGTTGATGAAAAAAATCAAAGAGAAAAGCTAATCAAAGATGCTGATGTGGTGATCTCCATGTTACCTGCATTTTTACATCCTTTGATAGCCAAGGATTGCCTCAAGCTGGGAAAGCATTTTTTTTCTGCATCTTATGAATCTGACGAATTAAGAAAACTCAGAAATGACATTGAAGAAAAAGGGCTTCTCTTTTTAAACGAGTGTGGCTTGGATCCTGGTATAGACCACATGTCTGCCATGCAGATCATAGACCGGGAGAAAAAACGTGGAAATGAAATCATTTCCTTCAAATCCTTCACAGGAGGTGTTTTGGCGCCTGAAAGTGAAGACAATCCTTGGAAGTACAAATTCACATGGAATCCTAGGAATGTGGTTTTGGCGGGACAGGGAGTGTCCAGGTTTATAAGAAACGGCAAGTATAAATACATCCCTTACCACATGCTTTTCAGACGGCTGGAACCCATCAAATTTGAAGCTATTGGAGAATTTGAAGGCTATCCCAATAGAGATTCTCTCAGCTACCGAGAGGTGTATGGGCTAGAGCATATTCCGACGATATTGAGAGGTACCCTCAGAAGGGCAGGCTTTTGCCAGAGCTGGGATGTATTCGTACAGTTGGGAATGACAGATGATTCTTTTGAAATGAATTTACCGGAAGGTTTTACCAAAAGAATGTTTGTTAATTCATTTCTGCCATATCATCCAGAAAAAACCGTAGAAACCAAGATCATGGAATTGCTTCCATGGGTGAATGAGGAGATTCTGTCAAAAATAAAATGGATAGGTTTATTAGCCAATGATGTATTGCCAAAACTCAAAGGAAGTCCAGCATCTATTTTACAAATGATTCTTGAAGAAAAATGGGCCCTCAAATCCGAGGACAAAGATATGATTGTCATGCAGCATCAATTTGAGGTCAAAGTTGGGTCCAATACCAAAAGAATTACCTCCAGCTTGATCTGTATCGGAGAAGACCAAGAACGTACTGCTATGGCCAAAACTGTCGGGTTGCCACTTGCTTTGGCAGTTGAATTATTTTTGGATGGAAAGATCAAGCAAAGAGGTTTGGCACTACCTATTTCTCCCGAAATTTATAATCCCCTGCTTTCTGAATTGAAAAACCAGGGGATTATTTTTAAAGAGACGGAAGAATTGCTGGATTGAAATCAATCAAAGCTCCAATTTGACGGTGGTTCCAAGGACGCTCCAGGAACAGTCAAGCAATCATCAGGAATAATTCTAGGGGTAGCACGAAACTCCAGGTCACTGGGCTGTATATATATGACTTGGGAGGCAACATCCGCAGCAATGAAATATCCCAAAACGGTCTCATCTGGATCATCTAAACTGATAATGTTTCCACGGATATTGGCAGGTGGCTGATCAAAAACACTTCCGGTAATACTGAGCTGCTGATCAACCAATCTCAAGTATCTATGAGCATTTTGGGATATTCCCAGCTGTTTGAGTTCAGCACGGTAAGTATCCTTAAATCGCAATCCATTATCCTCTATAAAAGCAACAGGCCTTCTAGTCTCAAGACCATTAAAGTCTTCGTCTGAAGCCAAAGTGAAGCTTTGAATTCTATTCGACTCTACTAGGTAACATATAGCACAGCATTGTTTTGGAGCAGGCCCTCTAGGATCAGTGGGATGAGTGGGTGGGTTGGTGTAAAGTTCTGGATTGGCAACTAAAACAAATGACCCTGGTGCTGTTCTCCAATAATAAAAGTTTGTTTGGTCACCTGGATCTTTAAATTCAGCGATCAACTGAACCCCTACTCTTGTCTCTAGCCTGCTTTCAGTTGCTAATTCAACCGACCGGATGGAGACATTATCAATAGGTGCTACCTGATTTACTCTTTCCGGAAAAGAAGCGTATTCTCTTCCGTCCTGCAACCTGATCTGTAAAGTATAGGACAGCCCCAATTTGGCAGTAAAACCCTCGGGTGTTTCATAAATACCAGGTTCAATTTCGGTAAGAAAAGTAACCAAGCCCTCGCTATCTCTTACATTTACCTGTGCCTGTCTCACCGGTCTGATCAATCCTTCAAAAACAGACCCGTAAGTATCTGTTCTGGTCAATTTGATCTGATGGGGACCGGGATCTGTTGTGATGAACCCTTCAATGGTAAGCAACTGTTCTCCTTCCTCAAGGTTCACATTGTAAGGATCAATGCAAGAAAATGGAATCAGTAATAGTATATAAAATAATTTTCTAAGCATTTTAATTAAAATTTAAGCGAATAACTTAAGGTTGGAAGCGGGACTCCAAGGATTGCCAAGCGAAATGCCTGGGGAGGTGATCCCGGCTGATCTGCAAAGAATATTGAGAATGGATTTTTCCTTCCATAAGCATTCATAACAGCAAATGTCCATTCGCCGTCGTAAAACTTACCTTCCCCTTGGAATTGAAAGTTCAAAGACAAGTCCAATCGGTGAAAGTCAGGTATTCTCTCCAAATTCCTGTTTCTGAAAAACGCAAGTGAATTGCCTGCAAAATCAAACTTAGCTTCAGGGAATGTCACCGGTCTTCCGGTACTGTACGAGAAAGTGGCTGAAAGTGAGGTAAAGGAGCTTAATTTATAATTACCTATCAAAGTCAGATCATGTGGCTTATCGAAATTGGCAGGAAACCAATTCCCATCATTAATGATCTCTTCTTCAAAAGGCGTAATCACCCTTCTCAATGCTCTGGAATAAGTGTAAGATGCCCAACCGGTAGCTCTTCCCAAATTTTTCTTCACGTATAATTCCAAACCATATGCCTGGCCTTGACCAGGGATTATTTCAGTTTCCAAATGATTCTGCATCAGTAATCTTGCGCCGTCTTTGTATTCAACTACATTCTGAATATCCTTATAATACACCTCAATAGATGTTTCGAAAATATTCCCTTTAAAGTTTTTATAAATACCTAAAGAATATTGGTCCACTATCTGCGGTCTCAAAAACTGATCACTAAGCTTCCATACGTCCGTTGGGGCGATAGTTGCCGTATTGGAAATCAAATGAATGAATTGGTACATTTTATTGTACCCTGCTTTGATAGATGTCTTACTATCAATAGAATACCTTATGGAAGTCCTGGGACCCCAGCCATCATACGTTTGAATTGTCTCCCCATCGGCGTAAGCACGCTCTCCAATCACATTCCCTTGATTGAGAGGGAGGTTCTCCGCATATTGCCTTACTGTTCTGGGACCAAAATAAGAGTAGGTATCATACCTAATACCATAAGAAAAACCTAACTTTTCGCCAAACTCCAAATCATGTTGGAAGAAAAAACCGGACTCCATCCCATATTCGTTCTGGACTTTTTGGGGAAGAATACCCGACTCACCGTTTCCTGAAGGAGTAAGTTCACCGGGCTGAATGGTGATTCTCTTTGTGTCAGCACCGACGTTGATTCTATTGTTTTCACCCAATTGATAAGTGAAACTAAGCCTGCCTCCTGTATCAATAATCCCTGAAGTAAGATCAAAATTATTGATCCCCGATTGGTTGAAAATTGAAAAGTCATATAAGGTATGAAATCCAATAATATCTACTGAAGCCTTTTCGCCAAATTGACCTAAATACCTTAAAGACTGACTCTGATTGGTCCAGGAAATTGTAGTATCCGAAGCCAATGCGAAATCATCATAACTCCTGTAAAAACTGTAGGTAAGATTATGATTTTCATTGATCTCGCCGTAAAGAATTCCATTGATATCGTTGAAATTTGCCTGGCTAGTTCTTAAGTCTGGGTTATTAAGGGAATTTAAAAGCCAATTAATGTATGATCCCCTAAAGCTTAATTGCGCGGAAACCACATCTTTGACCACCGGTCCGTTAATCGAGGCTTTACCTGAAACTGTTCCTACCATCATATCCCCGCCCCAATTTGTCAAACTTCCCGATTTGGGAGCAATATCGAGAATAGAAGAGCCCCTTCCCCCAAACCTAGCAGGTATCTGAGCTTTGTAAAGTGTAAAATCATTGACCACGTCAGGATTGAAAGCTGTAAACAAACCAAATAAGTGAGTCGGGTTATAAACCGGAGCACCTGCAAAAGTAATCAGGTTTTGATCTGCGCCCCCACCCCGAACATTCAGTCCGGATGAAGCCTCACCCACCTGACTCACACCTGGCAGAGTCGCTACTGACCTGATAATATCCACTTCTCCCAAAAAAGGAGGGAGTTCTTTCAGCGTATTCATACTGATAGAAATTGCCCCCATTTCGGTACTTCTGATATTTTTCTCCGGATCCCTGCCAAATATGACTACATCGTCCAAGGTAAAATCCTCCTGTATCATCGTCAGATTTATCCGACCTTCACCTACTGCCACTATAGGATATATAATTGTTTCATATCCTACATACCTGAATTCAAGAATATATTCGGCCCTGTCTAAAATCAGCGTAAATGACCCGTTGGTATTCGTTACCTCGGTTTTATTCAGCTCTCTAACTGTAACCGTAGCACCAACCAAAGCATCACCGGTGATCTCATCTATCAATCTACCTGTAATCCGGAGGTTTTTTAATTCGCCGATATCTCTACCTACCACAGTTCTTTTTTCCTGTGCTTCTGCAACCCCTAACAAAAGGAATTGAAACAAAAGAATAAGGGGTAAAATTTTTCTCATATCTTTTTCATTAAAATGCAAATGGATCAAACCTCCAGAATTCAACTGAACCTCCTACCTGACTCTCAGGGCTTCTCAAAAAGTAAATTTCCTCATCTACTACGTAAGAACCAACTATTCGAGCAAGACTAGATCCAGAAAAATCGTTCTTCCTCAGCCAATTTAGCGTGTTCATGTCCAACTCCCACACCTGACTGGACCTGTTGCCCAATCCAAGGAATACTTTGTTTCCTAAATTCACAGCAAAGCCATTCCCGTTGTTCCCCAACTCTCCTGGGTAACTACCTACGGTGGTCCAAGAGTAATTGTCAGGGTTGAACATGATCAAATCTCGCGTTTCAGGATTAATAAAGTATTGCCTGTTTTGGTAAGTGAATGAAAAATTATTATTTAGAATCCTATAAGGAACACTTCCTACTATTGACCAATCTCCACTTTCAGGATCATATTCATAAACATCCGTACTTTCATCCCCTCCTGCTAAATACAATTTCCCGGAAAGCTCAAATCCTTTTCCATTGATAAAATTAAAAGGAAGATCCGGTAAAACCTCGAAGTTGCCGTTTTCCAATTTTACAAAATCACGCACTGTTAAAAAAGGAAAAAATGAGGCTGATCCTCCTCCATAATAGGTATTGGAGGAAAATGCTCTTCTCAGAACTCTTGTTGGTGGGTCTATTCGAACCCATTCAGGGTCTCCAAGATTATATTTCCAGAATGAATTATTTAAAGCCGAACTTTGATCAGTGCCCATCCCAGAATAGAACGTATTCCCTTCCTGAAGACTGATACCTTCTATAAAACGGACCGTTCCAGGAAATTCAAAAAGCTTAGTATAAATTCCGGTACTGTATTCATAATTTCCTTGTATCCGGAGCTCTTTTTCTTGGATGATCACTCTTACAGGAACAGAGCTTTCATTGCCAATTGGAGGAACCCTCACCCTTAAGACAGACTCAAAATCTATATCTATCACCTCGGCCTCATTATCCCCGAAAAACACCCGTACATCCTGCGTTAAGTTCACTCCTGTAATGGTAACTATTGTTCCTTCAGCCCCATCGGAAGGACTGAATTTAAACACATTCGGACTAAGGGTTTCAATGTTTAACACATTACCAAAAAGAATTCCTTCTGGTAACTCAGCAAATGCTTTGACAAAATATGGTCTTTCAATGGAAAGACCTGCCGTTTCACCAATAAACCTTCCGGGGTTCTCTCGAGCTCCCAAGGATATTATAGTTGGTTGAGAAAAGCCTTCATTATCCGAAATATAAAAACCGTGGTCTGAGGCATTAATACTCTGTGTTGTAATAACCCTTCCGGATAATCTCATCCTTTCCCCGCTTACCAATAAGGCATCCTCTGTAACGATAGAGGGGTTTAAGTCAATAGGGTCTTCGCAAGAAAAAATCAAAATCGCTAAAAACGACCAAATTAAAGGCCTGTACACTGTATTAATCATTTAACTCTTCATTTAGAAAGTTTTTAAAATTAAGTGAATAATCAATTTTAAAAAATTTTAAGCCATACGGATATTAAAAAAATCAAAGAATTTTAAAAAATGATCAGGAAGGGAATCAGTATATTCCTATACCATTCAGAATATTCACCATTCTCATCTTTTATATATACTTCTATTTCAGAGTATTCTTTTTTATTCTTTGTAAAACACGAAACATTTCTAAACAACCTTCCTTTATTTTTATTTTTAATAATTATGGTTTTACAATTGAAAAATTGGGATTTTTCGGCCAAGGCTTCAAATATTTTCATTTCGTATTCCGGAAGAATTAGCCAAAACTCCCCATGATTGGCCAAGATAGTACAAACCCCTTTAATCAAATCCTCGAAAGGCAGGCTGTCATTGTGAATCGCAAGGTTTCTTTTTAGGTTTGGAGATTTGAGGTGATTTGAAAAATAAGGTGGGTTACTGACGATCAAGTCATACTTTTCATTTCTGTCAGACGTAAAACCTTTAAAATCCCCAAACCAAAAATTGATCCTGTCTGCCCAAGGTGAGATTTTTGCATTTTCAACTGCTTGCTGCCAAGTTTCCTGATCAATCTCTACTCCATCAATTTCCGCTTGCTCAAACCTTTGAGCCAGCATCAAAGAAACGACACCTGTTCCCAATCCAATTTCTAATACCTTACCAAAACTGGCTCTTTCCCCTGCCAGAGCACCTAATAATACTCCATCAGTACCAACTTTCATAGCACATTTATCCTGATGAATATCAAACTGTTTGAATCTAAAAGGTTTGCTGGCCATATTTTGAAAAAATATCAGGTATTGCTGGATTCGTATCCTGTATCCGCAGGAAGCCGGGGCTGCTCAGCTGCTGCTACTGCCAATTGGTCACATCGCTCATTTTCTATGTTTCCAGCATGCCCTTTTACCCAGACAAACTTAGGCTTGTATTTCAAATGAAGTGGAATATACCTTCTCCACAAATCGGGATTTTTTTTGTCTTTAAATCCCTTTTTCTGCCAACCCCAAAGCCAGCCTTTTTCTACAGCATCCACTACATATTTACTGTCAGAATAGATCACAACTGGAATGCCATCTATTTTTATCTCTTCCAAAGCCTTGATTACAGCCAACAGCTCCATTCTGTTATTGGTAGTAAGCCTAAATCCTTCTGAAAGCTCCTTTCTATGTTGATTGAATTTCAGAACTGCTCCATATCCTCCAGGTCCAGGATTCCCTTTTGCCGCTCCGTCTGTATAAATTATTATATTCATCAAAGAATTGATTCGCCTGTACTCAAAGCAGTTTTAAATATTTTTATAGCAATCGATAAAAGAATGATCCCGAATATTCTCCTCAAGACATCCAGCCCCGTTTTACCAAGCTTCTGTTCCAGCCAGGTGGTACTTTTCAGCACCAAGTAAACTATCCCTAAATTGATCACAATTCCCACACCGATATTCATTTGGGTATATTCAGATTTTAGGGTAAGAATGGTCGTCAATGTGCCCGCACCTGCTATCAAAGGAAAAGCAATAGGCACTATAGAGGCACTCGTGGTAGATGCTTCTGGATCCGGCTTGAATAATTCAATTCCCAGTATCATTTCAGCCCCCAGGGCAAAAATGATCAAAGCACCTGCAATAGCAAAGTCCTCCACTCCAATTCCAAACAGACCAAGGATTGATTTCCCTACAATCAAGAATAAAATCATCAACAAGCCAGCTGCAAAAGTCGCTTTCCCGGATTGAATATGACCCACCTTTTTTCGGAGGTTGATGATGATGGGAATGGACCCCAAGATGTCTATCACTGAAAATAAAATCAATGTGACAGAGAAAATTTCCTTCAAATCGAACATCTCAATACTGTTTGAGGAATTGAATTAATTTGTTCATTTCAGCATCTGTAATGGCAGGAAAATTCGCTATTCTAAAGCTGGTTGGCTTTAAGGGGCCATATCCCCCACCCAATTGCATACCTTCTTTTTCTGCTGCCTTTTTGATTTGGGATATAAATTCTTCCCTTCCTTCCACAGCCAGCACAGTTGTACTTCTCGCTTCAATATTTTGTATTAGCATCCTGAATTTGGATGTATTGGCAATTGCATCTTCCAATTTTCGCATTCTCTTTACCAGCCTCTCTTCCACATGCTGAATTTCTTCCAAATCCTGAAGCACCCTTTTTAACAAATAAATTCCAAATACATTTGGCGTATAATGGGTCTGATATTGTTTGGCATTTTCCAACATGAAGTTGAGACTGTTGTACCTACCTTTCTCTCCTTTTGCTTCTGCTTTTTGAATCGCCCGGGGCGATACCACAAGCACACCCAGACCGGCAGGAAGTCCAAAACACTTTTGAACAGAAGCGTACCAAATATCAGCTAAGCTAAAGTCCATTTCAATCCCCCCCATAGAAGATGTAGTATCCACCGCAATTATTTTTTCAGGATATTTATTTGCGATCTCTGCGATCGTTTTCATCCTGACCTGTGTGGCATTGGAAGTTTCGTTTTGCGTAATGGCAATTAGATCGAACTCTTCTCCTATATGCAGACTGGACACATCAATAGTTTCGTCCGGATCAATTTTATGTGCATAAGTCCCGGCTTCAATGTGCTTGGCATAATCGAACCATTTCTTTCCAAATGAACCTGAGAAAATATGAAATCCAGCTGATCGAACTACAGATTGGGTAATTATCTCCCAATTCTCTGTAGCTGAGGAGGTGAAAAGCAGCTTATAATCGTCAGGCAAATGCAGTTTTTCCTTAAAAAGGGTCTCCGTTTCCTGGTAGAGGTTCATAAATACCGCTGAACGGTGGTTGGCACTAAGTATTCCCGCTTCGTACGCATCCTGCATATACCGGGGAAGTTTATCATAAACCTTGGAAGGTCCCGCTGCAAATGTCAACATCATATTTTAGGATTTAGAAAATAAGAAACCGCTAATTCATAACCTTTAAGACCAAGGCCAGAAATCATACCTATACAGGCTTTGCTAATGATACTTTTGTGCCTGAACTCCTCACGCTTGTAAATATTTGAGATATGTACTTCCAATACGGGGGTCTTTACTCCTGCAATTGCATCTGAAATTGCTACAGAAGTATGGGTATAGCCCCCTGCATTGAGGATAATCGCATCGAATTCAAAACCTGTTTCATGGATTTTGTTGATGATTTCACCCTCTACATTAGATTGGAAATATTGTAAATCTACAGAAGGAAATTTTTCATTGAGAAATGAGAAGTAATCTTCAAAAGAGGTACTTCCATAAATTTCAGGTTCCCTCTTGCCTAAAAGGTTGAGGTTTGGACCATTGATAATGATAATTTTCAAAGCGGTTATTATTTAGTGGTTTGAGGCCTCAAAAGTATCAGTTATTTGCCAGATTGCCCAAAACTATAACAAGTGCATTTTTTTTATTTTCATGAATTATTGTCAATATTGAAGAGAAATCACTTTTCATTCATTGAGAAAATGGATAAACCCAAGCAAATTACGTTTAGGATACTTTTGATTCAGGTAGTCGTCTCAGGCATTGCTGTTGCTTTGCTACAACATTTTTGGCTTGACCATAACCCCAACTTGGGAAAGACCGCTCTCTTCTTTATTATCTTTTGCAGTATTTATTTGATCATTATGTGTTTGATGTATAAGATCAATCCACTCAAAGGAAATTTCCGAAGTCCTTATAAAGATTAAAAAAAGGTGCTAAAGTCTTGGGAACAACTAGTAAGCCAATTTCAACATTACTTGAAGATCGAAAGATCCTTGAGCAAAAATTCCATATTGGCGTATATGCAAGACTTGGAAAAACTCAGCCGATACATGGAAGGAAGCTTTCCAAAGGTGAGCCCTACAGAAGTAAAGCTGGAACATCTGCGAAGCTTTGTCAACGACCTTTCCAATCTTAAAATATCGGAATATACACAGGCAAGAATTATCTCTGGTATAAAGGCATTTTACAGGTTCCTGATGTATGAAGATCTGATTTCTGAGGATCCTGCTCAATTGTTGGAAGCACCGAAACTGGGAAGAAAGCTTCCTGATACTCTAAGCTATCATGAAATTACACAAATTCTAGAAAGCATACCCTTGGGCGAACCGGAAGGACACCGAAACAGGGCAATTCTTGAAATCCTATACTCTTCTGGCTTAAGGGTATCAGAATTGACTGATCTGAAAATATCCAATGTGTATACTGAAGTAGGTTTTCTTAGGGTAATAGGAAAAGGGAATAAAGAAAGGCTTGTACCGGTTGGCAGGGACGCTTTGAAATACCTCAGATATTACACAGAAGAAATCAGGACACATGTAAAGCCTGTAAAAGGACATGAAGAATTTGTGTTCCTAAATCGCCAAGGCAAAAAACTTAGCCGGGTAATGATTTTTTTGATCATCAAAAAACAAGTAGAAGCAATCGGTTTGAAAAAAAATGTCAGTCCCCATACATTCAGACACAGTTTTGCCACACACATGATAGAGGGAGGAGCCGACCTGAGAGCAGTACAGGAAATGCTGGGGCATGAAAGCATCACAACTACGGAGATTTACACACACCTGGACAGAGACTATTTGAGACAGGTCCTGAATGAATTTCATCCAAGAAATTAAGGTTTGTATATTTTATTGTAAAAAAAGATTAGTTTTAAATTTGTTTTTAGATTAAAATAAACTAAATTTAACTGACAAAACTTATTCGATATGAAATACTTAGGTGTTTTTTTCTTCGTGTTATTTTTATTGAATTTCCAACCAGCACAAGCGCAAAGTCCGGAACCATCCGGATTATTGATGTACAATCAAAAATCCGGAAAAACAAAATTCATTCCGGAGAACAAAAGAGTTACCCTTACCAATTATAGGGGATTCAGGTCCAGTGGAAAGCTAGAGGTTATTTCAAAAGAAGAAGTTTTGGTACATGGGAGAAGATTCAGAGTTGCTGAATTGTCCAAAGTGCGTAGAAATTATCTGGGAACAAAAATAATAGGAGCAGTATTACTCGTCGGGGGACAGACCGTCATCGAGGTTGAAAGAACAGTTTCTACAGGCATGTTTGACAGCAATGTTGAAACATTACGAGATCCAGAGTTTTCTGCAACAGGCTTTATTATGATGGGTGCATCTCTTCCTTTTTTGTTATATGCCCCAAATTACAAATATGACAAATGGACTTACGAGGCTGTCCCAAGCCAAGATCTTGGGGAATTCCAGTATTGACATGGTAAATTAATACCGTTAAAAATCAGTTTAATTTATTGTATTCGCGGGCAAGTTCTATTTTTGCATTGAACAAAAAACAGTCCCGTGTACAAAACTATCCTCAAACCGCTTCTATTTAAGAAGAACCCCGAAGACGCCCATCATTTTACCTTTGCCTGGATCAAAAGAATTTTTAACCTTCCATTGGCAAAAAGTTTCATTGGTAAAACATATGGTTTTGAGAATCCAAAATTGGAAAAGGTAGTTTTTGGCTTAAAATTCAAAAATCCCGTTGGATTGGCTGCCGGGTTTGATAAAGACGCCAACCTAATAGATGAGATGGCTATGTTGGGCTTTGGCTTTATTGAAATCGGAACACTTACACCCAAGGCCCAGGAAGGGAACCCAAAACCCAGGCTATTTAGATTGCCTGAAGACGAGGCTTTGATCAATAGGATGGGTTTTAATAACGGGGGTGTGGAAGCAGCAGTAAAAAGGCTAAAGTCCAAAAAATCGAAAGTTCTGATCGGAGGAAATATTGGTAAAAACAAAATTACTCCAAATGAAAATGCAGTAGATGACTACGTCAACTGTTTGGATACACTTCATCCCTACGTGGATTATTTCGTAGTCAATGTAAGCTCGCCCAATACTCCTAACTTGAGGGAATTACAGGAAAAAGAACCTCTTAAAAAGTTGCTTACAGCGGTAAAGGAAGCCAATGAAGAACATCAAAAGCCAAAACCAATTCTCTTAAAAATAGCACCAGACCTTACCGTGGGACAATTGGACGACATCATCGAAATAGTTATTGATACAAAAATCGATGGAGTAATAGCTACCAATACCACCATAGACAGAAGTCAGCTCAGAACCTCAAAAGAAAAAATAGAATCCATAGGGGCTGGAGGACTAAGTGGTAAAGTTTTAGCCAAAAGAAGTACTGAAGTAATCCGCTACCTACATAAGCAGTCTAATGATGCTTTTCCGATCATCGGTGTTGGAGGGATATACTCTGCTCAAGATGCTATTGAAAAACTGGAAGCAGGTGCCAGTTTGATTCAGATTTACTCGGGCATGATTTATGAAGGACCTGCGTTGGTTAAAAACATTAAGAAAGGTCTTGTAGCTTATTATGAAAAACAGAACAGATAATTTCTGTATATTTCACATATTCTTGATTACGCATTAGAAAGATAAAACTCAACAATGGCTTCAGAGAAACCCAGGGCAAATACTTTTAGGAAAAAAAACGAATCCAAAAACGGAGGCAGGGAAAAAAGAAAACGCAACTTCTCCTTTGGTTTTTTCAAGGACAATCGAATCCCACTTACTTTGGGCATAATTCTGATTTCATTCTCTTTATTTATGTTTTTTGCTTTCATCAGTTATTTGTTTGAAGGAAAAGCTGATCAAAGTATAGTCGCCTCTGAAATGGATGAGAACCTCAGAAGCACCGCTGCAGAAGCGAGAAATTGGCTTGGACTGGCGGGAGCCAAACTTTCCTATATTATCATTCACAAGTGGTTTGGTGTTGCCTCATTCCTACTACCTCCATTTATTTTTCTTCTGGGTTTTAGGTTGATTTTTAAAAAACATTTGATTTCACTGACCCGGTATTCAGTATTTGCCCTTTTCTTTACCTTTTGGATCTGCCTACTTACAGGCTATCTGGTCCAAATGACGGACGGGTACAATACATTCTCCGATTTCAGTGGAGGCTTCGGATTGGAACTGGGCAAGCTGGCGGAAGAGTTTTTAGGTTGGGGCACTTTCATCTTAATAGGCGGTTCTTTGCTGATTTTTACAGTTTTCTTCTTCAATATCCAGCAATTGTCGTGGTTCAGCACCACTACCAAAGAGGAAGCAGATGAGCCAGATGAGTCTTTAATTAAGGAAAAACCAATTGCTAAATCACCATTTGAAAGTGAAGATGAGGAGGAGCCTTTCCTTGAAGCATTTGAAGATGAAACAGAAGAAGAAGAAATAGAAGATGATGGAAGTTCATGGACAATAAAATCAGACAACTCCTCAGGCAAAGCTAAATCGGATTCTCAGGAATTAGCTTTGAATATTGAAAGTTCTGTACCTGAAAAAACCATAGAGGAGCCTGCTGAGGAGAAAAGATTCTCGGTGACTAAAGCAGAAGGAGAAGAGAAGACAGCAGAAGAAGTACAAAATCTTGACCCCTACGATCCCACTTTAGACCTACCTCATTACAAATATCCGGGTTTGGATCTTCTCAATTCTTATGATTTGCAAAAGGTAACAGTGACAAGACAAGAGCTGGAAGACAATAAGAACAAGATTGTAGAGACACTTGTCAACTTCAAGATTGGTATTCAGGAAATCAAAGCCACAATTGGCCCCACAGTAACCTTGTACGAGATCGTTCCTGATCCTGGAGTTAAAATTTCAAAAATCAAAAATCTGGAAGACGACATTGCTTTGAGCTTGGCGGCCTTAGGAATCAGGATTATTGCCCCTATTCCTGGAAAAGGCACAATTGGTATTGAGGTACCCAACAAGAATAGAGAGCTGGTTCCGGCAAGGGCTGTAATCGGAACTGAAAAATTCATGAAAAGCGACAAGGACTTACCAGTTGCTTTAGGAAAAACCATCTCCAATGAAGTATTTGTGGTGGATTTAGCTAAAATGCCACACCTGCTTATGGCAGGTGCCACAGGCCAAGGTAAGTCAGTAGGTTTGAATATGATTTTGGCTTCTCTGGTTTATAAGAAGCATCCCTCCCAGCTGAAGTTTGTTTTAGTCGATCCCAAGAAAGTGGAATTGACTCTTTTTAATAAAATTGAGAGACATTTTCTCGCCAAACTACCAGGATCGGAAGAGGCCATCATTACCGATACCAAAAAAGTAATCTACACCCTGAACTCCCTTTGCATAGAAATGGACAACAGGTATGACATGCTGAAAGATGCCGGGTGTAGAAACTTGAAAGAATACAATGCGAAGTTTATAGCCAGAAAACTGAATCCTGACAAAGGACACAGGTTTATGCCTTATATAGTCCTGGTCATTGACGAATTGGCTGACTTGATGATGACAGCTGGGAAAGAGATAGAAGGACCTATAGCCCGCCTGGCCCAATTGGCAAGAGCAATAGGTATACACCTGGTAGTGGCTACTCAAAGACCTTCTGTTAACGTAATTACAGGTATTATCAAGGCCAACTTCCCTGCAAGGCTATCTTTCAGAGTAACCTCAAAAATAGATAGCCGAACTATCCTTGATGCAGGAGGTGCTGATCAGCTCATCGGACAAGGAGACATGCTACTTTCTTCAGGATCTGAGGTGACCCGTCTTCAGTGTGCTTTCCTGGATACTCCGGAAGTGGATGCAATCTGTGACTGGATTGGAGAACAAAAAGGATATTCAGACGCCTATCTTTTACCTGAATTTGAGGGAGAAGATGGGGATGGCGGTCTGACAGATATAGACCTTTCAGACAGAGATCCACTTTTTGACGATGCGGCTCGGCTTATTGTCCTGCACCAACAGGGGAGTACTTCTTTGATCCAACGAAAATTAAAGCTTGGATATAACAGAGCCGGAAGGATCGTAGACCAACTGGAAGCCGCCGGAATTGTGGGAGCCTTTGAAGGCAGTAAAGCGAGGGAAGTTTTGGTTCAGGACGAAGCAAGTTTGGAACGGTTATTGAACAATTTATAATTCTTTGAATAATTTCTTTCAAAGCTTTATTGAACCATTACCATGCTTAAAAAATCAATCCTTTTCCTACTCATAAGCCTATTCTTTGCAGGTTTTGTATTTGCACAAAAAGACCCTGCAGCAAAAGCTATTTTAGATGGAGTAAGCCAGAAATACAAGTCTTTAAAAGGTCTTCAGGCAAGCTTTGAATTTACCTATTTAGACGGATCTGAAGGAAGGGGACAGTCTCAATCCGGAGAAATCTCAATAAAAGGAGACAAATACCATCTCAAATTACCTGAGCAGGAAATTTTCAATAATGGCAAAACCGTTTGGACTTATATAGAATCAGGTGGATATAAGGAAGTTACTATCAACAATGCTTCGGACATGGAGGATGAACTTACCCCATCTTCCGTGTATACCATTTATCAGAAAGGCTACAATTACAAATTGTTGGGTGAAAAAAAAGAAAACGGAACCACAGTCCAAGAGATAGAACTTACAGCAGAGAAATCTAACGCTCCTTTTCAGACGGTAAAGCTACTCGCTGACAAAGAAAAGAAAGACTTGGTAGGCTGGGAAATCCATGATGATCAAGGTGGTGTATTCAAATACCGTTTCAAATCTGTCAACACTAGCATTGATTTACCTGAAAGCTATTTCACTTTCAATCCTCAAAAGTATGGGAAAGTAGAAATCATAGATTTGCGCTGATTAATCATTCAAAATCAGCGTAGTTTTTTTTTTATCCTTACTTTTGGGAAAAACACCCAAAATGAACAGCAAAGAACTTTTCAGCCAAATAAAATCAAAGCAATCCTTTTTATGTGTGGGGCTGGATACAGACCCTGCCAAAATTCCCCAATATCTTCAGCGGGAAAAAGACCCGATATTTGAATTCAACAAGCAGATCATTGACCATACGGCTGAGTATGCAGTAGCCTATAAGCCCAATATTGCATTCTATGAGGCTTTGGGTCCAAAAGGTTGGGAAAGCCTTCAAAAAACCCTGGAATACATTCCTAAAGAAATTTTTACCATAGCAGATGCCAAGCGGGGCGATATAGGAAATACTTCTAAACTTTACGCAAAGGCATTTTTTGAATCCATGGATTTTGACTCTATCACCGTAGCCCCTTACATGGGTAGAGACAGCGTATTACCCTTCTTGGAATTCAAAGATAAATGGGTTATTCTACTCGCACTAACGTCCAATGAAGGAAGTGAAGACTTTCAGATAATTCCGTCTTCTGATGGTGAGCTTTTGTTCGAGTCTGTTTTGAAGAAAAGCAGGCAATGGGGAAATCCAGACAATTTGATGTATGTGGTAGGTGCTACCCGAGGAGAAAACATCGCAAAAGTAAGGGCCCTTGTTCCAGATCACTTCTTTTTGGTACCGGGAGTAGGTGCACAAGGAGGAAGCTTGGAAGATGTGGCCAAATATGGCATGAGCAAACAATGCGGACTTTTGGTGAATTCTTCCCGAGGAATTATCTATGCTGGAAAGGACATGGACTTTGGAAAAAAAGCTGGAGAAGAAGCTGAAAAATTACAGAAAGAAATGGCTATACTGCTAGAAAAATACCTTTAAAAAAGAAATCAATCCAAACTCGCGGAAACACTTTTCTGAAGGTCAACTTTGAGTTCCAAGAGACTGATATCAAACTTTTTGATCTCGATGGGCTCATCGTAAACCCTTAATCTGATATCCTCAGGTTTATCGTCTTGATAATGCTCCATTAAAGCCAGGACGGTTTCCTGATCAGGAACTTCCATTTTAACTTTGACTATTCCGTCCTGAATCATGTCGAGCTTCTTGGCTGCTCCCCTGGAAAGGTCTATACTTCTTTTCGATGATTGTGGCAGTCGGTCATTGATCCTCACCCACACTTCCTTTCCATTTTTCAGGTTGGTCACTTTTAGCATGGTTCCAAAAGGAAGGTTTTTGTGCGCAGCCGTCAACTCTTCCATATTAAAGATCTCACCATTAGCAGTCTTCCTCTGATGGAATCTCTTACCGTAGTAACTGGCCACCCCTTCTTGGATGAGCAAGTCTTCATTTCCGTTTTCAGCACCATTCCCTGAAAAACCCAGGAGAGGCAAACTCAAAAGAAATATAAAAAGGCTGATTTTTTTCATATGCGGCTAATTAGCAAATTAAAGACCAATTTTTTTAAATCCAAAAATCACTTGATTTTAAACTTGATTAAAAAAAATCCAGCACCAGAAAAAGATCCTAGTTTTCTTTAATTTACCCGCTAATCTAACAGGTCTTAAATCCTTGCTCAGGTCATGAATAGCAATGCCAACATCATCCCATTAACTAAAAGGCGAAGCAATCTTTAAAAAAAAGAAGACGTTACCTGCATTAAAAAAACCAGACTTACATACCAAAGAAACTCAGACTTAATGTCGACGAAAATGTCATTGAAAAGGCAAAGACATAGGCTCAAAAAACCGATAGGAGTCTCTCCGGTGGCAGCCTTTCGGAGATGGAACCATTTTCCTAAGCAACTGACATTGCCCTCCTGGACTTTCAGGGTTTCATCGGAAGTTAAAATTTCATCCCCCGCAGACACCATTAAAAAAAGGACTGATGATTAAAAGGAAAAGAAAAATAAAGCATTTACATATTCATTTTCGCCTTTTAGAAATCAAGATCCCAATCTAGCTAATTTAATTTTTTTAGGTATGGTTGAACTTATTGCATTTGACTTACCATAATCATAGATAAAAAAAATCAAAATCCTTATGTGATTTAGTGAAGCAAACAGTACTTTATAAATTAACTGGGAAAACATAAATCCTATTAGATTCCAAGCCTTGAGCATACAAAAGAGAAGTCTTTGGATTATATTTAACAGATTGGAAGTGAAATAACTCATCTTCATTTCCTGTCTTTAATCTTAATATTTTTTCAAGATTTATTCCTTGCTCATCGGATGAGAAAAGGAGCAAATGCCTTACATTCGACCTGTCCAAACCTACAAGATCAGTAAATCCTACTAGTAATTTGTTATCAAAGCAATCTAAGCTTGTGACAATATTTTGGGAAATTCTATTCGATTCAAAATCCGGTATATTTCTTCTTTTAACTAGCAGTGTATCAAAAGCTCTTTTTAAGGGTTCATATTGTTTTAAATCAAATTGTTTTTCCACCTCCCCATCATCATTTAATAGCTCTAACTTTAGAAGAAATCTCCCTAAAGACCAAAGATGGTTTTTTTTGCAGAAACAACCGAGTCTGATTTGGTCGCTCATCCTAATTTTTCCTTCTTGGGAGAAAAACTCCTTACTTGTTTTGGTCTTACCTACTTCTAATTCTACCCAAGCTTGCCCGGTTTTCCCTTTCTCAGGAAAGATAGTATAGGCCAATTTATTCTCTTCGGATATATCAATCTTTATTCCCATGCTCGATATGGGAAATTTCTTCATACTGATCAATTTGTAATTCTCTTTATCCATTATAAAAACTCTTTGATTAGCTAATTCCTCAACAAAAAGTTCATCATCTTTAACTACCAAGTTGGTTGGGAAATCAAATTCAGGAAAACTATCCCTTCCATTGATGAATGAAATCAAATTGAGGAGAGAATCAGTTCTTAAAATCAATCCTTGATGGGCAATCGAAACAAAGACATCTACATCATCTGTAGTGATTTTGGCCTCTGTAAGAAAAATATTGTGTCGCTCCTCATCAAAAAAACCTTGTGGAGTTAGATTTAAATATTCAACATCCTCTATTCCGCTCTTTTTGTTATAACAGGAGAAGAATACAAATAATCCTAAAAACAAATATCCAAGAAAATTTCTCATAAATATATTGGGAGTTATTAAATATAAAAAATTCAGGATTGCAAAAACCAATCCTGAAGGTTATTTCTATGGAATTGCATCACAACTGGAAGAACTAAAAGATCCGTCAGAATTATAGCAATTCACATATCCAGGCCCAGAAGAACAACGTTTATTTCCGTTACAGGTAATAGTTTCTCCACCTGGGCATTTGTGTGTAGCTTGACAAGCATCTAAATTGTTGGAAAAACCGATCATTGTCATTGCGGTTAGTCCTAAAACTGCAATTAATTTTCTCATGACTTAAAATAAATTATAACCCCTTTTGCAATATGCTGGGCGGATCACCTCCCCTAAAAAGAATTGCATACCGGTATTGAAAACTTTTCGAACTAAATTTACCCCCCAGAAATAAAAAACAAGATTCCAGTAATATTTTTTTCCAACCATTCCGTTTTACATTTTTCCATTTTTTAATGTTTAAATTTAATAGAAAGACTTCCTATTTTTAAACCATGAAGATCCTCCACACCGCAGATTGGCATTTGGGAAAAAGACTTCAGGAGTATTCCCGGATCGAAGAACAAAAAGAAGTATTAGATGAAATCATTGCAATCGCCGATCGCGAAGCTATTGACCTGGTGCTTTTGG
The DNA here is from genome assembly GCF_000295935.2 of Indibacter alkaliphilus LW1. Taxonomy (GTDB): domain Bacteria; phylum Bacteroidota; class Bacteroidia; order Cytophagales; family Cyclobacteriaceae; genus Indibacter; species Indibacter alkaliphilus. Next base: position 136,481 of record NZ_ALWO02000011.1, read on the forward strand.
CCGGGGATATCTTTGATAGCTTCAATCCCAGTCACGAAGCCGTAGAACTGCTCTTTAAAACCCTTAAAAAGCTTTCCAATAATGGGAAAAGACCCATCATCGCAATTTCAGGAAATCACGACAGCACACAGTTTGTAGAGGCTCCTGACCCTTTGGCAAGGGAAATGGGAATCTTTTTTTACAGCCGATATGATTCCGTGATCCCTCTGGGAAAATTTGAAAACGGAATAGAAGTCCTGCAGTCGGAATCCGGCTTTGTGGAGCTCAGCTTATCCGGTCACGATTTCCCAATAAGGATCATCCTGGCTCCTTATGCCAATGAGACACTTCTGAAAACTTACCTCGGAGAAGAAGACAGAGAGCAGCAATTCAGAACTTTGCTGGCAGACAAGTGGCAAGATCTAGCCAATCAATATTGTGATTCCTCTGGTATCAATCTTTTTATCGGTCACTTTTTTTTCACTCAGGAAGGCGAACCTCTACAGCAAGAACCGGAAAGCGAAAGGCCTATCCTCCATATAGGCGGTACACAGGCTCTTTTCACCGCAGATATTCCCAGCCAAATCCAATATGCTGCTTTGGGCCACTTGCACCGGTACCAAGCAATAAGCAAAGAACCCTTCCCTGTGGTTTACTCTTCTTCACCTTTGGCATATTCATTCAGTGAAGCTGATCAGCAGAAGCAGGTAGTGGTGATTGAGCTGACACCCGGATCCAAACCAAGCTACAGCCCCATTGGACTAAAAAAAGGGAAGCCTTTATTCAGAAAAACATTCTCAAATCTGCAGGACTGCGTAGAATGGCTGGAAAATAATCCGGAATGCTATGTCGAGCTGACTTATGAAACAGAAAGTTCTATAGATGCAGATACGCGAAAAGCCATCATGAAAGCCCATCATGGAATAGTAAGCCTGATTCCAAAAATTAGCAATCCTGAATCAATTGTGAACCTAGGTATTAAATCAGAAGACCTGGAGAAGGATATGGGAAGCCTTTTTTCACAATATTATGAGTCTCAAAAAGGACTACAGCCTAATGAGGAATTATTACAGATTTTTAAAGAAATAATCAGCCAAGCAGATGATACCCATTAAACTGGAAATAGAAGGACTTTATTCTTACAAAAGCAAACAGGTCATTGACTTCAATCAGTTGACCGCAGCTGGTCTGTTTGGAATATTCGGAGCTGTGGGCAGCGGCAAATCTTCGATTTTAGAAGGAATTCTATTGGCCCTTTATGGCATTCCTGATAGGCTTTTAATAAGAGAAAGATCTAGCTTATTAAACCTGCAATCAGACAAGTTGCTGGTCAATTTCTATTTTTTTGCAGGAAAAGGAAACTCCAAGGAATATCTGGCCAGATATGAAGCAAAAAGGAATAAAAAAAATCCTGATAAAGTAGATACCGGTGATCATGGCATCTATTTAAAATCAGGAGAATCATGGGCGAGAATAGAGGAAAGTGCAGAATCCGTGGTCGGGATGAAAAAAGAACATTTCAAGCAGACCATCATCATTCCTCAGGGCAAGTTCCGTGAATTTGTCGAATTGGGACCAAAGGACAGGGCAGAGATGATGAAGGAGCTTTTCGGGCTGGAGCGATTTGACCTCTATGACAAAACGGTAAGGCTAAGAGCTGTCACCAAAGACCGAAAACTTGAACTGTCTACCCGAATAGATACCTTGGGAGAGATTGCTCCGGAATCTATACCAACTTTGAAAGCAGAACTGACTGAAAAATCAGAACTCTTGGATAAGGAAAAGGAGCTTCTGGAAGCTGCACAAAAGGAGGCAGAAAGACAGGAAAGTCTCTTTAAATCATTCGAAAACTGGAAAAACCTCAAATCCAAGTGGGAATCGATTCAGCAACTAAAGCCCTCAATGGATGAAAAGAAAAAAAAATACAGGGACTACCTCATGGTAAAATCTGAAATAAAACCTGTTTTCGATAAGCTTCAGGAAGAAAAACTGGAGGTGGAAAAATTCTCTAGAAGTGTTGCTGTATGCAAAAAGGCCAAAGCCAATTTTGAAGAAAGCATTATTCAAAAAGAAGATGAGCACCGGCAACTCCAGGAAGATGTCAACAGAAATCCGGCACGTGAAGCAAAAATCAGAGATTTCAAAAGGATAATCCTGATTAAAGGCCATTTGGAGGAAAAGGAAAAAGTGAAAAAAGTAGTCGAGGACTGTGCATTACAATCTGAATCTGCCAAAAAAACCCTGAATACCCTCAAAGCTAAAATTCAAAAAACAGAGCAAGAATCTGAGGATATCACACTGCCGGACCAACAACAGTTGACCCAGCTCAGCACGGTAAAAAACCTATGTGCTGAAGCTGAAAAAAAATCGCATGAAACAACAATGCGACTGGAGAAAGAAACGAAAGCCCTAGAAGATCAAAAATCAAAAGCCCAAAATCTGAAGTTAAATCTTCCAACAGGGTTCGAAAACTTCAAAGACTGGAGCCAAAACACTGAAGATAAGTTGTCCATTCTTGCCAAAAAAAGAGAAAAGCTTATCATCCGTATTGGCCTTCTTTCCCATGCACACACTTTGCAAAATGGTGAGCCTTGTCCCTTGTGCGGAGCATTGGAACACCCCCACCCGCTCAATCAAAGTACTGAAGACAGTGAACTGTCCGAATTGGATGAAAAAATCCAAATGGCTCAGCTGGAAATCAAAAGAGCAGGACATTTGGAAGGGGAGTTGAATCTGGTAAACCAACAAATTCAAAACCATCAAAAGAATAGTGCGCAACTGGAGGAAGAGGTAAATAAACTGAATCATGATATCAAGTCCTATCGGGAATCCATAGGCTCTTTCGGATTGTCTGATATGGAAGCTCTGGACCTGTTTCTGGATGCTGCCAAGCAAAATGCCGCCAAGAAAAACCAACTCGAAGCTGAACTGAAACGCCTACGTAAGGAAGCTGAAACAGCAATTGAGACCAAAGAAAAAGCAGACACAAAATCGCAGAATGCCAAAGCCGAGTTGGAAAAACTCAACAGCCTGATCGCAGACAAAAACTCACAGCTGGAATACCCTGACTTCAGTAAAAAATACCTGGATCAGCAAGTCACTGAACTCCAAATGCAAATCCAGAACACTGAAGCAGCCATATTAACACTCAAAAACCGACTGGAAAGTAAAAGAAAAGCACTGGAGGATGAAAGACTCAAACAATCCGAAAACCTGACAGAGCTAAGGACTTTCTCGGAAAGTCTAGAAACAAGTAAGAAAAATGTTGCAAAGCTAGAACTTGAATTTGAAAGCAGTATTCAAAAAAATGGCTTTGTCAAAGATTCCTATTTCTACCAATTATTGGAAAACGATATGGATGCTGACAAAGCCGATAAGGAAATCCGTGACTTTGAAAGGCAGCTAACCGAGACCAAAACCAGACTTGAAGATCTGGAAAAGATACCGGGACTATTGGAATTTGATCCGGATAAAAAAGAACAGGCCAACGCAAAACTCAAAGAAGTCGAAACCAAGGCCGAGGCTCTACAAAAAGAAATTACCCTGATCCATAAACAAATTGAGGAAACGGAAGAAAAACTCAAGCTGCTTCAATCCCTTCAAGAAGAACTTGACAAAACAGAAAAGCGCTTGAGTTATCTGGATGAACTGGCCAATCTCTTTAAAGGAAAAGGCTTTGTGCAATATATCAGCAGTATTTTCTTACGCGAAATATGCCATACCGCCAACAAGCGCTTTATGCAGCTTACCAAAAACAACCTGAGCATAGAAACCGACGAACAAAACACTTTTTTGGTCAAAGATTATCTGAATGGCGGAAACACACGCCTACTGAAAAGCCTTTCAGGTGGACAGACCTTTCAGGCCTCATTATGTCTGGCTTTGGCACTGGCCGAAAAAGTCAAATCCCTGAATCAGGCGGATCAGTCCTTTTTCTTTCTGGATGAGGGTTTTGGTGCTTTGGATAAAGAGTCGCTCAGGGTGGTCTTTGAAACATTAAAATCCCTGCGCCATGAAAACAGGATAGTCGGCATCATATCACACGTTGAGGATTTACAACAGGAAATAAGCGCATATGCCAGAGTGGAACTTGATCCAGAGAAGGGTAGTCAGGTAGGGTATTCGTTTTGAAATATGAGATGTGAGATTCAAAACGTGTAAAGTTTATAGGTAATAATTTTCTTACGTTTTTTGATTATTTTAAAATCATGAAATTATCAAAACTCCCCTTTTGCTCTGTTTTCCCGATATTCACCATATTTCTTTGTTTCGTGTATTGTAGCCCAAAGGAAGAAGAGATTGAAATGGAAGAAATTGAAGGAAAAGCGAGCTATTATGCACGAAGGTTTGAGGGCAAAAAAACAGCTAGTGGGGAAATTTTTGAAAACCAAGAACTTACAGCAGCCCACCGTTCCTTGCCATTCGATACAGAAGTGGAAGTTGTCAATCCAGAAAACGGAAAGTCTGTAATTGTCAGAATAAATGACCGTGGCCCATACCGCAGGGGAAAGGTCATTGACTTGACCCGGGCAGCTGCACGTGAATTAGGCATGTTGGATTCAGGAGTTATTGATGTGATTATCCGCTATCCCAAATTGGCCGAGGATATTGATAAGGGACAATAAAAAATACTTACTTCTCTTATTGAGTTATTTTACTCAATACATTGAGTAAATTTCTAAAAACACATATAAAAACCTGAATTACATGTTTTTACAAAAAAATTTTTTAAGCCATAATATAAAAAAAGACAGTCAACTAACTGCCTTTTTAAAATAAATCCACCACATCCATTTCCAAAAACTCCTGCCAAGGAATCCCTCCTCTTCCGACTAAAAAGGTCCTGTGCGGCTTAAATTTTTCTCTAAATGCCTGAAGTCTGGAGAGCTTTCCTACAGCACCCGACTTTACTTCCAGGCCAATCACCCTTTTTTTATACTCTACAACAAAATCCACTTCGTCATTCCCTTCCTTCCAGTAAAGTAAAGATAGTTTTTTATCCTTAAATGCCTGATTGATTAAATGCGCACCCACAGCCGATTCTACCCACCTTCCCCATACCTTGGGTTCTTCAAGCAGAGATTCCAGACTTTCATTGGAAATCCCGGACATAATCGCTGTATTATGCACCTGAAACTTTGGACTGGATGCACGCTTTCTGACCATATTGGGGCTAAATTTTTCCAATCCACCCAGTAATCCTGCATCATTGAGCAAATCAAGGTAATTGGCCAAAGTAGTTGTATTACCTGCTTCCGTAAGCTGCCCCATGATTTTGGTCAAGCTCAAAACCTGCCCAGAATATGCAGACCCTAGCTCAAACAATCTCTTCATCAATGCGGGCTTATCCACTCTTGTCAACATAAGGATATCTTTGGAAATACTGGTCTCCAAAAGTGAGTCTCTTATATAATTCTTCCAGCGATCTTCGTCATCCTTGAGCATTATAGCTCCTGGATAGCCCCCAAACCAAACATATTCTTCAGGACTTAAACCAAAAGCCTCCTTCATTTCCTTCAATGACCAATGGCCTAGATAAGTCGCTTCAAACCTACCCGCCAGTGATTCAGTAAGCCCTTGCTGAAGCATCAGCCTGGAAGACCCCAACAGGATTAGTCGAATGTCTATTTCCTCTTGGCTGTCTTTGTCCCATTCTGCTTTTATCTGTTCACTCCAGTTATGGATTTTTTGTACTTCGTCAATTACCAGAAGGAAAGGTTTATCAGACTGCAGGGCCTGTTGCTGCCTAGCAAGATCCCATTGCTGGGCGATCCACATGTGGTCAGTAGCAGGAACAGCATCGGCAGCAGCCAACTTGGAAGGATAATCAAGGTCTGACATGATCTGTCTCACCAAGGTGGTCTTACCTATTTGTCTTGGCCCGTAAAGCACCTGAATAAACCTTCTTGGTTCATCCCGAAGCCGGATTAACAATTTGTTTTTTTCAATCCTTTGAAACGTCATCTATTTGTAAATAAGTTACTTACAAATTTACTAAACTTATTTAGTAAATTTACTCATTATATTGAGTAAATTTTTAAAAGCACATGTAAATAATTGATTAACATGTATTTACAAAAATATTTTTAAGAGAATTTTTCCATGAAACAATAAAAAAGCCAAACCTTTTTAAGGCTTGGCTTTGTACGAAGTAAGGTAACTGCTCCGCTGTTTTATAGAATATTTTCATTTACCCAATCTATCTCTTTTTTCCTGATGGTATGCTCATAATCCTCGAAAATCAAGGTTTTGACGACTGCCCCCAATTTAGTCATCAACTTTTCGGAAGCTTCTATCCTGCTTAATGGCACATGAGGGTCCTTAAATCCGGATCCTATAAAAACCTTAGCCTGCTTAAAATCACCAGAGTACTTTTCTTCCCTGATATTTTCCCCTATCAGTCCTCCTGTAAAAGCAATTACCCCTCCATAATTTCCGGCATTTTGCGTAGCATACTCCAATGCCAGACACGCTCCTTGGGAAAAACCAATAAAAAATATCTGTTCACTTTTATAGCCATGACTATAAGCCATATTGACCATCTCGTCAATTGTTTTGATTGATTGAGAAAAGGAAGGCTCATTACTTTTATCGGGGGCCATAAAGCTGTAGGGGTACCAAGTATTTTCAGGAGCTTGAGGCGCCAGTAAAGCAAAATCCTTTAAATTCAAACTATCCTTCAATGACAAAATACTTTCGGCGGTACCTCCTCTACCATGTATCATGATAGCTACTTTTTGAGCATCTTCCAAATTTCTCCCTTCTCTTAAAACCTTACTCATATGTACTTGAATTTAAAGTTACTTTCGCTAATCTCGACTCAATTTTTTCTCTTTGCGGCTCTGCCCAATCAGGAAGTTTTAATGCCTCTCCCAAATGTGCCTCATCTTCATCAATAGCAAATCCAGGTTCGTCTGTAGCAATTTCAAACAAGACACCTCCAGGCTCTCTGAAGTAGATTGATTTAAAATAATTTCTATCCTTTACTTCGGTAACATGGTACCCATTGTTTATCAGAATCTTTTGAATCTCTTTTTGAGAAGATTCATTTGCCGTTCTAAAAGCAATATGATGTACAGTTCCGGCACTTTGAATTCCCTGTCGTCCATTTTGATCAATTACTATATCTATAATGTCTCCTGGGTTGCCTGCCGTACCATATCTAAATCTACCATTTTCATAAGCAATAAATCTATAGTCCATGAATTCGGTGAGGAGCTTTTCCGTAAGATCTTTTGATTTAAGCATCAAAGTAGCTCCAAAAAAACCCTTGATGGCATTTTCTTTACCAATATTACCTCCTATCCATCCTTTTCTGGAATCCTTATTGTTTGCAACCAGTTCAATTCCCATTCCATCATGATCTTCAAATCGGATGATTTTATCTCCAAATCTGGACAAAGGTGTCGAAGTAGGGATATTGAATTTGGCAAGTCGCTCAATCCAAAATGCCAAAGAAGATTCAGGAACCGAAAAAGCAGTATAAGTCAATTCTCCAGTACCTTTTGTGCCCTTTCTTGCACCTTCGAATGGGAATGTTGTAAATACAGTCCCTGGCGTTCCCAACTCATCGCCAAAATAAAAATGATAAACGTCTGGGGCATCGAAATTGATTGTCTTTTTCACCATTCTAAGCCCAAGAATCCCTGTGTAAAAGTCAATGTTTTTTTGTGGGTTTCCGGCAATTGCGGTAATGTGGTGAATTCCTGTTATTAAAGCTGCCATAAGGATATTGTTTTGATAAAAGGCGGGGCTTCTGGAAAACCAGAAGTCCCTAATTTATTTATTGTTTAACTAATTGAACACTCAGGATCAACTTGACTTGGTCACTTACTACCACACTTCCGGCCTCAGTGACGGCATTCCACTTCAACCCAAAATCTTTTCTGCTGATTTTTCCTTCGATTTCAAAGCCAGCTTTTGTGTTACCATAAGGGTCACCAGCTACTCCTCCAAAATCAACATCAAGTTCAACTTCCTTGGTAAAATCTCTAATTGTAAGATCTCCCTTTAATTTATCTCCATTTAAAACTCCTTCAAACTTCAAATGCGGATATTTCTCTGCATTGAAAAAATCGTCTGATTTTAAATGTCCATCTCTATCTGCTTGATTGGTGTCAATGCTATCAATTTTAGCAGAAAATGACACTTTGGCCCCTTGAAAATCATCTGAACTGGATTCTGCAGTGCCTTCAAATTCTCTGAAGTATCCTGTTACGGTAGAAATGACAAGGTGTTTTACTTTGAATGATACCTCTGAATGTGTTGGGTCGATAGACCATTTAGTTAATGTGCTCATAGCTTTTCTGTTTAATTGTTATTGTTTATTTTATTTTATATATACATTAATTGTCTATACATGAATTTGTTTAAATTTTTTATCCGCGGGATTTATCCAAAAGATTATTTAGAATTTCTACTTCTTGCTCATCAAGCTGAATGAGTTTTCTGTTCATCTCGTAGATCTGGTTCTCCAACTCTTTCAATACGTTAAGCCCCTCTTCTGTGATTCGGATATCAACCTGTCTTCTATCAGTAGGGCATTCCTCTCTAACCACGTAACCTTTTTGTTTTAATTTTTCTACCAACCTTGAAGCATTGGACATTTTGTTCAACATTCTTTCTTGAATGGAGGAAACTGTTATAGGATTGTTATTTTGACCTTTAAGAATTCGAAGTACGTTATATTGCTCCGGCGAAAGCCCAAATGGCTTGAACAAGCTACTCTGCTTACTTACAATAAAGCTTTGGGTGTAAAGTATGTTCACAATTGCTTTATTGTATACATCCTTAAAAACTTTCTGCTGAATAGCTTCCTCTATCTTCATTTGTATTTTTTGTCTATGTATTTAATGTATATACACATAAAGTAAGTAAAAGGTTTCAAGTATTCTGAATTTTTTGAAAAAATATTTTTGAGGCACCTTTAATAGTCATGAAAAAACAAATGACCTGCTATTCAGCAGGCCATTTAAATCATGATTTTAAGTTTTACTTTGGATTTTAAAACCTTTGCATCCAATCAGAAATAAGCCTGTTGATTTCTTCCGGTTTTTCTATAGAACTGCTATGTCCAGCTCCAGGAAGCATATGCAGCTCAGCATTGGGAATAGACATTTGGATGAACTTTGCCTTTTCTGGCTTAGTAGCTATGTCTTCATCACCAACCACCACCATTGTTGGACATTTTATATTTCGTATTTCTTCTTCTACTCCTTTCCTGTATATAACTGCCTCGACAGATTTGGTAATTGTTTTCTTATTGCCTTGAAGTTCCTTTATCCATTTTTTATAAGCCTGTTTATTTTCAGGATTTTCAAGCCAGCTTTCTGCAAACATTATTTTCATAACAGATTTTGCGACTGTAGGTACTACGCCGAACCATTTAACCACACCATTTAAAAACTTATATTTAGGCAAATTCTCAACAGGCTCTGAGTTAGCAGAGGTTTCTAATAAAATTAGGCTCTTGATTTTATCAGGATACCTGGATGCCAAGCGCATTCCAACAAACCCACCCATAGAAAGCCCTACAAAATGCACTGACTTTCCCACAAGTTTATTGATAAGTTCAAGTGCATCCAAAGTAAGCAAGTCCATATCATAACTACCTGCAGTTACTTCGCTCTGCCCCTGCCCTCTGTGATCATATGCAATTACAGTATGTGTCTTACTCAGATGTTTTATCTGCTCCTCAAACATTTTATGACTCCAGAGTAATCCATGGGAAAAAAGAATTACTTCAGTCCCAACCCCCTCTTTTTGATAAAAAATTTTGACATTATTTAGCTGAATATGAGGCATACGTCTGTATTTATAATTACAATTCTTTGGACTAAGACCTTATTCTTACCAATCCAAACCAGGCTGTTTTAATTTTCTTGATTCTTCCCTTGCCTTATGTTGATTGACAATATTACGAACATCTTTCAAAAGTTCTTTTGCATCATACACGACCCCATCTTTAACCGTGTATTTCACCCCTCCAACCCTTACAGGCTCATTGTCATCACCAATACGGATAGCCCCGGTCCCATATAATACTTTAAAATTCTGTAAGGGGTTTTCTTCCAAAATCACAAAATCAGCCAATTTCCCAACCTCAACGCTTCCCAGTTCTTTCTCAACCCCCAGCGCTTCAGCTCCATGCAAGGTTGCTGCTCTGAAAACCTCCAAAGGGTGAAATCCTGTTTCCCTCAAAAGTTCCATCTCCCTGATGTAAGCAAAACCATACAGTTGATAAATAAACCCTGAATCCGACCCGGTAGTCACTCTTCCACCACGATTTTTGTATTCATTGACAAAGGTCATCCATAGTCTATAATTTTCCTTCCATTGAATCTCATCATCTGTTGTCCAATCAAACCAATAGGACCCATGAGACTCTCTGCTCGGCTTATAAAATCTCCACAATGAAGGCAAAGTATATTCTTCATGCCATTCAGCTCTTCTTGCCCTCATCAAATCTCTATTGGCTTCATAAATATTAAATGTAGGGTCTAGGGTAAAATCCAAATCCAAAAGTTCCTGCATCACTTTATTCCAATGTTCGGAATAAGGTTCTGCTGCCTGTTTCCATAATTTCCCTGCTTCTGAGAACCTGTGCTGCTCGTTCTGATAATTGTAATCAAGCCTATAATCTTGGATAGTTCTGTCAGCCAAAAGAGCCTCCGGTAAGCCATACCAATGCTCCATACTGGTCAAACCTGCTCTAGCGGAATGTAGAACATTCCATCTGGCCACGTCCATTTGGGCATGGTGCATGGCAGATCTAAGTCCTAACCTTTTGTTTTCTTCCAAAGCAGCTTGCATTACTTCAGGCTTGGCTCCAAAAAACTTGATCCCATCTGCACCCTTATTTTTGTTTTCATTTACCCAGGCCTTGGCTTCTTCTGCATTCGTAATTGTTTTACCTGCATTTTGTCCAAACACTGTATAGGCAAAGATTCTTGGCGCAGTGATGGTATTATCTAAAGCCTTTCTCTTATGTTCTAAAACCCAATCCAAACCATTCCCTGCGGCAGGCTCTCGGATTGATGTAATCCCATGAGCCATCCAAAGCTTGAAAACGTATTCTGCTGGAGTTCCTTGGCCTGCCCCTCCAATATGGCCATGCATATCAATAAAACCTGGTAAGAGATAATGACCTTCCAAATCCATGACTTTATCATTCGGACCAGCCACCGGTCGTCTTTCTTCTTTGATCGGTAGACCTGGATAACCAACGACTTTTACTTCTTTAATGATGTTTTTTTCTACAACAATATCGACAGGCCCTATAGGAGGCGCTCCTGTTCCATCAATCATGGTCACGCCTCGAATAATCAATTTATCATAAGGTCCATCGCCTTCTGATCTTTCGGGAGAAGGCATAACTTGGGCGTTTAAAGTTAAAAAGGCTGAATAAAAAAACAGTAAAAGGATTAGTCTGGATTTCTTCATAGGATAGTTTTTGTTAATACCATTAAATTAGCCCAAATCGATACAATAAAAAAACCGCTTATACATTTTCAGTCTAAGCGGTTTAAAAAGCTTTTAAATGCTTCCAAATTCCCAATAACATACCTGAGACCTAAATTGCCTCTGAGCCCAAAACCGTCATCAAAGAAAAAATTGGGGGTTGGTTCCAATAAAATTCCTGTGGTTCTCCGTAGGCTTAACCATAAGACCTTCTGGAAGTCCAGTCCGAAAATCACCAAACTCAAGGTGTCCCAGATGAAGAATTCTATCAAATTATAAACTACTCCCTTAATATTTCCATTGGGGGGCTTTTGATGATTTTGCTTCCATTTAACCATCCTAGAACAACAGTAAGGGAAGTAATTGCCAAATAAACAATTACCGCTTCCTTAAGCATTGGCCTGAAAGGTAATTGGAATACAAATTGGCTCAAAAGAAAAGCTGCTAAATAAGAAAGCAAAATGCCACTCAAAGAAGCCAAAGAACCTAAAAAGAAATACTCTAAAGTATTGATGGTGCTTACTTTTCTTGAACTCGCTCCCAAGGTCCGTAACAAAATACTTTCTTTCATCCTCTGGTATTTGCTAATAATGAGCGAACTGATCAAGACCACAACCCCTGTAGCTATACTAAAAAATGCCATAAACTGAATCACAAAAGCAATTTTGGAAAGAATATCTTCCAAGGTTTCTACAATAGCTCCTAAGTTCACAACAGATATATTAGGGAAAACCCTCACAATCTCCGCTTGTACATTGGCAGCTTGCCTATCGTTTTTGGTTTTGGTAATAACTACATGAAACTTTGGTGCATTATCCAAGACATTTTCCGGAAAGAGTACCAGAAAATTTGTGGACACTTGATTAAACTTCACATCTCTGAAGCTCCCCACATAAGTTTTGATAGGCCTTCCCTGTACGTTGAAAATAATTTCATCTCCAAGGCTGATCCCCGTTCGTGAGGCATAACCCTCATCAAATGAAACAAAGATAGAGTCCCCCGGGCTTTTGACTTTCCTCAATTGTCCTTGAATAAGTCTTTCAGAGGCAATCAATGTATCTCTATAAGTGACTCTAAATTCTCTATTGTAAAGCCCTCTTGATCTTCTATCCTCGTCTGGCAAAGTATCATTAGCCTTTCGGTTTATTCCATTAATTGACTCCAGGCCCATAGTCACTATAGGCACTTGCTGCAGAATGGGTAAATCCTTACTTTTTATGGATTCCACAACTGCATCCACTTGGTGAGTTTGAATATCAAAAAGCAACATATTAGGTTGATCCTCTTTATCCGCAAATTTCACCTCATCCAACAACTGACCCTGTATAAAAAACAGTGTACTGATCATCGCTGTACCCAAACCAATAGTAGCAATTAGAGAAATTGTCTGATTATTGGGCCTATATAGATTGGAAAGAGATTGCCTCAAGGTGTATCTCAATGAAATAGGCAAAAAACGTCGTATGGCCCACATAATCAGCATAGCTACAGACCAAAGCGCTAAAAAAGCAAAAATTATAAATCCAGTAAAAGCTGCTGCTGTTTTCCAACCATTGAGAAGGTAAAAGCTAAATCCGAAAATAAACAACAGTATTCCAAAAATCACAGCCCATCTCAACTTGTCATTTCTCAACTTAGTCTCAGTACCTTCTGTCCTCAAGGTAGCCATAGGAGACACCTTTCTTATCTTCAGCAATGGCAATAGCCCAAAAAGCAAAGAAACAAACAAGCCTGTAATCAGACCAAAAAACACACTGATCCAAGCGATCCCAATAGACACCTCCACCGGTAAGAAGTCAGCAAATACCAAAGGAAGTAAATATTGTAATCCGGAACCTAAAAATGCACCAAGCATCGAGCCAAGTAGCCCCATAATAAGTATCTGCAGAAGATAAATTTTCATGGCAACCCAAGCTGTAACCCCAATACATCTTAAGACTGCTACCGAAGCCAACTTTTCCTTTACAAAAACATTGACTGCAGAAGCTACCCCTACACAGCCCAGCAAAAGCGCTATAAACGCAACTAAACTCAGGAAATTGGCCAAGTTTTCAAATGATCTACCTGTCTGACTTCGCCTTGACTCAACAGTTGTATTTCCTATTTTTTCTTCCTGCCATTCCTCCTCAAATTTTTTGACAATATCATCTACCGAAGTAGCTTCCTCAAGTAAATAATACCTTTGATAATTTAACCTACTTCCATATTGGATTAATCCTGTGGCTTCGGCATATTCCATGGGGATATAAACTGCCGGCGCAACTGTCGCAGTAATACCAGTCTGACCTGGTACTTTTTCTAACTCTCCCTCTATGACAAATGTTAATTCCCCTACTTTGATGCTATCACCGACCTCAGCATTAAACTGAGCCATCAACAACTTTTCTACGAGTGCCTTTCTACCTCCCTGTCTAAATGTACTTTCCGCTTCCTTGGGTACAGTTTCCAATTCTCCATAAAAGGGAAAAGAACCTTTCAGAGCCCTTACTTGGGTAAGGCGGCTTTCACCTGTTGCCGGGAAAGCTACCATACTCGCAAAATTCACCTCTTCAGACACCTCCAAAGCTATAGAGTCTATTTTCTGAATGGATATAGGTTGATTGTTATTCAGCACCAAATCTGCTCCCAACAACTCTTTAGCCTGGCTATCAATGTCTTTGCTTAAATTATCACCGAAAGAGCTTATTGCCACCAAAGCAGCAATCCCAATTACCATTGCAGATACAAAAAGCATAAGCTTTGAGAAATTTTTTCTAAAATCCCTCAAAGCCATTTTCAAAATCCAGCGATTATCACTCATCTATAGCCTCCTGTATTTTCCCTCCTTTGATTCTGATTATCCTATTGGTTTTCTTAGCCAACTCCGGATCATGTGTCACCAAAACAAGCGTAGTACCTTGTTCCCTGTTCAATTCAAAAATCAGATCCTCAATCATCTCTCCGGTATCTGTGTCCAAGTTGCCGGTAGGTTCATCTGCAAAAAGGATTTTTGGCTCATTTGCAAAAGCTCTTGCGATAGAGACTCTTTGTTGCTCACCTCCAGAGAGCTGAGTGGGATAATGCGACATTCTCTCCTCTAGACCTACTTTTTTCAAAAGGGAAGTAGCCCTTTCTTTGGCATCCTTTCTTTTTTTCAATTCCAAAGGAACCATTACATTTTCCAAAGCAGTAAGTGTTGGTAAGAGCTGGAAATTCTGAAAAATAAACCCAACATCCTGACTCCTCACCATAGCCCTTTCGTCTTCAGAAAGATCTTCCAGAGCCTTCCCATTGAGCTTGACAGAACCCTTGCTTGCTGAATCCAGCCCTGCACACAAGCCTAATAGCGTGGTTTTTCCGCTTCCTGAAGGTCCCACAATCGCAATACTTTCACCTTGCTTAACCTGAAAATTGACTTCATCCAGTACGGTCAATACCCTATTCCCGCTTTTGTATGTTTTTGAGACTTGATCAACTGATAGAATTGACATATATATTTTTATAAAAAGATCGAATGATTGCCTTTAACCTTAATACTGTTAAATTGTTGATTGAATATAATGGTTCATTTTCAATGGACCTATTGTTAAAATAGAATATCCTTAGAATTCAACCTAGAATGGTGAATTCAACTAAACTAAAAAATCCATGATTAAGAGAGTTGCTTGCTATTCGTTTTTATTATTCTTTTTCCTGCTTTCCTGTGGGCAAAATAATACAAAGGAAACTGTTCAAACTTCTCAGCCGGTTGAAAATCCAACTCAAAAGCCAATAATTCTATTTTTTGGAAATAGCTTGACTGCAGGCTATGGGATTGAAGAGGAGGATGCTTTTCCTGGGCTGGTAGCAGAGAGATTGGACAGCTTGGGATTAGACTACCTTGTAATCAATGGAGGCTTAAGTGGCGAAACCACAGCTAGTGGAGTGAGTAGATTAGACTGGTTTCTAGAAGAAGAACCGGAGATTTTCGTGTTGGAACTTGGAGCAAATGATGGTCTAAGAGGGATTTCGCTTGAGGAAACAAAGAAAAATCTAAAAGCCATCATCACATCTGTCAGGTCCAAGTACCCTGACACAAAAATCCTACTTGCAGGAATGCAGATCCCCCCAAATATGGGACAGGAATATACAAATCGATTCAGAGAAATATATCCTGAAATCTCTCAAGAAGAAAATGTCAATTTGATTCCTTTTTTATTGGAAGGTGTTGCTGGGGATCCTGACTTGAATCTCAGGGATGGAATCCACCCAACAGAAGAGGGGCATAAAATAGTTTTAGAAAATATTTGGCCTCACTTAGTTCAACTGATCGAAACAGAAGGAAACATCTAGAAAAGTAAGGATTTTTTAAAGTCCATTTGATTTATAAAAATTTTTATGGAACTTTCTGGCGTATAATAAAAAATTCGCAAAACATGAGTTTTGAAATCAAATCCACAGGAGATACCTATGACGTGATCATTGTCGGTTCGGGTGCCGGAGGCGGAATGGCTTCCAAAATTTTATCGGAAGCGGGACTTTCAGTTGCCGTCTTAGAAGCAGGAAAAGATTTTGACCCTGCTAAAGATGAAGACAGAACCCAGTTGAGACCACCTTGGGAATCCCCTCGAAGAGGTGCTGGTACTAGGGTCAGACCATTTGGAGATTTTGATCAAGCCATAGGTGGCTGGGACATAGAAGGAGAGCCATATACCAGATCAGCAGGTACTTCTTTTGACTGGTTCAGATCAAGAATGGTAGGTGGCAGAACCAATCATTGGGGTAGGATTTCCTTGCGATTTGGTCCAAACGATTTCAAAAGAAAAAGTATTGACGGAATGGGAGATGATTGGCCGATTGGCTATGATGACCTCAAGCCATACTATGATAAAGTTGACAAGCTTATTGGAGTTTTTGGAACAAAGGAAGGCATCTTTAATGAGCCTGACGGTTTTTTTCTCCCACCTCCAAAACCTAGACTTCATGAGCTATACATCATGAAAGGTGCTAAAAAGTCCAACATGCCTGTAATTCCGGGCAGACTTTCTATGCTCACAAGACCTATCAATAATGAAAGAGGTGTCTGTTTCTTTTGCAACCAATGCAACAGAGCGTGCCAAGCATATGCTGACTTTTCGTCTGGAACATGTTTGGTCAAACCTGCTATGGCCAAAGGCAAGGTTGACTTATTCACCCAGGCTATGGTACGTACAGTAACCACAGATGATAAGGGAAATGCTACAGGTGTATCTTTCATCAGCAAAATAGACATGAAAGAGTACAAGCTTAGGTCAAGAGTAGTAGTTTTGGGAGCCTCAGCCTGCGAGTCTGCAAGGATCATGCTCAACTCCAAGTCTAATTCACACCCGAATGGTGTTGGAAACAGTAGCGGAATGGTAGGCCGTTACCTTCATGATTCCACCGGAGCAGACAGGATGGGAATTATGCCTGATCTTATCGACAGAGAAAGGTACAATGAAGATGGTGTAGGTGGAATGCACGTCTATACGCCATGGTGGCTGGATAATAAAAAACTTGATTTTGCAAGAGGATACCATATTGAATACTGGGGAGGAATGACCATGCCATCCTACGGTATTGGGTTCTCAATGGATACGATGAGAAAACATCTCAAAGATGAATTTGGTAACCCAAGCCCCAATGGAGGTTATGGAGAAGGCTTGAAAAAAGATATCAGAAGAATCTACGGATCTACTTTAGGTATGTCAGGAAGGGGTGAAAGCATTCCTCAATATTCCAACTATTGTGAAATTGACAATAACGTAGTAGACAAATATGGAATCCCAGTCTTGAAGTTTCATTACCAGTGGACGGATCAGGAGGTAAAACAGGCCAAGCACATGCAGGATACTTTTGAAGAGATCCTCACTGAAGCCGGGGCAACACTGTTAGGTAAAAAACCTGGACCGGAAACCATGTATGGACTTGCAACACCGGGTAGGATTATCCATGAGGTAGGGACTACAAGAATGGGAAATAATCCCTCTTCCTCAGTATTGAACAGCAATTGCCAGGCACATGACTGCAAAAATCTATTTGTGGTAGACGCAGGGCCATTTGTATCACAAGCTGATAAAAATCCAACCTGGACCATTTTGGCACTGGCTTGGAGAACCTCCGACTATATAGTAAGCGAATTGAAAAAGAAAAATATCTAAACTCCAGGACCAATGAATAGAAGAGAAAACCTAAAGCTGCTGTTTACCGGTACACTAGCCTCTGGACTATTGCTCACCAACTGTAAGCCTGAGGATAAACAAGCTGATTTATCACCTAAAATTAGTGGAGGAACACCTGGAGGAAGAATTGAAGAGGAAGTTCTAAGAGATCAGCGATTGCTATCAGAAACTTTCTTTTCGGAAGAAGAAAAGAAAAAACTGAATGTATTGGTTGACATCATCATACCTGCTGATGATGAGTCTGGCAGCGCAACAGATGCGGGCGTGCCTGATTTCATAGAATTTATGATGAAGGATTCACCTTCTTATCAAACACCTGTGAGAGGAGGTTTGATGTGGCTTGACAGCTATAGCAATGATCATTACGGTAAACTCTTTCTAGAGCTTTCTGAAAAGGAAAGAATTGAAATCATTGATAAAATAGCATGGCCTGAAAAGGCAGCTCCCGAAATGAAAAGCGCTGTTACCTTTTTTAATATTCTAAGAAATCTTACAGCCACAGGTTATTTCACCTCTGAAATAGGCTTTGGCTATCTTGGATATAAAGGAAATACACCCAATGCCTGGGATGGAGTACCCGAAGAAGTAATGAAAAAGCACGGGGTAGAACTTCCTGAAAAATATCTAGCTCATTACCTCAAGCCTGAAGAAAGGGGTATAGTGGCCGTTTGGGATGATGAAGGAAATCTTATCGGCTAATTTTAGTCACCATATTTATAAGAAGGCCCATCTCTGTTCAGGAATTGGGCTTTTTTTATTTTTCTCTACAAGAAATAAAAAATTACGGACTAAGCATGAGTAAGTTATAACTAAACCGTGATTATTTTTCGCTTTTTCACTTATATACCTCTTTGTTTTTCCGTATCCTATATCAACCAATTGAATTATAAATGAACAATTTTAAAAAATCCATCCCACTTTTATTTATTTTGGCCTACTTCACTATCAACAGTACGGCAGAGGCCCAACTCATCAGTAAGTATGATAACCTTCAAGGGTTTACCAAGACAGAAGACATCATCATTCTAGATGATTTCAGCCAAGTTGACGGTTTGATCAAAATAGGAGAAGCCTATTCAAAAGCAAGGGGTGTCACTATGTTTTCATCGATGAACAGTCTTAATGTAAGAGCAAAGAGAAAATTATTGGAAGAAGCCACCGTGAGAGGAGCCTCACATGTTTTGATAACCCATAAAATTCCCGATGATGGAGTTGGATTGACCTCAATTTTTATGGGCCGATTATTTAGTTACCAAGCTATATTTTATAAATCTGAGGATAAAATTCTCAGTGAGGAAAACATAAAACCCATAATTGAAGGCAAAAGATTTGTGAACTCACAAAATATGACTACTAATCGAAATACATTTGGTGCAAATCATTCCAAAATGGCTTCGGGAAAACTGCTGACAATAGATGCTAATGCGGAAATAGTCTCAAAGAACAAAAAGGTCTATATTGAATTTAAAACACGTAAACCGACAGGAATTCTCGTTTCCAATACCTTTGAGGTAATCGGAGCAAATGAAAATTTCATCCTTCTTTTTGAGGAATTGACTGCCGAAAAAAAATACAGAGCTTTGCTTATGAAAAGAGAAAATAAAAAAGGAGGGAACTAATCCCCCCTTTTTTACTTATTTTATTTGACCAATCAACTCTTTGACTGCCGCCTCTATTTGTGCATCTTTCCCAAATAACACTTCTTCAAAAGGAGTAGCCACCTTGATATCCGGCTCTAGTTGCAAGTTTTCTAAGGGTCTATCCTCTTCTATTCCATAGAATGCTATCATCGGAATTCCAAATACTATGGTGGGATCAATCTGAGTTTCCCACCAAACAGCAGTACTTGTCCCAGGCACAGGCATTCCAATCAATTTACCAATTCCTTTGGCTCTGTAAGCATAAGGAAAGGCATGCGCATCGGAATAATTACTCTCACTCATTACGACTACACTTGGCCTTGACCACTTATCTCTAGGCTCCCCTCCCCTCGCTACAAAACCATAAGGTCTAAAAGTTGCGTAAGGCTTACCATCCAGGAAGGTGGAAAGGTCTTCATGTAACCATCCCCCACCATTGAACCTGGTATCAACTATGAGTGCTTCTTTATCGGCATTCTTTCCTAATACCTCATCGTAGACGGTACGGAAGCTGTTATCATTCATACCCTGAACATGGACATATCCTATCCTTCCATCGCTCAGACTATCAACCATAGCCCTCATCGTTTTTACCCATCTTTTGTAGAGAAGTTGGTTTTCTGCTCCTTGTGAGATTGGCTTCACCGTCTCCTCCCACCTGGAGTTTGCCTTTGGGTCAAAAAGCGAGATCAATACATTTTTACCGGCTTTTCTATTTAGGGTTTTATTCCAATCCAAGGAATGGTCAATTGTAACTCCGTCTATCTTTTCGATAACATGCCCGGCTTTGACTTTAATTCCCGATTTATCCAATGGACCTCCATTGATCACTTCTGTGACCTTTAATCCGCTTTCTTTTGAACTTTCATCAAAGAACAGTCCCAAAGAAGCTGTTTGGTCTCCATTATCAGGTCTATGAGAATACCTGCCTCCAGTATGGGAACCATTAAGTTCACCAAGGATTTCACTGAGCAATTCCTGAAAATCGTAATTATTGTTGATATGGGGTAAAAATCTGGAGTAGTTTGCTCTATACATATCCCAATCTATATCATGCAGATCAGGGTCATAAAATTTCTTTCTCACCTGCCTCCAGGCATGATGAAATATATATTCCCTCTCTGCAGTAGCATCCAAGACCATCTCTTCACTTATCCCTATATTGGAAACTTTACCACTTCCTGTATCAATTTTTGAAAGCCTTCCATTAGCGAGTACAAAAAGGTTCTTCCCTTCTTTATCCAGCTCTACTCTGCCCGGTCCTGAATTGGTTTTAGCCAATGACTTGAGTTCTTTTGTTCTCGTATCAAATACCCAAACATCATACTTATCTTCAAAACTGGCCATAAAGTAAAGCTTATCCCCATCAGGAGACATATCAAAAGATGACAAATTCAAAGACCCTGTAGTCAACCTTAATTTTCTATCTTCTAAGCCTTCTAAGTTCAATTCCAGAGTTTCGCTATCCTTTTTATCGTCCGATTTTTGATCGTCGTTTTCCTTCTTTTCCTGGTCTTTCAAAAGATCATACTCTGCTTTACTCAGCTTGAATCTGTCAAATGCGGATTGATCGAAGAAAAGTGCATAGATATCCAGTTCCCGCGCCCCTTGTAAAGCAAGAGGTTTTTTACCATCCCTATCATTGGTCCAAACCAAAGCTTTTCCATTCAAAGCAAATCGACCTCTACCATCTGAAAACCCACTATTAGTCAAGTTAACACCTTCCTTTTGGCCCAATGCATCATAGAGGACCATGTGACTTGCTCCATAAAGTCCCAACGCATTTTTTGCAACGATCCATTTACTGTCTGGACTCCAAGTGAAGTCCTGATCACCATCAGCATATGAAAAATTTTCGCCTGCAGGAATTATGGTTCTTGAGGTTTTATCTGAGAGATTAAAAACTTTCAAAATGTTTCTTTCTTCCAAATAGGCAATCTCTTTACCATCAGGAGAAACCAAGGGCTGGAATTCATCTTTATCTGTGGCAATTACCGGCTCTTCATTAATCAAAGTCGCCGCAAAAAAATAAGGTTCTTCACTCCTTGAAATAGATGCTTTGTAAATATCCCAACTTTCACCTCTTTCTGTAGAGTAAAAAAGACTTCGACCATCCATTCCCCAGCTCAACATTCTTTCCTGTGCTGGGGTATTTGTGATTCTTTTGGTTTGATTATTATCTACTGACGTGACAAAAACCTCTCCTCTGAATATAAATGCAATTTCTTTCCCATTTGGTGACAACACCATTTCAGTTGCACCGCTGTTGACAGAAACTATTTTCTCTTCTTTACCTTTGAAGTCTCCAAAAATCTCAATGTTTAATTTTTGCGGTTTTTGCCCTTCTTTCAAGGTATAAATTTCCCCATTCCAAGAAAAGCTAAGTAAGTCTTCATTTGATCTACTTAGATGTCTTACAGGGTGTTCATCAAATTCCGTAAGCTGAACTTCTTCGCTACTTGACAGGTTCTTTTTAAAGATATTCTGGGCACCATTTTTTTCGCTAAGATAAAAAACCGACTCACCATCTTGAGAAAACAGTGGTTCCCTATCTTCTCCTTCGAAATCACTCAACTGCATGTAAGTCTGATCTTTGGTATTAAAAACCCATACATCACGAGTTACTGAAGATGTATGTCTTTTTCTCCATTCGTCTTCATAACCTTTTCTATCCTGAAAGACTATCCTTTCGCCTTTGGAATCAAAAGAAGCATTCTGCATACCTGCCGTGGAGAGAAGTACACTTCTTCCCCCTTCTACAGAAACCGAGTACAACTTACCAAAAAGCCCTTTGTTTGGGAATCTTACTGAAGTATGAAGGTCATTTCTAGGAGAGCTAAAAATCACATGTTCGCCATCCGGGGTAAAATCCCAAGGAAAATCATTTCCTGAATGATAAGTCAGTCGCTTAGCTTCACCACCTGAGGAAGGCATGATGTAAACATCAAAATTCCCATACCTGTCGGTGGCAAAAGCAATATGCTTACCATCAGGGCTCCATACTGGCATGGCATCATGAGCTTCGTGTAATGTGAGTGGGGTGGCAATACCACCTTTTGAATTGACTTTGAACAGATCGCCCTTATATCCAAATACGATTTCTTTGCCATCAGGAGAAATCGCCGGATACCGCAACCATAAAGGGTTTGTTTGTGCCAATGCCGCCCATTGAAAAGATAAGACAATGATCAATATGCTAAATACTCTCATAATTATATTTGGATGAATCTGAAAGATAAAGAAGTCAAAGCCATTGTCCCAAAAAAATGACATGAATGGCAACAAAAAAGGCAGCCTTAAGAGACTGCCCTTAGATCATAAATCTTTTGATTTCAAATAATAGCTTATTTTTTCGGAAAATATGCGCTTTCTCCCAATAACTCCTCAATTCTAAGCAATTGATTATATTTAGCCATTCTGTCTGAACGGGAAGCGGATCCTGTCTTGATCTGACCGCAATTAACGGCCACAGCCAAATCAGCAATGGTAGAATCTTCTGTTTCTCCTGATCTATGAGACATTACGCAAGTCCAGCCAGCTTTGTGGGCCATCGAAATCGCATTCAACGTCTCGGTTAAAGTACCGATTTGATTTACTTTAATCAAAATTGAATTGGCTGACTTTTCTTTGATACCTCTTTCAAGAAATTTCACATTAGTCACTAAAAGATCATCTCCTACAAGCTGGATTTTGTCACCGATCTTGGCTGTCAGCAAAGCCCAACCTTCCCAGTCTTCCTCAGCACAACCGTCTTCAATTGAATCTATAGGGTATTTCTCGGACAATTCTGCCAAATAAGCTACTTGTTCTTCTCTGGTTCTCGTCTGACCTGAATCACCTTCAAATTTTTTATAATCATATTTTCCATCTACAAAAAACTCAGATGCTGCACAGTCTAAGGCTATGGTGATTTGCTCCCCTGCTTTATAACCCGCATTTTTGATAGCTTCCAAAATACTTTCCAAAGCTTCTTCCGTACCACCTGAGAAATTAGGTGCAAAACCGCCTTCATCTCCTACCGCTGTTACAAGGTTTCTGTCATGCAAGATCTTTTTCAGATGATGAAAGACTTCCGCACCCATTCTGATAGCTTCTGAAAAACTTGGAGCACCTACAGGTCTGATCATAAATTCTTGGAACGCAATAGGAGCATCAGAATGTGAACCTCCATTGATAATATTCATCATTGGAACTGGAAGAGTATTCGCATTTACTCCACCAACATATCTGAAAAGTGGCTGACCAGCCTCCATTGCTGCAGCTTTTGCTACTGCCAATGAAACACCCAAAATAGCATTTGCTCCTAGCTTGCTTTTATTTGGAGTACCATCGAGGTCAATCATAATCTGATCGATTGTATTTTGCTCGAATACATCCATACCAACAAGTTCGGGAGCTATGACGTCATTGACATTGGAAACGGCTTTCAAAACACCTTTTCCTAAATATTTGCTTTTATCTCCATCACGTAACTCTACTGCTTCATTGACTCCGGTAGATGCGCCACTCGGGACAGCAGCCCTTCCAAAAGCTCCAGTTTCAGTAAAAACATCAACCTCTATTGTTGGATTTCCACGGGAATCCAAAATTTGTCTAGCGTGGATTGTTTGAATCAGTGTCATAATTTAACAGGTTTAATAGTTGTTATTTTTTATTCATTAAGTTTATAAAATCATCAAATAAATATCTGGAATCATGAGGGCCTGGAGAAGATTCCGGATGATATTGAACAGAAAAAGCCGGTTTATTTTTCAGTTTTATTCCGGCAACAGTTTTATCGTTGAGGTGAATATGAGTCATTTCTACCAGATCACTGTTTTCAACATCTTCTTTTTTGACTACAAATCCGTGGTTTTGTGAAGTAATTTCACTTTTTCCAGTAAAAATATTTTTGATGGGATGGTTTAGACCTCTATGCCCATGGTGCATTTTATAGGTACTAATTCCACAAGCCTCTGCCAAAACCTGATGCCCTAGGCAAATTCCAAAAACTGGCTTATCAGATTCCAAAATATCCTTTGTTGTCTTCACTGCATATTCCATTACAGCTGGATCCCCTGGGCCATTAGAAAGAAAATACCCGTCTGGGTTCCATTTTTTCAATTCTTCAAACTTCGTTTTTGCAGGAAATACTTTGCAATAAACACCTCTATCGGCCAAATTTCTAAGGATATTAAGCTTAATCCCAAAATCTAGGCAAGCAACCTTCAAAGGCGAATTTTCATCACCATAGAAAAATGGCTCCTTTGTACAAACCTGGGAGGACAACTCTAATCCATTCATATCAGGCACAAGGTTTAATTCAGCTTTTAGGCCAGCTAAATCATCTTCGAACTCTGAACTGATAATTGCATTCATCGCTCCTTTTGATCTTATATGTCTGACCAGCTTTCTTGTATCAATATCAGCTATACCAGTAATCCCATACTTGACCAAATAATCTTGTAGAGAACCATCAGCATCCAACCTGGAATAGATCTCTGAAAAACTGTTAACCACAATGCCTGCAATCGTTGGCTGATCAGATTCAACTTCGCTGCTGATCACTCCATAATTACCAATATGTGAAGTGGTAGTAACAATGATCTGACCAGTGTAAGAAGGATCAGTATAAATTTCCTGATATCCGGTCATTCCTGTGTTGAAACAAATTTCACCCCCGTTTGTGCCGGGGCTTCCGATAAGGGTACCTTTGAAAATAGTACCATCTGCAAGGAGTAGTGTTGCTTTTAGTTTATTCATCTCGTTTTTTGGACTTGTCAAAGTTAATTATTTTTAAGATAAGAGCCTTAAGGAAATGGAAAGGATATAAAAAAAGGGATTGAACCAAAGTTCAATCCCTTTTATATATAGAAAATACCGACATGAATTAATCTTCAGTTTTTTCTTCTTTAGATTCAGCATCAGTGGAAGCATCTGCTGCCGGAGCATCAGTCTTAGTTTCAGCGACAGGAGCTGATTCCTCCTTGGCTTTACCTGAACCTCTTCGGCTTCTTCTAGTTGTCTTTTTAGCTGGCTTGGCATCTTTCAACATTAATTCATTGAAATCAACCAATTCTATAATACACATTTCAGCATTGTCACCTAGACGGAATCCGGTTTTGATGATCCTTGTATATCCACCATTTCTGGTTCCGACTTTTTCTACTACTGCACCAAAAAGCTCTTTAATTCCTTCTTTATTCTGAAGGTATGAGAAAGCGACCCTTCTATTGTGGGTAGTATCTTCTTTTGCCCTAGTGATCAAAGGCTCTACATATTTTCTTAACTCTTTAGCCTTGGCAAGCGTTGTAGAAATACGCTTGTGAAGAATCAAGGAAGTAGCCATGTTAGAAAGCATTGCTTTCCTGTGACTTGCCGTCCTGCCAAGGTGGTTAAATTTCTTACCGTGTCTCATTTTATTTATTCTTCATCAAGTTTATACTTAGACAAGTCCATTCCAAAGGTCAGTCCTTTTTCTTGGATAAGCTGCTCAAGTTCTGCTAGAGATTTTTTACCAAAGTTTCTGAATTTCATCATATCTGAAATTTCAAGTTTGGCCAAATCACCTAGAGTTTTCACATCTGCAGCTTTAAGACAATTGAATGCGCGAACAGAAAGATCCAAATCACCAAGAGGGGTTTTTAGAAGTTTTCTCATATGCAAGAATTCTTCATCAATTGGCTCTGGCTCAGAAATACCTGTAGAATCCAAGACCATAGTTTGGTCAGAAAACAGCATGAAATGCTGAATAAGAATTTTAGCAGATTCCTGAAGTGCTTTTTCTGGGTGAATTGACCCGTCCGTGGTAACTTCAAGAATAAGTTTTTCAAAGTCAGTCTTCTGCTCTACCCTTGTATTCTCAACGCTATATTTCACGTTTTTGATAGGAGTAAAGATTGCATCAATCGGAATCACTCCGAAAACCTGCTCTTTTGGTTTGGATTCTTCTGCAGGAAGATAACCTCTTCCCTTTTCAACTGTCAATTCAATTTCAAAACTTTTTGTATCATCCAAGTGGCAGATAACCTGCTCTGGATTCAACACCTCAAATGAGGTAGTAAACTTGGCGATATCTCCAGCAGTAAAGACGGCCTGATTCGAAACCTCAACAGTAATTTTTCCATCTATGGAATCATGGACTTTCTTAAGTCTCACTTGTTTCAGGTTAAGAATGATATCAGTCACATCTTCCACAACACCCTCGATCGTTGAAAATTCGTGAACTACTCCTGGAAGCTTCACGGAAGTAATGGCGTAACCTTCTAGAGAGGAAAGTAGAATTCTTCTCAAGGCATTGCCTATGGTGACCCCATAGCCCTTCTCAAGTGGCTTAAAGGTGAAAAGGCCGTGGAAGTCATCGGCTTTTTCCATCACCACTTTCTCGGGCATTTGAAATGCTAATATGGACATATCAATAGTTCTATTTAAGTCTGAAAGTTTATTATTTAGAGTAAAGTTCGACGATCAATTGCTCCTTGATATTCTCCGGAATATCATCTCTAGTAGGAATTGAAACAAACTTACCTGTTAAAGAAGAATTATCCCACTCTAACCAAGGGTAACGGTTGGACTTTCCAGCAAGGCTGCTTGAAATAGCTTCAAGAGATTTTGAACGTTCTCTTACTGAAACTACATCACCCGGCTTTAAAGTATAAGAAGGTATATTTACAATCTCTCCATTTACAAGGATATGTTTGTGCGAAACAAGTTGTCTGGCACCTCTTCTTGTAGGGGCAATACCTAATCTGAAAACTGTATTATCAAGTCTTGCCTCCAACAATTGAAGTAGGTTTTCACCAGTAATCCCTTGTTTTCTGGAAGCTATGTCAAACATTTTAGCAAATTGTCTTTCCAATACACCATAAATGTATTTAGCTTTTTGCTTTTCAGCTAACTGAATTGCGTATTCAGATTGCTTTTTTCTTCTACCCCTACCATGTTGTCCTGGAGGGTAATTCTTCTTTTGGAGAGCTTTGCTATATCCTTCGATAGGCTCGCCGAATCTTCTGGCGATTTTTGCCTTTGGACCTGTATATCTTGCCATTCTATAATCTATTTAGAAATTAAACTCTTCTACGCTTAGGAGGACGACATCCGTTGTGAGGAAGTGGAGTCACATCAATAATCGTAGTTACATCTAGACCTACATTTTGTAATGTTCTGATGGCAGATTCTCTCCCAGCACCAGGACCTTTTACAAAAACTTCAATTTTTCTCAAACCCAAATCATATGCTACCTGACCACAGTTCTGTGCAGCCATTTGTGCGGCATAAGGAGTATTTTTCTTTGAACCTCTGAAGCCCATTTTACCGGCAGAAGCCCAAGAAATAACCTGACCTGAATTATTGGTAATAGAGATGATAATATTGTTAAAGGAAGCTTTGATGTGAGCTTGACCCACAGCCTCTACTTTAACTACTCTTTTTTTACCTTTAGCTTTATCGTTTCTTTTCTGAGCCATAATCTAATTCAAGATTTATTTAGTTGCCTTTTTCTTGTTGGCAACAGTTTTTCTCTTACCTTTTCTAGTTCTCGCGTTGTTTTTGGTTTTTTGACCTCTTACTGGAAGACCTTTTCTGTGTCTCAAACCTCTATAACAACCAATATCCATCAATCTTTTGATGTTCAATTGAATCTCAGACTTTAGAGCACCTTCGGTCCTATACTCTTCAGCTATAAGATTTCTAATAGCGGTAGACTCTTCGTCATCCCACTCACCAGCTTTCTTGTCAAAAGAAATTCCTGCTTTCTCCAGGATAGCTCTAGCTGAACTTCTACCTATACCGAATATGTAGGTCAAGCCGATTTCTCCACGTTTGTTGTCTGGAATGTCAACACCTGCAATTCTTGCCATAATGATTAACCTTGTCTTTGTTTAAACTTAGGATTCTTTTTGTTGATCACGTAAAGTTTTCCTTTTCTTCTGATTACTTTACAGTCAACACTTCTCTTTTTGATTGATGCCTTTACTTTCATGTGTCTATAATTTATTTGCAACGCCACATGGAATTTGCCCTTGTAGTTGGAATTGATACATTCTTCTTACTGAGGCTAATTTCATGACATATTACTTGTATCTGTAAACTATCCTACCCTTAGAAAGATCATAAGGAGAAAGCTCCAGTTTAACCTTATCTCCAGGTAAAATTTTAATATAATTCATCCTCATTTTTCCTGAAATATGTGCAATCAATTGATGCCCATTTTCAAGTTCCACTTTGAACATTGCATTTGACAATGCCTCAACAATTGTCCCATCTTGCTCTATAGATGTCTGTTTAGCCATATTTAGAAATTAAAATTCTCTTCTATATACTTATGTGTGGTCAGAATTTCGGTCCTGTCCTCAAATATTGCAACTGTATGTTCGTAATGAGCAGAGGGCTTTCTATCAGCAGTTCTGATAGTCCAACCATCCCTTTCCTGAACAATATTTCTTGTACCTAGATTGACCATTGGTTCAATCGCAATAACAAGCCCATCTTTCAGTATAGGACCACTGCCTCTTTTACCATAGTTAGGTACCTCTGGTGATTCATGAAGATTTTTACCAAGTCCATGTCCTACCAATTCGCGTACAACTGTGTAGCCCTTAGCTTCCACAAACTTTTGAATCGCATTTCCAATATCACCAACACGATTACCAAATACAGCCTTTTCAATACCTAGATACAGAGATTCTTTAGTTGCTTTGAGCAATGACAAAATATTGGGAGAGACTTCACCGACAGGGTAAGTATAAGCGCAATCGCTATGAAAACCTTGGTGAAAGACTCCACAATCTATTGAGATTATATCGCCATCTTTCAAAACATAATCACTTGGAAAACCATGCACAACGACTTCATTAACTGAAATACATAATGAAGCAGGAAATCCATTGTAACCTTTAAAAGAAGGTACACCAGCATTATCTCTGATGTATTCCTCTGCAATTTTATCTAGAAAGGAAGTCTTTACTCCCTCTTTTACTAACTTAGCTACTTCTCCGTGAGCTTTTCCTAATATCTGAGCACTTTCCTTGATCAGTTCAACTTCTTCCGAAGTCTTGTAATGAATCATATTGCAGCTGCAAAATTAGAAGGATTGTTTTTCATGTTTCCACTTTTCATCATTCCTTCATAATGTCTCATCAACAAATAACTCTCGATCTGCCTAAGGGTATCCATGATAACCCCTACCATAATCAACAAGGAAGTTCCTCCATAGAATTGTGCAAAAGAACCACTTACTCCAGCAATTATCGCAAAAGCAGGTAAAATTGCAACTATTGATAAAAGGATAGAACCTGGAAGCGTAATCTTAGAGATAATGTTATCAATAAAATCCGCAGTAGGAGCACCAGGCTTTATGCCAGGAACAAAACCACCATTTCTTTTAAGATCTTCAGCAATTTGCTCTGGATTGACCGTAATTGCAGTGTAGAAGAAAGTGAACAAGATGATCATGACCGCAAAAACCAGGTTATACTGCCATGATGTAAAATCACTGAAAGTACTACCAATATAATTAGCAATATCATTGTCAGCTGACCATATCTGAGCTATCAAAGCAGGCAAAAACATCAATGATTGCGCGAAGATGATGGGCATTACACCCGATGCATTCACTTTAATTGGAATATATTGTCTCTGTCCGCCATATACTTTACCACCTACAACTTGCTTGGCATATTGCACTGGGACTCTTCTTGTGGCCTCTGTCAATGCTACAACACCAACTACTACAAAGAAAAGCACAGCTGCTTCTATAAGCAGTAACAACATTCCTGATGTACCTTTTGACAAGGCTTCAGCAATCATAGCTCCAGGCAAGGCTGAAATTATACCAATCATGATCAACATAGAAATACCATTACCGATACCCTTTTCTGTGATCTTTTCACCAAGCCACATACAGAACATTGTACCTGCTGAAAGCAATACCAACGAACTGAACATGAAAAGAGAAGTACTTACCATAACAGCACCAGTAGGTAGAATAGTAGCGGTTATGTAACCTATACCCTGCGCCACAGTTATTGCAATAGTTAATACTCTAGTGATCTGATTGATTCTTTTCCTCCCAGACTCACCCTCTTTTTGAAGTTTCTGAAAATATGGTACTCCAACAGTCAATAACTGCAACACGATGGAAGCAGAGATGTAAGGCATGATACCTAAACCAAATATAGAAGCATTACTAAATGCTCCTCCAAGGAATGTATCAATTAACCCGAATATACCTTCTGGCGCATCTCCCAGTTTGGAGGGGTCCACACCTGGCAATACGATAAAAGAACCCAATCTAAATACTACCAGAAATCCAATAGTATTCAAAATTCGGATTCTTAAATCTTCAATAGAAAAGATATTCTTAACTGTTGAGATAAACTTTTTCATTTATTTAAAGCTTGTTTACTGTTCCGCCAACTTTTTCAATTGCTTCTATAGCGGAAGCAGAGAAAGAATGAGCACTTACATTTAATTTGGCTGTAAGTTCGCCTCTACCTAAGACTTTTACAACATCTTTCTTCGAAACTAGACCATGAGAGATCAAAGTTTCTAAAGTTATTGTGTCTAAGCTCTCAGATTTAGCCAGTTCTTCCAACACATTTAGGTTGATTGGCTTATATTCAACTCTATTCAAGCTCTTAAAACCAAATTTAGGAACTCTTCTCTGAAGAGGCATTTGACCACCCTCAAATCCTAGTTTGGACTTGTAACCAGATCTGGATTTAGCACCCTTATGTCCTCTGGTAGAAGTTCCACCTCTACCTGAACCTTGGCCACGTCCAATTCTCTTTCTTGATTTTATTGAACCCTCTGCAGGTTTTAATGTATGTAATTTCATGATTAAGCTTCCTCCACTTTTAAAAGGTGACTTACTTTCCTTATCATTCCAGCGATTTGCGGAGTATTTTCAACTTCCACAGTCCTGTTGATCTTACCAAGGCCTAGAGCTGTTATTGTAGCTTTCTGATCCTTTGGTCTTTTTATTATACTCTTAACTTGAGTTATTTTAACCTTAGCCATCTTCTTAACCGTTAAAAACTTTAGACATTTTTACACCTCTTTGCTGCGAAACGGCAATCGCATCTCTTAATTGTACAAGAGCATCAATTGTAGCTTTCACAACATTGTGGGGATTGGAAGAACCTTTGGATTTAGCCAAAACATCAGTAACTCCAGCACTTTCCAAAACTGCACGCATAGCACCACCGGCTATAACACCTGTACCTGGAGCTGCAGGTTTGATCAATACAAAACCTCCACCGAATTTACCTAACTGCTCATGAGGAATAGTTCCTTTCAGTACAGGTACTCTAACAAGGTTTTTCTTTGCATCTTCTATTCCTTTGGTAATGGCATCTGTTACTTCATTGGCTTTACCAAGACCGTAACCAACTACTCCATTTCCATCTCCTACGACAACTATAGCAGAGAAGGAGAATCTCCTACCACCTTTCACAACTTTAGCTACTCGGTTGATGGCTACTACTTTCTCTTTAAGTTCAGTATCTGTTGCCCTAATGGGTTTTCTTTTAACTTGAGACATAATATCTGATTAAAATTTAAGGCCTCCTTCTCTTGCGCCTTCAGCAAGAGCTTTAACATTACCATGATAAAGGTATCCTCCTCTGTCAAAAACAACTTCAGAAATACCGTTAGAAACTGCTCTCTCAGCAAGTTTTTTACCTACTTCTTTAGAGACAGCAATTTGAATATTCTTTGCAGAACCGAGTTCTTTGGAAGAGGCCTGTGCTAGTGTATGACCTTTCAAGTCATCTACTAGCTGTGCATAAATCCCCGTATTGCTTTTAAATACTGCTAGACGAGGTCTAGAATCAGTACCGGAGATTTTTCTCCTGATACCTCTTTTGATTCTAAGTCTTCTTAATTTCTTATTAAAAGCCATCTTAATTATTTTTTACCGGCAGTTTTACCAGCCTTACGTCTAATATTTTCACCAACGAAGCGTACGCCCTTGCCTTTATAAGGCTCAACTTTACGCAATGATTTGATTTTAGCAGCCACTTGGCCTACCAATTCTTTATCGATACCTTCAAGAGTTACCAATGGGTTTTTACCCTTAGGGGTTTCTGTTTTGATTGCAATCGACTCCGGTAAAGCAAAGAAAATGTTATGTGAATAACCTAAAGAAAGTTCAAGAACCTGCCCTTGGTTAGACGCCTTATAACCTACACCGACTAGTTCAAGTTCTTTTTTATAACCTTCCGATACACCTTGTACCATGTTGCTAATTAAAGATCTGTAAAGTCCGTGTAGTGATTTATGTCTTTTGGATTCTGTAGGTCTGTCGACAACCACTTGATTGCCTTCCACTTTAACAGAAATGTCGGGATTAACGTCCCTTTTTAACGTGCCTTTGGGACCTTTAACAGTCACCTCATTGTGAGAGGTGACGTCTACAGTAACACCCGCTGGCAGATCTATTGGTTTTTTACCTATTCTTGACATGACGTTATTTTAGTATACGTAGCAAAGTACTTCTCCACCGATACCTTCAGTTCTTGCTTCCTTATCGGTCATTATGCCTTTGGAAGTAGAAAGAATGGCTACACCAAGTCCATTTATGACTCTTGGCAATTCTTCGTGTTTTACATATTTTCTCAAACCTGGCTTACTAATTCTGCTTAGGCTTACGATGGCATTTTGCTTAGTTGATGGGTTATATTTCAGCGCTATTTTGATGCTGCCCTGCGGGCCTTCATCTACGAATTTATAGTTCTGAATGTATCCCTTATCATGAAGCACCTTCGTGATTTCCTTCTTGACATTAGAAGCAGGTATCTCAACGATTCTATGAGAAGCCTTGATGGCATTTCTCAATCTTGTCAGATAATCAGCTATTGGATCAGTCATAATTATATAAGTCTAACTACACAGCCCCTTTTCGGGCGTGCAAAGTTACACAATGATTTTTAGAATAAAAACTCTTGTTAATATTTTACCAGCTAGACTTAGTGACTCCAGGTATTTTCCCAGCTGATGCCATTTCTCTGAATGTCACCCTATTGATACCGAATTTTCTCATGTACCCTTTTGGACGACCAGTCAATTTACATCTGTTGTGCAATCTAACTGGAGATGAATTTTTGGGTAATTTATCCAAACCCTCATAGTCTCCTGCAGCTTTAAGTTCAGCTCTCTTCTTAGCATATTTTGCTACTAAACGCTCTCTTTTTCTTTCGCGCGCTTTAAGTGACTCTCTTGCCATAATTAATTTTGGTTGTTTTTGTTAACGAAAGGCATCCCCAAAGCTTTCAAAAGTGCATGACTTTCTTCATCTGTATTGGCTGTGGTCACAAAAGTGATATCCATACCAGAGATTCTATTAACTTTTTCAATGCTTATTTCTGGGAAGATAATTTGCTCAGTAACACCTAAGGTGTAATTGCCCCTTCCGTCAAAACCTTTGTCGCTTATCCCTTTGAAATCTCTAACCCTTGGCAAAGCAACGGTCATCAATCGATCCAGGAATTCATACATTTTGTCTCCTCTTAAAGTGACTTTTGCACCAATAGGCATTCCTTCTCTCAACTTGAAGTTAGAGACTGAATTTTTTGCAATCGTCGCAACAGCCCTCTGGCCAGCGATCAAGCTTAATTCTTCAACTCCCTGATCAACCAACTTTTTGTCTGCTACCGCAGCACCGATACCTTTGTTAATGACTATTTTCGTAAGCTTAGGCACCTCCATGATTGAAGAATACTGAAACTTTTCTTTTAAAGCAGGAACGATTTCCTTATTGTATCTTTCTTTAACTCTAGGTTTAGCCATTGATCACCTCCCCTGTTTTCTTAGAATACCTTACTAATTTACCATTCTCTCCAGCCTTTCTACCTGTTCTTGTAGCCTCACCAGTTTTGGGATCTACGAGCATCAGGTTACTGATATGGATTGAAGCTTCTCTTTTTTCGATGCCACCCTGCGGATTATTTGCAGTTGGTTTTACGTGCTTGGTTACCATGTTCAAGCCTTCAACGAAAGCTCTTTTTTTGGTAAGATCTACAGAGAGTATTTTTCCCGTTTTGCCTTTGTCATCACCCGACAATACCTTTACAGTATCTCCGGTTTTAACATGTAGCTTGGGCTGTTTATTAAATTTCCTTTCCATAATTACAATACTTCTGGGGCCAAAGATACGATTTTCATAAACTGCTTGTCTCTCAATTCTCTAGCCACAGGGCCGAAAATACGAGTACCTCTTGGCTCGTCATTGTTATTCAAAAGTACGGCAGCATTATCTTCAAATCTGATGTATGAACCGTCTTTTCTTCTGATTTCCTTCTTCGTTCTCACGATAACCGCTTTTGAAACGGTACCTTTTTTCATATTGGAGGAAGATAGAGCTGATTTTACAGTTACTACAACCTTATCGCCTATGGAAGCATACCTTTTTCTTGTACCTCCCAAAACGCGGATCACTAGTACTTCTTTAGCACCGGAGTTGTCCGCTACACCTAGTCTCGATTCTTGTTGTATCATAATTACTTAGCTCTTTCAATTATTTCAACTAATCTCCAACGCTTGTTCTTACTCAGCGGACGAGTTTCGCTAATTTTGACGATATCGCCTTCTTTAGCATCATTTGTCTCATCATGAGCCATAAATTTTGTAGTCTTAGCAACGAACTTACCGTAAATTGGGTGCTTAACCCTTCTTTCAACGGCAACCGTAATGGATTTATCCATCTTGTTGCTGACTACCTTTCCTATTCTTTCTTTTCGAAGATTTCTCTCAGTAGTAGCCATTCTAGTATTATTTAGCTAGTTTTTTTGAAGTCAAAGTCGTCATCAATCTTGCGATCAAGCGCTTGGATTCCTTTAATTTGTTCGGATTCTCAATAGGAGAGATGGCATGAGCGAATCTTAACTTGGTCAAGTTTTCCTTCTCAGCGGCTATTCTCTCAATGATTTCACTTTCGGAAAGTGATCTGATTTCTGAGTTTTTCATAGTCTTATTTATCCAACGTAATCCCTACGTACTACGAATTTTGTACTTACTGGAAGTTTTTGCTGCGCTAATCTTAAAGCTTCTTGAGCAACTTCCAAACTTACACCTGTAGCTTCAAAAAGGATAGTTCCTGGTTTAATTACAGCAACCCAGTATTCTGGAGCACCTTTACCTTTACCCATACGAACCTCTGCAGGCTTTTTAGTGATAGGTTTGTCAGGGAATATTCTAATCCATACTTGTCCTTCTCTCTTCATAGCTCTCGTCATTGCGATACGAGCTGCCTCGATCTGACGAGAAGTAATCCAACCTGCCTCAAGGGACTTGATACCAAAGTTGCCAAAGGAGAGCGTATGTCCCCTTTGAGCCAAACCTTTGACTCTGCCCTTGTGCATTTTTCTATATTTAGTTCTTTTTGGCTGTAACATGATTTCTCACTTATAAGGTGAAATTAGTTATTTCTCTTTCTTCTCTTTGGTCCGCCTTCTCTTCTCTTTCCTCTGGCGTTACCACTACCTTTCGGTTCATTAGCAGCACCTACGTTAGGGGAAAGATCTCTTTTACCATAAACTTCTCCCTTGAAAATCCACACTTTGATTCCAATGATTCCGTATACAGTGTTAGCTTCAGAAATAGCATAATCAATATCAGCTCTAAGTGTATGCAAAGGAATTCTACCCTCTTTGTACATTTCAGATCTTGCCATTTCTGCACCTCCAAGTCTTCCTGAAAGCTTGATTTTAATCCCTTCAGCACCTACTCTCATTGTAGCTGCAATGGATTGCTTCATTGCTCTTCTAAATGAAATTCGGGCCTGTAATTGTTGTGCGATGGACTCACCTACCAATTTGGCATCAAGTTCAGGTCTTTTAATTTCAAAAATATTGATCTGAACATCTTTGTTAGTCAATTTTTTGAGTTCTTCTTTCAGTTTATCAACTTCAGCTCCACCTTTCCCGATAACAACTCCCGGACGAGCCGTGTGTATGGTAAGGGTGATTCTTTTAAGTGTTCTTTCAATGATTACCTTAGAGATTCCTCCTTTTGGAATTCTGGCAAGGACATACTTTCTGATTTGCTGGTCTTCATACAACTTCTCAGCAAAGTCTTTACCTCCGTACCAATTGGATTCCCAACCTTTGATAACACCAAGCCTAAAACCAATAGGGTTTACTTTTTGTCCCATAGTCTGATTTTAATTAGATTTTTCAGTTGTTTCTACTACATCAGCGGTAACTTCGTCATAGTTGATTGCATCTACTACAAGGGTTACATGATTTGATCTTTTACGGATTCTATGAGCTCTACCCTGTGGAGCCGGTCTCAACCTTTTCAACATACGTCCACCATCAACGAAGATAGTCTTCACATATAGGTCAGCTTCCTCAAGCTTCTCGTCAGGGTTTTTAGCCTGCCAGTTGGCAACTGCAGAAAGTAAAAGTTTCTCCAGCTTGATTGCACCATGATTTGGAGTAAACTTCAAAATACTTAGCGCATCTCCTACTCTTTTACCTCTAACAAGGTCAGCTACCAAACGCATTTTGCGTGTAGAAGTAGGAACATTATTTAATCTTGCTATTGCTTCCATGATTATCTCTTTCCTTTATCTTTTTTGGCGATGTGACCTCTAAAGTTTCTAGTAGGTGCAAATTCTCCTAGCTTATGACCTACCATGTTATCTGTTACAAACACAGGAATAAATTTATTCCCATTATGCACAGCAAAGGTATGTCCAACGAAATCCGGAGATATCATAGATCTCCTTGACCATGTTTTGATCACGGACTTTTTCCCGGATTCGTTCATTACATCTACTTTTTTCGCCAAGTGATGCTCTATATAAGGACCTTTTTTTAATGAACGTGCCATAATTATTTGGTTCTTTTACTGATGATGAATTTGTTAGAATACTTTTTACGAGATCTGGTTTTCTTACCCTTAGCGAGTAATCCAGTTCTTGATCTCGGATGACCTCCTGAGGAGCGCCCTTCACCACCACCCATTGGGTGATCTACAGGGTTCATTGCAACACCTCTAGTTCTTGGTCTCTTTCCTAACCAACGATTTCTACCAGCCTTACCAAGCACAACATTCATGTGGTCACCGTTCGATACTGTACCAACAGTGGCCATACATTCGCCCAGAACAAGCCTCATTTCACCTGAAGGTAATTTTACTGTTACGTACTTACCATCTCTAGCTACTACTTGACCATATCCACCAGCACTTCTTGCCAAAGCTGCACCTTTTCCAGGCTTAAGCTCAATGTTATGGACAATAGTACCAAGTGGAACACTCTTCAATTTCATTGCATTGCCCACTTCAGGAGCAACTATTTCTCCAGAAACTACTGTCTGACCAATTTCCAATCCTTCCGGAGCGATAATATAGGCCTTTGCACCATCTACATAATATAGAAGTGCAATCCTTGCAGTCCTGTTTGGATCGTATTCTACAGCTTTAACAACTGCTGGTACTCCAAACTTATTTCTTTTGAAATCAATGACTCTATATCTTTGCTTATGACCTCCACCTATGTATCGGGAAGTCATTTTACCTGAATTATTTCTACCACCTGATTTTGACTTAGGAGCCAAAAGAGATTTCTCTGGCGATGATTTGGTAATCTCATCAAATGCCGGAGCGACTCTAAATCTGGTTCCTGGGGTTACAGGCTTTAATTTTTTAACTGCCATGATTATGATTCAATTAAATTTCTCCGTAAAAATCAATTATATCACCTTCTGCTACCTGTACGATAGCCTTTTTGAAGGCATTGCTGAAACCGGATACGATTTTGGTCTTTGTATATCTCGTCTTCGGCTTACCTGCATACCTCATTGTACGCACATCCACCACTTTGACATCATACATTTTCTCTACGGCTCTTTTGATCTCTGGCTTAGAAGCTTTCTTCTCAACAATGAATCCGTAAACCCCTTGTTCGTTCATCGCAGAAATCTTTTCCGTAATCAAAGGTTTTTTTAGTATATCCATTTTTTACTTCAATAAAAGGGTTTCCAACTTGCTTACTGAACCTTCACACAATACTAAATTGTCTGCATTAAGCAACTCATAAGTATTGATGCTATCAACAGTAACCACCTTTGCTTTAGGTAAATTTCTGCTGGACAAATAAACGTGCTTGTCATTTTCTGGAAGAACCAATAAAGTCTTCTTATCTGATAAAGAAAGCCCATTCAAAAAAGTGATGTAGTTTTTTGTCTTAGAAGTTTCAAAAGAAACGTTCTCAAGGACTGTCAAACTATTCTCTTTTGCTTTATATGTTAAAGCAGACTTTCTTGCCAATTGCTTCAATTTTTTATTCAGCTTAAAGGAGTAATCCCTTGGTCTTGGACCGAATACTCTACCTCCACCTTTGAACAAAGGAGATTTGATAGATCCAGCTCTGGCACCACCGGTCCCTTTTTGCTTCTTGATCTTCTTGGTAGAACCCGCAATTTCATTTCTTTCTTTGGCTTTATGAGTACCTTGTCTCTGGTTAGCCAAATATTGTTTTACATCCAGATAGATCGCATGATCATTAGGCTCAATGGCGAAAATGTCATCAGAAAGACTAATCTTCCTACCTGTGTCTTCTCCGTTTTGTTTTAATACTGCTAATTCCATATGCTTACTTCTCTAGGATAACGAAAGAATTTTTTGGACCAGGAACAGAGCCACTAACCAATAGCAAGTTCTTTTCTGGATAGATTTTCAAAACCTTAAGGTTAATCACCTTAACTCTGTCACCACCGGTTCTTCCTGCCATTCTCATACCTTTAAATACTCTTGAAGGCCAAGAACAAGCACCGATAGATCCAGGGTGTCTTTGTCTGTTATGCTGACCGTGTGTTTGACCACCTACACCAGCAAATCCATGTCTTTTTACTACACCTTGGAAACCTTTACCTTTTGAAGTTCCGATAGCATCCACGAAGTCTCCTTCGATAAATATCTGCCCAGCTTCCAAAGTTTTCCCAAGATCAACCTGACCTTCGAATTCGACCCTAAAGTCTCTGAATTCAACAACTTTCTGCTTTGGCGTAGTACCGGCCTTTTTGAAATGCCCGATAAGTGGCTTAGGAGTGTTCTTCTCCTTACGCTCACCATATGCCAATTGAACAGCGTTGTACCCGTCTGTTTCTAAATTTTTTACTTGCGTCACTACGCAAGGACCAGCTTCTATTAGCGTGCATGCGACGTTACGTCCATCGGCACTGAAAATGCTAGTCATACCTACTTTTTTTCCTATTATTCCAGACATCTTCTGTTGTATAATAATCTTGAATCCCAAGTGCTTACGCAAAAGGGCCCTTTTTAAGGACTGCAAAGTTAGAAATTAATATTCAGCTAACAAACCCCAACTTTAATATTTTCAAATATTTACGAAAATAAATTTGGATTTTAGGAGCTAAACCAAACCTCACAATCATATTAATAAATTAATTGAGCAGAAGACAAAAGAAAAACCCATCCACCGGAGCGGACAGGTTTTTAATTTGCTTAAGATCAATTCTGTCAGACTTTGATTTCTACATCTACTCCACTTGGAAGCTCGATCTTCATCAAGGCGTCTACAGTTTTTGAACTATTGCTGTAAATGTCAACCAGTCTCTTGTAAGTACAAAGCTGGTATTGGTCTCTGGCTTTTTTATTCACATGAGGTGATTTAAGCACAGTGAACTTTTCTTTCTTTGTTGGCAATGGAATCGGACCCACAACTATGGCTCCTGTTGATTTCACTGCTTTGACGATCTTTTCTGATGACTTATCCACCAGACTATGATCGTATGATTTTAGTTTTATTCTGATTTTCTGATTCATTTTCTTCTGGGGTTTAGGCTTTTTCACCTTTAACTTTAGCAATCACAGTCTCAGCAATATTTGACGGTACTGACTCATAATGAGAGAAAGTCAAAGATGCTGTGGCTCTACCTGAGGATATGGTCCTGAGATCAGTCACATAACCAAACAATTCTGACAAAGGAACAGAAGCCTTGATCACGGAGGAAGTGCCTTTAGTATCCATACCTTTCATCAAACCTCTTCTCCTGTTGAGATCACCGGTAATTGGACCTGTGTACTCATCTGGGGTTACAACGTCTACTGCCATAATCGGCTCAAGCAACTGTGGCCTGGCTTTTTTCGCAGCTTCTTTGAAACCTATTCTTGCTGCAAGTTCAAAAGAAAGTGCATCTGAATCGACATCGTGGAAGGAACCATGGAAAAGTCTTACTTTCATGGATTCTATTGGATATCCTGCCAAAGGACCATTTTTCATAGCTTCAGCAAAACCCTTTTGAATGGCTGGAATAAATTCTTTAGGAATCACACCACCTACAATACCATTGACGAAGTCTAATCCTGGCTTAATTTCGCCAGTTTCAGGATCTGGATCTTTTGGTCCAAGTTCGAATACGATGTCCGCAAACTTACCTTTACCTCCGGTTTGTTTTTTGTAAACCTCTTTATGTTCAACAGAACCGAACAGAGCCTCTTTGTAAGCAACCTGAGGAGCACCTTGGTTGATTTCAACTTTAAATTCTCTTTTCAATCTGTCAATGATGATATCCAAGTGCAATTCCCCCATACCTCTAAGTATAGTCTGACCAGTTTCATGGTCAGTATTAACTTGTAGAGTTGGATCTTCTTCAACAAGTTTTGCAATTGCCATACCTAATTTATCAACATCAGCCTGAGTTTTTGGCTCAATAGCATATCCGATAACTGGTTCTGGGAAAATCATTGACTCTAACACTACTTTACGACTTTCGTCACAAAGCGTATCACCTGTTTTGATATCTTTAAACCCAACAACAGCACCAATATCACCGGCCTGAAGTCTTGGGATTTGATTTTGCTTGTTAGCGTGCATTTGGAACACCCTAGAAATACGCTCTTTGTTTCCAGAACGGCTATTGTAGACATAAGAACCAGACTCTAGAACTCCAGAGTATGCTCTTACAAAACAAAGTCGTCCTACAAATGGGTCAGTAGCAATTTTGAATGCAAGGCCAGTAAATGGCTCACTTTCATTTGGAGAAATTCTTACATCTCTTTCTTCACTATCAAGCCCATGCGCAAAAATATCATCCTTATCCAATGGAGAAGGCAATAATTCCATCACAAGATCAAGCATAGTCTGCACACCTTTATTTTTGAAAGAAGATCCACATACCATGGGGACAATTTTCATGTCAATAGTAGCAGCTCTCAAAGCTTTCAAAATTTCAGCTTCAGTGATTGAGTCTGGATCATCGAAGAATTTCTCCATCAATGATTCATCATAATCAGCTACAGCTTCCAATAGATGCTCTCTATACTCTGTCACTTCATCCTGCATGTCTTCAGGAATAGGAACTTCTTCAAAAGTCATCCCCATATCCTCTTCATTCCAAACGATAGCTCTGTTGTTGATCAAATCAACTACACCTCTGAATTTATCTTCAGCTCCGATTGGAAGTTGCAAAGGAACAGCATAGCTCCCAAGCATTTCTTTCACTTGCTTACAAACTTCAAGGAAGTTAGCACCGGCACGGTCCATTTTATTTACGAATCCGATACGGGCTACTTTATAATTATCTGCCAATCTCCAGTTAGTCTCAGACTGAGGCTCTACTCCATCAACTGCACTAAAAAGAAAGACAAGACCATCTAATACTCTAAGGGATCTATTTACTTCAACAGTGAAGTCAACGTGACCTGGAGTATCGATGATGTTGATTTGGTATTTCTGATCTCTGTAATTCCAAAAAACTGTGGTAGCCGCAGAAGTAATAGTGATACCTCTCTCCTGCTCTTGCGCCATCCAGTCCATTGTAGCAGCTCCATCATGGACCTCCCCAATCTTATGACTGACCCCAGAGTAAAAAAGGATCCTCTCTGTAGTGGTCGTTTTTCCTGCGTCAATGTGTGCCGCAATTCCAATGTTCCTGGTATATCTTAAATCTCTTGCCATCTTTTAATTAAAATCTAAAGTGTGAGAATGCTTTGTTTGCTTCTGCCATTCTATGGGTATCGTCTTTCTTCTTAACAGCTGCACCTTCTCCTTTGGATGCGGAGATGATTTCACCTGCAAGTCTATCCATCATGGTCTTCTCACCCCTTTTTCTGGCATAAGTGATCATCCACTTGATCCCTAGGGACAATTTTCTTTCGGGTCTAACTTCCATCGGAACCTGGAACGTAGCACCACCAACCCTACGACTCTTCACCTCTACAGCTGGAGTAATATTGTTAAGCGCTTTTTTCCAAACCTCAAGACCGTTCTCACCTACTTTCTCTTCAACCTTCTCGACTGCATCGTAGAAGATTTTGTAAGCAATACTCTTCTTACCGTCCACCATCAGGCAGTTAACGAACTTCGTTACCAAAGTGTCGTTGAACTTTGGATCAGGAAGAATATATCTCTTCTTTGGTTTCGCTTTTCTCATTTTTTTGTAATGTTTT
The DNA here is from genome assembly GCF_000295935.2 of Indibacter alkaliphilus LW1. Classification (GTDB taxonomy): domain Bacteria; phylum Bacteroidota; class Bacteroidia; order Cytophagales; family Cyclobacteriaceae; genus Indibacter; species Indibacter alkaliphilus. The sequence continues at coordinate 179,112 of NZ_ALWO02000011.1, forward strand.
AATCAATTATTTTTTTGCTGCGGCCGCTTTGGGACGCTTAGCACCGTACTTAGAGCGACCTTGCTTACGGTCTTTAACTCCTGCTGTATCAAGTGCACCTCTGATAATGTGGTAACGTACACCTGGAAGATCTTTAACACGACCACCTCTGATCAGGACGATAGAGTGCTCTTGCAAATTGTGACCTTCACCTGGTATATAGGCGTTCACCTCTTTACCATTTGTCAACCTTACCCTTGCTACTTTTCTCATAGCGGAGTTAGGCTTCTTTGGAGTGGTAGTGTACACCCTGGTACATACACCTCTTCTTTGAGGACAAGCATCCAAAGCTCTGGACTTAGACTTGGTCTCAAGAGTGGTTCTACCTTTTCTTACTAACTGTTGTATAGTAGGCATTTAATAGATAAAATTTATTTTACTTCCTTAAACTTGTGAATTTTGGACTGCAAAGGTATGCAAATACGTAAAACAAACAAAATTAAGCTGTTGTATTTTCGTTAAATTGCAGCGATTCGGTTTTGGCTAATATTAATTCTATAATCCAAGAATAATTTTCTAATTCGGTAGCTGTTTCAAGCCTCCCCAAAAGTCCCCCCAAAGTTCATTGGAAAACTAGGCCCCTCTGAACCGCCTTCTATTTTGCCGAAAGCCTGCTCATATTTTCCGATGTTGTCCTTCAAAGCAGCCAATAATCTTTTGGCATGATCCGGAGTCATGATTATACGGGATTTCACTTTCGCCTTTGGCACACCAGGCATTAACCGGATAAAATCTATAACAAATTCAGAATTGGAGTGAGCTATCATAGCCAGGTTGGAATAAATTCCTTCTGCAACTTCTTCTGAGAGTTCAACATTGATCTGTTGGTCCTGATTGGGGTTTTGCCCTTTTCCGTCGTCCATAGTAATATTGTTTAGATAAAAAAAGGCCTGCATTTACAGGCCTTTTTATTTATATTTTACTTCCAATTATTTGATCGACTCTTTAGCCTTCTTGATAGATCTTTCTTTTTCTCCTGAAAGTCTATCATACTCTTCCTGCGAACCCACTAGAATATTGAGAATCTTTCTCTGTCCAGTACCTGCAGGAATCAAATGGCCTACAATCACATTTTCTTTAAGACCCAACAATTCATCTCGCTTTCCTCTGATCGCTGCCTCACTCAATACCTTGGTTGTCTCTTGGAAGGAAGCTGCAGATATAAAGCTTTCAGTACCCAAAGAAGCAGCTGTGATACCTTGCAAGGTAGGTTGTGAAACAGCTGTCTCTGCATCTCTCACTTGAACTAGCTTAAGGTCTCTGCGCTTTAAACTTGAGTTTTCGTCTCTCAACCTTCTTGCAGTAATGATCATGCCAGGTTTCAGTGTGGAAGAGTCTCCAGCATCCATAACAACTTTTTTGTCTAGGATATTGTCATTTTCTTCTCTGAAGGCCCACTTATCAACAATCTGTCCCTGAAGGAACCCGGTATCACCAGCATCAAGGATTTCAACTTTTTGCATCATCTGGCTCACAATCACCTCAATATGCTTATCATTGATTTTCACACCCTGTAGTCGGTAAACCTCTTGGATTTCATTTACCAAATATTCCTGAACAGCTGTTGGCCCTTTGATGGAAAGAATATCACTTGGAGTGATAGCTCCGTCAGAAAGTGGCTCTCCTGCTCTGATAAAATCGTTTTCCTGAACCAGGATATGCTTAGAAAGGGAAACCATGTATCTTTTCTTCACACCGTCCTTAGACTCAATGAAAATTTCTCTGTTACCTCTCTTAATACCACCATAAGTTACAACGCCGTCTATTTCAGAAACAACAGCCGGATTGGATGGGTTTCTTGCTTCAAACAACTCTGTCACTCTTGGAAGACCACCAGTGATATCTCTCGTTTTACCAACAGATCTAGGAATTTTTACCAAAATCTGTCCTGCTCTAACCTTTTCTCCTTGTTCAACTGCAAGGTGAGCTCCAACTGGAATGTTATATGACTTGGATTCCTCTCCGTAATTTACAATTACAGCAGGATTCTTAGTCTTATCTTTGGTATCTATGATTACTTTTTCTCTGTAACCCGTCTGATCATCAGCTACCTCCTTGAAAGTAATACCCTCAATGATGGAGTCGAAATCCACTTCTCCATCAAATTCGGAAAGAATGACTGCATTGTATGGATCCCAAGTACATAAAGAATCTCCTTTGGCTATTTTCTGACCATCTTTTACGTTCAGATTGGCACCGTAAGGAACGTGGTTTGAAACCAAAGTTTTACCGGACTTAGCGTCATTTATTTTGATTTCTCCAGATCTACCCATGACAATAGATACCGGCTCCCCTTCTTTATTAGTGGTTTCAATCCATCTCAACTCTTCCTCAAACTCAACAATACCGTCAAATTTAGCATTAATGCTTGCTTCTACAGAGATATTGGATGCTGTACCACCAACGTGGAAAGTTCTCAAGGTAAGCTGTGTACCTGGCTCACCAATGGACTGGGCAGCAATAACACCTACGGCCTCACCACTCTGTACCATTCCCCCTGTCGCCAGGTTTCGTCCGTAACATTTGCCACAAACTCCTCTTCTGGTTTCACAGGTCAAGACAGATCTGATTTCGACTTCCTCAATAGTAGACTCATCTACTTTTCTGGCAATCTCCTCAGTAATTTCAACTCCTGAAGTTACGATCAACTCCTCAGTGATCGGATCATAGACATCATGGACAGATACCCTACCCAAGATTCTTTCAGAAAGTGGCTCAACAATCTCATCATTGTCTTTCAACGCTGACACGACCAAGCCTCTTAGTGTACCACAGTCTTCTTCAGAAACAATCATATCCTGAGCTACATCAACTAATCTCCTGGTCAAATAACCTGCATCAGCTGTTTTCAGAGCTGTATCAGCAAGACCCTTACGGGCTCCGTGAGTGGAGATAAAGTATTCTAACACATCCAATCCTTCTTTAAAGTTTGAAAGAATTGGGTTTTCGATGATTTCACCTACAGATCCTTGAAGGTTTTTTTGTGGCTTTGCCATCAAACCTCTCATACCACCCAGCTGTCTGATCTGTTCTCTGGACCCTCTGGCTCCAGAGTGCATCATCATGTAGATGGCATTGAACCCTTGCTTATCTTCCTCCATTTGACGCATAAGAATATTCGTCAAATTAGAGTTGGTTCTAGTCCAGATATCAATAACCTGGTTATATCTTTCGTTATCCGTAATCAGACCCATCTGGTAGTTACTCACTACTTGATCTACCTCTTCCTTAGCTTTAACAATCAAGTGATCTTTTTCTTCAGGAATGATAACATCGTTCAATCCCATAGAAAGACCACCAGTGTAAGCCATTTGGAAACCTAAGTGTTTGATGTCATCAAGGAACTGGGCAGTTCGAGCTACGCCACATATCTTCACAACTTCGGAAATAATGTGTTGTAGCTTTTTCTTAGTTAAAAGCTCATTGACAAAACCTACTTCCTCTGGAACAAACTGGTTGAAAATTAATCTTCCAGCGATAGTTTCAATAATTTTCTCAGAAAGCTCTCCGTCTTCTCCTCTTACCTTAACTTTACATTTGATATGTGCATGTTGGGATATTCTTCCTTCATTCAAGGCAATAATTACTTCTTCTTCGCCATAGAAAGTTAAACCCTCACCCAATACAGGCTCTTCAGGGGTTGACTTTTTACCTTTGGTAACGTAGTACAAACCAAGAACCATATCCTGAGAAGGAACAGTAATTGGCGCACCATTGGCTGGGTTAAGAATATTGTGTGAAGAAAGCATCAAAGTCGAAGCTTCCAATATAGCCTCATGGCCAAGTGGTACATGAACAGCCATTTGGTCGCCGTCAAAGTCAGCATTGAATGCCGTACATACCAATGGGTGAAGCTGAATTGCCTTTCCTTCAATCAATTTTGGTTGGAAAGCCTGAATACCTAGCCTGTGAAGTGTCGGAGCTCTGTTAAGCAATACTGGATGTCCTTTCAATACATTTTCAAGGATATCCCATACAACAGGGTCTTTTCTATCTACAATCTTCTTAGCAGACTTCACTGTTTTTACAATCCCTCTCTCAATCAGTTTCCTGATGATAAAAGGTTTGAAAAGCTCAGCAGCCATATTTTTTGGCAGCCCACATTCATGAAGTTTCAATTCAGGACCTACCACGATAACTGAACGACCTGAATAATCGACCCTTTTACCAAGTAGGTTTTGACGGAATCTACCCTGCTTACCTTTCAACATATCAGAAAGGGATTTCAAAGCTCTGTTTCCATCAGATCTTACTGCATTGACTTTTCTTGAATTATCGAAAAGTGAATCAACAGCTTCCTGAAGCATTCTCTTTTCGTTTCTTAAAATTACCTCAGGAGCTTTGATATCAATCAACCTCTTCAGACGGTTGTTTCTAATAATTACTCTCCTGTAAAGATCATTCAAATCAGAAGTGGCAAATCTACCACCATCCAAAGGTACGAGAGGTCTCAATTCCGGCGGAATTACAGGAACCATCCTTACAACCATCCATTCGGGACGGTTTTCAATCCTTGTCCTGGCATCTCTAAAAGCTTCAACAACTTTCAACCTTTTCAAAGCTTCAGCTTTTCTTTGTTGGGATGTATCAGTAGCTGCCTGGTGTCTCAAACTATAAGAAAGGTCGTCAAGATCCAATCTTGCCAATAACATCTCAATTGCCTCAGCACCCATTTTTGCGATGAACTTATTAGGATCATCATCATCAAGCATTTGGTTTTCTTTTGGAAGCTTATCCATGATATCCAAATACTCATCTTCAGTCAAAAAGTCAAGATACTGTATTCCGTCCTCGGCTTTGATACCAGCTTGGATGACAGCATATCTTTCGTAGTAAACAATCTGATCAAGTTTTTTGGTAGGAAGCCCCAAAAGGTAACCTATCTTGTTTGGAAGAGACTTAAAATACCAGATATGTGCAACCGGAACCACCAATTCGATGTGCCCCATTCGCTCTCTTCTGACTTTCTTTTCAGTCACTTCAACACCACACCTGTCACAGATGATACCTTTATATCTTATGCGCTTATATTTTCCACAATGACATTCCCAATCTTTTACAGGACCGAAAATTCTCTCACAGAACAAACCGCCCATTTCAGGCTTATAAGTCCTATAATTGATAGTTTCGGGCTGCGTCACTTCACCATGTGAACTATCCAGAATGGATTCTGGAGAGGCCAAACTAATAGTGACTCTTGAGAAGTCGTTGTTTAGTTTTTTGTTTTTTCTGAACGCCATAATTGTTGAAGAGTATGTTAAGGGCCTTCCGGCCCATTTAATTTAAATTAGTCAAGGGTAATTTCAAGTGCCAAGCCTCTAAGCTCATGTACCAATACATTGAAAGATTCCGGAATGTTTGGTTTAGGGAGATTTTCTCCTTTTACAATTGCTTCGTAAGCTTTGGCCCTACCCACCACGTCATCAGATTTCACTGTCAGAATCTCCTGAAGGACATGGGATGCACCGAAAGCTTCAAGCGCCCACACTTCCATTTCGCCAAATCTCTGACCACCAAATTGAGCTTTACCACCCAATGGCTGTTGTGTAATCAAAGAATATGGACCAATAGACCTCGCGTGCATTTTATCATCTACCAAGTGACCTAGTTTCAGCATGTAGGTGATCCCTACGGTAACTGGTTGTTCGAATCTCTTACCGCTCAAACCGTCATACAAGTAAGTTCGCCCATATGCCGGAAGTCCAGCTGCATCGAGTTCGGCAGAAACCTCTTCCATAGTGGCACCATCAAATATAGGTGTGGCATACTTTTTACCCAATTTCAATCCTGCCCAAGCTAGAACAGTCTCGTAAATCTGGCCAATGTTCATCCTTGAAGGTACACCCAGAGGGTTCAACACAATATCCATAGGAGTACCATCTTCCAAGAATGGCATGTCTTCATCTCTAACAATTCGGGCAACAATACCTTTATTACCATGACGACCGGCCATTTTATCACCTACCTTAAGTTTTCTTTTCTTGGCAATGTAAACTTTAGCTAACTGAACGATTCCTGCTGGCAACTCATCTCCCACTTCAAGAGTAAATTTCTCTCTCTTGAATCTACCGGAGATTTCATTTCTAGCATTTACATAATTTTTGACAAGCTGCTGAATAAGACTATTTACATGTGCATCTTCACACCAGTCATCAAGAATGATATCTGAAATCAGATTAGCTTCCTCAGGCACATTGTAGTTAGACTCATCTCTGTAAGGGTTTTTTGCAGGGAAAAGATTCTGCTCAATATTCTTCGCATTGAACTTCACGCCCTTGCTGATAATCTCATCTCCAAATTTGTGCTTAACTCCCTGAGATGTCTTCCCATCTAGTAAGGAAATCAATTTATTGATCATTTTGGCTCTGATACCTAAAAGATCTTTGGCATACTGTCCTTTAAGTTTTTCAACTTCAGCCTTAGCCTTTGCTCTAAGGTCCTTGTCTTTTTTAGGTCTAGAGAACAACTTGGTTTCAATCACAACACCATTGAGTGAAGGGGAAGCTTTCAAAGAAGCATCTTTGACATCACCTGCTTTATCTCCGAAGATAGCTCTAAGAAGTTTTTCTTCAGGAGTTGGATCTGTTTCACCTTTTGGTGTGATTTTACCTATAATTATATCTCCTTCTTTGACCTCTGCACCAATTCTTATGATTCCATTCTCATCAAGATTTTTGACAGCTTCTTCAGAGACATTAGGGATTTCGGATGTTAGTTCTTCCTCTCCCCTTTTGGTATCTCTTACTTCAAGTTGGAATTCTTCTATATGGATAGAAGTAAAGATATCCTCTCTTACAACTCTTTCTGAGATTACAATTGCATCCTCAAAGTTGTATCCTTGCCATGGCATGTAAGCGACTTTCAGGTTTTTACCTAAAGCTAGTTCACCTTGATTGGTTGAATAACCTTCAACCAACACTTGCCCCTTAACAATTTTATCCCCTTTAAGAACAAGTGGAGTCAGGTTGATAGTCGTATCCTGATTTGTTCTTCTGAACTTGATCAAGTCATACGTCTTATATTGGTCACTAAAATTCACCAATAGTTCATCATCAGAAAGATCATATTTGATGGTGATCTTGGTTGCATCTACGTAATCCACAACACCATCAGCCTCTGCAAGAACCAATGATCTACTGTCAATAGCTGCTTTTCCTTCAAGGCCAGTCCCAACAATTGGTGACTCTGGCTTCAACAAAGGAACTGCTTGACGCTGCATGTTTGAACCCATCAAGGCCCTGTTCGCATCATCATGCTCCAAGAACGGAATTAAAGAGGCTGCAACAGATACAATCTGGTTTGGAGCGATATCCATGTAGCTGATTTCATGTGGTTCAAGAACCGGGAAATCACCTTCAAATCTTGCTTTCACCTTTTCGTTGACAAATTTACCGCTATCGTCCAACGGTGCATTCGCTTGAGCAATATTGTTATCATCCTCTTCTTCTGCGGTCAAGAAAACAATGTCTTTCTTGTCCATGCTGACCTTCCCTTCTTTTACTTTTCGGTAAGGAGTCTCAAGGAATCCCATTGAGTTTACCTTGGCATGTACACACAAAGAAGAAATAAGACCAATGTTAGGACCTTCAGGTGTTTCAATGGTACAAAGTCGGCCATAGTGAGTATAGTGAACGTCACGTACTTCAAATCCTGCTCTTTCTCTAGATAGACCTCCAGGTCCCAATGCTGACAATCTTCTCTTGTGAGTCAATTCAGCTAGCGGGTTGGTTTGATCCATAAATTGAGAAAGCTGGTTTGTCCCAAAGAAGGAATTGATGACTGATGACAATGTTCTCGCGTTGATCAAATCAACAGGTTTGAAATCTTCATTGTCCCTTACATTCATTCTTTCTCGGATTGTCCTTGCCATTCTTGCAAGACCAACACCAAACTGACTGTAAAGCTGCTCTCCTACTGTCCTAACTCTTCTATTACTCAAGTGATCAATATCATCAACTACAGCCTTAGAATTGATCAAACCAATTAGGTACTTCACAATACTGATAATATCTTCTGTAGTCAAAACGATCTTCTCAGAATCAATTTCAAGACCTAACTTCTTATTAATTCTATATCTACCAACTTCCCCCAAATCATACCTCTTGTCAGAGAAGAATAATCCATGAATTACTTCTCTGGCAGTAGACTCATCAGGAGCTTCTGTATTTCTTAATTGTCTATATATTACCTCTACAGCTTCTTTTTCGGAGTTGGAATTATCTTTTTGAAGCGTATTATAAATAATAGAGTAATCTGCTACATTGACATCTTCTCTATGAAGAATAATTGATTTAGAACCAGAGTCCAAGATCAACTCAATATCTTCTTCCGTAAGGATAGAGTCTCTTTCAAGAAGTACTTCATTTCTATCGATTGAAACTACTTCGCCTGTATCTTCATCAACAAAGTCCTCAACCCAAGTTTTAAGAACACGTGCAGCAAGTTTTCTGCCGGTGATCTTTTTGAGATTAGATTTGGTAGCATCAATTTCTTCAGAAAGTCCGAATAAATCGAGAATTTGCTTATCTGATCCATAACCTATGGCTCTTAAAAGGGTAGTTACAGGGAATTTCTTTTTCCTATCGATATAGGCGTACATCACATTATTGATGTCAGTTGCAAATTCAATCCAACTACCTTTGAAAGGGATGATCCTGGCCGAATAAAGCTTAGTTCCGTTAGTGTGCTTACTTTGGGCAAAAAATACTCCTGGAGACCTGTGTAACTGCGACACTATGACCCGCTCGGCACCATTAATCACAAATGAACCTTTTTCAGTCATATATGGAAGGTTTCCTAGGAAAACTTCCTGTTCAATGGTTTCAAAATCCTCATTATCTTCGTCATGACAAAGCAAGCGAAGTTTAGCTTTAAGGGGAACCGAATAGGTGAGACCTCTATCGATACATTCTCCAACACTGTATTTTGGAGGGTCTACTGTGTAGTCAATAAACTCAAGGGTGAAATTTTCCCTGGAATCAGAGATTGGGAAATTTTCTGAAAACACCTTGAAAAGACCATCTTGTCTTCTTCTTTCAGCAGGAGTATCCAATTGAAAGAAGTCCTTAAAGGATTGAAGCTGGATGTCTAAGAAATCCGGATAGTCTTTGACTACCTTTATAGATGAGAAACTTTTCCTTACGGTTTGATTCTGGATAGCCAAGGCAGTATATGTTTTTAGTGAAAATTATTAATGGAAAGCGACAATTTTCGCTTGAAATAGTGCAATTTAATTCCTGTGCACAAACAGGAAAAGACCTGACTTATATATTAGTCAGGTCTATACCTTTAACCTTATCCTAAGGAGGAAAGGCCAGTCAAATTACTTGATCTCTACTTCAGCACCCGCCTCTTCAAGAGACTTTTTCAAAGCTTCAGCTTCGTCTTTCGCAATACCTTCTTTTACTGCTTTAGGAGCACTGTCAACCAATTCTTTAGCTTCTTTCAAGCCAAGACCAGTCAATTCTTTAACAAGCTTAACTACAGCCAATTTCTGACCACCAGCTGCTTTTAAAACAACGTCGAAGGAAGTTTTTTCTTCAGCTTCAGCAGCACCTGCACCGGCACCAGCTCCAGGACCTGCAACTGCAACTGCAGCAGCAGCTGGTTCGATTCCGTAGTTGTCTTTTAGTATATCAGCCAATTCTTTTACTTCTTTTACAGTCAAGTTTACTAACTGTTCAGCAAGTTGATTAAGATCTGCCATTGTATTAATATTTAAATTGTTGATTTTTTAACTTAATGATTATGATATTGATTATTCTTTCTCAGAAAGGGTCTGAACAAGTCCAGCCAAAGTATTCTGTCCGCTTTGAAGCGCAGAAATAAGATTTTTGGCAGGAGATTGAAGAAGTGCAATGACGTCTCCAAGAAGTTCTTGTTTAGATTTCAGATTAGAAAGCATTTCTAATTGATCTTCTCCGGTAAATACATCTGAATCTATGGATGCTCCTTTAAAGATTGGCTTAGTTTCCTTCTTACCTTGTTTCTTTCTGAAGTCCAAAAGGACCTTAGCAGGAAGATTTCCTACTTCTTTTGAAAAGATGATGCCGGAAAATCCTTTAAGAGCGACAGAAGATAGCTCTTCATAATCTCCTTCTAAATTCTCAAGCGCCTTTTTGATCAAAGTATTTTTGTACACTTTGTATTCAACACCTTTTTCAAAACAGGTTCTTCTGAAGGCATTTACCTTTGCAACACTAAAACCCGATGCATCTGTGATATAGAAATAAGGGTTTTCTTTGAATTTCTCGGTAAGACCTTCGATTATTTCTAATTTTTCTTCTCTAGTCATGATTAAATTCCTTGAATACTTCCTTTATCTATTTTGATGCCCGGAGACATTGTGCTTGACAAGTGAATGCTCCTAAAATAAGTACCTTTTGAGGACGCAGGCTTTAGCTTAGAAATTGTGTTGATAAGTTCTTTTGCGTTGTCCTGGATTTTATCAGGACCAAAAGAAACTCTTCCTACACTGGCATGAATGATTCCAAACTTATCTACCTTGAAATCAATTTTACCAGCTTTCACTTCTTTTACAGCTTTTCCTACCTCTAAGGTAACCGTTCCGGATTTTGGGTTTGGCATAAGTCCTCTTGGACCTAAAACCCTACCTAATCTACCGACTTTAGCCATAACATTAGGCATAGTGATGATGACATCTACGTCAGTCCATCCACCTTCAATTTTAGCAATATAGTCATCTAGACCTACATAATCTGCACCAGCTTCTCTAGCTTCTTCTTCCTTGTCAGGAGTACAAAGTACAAGTACTTTTACCTCTCTACCAGTTCCGTGTGGCAATGCTACCACACCTCTTACCATTTGATCTGCTTTTCTTGGATCTACACCCAAACGGATGTCAAGATCAACAGAAGCATCAAATTTGGCATTGGTGATTTCCTTTACAATGGAAGAAGCTTCCTCTAGGGAGTACTGCTGGCTTGGGTCGTACTTAGAAAGAGCTTCTTTTTGCTTTTTTGTTAACTTAGCCATAGTTTGTTTAATTAATCCTCCCAGGGGGCTTTACCAGAAACAGTGATACCCATACTTCTAGCAGTACCTGCAATCATTTTCATGGCAGATTCTACTTTGAAAGCGTTTAAGTCAGGCATTTTTACCTCTGCAATTTCTTTAACCTGATCCCAAGTGACAGAACCTACTTTTTTCCTGTTTGGCTCTGCTGACCCACCCTTTATTTTCGCCGCCTCAATCAGCATGTTAGCTGCAGGAGGTGTCTTTACTACGAATTCAAAAGACTTGTCAGAGAAAACAGTAATCAAAACAGGTAATACCTGTCCCATTTTGTCTTGGGTTCTGGCATTGAACTGCTTACAGAACTCCATGATGTTCAAACCCTTGGAACCAAGAGCCGGACCAACCGGAGGTGATGGATTTGCCTGGCCACCTTTCACCTGTAATTTCACATAACCAGTGATTTCCTTAGCCATTTCCTAGTCTTGTTTTTCTACTTGTATAAAGTTTAATTCAACAGGTGTGTTTCGACCGAAGATCTTGACCATAACATTCAATTTCTTCTTGTCTTCAAACACCTCTTCTATTGTTCCCGAGAAACCACTGAAAGGACCGTCCATTACTTTTACGGTCTCTCCAACTATAAATGGTGTATCCAATTTCTCTGCAAACTCATCAATCTCTTCAACACGACCTAAGATCCTGTTAACTTCTGATTGACGTAATGGCTCAGGGGTTTTGGAAGCCCCCCCTTGGTTTGACCCTAAGAAACCGATTACTCCCGGTATACTTGTAATTACATGATTAGCTTCACCATGTGATAGGTCGGCATTGATAAGCACATAGCCAGGAAAAAAATTTCTTTCCCTCACACGCTTTTTGCCGTTACGCATTTCGTAAACTTTTTCGGAGGGTATCAAGACTTCAGGAATATAATCCTCAAGTTTTTGACGGACAATTTCATTATCCAAGTAAGTCTTGGCTTTTTTCTCTTGCCCTGCTACCACCCTAAGTACATACCACTTATGTTCAGCCATCAGTAATTGATATTCAGATTAGAATAAATCGTAGAACCACTTCATCAAATTCTCGAATCCCAAATCAATGAGGCCTATCACCAGTGCAAAAATGATAGATGCTACTATCACCAATACAGCGCTGTTTTGCAAAAACGAATAAGAAGGCCAAGTCACCTTGTTCTTCATTTCGTCTATGGATTCAACTACAAAATTTTTAATATTCATGGTCTACTATAATTTTGCACGGGCAGAGAGATTCGAACTCCCATCAACGGTTTTGGAGACCGCTATTCTACCATTGAACTATGCCCGTAGAATATTTGGTTCCCCAAAAGGGAACGCAAAAGTAGTTACAATTGGAACAAGAAACAAATGCGATCCCGAAAAATAATTCAGGATCGCATTTGAATTTTATAATCAATTTGGAAAATTAGTCAAGAATTTCTGTTACCTGACCAGCTCCTACAGTTCTACCACCTTCTCTGATAGCAAAACGAAGACCTTTTTCCAAAGCAACTGCATTCAATAAGTTAACTTCGATTGTAACGTTATCACCTGGCATTACCATTTCAACGTTCTCAGGAAGTTTGATCTCTCCAGTAACATCAGTAGTTCTTAAGTAGAACTGAGGACGATACTTGTTGAAGAATGGAGTGTGACGTCCACCCTCTTCTTTGGAAAGAACGTAAACTTCTGCTTTGAAGTGAGCGTGAGGAGTAACAGATCCTGGCTTACAGATAATCATACCTCTCTTGATTTGAGACTTTTCAATACCTCTCAACAAAAGACCTACGTTATCACCCGCTTCACCTCTATCAAGAATCTTACGGAACATCTCAACACCAGTCACGGTAGACTTAAGGCCTTGCGCTCCCATACCGATAATATCTACCGGATCACCAGAGTTAATTACACCTCTTTCAATTCTACCAGTAGCAACTGTACCACGACCAGTGATCGAGAATACGTCTTCAACAGGCATTAAGAAGTCTTTGTCGATCAAACGCTCAGGAAGCGGAATATGATTGTCAACTGCATCCATTAACTCCATTACAGTGTTAACCCACTTTTCTTCACCGTTCAAAGCACCAAGTGCAGAACCAGCGATAACTGGGATATTGTCACCGTCAAATTCGTAGAAAGAAAGCAATTCTCTAACTTCCATTTCAACTAATTCAAGAAGTTCAGGGTCATCGACCATGTCAACTTTGTTCAAAAATACTACTAGCGCTGGTACACCTACCTGACGAGCCAAAAGAATGTGCTCTCTTGTCTGTGGCATAGGTCCATCAGTTGCAGCTACCACTAGGATAGCGCCATCCATCTGGGCAGCACCAGTTACCATGTTCTTCACGTAATCAGCGTGACCAGGACAATCTACGTGAGCGTAGTGTCTTGCGTTTGTCTGATACTCAACGTGAGAAGTGTTAATGGTGATACCTCTTTCTTTTTCTTCTGGAGCGTTGTCGATAGAAGAGAAATCTCTTAATTCGGAAAGACCCTTAGAAGCCAAAACTGTGGTAATGGCAGCAGTCAAAGTTGTCTTTCCATGGTCTACGTGACCAATCGTACCGATATTAACGTGCGGTTTGGAACGGTCAAAGGTTGCTTTTGCCATGCGTGAAAATCCTCTGTTTTAGTTAAAGATATAATTTTTAAATTCTATTAATGCTTCTGAGCCAACGACGGGATTTGAACCCGTGACCCCTTCCTTACCAAGGAAGTACTCTACCCCTGAGCTACGTCGGCTGATAACATTTATATGCTATAAAAAGCATAGAGCGGGAGACGAGGCTCGAACCCGCGACCTGCAGCTTGGAAGGCTGCCGCTCTACCAACTGAGCTACTCCCGCTTTTTAAAACCTAATGCAAAACTACTAAAATATTTTGCATTTCAATTTTGTGGGGGAAACAGGATTCGAACCTGTGAAGACATAAGTCAACGGATTTACAGTCCGTCCCAGTTGGCCGCTTTGGTATTCCCCCAACTGAATTTTCGCTAAAACATTGATACTTTGAAGCTTTTCGATGTCTTAACGGATGGCAAAATTATACCCTTTTCGTAAACATTCAAAATAATGGTAAAATTTTTCCGACTATTTTTATGACGCTCTATTTAACCCTATAAAAATCAACAGATTAATTTTCCTCTAGATAAGGAGAAAGAAAAAATTCCATATAATCTTTTGCCATTTGATCCTTTTCTTCAGCAAAAATCCTCTTGGCTTGATCCACTACTCCTGGTTCATCTACAAAACCAAAAATACCCATAAAAGCTGCTATTCTAACATAAGATGCCCTGTGTTCAGAAGCTAGTTTTACCAAGTTGTTTACCGCCAATTCTGAATTCCCCCCCCTAATTTTGGAGAAATAGTCAGCATAATAGCCTACAAAATAATAAAGTGACTGACCACCTAGATTTTCAAGCTTCTTATGAAACCAGTCTGACTCTTCAGCATGCTCCTCCGAAATGAAATAATCTGCAAGTGCAACAATTATCCTGATGTTCCGGCTTTCTCTGAACCTTTCTGCTATCTCATCTCTATTGGTATTACTGTCATTTTCCAGGTAAGCCTGCAAAGCTGTTCCAGCTACGTAATATGAGGGATCATTCATCCATCGCAGGAATGCCGGTGAATATTTCCCCCCATCAATCAAACTTAATAACTCAATAGCACCTAGCCTCACTGTATTTTTTTGGTCATTCTCTGCAATTTCGAACAGCTTTTCCTCAATATTCTCTATTTGAGAAATCCAATCCGGATTTTGAGAGATTTTCATGACAGCCATTTCTCGGATTGCCCAAAAAGGATCCTGCAGTGCCCTTTCAATCACAGAAGTCACCTCCGGATCATTTGAATAATCAGAACTTAAACTGTCCAATGCCTCATACCTTGATACCCCAAAAGTAGATTCCTTGAATTGGTTAATAAAATGAGCCTTTCCCCTGTAAGATTTTTTTTCAGCCAAAAGTTGCTGACTCTCATCAAAATAAAGCTCGGTGATCGGAACCTCATTTTCAATTGCAAATTGTTGCCATGCTTTATCCAAAATATATTCTTTCACAAAACGCTCCCCACCGCTATACCAACTTACCTTGAAAGGTAACTTATAAAGCGGTGTGTTTTCAAAATCCTGTCTTTGGGAAACTGTCAATAAAAGGTTTTCAGGCTGTGAATAGTCTACCTCGTATTCCAATACTGGATGACCTGAATCTAAAAACCACTGATTGAAAAACCAATTGAGATCTATCCCTGTAACCTCTTCAAAAGCCAACCTTAAATCATGGACTTCCACACTTCGGAAGGCATGCTTCGTTAAATAATGTTGAAGGGAACTGAAAAACGCATCATCTCCAAGATAATCACGCAACATGTGAAGAATTCTGCCTCCTTTAGCATAGGAGTGATTGTCAAACATATCCTCTGGATCATCATAATAAAACCTGATCAAATCCACCTGCTTCCTTTTTGCCTCACTTAAATATTGCTCCAATTCGGATACATGATGAAGGTCAGCCTCATCACGGCCCTCCTTATAGTCATACCAGAGGTATTCAGAATAATTGGCAAAAGCTTCGTTTAAAGTCAGGTTTGACCATGACTCATTAGTGACATAATTTCCAAACCACTGATGAAATAATTCATGGGCTATTATTCCATCCCACTCTGAATCAATTGCCTCTCTCTCATCAAGATTTAGCTCTTCCATGAAAACAGAAACCGTGGTATTTTCCATAGCCCCAGAAACAAAATCCCTGACCACAACTTGGTCATATTTCTGCCAAGGGTACCTCACTCCCAATATCTCTGAAAAGAAACCGATCATTTCCGGCGTGTTTTTAAAAACCGTTTTTGCCCCTTCTTCAAATTCTTTTTCAACATAATAATTAACCTGCAATCCCTCCCATTCATCTTTGATTTCTACAAAATCACCCACCACTATTGCTGCCAGATATGGGGCATGGGGTAAATCCATCTGCCAATGGTCGGTGCGATTACCATCAGCTTGGGTAGTACTGGAAATCAGGGTGCCGTTACTGATTGTCCTAAACTGCTCAGGTACTGTAAGTCTGATTTCTTGTGTAGTTCTTTCATTGGGCGAATCAATGGTTGGAAACCATTTAGAGTTGTGCTCTGTCTCCCCTTGCGTCCAGATTTGAATAGGCTTATTTTCATTCCCTTGGGTATTGATAAAGTATAGTCCTTTCCTATCAGTTATTGCAACACTCCCTTGACCGGAATTCTCATTGGGCATTGCAGTATATTTGATTTTAACCTGAAGCGTATCCTTATTTGTATACTCCCTGGGTAAATAAATTGTAGCTTTCTGAGTATTGTATCTGAAATTTAAAACATCTTCTTTTCCATCCTCCACAAGCCAAATATTATGAATATCAAAGTCTTTGGCATCTAGAACTAAAGCACTCTGGGGGAAAAAATAAGGTTTGATCAAAAGCTTTGCTTCTCCAAAAACCAATTCATTTTCAAAATCAAAAGAAAGATCCAGAGCTGTATGAATCAAATCAAAATCCCTTTGGTTGGAGCTGCGGTATTCTGAAATTTCACTTTCCAACTTCCTAACCTTTTCGGATTTTTCATGATCCTTTAAATCCTGCTGATCAACAGCTACATTATTTTGTTCACTGCCTTCTTCTACAGTAATATTAGCAGTCTGGCAAGACCAAAACAGGACAAACACAATGGCTAAAATGGGTCTGGTTTTATCCAATTTCATAAAAAGGGTTTTTAAAGATAAATCGTATATTAGGCGCAAAATAAACGAAATGTATTCAGTTAGTATAAAAAATTCAGTTTTTGAAGTCGAGAAACCGAAAGATTCAATCAAAGTGAATGAACAGATTCTTGACTGGGATATCACTAAGACAGGTGAGCATCATTTCAATGTTCTCTATCAAAATCAGTCTTTTAACCTTGAACTAGTGCAGATTGAGGAAGAAACTAAAACCATAACTCTGAAACTCAATAACAAACCCTGTGAGATAAAACTCAAAGACAAGTTTGACCTGCTCTTGGAAAAATTAGGCATGAACATGGCTGTTCCCAATGCAGCCAAAGAAGTAAAGGCTCCAATGCCGGGATTGATTTTTGATATCAAGGTCAAAGAAGGAGATGAAGTCAAAAAAGGTGATCCTGTCTTGATTTTGGAAGCCATGAAAATGGAAAATATTCTGAAGTCGCCTGGAGATGGTACTGTCAAATCCATCAAAATCAAAAAAGGCCAAAGCGTGGAGAAAAATCAGGTATTGATCCAATTTTAAAATGGTCTTAGTTTAGTTTTCTACATTAAGGCTTTATATTTGTCGGGTTTAAACCATAGAAATTAAAAAGTACCATTTCCCAATTACCGAAAAATGAAATACAATAGGATCTTACTGAAGCTTAGCGGAGAAGCCCTAATGGGCGAAAAGAATTACGGAATTGACTCAAATAGACTTGAACAATACGCACAGGAAATCCGCAAAGTCAGGGATATGGGTGTAGAAGTGGCTATTGTAATTGGAGGAGGTAATATCTTTAGAGGAGTACAGGCGGAAAAGACAGGGATAGACAGGGTTCAGGGGGATTACATGGGTATGCTTGCCACGTTGATCAACGCCATGGCCCTTCAAAGTGCCTTAGAACAAGGTGGCATGTACACCAGGTTAATGTCCGGTATTAAAGTTGAAAGCGTATGTGAGCCTTTTATCAGAAGAAGAGCTATCAGACATTTGGAAAAAGGAAGAATTGTGATATTTGGGGCAGGAATTGGCAACCCATACTTTACTACCGATTCTACTGCCAGCTTAAGAGCCATTGAAATTGAAGCCGATGTAGTACTCAAGGGCACTAGAGTGGATGGTGTATACACTGCTGACCCAGAAAAAGACAAAAACGCAACAAAATATACAACACTCTCATTCCAAGAGGCGTACCAGAAAAACCTCAACATCATGGACATGACTGCGTTTACTCTATGTCAAGAAAATAATCTGCCCATAGTGGTATTCGACATGAACAAACCCGGAAACCTTGAAAAAATAGTTTCCGGCGAAGATATAGGAACTTTAATTACTTCAATTTAATCCAGAATTATTTAGACATGGAAGAAATTCAACTTTACCTGGAAGAAGCAAAAGAACTCATGCAAAAAGCAGTAGATCATACTGCTTCCGAATTGGTTAAAATCAGAGCCGGAAAGGCTATGCCTAATCTGCTTGACGGAATAATGGTGAACTATTATGGCGCTCCTACGCCTTTACAACAAGTAGCCTCTGTGACTACTCCTGACGCTAGGACCTTAACCATTAAGCCTTGGGAAAAAAACCTTATAGGCGAAATTGAAAAAGCAATTATCAATTCTGACCTTGGTCTTGCGCCACAAAATAACGGAGAGATCATCATCCTAACAATTCCTCCACTTACTGAGGAAAGAAGAAAGCTTTTGGTAAAACAAGCCAAACAAGAGTGTGAGTCTGGTAAAATCTCAGTCAGAACTATCCGTAAAGACACCAATGAATCCCTAAAAAAGCTCCAAAAAGACGGGGTTGCGGAAGATGAAGTCAAAAGAGCGGAAGATAATGTCCAAAAATTAACAGATCAGTATTCCTCAAAAATTGATGAGCTATTGGTGAAAAAAGAAGCAGAAATCATGACTGTTTGATCAATCACAAAAGACTTAAAAGGTTGCCAATTGAATTGGTAACCTTTTTTTTTTCCACTACAAAATCCTCTTGACTAAAAGGGCAAGCTGCTTACCTGCTCTATCTGCAACTTCAACTACATCTGCATGGGTAAACTCCTTGCGGACTTTTGGAATACTTTCATTGGTGATAACAGAGAATGCTATAGTTTTCAAACCCATATGCCGGGCTATGATAATTTCCGGCACCGTACTCATACCTACAGCATCAGCCCCGATTATACGCAAAAACCGTACTTCTGCCTTGGTTTCGAGTTTTGGGCCTGGGACCCCAGCATAAATCCCTTTTTTCAAATCAATTCTTAGATCGACCGCTTCATCTAAGGCTAATTTCATCCATTCAGAATCCAAGGATTCTGACATATCAGGAAATCTGGGGCCATAATCGCCCAAATTTTTACCTCTAAGTGGATTATCAGGAAAAAGACTGATAATATCCTCAATAAGCATCAGGTCTCCTGCTTGAAAATCAGGGTTAAGACCTCCCGCCGCATTGGTGATGACAAGCTTTTCAACTCCCAATGTTCTAAGAACCCTTAAAGGGAAAGTTACTGCCTTCATTCCATAATTTTCATAAAAATGAAATCGCCCACTCATTGCTAAAACCATCTTTCCTTCAAGTTCGCCGAGAATCAGTTTTCCGGAATGACCCTCCACAGTTGAGATTGGAAAATGTGGAATCTCTGCATAAGGGAACTCTTGAATGAGTTTCATTTCCTGTAAAAGGCTTCCTAATCCCGAGCCCAGTATTATCCCTGTATCACAGGGATGTTTGAGCCGTTTTGATAAAAATAAAAAAGCAGCATTAATACTATTTTCAAAAGTATCCATATCACTATCAAAGATTCAATCTCTATAATTAAAGTTTAGCAATCAACTCTTTGATGATCAATCCCATCCCTGGCTCTGCCTTTGCAGCAGCCACCAATACTTCCTCTATCTTTACTTTTTTGATATTTCCAGGCGAACAAAGATCAGTGATTGCTGAAATAGCAAATACCGGCAACTCCATATGTCTGGCAACAATTACTTCAGGAATCGTACTCATTCCTATAGCATCAGCTCCAATTGTCCTCAAATATTTGTATTCTGCTTTGGTTTCCAGATTTGGGCCCTGAACGGCAGCATAAACGCCTTGATGAACATTCATTGAATCCCTTTTGGCAATATCCAAGGCAGAAGTAATCAAAGACTGATCATAGGGTTCTGACATATCAGGGAATCGGACTCCGAATTCTTCTAAATTCTTTCCTCTTAAAGGATTTTCGGGAAACAGGTCAATATGATCATTGATGATCATCAATTCACCGATTTTATATTCTGGATTTAGCCCTCCTGCTGCATTTGAAACAAACAGGTGTTTGATACCAAGTTTTTTCATCACCCTAACTGGAAAAGTCACTTCTTTCATGGAGTATCCCTCGTAGTAATGGAATCTCCCTTGCATGGCTACCACGGATTTGCCTGACAGCTTCCCAAAAATCAACTTGCCTTTATGACTTTCTACTGTGGAAACCGGAAAAAACGGGATTTCTTCATAGGGGATCTCCTTTTCTATCTGGATATGTTGAATAAGCTGTCCCAACCCTGTACCTAGGATGATACCCAAATCAATCGCATGATCATATTTTCCTAAAATATCATCAACTGCATGTTGTATCTGTTGGCTGTAGCTAATTGTGGGCTCTATTCTCATTTTGGTAGTTTGGATTGAAGGTACAAATTTCGATTTTACAAATAATTTAACTCACATACGAAACTTAAAAGCAGTCTTGATTGTAGATTAGCTGCATTAATTTTAGAAATTCTATTCAATGATAAAGATAATCGTAGGCACCAACCGACAAAACTCTCTGTCCAATAAATTGGCACTAATCTATCTGGAAAATTTAAAGAAAATGGGCAAAGATGCTGAGATTTTAAATTTACAGGATTTGCCCCATGATTTTGTGTTTTCGGCCCTATATGAGAACAATGGAAAAAACAATCTGTTCAATAACTTTCACCAGAAAGTAAAGGAAGGGAAAAAATTTGTTTTTATCGTACCTGAATACAATGGTTCTTTTCCAGGAATACTGAAATCCTTTATTGACGGAATGACGTACCCAAATAGTTTTAGAAATAAAAAATGTGCCTTAGTAGGACTATCATCAGGAATAGGCGGGGGTGGCATCGCTTTGAGCCACCTCACCGACATCTTCCATTACCTGGGAATGCATGTACTTGCCTTCAAACCAAAATTGGCCAAAATAGAAGACAACATGTCAGATAACCTGCTCACCAACAGGCTGTACATGGAATTACTTCAATCACAGGCTGAAATGTTGATTGACTTTTAGAAGTCAATCAACATTATCATGCAGAAACTTATTGTTTTTCAAAAACTCATTTTCGTCTGTTAGATTAAATCTGGAAAGACTTCTTTCAGAACTGTGCTGCACATCAGATAACTTAACCTGCTTTCTTACAAAGGCCGGAGTCTCTAATTTTTCTTTAAAATCCTCCGTGTTCTGGTTAAAAGTGCTTCGCATGTTTTTCAACTTTTCAAATCTCTCGTAAGCTTTTTGAATTGCTTTTTGCCTGACTTCCTCATAGTAATCATTTCCAAAAACAGTAGGCTTAGCTTCTTCTTCCTCTTCTTTTTGGTTTACCGGAAGCTGGGGCTCTTTTTCCTCCTCGCTTTCCAGTTCAAAAACTACTTTTGATTTTTCAGAAGATTTATCAGCGTCTTCAAACACAAACTCATCTTGCTCTTCCACCTCTTCGATTTCCACTTGCTTCACCTCAGTCTTTTGTTCAGTTTCCACAGCCTTTGGAGTATCCATTGTTGGCTTAGGCTCATTGGCTTTTTGAATCGGTCTTTGAAAGGTAAAAGTATATGATTCTCCTGGAGAAGCTGTTTCAGCAACTTTTGAGGACTTGCCAGACTCAAGGTCTATGACTTTAATGGTTTTCTCCTCTTCCTCCTCAGCTTCAGTCACAACAGCAGTAGGTTTCACTGCCTTTGAACTAGGGGAAGCTGTTGTCAGCTTATCCATTTCAAAACCTGTGGCAATCACAGTTACTCTGATACCTTTTCCTAGATCAGGATCAATTCCTTGACCAAATATCACTTCTGCATCTTCTCCGGCTCTCTCTTGGATGTATTCCGTAATCTCACTCAATTCGTCCATAGAAAGCTCATCATCCTCTCCTGACATGATTGAAAGCAGGATTTTTTGCGCTCCTCTGATGTCTACGTTATTCAATAAAGGCGAAGCAATAGCCTTCTCAGCGGCACGGATTGCTCTTCCTTCTCCTTCTTCACTGGCAGAGCCCATTACTGCAGCTCCCGCATCTTTCATCACTGTTTTGACATCTTCAAAATCCACATTGACATCTTGATGCACAGTAATGATTTCGGCAATTGACTTGGCTGCAGTAGTCAGAACATTGTCAGCCTTTGCAAAAGCTGAACGAATGGCCAGGTTACCGTAAATCTCCCTCAATTTATCATTGAGGATAACAAGGACTGTGTCGCAGTTTTCCCTCAACGACTCAATACCAGTCTGTGCAGCCTGCATTTTCTTCCTTCCTTCAAAAACAAAAGGTGCAGTCACTATCCCTACAGTAAGGATATCCATGTCCTTTGCTATCTTGGCAATTACAGGAGCGGCACCCGTACCGGTTCCTCCACCCATTCCAGCTGTAATAAAGACCATTTTGGTCTTATCAGAAAGCAGCTCTCTGATATCTTCCTTGCTTTCCAGGGCAGCATTTTTTCCTTTCTCAGGATTTGCTCCGGCTCCAAGTCCTTCGGTAAGGTTAGCTCCCAATTGTAGCCTCAATGGCACAGGACTGCTTTTGAGTGCCTGGGCATCAGTATTGACGACCACGAACTCCACGTCCTTGATACCTTGATTATACATGTGGTTAACGGCATTGGAACCGCCACCTCCTACTCCGATCACCTTAATGATGGATTTGTGGTTTTTTGGAAGATCAAACTTGTAATCTTTCATGTTATCTGACATTTATTTGTGTATGTTGGTGAATAATTATTTTCAATGTTTAAATTTTTAGGGAAATGAAAGGCAAGACCCTTCACCTCCCCCAATATGATAAGCCCTAGTAATTATTATCTTCATGAATATCATCTGAAATGATATCTTTTAATCTGTTTTTGATATTTGTAAAGATGCTGGTACCAAAATCCCCTTTAAGAACTTTCTGTGTTGGTCTTCCATCAACTTTTTGATACCTGAGTTTATAATTCTCCTCTCTTTCATCAAATGATTTGAACCCTGCCAAAACAAGCCCAACGGAAGTGGCATACATGGGACTCTTGATTTCGTCAACTTTACACTTTCCTAAGTGCTCATTTGGATAGCCAATCCTCGTATCCAAGCCTGTCATATATTCGAAAAGCTGGGCCACGCCGGACAATAAGGAGCCTCCTCCTGTGAGAACTATGCCTCCTGCCAACTTCTTGTAATGGCCGCTTGCCACTAGTTCATTCTGAACATGCTCGATGATTTCTTCCATCCTGGCTTGTATGATTGAAGCAAGGTTTTTAATCGATATTTCTTTTGGTGGTCTATTTCTCAATCCAGGAATAGAAACAATCTCATTTGGATTGGCCTCCTCAGAAATGGCCTTACCAAATTTCGTTTTGAGGAGTTCAGCCTGATGATAAAGTACCATACATCCTTCTTTGATGTCTGTAGTGATAATATTTCCTCCCAAAGGAATCACAGCAGTATGCCTGATGATATTGTCGTAAAATATGGCTATGTCTGTGGTACCTCCACCTATATCAACCAGACAAACCCCAGCCTCTTTATCTTCCTCACTAAGGACAGAAAGTGAGCTCGCTAAAGGCTCCAGTATAAGATCTTTGGAAATAAGGTCAGCGCGCTTGATGCAACGGTTGATGTTACTGATGGCTGTAGACTGTGCAGTGATGATATGGAAATCTGCTTCTAATTTGCATCCGGACATTCCAACCGGATCCTTGATACCGTCTTCATAATCCACAGTATAATCCTGTGGCATAACATGAATGATGGTGTTGCCAGGAGGCACAACAATATTTTCCATATCGTTGGAGAGTCTTCTGACATCCTCTATGGTAATTTCACCCTGTTGTGGGTTGCACATGATACTCCCATGGTGGATAGAACTTCTGATATGCTGCCCGGCAATCCCAACAATAACGTTGGCAATATCCACTTCCGCCATGTCAGAAGCATCTGTTACAGCCTTCTGAATGGCATTTACAGTTTTATCGATATTGGTCACAATTCCTCTTATAACTCCATCTGAAACAGCTTTCCCCACTCCCAAAACCTCCAGTTTGTTGAACTCATTTTTCCGTCCTACAATCGCACAGATTTTGGTGGTTCCAATATCCAGTCCTACAATAAATTTGTCGTTTTCCATAGCATCATCAATTATTCACAAACAATCTGGCCCTTATATTTTACATTCACTTTGTCATATGCATTCCATCCTTTGGCCGGCAGGATTTCTTCATAAAACAGGTTGATTTTTTTAAACTTCTCTATAAAATCAGATGCATCCCCAAACTCAATCACTTGCCTCCCAACCTGCTGATGCATCTTTATATCTGTTAATTTATCTATCTCTAATTCTGTAATCTGAGCGTTCCAAAATTCATCCTCATGTATGTATCGGATCAGGCTTAGCAATTCCGGATTTTCTTCAATCAGTTCCTTTTGATCCAATAATGACTCTGCAAAACGTCCATGCAATACGATCACCCTAGTAGTGTAAGTAGGGGAGGTCGGCAGAATCAAGCCCTCTTTAGAGATGTAGCCATCGGCTGCTCTTGGTCTCACAATTCTGGCCATCGGAACATGCTGCTCAATTTCAATCCTGACATTTCCCTTTTGGTCCGAGAAAACCTCTGCATTCTTTACAAAAGGCTGCTTTTCTACCTTTTTCTCCAAATGGTTGAGATTGATTTCAGACAAAGCTACGCCTGGCTTCAAAAGCGGAAACTCTGCCTCTATACTGGTAAGAATTTCTTTCTCATCCACGAAGTAAACATCAGCTACACCTTTTACCAGCACTTCGATTCCCGCGAATGTTCTTTCAGAATGCCTTTTCTCAACAAAGCCAATAAATGCCACCAAAATGAGTAGCAGCAAGCCAAAGCCTATGGATTTTTTCAGGTTAGTTTTCATGATTTTTCATCCAATTTGCAATGGGTTCAACAAGCCTATCTATATCACCTGCACCTATAGTCACCAAGACTTCAGGTTTGCTAGCATTTAGGTAATCCAACAAACCATCTTTTGTCTGCAGCGACTTTTTGGTCACTTGAATACCCGCCAGAAGCATGGAGGCACTAACGCCCTCTATGGGAAGTTCCCTTGCTGGATAAATATCCAAGAGCACTACTTCATCCGCCAAGGACAAGCTTTCAGAAAAGCCTTTGGCAAAATCTCTTGTCCTTGTGTATAAGTGTGGCTGAAAAATAGCCGTCAACTTATTTTGGGGGTACATAGCTTTGACCGAGCTCAGGAAAGCTCTGATTTCCTCGGGATGGTGTGCATAGTCATCAATGAATACTTTCCCATCTTCCTGTACCCAAATTTCAAATCTCCTTTTTACCCCTTTGTAACTTTCAAGCCCAGCTTTGATTTCCGCAGGACTGATCCCCATCTGCAAAGCAATTGAAATAGCGGGCAGTACATTTTCCACATTATGATACCCTGGTATCTTGATCTCAAGTTCTTTGATCTTGTAATCTTTGGACACAAAGTCAAAAGCGAAAGAGGCTACTTTTGGTCTAATGTTTTCAGCCCTGACTTCCCCGGCATTGATTCCGTACTGCATGACTTTTACAGCTTTTTTGGGAAGTCCTATTTTACTAAATGCATTAGCTTGTACATAGAGCTGCCCACCTGATGGTAGAAGGTCTACAAAAGCCCTAAAACCTTCCACCATATGCTCATCATCTCCATAAATATCCAAGTGATCTGGATCAGCACTGGTCAAGACAGCCACATTAGGATGTAGATGCAAAAACGACCTATCAAACTCGTCTGCTTCTACTACTACGGTAGCACCTTTTTTCCCCTCATCATGGAGAATGAGGTTACTTTGATAATTTTGAGTGATTCCGCCTAAAAAGGCTGCAACGTTTTTCCCTGCATGCTTGAGCAGATGAGCTATCATGGATGAGGTAGTTGTCTTTCCATGGGTTCCGGCCACTGCAATAGTCGGCATGTCAGCTGTAATCAAACCTAAAACAGCTGCTCTTTTTTCAAGGCGATATCCTTCCTGTTGAAAATACCTCAACTGCACAGTATCCTTGGGTATAGCCGGGGTCCATACAATCAAAGATTTGGAAGAGTCTTCTTTGACTTTATTTGGAATACTTTCAATATCATCCGAAAATGAAATCTGCATACCCTCTTCCTCCAAAGCTTTAGTGAGAGACGAAGGGGTTTTATCATAGCCTGACACAGCTACCCCGACGTGATTGAACCACCTCGCAAGGGCACTCATGCCTATACCTCCAATACCTAGGAAATGGACGCTATGTAATTCCTTCAACTTCATGCTATAATTTCCTCCAAGGCTTCTACAATTTTTTCTGCTGCATCAGGCTTAGCCAATTTTAAGATGTTTTTTGAAAGCTTCTCTGCTTTTCCTTCTTCAGCGAATAGGCCATCCAAGGTTTCCTTTATTTTTCCAACAGCTTCATCGTCTTTAAGCAACAATGCTGCATTTTCATTGACATATGCCAAGGCATTTTTTGTCTGATGGTCTTCTGCTACATTAGGCGAAGGGATAAATACCACCGGCTTTCCAACCAGACTTAATTCGGAAACAGAAAGTGCACCAGCTCTGGAAACCACCACATCTGCAACAGCATAGGCCAAGTCCATTTCTTTTATAAATTCCAAGACATGAATATGCTTTAATCCAGACTCCTTTACTTTTGCACTCATTTCCCGGAAATAAAACTTTCCACATTGCCAGAGTATTTGATATCCTCCTTTTTCTAAAGCTTCCATGTCTGCTAGAATCCCATGATTAATGGTCCTAGCTCCCAGACTTCCACCTAATACCAGCAAAACCTTTTTGCCTGTTTCCAGCCCAAAATACTTAAGCCCTACTTCCTGCTTACCTTCCAATTGAAGAATATCCTTTCGCACAGGGTTACCTGTGTATTTTATTCTTTCCAGGGGAAAGAACTTTTCCATTCCAGGATAGGCCACACAAATGACCTTGGCCTTTTTAGCAAGCAACTTATTGGTCAATCCCGCATAAGAATTCTGCTCTTGAAGCAGTGTAGGAATTCCTTTTGCCTGCGCAACCCTCAATAACGGCCCACTGGCATATCCCCCAACACCCACTACAGCTTCTGGATTGAACTCTTTGACGAGTTTTTTGGATTTCCTGAGACTTTTAAAAAGCTTGAAGGGAAAGCTCAGGTTGGAAAGACTCAGACTTCTTTGAAGTCCAGCTACCGGAAGCCCTTCAATTATATATCCAGCTTCGGGAACCTTCTGCATTTCCATTTTACCTTCAGCTCCTACAAATAAAATCTCAGCATCAGGATACTTTTCTCTCCATGCATTTGCGATCGCAATAGCTGGATAGATATGGCCTCCTGTACCTCCTCCACTGATCATGATTCTATATGTTCTTTTTCCTTTATTCACTTTTAAGCTGCTTGAAATGCCCTTCTCGGTTTATTTCCTTCTCCTATATTTTCTATTTCATCTGCATGATCACCTCTACTTACACTAAGAATAATTCCCAGCGAAAATCCTGTGAATATCAAAGATGTCCCTCCCATACTGAGCAGTGGCAAGGGTAATCCAGTGATTGGACCCAGACCAACTGCAACCCCCATATTCACCATAGCCTGTAGGACCAGGGCAAAACTCAGCCCTGCTGAGAGGAGCCCTCCAAAAGGTTTGGTTGAAGATGCTACTATTCTCATTCCCCTGTAAAGCAATGCCAGATAGAGAAACAAAACTGTAGCTCCACCTACCAATCCATACTCTTCTATGATAATTGCGTAAATGAAATCCGAATAGGGATGGGGTAGTGTGTTTCTTTGCTCAGACTTCCCGGGACCTTTTCCTGTGATTCCTCCTGTAGATATGGCAATAAAAGATTGCTCTGCCTGAAATGGTACTTCAGAACCTGAAATAAACCTGTCTATTCTGCCATAGAAAGTAGATCCACGCTGTCCTAATAATACTGATGCTGAAATGAACAATCCTCCAAAAAGAATGAACATGAAAATGTACTTCATAGGAACCCTTCCAATAAACATCAATAAAAGACAGGTAAAGAGCAGGAGTAAAGCAGTTGACATGTTAGCTAGCCCTATAAGCATGCATATAAATCCAATGACCAAAATCATGGGCAAAAAGGACTTTTTGAGTTCATCGATATTTTTTTGCCGCTTGGCCAAAAGACTTGCTAAGGTGGCTATCAAAGCCAATTTGGCAATGTCTGAAGGTTGGAATGCCTTGTTGATAAAAGGTATAGTCAACCACCTGTTGGCTTCATTGACTGTAGAACCAAAAATGAAAGTGATGACCAACAAAGGAATTGAGGCCATTAGCAGTAACCTACCGATCAGGCCGAACCATTTATAAGGAATCTTATGCGCGGCCCACATGACAAACAGACCTGCAAAAACCATCATGGAGTGATCCAAAAGGTATTTCTCAGTATTTCCTCCTGTGTACTTGTAAGCCAAGGAACCTGTAGCTGAATAGACCACAAGAATACTGATGATAGAAAGCATGATCACGATCCCCCAAATCATGGGGTCTCCTTTTAGATTTCTATCTATCCAAGCCTTGAGTGATACTATCATATGGCTGCTGTTTTTAATTCTTGAACAGCTTTTTTGAACTGCTCTCCTCTATCTTCATAATTCTTGAAAAGGTCAAAACTCGCACATGCGGGAGAAAGTAAGACCACTGCTCCACTTCTGCCCAATTCCAAACCCCATCTAACCGCCTGTGCGATTTCTTGTGTTTCTTTAATGATTTCAATTTTTCCTACAAAAGCCTCCCTGAGTTTCATATTGTCCTTGCCCAAACAGATCAAGGCTTCGATACGCCCGCTGATCAACGGTTCTATTACAGAATAATCATTTCCTTTATCCACCCCTCCGGCAATCCAGATCAAAGGGCCATCAAATGCCTCCAAAGCATACTTTGTGGCATCTACATTAGTTCCTTTACTATCATTGACAAATCTTACTCCCTCTATTTCGGAAACCTCTTCCATTCTATGGGATGCATTTTGAAAATCAGACAGACCTGCTTTGATGGCTTTTTCATCTACTCCAGCCAAGAGGGCCGCCAGTGATGCCATCATTGTATTGATTGCATTATGCTTGCCTTTTACAGCTACAGCTTTTGGATCAATTTCAAGTCTTTTGCCAGAAACCCTTAAATCCATGCTTTTTGAGGAATAGTACCCTCCTCTTTTTTGTGCTGCTTTTAGAGACACAGGATATGGAGTTGCCGTTAAATCGACAGTTTCTAAACCTTTACCGATCAATTGATCATCAGCATAGAATATTGCTGAATCCTCGGTTTTCATATTTTTGAAAATAGAGACTTTTGATGCGATATAATTTTCAATTTGGTATCCATACCTGTCCAGATGGTCAGGAGTAATATTTGTCAATATTGCTATTTTAGGTTTCAAGGAGTAAAGACCATCTAACTGAAAGCTGCTCATTTCTATTACCCACCAGTTCTTGTCTCCCACAGTTAGTTGACCGGACCAGCTTTGTCCTACATTCCCTGCTAATCCCACATCAAATCCTCCTTTTTTAAGCAAGTGATAGGTCAAAAGCGTGGTGGTTGTTTTTCCATTGGTACCGGTAATACCAATAATATTTCCCTTTGAGTACCTACTTGCAAATTCCAATTCATCAATAATTTTGATGCCTTTTGAGATGGCTTTCTGCACTATCGAAGCAGTCAATGGAATACCAGGACTTTTTATGATCTCTGAGGCATTCAGTATTTCAGAGTCGGAATGTTCCCCCTCTTCAAAAGGTATCCCGTTGGACCTTAGAAGTTCTTTTTTATCCTCATTGATCAATCCCAAATCAGATACCCATACCGCATAGCCCTTCTGCTTAGCCAGCATCGCTGCCCCTACTCCGCTTTCTCCAGCTCCCAATATGACTACCCTTTTCTCCATTTATCTCAATTTCAATGTGGCCAATGTGATGATTGCCAAAAGTATTCCCACAATCCAAAATCTGACTACAATCTTGGACTCGTGGATATTTTTCTTTTGATAATGATGATGCAGAGGTGACATGAGAAATATCCTTCTGCCTTCTCCATATTTTCTCTTTGTGTATTTGAAATAGCTGACCTGCATGATCACAGATACATTTTCAATTACAAAAACACCACAGAGTACGGGAATTAATAATTCTTTTCTTAAGGTTAGAGACAGTACTGCAATCACTCCCCCTAGCATTAAGCTTCCTGTATCTCCCATAAATACCTGGGCTGGAAATGCGTTATACCAAAGAAACCCTACACAGGCACCTACAAAAGCCGCACAGAATATCACCAACTCTCCTGAGTTGGGAATAAAGAATACATTCAGATACTGTGAAAAAATGGCATTACCTGAGATGTAAGCGAAAATAGCTATTGCCAGTCCGATAATGGCCGATGTTCCTGCCGCCAGTCCATCAATACCATCTGTAATATTGGCCCCGTTGGATACTGCTGTAATGATAAAAATCACCAAAAGGATGTATAAAACAGGAGTTACACTTTCCCCTAAAAAACCCAAGAAATTCTCATAATTGAGTTCATTATTTTTCATAAATGGGATTGTGGTTTTCGCTACTTTCACGTCCCTAAAAGCAGGCGTTTCTACCACTCCCTCTTCAATCGAAACCGGGTTGGTAAATTCTCTCACCACAACTCCTTCATGAAAGTAAAGTGTAGCGCCAACGATTATTCCAATAGTGATCTGTCCTACTATTTTAAACCTCCCAGCAAGTCCTTCTTTGTTCTTTTTGAAAACCTTTATATAATCATCTAAAAAGCCAATCGCTCCTAACCAAACAGTAGTGATCAGCAAGAGAATAATGTATATATTGTTGACATTGGCAAAAAGAAGAGTCGGTATGACGATACCTGCAATGATCATAAGCCCACCCATTGTCGGGGTACCTTTCTTCTCTGTCTGACCTGCAAGGCCTAAATCTCTAACAGTCTCACCAATTTGCTTAGCTCTAATCCAGTCTATGATATTTTTTCCAAAAGTAACCGTAATTATCAGAGACAAGAGTGCTGCCATACCTGCCCTAAAGGAGATATAGCGGAATACGCCTGTTCCAGGTACATCCATCACACTGTCCAAATAATCAAAAATCGGGTATAACATACTTTATTCTTTATTCAATAGATTGAGCATTTCCTTTACTATCTGCCTATCATCAAAAGGATGTTTTACCCCTTTGACTTCCTGATAGGTTTCATGTCCTTTTCCAGCTACCAAAATGATATCTCCCTTTTTCGCCATGATGCCGGCAGTCTTGATTGCTTCCCTTCGGTCTTCGATAATTACGGTTTTTTTGAAATCCACAGGATTGACACCAGCTTCCATTTCTCTCAAAATGTCCATCGGTTCTTCATCTCTGGGATTATCAGAAGTCAAAATCACCTTATCACTGTACTTGGCAGCAATTTTTGCCATAATTGGCCTTTTAGCTTTGTCTCTGTTCCCTCCGCACCCTACTACTGTGATCACTTGTTCTCCCCCAGTTCTTACACCTGAAATGGTTTTCAGAACATTTTCCAAAGCATCTGGTGTGTGAGCGTAGTCTACTATAGCAGTCACTCCAAACAAGGAGATTTTATCAAAACGACCCTGAGCTCCTTTAACTTTGGAAAGCTGCATCAAGACCTCTTCTTCCTCCTCTCCTAAGAGGACCGCAGTTCCAAATACAGCCAGCAAGTTGTAGGCATTGAACTCACCGATCATCCTAAACCAAATCTGTTTATTGTTGATATCCAGTTCAAGACCCTCTATGGTATTAGAAAGCACCTTTGCCTTAAAGTCTGATGGATATCTCAGTCCAAAAGTCTGGTGTACGGCTTTACAGTTTTGTAGCATGACCATTCCCCTCTTATCATCTGCATTGACCAGCGCAAATGAATCTTTCGGCAACTGGTCAAAAAGCATTTTTTTTGCCCTGATGTACTCATCAAAAGTGCCATGGTAGTCCAAGTGGTCATGGGTAATATTTGTAAAAACTGCTCCGGAAAATACCAAACCTGAGGTTCTTCCTTGCACAATGGCGTGTGAAGAAGCCTCCATAAAGCAATGTGTACACCCCTTTTCAACCATCTTTTTCAAAAGTGATTGAATAGTAAGAGCGTCTGGGGTGGTATGGGTGGAGGGGATTACTTCGTCGTTAACCTTGTTTTCAACAGTAGATATTAACCCTACTTGGTAACCCAACTCCATAAACAACTGAAACAGAAGCGTGACGGTACTGGTCTTTCCATTGGTACCAGTAACCGCCACTAGCTTCAGCCTTTCAGATGGATTTTCGTAATAATTGGAAGCCATTCTTCCCAATGCCAAGGAAGCGTTCTGAACCTGAACATAGGTCACTTCTTTGTCAAGATTTTCCGGAAGCTCTTCACACACGATGGTGTCGGCTCCATTTTCTATCGCAACTTGAATGAACTGATGTCCATCTACCTGTGTGCCTTTGATGGCTACAAAAGCTGCGTTCTTATTGGCTTTTCGGCTGTCAAAGACTATTTCACTGACATTCCTCTCCATGTCTCCCACGGTTGAGGTAAGTGAAACTTTATATAATATGTCTTTTAACACCTTCATTTATCCTAAAATCAAATTAATCACGTGGTTTTGTTGAATCGGAGAACCAGGCACTATGGATTGGTTTTTAACCCTTCCCTTTCCTTGATAGATTACTCTAAGTCCTTTGTTCTCCAAAACATAAAGCGCATCTCTCAAAGGCATCCCACTAACATCCGGTACTACAGGTGATTCCACCTGATTGGCCTGCCATTGAATAGATTTATCCAAAGCCCTGGATTTGACATAACCATCAGAAATACCATCGGAATGATTTGAAAGACCTAGTTTGTTACAGATCAGTTGTAGCTCATCAAACTTACCAGCTTGGATATAGGGGAAATCCACATCTTTTTGAGCCATATAAATATCAGTTGGAGTTCTCTTATTGAGCTTGAGATCCTGCGCATGAATCTTATCAGCAATATCTTTGAAAACAGGGGCGGAAATATCCCCTCCATAAGCATTGAAGCCTTTAGGACTGTCAATGACTACAATCGCCGAATACTTAGGATTATCAGCCGGAAAATATCCTACAAATGAAGTGTAGTACTTTTTGGTATATCTTCCATCTTCCAGTTTTTGAGCAGTACCTGTCTTTCCTGCTATTCTATATTGTTCATTGTGCACATTTTTGGCAGTTCCGTTTTTCACTACCCCTTCCAATAGTTCCTGAAGAAGTTTGATGCTTTTTTCAGAAGCAATTTTTTTACGGATTACCTCAGTTTGGTAACTTTTTTTGACATGATTGCCTTTTGCTACAGCCTGTACAATCATAGGCTTAACCATTTTCCCATTGTTGGCAACTGCATTGTAAAGCATCAGCGTGTGAATCGGTGTAAGCTTGGACTCATAACCTATAGACATCCAAGGTAAAGTGGTGCCGTACCAGTCCCTGTCACCTGGATTTTTGAAATATGGAGCTCCTTCGCCTTTCAATTGAAAATCCATAGGCTTATTCAATCCGACCTTTTCAATATAACTAACAAACTTACTGGGGCTATGCCCGAAACTTTGGCTTACCAGCTTTGAAATACCGATGTTAGAGGATTTTTCAAAAACTTCTTTGACTGTGATTTTCCCATAGCCTCCTGTTTTGGCATCGGTCATCTTGCGATCATAAAACTGAAAAACCCCATTCCCTGTATCTACTACATCATTGAGACTGACTTGCCCCTCTTCCAATAATGCCAGCATGGAAAGCAATTTGAATGTTGATCCAGGCTCTGTAAGCCCTTGATCTCCGATAGCAAAATTGTAGTTTTCACCATACCCCCTACCACTTTTATTCTTTTGCAAATTTGCCAAGGCTTTGATATGGCCTGTTTCCACTTCCATGACTATAACCGTCCCAAATTCAGCATCCTTATTTATCAATTGCTTTAGCAAAGCTGACTCTGCAACATCCTGAATATTGACATCTAAAGTGGTCAACACATCATATCCATCATCAGGCTTGACATCCTCTGCGTCAAAAACCGGCTTCCATGATCCCCCTGCAATTCGTTGAAACAACGCCTGCCCATTTCTGCCTTCTAAATAATCATTGAAGCTATATTCAATTCCAGCCCCATATCTGTCTTCGTTAACAAAACCCACAGTTCTACTGGCAAGGCTGTTAAAAGGCCTGTATCTTTTTTCTACTTTTTCGAAAATAACTCCACCACCCATTCTCCCATTTCTGAATACAGGCCACTTGCTCATTTTCTGCATGTCTTGATAGCCTATCTGCTTTCTGTTCAAAATCACATACCGCTTGCCACGGGTCCTAGCATCTGAAATAAGTTTTTTGTAGGAAGCGGCAGAGCGATCTTTGTAATAAGAAGAGAGCAAATAGCTCAATGAGTCTATCCCTGAATGGAAAATGTTTTCTTTAGCTACCACTGGATCAAGTACCACTCGGTAAAATGGCAATGAAGTAGCCAACAGGCTTCCGTCAGCTGCATAAATATTACCTCTTGTAGCACTTACCTGTCTATATTGAAAATTGAGCGACTCAGCCTTGGCAGCCCATTTCTCCCCTTCCACAAACTGCAAATGGACAACCTTATAAAAGATTGCCCCAGCTATAAGGAATACTACCAAAAAGGCTATCCTTACTCTAAGCACTATGGAACGTTTGATATTCACTTTTTCAGTTTGATCTTGATCGGTGGTTCGTTGATTTCTTCTATTCCTAAAGGAGCTATCTTTTTAGCTACTTCGGACTGTTTACTGCTAAGCATATAGTCCGCTTCCAGTGTGGTCACATCTGCACGGATATCTTCCACTTCACGTTGAATGACTTCAATCTTCCGGATCATATTCTCCGCCCTGTGATTACTCCATATATAAATAAGAGCCAGAAGAGCCACATATAAAAAAGGCGGCACAAATTTGACCGGTATACCATCGCCAAGGATACCTGTCATACTGAGCTTTTCTTCAATCAGCGTAAACAGATTTTTGCCTACCCCTTTGGAGGAGTTCTCTTTCTTGATTTTTTTCTTGAAAGTGTTCTGGCGCATCCTATTTCTTCTTAGCTATCCTCAATTTTGCACTACGTGCTCTATTGTTCTTTTCTATTTCTTCCGCACCTGCAGTGATGGCTTTGCGGCTGACCGGTTCCAAAGGCCTCAAGAGATTCCCATAGAAATCCTTTTCTACTTCACCCTGAAACTTACCTTTGTTGATGAAATTTTTCACCAACCTATCTTCGAGAGAATGATAACTCATAATAACTAGTCTTCCCTCTGGCTTCAACACTTCTACAGTCTGTAGAAGCATTTCTTCCAAGGCTTTCATTTCATCATTCACTTCAATTCTCAAAGCCTGAAAAACCTGAGCATAATATTTAAAGTCCTTACCCCTAGGTGCATAACCTTTGAGAAATTCCTTAAACTCTGTAGTTGTAGAGAATGGCTTCGCTGCTCTTTGAGAAGTAATTGCCTGAGCCAGGCTTTTGGCATTTTTAACTTCACCATAAATCCCCAACACCTTGTGTAGTTGGGACTCCTCATAGGTGTTGAGTATGTCCTTGGCGGAAACATTCATTGCATCACTCATTCTCATATCCAGATCCCCGTCAAACCTTGTTGAAAAACCCCTTGTGGGTTCATCTATCTGATGGGAAGAAATCCCCAGGTCTGCCAATATCCCGTCAACTTGGGAGACTCCATACAGTCTCAGGTATTTTTTGAAATCCCTGAAGTTGGCCTGTATAAAGGTGAATCGGCCATCATTGGGAATATTGGCTTCTGCATCACTGTCTTGGTCGAAACCATATAAATGCCCTCCTTCAAGGTTTTTCAATATTTCTTTGGAGTGTCCCCCTCCCCCAAATGTCAGATCCACATAGACTCCATTGGGGTTTATAGCCAAGCCTTCAATGCAAGGTTCTAGCATTACTGGGATATGGTAATTAGAAGCTGCCATGTGTTAAGAGAGATATTGATCCATCAGTTTTGACAACTCCGCCTGATCTGCTACGATATTTTGACGGTATTTTTCAGGACTCCATATCTCTACAAAACCTCCCACACCAATTAATATGGCATCCTTCTCTATTCCGGCCCAGCTGCTAAAAGTCTTCGGGATCAAAAAACGCCCCGCACTGTCCAATTCTACTTCAGTCATACTTTCGAAAAAGCTCCTCTTGATAAGCCTTTGTACCGGATCCCTGTCTGATAATGCAGAGACCTTATGTAAAAGTTTTTTAAACTCAATCTGGGTATAAAGCGCCAGGCAGCCGTCGTCTCCTTGACGAAGAATGAGCTCCACCCCATTAGACTCTGGGATTGCCGCCTTCATTTTGGCAGGCAAAGCCAGACGACCTTTGGCGTCGACCTTACATTCGTACCGACTGTTGAACATTCCCATGGGCTTATCTTGAGTTTGCTATAAACACAAAAGTAAGAAAAGCTTCTACACATCCCACCACTTCCCCCCACTTTTCTCCACTTTTTTATAAAACTATCCAAAAGTTTGAAATATCACAATGTTTTTAAAAAAAAATGATAATTATTTCACTTGAAGATCAGGTAGTTGAAAAACAATTAGAACAATTAAAAAACGGCTTATTTTGGCCAAAAAAATCGAAAAATAGAATAGTACGGACATCAAATCAGAGGTTTTTCACCTAATATCGGCGAAGATGGTAAGAAGTGGGAGAAATTCCCATAATTCTCAAATAAGAGAACAAAATCAACTGATGATTATTGCTTTTTTTTGCTAATCACTTCTTTTTTCAAACAAATTGGAACTTAAATGAAGTTATTGTAATTAAGCCTATCTAAATTATAGGCTATTGTCCATGTCCCTGACTATTTCACCCAAAATATATTTCTCCTGATGAAAAACTTCTTTTTCCTTACTTTGCTTGTTTTATTCTTTTCCTGCCAAAGCAATCCTCAAAAAACAACACTTCCAGATAAATATCTTGTAAATCTCGCCGTAGACTCTGAATTTATTCCTTTTGAAATGTCAATCATCAGAAGTGGGGAAAATTGGTATGCAGAGGTTTATAATGCTGAAGAAGTTCTTGTTTTTGATGAAGTCAACTTTGAAGATGATTCTTTAAAAGTTTCATTGGGAATATTTGATGCTGAGCTCAGAGCGAAGATCTTAAAGAATGGCTCATTGGATGGGTTTTTTGTCAAAAATTATCTCAACAATTACAAGGTACCCTTTACAGCTGAAAGCTTCGGGGGCAGCAGATTCCCTGTATCGGATGAAGTGGAGGCTGATTTTTCTGGAAGATGGAAAACTCTTTTTCAAACTGAAGATGACAGCTACGATGCAATAGGCATATTTACACAACAGGGAAATCAAATTCAAGGGACATTCATGACAAAACTTGGGGACTATCGATTTCTTGATGGCAATGTAAGTGGAAACACCTTCCAAATGAGTGCATTTGATGGAAGCCATGCTTTTCTATTTACAGGAAAAATGGAGCAGGACGGCAGCATTACAGGTCGATTCCGAAGTGGTCCGAAATATACAGAAAGCTTTTCTGCAGAGAGAAATGATAATTTTGAATTGCCAGATGCTTATTCTTTAAATTATCTGAAAGAAGGTTATGAGAAACTGGAATTTACCTTTCCTGACGTCAATGGAAACAAGGTTTCTATAACCGACCCACAATTTCAAAACAAGGTAGTTTTGGTGCAACTTTTTGGAACTTGGTGCCCCAATTGTATGGACGAAACAAAATTTCTTGGACCTTGGTATGAGAAAAACAGAGATGCAGGCGTAGAAATCATTGGGCTTGCCTTTGAAAGCAAACCTGATTTTGACTACGCAAGCAGTAGAGTGAAGAAATCAATGGAGAAACTCAATGCCAGCTACACATTTTTGATTGCAGGAGAAAGCAATAAACAAAAAGCTTCTGAAGCACTACCAGCGCTGAATCAGGTCATTGCTTTTCCTACGCTTATTTATTTGGATAAAAAGGGAAAAGTAAGGCACATCCATACAGGATTCAATGGTCCTGGCACAGGGGTTTACTACGAAAGGTGGGTAGACGAGCATAATCAACTTATAAAAGAATTACTCGCAGAGTAAGTATCTTGTATAGATTATTTCTTTCTCTCAATCGTATATCTTACCAAACCTTCCAAAGAGCTTTTGTATGTGGATTCAGGAAATGTATTTAATATTTCCAAGGCTTCTTCAAAATACTGATTCATCACTTTTGTGGCGTACTGTAATCCCCCGGAGCTTTTCACAAAATCAATCACCTCATTGACAGCTTTTTTATCTTCGTTTTTATTTCTGATCAGATAAATAATCCGCTTCTTATCCAGCCAAGAGGCGTTATTCAATGCATATATCAAAGGCAAAGTCATTTTCTTTTCTTTGATATCAATTCCCACAGGTTTACCGATTTCATCCTCTCCATAATCGAACAAGTCATCCTTTATTTGAAAAGCCATACCCACCTTTTCTCCAAAATCTCTCATTTTTTCCACTAAAACGGCATCAGCTCCCGAAGTAGCTGCCCCAACTGCGCAGCAAGAGGCTATTAGGCTTGCTGTTTTTTGCCTGATGATTTTATAATAGACTTCTTCTGTTATATCTAGTTTCCTAGCTTTAGCTATCTGTAACAGTTCTCCTTCTGACATTTCTCTTACTGCCTGTGAGACAATTCGAAGAAGCTCAAAATCTCCGTTG
This sequence comes from Indibacter alkaliphilus LW1, assembly GCF_000295935.2. Taxonomy (GTDB): domain Bacteria; phylum Bacteroidota; class Bacteroidia; order Cytophagales; family Cyclobacteriaceae; genus Indibacter; species Indibacter alkaliphilus. Next base: position 217,862 of record NZ_ALWO02000011.1, read on the forward strand.
TCTACACTCAATAAAAGTCCTCTGGAAAGAAGATAATCTCCTACTAAAACCGCTATTTTATTTTTCCAAAGGGCATTGACTGAAAAAAAACCCCTTCTATAGTTTGCATCATCGACCACGTCATCATGGACCAGCGTAGCCGTATGCAGGAGTTCTATCAAGGCTGCCCCCCTGTAGGAGGACTCGGAAATACCGCCACTAACCCCGGCCGTCAGGAAAACAAACATTGGCCTCATTTGCTTTCCTTTTCTTTTGACTATATAGTTGGTAATATGATCAAGCAGTTTGACTTTACTTTTCATAAAGTCACGGAATTTCTTTTCGAATTCCTCCATCTCTGTGGCAATGGGTGCTTGTATCTGTTTGAGGTCAGGCTTCATAAAACAATTAGGACACAATAATACAATGCTTTCGTACTAGGACAAAACGCATTTTCAATTATTCCATAAAGAAACACTGCATACAGAAAATCGTTTGGCTTTTTTCTTTTATCTTTTTTAAAAACCAAGCTTACTCGAATACAATTAGGTAAATTTAAGTCTAAGTCTTAATCCGATTTGCCCTCATGTTTTTTATTATCTTTGTCTTTTATGCTAAACCTAGAGAATCTTGGCTGAGACCTATATTAAACATAAATATGACCCTATCCTTCCTCAGAAGGATGAATGGCCCGTTGTAAAGCTTAGTAAAAGCAGGAAGGAATTTGTAAAAAAAGTAGCTGAAGCAAGTAAGAAATCTGTTTTGCAGGTCACCAACAATAATATAGACCTACTAAAAGAAGAGTTGGAAACGACACTTTACAGAGAAAAACTCCGTATCAAACAAAACCCCTGGGCTGTGGACCCTGACGACGAACAGGAATTTTGGAGAAGTGTAAGGTCAAAGCTTGTACAATTAAGTGCAGAAGGCAACAAAAACAAAAGCCAAAAAAAGAAAGCTTACGTGGAAATCCTGGATGAAATCACCATGCGTTACGCAGAGGAGATCGCCAGTAACTTTATACACTCGCATTATAAACTTACCAGAAGAATGGTGACTTATGGATTTTCACGTTTGCTCAATGCAGCAAGAGTGAAAGGCATTAAATCCATTTTCAGCAATCAGTACACTTTACAAGACAAAATACAAATTGTAGGAGAAACTGATCAAATACGGAATCTGGCCTCAAAAGGAACTATAGTCATGGTGCCTACCCATTTTTCAAACCTTGACAGTATTCTTATTGGTTGGATAATTTCAGTTTTGGGATTACCTCCTTTTATTTATGGTGCAGGTTTAAATCTGTTCAACATAGGCATCTTTGCTTATTTCATGAATGCACTAGGGGCATATAAAGTAGACAGAAGGAAGAAAAACCTTCCCTACCTGGAAACTTTGAAAACCTATTCCTCAGAGGCAATACAGTTTGGCGTACACAGTTTGTTTTTTCCAGGAGGCACTAGGTCAAGGTCTGGAATGATTGAGAAAAAGCTTAAACTTGGGTTGCTCAGTACTGCTGTAGAAGCTCAAAGAGCCAATTTCCAAAAAGGTGTAAAAGATGTAGCAGGAAAAATTTTTATCGTACCGGTAACAATCAATTATCACTTCGTATTGGAAGCCCCAAGTCTGATCAAAGAGCATTTATCCATGACTGGGCAAGAGCGCTATTATAAGGAGTCGGATGAGTTTTCCACTTCCTACAAGATCTCCAAATTCCTAGTTAAGTTTTTCACCAAGGGATCTGATATTTCTGTCTCAATTGGCAAAGCGATGGATGTGTTGGGCAATTATGTGGATCAGGATGGTCAAAGTCTGGACAAGCATGGCAGGATTATCAATACCAGTGATTATTTCATTTCGAACGGGGAAATCACAATAGATGCCCAAAGAGAAGAGGAATATACTCACCATCTTGGAAAAAGAATTGTGGAGGAATTTCACAAAATCAACCGGGTATTCAGTTCGCACTTTGTTGCATTCGTTGCATTTCAGCTGATCAAAAAAGAAAATAAAAAAATGGACCTCTACAGTTTGCTTAGACTACCGGAGGAGGATATAGAAATTCCATATGGAGAATTCAAATCAACCTGCGAAATGATCCTTCAGTGCATCTTGGAACTGGAGGCAGAAGGCAAGGTACAGGTTGCTCCGCATATGCGAAATGACATCAATGCTATAATCAACCATGGACTTGAAAATGTAGGAATGTATCATGCAAAGCGACCATTGGTTAAAAATGAATCCGGAAATATTGTCACCCAGGATTTATCCTTATTATATTTTTACCATAACAGACTATTAGGCTATGAGCTTGAAAGAAAATTCAACTGAAAAACCCATAGGCGTAGTAGGTATGGGCAGTTTCGGAACTGCAATAGCAAATATTCTTGCAACCAAAAACAAGGTGATCGCTTACGCCCGAAGAGCTGAAGTAGTAGAAGAGATCAATGAAAAACACAGCGTAGATGGTGTTAAAATCCACCTTGATATAGTTGGAACGCAAGATCCCGAATTACTTTGCAAGTCCTGTGAAACAATTTTTTTCATGGTGCCTTCTGCTGCATTTCAGGAGGTAATCCGAGCATTTGCTCCCTACCTTTACCCTTATCACATCGTAATACACGGCACGAAGGGACTTTGCCTGAACCTTCCCCAAGGCAAATCTCTGGGTGATTTGGAAAAAATCTCCAGGAAAAACATCCTGACTATGAGCGAAGTCATCTTGAAGGAAACGGTGGTCATACGCGTCGGATGTCTCGCGGGTCCAAACCTTGCAAGAGAATTATATTTAGGGCAACCGGCAGCTACAGTAGTGGCGAGCCGCTTTAATGAAGTTATTTTGGAGGGGCAGCGGCTATTGAGAAATGATAAATTTCAGGTCTATGGGAACTCAGATATAGTGGGAGTAGAACTTAGTGGTGTATTAAAAAATATAATAGCAATAGCAGCAGGAGCTTTGGCAGGTCTAGGACTAGGAGAAAATGCAAAGGGTCTATTGATCTCAAGAGGAATGGTAGAGCTGGTATATTTAGGAAATGCACTTGGAGGCAGTTTAAAGTCATTCATAGGTTTGGCAGGAATAGGAGATCTAGTAACTACCTGTAATTCCACCTTGTCAAGAAATTACACTGTAGGTTACAGGCTGGCAAGAGGAGAAAAACTTCAAGACATTCTAAACACTATGGAAGAAGTGGCTGAGGGAATCAATACGGTTAGGTTGATGAAAGCTTTCGTGGAAGGAACTGGTATGCGTGCCCCTATTACAGAGAATCTTTATAAGGTTCTTTTTGAAGATTTGAAAATAGAGGAGGCTTTACAATATTTAATGAAATATCCATTCAGTGTGGATGTGGACTTCCTTTAAATAAAAAATACTTTTGAAAGTACCTGAAAAATCACTCAAAAGAGGCATACAGCGTTGGGACCTTGTTTTCCTGATTATCAATTCAGTCATTGGAGCAGGAATTTTCGCCCTTCCTGCAAAGGTGTTTGCTCTTTCAGGAGCATATTCAATTCTTGCATTTTTCACTTGCGCCATGGTGATGGCTGTATTGATTCTGGTCTTTGCAGAAGTCAGTTCCAGATTTGAAAAAACAGGGGGACCTTATGTCTATGTTCTTGAAGCCTTTGGCCCCATTCCTGCTTTCATTATAGGTTGGCTACTCATGCTGACAAGGCTATTCAGTTATGCAACCTTGATCAACTTGATGGTCCTCTACCTGTCGTTTTTTTCAGATATTTTCACTCTGGAAGCTGTCCGGGTAGGTATGATTCTAGCCATTACCGGATTGATTACCTATTTTAATTGGATAGGTGTCAAAAATACAGCGAAGGTTAGTAATGTACTGACGGTAGCAAAGCTTTTTCCACTTATCGTATTTATAGGAGTAGGCCTCTTTTTTATAGATTTTGATTTATTCAAAGGAAGCGATAGCCCTACTATAAAAAGCTTCTCTGCTTCTACATTGTTATTGATTTTTGCATTTGGAGGATTTGAAGCTGGGCTGGTCAATAGCGGAGAAATTGTCAATCCAAGAAAGAATCTGCCCTTTGGGCTTCTAACAGCAGCTGGAGTGATCGCAGGGTTTTATATTCTTATACAAGTAGTTTCAATTGGCACATTACCAGATCTTGCAAATTCAGAAAAACCCATTGCAGATGCAGCAACTGGATTTATGGGCTGGTGGGGTGGTGTCTTTATTACCATAGGAGCTGTCATATCAATCATGGGCACATTGAATGTGCAGATCCTAAGTGGATCAAGGCTGCCTTTTGCCCTAAGCTTGGAAGACCAGTTGCCCAGATTTTTTTCTAAAGTACATCCTCATTTTGCTACCCCTGTAGTTTCAATTGCTTTCTTTGCTAGCTTAGTTGCTTTTGTAGCGATAGTTTGGGGGTTTATGAGCTCTTTAGCTGTATCCGTGATTTCAAGGTTAATCCTTTATGCTATGGTAGCTGCATCGTTAATCAAGCTGCGAAAAAAAGAACCAGGAGGCAATCATTTCAAGGTGCCTTTTGGAAACTACCTTGCTGTTATTGGCATTATAGCTACTCTTTGGCTACTTTCAGGAAGTCAGACCGAAGAGGTTTGGGATACTTTTATTTGGACGGGTTTGGGTTTGGTTATTTTCATTTTACACAGGATATTTAAAAGAAATGCTCTAAAAAAATAAAGCAGTGAACTTGATTTTCATTAGATTTAAGAAAAGTCAAATTCAAATGAATAGAAGCCAAAGATTCAAAAAATGGTCATTTATAACCATTATTTTAACAATAATGAGTTTCACAGCACACTCCTCACTTGCCCAAAAGCAAAAAGTATGGCTGGATTCCGACACAGGAAATGAAATGGATGACTTGTATGCAATTGTAAGATTATTAAAAGACCCCAGCATCGATGTTGTCGGACTCAGCTCAGCCCATTTCAATAACCCTGACCTATTGGTTTTTGAAAAATGGAACGCATACAATACAGAGGGTCTTGAAACCATGAAAGACTCCCAAAGACTCAATGAGCTTATCCTTAAAACAATGGGGATGGTAAGCATCCCGCATCCAAAAGGTGCTGACAGACAAATAGGCAGAGCTTGGGGAGGTTCCGAACCTAGAGACTCTCCGGCAGCTCAAGAAATTATCAAAATTGCCAAATCTCTTCCAGAAGGAGAAAAACTTGACATATTAACCTTAGGTGCCCTGACTAATATAGCATCCGCGATCATCATTTCCCCTGAAATTCTCCCCAAAATAAGAGTGTATGCATTAGGTGCAAAGTACGATCAAAATACTCGGGCATGGAGTAAAAATGAATTCAATATCCGAAATGACCTCAATGCTTTTGACTATTTACTAGACCTCAAAGAGCTGGATTTTACTGTAATGCCTTTAGAAACAGCCCTTCCATTAAAATTTGATAGGGATGAGACATATCAAAAAACAGATGATAGCATCCCTATAGAAAAAATCCTTGCTGATCGATGGAGAGAGCAAAACCCACAAGACAGAACAAGGGTTATGTGGGATCTAGCTTTGGTACAGGCCTACCTGCTTCCTGAATTCTCAGAAACACTAATGGTAAACAGCCCCCCTGAAAACAAAACATTTACCATAAAGATTTTTTCAAAAATTGACAATATTGCTTTTATGGAAGATTTTTGGACCATTTTGAAATTATAGCTATGCGATTAAAACCAATCATTAATCTATTTCTACTCTTCATTTTTCTTGCATCCTGTTCAGAAAATTCAGAGTATAATTTACCCAACTATTCAGAGTGGCGTTTTTTTGGAGGAAGTCCTGATGCCGCTAGGTATTCCTCCTTAAGTCATATAAACAAAGAAAATGTTAAAAACCTGGAAGTAGTTTGGACTTATAATACTGGAGATGCTACAGAAAGAAGTCAAATCCAAAGCCAACCCATTGTTGTCGAGGATATTCTATTTGGAGTAAGTCCACAGCTTAATGTTTTTGCCCTTAGAGCTGATACTGGGAAACCCGTCTGGCGATTCAATCCATTTCAAATTCTAGGCGGTGAGAACTCTTGGGCAGGCTTGAATAGAGGACTTACTTATTGGGAGGATGGTAATGATAAAAGGATTTTCACTTCGGCGAGTAATTTTCTCATCGCCTTGGATGCTGAAACCGGAACACCCATTGAGTCCTTTGGGGAAAAAGGAATGGTAGACTTAAAAAAAGACTTAGACACAGATTTGGAAGACTTTTTATTGATAAGCAATAGTCCTGGAGTGATTTTCGAAAATAAAATCATCATTGGAATGCGACTTTCCGAAGGATTGGATGCAGCTCCAGGCCATATTAGAGCATACAATGTCCTCACAGGCGAAAGGGAATGGATATTCCATACCATTCCACATCCTGGAGAATTCGGACATGACACATGGGATGAAAAATATTGGGATAAAATCGGAGGAGCCAACAATTGGGCAGGAATGACAGTGGATATAAACAGAGGGATTGTTTTTGTTCCTACGGGTTCGGCAACCTATGATTTTTGGGGAGGCTACAGGCATGGACAAAATCTTTTTGCGAACACACTTTTAGCGCTAAATGCGAATACAGGAGAAAGAATCTGGCATTTTCAGGGAGTTCACCATGACATGTGGGACAGAGACTTTCCTGCCAACCCCAATTTAATCCGAATCAAAAAAGAAGGTAAATGGATCGATGCAGTAGCTCAAACATCTAAGCAGGGTTTTGTTTTTGTGTTCAACAGAGAGACTGGAGAGCCTATTTGGCCCATGGAAGAACTCTTTGTACCACAGTCAGAACTGGAAGGAGAAAAAAGCTGGCCAACCCAGCCACATCCTACCCTCCCAGAACCATTCATGAGGATGTCCTACACGGAAAAGGAAATATTGAATCTTACTCCGGAATGGGAAAAGGACATAAGAGGTAAGTTGGAAAATGTAAAATATGGTGACATGTGGGAACCTCCCAGTGACAAGCATGGAATTGTATTATTTCCAGGAATGGATGGAGGGGCTGAGTGGGGAGGTTCATCTTTTGACCCCTTCACACAGACACTTTATGTAAATGCAAATGAAATTCCCTGGATAATTAAAATGAAATTGAATCCAAGTTTTGACAATATAGGCCAAAAAATTTATGTAAATTATTGTGGAAACTGCCATGGAATAGACGGGAAGGGGAATCCGCCAGCTTTTCCATCATTAGAAAATCTCAATAAAAAATTCGACTGGAAAGGTTTGGATGAAATCATCAGAAACGGGAAAGGTGCTATGCCCGCATTTTCCCATATTTCTGAATCTGAGAGAAAATTGTTGACAGATTATTTGTTGGGTTCTGAAATAACTGCGGAACAGGAAAAAAAAGAACTTGAAGGAGGAACAGAACAATTATATCCAAAATACTATATGGAAGGGTACTCCAGGCTTTTAACAGAGGATGGTTACCCAGGAATTCAACCTCCCTGGGGTACTTTGACTGCAATTAATATGAATACTGGTAGGATCAAGTGGCAGTCCGTGTTGGGGGAATTTGATGAATTAAGTGAGAAAGGTTTTGCTCCTACAGGAACTGAAAATTATGGAGGCCCTGTAACCACTGCTGGAGGATTGGTATTTATCGCAGCCACCAAGGATGAAAAGATTAGAGCCTTTGATAAAGATACAGGGAAAATACTCTGGGAAGCCAAGTTACCTGCCGCAGGCCATGCTACTCCTGCAATCTATGAAGTCAAGGGAAAACAATATGTTGTTATCGCTTGTGGAGGAGGTAAAGGAACCAAGTCTGGAGATGCCTATGTGGCATTCGCTCTACCTGATTAAATAATTAAGGCCATATTACACTTCCATCCATTTCTCTTATCTATCACTTCTAATATTACGATTTACGAGGCCCTTGGGTCTTCTGATACCTTTTCTATTTTTCACTTCCTGTCACTCGCTTCTAAAACTTCTTGATTCATTATTTATTGTTCGAAATTTTGAAATAGCGAACATCGAATAATGAACTTCGAAAGCACTTTGTCTCCGGCTTGCCCCTATAAACGCCAAAAGCCTTTCAGTTTCCTGAAAGGCTTTATAATAATGTGGCGGCGATCCCGATACGGGACAGGCTCTCCTCACCCGTGCGCCCCGATGAACCAGTACCATCGGCGCAGCAGGGCTACTCGCCTTTTTTAGGCTTTACTTACTTTCTTCAGCATAATCCCGTGAAAAAAATAAGTTTTATGGAACAATCTCTTTTTCATCCACGCCCCTATATATCGCCTTTAGGCATATATCCATTTATATCGCGCT
>NZ_ALWO02000010.1 GCF_000295935.2 Indibacter alkaliphilus LW1
TAATATTCCTCCTTAGCTCAGTTGGTTAGAGTCCCGTACTTACGGGATTAATCAGAGGAGAAAGAAAACATAACAGGAAATAATATTCCTCCTTAGCTCAGTTGGTTAGAGTCCCGTATCTACGGGATTAATCAGAGAGTCAAAGAAAAAATAACGGGAAGTAAAATTCCTCCTTAGCTCAGTTGGTTAGAGTCCCGTATCTACGGGATTAATCAGAGAGTCAAAGAAAAAATAACGGGAAGTAAAATTCCTCCTTAGCTCAGTTGGTTAGAGCATCTGACTGTTAATCAGAGGGTCCTTGGTTCGAGCCCAAGAGGAGGAGCACAAGCCTTGCAGAAATGCAAGGCTTTTTGCATTTTTAGGTATGACTTTTTACATCTACATTCTTTATTCGGAAAAATTTAACAAATATTATGTAGGCCATTCTGATGATCCTTGGAGAAGAATTAATGAACACAATCATGGGAAATTCCACAAGTTCACTTCTGATTACAGACCATGGGAAATTGCAGCTGTCTTTAGAGTTGGAGATGATCGGGGTACTGCTTTGAAAACAGAAAAGTGGATCAAAAAACAAAAATCCAGAAAACTCATTGAGAAATTAATTGACCCGGATTTTGTACCCGGGAAATCCTTAGCTCAGCTGGTTCGAGTCCCGCACATGCGGGATTAATCAGTCCCGTAGGTACGGGATGGTTCGAGCCCAAGAGGAGGAGCACAAGCCTTGCAAAAATGCAAGGCTTTTTGCATTTTTAGGTATGACTTTTTACATCTACATTCTTTATTCAGAAAAATTTGACAAATATTATGTAGGCCATTCTGATGATCCTTGGAGAAGAATTAATGAACACAATCATGGGAAATTCCACAAGTTCACTTCTGATTACAGACCATGGGAAATTGCAGCTGTCTTTAGAGTTGGAGATGATCGGGGTACTGCTTTGAAAACAGAAAAGTGGATCAAAAAACAAAAATCCAGAAAACTCATTGAGAAATTAATTGACCCGGATTTTGTACCCGGGAAATCCTAAGCTTCTTCAAGCCCTTTAACTATTTTGTCTCTTTCCTCTTTTAGTTGCTCTTTAGTCTCCATAATATTCTTTTCAGCATATATCTTCCCGCTTCAATACCAGCTTTCTCTGGTTGGAAAGGAGAGATTCCTTTTGCAATTTCATCCGCATTCACAAACTCTTTACAGTCCAAGATTTCAGGCAAAATGGTATACGAAGCAGTAGTTTTACCTGCTCCGTTACAACCTGCTATGATGTAAAGTTTCTTCATTCAATACAAATATACACTTTACTATCTATTCATCATTTTACCCAATCCATGAAGATAATATTGGTGCGATTACTTCTTACAACCTACTGAGTGAAAGTATTAATTAGTCAACTCCTTCATTACATCTTTTAAAACCAAAAATACCTTACTCCGGTTGCAACTATCGTTGATAGGGGGAGCTAATGAGAAAAAGAGGTCAGAAACGACCTCTTTTTTTGTTTATACCTATCTTAATTATTAGACTTTTCGTATCGCATTCAAATATAATCGTATCAATTCGTATCATTGTGTAACAGAGATTTCAGATCATAATTGTATATTTACGTATCAAATCGCATCTTATTTTTTTCAATACAATAGATGAGTAACTTAGTTTTTTATTGAGCTGTAATAGAGATGAACAACCAACTACTAATTCTAAGCAATGATTTAATTTCAGAGTACTTGGAAAAAGCGCCGAAAGGTTTAAATCATGCTTTTGAAGCATTGAAAGACGCCGAAATCTCCACAGATACCTTTAGTTTTTACATCTCTGTATCCTCAGTATATAGCAGCAAAATAGAAGGAGAGGCTATAGATTTGGATAGTTACGTTAAACACAAGAAATTCGGTATTGAGTTTTCACCGGATTACACCAGAAAAATAGATGACCTGTACGACGCCTACACCTTTGCAAAGGTCAATGAGCTCAATAAGGAAAACATTGCCCAATCCCATTCATTGCTCAGCAAAAATATCCTTACTAAAAACAGGCAGGGAACGTACCGCACACAAAACATGTATGTTTCCACTCCTGATGGCCGTATTGAATATGTAGCGGCCTCACCTTTTGAATTAGAGGCAGAAATGGAAAAGTTTTATGCCGATTTGACGCTACTACTCAAAACAGAACTATCTATCGAAGAAACTTTTTTCTATGCCTCCATGATTCATTTGGTTTTTGTCAAAATACATCCTTGGAATGATGGAAACGGCAGAAGTGCCAGATTACTTGAAAAATGGTTTTTAGCAGAAAAATTAGGCGATAAGGCATGGTTTATACAAAGTGAAAAAATGTATTACGACCAACATCAAACCTACTACTCAAACATCAGACTTTTAGGCTTAGAATACTCTACCTTGGATTATTCTAAAGCACTTCCTTTTTTATTGATGCTTCAGGGTGCCATTATAAATGGGTATCAACAGAAATAGTTGGATTTTTTAGAGTTGAACATCGTTTCATAAACATTAACAATTTCCTCCTTTGAAATGGATGATTAAGTCAAATAAATCCTAACAGGTGAAAAATGGTTTAATCCCAAAATCTTTATTTTGAATATTACAAGTCTGGATAAAAACCAATTATTAAGATCCTAGTAATAAGTACAATTAAGTACACTAATATAACTAAACGATTTATGTTAATACCGGATCTGTATTTTAAAACTATTCCAACAATTAAATAACTAAATAAAACATTAATTGAGGGTGGGAGGAAGGCTGAAGGTTTAAAACTACCTCCCAAAATCATTTCTAAAATGCCATGGGTAAAAAATAGTATCCAAAACACTTTATTTACTTTTTTTCTAATTTGCTTAGAATTGGCTAAATCAGATTTAATTTTTTCCAAATTTGTATTTGGATTTTCATTCCCACATTTTCCACAGTACAAGTGATGCCTTTTTAAATTATTGCCACAACTTTGACAAAACAAGTCATAATTATTCTCATTTAATTCTAGTTTTTTTCCTTCAGTTTTTTCAAATCCACTATTTCTATTGTAAGAATTATAATCAAGTTCCTTCTTTTTTTTAATTACTAAATTTTGGGTTTTGTTTATAGCAGTAATTACGATTTCATCATTAGGGATTTTAAATTCCTCAAGACTAAATACACCTCTTCCATTTGGAATCATTTCTCCAAAAGGTGAAATTTCAACATGATCAGCGTTACTTGTTTCCCAACTAACTATAATCTCCAATTTTTCTTTTCTAGATTCTGTATCGATTTCAAATAATTTAATTGAAGGGTATTTATCTTCATTATAATCCGTAATTATTGAATTATAATCTTCTAAATCATAAAGTTTCCTTTTCTCTGGATTAGACAATGTTTCATAAGCCTCAATAAGTTGAGAAAAAAAGTCTCTTTTCTCTTCTTCAGACAAAGTTGAGTTATTTCTGTAGTCCTTATAAAGTTTATGAAAAGAGGCCTTAATTTCCTCTTCGTTTGCATCCTTATTTAATTCCAGTGACTCATAATAATTCATAATTTAGCTTTCAATAAGATATTTTTGATTTATCATCCCATTAATTAATTTACCTTTTAACTAATTAAGGAATAAAATTTTATTTTGCAAAACCATTCTATAAAGAATTCTTGATTTTTAAATCAAGAATTTCATTTCATTTCTCAAGTTCACCTAAATAAAAAAAGCCACTGAAATTACTTCCAGTGGCTCTTGTGTCATAAGAAAATATTAAACCTGATAAAACTCCTCCCAACCTTTCCGTGGCGGCATACCTGCCAACACCTGATTGGCTAGGGGATTATTCACGATCTGTCTCTTTTCGCGGTCAAATTCCAGTTTTACGCCCATTTGCTGTGCCATCACTCCCAGGCAAAAAACCTGACTGAGTGGGCCTGCAATTTCAAATGGAGACCTCGTCTTTTCCTCGCCTTTACAGGCTTTCAGAAAATTAGCGAAGTGGTTGGATGGGCTTTCCGGTACTTCGGGAAGCTTTGACTCCATTTCCTTGGCTTTTTCTTCGGGGATTATTGACAAGGTACTCCCATGCGAGCCTCCTTTGAATGTAAGGTCTTTGCTGTAAATGATTTTGCCCGGATTGAGTTTGGCAGGTTGAATCTGACCTGTACTTGGTGGCGGGATGTTGGGATCCAGTTCGGATACGCCATAGCCATCCGGTACAGGAGGGATATTGTCCAGTCCGTCATACCAGGTAATGGTCAAGGGTGGCATGTCCCCACGCGAAGGAAATTTAAACTCCAAAGTAGTGGACATGGGGAAAAAGAAAGGGTTGTGACCACTCAATTTTACAGGATTGATTTCATAAGGCAACCCTAAGTCCAGAAATTCATGCGCACTATCGATGATATGAGCACCCCAGTCACCCAAAGCTCCCATTCCATAGTCGTACCAGCAGCGCCATTGACCATTGTGAAAATCTTTATGAAATCCTCTTGGCTGCGCCTGACTGAGCCATGTATCCCAATCCAACGTAGATGGGACTGGCTCTGGGCCTGGAAATCTTGTCATCTCAGTATCCCATCCATGCCAGCGACGCCTTGCATTCATATGTGCAGTGATGGCTGTCACATCTTTGATGATGCCTGCCTCTTTCCAGCTCTTGAATTGAAAATAATTGGCCTCGGAATGTCCTTGGTTGCCCATTTGGGTGACTACTTTTGGATGTTTTTTGGCTGCGTCCATCATCAGGTCTACTTCCTGGAATGTTCTTGCCATTGGCTTCTCTACATAGACATGTTTTCCTTCAGCAATGGACAGCATGGTAACCGGGAAATGTGAAAAATCCGGAGTGCCAATACTGATAGCATCAAACTCGTTTCCGATTTGGTCAAACATTTTTCGGAAGTCTTGAAATTGTTTTGCTTTTGGAAACATATTCATGATTTCCAAAGTCTGCTGAGCTCCCATGTCCACATCACATATGGCCACTACATTACAGAGGCCGGTGTCATAAAGGGATTTGATGATTTCATTTCCTCTGTTTCCTATACCTACACAGGCAAGGTTGACTTTATCTGATGGAGCTATATGGCCCATCGATTTGCCTAGTACCTCAGGAGTAATAATGCTAAAACCTGTAAAGCCTAAGGCGGCAGTGGCTCCTGTTTTTAGAAAGTCTCGTCGATTAGTGGACATGTTATTGGTTGTTTAGGTTATTGAGTTCCTTATCATGATTCGGTCTTTTTTTTGTGCACCGAAAGATTTCTTTCTTCATAGTATGTAATTCTGGATCAAATTAATTGGACTATTTCGATTTTCAGAATGATTCAAAGAAAATCAATGAAAAGGATTGCGGAAAATAATTGGAACGCTAATGTCTAAACCCAAAACTTCATTTTAGAAGAAATTATTTGAAAAATTGATTACCCACTGTGTGCCTATGCGGATTTTAAGATTGAAATTCCTTTAATTTGAAAAGTTGTAATTTGACCAGCGAAAGGAATAAGAAATGAAACAGACCAAACCGGATTTTAATAGAAGAAAGCTAATGAAGGTCGCTGGGTTGGGTGCATTGGCCGGCGCATGGTCATTGACGGATTCTCATTCTAAGGCCCTTCCAGAGTTTTCTCAGAAACCTGTACTAAGGTTTGCTCATTTGACGGACATGCATATCAAACCGGGTCCTGAAGCTGAAAGTGGTGTCAGAAAATGCCTGAATCATATGCTTAAACATGAAAAGCAGATTGATTTTTATATCAATGGTGGAGATATCATCATGGATGCTTTGGGTGAAGAATTTGAGGCAGTGGAAGCCCAATGGGCTGTTTGGAGAAAAATAAAAGCTGACTATCCCGGCCTGAAGTTCCATCATTGTATCGGGAACCATGATGTTTGGGGTAAAACTCCTCATGTAGAAAAATATCCAGGAAAGGCTTGGGTCATGGATGAACATGAAATGGAAAGTCCTTTTTACACTTTTGAATCAAGTGGCTGGCATTTTATAGTCTTGGACAGCACGATCAAAAAGCCGGATGGAAATTGGTATACTGCCCGACTGGACACAGATCAAATGCAATGGTTGGAAAAAACGTTGGAAGAGATTCCGTCCTCAAAACCTGTTTTGGTGGTGTCACATATTCCGATTCTAGGAGCAACCCCGTTTTTGGATGGGGATAATGCCAAGTCTGGGGACTGGATAGTGCCCGGTGCTTGGATGCATACGGATTCAAAAGATTTGATCCGCCTTTTTGACAGGCATAAGAATGTCAAAGTCTGTATAAGTGGCCATATACACATATTGGAATCACTGCTGTATAATGACATACATTACCATTGTAGCGGTGCTGTAGCTGGCAATTGGTGGAGTGAAGAGCCGTATGAGTTTACACATAAAGGTTATGGTCTTTTTGAACTTTTTGAAGACGGTAGCCATACTTTTAAATATGTCAGGTTCGACTGATTTATATGTAAATGGTTTCAGTTTTTTGGAGCAGTAAATAGATAATGTGGGCATGTAAGCTTGGATTTACCGAGGATTAATAGTAGAAAAGTTCATGAGACTTTGAAAATCAGAAAAATTATTCAGAACTGGTCCTTTCTTGCTACTTTCTGATAATCTAATGTTTAAAGAGAGTTATAATTTACTTCAATCAATCATAGAGATTATCGATTACTTTTATAAAACAATAGATGGTATTTTTGGTTCTTAGTTTTTCGATCACCTAATTAAATAAACAAACATATGAGAGTAACTTTATTGAGCGCTTTGCTTTTTTTTGCTTTGATATCCACTAGTTGGAGTCAAGAAAAATCAGGCAAACCAGAACAGGCTGACGGTTGGTCCGGTGCTACCCGAAAAAGCCCCAGCAATGCAATAGCTACCCAAAACGCAGAATGGTGGCCAAATCAATTGAATCTTAGTATTCTGAGACAAAATTCGTCCAAGTCTAATCCTATGGGGGAAGACTTCAATTATATAGAAGCATTCAATAGCCTGGATTATGAAGCATTGAAAGCCGATATCAAAGCTGTGATGACGGATTCACAAGATTGGTGGCCGGCTGATTATGGTCATTATGGAGGATTGTTCATAAGAATGGCCTGGCACAGTGCAGGTACCTACAGAACAGGCGATGGTAGGGGCGGTTCCAGATCAGGTCAACAACGATTTGCTCCTTTGAACAGCTGGCCTGATAATGCCAATCTGGACAAAGCAAGAAGACTTCTTTGGCCGATCAAACAGAAATATGGAAACAAGATTTCTTGGGCTGATTTGATGGTTTTGACAGGAAATGTGGCCTTGGAGTCTATGGGTTTTGAAACCTATGGATTTGCAGGAGGAAGAGAAGATACTTGGGAACCTGAATTGGATGTGTACTGGGGAAAGGAAACTGAGTGGCTGGCTGATGAGAGGTATTCCGGTGATAGAGAACTTGAGAATCCACTTGCAGCCGTGCAAATGGGCTTGATCTACGTCAATCCGGAAGGACCAAACGGAAATCCTGATCCAGTTTTGGCTGCACATGATATCCGTGAAACTTTCGGTAGAATGGGGATGAATGATGAGGAAACTGTTGCTTTGATCGCTGGCGGTCACACGCTAGGTAAAACCCATGGTGCAAGACCTGCAGACAAAGTAGGGCCAGAGCCAGAAGCTGCTCCTATTGAAGAGCAAGGTTTTGGTTGGAAAAGTGGATATGGTTCAGGTAAAGGCCCGGACGCTGTCACTTCAGGCTTGGAAGTTATCTGGACTGCAACTCCGGTAGAATGGAGCCAAGGATATTTCAAAAGCCTTTTTGAGCACGAATGGGAATTGACCAAGAGTCCTGCAGGTGCTCATCAGTGGGTTGCCAAAAACCCTGAGGTGCTATATCCTGATGCATTTGATCCTGACAAAAAGCACAAGCCAACCATGTTGACTACAGATTTGTCTTTACGATATGATCCTGTATATGAAGAGATCTCCAGAAGGTTTTATGAAAATCCTGAAGAATTCAACAAGGCATTTGCAAAGGCATGGTTTAAGCTGACTCACAGAGATATGGGACCGAGAACCACCTATTTGGGTCCGGAGGCACCAAAAGAAGATTTGATCTGGCAGGATCCAATACCTGCAGCTGATTACGCTATTATTGGGGATCAGGACGTTGAAAGTCTGAAGGCAGCAATTTCAAATTCCGGATTGAGTATTTCCGAAATGGTAGAAACTGCATGGGCTTCAGCTTCTACCTACAGGGAGTCTGATAGAAGAGGTGGTGCCAACGGTGCAAGAATCCGTCTGGAACCTATAAGAAACTGGGAAGTAAACAATCCTTCTCAATTGGAGAAAGTATTAGGTACTTTGGAAAAAATTCAAGCGGATTTCAATGCTCAATCTGGTGATAAAAAAGTTTCATTGGCAGACCTAATAGTATTGGCCGGAAATGTTGGTGTGGAAAAAGCCGCTGCAAATGCAGGCCATACAATTAAGGTACCTTTCAACCCTGGCAGAACAGATGCTTCAGCCGAACATACAGATATAGAATCATTTAAGTTGTTGGAGCCAATGGCTGATGGATTCAGGAATTACCTAAAAACAAAATATACCATTTCTACTGAAGAATTATTGGTGGACAAAGCTCAGCTTTTGAGTTTGACTGCTCCGGAAATGACTGTTTTGGTAGGTGGCATGCGTGCGCTTCATACTAATTATGATGGTTCAAATCATGGTGTTTTCACAGATAAGAAAGACATGTTGAACAATGACTTTTTTGTGAACTTGCTTGACATGAGTACAGAATGGAAAGCTACAGACGATTCCAAGGAGTATTTTGAAGGAAGAGACAGAAAAACTGGAGAAGTGAAATACACTGCAACCAGGGTGGACTTGATCTTTGGTTCTCACTCTGAGTTACGGGCATTGGCAGAAGTGTATGCTCAGGAAGACAATCAGGAGAAGTTTGTCAAAGACTTCGTAGCCGCTTGGAATAAGGTGATGAATCTGGATAGGTTTGACTTGGTGTATAAGAATTGAGTTAACCCTACAAATCTGGAAAAGCCAGCTCTAATTCCGGAGCTGGTTTTTTTTGGTCTACACTTGTAGTTTTAAGTTAAATGTTTACATTTGTAGATGTACTTTGAAACTAAATTATGAATGATTTAAAATTATCTCCAACTGAAGAAGATTTGATGAACCATTTATGGAGGCTCAGAAAAGCATTCATGAAGGATTTGCTTGAGGCATATCCTGAGCCAAAACCTGCCTCTACCACAATTTCAACGCTTTTAAAGAGAATGCAGGATAAAAATTATGTCGGGTACAAAGCCTACGGGAAATCGAGACAATACTTTCCCTTGGTGTCTAAAGAGACTTATTTTGCAAAGCATGTAAAGAATCTGATCCGTAATTTCTTTAATAATTCCCCGGCTCAGTTTGCATCGTTTTTCACTGAAAAAAGTGATTTTAGTCAAGAAGAGCTTCAAAGAATTAAAGAAAAAATCGACGAACAACTAAGCCAAAAAAAATGATCATGTTTCTTTTCAATTCCGCTCTATGCCTTTTAGCTTTTTTGCTGATCCACAGGTTGTTTCACAAAAAAGAGTCAATGTTTTATTTTAACAGGTATTATTTATTAGCGTCAGTCTTATTATCATTTTTTATTCCTTTGATTACAATAGAAGTGACTGTTGATGAAGCCCCTCTTTTGGTTCCAAATCAGGAAATAAACTTTCCCCAGACCAATCATAATCCCCCAAATTTAGTTTCAACGGCTGAAACTGTAGGTTTAGATTGGGTCAAAATAGCCTTGGCAGTACCATTTGTTATTTCATTGTTTTTCTTTTTTCGATTTGTCCAAAATATAGCTTTGATTCTCAAAAAAGTAAAAAGCAGTGAGGTAGTGAAATTCAAAAGCCATACGCTGGTTTTACTGGAGGAAAAATCAATGCCGTATTCATTTCTGCGATATGTCTTTTTGTCCAAATCCTCCTATGAAAACGGTGAGGTATCAAGATCCATCCTTAACCATGAAATCACTCATGTAAGAGAATGGCATAGTATAGACAATATTTTTATAGAATTTTTATTGGTTTTTTTCTGGTTCAATCCCATGCTTTATTGGGCAAAGCATGAAATAAAGTTAAACCACGAATTTATTGCGGACCAATCTGTACTAAAAAAGACTCCGGTCAATAAATACAAAAGATTACTTATCTCTATGACCTTGCCGGATTTTTCCAGGAATCTGACAAGTAGCCTTAAATTTTCCTTTACCGAAAAAAGATTGAATATGATGGACAAACAAACAACATTATCGGTTAAAATTCTTAAAGGTTTGGTTACCATTCCATTTTTGGTTGGAGCCATCCTATTATTCAGCGAAAAAGTCCCCGCCCAAGAAGAAATTCAAAAGTCCAGGACATTGAGTTATGAGGTTGATACAGAAAAAACAGAAGAGAATTCCTATGATTTAGACTTCAGTTTGCAGCCAGATGGGACAATCATTTTAGGTGGCAAAGAAATAGATGAGACTTTTTTTAAAGAGGAGTTCTTGGGAAAAATAAAACGTAACAAGGAACCAAAGGCACTTTTACAGGTGCTGCCAGGGACTACCATGGGATTAGTATCAGATTTACAAAACAAACTTTTTTCAATCGGTATTTCACATATTGACCTTGTGCGTTTACCCAAAGAGCAAAAGGAAAATGACCCTGAAAAAGCTGAATTCTACAAAAATGTAACATTTCAAATCATAAAAGACAACGGATCCAGAGTGAACAAAACATATCAGGATTTAAGCGAAAAACAAAAATCCGAATTACCAGATCCAATGAAAGCTCCTGAGAAAAAAAGTCCCACATTGGAAAGTTTTGAAAAATGGAAATCTCCTGAGAATTATGCCATCTGGATAGATGGAGTTAGTGTGAAAAATGAAAAGCTAGAGCAATTTGAAAATTCCGATTTTGCTTTTTTTAGTGAAAGCTTTGTTCATCTAAATGCAAGATCCGAAAGGTTTCCTCAAAAATATCAAGTTCATGCTTACACACATTCAGGGTATGAAGCTTCATACGGCAAAGATTCTGACTTCTTAAGAAAAAGGAACTGGACGATAACTATTAAAGAATGAAGACTGAGCAGTAAGTGCTTATGTGTATAAGAAGTACTCACTTCTCTTCTTTTAAAACACATTTGTACAAAACCTCACAATCCAATTCTTCTTCCTGGTTATATCCAACCCATAAATTTCCCTCCTTATCCCAAAACTCAACCGCCCCTGCCTTATCTGGCATAATAATAGGATGTACTTTTCCTGTAGTACTAAGAATACAATAGTGATTTTTATTCTTTTCAAATATTCTCGAAAAGATCTCCATTTGATCTTTTGTACTTTCGGTGATTTCTTCAAATTCAGCATCTGTTAGGCCTTTGGTGTACTGTAGAAGCACCTGATCATCATGTGCCAAAATTTTATTGATGGCCGCATAAGTGAAATCTTTTGAGCTGAAGGCCACATTGTCCTGTTCTACCTCCTTGGGATTAACCCCCTCTTTTTCTATGAACTGATCAAAATTGATATCAATCTGTTCTAGTGGTTCATCTAGATTATTGAGGTCATAAATCCAGAGTTTTGGCTCATTTTTGAATGCCAGATATAGCTTGCCATCACTAATCTCCATTACAGGAGTGGCAGTCATCACACTGTGAATCTTATCGGGGTTTTTAAATTTCGAATCCTTAGGAATAGGCAGTGCTGCTGTAAAATCCCCAGTATTTAAATCGATGATTTCTAGTTGACTGGATTCAGGATTCACATAAAATGTATTTTTGCCATCTCTTCCAAGGTAGTAAACCAAAGCTTTTTCCTCATCCATAAAATGAAGAATATTGGCATTTGATATCGTCATGGATAATGTCACAGGGAAATCCGGTTTTGCAGCTTTAGTAAACTGACCCTCAAAATCGAAGGCCAATACCCCATTTTTTCCTAGAATTGCCCATTCATTCTCTTTGACAAATTGTGGTCTGGAAAGCGGTGAGCCGCCAATGGCATCAGGCTGATCTCCTGACTTGTTAAAGTTGCCGATTATTTCGCCATCTATAGACATGAGTAATATATCTGAATTCTGTGGGTTAGTAGCCAGAATGTGCTTTCCATCACTGCTGATATCTGACCAAGCTATTTGTCCAATGTAGTCAATCATGACTGAGTCTGTAATGTCCAAAGTATATATCACATCCTCCGAAGTGGAATCAATTGTCTTTTCCTTTTCTTAACAGGAAAACCCAGCCCCAACCAAAGTGAAAATGATGAGATAAGGCAAGTGGTTGAAATGTTTTAAAAATCCCATTATCATTTGCTCTATTGATTTAGTTATAAGATTTATGAATTTAGTTAAAAGTTTTTTTACATACTATACCTCTTTCTACAATCTGGATAAGATTTGAAAAATGGATTCTTTTGGCCTATCTTTTTACATCTTTTAGAATTAAATAACTTATGCAAGAAAAAAACCACCTCTCGGATAGAGGTCAGATGGCTGCTGGAAAACCCCTTCGTATGGATTTAGAAATCTATAATGAAGCGATGCAAAACCGCTATTATCCAAGCTCCAATCCTGATGGCGCCTTCCCGATGACTGTTGCCGAAAACCACCTTTGTTGGGAAATGTTGCGGAATAAAATGCAGGAGATATCCCGGAATCAGGAAATTCCGGAATGGGTGGCCAGCTATGGAGATCCTGCGGGTGTGCTGACTTTTAGAGAAGCTATTTCAGGATTTTTAGGGGAATTTTTGGTGAAAGACAAGATAGACCCCAACACACTTGCTTGCTCGGTAGGCGCTACTTCTGTGATTGAAATGACTTCGTTTCTATTGGCTGAACCTGGAGATACTGCAGTAATTCCTGCGCCCAGTTATCCTGTGTATACAGCAGATATAGGAGTGATGGCAGGATTGAAAAGGTTTGACTTGCAAACCCACCATGAGGTTTCAGAATTGGTAAATGGTTTTCCCATAACATTGTCTCATTTGGAAAATGCCAAGAAAGAGATTGAGGAAAAAGGGACCCGTTTCCGGATGTTGATCCTCACCAGTCCGGACAATCCTACTGGTGGAATTTATAGTGAAAATCAGTTGGTACAAATTGCTGATTGGTGCGAAAAAGAGGAAATTCACCTGATCGTCAATGAAATCTATGGCCTTGCCATTATAAATGTTGACCATCCTGAGATACGTGAAGATTATCCAAAGGCAATTGAATTTAAGTCTTTTGGTAGGATCATGAAAAAAAGGCAAAGCCCTTATTTACACCTTTGGTATTCCCTTTCCAAGGATTTTGGGATTTCAGGATATAGGGTTGGGATATTGCATTCATACAATGAGCAACTGATAGCTGGATATAGGAATATCGGACTGACACACGCCATTTCCAACCACACCCAGTGGCTGCTTCAGGAGGTTTTGACTGATCAGGCCTTTGTCAAAAAATATTTGGAATCTTTTCAGGAGGCATTGACCAAATCCTATATAATTGTTCGTCAAACCTTGAAAAAACTTAAGATTCCTTTCAATCCTTCTTATGGGAGCCTGTTCGTCTGGATGGACCTCTCGGGATTGCTCGAAAACCAAACAGATGAGGATCAGCACCAACTTTGGCTGGAGATATTCAGGCAAACAGGCATATTACTTACTCCAGGAAATGGTTTTGGTCACAGTAAAAAAGGCATGTTCAGAATAGTGATCACGTCAGTAACTCATGAAGAACTTGAAGTTGCCATGGAAAGGTTTGAGAAATTTTACCTTGAAAAAAATAGCGAAACCAATTAACCCAAACCTATGAAAAATGCTTTAGTCTTATTTTTATTGATGTTATGTGGCTTTTACTTTCCTGTAAATGCCCAAGAAAAACCATTAAAAATCTTGATGATAGGAGCTCACCCAGATGATTGCGATATCAAAGGCGGTGGAACAGCTGCCCTTTTTTCCGCTATGGGCCATCAGGTCAAATTTATCTCGGTGACCAATGGAGATGCAGGACACATGGATATGGGTGGAGGTGTATTGGCAAAAAGAAGAATGGCTGAAAGTCAGGAGTCAGCCAAAAGATTGGGAATCACTTATGATGTGTTGGACCATCACGACGGAGAATTGCTAGCAACCCTTCCCATACGATTGGAAATCATCCGTAAAATCAGGGAATGGGATGCCGATGTGGTCATTTCCCACCGGGCCAACGATTACCATCCTGATCATAGGTACACGGCGATTTTGGTGCAGGATGCCGCATTTATGGTAGGAGTTCCCAACATTGCGGCAGATACTCCTCCGCTAAAAAAGAACCCTGTGTTCCTTTATTTTCAGGATAATTTCCAAAAACCCTATCCTTTTCGGGCAGACATTGCCATAGACATTTCTGAGGTCATCGATCAAAAAATCAATGCTATGGATGCTCATGAATCCCAGTTTTATGAGTGGCTGCCATGGATAGCCAACGACCCTGACCCGATACCAGAAGGAAAGGATGCAAGACTGGCGTGGCTCAAAAAGAAGCGGACTTCAGCACCACAACCTAAGGTAAGAGAAGCTTTGGAAAAATGGTATGGAAAAGAAAAAGCTTCAGGGGTGCAGTTTGTTGAGGCATTCGAAATCTGCGAATACGGCACCCAACCTGGAGAAGAAGAGATCAAGAGGTTGTTTCCGATGCTGCCAAGGTAATCGTGATTTTTGAAATTAATAAAGGAGATGGTCAATGTTAATTATAATAGCTTCACTTTGTCATTTCGAAGAAGGAACGACTGAGAAATCTATTGTCAACTCTATTAAATAGATTTCTCTCTACGTTCGAAATGACAAGGTTAAGCTGAATAAGTTCAAGCCTGAAACTGAAACCCGAGGGACTTTTCTCTTAATGGGAGCCTCATAGCTGCTCAAAAATCCAGTTAAACATTGAGAGCAGCGTTGTCACGCGGTTGTACCGCGGGACCTTTGAGTCCTGAGTTTTCAACTCTTTTTGAGCTAAAAGCTCAATACTCAGAAATCCAAAGGTGCAACCTTCGGATAACGCATCAGCTTCACCATCAAAAAAGACCTGCCAGGTTTTCATCAACCCATCTTGCTTTCCCGATACTCAGGACAGGCCTTGCGTCTTGTATCTTGACTCTAATCTCTCAATCCTCCTGATAAACAATCCTTCCTCCTACTATAGTCATTTTCACCTTGGTATCCAGTAGTTGATTATCAGGAACAGTCATGATGTCCTGGTTGAAAACGGTAAAATCCGCTGCTTTTCCAACTTCTATAGAACCTTTGAAATCTTCTTCAAACTCTGCGTATGCCCCATCCAAAGTGTAGGATTTGAGTGCCTGCTCCCGGGTCATTTTCTGATCAGGTTCAAAACCTCCTTCTGGAGTCATTTTCAATGTCTTTCTGGTCACAGAGGCAAAGAAAGAAGGCATAGGATCCAGTGGTTCTACAGGCGCATCCGTCCCGTTAGAAATCACAGCACCGGACTGAAGCAACTTTTGCCAAACATAGGCTCCGTCTTTGATTCTTTTGGCGCCTAACCTGCCAATGGCCCAAGGCCGGTCCGAACTCAGGTGTATGGCCTGAATGGCAGCAATGACACCCATTTCCCCAAACCTACTGATGTCATCAGGATGAAGGTGCTGGGCATGTTCTACACGGAATCTATGGTCTTTCGCTTCTGGAAATTTGGCGAATGCAGCCTCATACCTGTCCAAAACCTCTCTGTTTGTCCTGTCTCCGATGGCATGGGAACAAACCTGAAAACCAAGTTCCAAGCCTTTTTCTGAAACCCTTGAAACCAAATCTATCGGCATGGTTTCATGTCCTCGATGTCCGGGTTTGTCTTCATAATCTTCCAGTAGCCATGCACCCCAAGGGCCAAGAGCGCCATCCATATTCAGTTTGATAGAGCGAACAGTGACCATATGATCAGGGTCGATTTTCGGTCCTTTTTCATACCAGGCTTCAATCAACTCAGGGATACGACTGGAAAGCATCACATACATACGGGAAGTGAGTTTTCCTTCTTCTTGAAACTTTTCCAGTAAGTCGATCAGACCTTGATCCCCTCCGGCATCATGAAAAGAAGTGATTCCTTTTTCAGCCAATTCCTGAAGAGCCAGTTCAAGTGCTTTTTCCTGCCTTTCAGGTGTGTCCTTTGGAATCAATTTAGAAACTAAAGTTGAAGCTCTTTCCACCAATACACCAGTAGGATTGCCCAAGTCATCCCGCAGTACTTCTCCACCTTCTACCTCTTGCCTGGGGTTTTCGCTTCCCAAAGGTGTAATCCCCGCCAGTTCCATGGCTTTTTGATTGACAAATGAGGCATGTCCTGAAGCGTGGGCCAAATAGACCGGGTTGTCGGGGGTAACTTCGCTCAGTTCTTTGTGGGTTTGGAATCCCTTGACCGCATTGTCAGGAAGCTTGATCCATTTGTCCTGATGCCAACCCCTTCCGGTGATCCATTCGCCGGGCTCTGCATTTCCGGCTGCTTCAGCTACTTTTTCGATCAGCTCCTCATAGGTTTGTACATGCATTAGATCAATGTCCAGCTTATTGTAACCAATCCCCATCAGGTGTGCATGGGACTCTATAAATCCAGGAGTCATGGTCTTGCCTTGCAGGTCAATGACCTCTGTTTCATTACCTACATACGAGTTGATTTCTTCAGAACTGCCAATGGCCATGATCATTCCGTCTTTGACTGCTACAGCCTGTACTTTGGGCATTGCCTCATCTACGGTGTAGATAGTTCCGTTGATAAAAACTTTATCAGCAACTTTCGATTGATCTCCTCCACAGGAATATAAAAGGATCGTGAAAAAGAGTAAGATGTAGATATTTTTCATGGGTTTGATATTCTTTTTTCAAATTTATCAGTTTTGGACTTTACCTAAAAACCATTCCTGTAATGAAAGAAACATGGACAATCCATTTTCCGGTATTGCCGAGTCCATAGGGTATTTTAGAGGGGTGATGGTGGCGACTAAAGATTGATATTAAGAGATACTAGATTGGATACTGATAGATATTGCATGATACTTATGGATATTTTAGATATTCATAGATCCTTGAGTATGGTATGGTGGTGGTGCAATATCGACCAATATCCAATATCAACTAATATCTATTTCAATACATCCCTGATTTCCTCATTTTTATCAAAGACTGATTTGGCAAAAGGGCAAAGCGGCATAATTTTCTTACCTGATTTTCTGGCCAACTCGACTGCTTGCATCACCATTTTTTTGCCGGCACCTTCACCTCTGAGACTGTCATCCACTTCGGTATGTTCTATGATGAATAGTTGGTCTCCTGCCTTAGAATAGACCATTTCGGCCTTTTTCTCACCTTCCTTTTCGATGAAAAAGTATCCTTTTTTTCCGTCTTCCTGATGTTTTATTTCCATACTTGTCTGATTACTTTAAATAATAATTTAGGTAAATATTTTTTAAAAGAAAAAGAATCTATGTCTTGTCTCAGAATACAAAGGCTTTATAAAATATTATTTTTTCAATCATATTCATTATGTTATTTGTACACATAAACATAAATTGTTATCCAATACCATTAAACCTAAAATAAAATGAATAAAAGAAGAGAATTTTTGATCAAATCGGCCCTAGGTGTAGGTGGACTGATCACAGTACCGTCTTGGCTACATGGTGCTCCAGCCATCATCAAAACCTACAACAAACCAAATTCAAATATAAACGGTGTGAAGATTGGCTGCATCACTTATTCATTTCGCTCTAGGCCAGACCAAAGTCTGGAAGCGAATATCCAGTACATCAAAGATGCCGGAATAAGTGCGGTGGAAATGATGGGAGAGCCTGTGGAATATTTTGCAGGAATGCCCGCTCCCACCTTTGATAGGAGAAGAGGGTTTCAACTTGGCTGGAAACAAAGAAGTGGTGAAGACCTTACAGCTGATGAACAGGCCGAGTGGAAGGAATTGAGGGGGCAAATGGATGCTTATGGGCAAGTGGTAGCCAACTGGAGGGCCAATGTAGACCTCAAAAAATTTGAACAGGCAAAAAAGTTGTTCAAAGGTGCAGGAATAGAAGTTTATGCCTTTAAACCCAATGCTTTTGGTGCCAATAATTCAGATGCAGAAGTTACCTACGGCATGAAAGCTGCTAAAATCCTAGGTGCTAGCCACGTCACCTTAGAGCATCCCTCCGATGACGCTCAGACTTTAAGACTGGGGAAGCTGGCTGATGCCAGTAAAATGAAAGTGGGCTATCATGGGCATGAGCAACAGACTTTTACTTTTTGGGATAAAGCTATTGAGCAGAGCAAAGGTAATGGGCTTAATTTTGATATTGGTCATTATATAGCTGCGGGACATACCGATGCAATGGATTTGATTGCAAAGCAAAATGAAAGGATATGGAGTATGCATATCAAAGACAGACAGACACCTGAAAACGGCAAAGGCAATCTTCCTTGGGGTCAGGGGGATACTCCGCTAAAGGAGGCCTTGACTGCCATGAGAGACAAAAAATACAAGTTTCCCGCTACGATTGAATTGGAATATGATGTGCCGCAAGGCTCTGATGCAGTCAAAGAGGTACAGAAATGTCTGGAGTATTGTAGAATGGCCTTAAGTAAATAACCGAAGGCTGTGTCTTCGGATTCCTGATAAAAGAGTCTGGGACTTGATATTTTAATTCCACCGCAAAATTCGGCCTTATCAGAAGTCCGACGGCGCAACTTTCGGACAGTTTGATAACCAATCTTTCTTAAATCAATGAAGCAAAAAATAAAATCATCAGTATTACTTATTTTTCTAATTACAATTCAAGCAACAGGGTTTGGTCAGACCAGTATAAAGCTATACCCAGGCCCGGCTCCCGGGTCAGAAGATTGGACCTGGTCTGAACAAAAATTTGGGAATGATCCTGACCATGGAATTCTTTATAATATTTCGGAACCAGGGCTGATCCATTATCCGGCACCCAAGGATAAGGCAAATGGGACGGCGGTGATTGTAGCTCCCGGCGGAGCTTTTCATATTCTTGCCATAGATAATGAAGGAGTAAAAATTGCTGAATGGTTGAACGGGTTAGGTATTTCTGCCTTTGTTCTGAAATACCGGCTTGTCAGGTCTAAAACTGATAACCCTTTGCAGGAGCTTGGCCCTTTGATGCAGGACAAAGAAAGGCTGGATTCCATCAATGCTCCGGTGGTAGAAATGGCCAAAAATGATGGAATCGAGGCAATGAAGCATGTAAGAGAAAATGCTGAAAAATATGGCGTCAAGTCGAATCGCATTGGATTTATGGGATTCTCGGCCGGTGGTACAGTGACCATGTCTGTTGCCCTTAGTGCACCGGAGAAACTGAAACCTGACTTTCTGGTACCAGTGTATCTTTACCGAAATGCAGTCTTGGGTGCCCAAATGCCTGAAAAGAAAACCCCCATATTTATTGCAGTGACATCTGATGATGAGTTGGATTTTATGCCTCATAGCCTAAGCCTATACCAAGATTGGTATGAAGCTGGTCATCCCTCAGAATTGCATGTGTATGAAAACGGAGGACATGGCTTTGGATTTGCAAAAAAGGGTACAAGTTCTGACCAGTGGACTGCCGATTTTGAAAATTGGCTTAGGGTGAGGAAACTTATACCTTAAGTTTATATACGCTATCCGGAGGCTAAGCCTTCGGATTCCTGACGAATAAGTCTGTGTCTTGATGTGTTATTTCGCAGCAAGATGCAACTGTCCCAAGAGTCCGTAGGTACAACCATTGGACAACGTGATTTCTTGCTTTAAAACCTCATCTAACCACTTTTCTGGGTATAGCAGCCGGCAATCTACTTAACATTTCATTGTTCAACAATTGAGTGGTATTGGTAAAACTCGACACATTGATCACATTATTTTGTTGTCTTCCGATCAAAACTACCTCGTCACCCAAAGCCACATCCTTTATATGAGAAATGTCCACCATAAAAAGATTCATATTGATAAGACCTACAATAGGTGCTTTTTTGCCCTTGATCAAAACCTGACCTCTATTGGAAAGTGCTCTGGGATAGCCATTGGAATAGCCCAAAGGCAACACCGCAATTTTCATATTCTGCGTGGCTTGGAAGGAAGTACCATATCCGATAAACTCCCCCTGATCTACCTGCCTGATATCCATAATATCAGTTTTCCAGGTAAAAATCCGCTTTAGCCCTACATCATTTTTCTTATTTACTTCCTGCAAATGGGCAAAATAAATGTCATTGCTGGGCCAAAATCCGTATTGAGCCACTCCTACTCTGACCAAATCATAGACAGTATCTTTCATGGCCAAGGCTGCTGCCGAACAGGCAATATGTCTGATATTGGGCTCAATTTTTTTTGCCTTGCACTGCTTCAAAAAATCAGCATAGCGCTTTTTCTGAGCATCGATCTTAAATTGATTGGAATTGCTTTCAGCTCCACCAAAATGTGTGCACAACCCTTCAAATACTACATGATCGCGATTTTTTTTCAGAAAGTTCAAAGCCATTTGAAACTCACTTTTCGGCATTCCTGTCCTGTTGGCTCCGGTCTCTACCTCTATATGAATTTTGGCAGGCTTTCCTACTTTTTTTGCAGCTTCCAACGCTTTGGGTAGACGTTCATAATTGTAGACAAAGAACTCTATCTCGTGTTCAATTGCCCAAGGGATATCCACTTCATATATAATCCCCATAATCATAATACGACTTTCGGGAGTACATACACTCAGGACTTCCTCTGCTTCAAAGGAGGATGCCACAGAAAAGTGATTTACCCCACACCTTTCGGCCATTGGAACAAATGTCCTTATACCATGCCCATAGGCATTAGCTTTTACTACGGCAGATAAAATAGCATCCTTACCTATTTTTTTTCTGATAAAATTGATATTGTTCTTATAAGCCGATTGACTCAGCTCTATTCTAGATGAATGCTTTACCATTTTTTCTTGATTTCCAGCCAAGTATATGCACGCCCCCAGCTTTCCTTAGCTATTTTTTTTACCTTCAATACTTCCTCGTTGGGGACTGTTTCCATTTTTTCGGGTGCTTCCAGGTTATTGTAATGAAATGCGTAAATTCTACCCGCAAACTCTTCAAAGGGAAGTGAAGATTCCCCATAGTTTTCTCCATTCCCAAAAACAGAGGGTTTGATCCCCTGCCCCCAATCTTGCCTGCCCTCGTTGTTTGGATTGACGAAATACACCCTGAAAATTCCCTTAGGGTCTTTGTCTACTCTGTGCAAGGAGACTGCGTGGAATCCAAGCATTTCTCCTTTGGCGGAAGTTATAAATATTCCTACAGGATTGGGATAAATCAGGCGATGCCCTCCGTTGTACAAGGGATGGCACATCGCATAAAATATCTTTGTGAAACCTTCAAAATCCACAATGGCATTGCTGGGATAATCATAGGCAGAAGCAAAGCCAATCTGCACCCATTGCCCATAAAGTGCCGGATTCACCCATTTATGAGGGTCTTCTCCCCTGCCTGATGCACGGAGCATCATCTCATTGTAAATCCGATCTAAAAGGGGCACCAAAGTCACAGAAACTGCATCTAAGTTATGATCCAGGTTTTGGACCAGTCCTTTTCCTGTTTCTGAGGCTTTGATTTCCTGGCCTTCAAAACGAAAACTCAGATCATCAACAGTGGCCGCAGTCTGTACCATATTTATTAATTTGGCGGGAGCATGTTGACTCCACATACTGATACCGCGAGCACTTTGACAAGTTGGATTATTACCTTGCCCCAAGCCCAAGGGCTGTCCAAGTACTCTGAAAAGCGCTCCCATCAGGTATTGTTTCGGCGAAACTGACTCATGAGGCGTTTTGGTAGATTTGAGTATACGCTTCTCCACTTCAGGGTGAATTTTTACTGTACTGAGATTGTACAATCCTGACCTTACAGCATCTCTGGACAATATTCCTTTCTCAAGCATTTTGGCAAGACCAAAAATGCATTGGGCATTGTAAGGGTGTATGGTCTGGAGAATCAAATCTGTCACAAATTCTCTGTGCATCTTCCACCTTGCCTCTCCGGCCGGGTCCAGGGCAAGACAAGGAGGAACAAGTGCAAACTTTTCATTTTTGATCAAAAAAAGTAACAACACAGCGTGGTATTGGCTCACCAAGCCAAATTCCGCCATGGATTTGCCCATTTGGGAAGCTTCATTTTTCAACTCGTTGGTACTCAATTGAGGCAAAAACGCGCCATATTCAGCAGCATTTTTGTCAGCAGTGTTTTCCGTTGGCCTATAAATACACCTTTGAAATTTTAGTAAACTCCAATCCTCGGGCCTATTCGGGTCAAGCTCAATTTTTTCTTTGATCAGCGCTATGATTTTCCTTGGCCCTTCAGTGACCACAGGTCTTTGAGCACAGATCAATGTGAGCTCTTGGGCCAGCTTTTCCTTGATCGCATCAAGTTTTATTTTTTCAGATAAAAAGCGGAAAACAGCATGAACCTTATTCAGTTCGTGTTGACTCATGACTAGCCTTGTTTCTTCCAAAGGTTCATTAAACACAAACTCAAGGTTGGAAACAATGACTTCCTGAATAAAGTTTTCAGCTTCATTTTGGGAAAAACTTTTCGACTGAAAATGCTTTTCAGCAATGGCTAATATTCTCAATTCACTGAGAAGCTCTATTGTGGAATTGGGATGGCCACTTTTTAAGGTGCCTGAAACCAAGCGCGGTACCAATTTGGAAGGATCAGCCCAAGCTGTACCTTCAAAAATACCTGCATCGGTAAAGTCTTTGATGTATTGGTAAAGCAGGGTCAATCCCTCTTTGCTTTCCATCAACAAATCTGCCTGTCCCAGTAATTTTCCTGCTTTGTCAAATTTTGTAAACTTTGAAGCCAAGGAAAAGTCGTGAAAGACCTCTTGTAAATTTTGCTCTTTGTTATCGGTAATAGTTTGGTTTGGCATTCGAAATGGGGAAAATTTTTAATTGATTAACATCTAAAGATGTAGAATTTAACAAAAAATAAAACCTTCCCGAAGAAAGGCTTTATTTCAGCACTGTTTATGGATAGCTATCTTAATGATAAAAATCCACATTTTCATAGTGCAATAATAGTTCCGTCATTCTGTCCGGATCTTCCCCTTTGAAATTTACTGTTCCAAAATGGTTCCCAAAACCTTCTCTACTATCTATTTTTTGATTGGTCAAAGGAGGTATCAGGTTATGGTCCAGAAAATACGGTTCCTCTCTCAGTTCATCAGGAATTTCCAGCTTATTGATTACATTCTTCTGTGGGTAAATCATCACATTTCCATAAAATTCCTTTGGCCTCACATCGAATTTCGGAAGAATTTCATTGAGTTCCTCTTCTGAAAGATTCGGATCA
Source organism: Indibacter alkaliphilus LW1 (assembly GCF_000295935.2). GTDB lineage: Bacteria > Bacteroidota > Bacteroidia > Cytophagales > Cyclobacteriaceae > Indibacter > Indibacter alkaliphilus. Next base: position 23,326 of record NZ_ALWO02000010.1, read on the forward strand.
TGACAAAGCACAAATGCTCCCAAGGCATCAAAATCGTATGCTTTTCCTGCCAGTTCCAAGATATGTCCCCCGGGGATCCTGCAAGCCACCTCACCAAAGCTCAATTCATCATTTGCAGTAAGGAACCATTCAGGGTGAATCATTCCATATTCTATACCGAAAATATCCACGAGTTTTTGCATCTCCTTCATGATCTTATCCCGTTTGGTGTGGAGATAGTGTCCTTCAGGAATGAAATTACTGTAGCCCAATTTTACATATTCTGTAATATTGAGAAATCTGATTTTCCCCCCGTGAACAAATGCCTCACAGGAAAACTCTGTTCCCGGCAGGTGGCTTTCTGCCAAGCATGGAAAATCACCGTCCTCACATTTTTCATCAACGTCATTCATGGAACGTAAAAGCCTATGTCCAACGGTGCCTGCCGATGCAAAAGGTTTGATATGGACCCAGCTGTCTTCTTCACCTTCGATCTGAAGATTGGCCTCATTCAATCTTTTCATAAAGTTTTTGACGCCTTCTTTACTATGTACTTCTTCGAAAAGCCCGACCCGAAGTCCACCTATCAGTGCTTTTCTCTTCATCATTGCTTTGTTCCTAAAAAGGAAAGCACGGTTCAAAACTTTAGGATCATCCCGATAAATAGAATTCAAAGCACCTGCCCATTCTACCGTTTCTTCAAAAAGGGGAACAGCCACATCTACGTCAAAAGCTTTTAGTTTTTCATGCAAATCCAAGGAATTGGAACTATCACTCCATTCATCAAATTGATAGGAAACAAAGGGGATCCCATTCTCTTTTGCATAGCTTTCAAAAATAGGGAACGAAACCACCACAAAAGGTTTGTTGAGTTTTTGCATACTTTCAATGACAGGTAAACTCCAACCCATCAGTGCGAAACATTTAGCCATTATATTTTAAAATTTTGTTTGGCTTTAATATAATCTGATAATGGATAAAGTCAACCTATTTCTATTTTAAAATGGAAATGTGCTAAATAGTGAAAATAAATCTCAATAAGATCATGTTTATTTCCATAAATTAAGCAATGCCGTAATAAAGAAACACCTGAAAAAGGGGCTGGATGAATTGAAAATTCTTGTCTTTATTTCTTCAAAAATCACATCAAACGTCGTCTTCTTTCTCTGATTTCTTCTACTTTCTCCTTACTTACACCAAAAACTTTACCCTCAGCTGCATCTTTCATAAGCAGGTCAATGTACTTTTGTGAAATCTCATTGCTGTCTTTGTATTTTTTCCTCAGTTCCTCCAATCTAACATGTAAGTCCAGCTTAATATCTGCATACTTTGGGTCATCATAAAAATTGGTGAGTTCGTAAGGATCATTTTTGCTATCCAGCAATTCCCATTGGTCTTCCACATAGTAATAATGCACCAGCTTGTAATCTTTGGTCACAATGGCATAATGCCTGTTGACCATGTGCTCTGCGGGATACTCATAGTAGTGATAGTAGACCGCATCCCGGTCCCATTTCTCATCATTTCCGGTCAGTAAGGGAATCAGGCTTTCACCCTGCATGTCCTCAGGGGCATTGACTCCTGCAGCTTCCAAAAATGTCTGTGCAAAATCCAGGTTTTGTACCAGCTCATCTGAGCGTGAACCTGCTTTGATCCTATCAGGCCAAGAAACCAAAAGGGGTGTTTTGAAAGACTCGTTGTAAATAAATCTTTTGTCGTACCAGCCATGTTCGCCCAAGTAAAAGCCCTGATCTGAGGTATAAACAATGATGGTATTTTCCATCATATCATTGGCTTCCAGGTAATCCAGCAGTCTGCCTACATTTTCGTCCACAGCTTGAATGGTCCCCAGGTAATCCTGCATGTACCTTTGGTATTTCCACTTCATTTTATCTTCATCGGTCATCTTGGGATATTTTTTGGCAAAATCCTCGTTCACCTTGCCATAAGCCTTTAAAAAATTATCCATCTGAGACTCGTTCAACCTGCTGTATTCATAAGCATACCGGGCTTTGTCATAGCCAATTTCTGGAATACCCAATTCATCCATCATTTCCGGAAACACCTTATGGTCTCCCGCCCAGCTCATGTGGTGTAAAATATTCATTTCTGCTTCAGCTGCAGGAGTAGCACGTCCTGAGTAGTCATCAAAGAGCGTTTTTGGTTCCGCAAAAGTCCTGCTTGTGAAATCATCCAGATGTCTTTCAGCCATCAGCCAAGAGCGATGCGGTGCCTTGTGGAGGTACATCAGCATAAAAGGCTGTTCTTTTTCACGCTCATTCTCCAACCAATCCAAAGTCATGTCTGTTACGATATCGGTAACATAGCCTTCTACTTCAATATTGCCATCGTATTTGGTGATAAATTCAGGGTTATAGTAAGCACCTTGACCCGGGAGGATTTTAAACTGATCGAAGCCTTTGGGGTTGTTGCCAAAATGAAGCTTGCCAAACATAGCCGTCTGATAGCCTGCATCCTGCAAAAGCTGTGGAAAGGTGATGTTGGTAGTGTCAAAATGGAAATGGTTATCCACTTTTCCGTTGAGGTGGGAATGCTTTCCGGTCAGAATGGTGGCCCGACTTGGAGCACAGATGGAATTGGTTACCGAGGCATTGGTAAATAGCATGCCCATTTTGGCTATCCGGTCTATGTTTGGGGTTTCGATCAAAGTATTGTCATAAGCTGAAATCGCCTGATAAGCATGGTCATCAGACATGATAAAAATGATGTTGGGTCTTTCCTTTTTATGCGTTTCAGGTTTTTCACTGCTGCAAGAAATAAGCGCTGTTAGCAAAAAGGCAAATAGAAGAATTCGGGAATTTTTCATAGTGCTTGGTTATAGAGGGAGTTTAAAAGTAACAAATAAATTTCCTTCCTGTAAACTTTACATGATGAATTTCCCTTTGAACTGATGGAAGGGTGAAAAAAGTAGGGTGAAAGTTATGGCCTACGAAATAAATATACTGTTGTTGAGAATGTTCAGGAGTTTTTAAAAGCCTTGGCTATGCGGAGGTTGTGTCTTCAGATTTTTGGTATTTGAGCCTTAAGCTTGACATTTAATTTCGTCGCAAAATGCGACTATACAAGAGGTCCGACGGCGCAGCTGGCAACTGGCACATTCCTCTATTTGCCGATACTAGGCCTTTAGCGGGTTTATGATCAATCGTAAAAGATAAGCTTGTTGAAAGCCCAAAAATAACTTTGCGTCATTGCGAGAAATAATGAAAGGTTTCACGCAAAAGTGCAAGGGAGCAAAGAAAAAATTAAACCCCGCATGTAGCGAAAATAATGTAGAAGAGATTATCTAAACTTTACTTTGTTTTTACTAATCAAAATTGAAATTAGTAAAGTTTAATATGATTATCCGCTTGTATA
>NZ_ALWO02000009.1 GCF_000295935.2 Indibacter alkaliphilus LW1
TATGACAAAAACTGTGTAAGTTGGTTTAGCTACTTACGAAGTTAAAGTTATACCTCGAAATTCTCAGTGTGATTTAGAAGAAATCGCACAGAGAATTTGAGGAACCCGCGGTAGGCGAATACCCGATCTGTGTGTGGACAATTTCTTACCTTTAACACACAGATTGCAAAAATGAAAAAAGAAGATCTATTAAATGATGATTTCCTCAAGCAGTTCAAGACTGCAGGGGAGCTCAATTCCTTTCTTCAACAGCTTCAGAAAAGAGCTGTCGAGAAAATGCTTGAAGGCGAGTTAGATGCCCATCTTGGTTATGAAAAGCATCAGAACTCCGATAATTCCAATTCAAGAAATGGCCATTCCAGCAAAACAATAAAGAACTCCTTTGGAGAAGCTGAAATCAAAGTTCCAAGAGACCGGGACGGCAGCTTTGAGCCTGCCCTTGTGCCCAAACGCAAAAGTATGGCAGAGGGCGTTGAAAACGTGATCATATCCATGTATGCCAAGGGAATGTCAAACCAGGACATCGAAGAGCAGATCCGGGAGCTTTATGACATCAATGTATCCACTTCCACCATCTCAAGGGTTACCAGTGCCGTAGCGGAGGATATTGTTGCATGGAGAAACAGGCCGCTTGACCCTGTATACCTGATCGTTTGGATGGATGGTATATCCTTCAAAGTCAGGGAGAACTCCAAAGTAGTCAATAAGACCGTTTATATTGCTGTTGGCCTCAGAACTAACGGCCTCAAAGAGATACTCGGCCTTTGGCTTGGTAAGAATGAATCTTCCGCTTTCTGGATGGGGGTACTCACTGACCTGAAAGCCAGAGGGGTTGAAGATATTCTCATAACAGCAACTGATAACCTGAACGGGTTTACTGATACAATAAAGGCCTCCTTCCCTCAGTCCGTCACCCAGATATGTGTTGTCCATCAGATCAGAAATGCATGTAGATATGTCGTATGGAAAGACCGTAAGGCCTTTACAAGGGATATGAAGGAAATTTATACTGCCCCTACCAAGGAGGCTGCATGGGCTGCTCTTAACGATTTTGCCAAAAAATGGGACTCCAAATACTCCTATGCCATCAAAAGCTGGAGGGACAACTGGGACGAACTCACCGTCTTCTTCGATTACCCCGCTGAAATCCGTAAAATCATCTATACCACCAACCTGATTGAAAACCTGAATGGAAAGATCAGAAAATACACCAAAAACAAGCTCTCTTTCCCTACAGATGATGCTGTTATGAAGTCTGTTTTCCTCGCTGCAAGAGAAGCATCGAAAAAATGGACTATGCCCATTCGAGACTGGGGCACTATTCTTAACAGTTTCCTGCTTATATTTGGTGATAGGGTCAGGCTTCTTGAAACCTGACCATAAATTCATAATTTAAAGTTTACACACTTATCGGGATAGTGTC
>NZ_ALWO02000008.1 GCF_000295935.2 Indibacter alkaliphilus LW1
ATTCCAGAGCGGAAATAATAACTTAATCAAATCTGCTGTCATCTATGGACCCAATGCATCGGGAAAGAGTGGACTTCTTCGGGCATTTAAGGCACTTGAATTTTTAGTCCGAAGATCTTCTAGTTTCAAACCTGACGAAAGGATTGCTCCATTCGAGCCGTTCAAACTCAACATTCAAAATTCAAAAGCTCCTGTCTCAATGGAAATAGAGTTCTCTCACGAGAATAACCAATACTATTACCAAATTGAGTTCACCGAAGACAAAATTGAATTTGAAGAACTTCACCATTACCCCAACTCTATTCGGACATTATTATTCACAAGAAAGAGTGGTAGCCCCATAAAATTCGGTGAATCTTATAAAGGTGGAAAAAAAACAATTGAAAAATTATTGCTACCAAATCAGCTATTCCTTTCAAAAGCAGCGGAAAACAATGTAGATTCTTTACTTTCTGCATTTTCGTTTTTTGGAAAAGGTATGATGGTATTTCCTTTTCTCGAAGAATATCGAGAAACCTCCTTAAGCAAGCTCTACGCAAAAAGATTAGCTGAAAATAAAAACTCTAATTTTTCTAAGAGATTTAACAAACTTATATGTGCATTAGACACTGGTATTGTAGGGATTCAAGCAGAAGAAGTTGATTGGAGTAGTTATAAGTTTCCAAGCAATATGCCTGATGATGTAAAAGAAAGATTCCAAGATCAATATAAATATGACATTAAAACACAACACCCTCTCTTTGATGGAGAAAAAGAGATTGGAGTTGAAAACTTTGAAATTGACGAAGAGTCAACAGGAACTAAAAGCCTGTTTGTAATTGGTGGAATTATTCTTGATGCCTTGGAAACAGGAAGGGTATTAGTTGTTGATGAGTTTGAAAAGAATATGCACCCAAGCATTACTCAATTTTTGATCAATCTGTTTCATAATGAAATCACCAATCCGAAAAATTCTCAACTAATTTTTGCAACACACGACATAACTCAACTTTCAAATGACAGCTTTAGGAGAGACCAAGTTTGGTTTACAGAAAAAGATGAATTTGGATCAACCTCCCTTTACAGATGCTCCGATATAAAAGGAATTCGATTAGGGACTCCTCTAGACAAATGGTATGCGTCAGGCAGGTTTGGTGCAACACCGATTATCAATGATTCAGACTTTCTTATAGAAATGCAAAGTGATGAGGATTAACAAACCAAATAGACGGATACTAATACTTTGCGAAGGAGTAACTGAATATTTATATGCTAAATCTTTACAAAGTGAATTACCAAGACACCTTCAAAGATCTATTTCAATTGAAATTGACTATAATTCCAGGAATGACCCAAAGAGTTTAGCAGAAGAAGCATTAAAGAGAAAAAGAAAAGCTAGAAAAGACAGGAACAACTATGATTCAGTTTGGTTGTTTTTTGATCATGACAATTGGCCGCAACTAGAAGCAGCATTTAGAATTGTAGACTCAGAAGGATTTTGCATTGCCTATAGTGCTATGTGTATTGAACATTGGTTCATACTACATTTTGAGAATTGTGGTAGAAGCTTTCAAGACGGTGCCGAAGCCTTGAGATTTCTAAAAACTAAGTGGCCTGAATACCACAAAACCAAGTTGAAACACTACGAAATCTTAAAAGAAGATTTAGAAACTGCCATTGTCAGAGCTAAAACATTGAGAAGCAATGTCCAAACAGATTTACCAAAACATCAACGGAATCCTTATTTCACAATCGATAAGCTGATTGAATTTTTCAATGACTTCAAAAAATAAAAAAACACGAAGGCACAA
>NZ_ALWO02000007.1 GCF_000295935.2 Indibacter alkaliphilus LW1
GTTCATTGACATGTTGAGCAGAGAATGCAACAGAGTAAAGAACACCCGCAGCCTTTGCAAAAGGGGGCTGTAGGGCGAGTAAGTGAATAAGGGCGTACGGGGGATGCCTAGGCTCCCAGAGGCGAAGAAGGACGTGCCAAGCTGCGATAAGCCACGGGGACCCGCAAGTGGGGCTGATCCGTGGATTTCCGAATGGGGCAACCCATCCCGCACAAGCGGGATACCCCGGTCAATCCGGGGGGCGAACCTGCCGAACTGAAACATCTAAGTAGGCAGAGGAGGAGAAAACAAGAGTGATTCCGTGAGTAGTGGCGAGCGAAAGCGGAACAGCCCAAACCGTGTATGTTACGGCATATACGGGGTAATAGGACCTGCGCAAGACATAATTATGTGACCTGAGCGTACTGGGAAGTACGGCCGTAGAGGGTGAGAGCCCCGTAAGGGAAGTGTGTTTATGTTGGCGGGTATCCTGAGTAGGCCGGGACAGGAGAAATCCCGGTTGAATTATCCGGCACCATCCGGAAAGGCTAAATACTCCTGGGAGACCGATAGTGAACAAGTACCGTGAGGGAAAGGTGAAAAGTACTCCGAATAGGAGGGTGAAACAGAACCTGAAACCGTGCGCTTACAAGCGGTCGGAGTCCCGTACATACGGGATGACGGCGTGCCTTTTGCATAATGAGCCTACGAGTTACGCCTCACTGGCGAGGTTAAGTGTTTTAAAGCACGCAGCCGGAGCGAAAGCGAGTCTGAACAGGGCGTTGAGTCAGTGGGGGTAGACGCGAAACTTTGTGATCTACCCATGGACAGGTTGAAGTTGCGGTAACACGCAATGGAGGACCGAACCGATAAACGTTGAAAAGTTTCCGGATGATCTGTGGGTAGGGGTGAAAGGCCAATCAAACTGAGAAATAGCTCGTACTCCCCGAAATGTTTTTAGGAACAGCGTCGTGGAATGTATGAAGGAGGTAGAGCTACCGATAGGACTAGGGGGAGTCACATCCTACCAAATCCTGACGAACTCCGAATGCCTTTATACAGTAACGGCAGTGAGGGCTCGGGTGCTAAGGTCCGAGTCCGAGAGGGAAAGAACCCGGACCTACCGCTAAGGTCCCGAAATTTACACTAAGTTGAACAAAGGTGGTCCAGCTGCAGAGACAGCCAGGAGGTTAGCTTGGAAGCAGCTATTCCTTTAAAGAGTGCGTAACAGCTCACTGGTCGAGCGGCAGGGCGTCGATAATAATCGGGCATCAAGTGTAATACCGAAGCGTAGGATTTCTCCCGTAGATACGGGAGGAGTGGTAGGGGAGCATTCCAACGGCGGCGAAGGTGCATGGCGATGTGCGCTGGAGTTTTTGGAAAAGCAAATGTAGGCATAAGTAACGATAATGCGGGCGAGAAACCCGCACACCGATAGACCAAGGTTTCCTGATCAACGCTAATCGGATCAGGGTCAGTCGGGACCTAAGGATAACCCGAAGGGGGATTCCGATGGAAAATGGGTTAATATTCCCATACCTGTCATACAGGTGACGGAGTGACGGAGTGATGAAAGGACCGCGCGGTGACGGAATACCGCGTTGAAGGGTGTAGGTATTGTTTCCATAGTTAAATGCGTGGGGATAGCCGAACCTGATAGTACCGCAATCTTTCGGGAGCGCGGATAGAGTCCCTAATAGCTTCCAAGAAAAACTTCTGGCGATAAGCGTATGACGGCCCGTACCGCAAACCGACACAGGTGGTCAAGGAGAGAATCCTGAGGTGCTCGAGTGAATCATGGCTAAGGAACTCGGCAAAATGGCCCTGTAACTTCGGGAGAAGGGGCGCCCTCTGTAATGGGGGGCCGCAGTGAAAAGGCCCAGGCGACTGTTTAGCAAAAACACATGGCTTTGCGAACCCGGGAGGGGAAGTATAAGGCCTGACACCTGCCCGGTGCCGGAAGGTTAAGAGGGGATGTTATCGTAAGAGAAGCATTGAATTGAAGCCCCGGTAAACGGCGGCCGTAACTATAACGGTCCTAAGGTAGCGAAATTCCTTGTCGGGTAAGTTCCGACCTGCACGAATGGTGTAACGATCTGGGCGCTGTCTCAGCCATGAGCTCGGTGAAATTGTAGTCGCGGTGAAGATGCCGCGTACCCGCAACGGGACGGAAAGACCCCATGAACCTTTACTGCAGCTTGGCATTGGTATCGGGTAAACGATGTGTAGGATAGGCGGGAGACTGCGAATCTGTGTCGCCAGGCATGGAGGAGTCGCTGTTGAAATACCGCCCTTTGTTTGCCTGGTATCTAATCCCGCAATGCGGGAGACATTGCCTGGTGGGTAGTTTGACTGGGGTGGTCGCCTCCAAAAGGATAACGGAGGCTTCCAAAGGTTCCCTCAGCACGCTTGGTAACCGTGCGCGGAGTGCAATAGCATAAGGGAGCTTGACTGTAAGGCCGACAAGCCGAGCAGGGTGGAAACACGGGTATAGTGATCCGGCGGTACTGCATGGAAAGGCCGTCGCTCAAAGGATAAAAGGTACTCTGGGGATAACAGGCTGATCTCCCCCAAGAGCTCATATCGACGGGGAGGTTTGGCACCTCGATGTCGGCTCGTCACATCCTGGGGCTGGAGAAGGTCCCAAGGGTTGGGCTGTTCGCCCATTAAAGTGGCACGCGAGCTGGGTTCAGAACGTCGTGAGACAGTTCGGTCCCTATCTGTTGCGGGCGTGGGAAGTTTGAGGAGCTCTGACCTTAGTACGAGAGGACCGGGTTGGACCGACCGCTGGTGTACCGGTTGTGGTGCCAACTGCACTGCCGGGTAGCTACGTCGGGCAGGGATAAGCGCTGAAAGCATCTAAGTGCGAAACCCCCTCCGAGATGAGACTTCCATATAGGGCCGTCAGAGACGATGACGTTGATAGGCTGCAGGTGTAAAGTCAGTAATGACAAAGCCGAGCAGTACTAATAGCCCGAAAGCTTACCGGTTCGGGAGGCTGTTGCATTCTTTGCGAGACATTTCAAATCTTTGTACCAAGTACGATGTACCAAGTACAAAGAATGAGAACACAAGATATTTTCCCGCCATGCGGGACTGTCACCGGACATACATGGTACATTGTACTTTGTGCCTGGTACAGCAAGACTAGGCGGCCTCGCGCAGGGGTTCCACCTCTTCCCATCCCGAACAGAGAAGTTAAGCCCTGCAGCGCCGATGGTACTGGGGTTACACCCGGGAGAGTAGGTCGCCGCCACATTATT
>NZ_ALWO02000006.1 GCF_000295935.2 Indibacter alkaliphilus LW1
CAATCAAATGTAGCAGATCCAACAAGCCCTTTAACCTCCTAATCCTCAATCCATTTAAACAGTAAAACAAAAAAAGCCCTGCTATGCAGAGCTTCTTGGTGATCTCGTCAGGATTCAAATACCGAAAAATCGGTACAGGCTCTAAAACCTTCCCGACCTTAGTCGGGATGTTCATTCAGGTAAGCTTTTGTAAATAATTGAATTTCACATCAATTAAATCCCTGACTAATTTAAGAATTTGTGACCTCGTCAGGATTCAAACCTGAAACCTCCTGAGCCGTAATCAGGTGCTCTATTCAGTTGAGCTACGAGGCCAATTGGGATTGCAAACCTGAAAATCAACAGGTTACATCTTTCACTTCTCTCAGATCTCAAACGGTTTTCTGCAAGGGAGACAAGATTGGGAGACAAAAGTGAAACTTTTAGCGGTTTGAAACAAGGCGTGTACGCAAAGTTTTCATCAAACCCCAATGTATCAAATGACAAATGTACACCGAAAACACCCAGGTCAACTTAATACTGCAAACCTGGAAACCTCTAAAAAATGATAAATTCCCTGTAGTTTTAAGAGTCTACCACGATAAAAAGCGGAGATACTACAGAACTGGCATCTCTGCAAAAATTGAAGAGTGGGACGAAAAGAATGCTGGTATAATAGGCAAACCACGAGAAAACAAAACCTTACAAAAGTTTCTCATCAAGGCACAAGACTTCATACAAAAAATCTACTTACTCCAGGAAGAATTCGATTTCGACTTGCTGAGTGAGGAGATCAGCCCCTCTCCTACCAAGAAGAGACTGGAAAACATCGAGACCTTCTGGGAGTCGGTCATCGAAGATCTCAGAAAAGAGAAAAGACATGGTACTGCCGATTCCTATGATAACGCACTTGTTAAGTTCAAGCGGTTTCTGAACGGCAAAACACTTTACCTCCACCAAGTCACACAACAGACTTTCGAGAAATTCCGCATTTATATGGTGCAGTCGGGGCAATCCACCAATGGAGTTGGTGTTTACCTGAGAGCCATGTCTGCTGTGTATGGAAAGGCGCTGAACAGAAAGCTAGTCAAGCCAGAAGAAGACCCAAGAATCGGCTTTCGGATCAAAACCAAAAAGACCCATAAGAAAGCAATCAAAAAAGAAGAGGTGCACCAACTGGCAAAACTCGACTTGAGTCAGTTTCCTTATATGGAAGAATCGAGGGATATGTTTCTCTTCTCTTACTACTGTCAGGGGATGAACCTAAAAGACCTCTCCATGCTCAATTGGCATGAAAACATCGTGGAGGATCGCATCTTCTACCACAGAGGAAAAACAGCCGACATGTTCAGCATACATATAAAGAAGGAGACCGTGGGCCGAATTCTCGAAAAACAGAAACAGGTATTGTCCGCAAAGCTTGATGCAGGCTTGATCAAAAACACCACAGCCAAAAGCTTGGTCTTTCGGGTCTTTGACAATCTCAGTGAAAAGGAAATGTCAAACCCAGCGAAAATCACCAAGGTAAGGAAACAGCGAGCCAAAGTCATCAACGCACACCTCAGAAAACTCGGAGAAAATGAACTTGGTTTCAGTCCATCACAACTCAGATTCCTGACCTTCTACGCAGCCCGGCACACCTATGCATCTGTTCTCAAGTCCCAGCATGCACCTGTAACTTTGATTGCGGAGGCATTGGGACATGCTGATATCAGAACAACGCAGGTGTATCTAGACAGCTTTGCCAACACGGAGTTGGATCATTTCAATGATTTGCTTTGAGCATTGCAATCAGGTAGTAAAGCGAAAGTTGAGGTACATTTTGTCTTGTTTCCCCATTGTTCTTCAACTATCTTTCTGGAAAAACTCATATGAACATGAAAAAAGGCCTTTTAGGTATTCTCGCAATCTTGATCCTCCTAGGGTGTTCAGATTCTGAAAATCCAAATTCAGGACAACTCAATTTCGTCGTCACCGTGTCACCTGCCCTTGAAGGCGAAACGTTCTTGTTCGGAAATGAAGATTTCTTTGTACTTAACATTACAGGAAATCAAACCAGGTTTGAGTCAGACCCTGTCGCTATCGGGTCTGGACAAAACTTTCAATACCAACTGGGTGGTTTGGGATCAACAAATAGCTGTCATCAGTTTTCTGTAGAAGCATTTTACTCTGGGAGATCCTTTCACAAAAGAGATTATGTTATGCACGGTTTTCAGAACTCGTTTAGCAGTTGGACGAGTGATTGCAAAGATGGTTATATTCAAACTATCAACATAATCACTCCGTAAAACACACCGCGTTTAAACTCTTCTTATTTAACTCTCCAAGCCTCACCAAACAGGTGGGGCTTTATCCATCCTATCCTGACTAGCAAAGTTCACCTAAAATTTTATATTTGTACACCAACACCATCCTGCAAAATACAATGATTGACTACCTACAGGCAATTCTTCCACGGATCCAGAATAAAAGCAAAAAGCTCGACCAAATTGAAATGTTTGTAGAAAAGCCTTGGGTGTTGATAGACAATGCATCAAATGAACAACTGGAATATGAGTTTTTCCGTGATGGAAGACTCCTTGTATCACGTGGAGGTAATGCAGCATGGGGAAAATGGGAGCTCGCCCCCTCTAGCCATCGCTTGATTTTGGAGTATGGAGACAAGTTGTTATTGCTTCAAACCTCATTCCTCGATGAGGCTGTCATGATAGTTCAAAAAAGTGGCATGCCAAATTCAACGCTTGTGTTTGTCAACCAAAAAAAGATACCAGACCTCATGTTCAAAAATTACCTGGACAAACTGATACAACTTGAAGATCTTGTAAAAAGCAATTCCAAGCGCAAAAGTTTAACTGACGCCGAGACTTACGGGGATTCAGCAAGATCTAGGCAAATCGCAGAGGTGAAAAGGGAAAAAGAGTACAAAGTTTACAGCTCATTTATCTCACTCAATAGCAATGGTGATGTTTCAGGGTTTGTTTGGTCTGGAAAAGAAAAAGAGCTTTACCTCAGGTTTGAAAATGGAAAACCAACTGACGAACCATGGTATGTAGTGGATGAGAAAAATAAGAACGGAGATACCTTCTCCTTCCTTACACCACACAAAGGTGTTATTTTGGACAAATCCCATCTAATTAAAGTGAATGAAGATACAGAATACGAATGGATCCCCAGAAAAGAAACACTAAAAACCTTTAATGGAGACCTTTCTTTAAAAATCGATCCAAACGGTACAGTATCAAAAGTAAAAACCTATCAATCTGAGATTTTCATTTTTATTGTCCTTCTGATTATGGTTTTAATAATTGCGTTTTCGGTCTAAAAAATTACTGAACATGACAGCAAGAAAAACTGGCAATTTCCACCCAAAACCTTATCTTAGCCAGCAGAAGTTCTGTCCATCAGGGGCAAAGCTTAGGGGTGTCAAAGCAGACTGTTTCCAAAAAACCTGAAATTGTGGAGGTTATTCCTGTCAAAACCAAAAGGAGTTCCAATACCCCATAATGACCGGCTTTTTACAGCTCCTTATATTTTGTAGAGCCACAAATGGAAACATCTCTGTAGGGAAACCCCAAACAAAAAACAGTTTTTCACTTGGTCTCTGGACTTTTTCAATCAAGTCTGAGAACCAGCAACGAGTACAGCATACATGTCAGAAGAACAAAAACGCCTCCTGGAAAGCAAGCTCTGGGGAATCGCCAATATTTTACGCGGCAAAATCAGCGCAGACGATTACAGAGATTATATCCTCGGGTTTATATTCTACAAATACCTCAGCGAGCGGCAGTACTTATATGCCAACAACCTGCTGGAAACTGAGACCGTCAAGGATTATCTCAATCTCACCGACCCAGAACTGCTGGAAGCCATCAAAGAGGAGTCCCTGCAGGCACTGGGTTATTTCCTGAAACCGGAAGAACTCTTTGCTTCCATCACGGCCAAAGGCAATGCCTCCACAGAGACGGACAGCAATTATATTCTGGAAGATCTCAAAGCGGTACTCAACCACATCGAGCAAAGCACCATGGGCACAGATTCAGAAGAGGACTTCAACGACCTTTTCTCTGACATTGACCTCAGCTCCAACAAAATCGGGCGAACAGTCAAAGCCCGAAACGAAGTAGTGGTACAAATCCTGAACCACCTCGACTCCATTGATTTCCGGCTGGAAGATATAGAGTCCGACGTACTGGGTGATGCTTATGAATTCCTGATCGGCAAGTTTGCCGCAGGAGCAGGAAAGACCGCTGGGGAATTCTACACTCCTCAGCAGGTATCCAAGATCCTTGCAAAAGTAGTCACCACGGGCAAGGACAAACTCAAGTCTGTCTATGACCCCACCTGTGGTTCAGGTTCCTTGCTCCTTCGGGTAGCCAAAGAAGCAGAAGTCAGTGAGTACTTCGGACAAGAAATGACCCGTACTACTTACAACCTGGCAAGGATGAACATGATCCTGCACGGCATTCACTATAGGAGATTCAATATCGCTCATGAAGATACCCTGATGCATCCGCAGCACTTGGACTATAAGTTTGAAGCGGTGGTAGCCAATCCTCCCTTTTCGGCACATTGGAAAGGAGACGAGCATTCCCTCTTTCATGCGGACGAACGCTTCTCCCAGTATGGCAGGCTGGCTCCCAAGACCAAGGCGGATTTCGCTTTTATGCAGCACATGCTCTATCAGCTGGCAGACAATGGCATCATGGCCAGTGTATTTCCACACGGAGTACTTTTCCGTGGGGCAGCAGAAGGGCAGATCAGACAGTATATGATTAAGGAGATGAATGTACTGGATGCCGTGATCGGATTGCCAGCCAATATCTTCTACGGTACCAGCATTCCCACCTGTATTGTGGTACTGAAAAAATGCCGGGAGCAGGACGACAATGTGGTCTTTATCGATGCCAGCGGAGAGGGCAATTACATCAAAGTAGGGAATCAGAACGAGCTACGGGAAGAAGACGTGGACAAAATCGTACAGACCTACCGTGAGCGCAAGACCATTGACAAGTATAGTTACGTGGCTTCCCTGGCAGAGATTGCTGAAAACGACTACAACCTCAACATCCCCCGCTATGTGGACACCTTTGAGGAAGAAGCACCCGTGGACCTGGACACCACCGCTGCGGAGATACAGCAACTGGACGCAGCACTGAAAAGTAACGATGCTGTACTGAAAGCATTTTGTGAGGAATTGGGAATTAAAGCGCCGTTTTGATGATGGAGAAAAACTTTTTCAAACCAGATCTAAGATTTCCAGTATTTCAAGAAAATTGGAAAAAATTCACTTTGGGTAAAGTAGCGACAAAAATCACTGACGGAACACATGACACCCCAAAGCCAGTTAATTCAGGGGTACCTTTTTTAACTGCAATTCATGTTAAAGACGGCAAACTTGATTTTGAGAACTGTTATTTTCTACCGAAAGAAATTCATGATAAAATTTACGCTAGATGCAACCCAGAATACAATGACATTTTAATGGTGAACATTGGTGCGGGTACGGGAGCTTGTGCAAGGGTAAATGTTGATTTTGAATTCAGTTTGAAGAATGTGGCACTGATTAAACCAGATCCAAAAAAAGTTTTCCCATCATTCTTAGAGCAGCTTCAAAGAGAAAACACAAAAAGACTGAAACAAAGGTTGTCAGCTGGGGGTGCCCAACCATTCCTTTCTCTTAAAGAGATCGGGAAAATTAAAATCAGTCTACCCTCCCTCCCCGAGCAGCAAAAGATCGCGTCATTCCTTTCATCGGTGGATGAGCGGATCGAGTTGCTGGAGCGAAAGAAGGAAAAGCTGAAAGCCTACAAAAAGGGCGTGATGCAGCAGATCTTCCCTTCGACAGACTCAGGGCAAGCTCCACAGATCCGTTTCAAGCAGGATGATGGGAGTGAGTTTCCGGATTGGGAGGAGAAGCGGTTGGGGGAGGTTGCCAAAGTGTTTTCTGGGGGAACACCAAAATCATCTGTCCCAGAACTCTATGGGGGGAATATTCCATTTATTCGGTCAGGGGAAATAAACGCAAGCACAACAGAACTTACTTTGACCGAAAAAGGACTGAAAAGCTCATCAGCAAAAATGGTGGAGAAAGGTGACCTTTTACTTGCTATTTACGGTGCAACAAGCGGAGAGGCTGGAATCTCAAGAATTAACGGCGCAATCAATCAAGCTGTTCTTTGTATAAGGTGGACAGGTGAAAATGTGTTCCTGCTAAACTGGCTTAAATTGAATAAAACCGCATTAACCCAGAAATATCTCCAAGGAGGACAAGGCAATCTTTCTGGCGAAATTGTAAAATCATTTGAGTTAAACGTCCCCTGTCGAGAAGAACAGAAAAAAATCGCAGCTTTCCTGAACACTCTTGACGAAAACCTTGAAACGCTTGACAGCCAGATCCATGGCTTGCGCACTTGGAAGAAGGGGCTGTTGCAGCAGATGTTTGTATAAATGTGATCAAATGAAAAACTGGCAAAAAATTGACAGAAAAAACCGCGACTTCGAAGTGACTTTGAAGAATGGCGACAAATTATGGGGAAGCTTTCCTTTGGCTGATGATGAAGACATCTTCGGTCATGAAACCGTCGGGTTTCTCTCTTGGGAAAAAAAAGAAAGCTTTTTCAAAGCAATTCAAGGGAAAGCAAACATCACTATTGATGAAATTCTTCAATTCGTGGCACCAATTCCGCACGATTCAATTGAATCAATGACAGAATCTGAAAAATCAATCGGTGGGATTTCATTAATCGGGAACAAGCCAATCCCTGATGGATTACAGCTTAGGGTTCACAATTATGGAAAACCCGGGTTTGTAAGAATTACTTACAAAACTCCTGGCAATCACAAAGAATTTGAAATCGGGGAACTGAAAATTGTAAACGGGGAAGTCACTCTACCTCTAATGCTGGCCTTTGTATCTTATGCAAGGGAAGACCAAGCTGTCGTAAAAGAAATCCTAAAAGAGTTGAACGACCATGGTGTGTTGACGTGGTTTGATGAAAATGAATTGATGCCAGGGGACCACTGGGAAAGAAAAATTGAAGAAGCAATTGAAAAGTCAGAAAATGTGATTGTCTTTTTCTCGGGAAAAACGTTAGAAAGGTCAGGCTACAAAAACAAGGAAATCAGATATATTCTCGACCAAGCAAAGTATCGTCCTTTAGGTGCTCGATACATCATCCCCGTCCTGTTAGATGACTGTAAGCCACCTCATGAATTTAAAGAACTTCACTGGCTTTCACATGGCAGGTCTGGATGGCTGGAAAAGCTTGTCAATGTACTCAAGTGAAATCAATGAAACTGAACATTCCATGACGAGAAGAACAAAAAAATCATAACCACCCTGAACACCCTAGACACAAACCTTGAAAGGCTTGACAGCCAAATCGAGGGTTTAAAGAGTTGGAATAAGGGGCTGTTGTAGCAGATGTTTGTTTTACCTCTCCACGTAAACTTTTAAAAAAACCATGCAGAAATACTCCGTCAACCAACACCTGATCGAAACCATCCTTTCCTGGGTAAAGTCCAATGAAATTGCCATACCTGAAATCCAACGTCCTTTTGTTTGGGACGCCACAAAGGTGCGGGATTTGATGGACAGTCTTTATCAGGGTTACCCAGTGGGTTACATCATCGCCTGGAAAAACCCCAACATCAAACTGAAAGACGGCAGCCTAAGTGAAGGAAAAAAGGTGTTGATCGACGGACAGCAACGAATCACTGCTTTGACAGCTGCCATCCTGGGGCAGTACGTAGTCAACAAAACCTACGAGAGGGTGAAAATCAAAATTGCTTTCCATCCCGTGGAGGAAAAGTTTGAAGTTCAGAACCCCGCCATCCTCAAGGATAAAACCTGGCTGCCCGACATTGCAGAGGCCATCAACGGAGACCTGTTTGAAATCGTGGACCAGTACTTTGAGCTGAATCCAAAAGTGGACAAGAAAACCGTGAGGGAAGCTTTCACCAAGCTGCTGAACATCCCAAAGAAACAGATCGGTCTTATCGAGCTTGCGCCCGATCTCGACATCGAGACGGTCACAGAAATTTTTATCCGAATCAACAGCAAGGGTGTGGTTCTCAGCCAAGCGGACTTTGCCATGAGCAAGATCGCTGCAGACACGGAATATGGAGGAAACAACCTCCGCAAAGCCATTGACTACTTTTGTCACCTTGCGGTAGCACCCGAGTTTTACAAGCACATCGTGGACAATGACAAGGAATTTGCCTCCACGGACTATTTTCAGAAGATGGCATGGCTGAAAAAAGAAAATGAGGACCTCTACGACCCGGAATACACAGACCTGATCCGCGTTGCATTTACCTCACAGTTCAATCGTGGTAAGCTCTCAGACCTGGTAAGCTTGCTGTCGGGAAGAAACTTTGAAACCCGTGCCTTTGAGTCTGAAATTGCAGAACTTTCCTTTGAAAAGCTACGCAAAGGTGTTCACAGCTTCATGAATGAAACCAACTTCAAACGGTTTTTAATGATCATCAAATCAGCTGGGTTCATTTCTCCCAAGCTGATCCGTTCACAAAACGTAATAAACTTCGCTTACATAGTGTACCTGAAGCTGAAAGAGATAGGTGTCAATTCGTTGGAAATTGAAAGTTATGTAAGACGATGGTTTGTGTTTTCAATTTTGACAGGCCGATATTCAGGTTCACCTGAAAGTAGGTTTGACTTTGATGTCAAGCAGATCTCCAACAAGCCATTTTCAGAGTTCCTTAAAGAAAGGGAAGATGCAGAACTTTCTGAAGCATTCTGGTCAGCTTCTCTACCTCAAAGTTTGGACACCTCTGTTGCAAGCAGCCCATACTTCCTTGTGTATCTAGCCTCACTGGTAAAAGCGGGTGACAAAGGCTTCCTTTCAAGTGATATGACTGTAAGTGATCTTGTCTCTTTAAGGGGAGACATCCATCACCTCTTTCCTAAAGACTACTTGAAAAAACATGGTCTGGATCGTGGCAAATACAACCAAGTGGCCAACTATGTATACATGCAGTCTGAAATCAACATCAAAGTTGGAAACAAGCCTCCACGAGATTATTTTGACATCTTGCTCAATCAAATTGCGGAGGGCAGCTTAGCAGTAAGCGGTATAGACACAGTAGATGAACTCAATGGAAACTTGGCCATGAACTGTGTGCCCGTAGAAATTATGAACATGGAAATCAAAGACTACCCTGACTTTCTTCACTTGAGGCGCAGGTTGATATCGCAAAAGATCAAAGACTATTATTTCAAACTATAAACAAAAACTCAAACCCAGCAAAAAAATGATTTTAAATTCTTCAGACAAAATTCCTTTCGGGAAGTACAGAGGCTTACACCTAGGATTCATTTACCTTCTCTATCCAAGCTACATTGAATGGATGGTAATGGAAAATGACAATTACTGCGTGGAAGATCTCGATTTTCTACAATCTCTCAAAGTAATAGACAGGTTTGAGAACCACGGTGCAACTGCCCATTATGCTGGTATCGATAGGGAGGAATTTGAAAACAACTGGTCTGGTTTCGCAGAATTTGAAGATGTGAAATACGCCGGCTTTAAAAATTTTAGTTTCCGTCGTGATGCGATCCAAAAAAATGAACAAAAGCTACGCTACTTTGGTGGTGAGCCAAAAAAGATCGAAGTTGAACCTGAAAAAGACCGGCCAATTATGATTTATTACCCTGGTACAACCCTTTCTTCAGAAAAATTGGTGTTCACACCCCTTGAATCATATGATGGTGTTACAGGAAGAACTATTCTCACATTTACAGTGGACAATGGTTGGCGCAAAATCAATTTTCTTCCTCCATTACGCAAACTGAAGGTTTCGAGCTTTTTCTGGGATGAATGGAATATTTCTCCTGAGGAGATCTCCACCATCTTCGAAGAGAAACTTACCTTGGAAGGACAAATAATTGGTGGACGACTAATTCTTCAAAATCGACCGAAACGCTAAAAAGATGCCTTAATAATGACTACCCAACCCGAACAGACCCTTGAAAATAACCTGATTGCACAGCTCGCAGCTTTGGGTTACAAGAAGGTGTTGATCCCTGATGAGACTGCGCTGTTGGCCAACCTGAAAACCCAACTGGAAAAGCACAACAAAACCCAACTCAGCGAGAAGGAGTTTACCCAGATTCTCAATGCGATCAATAAAGGGAATGTGTTTGAGCGGGCAAAAATCCTCCGGGACAGGGTGGAGTATATGGATGATTCCGGAGAGCACCGCACTGTGGAACTAATCAATCAGATCCACTGGTGTCAAAATGAGTTTCAGGTCGCCCAGCAAATCTCCATGAAGGGACTCTACAAAAACCGCTATGATGTCACCATATTGATCAATGGTCTTCCACTGGTCCAGGTAGAACTCAAGCGTAGAGGCCTGGAACTTAAGGAGGCCTTCAAACAAACTTCCCGATACGGAATCCACTCTTACAGTGCGGGACATGGACTTTTTCAGTTAATCCAGATCTTCGTCATCAGCAATGGCGTCAACACCAAGTACTACGCCAATGGCCCTTTGAAGTCCAGAAGTTTCAAACAGACCTTTTACTGGTCGGATATCAAAAACAAACTGATCACCCAGCTTTCTACTTTTGCGGATTACTTCCTTGAGCCCTGTCACATCTCGAAGATGATCACCAAGTATTTAGTGCTCAACGAAACAGAAAAGACCCTGATGGTCCTTCGACCCTATCAGTACTATGCCACCGAAGCCATAGTAGAGCGGGTGAAGACCACTACCAAATACGGATATATCTGGCACACCACAGGTTCGGGCAAGACCCTGACCTCATTCAAAACCGCCCAGATCTTGACCAATCTGCCACAAGTACATAAGGTTGTCTTTGTGGTAGACAGGAAAGACCTCGACACCCAGACCTCCCAGGAATTCAATAGCTTCAGCAAGGGAAGCATTGACGGTACCAACAATACCAATAAACTGGTCAAGCAACTCACAGGAAATGACAAACTGATCGTCACTACCATACAGAAACTTTCCACAGCAGTCAATAAAGCCCGGTATGTGGAAAAGATGGCATCTCTCAAAGACAAGCGAATCGTTTTTATTTTCGATGAATGTCACAGAAGTCAGTTCGGAAAGACCCACGCTGACATCAATGAGTTTTTCGGAAAATGTCAGATGTTCGGGTTTACAGGAACCCCGATCTTTGAAGAAAACGCAGGCACCAATGAATGGGGCAAACGTACCACGGAAATGCTTTTCGGAGACTGCCTCCACAAATATGTGATCACAGATGCCATCAGAGATGAAAATGTGTTGAAGTTTTCGGTGGAGTATATTTCCACTTTCAGGAAAAAGGAACACATCTTTGACATCAACGTGGAGGCCATAGACGAGGAAGAGGTGATGAACGCACCACAGCGGCTGAACAATATAGTAGACTATATCCTTACCAACCATAAACGGAAAACACATAACAAGGCTTTTACAGCCATCTTCTGTGTGCCCAGCGTTCCCCTTCTGATAGCGTACTACAAGCTTTTCCAGGACAAGTATCAAGCAGGTGAACATCAATTGAAAGTGGGCACTATCTTTTCCTATGGAGCCAATACAGACCTGATCGATGACGACATTGACGAGCTTGGACTGGCCACTGATGAATATGAAACCTATGCAGTGGCGGCAGAACCAGATGGAGCGACTGAGTACCAAAGACAATGCAAGAAACACCCAAGAGAATATCTGGACGAGTTCATCGCTGATTACAATACGCTCTTTGGCACCAAATACAATACGAAGGATTCCAAAACCTTCTACAATTACTACAATGACATCGCCAACCGGGTCAAGAACAAAGAAGTGGACATACTTTTGGTGGTGAATATGTTTCTGACAGGCTTTGATAGCAAAAACCTGAATACGCTCTATGTGGACAAAAACCTCAAGTACCATGGTCTGATACAGGCCTATTCCAGAACAAACCGAATTCTGGACGAACTCAAATCCCAAGGGAACATTGTCTGTTTCCGAAACCTCAAAGGTGCCACGGACAAAGCCATTTCACTTTTCTCCAACCTGGAAGAAAAAGGTGAAATCATCATGGAGCCTTATGAGGAATATGTGGAGAAATTCAACCAGGCCTTTATAGAATTGCTGCAGGTAGCCCCTACAGTCAACAGCGTCAATGACCTTCAGGATGAAGAGGCGCAGCTGGCTTTTATAAAAGCCTTTCGGGAGTTGATGCGTTTGAAAAACGTGTTGGTGACTTTCACGGAATTTGAGTTCGATGACCTCTCCATGCCTGAGCAAACTTTTGAGGATTACAAAAGCAAATACCTGGACCTTTACGATAGGGCCAAAAACAACAGCCACAAAGAGAAGATATCCATACTCAACGACGTAGACTTTGAGCTTGAGCTGATCCACAGGGACGAGATCAATGTGAGCTACATCTTGAAGCTTCTCGGCAAACTGAAGGATGCCAGTCCAGAGGAACAGGAAAAGCAGAAGAAAGCGATTGTAGAGCTCATCGTAGGGGAAGCCCAGCTGAGGAGCAAGAAAGAACTGATAGAAAAATTCATCCGTGAGAACCTTCCGAAGGTAGCTGACGCAGATGACATCCCAGAGGAGTTTACACACTTTTGGACGATGGAACGTCTCAAAGCCCTCCACGAGCTCAGCGAAGAGGAAAACCTGGACGACCAAGCCTTGGAAAAAGTGATCGGAGATTTTATTTACACTGAAAAAGAACCACTTCGGGACGACATCATCGGACTGCTGAAAGACAAACCTGCCCTTAAAGAGAGGAAGACCATCGCTGAGCGCATCAAGTCCAAAATCCTGGGTTTCGTCGAGACCTTTATCAACGGGATTTCGGAGGCGGCTTAGGGTGCGTGGAGGATTCTCAGAAAAACATGGTTGATCTATAAAATCACACGAAAAAATACACAAAACTTTCAATAGATTTGCGCGCTGTTCCCTCTATAGGGAAGCCCCAAACGCATGAAGAAAGAGCCATCCGTAACATCTAGTCCATTTGATGTCAAAGACCCAAAACTTGTCGTCAAAGAAGAAACGGACATGTTAATAATCACCAATATCAACCCAGATACGAAAAGGCATACAAAGCTTTCTGAGGTGCTCAACTTTTTACCAGCAGGCATCATTTACAAAGCTGAAACAGGTATGGGAGCCACCACCCTTGAGCTTCAGTGCCCAAGAAACTCCATTATCGTGGAGCCTCTGAGAAGTACCGCATACACCAAAGCTCTCAACCCTAGAAACCCATATCCAGCAAAATTTGTAGGTACAGAACCCAATTCAAGAAAGGGTACTACTCCTGAAGAAATCAAGAAGTATTTACGGGAGACGAAAACATTTAAAAAATTCCTTGTAGTGGCTGACAGTCTTCCAAAGCTACTGAAGGAAATACCAATCGAGGAGCTCTCCAGTTATCATTTGATGCTAGATGAATCCGACTCGTTCCAACTGGACGCAACCTTCAGAGACAGCATGGAAAAGTGTTTGGATATTTACAAGACGTTCCCATCGAATAGAAGATCGATGGTGACTGCAACGCCATTGGAGTTCAGCGACCCTGAGCTAAATGAAGAAAATAGCATAACAATAAGGTATCGTGATTCGGAATCACGGCAGGTGACTTTTATCGAGACAAACACTGGTCTTGAAGTAATCGCCGACCAAATCTTTGACCACTTTCAAAACGCGGGCTTAGAACCATGTACCAAAATGGTTGTGGCCATCAATCACATTGAAGACATTCTGAAGGTGATCGAAACAGTGACCGAAGATGGAAATCCTCGAAGTTTGGAGAAGTGGCAGATCCAGATCCTTTGTGGAAGCTCAAGTAAAAAGAAGGTTGCTCCATTTTATGATGAACTCAAGGGCGGAACTCTGACAAAGGACCTTACTTTCATTACATCGGCTTACTTTACAGGTGTTGACATCGAAGAGAAGTTTCACTTAATAACCTACGTTAGAGAAACTCCTGATGTGCTGAGACTCTCGGAAAAAAAGCTAAAGCAAGTCTCGGGGCGCGGTAGGAAGGGACTTTTGTCTGAAACAATTGTGTACGATTCTTCCACTACTTCAGGATTGGAAAGTTTTGATCTAGAATCTCTTTTGAGTATGGCCCAGTCCCAAGTAGAGGCGCTTCGGTGTATCGCATATACCTACGGCACCAATCCGCTGATGAAGTCGAGAATGGTGGATACATTTGAAAAACTTCTCAAAATTGGGGATGTGGGCACATCAAGGTTGGTCAGGAGACACGAAGAGGATAAGTTTCAAATCTCCTACCTTAACATCGACGCCGCATTGGAATTTTCCCGGGTTCTGGAACACCTATACCGAAAACCAAACGGTCTAAAGGATGCTCTTGAAAAAAGTGGATGCGTCATAAAGAAGATCACTCGCCATTCTAAAACAAAGATTCTGGAAGAATCTGTGATTTCAAAGGCGCATGCCATTGACGAACAAAAAAATCTCGAAAAGCTCCTGATGAAATTAAAATCCAGGGAAACGGACCTACTCGACCTACTCGAAAAAGACATTTCCGAACTTGAACGCAGTGCGTTGGTTTTGTTTGACAAGTTCAGGATCAATTTTGAGGAAGACGCATTTTTCAAGGCTGTCATCAACGCGACGAGTAAGGGCAGAAAGGGAGAGAAAACCAAAAGACTCCAAATGCTGGAAAACCGAATACAACATCTGATAGAGGATCCTTCAAAAGGTTTCCTGTATAACCTTTTACAAGAGATTCCGCTTAACCCAGAAAGGGGCGTGTGGTATTCTGAAAACGCACTGGTAGAGCGCTATCAGCGGGCAGCACTCCACGCAGGAAAACCTCTTCCCCGAAAAGGGACAGAAATTGATCATAAGGCAATCATCGGAGATATTAGAGAGTATTATGACGCTCGATCACAAAAAAAGAAAGAAGGGTTGGGCTACTATATATACGGACGAGCTGATACGAACAATCTCCTATCTGCAATTAAGCGGTACGCAACCAACTCCTTCTCAGCGGCAGATTTCTCTCCCTGAGGGTCGTGAATTTGTGAATCTGTGGTGTTTTATATATAAGCGCCAGAAATTCACAGTAAGAGAACGGACACAGGAATGCACCCAAACGGCTCGTAAATTTCATCAAACTCTCCATGCTGAAAAACCTTGCCAATCAAAAACGTTTGATAGCTAAGTCTGACAAGACACCACTATTTCAGCACCCACAATGTAAGGGTGTTACTTGACGAAAACAACGAACCATGGTTTGTTGCCTAGGACGTAGCTGAAGTATTGGGGTATGTTAGACCCGATCAAGCTGTAAAATCACATTGTAAAACAACAAAAACCTGTCCCCTTAATTCAGGGGGGCAGGTTAGACACATGACAATTATTCCCGAACAGGATGTGTACCGCCTGATTTTCAAGTCCAAGCTGCCAGCAGCTGAACACTTTGAAAAATGGATGGTGGAAGACGTACTTCCTACAATCAGAAAAACAGGAGGATAGATGAGACTTGTAACTTTGAAAGTTCACTCTCAGAATCAACCATTGGAATTTAAAGCAGACAACCACCGTCGCACTTTCTCAAATCCTTCCGTAGCCTATTTGAAAAGTGGAGGCAAAACGAGATCTTGCGTTACATATCCCGATCTATGAAACAACTTGCCTTCACCCTCTTCACCTGCACTATAACGCTATCGTTGCTCTTCACATCCTGCCATGGAAAAGACCGCTCAAAACTTCTCCTTAAAGAGGGTAAGACCGTAGCAGGCAGAGTCCTTGCTCCTCAAGGCTTTGTCAGAGAAACAACCGCCACAGGCACATGGCAGCATTACCTGCAAAATCTCAAGCTGCTACCACATGGATCCAAAGTTCTGGATTTTCAGGGTCGTCCAATCTCAGACCAGCGGAATCATTTTGCAGTCATGGACATTGATGTCGGTACCAAAGACCTGCAGCAGTGTGCAGATGCCACCATCCGACTGAGGGCAGAGTATCTGTATCAGCATAAAGCGTTCGACAAAATCAAGTTCCAGTTTACAAGTGGCCACAGTTATGCTTGGCTTGACCACGCCAAAGGGGTCAGACCTGAAGTCAAAGGAAACAAAGTGGAATTCAAGCAAACCTCCACATCGGATAACAGTTACCAGAACTTCCGACGGTATCTCGACATAGTGTTCATGTATGCAGGTACCATCTCCCTAGAAAGAGAATTAACCAAAGTCAGCCGTGGAGGTGATTACCAGATCGGTGACGTGATCGTACACCCTGGGAGCCCGGGTCATGCAGTAATCATTGTAGACCGTGCCAAAAACAGCAAGGGGGAATATATCTACCTGCTGGCACAGGGTTATACTCCTGCACAGTCCATCCACATCGTCAAGAGCCATGATAGAGGAATTTCGCCATGGTTTGACCTCCCTAAAAAGCTACCGATCTGGCACCAACGCTTTTTCTTCAAAAGCCCACAGGTCAGAAGATTTACATAGTACCCAACCCAAACCCTTCACATGCTAGAAAATCAAGACTTCAAAAATTCAAGCCGCCTTGAAAGTGGCTCAAAACCTCCACACCTTACAACTGAGCCATCGCCAGGTAATCCCGAAAGGAAAGGATGGTGGAGCAAGCAGAATACCCTGACCAAAGTCCTCACAGTCATTTTGAGCATAGTGGCACTCTTTGTTGTGACCGAGATATTGGAACAGGTGGAGAGGGCTCTGTATCATGCATACAAGATTGGAGTTTGGGTATTTGCTGGTATTGTGGTAATTTTCACCATCTCCTCAATCTTCAAAAAGAGCTGAAAATCAGACAGAAAGATGTGTTTTGAAGTGAAAATTTGCTTGATTTTTCGTATATTATAGTAAGGGGTAAGTGCTCCGAAACTATAATTCAAACAACATGACAAGATCATTCTACGTGACGCTTCGCAAGAAGGAAAGCCCAAACATCACCCACATTATCAGCCCTGAATACAAAGATATTGTTGACGCATCAATCTTTGCCACAGAACTGGCCAACAGGCTAGATTATGCCAATGATTTCAAGATGTCAGGTGACGATGGAACTGTTCACTTCAACGATGATATAATCATCAAAGTAGAGCAGGATTCTGCTTACATTGGCATACCGCTGGAGCAATTTGATGAAGAAGTCTTTGAAGGAATTTTCAACCAAATCGAGGAATTCCTTCTAAGAAAACCATTGGGGCAGGAGTAATCCTTCCCCATTTTGTTTTACCGGTCTCACGGCGGTTTCCCTATGGTGAGGGAGAGCGCGATGGTACCGCCCCCTTAACCTACCCCCGGTTATTCTAAAATCCATAGGTACCCCCCTCCCCTTAATTTCAGCTTTTACTTTTTCACCCTCCTACCCCCCAGTTGCTCCAATGTTCAACCAATAAACATAAGAGCAATATGCAACTACGTGTTTCAAAACGTTCCCAAGCTCGCATACGAATTGCGATGCAGGGTCCAAGTGGCTCGGGTAAGACTTACTCATCCCTACTACTTGCTTTTGGTTTGGTCGGAGACTGGTCCAAGGTAGCCGTCATCGACACCGAAAATCAAAGTGCTGACTTGTATGCACATCTAGGAGGTTACAACGTCATTTCACTTGGTGCTCCCTACACACCTGAGAAGTATCTGGAAGCAATCCAACTATGTGAAACCGCAGGCATGGAGGCCATTGTGATTGACAGTCTGTCCCATGAGTGGGAAACCTTGCTAGACGTTCACAGCAACATGCCAGGAAACAGCTTCTCCAACTGGGGCAAGATCACCCCTAGGCACAACCACCTGATCAACAAAATCCTTTCCTCCACCTCACACATAATCGCAACTGTACGAAGCAAGCAAGACTATGTGTTAACCGAGAAGAACGGAAAACAGGTACCTGAAAAGGTTGGTCTGAAAGGTGTGCAGCGTGACGGCTTGGAGTACGATTTTACCATTGTATTCGAAGTCAACATCAAACACTTTGTCACTGCTTCCAAAGACAGGACTGGGATGTTTGTAGGACTGCCAGATTTCAGAATCACCGCAGAAACAGGGGAAATGATCAGGGATTGGTGTCAATCTTCTGCATCAAATCTGGATGAGGAGCCCAGCGATTTTGTGGAGCTCATCAACTCCTGCAAAAGCCTTGACCAGCTGTACAAACTGTATAACGAAAACCCAGGCCTGCGAGAGCTCTATAAGGAAGAGTTTGTCGCCAGAAAAAGTCAGTTGTTAACTAAGCCAAACTTCATGTCCAATGGAACTCATGCGAATTAACAACACAATGGAAGCACTGGAAATCTCCCATGTGGAGGTGTCCGCTCCACCTTTTCTGGAAGCCAACACTGCTGAGATTGCACTACGGGAAATCAGGGAAAGGCATGTGATACCCGTGTTTCTCAAAGACAACGAGCCAACAATTTCCCAAGTGGAATTTGTGGAGGTTGTCGCAGAAGCTGCCAGAGATGTCTTTGGACTAAGCGCCACACCTTCCCCTAAAGTGAGGGTTTCCCATCCGATCAAAGGCAGGACTTATGAGGCGAGACAGAAAAAAGCGCATGACCTGCTTCCTCATGAAAAAACAATCTATTACGAGCGGATGGCTTTCATGCTGACCATTCCTGGCATCACCGATGTAATCAACGGGAATCTGCTTGAGCTGACTGTAGGAGGCGTCAAAGCTTACAACTTGGACAACCTCAACAGCATCAAAGGTTCACCCGAGCACTTCAAAGTGTTTGTCGGTTTCAGAAACTTTGTCTGCACCAATCTTTGTGTTTCAACTGATGGCGCCAAGCTGGACATGCGGGCAAAAAGTTTAGAAGATCTGTACCAGCAGGTATTCCTGCTCTTTCAGGACTATGATGCAGTGAAGCAACTCAGCCACATGAACCAGTTCACAGGTTACTATCTGGAAGAGCGCCAATTCGCACAGATCATCGGTCGTGCAAGGCTGTACCAGTTTCTCCCAAGAGAGCTTAAAGCTGAGGTGCCCGAACTGCTGATCAATGACACGCAAGTTTCGAGAGTTGCGGAATGCTACTACAGTGACCCCAACTTTCAACGTGGTGAAAATGGCAGTATTGACCTGTGGAGGTTTTACAATCTGATGACTGGGGCGGTCAAGCACTCGTATATTGACAAGTACTTGGAACGTGGCGTCAACAGTTTCGACTTCACGCAGCAGGTACAGGAGGCCTTGGAGTCACCATCACACAATTTCTGGTATTTGCGTTGAACCCGAAGAGCTCGCCCCTAAAAAGGCGGGCTTTTCACATTTAAGACAGACATGACAAATTTGATTTTCGAGCTTCAGCTCAGTTACAAAGCAAAAGGTTCAGGAAAAAACCTTCAAAAAATCCGAAGTTCAGTAGACGCATTTCAGTTGCTACAGACTATATTTGACCCAGATCTGATCGCCGCCAGAGAAGAATTTATTGTGCTGTACCTCAACCGCGATTCATGCGTAATAGGGTACCACAAGGCATTTCAAGGCGGCGTTTCGTCTGTTGTTTGTGACCCCAAGATCATCTTGGGTGTAGCACTCAAATCTCTCGCCTCGGGGTTGATCCTTGCACACAACCATCCCTCAGGAAAACTGATTCCATCAGAAGCTGATCTCTCCATGACAAGAAGGATCAAGAACGCTTGCAAGGAAATGGAAATCGAGCTGATGGATCACCTCATCCTGTCACCCGACGGGCAATACTTCAGTTTTGCTGATGAGGGAAAGATTTGAGAAGGAACCGGACACAAAAAAAAGGAAGCTTGTTTCGTAAGCTTCCTTTTCGTGTCACCCTCTTTGTCTCCACAAAAAAAGGGAGACAAAAAAGGGAGACAAAACCGGTAAAAAACGCCCCGTATAAGCGCTAGAAAGTGACCTCGTCAGGATTCAAACCTGAAACCTCCTGAGCCGTAATCAGGTGCTCTATTCAGTTGAGCTACGAGGCCAATTGGGATTGCAAAATTAGACAGCTTTTTCAATTTACCAAAAATGATTTTACTGCATTTCAATTTAATGCTTCCAACAATTAAGAATAATTAAGAGGAAAACAACTGCAAATCAAGCATGATTTTATAATTTAGCCGAAATTTTAAAGTCAATAAACTCTTTCATGAAAAGATTATCAGTAATTCTACTCTTAAATATTGTCACATCATTTACACTATTGGCGCAGGAAGAAAGGGAAAGAACCCCAATCGGAGGTAGACCTGACATCAAAGGTGATTTATTCCTAGACTTCGGTTTCAATAGACTTAATAATATCCCCGATGAGTTGGGCACCAACTTTTTTCCTTCACGAACTTTCAACGCTTATTACCAACATCCTTTTAAAATCGGGAATGAAACTGGTTTTACATTCAACCCCGGTATTGGTATAGGAACAGACAAGCTGGCATTTAGAGATGACAGAACCTTATTCAATAATCCCAATATCGGTCCGGAGTCCAGTCAAATATTGGAAATAGAAGAAGTTTACGGTGAAAATATTTCTATCAGCAGAAACAATGTTTCTACGACCTATGCTGAAATCCCCCTTGAATTCAGATATCATTTTAACAGGAGAAACTACGATAAAAGCTTTAGAGTAGCACTTGGAGCAAAAGTCGGATACATGCTCAATGCCCAAACGAAAATTGCCTTTACAGACAGTGACGGATTGGACAGAAAAATAAAGGACAGACAATCTTATGGCTTCAATCCTTTGCGATACAGTGTCTATACCAGAATTGGATTCCCAGGATTTAATGTATGGGCTAATTATGGACTGAATCAGGTTTTCAAAGGAGAAAATGGACCATTTAGAACTGAAGCAAATCAAATTAGCTTTGGCATCTCCGCCGCATTATTTTAAAAGTAAAAAAATCAGTTAAATAAAAAAGGGAGCTTCGAGCTCCCTTTTTTATTGGTTTATTTCTTATCAAGTTCTGTTTTTAATTCTTCAATGTTGAGAATATTGGAAATTTGGGACTGTTCTATTTCCCTGAATTTTTCCAACTGAACATCAATCTGTCTGGTGATTTCTCTTCTTACTTCCTCTGCACCATCTGTAGGTCTGAAAGCTCCAGTTCCTGCGATTACATTGAGGTGAGCAAGTTTATTATTCAGTCTGATCGGATAATTTAAAGGATCCTGACCACTTCTGTTTTGAGTCTGATAAAGTTCTTTCTCTATATCAGAAATGGATTTAACAATTCCCTCAATCCTTCTTCTCTGCCTTGAATTGTTTTCTGCTATTTCATTCAGCTCATCTCTGTATTTTCTGATCATGATAATGGCCTCATGCGTCTCAGTCAACTTATCTCTGACGCTAAGTAAGAAATCAAACTGCGCCTGCAAGTCTTCTTGGGATGAAGGATATCTCAAATCTGGCAACACCTTGAATGCTTGTTCCTGAGTCTCACCATCTACAATCATCCTTACATGATAGTCTCCAGGAACCACCTTTGGTCCTCTCAAGGGACCAGACCACATAATCATGCCTTCAAATCCAATGGCGTCAGGAATTCTTAGGTTCCAATTGAACTCGTTGGATCCTGTCTTGTATTTCAGCGTATCACCTTGTATTCCTTTCGAAGAAAATTCTCTGATCAGATTTTTATTTTTATCCAAAAACTCAATCCTTAGCTCATCTTTTGGCTCATCTTTTAAATGATAATAGACCAAAACACCTCCAGGTCTATTAGTACCCGCCACCAAAGACTCTCTTCTCACACCGTCGATTAGGTAAGAATCCTGAGGCTTAAAGAGATAATAAGATTTTTGATTGATGTCATCAGCAAGTTGATGGAAAACTGTTAAATCATCGATGATCCAGAAGCTCCTACCTTGAGTCGCTGCAATGAGATTATTGTCTTTGATAGTTAGGTCTGTAATTGGAACGACAGGCAAATTCAATTGCATAGATTGCCAGTTTGCGCCATCATCAAAAGACATGTACATACCAGTTTCTGTACCTGCATATAAAATACCACGCTTCTCTGGGTCAGCCCTCACTACCCTTGTAAAATGCTGCGGGTCTATACCGTTGACTATTTTTGTCCAAGTAGCTCCATAATCGGTAGTTTTATAAAGATAAGGTGCAAAGTCTCCATTTTTGTATGAAGTCGCAGCTACATACAGCCCCCCTTCTTCAAATGGGTGCCCTTCTACACTATTTACCTGAGTCCATTCCGGGAAGTTTTGTGGTGTCACATTTTCCCATGTTTCTCCATTGTCTCTGGATACATGTATCAATCCATCGTCCGAACCAGCCCAAAGTACACCTTTTTTCAAAGGAGATTCCGTAGCAGCGAAAATTGTACTGTAGTATTCAACAGAAGTGTTGTCTTTGGTTATTGGTCCTCCGGAAGGTCCTAGCTTTTCTTTCGCATTTCTTGTCAAATCCGGAGAAAATGTTTCCCAAGTTTGTCCTTTATTGGTTGATCTGTGAAATTGGTTTGAGGTGGTATACAAAACCTCTGGATCATGTGGTGAAAAGAAGATAGGAAAATTCCATTGGAATCTATATTTCATTCCTTCAGCACCATGCCCCATTGGGTTGTCAGGATACACATTTACGTTTCTTCTTGCTCCTGATGAATGATTGAGTAACTGGAGCAAGCCTCCGTAATTACCTCCAAACACAACATCATTGTCAGTTGGATCTACAGCTAGCCAACCACTTTCACTTCCTGCACTCACCTCCCAATCATCTTCAGTTATAGCATAACCATCATTTCTGTGATTGATACGCATGGTGGAGTTATCCTGTTGGGCACCATATATTCTATATGGGAAATGATTGTCAGTTGTCACCCTATAAAATTGGGCTGTTGGCTGATTCATATAAGTAGACCAAGACTCACCGCCATCCAGAGAAACCTGAGCACCACCATCATCAGCAATCACCATTCTCCGATTGTCATTGGGGTCAATCCAAAGGTCATGGTGATCACCATGAGGGGCTCTGGATGCTTTAAATGTTTCACCGCCATCTGTAGATTTGTGATAATCCACATTGACTACGTAAACTGTGTTTTCATCCTGAGTATCTGCGTAGATTCGTGTATAATACCAGGCCCTTTGTCTTAGATTTCTATCTTCATTTGTTTTAGTCCAAGTAGCACCTGCGTCATCCGACCGGAAAACTCCTCCATCAAGATTCTCTACAATTGCCCAAAGTCTATTGGAGTTCAGAGGAGAAACGGTAATTCCCATAATACCCAAAATCCCCTCAGGCAATCCCGGATTTCTTGAGATTTCAGTCCAATTTTCTCCCCCATCTGTACTTTTAAACATTTTGGAATTGGGACCTCCACTTTCTAAGCTATAAGGAGTTCTTTTGACATCCCAAGTGGAGGCATACATAGTCTCAGGATCATTGGGGTCCAATATTAAATCCACAGCTCCGGCCACATTGCTTACAAAAAGCTTTCTATCCCAAGTTTTTCCTCCGTCAGTAGATTTGTAAACACCTCTCATGTCGGTAGGCTTGAAAATATCTCCCAGAACAGCGGCATATACCACATCTGGATTTTCAGGATGTATCCTAATTCTTGAAATGAATCTGGTTTCTTCCATCCCAAGATGCTCCCAAGTCTCCCCTGCATCTGTACTTTTCCAAAAACCATATCCATAAGATACGTTTCCTCTTACAGTTTTCTCTCCACCTCCTACATATATAATATTTGGATCGGATTCAGCAACAGTAACTGCTCCTATAGAACCTCCAAAATACCCGTCGGAAATATTTTTCCAGGTTCTTCCTGCATTATCTGTTTTCCATACTCCTCCGCCTGTAGCTCCAAAGTAATATGTGTTTCGGTCAGAAGTCACACCTGCTACAGCTGCTGACCTGCCTCCCCTGTGTGGACCGACCAGTCTCCATTGAACTGCATCGTAGAGGGATTCGTCATAAGTCTGAGCCTGAATGGTTTGGTTGGGGAAAACCAAAAGCCATAGAAAAAGGCAGACTATTGGGATAAATATTCTTTTCATAGTATAATATTTAGTGTAATTAATCGGTATTCCATTTATTAAGCCATAAGATAAGTAGCTTTAATTATCTACTTCATAGTAATTCTTTCAACGGCAACATATTTTCATCGAATTCATGAAATTTTAATTTCCGTAATTCGGGTTTTGAACCATGTTGGGGTTCGAAAGCAATTCATCTCTGGGTATCGGTAAAATCTGCTTCCAAGGCTGATCTAAGCTTACCGGAGCTGAGGAGTTTTTCCTTTCTACACTTCCAAGTACAGTTAAAGCTCTATCAGTTCTTACTAGGTCAAAAAAGCTATGTCCTTCAAAAGCCAATTCAAATTTTCTCTCCTTTTCTATTTCAAGCAAAAGTGCTTCCTGGGTAACAGGCCCTGAATAAGGTGCTACGCCAGCCCTTTCTTTAATAGTATTCAAATCTTCCACAGCTAAAGCTAAAGTCCCTTGGGATTGCGCATAAGCCTCAGCCCTGTTCAGGTAAATCTCCGCAATCCGGATCACATGAAAATTGTCAATGTTTCCAGGTTTTTGATATTTAGTGGGAAAATAAACTCCCTGAATAGGATCAAACCCAAACATAGTTCCGCGGATATCATTTTCATCTGCCTGAATTTCTGAAATGAAACTTTCATGAACTGCCAGCTCACCTCTACCTCCTTGGGCACCAGGAAAATACCAAAACCTCATGGCACTTTGATCAGCAGCAATAAACTCCAGTTCGAAGATGGATTCCGATGTAAATTCCCCTGCGTAAATTCCTAAGTAATCCTCCAATAAACTATACTTATTGTCATCTATAACTTCCGTGCTCAACCTAATTACCTCATTGTAATTTCTAGTATAGAGGTAAAATCTTGAAAGAAGGGCCCGGGCAGTACTTTTAACAGCTCTGGCTCTAGTAGTCGTATTGTTTGCCTGTGCCTCGGGCAGTAAATTCAGAGCGGACAGAAGGTCTGCCTCTACCTGATTGTAACCCTCTGCCAAAGATGGCCTGCTTGGGTACAATGACTCATTCACAGCTCTTGATGGGCTCAAGGGAAGCACAACACTTTGATCACCATGAACTCCTGGCACTCCTCCAAATACTCTGTTCAGGTCGAAGAAGGCCAGTGCTCTTACAAAATGCGCTTGGCCTATGATATTATCTTTTTTGGCCTGATCCATCTCAATAGCAGGCACTTCTGCGATAATATTATTTGCTTGGTTTACAGCTCTGTAAGCAGCTGTGTAGAAGTTTGTGACTTCAAGATTCGAAGCATCTAGTTGATAGGTATCCAATTCTCTGTAAAAATCCCATGTACCCACACTTTGGGATATATCACTGGAAACTTCACAAATATTTTGAAAATTCCTTCCATAGTAAAAGCCCGATTGAAGCTGATGGTATAATCCTGCCAAAGCAGCATCGGCACTTTTCTCATTGGTAAATGCAACCTCATCCGATATTTGGATTTCAGGCTCTTGGTCAAGTACATTGCAACCGACTGTAAAACAAATGCCGATTGTTGCGATTCCGTTAAATATATTTTTGATCTTCATGATTGTCTGAGTTTAGAATGTAATGTTAAAACCTCCCATAAAAACTCTCGGTTGTGGCATGGCATAAAAATCCACACCCTGCGTTGTAGCTGTACTTGCTGTAGAGTTTACCTCGGGATCCAATCCACTATAATTCGTGAATGTCAAAACATTTTGGCCGCTGAGATAGACTCTTGCCGATGTCATACCCAATTTTGAAGCAAGGCTCGCGGGAAGCGTATACCCTATGCTTATATTCTTAAGTCTTAAATAAGATCCATCTTCTACAAATCTCGAAGGTCTCAGGTTTGCCGCATAGTTTGCATTAGTCATTCGCGGAACCATAGTGACATCTCCTGGCTGTTGCCATCTATCCAATTGGCTTCCTAAGAAGTTTGTATTCCTTGTACCTCCATGTTCTTGGAAGAACCTATTCCAAAACAATTGGTCATTCCCATAAGAATATTGGAAAAATATCATTGCGTCGAAATTCTTATACCTAAAGGTATTGGTCAATCCACCAAAAAAGTCTGGCCAAGCATCTCCTACAATAAACCTATCAATATTTGGGTCAAAAGGTCTATTTGGATCTTTGGTATCCCAGATAGGATCGCCTGTTTCGGTATCCACACCTAGCTGCCTATGCATCCAGAATGAGTACATAGGAATACCTTCTTCCATCCGGATGATATCCCGATTGTAAACAGGAATAGACTGGGCTAGCGTTTTTATATTGTTTCTGTTTTGTGCAATGTTGAAATTTATGTCCCAAGTAAAATCCTGCTTCACGATTGGGCTTCCTGAAATAGAGAATTCAAACCCTTTATTTTCCATTTCTCCGAAGTTTTGGAAAATACTCTGAAAACCACTCGATCTTGGAATTGGGACAGCAAGCAATAAATCAGAGGTCTGCTTGTTGTAATAATCAAAAGTCATCATGACTCTTTCGTTGAACATCGCAACATCGACCCCTATGTTAAATTGTGCTGTGCGTTCCCATCTGAGGTCCGGATTGGCCAATTGTGAAGGCTCTGTACCTGGAGTGATGGCATAATTGGCTCCTCCTGCCCATAAGCCTCTGGACTGAAAGTCATTGATCCCATTTTGATTACCTGTCACACCATAGCTTGACCTTATTTTCAAGTCTGAAACAAATTTTCCTTTATTAAAAAAATCCTCCTCAGAAATTCTCCAGCCAACTGCAGCGGAAGGGAATGTACCCCATCTATTTGCCGCACCGAACCTTGAACTACCATCTCTTCTAAGATTCAATGTCAGTAGATATTTGTTTTGGAGTGAATAATTAATCCTACTGAAAACTGATGCAATCCCCCAGACCGAACCATCAGAGGAAGAGGTCTGTACAGCAGCTGATGCTATCCTCTTAAAATCGTTTGATGGAAACTGTTGTCCGGTTGCTGTTGTCCTTTCAAAAGTCGATTGCTGTAAAGTAGTCCCCAAAAGGACACTTAAACTATGCCCTGAACCGAAATTGGTTTGGTAATTCAAGACATTCTCTTGAATCCAGTTATCATTGACCGATACAATAGAGGATGCCTGGCCATTTACGGCAGCACCGGCATTGAGAAGGGTATTGATATAAGTATCTTCTTTTATATTATTATAATCTACACTGAAGTTACTTCGCAAAGTTAAGCCTGGGAAGAATTCATACTCTCCATAAACAGTCGCTAAAACCCTATTGGTAACCATGGTAATATCATTTTCATTGATTACCGCAATTGGGTTTTCAAAAATTGAAAATTTGGTATAACTGCCATCCGGCTGGAAAGGAGGGAGATTGGATGGGAAAAAGTGTGTTCCACCAAGTGCTCCGGCAATGTTATCGTCATTATTTACTCTATTTCTGACATTTCTAGAGTAAAGGATACTTGTTCCGATTTTCAATTTATCTGATACAAAAGCATCAAGATTAAGCCTCCCTGTTCTCCTTGCAAATGAAGATGGGGCAACTATACCATCTTGGTTGAAATCTGATGCGGAAGCCAAATACCTTACTTGATCATTGCCCCCCGTTACAGACACATCAAAGTTGGTGATTGGGGCATCCCTGAATACAAAATCTGAATAATTTGTACTGATAGCTTGAGCAGGGTTAGGATATATCGGTTGCCCTCCATTATTGACCGCTGCTTCATTACTCAGCATCTCGAAATCCCGACCATTTACTAGGTCAGGCTTTCTCCAAGCACTCTGCACACCGTGGTATGCACCTATGCTTACCCTTGCCTTCTGGCTTTTACCTCTTTTGGTAGTAATCAAAACTACTCCGTTGGCTGCTCTTGCTCCATATATTGCTGTTGCTGACGCATCTTTAAGAATCTCCATAGATTCAATATCTGCCGGATTGATATCTGCCATAGCATTGGCGGTACCTCCTCCAAGGCCAACTGCAGAGAGGTTTCCTGAAACAATAGGTATTCCATCTACAACATAAAGTGGGTCATTGTCAGCATTGATAGAAGTTGTACCCCTTACCCTTACAAACATCCCACCTCCGGGAGTTCCGGAATTTGCAGAAATCAAAACACCAGGTGCTCTTCCCTGCATCATCTGATCGGGACTTGGCATTGGTAAGTTCTCTATATCTTTTGCACTTACAGAAGAAATGGCAGAAGTCAGAGTCTTCCTATCCTGCTCTCCATAACCTACAATAATCACTTCACCCAATTGCTTCAGGTCTTCATTGAGAATCACATCAATGGAATTTTGATTCCCTACCAAAAGCTCTTGGGTAATGTATCCGATATAAGTGAAAATAAGTACGGCGTTACCATCTGGTACTTGAATGGAAAAGTCACCATCAATGTCGGTAACCGTACCAATATTGGTCCCTTTTATCTGAATATTTGCCCCCGGTATGGGCTGGTTGTCGGAACTCGAAATAACAGTTCCTGACACGCTTCTCTGCTGGGCTTGTAAAGCCCCGGTCAGAACAACCAAATATAATATGGCTGCGAGTAAAGGTTTCTTCATAGTTGTATTGGTTTTAGATTCTATGTAGAATTTAATTTATTTCAATTCCAAGAACCAATACAATCTAGGATGAGTGGTTATATAAGATTATTGAAAACCATAATTTTGCGAATAAGGAGAAACAGTATATTCAGAATTATTTATCTCAAAAAATAGCATTAAACCAAATATTAATGATCAAAAAAGACATGATAAGATAGTTTATATCTATACAAACCAAAATTTAAAAATAAGATAGAGTTAACTATCTTTAAAAATTAGACCCTAAAAAATTTTATTACAAAAGATAAAACTTAAAACATAATTGTTTGTGTTGGAGGTGTTTTTGGCCTTGGTTTCACAGCCCAAAAAAGAGACTTAAAATCAAAAAATAATTAGAGTTATCTCTGACAAACCAATTTTTAAAATTGTCACCAAAACAAAAAAAGTCTTCCTGTATAAGAAAGACTTTTTTTAAGATGCTTATTTGGATTAAGCTTCTGCAGGCACGATGCTTACATAAGACTTTCCGTCAAACTTCTTTTTAAATTGAACTTTACCATCAGCCAAAGCAAATAGAGTGTGGTCTTTTCCTACACCTACATTTTCACCAGCATGATGTTTCGTACCTCTTTGTCTTACGATGATGTTTCCAGCGATTACCGCCTCACCACCAAATTTCTTTACCCCGAGTCTCTTACTGTGGGATTCTCTACCGTTTTTGGAACTACCGACACCTTTCTTGTGAGCCATAATTTTATTTGTTTATGATTTCAGCAGAAATCTTATAGTGTAATGTTTTCTATCAAAATTTTGGTAAAATTCTGTCTGTGACCATTTTTCTTTTTATAGCCTTTTCTTCTTTTCTTCTTGAAGACTATAATTTTGTCACCTTTTACATGATCAAGGATTTTCCCTGATACCTTGGCTCCTTCGATAATTGGAGCCCCTATTGACACAGTACCGTTATCGTCAGCTAACAATACTTGGTCAAATTCCACGGAAGCGCCAGCTTCGCCCTGCATTAATGGTGCATAGACTTGCTGATCTTTTGTTACTTTGAACTGCTTTCCTGCGATGTTAACAATTGCGTACATATTAATTATATATTGCTTTAGGAAATTGAGGTGCAAATATAGGAAGCTTCAACACAATAAAAAAACTTCTCTTCAAAATATATCCCACAACCTCTTCGCCGCCAGTGAAAAATCTACTACACCGATTTCTCAAAGCTTGCCTGAGTTTACCAATTAAAGCCCTTATTATTCTCTTAATTTCTAACCTAAATTATAAGAATGGATTTTTGAGTCAAAAAACCCAAAAACGCATGATGAAACCATAAACAACTGATTTAATGAATTTTATATATATTAATTTCAAACAAATCTTTGGATTAAAATATTGACCGAGAGTCAAAAAACACCTTGAATTTCATCCTGAAAATCTTTTTACAATTATTTAAAAAAAGTTTCAGGGGCAATTATTAGCTCAGTTCTTTAATTTATAACTTTAATTAAAACAATTTAATTTATTGTTTTAAAGTTATTTATACAATTTTTGACTGAGGTTCAAAAAACTATTACTTTGGGAGGTTTTGTGGTTTTATTTTTGAAAATTGTTGATCATATTTGTTCAAAGGCTGTTCTAAAGACAGCCTTTTCTGTCCAGTCTGTGCAAGGAAAGATATCAGGCTTTAAAGGCTGAAAAAATTCTGAAACAAAAAAATTAAATGTAATGCAACAAGTAGAACCAATACTCCAGGAAAACAGTGGAAGATTCGTATTATTTCCAATCCAACATGATGACATCTGGCAATATTATAAAAAGGCAGAAGCCAGCTTCTGGACAGCTGAAGAAATCGACCTAAGCCAGGACCTGAAAGATTGGAAAAATCTCAATGACGGGGAGAGACATTTTATTTCTCATGTACTTGCATTTTTTGCTGCCAGTGACGGAATAGTCAATGAAAACCTTGCAGAACACTTTGTCTCTGAAGTACAATATACCGAAGCAAAGTTTTTCTATGGTTTCCAAATAGCCATGGAAAATATCCACTCTGAAACATACAGCCTCCTGATAGATACCTATATCAAGGATAATGTGGAAAGGGACAAACTATTGAATGCGATAGAACATATTGATTGTGTCAAGAAAAAAGCAGATTGGGCACTTAGGTGGATTGACAATGGTACATTCCAGGAAAGATTGATTGCCTTTGCCGCAGTAGAGGGGATATTTTTTTCCGGTTCTTTCTGCTCTATTTTCTGGTTAAAAAAGAGAGGGCTGATGCCGGGACTTACTTTCTCCAATGAATTGATTTCAAGAGATGAGGGGCTGCACTGTGACTTTGCCTGCCACTTGTACACCAAACACGTAAACAACACCCTTCCAAAGGAAACCGTTACCGAGATTATCAAAAACGCAGTAGAAATAGAGAAAGAATTCGTCACTGATGCATTGCCAGTAAAGCTCATCGGTATGAATTCTGATTTGATGTGCCAGTATATTGAATTTGTGGCTGACAGGCTTTTGGTTGAGCTTGGTTGTTCCAAAGTATG
The DNA here is from genome assembly GCF_000295935.2 of Indibacter alkaliphilus LW1. Lineage (GTDB taxonomy): Bacteria > Bacteroidota > Bacteroidia > Cytophagales > Cyclobacteriaceae > Indibacter > Indibacter alkaliphilus. The sequence continues at coordinate 30,996 of NZ_ALWO02000006.1, forward strand.
GAACAGTACAAATCCATTTGACTTTATGGATATGATTTCCCTTCAAGGAAAAACCAACTTCTTCGAGAAGAGAGTAGGCGATTACCAAAAAGCGGGAGTGATGAACAGCAAAGACAAATCAGACTCACCTAAATTCTCCATGGGAGAAGAATTCTAATAACCCATCCACCAACCCAAAACTTACAAAAGCATGCTAGTAATAAAAAGAGACGGACGAAGGGAATCGGTCAGGTTTGACAAGATTACCTCCAGAATTGAAAACCTCTGTTATAACCTTGATGGCAGATATATTCAACCTATTGAAGTCGCCAAAAAAGTAATCGACGGACTTTATGACGGGGTAACCACCTCCGAATTGGACAATCTTGCGGCTGAAGTTTGTGCTTCACTGACTGTCAAGCATCCGGATTATGCCATTCTCGCAGCTAGAATAGCAATCTCAAACCTGCATAAGACCACCAGTCAGTCTTTTTCAAATACAATGAAAAGACTTTACACCTACATCAATCCCAAAACTGGGGAAAATGCCGCTTTGATAGCACCTGATGTATATGGTATAGTAAAAAAGCATGCAGCTAGATTTGATGAGGCCATCGATTACACCCGTGATTTCGATTATGACTATTTCGGTTTCAAAACCCTGGAAAAAAGTTACCTCATCAAATTGGATGGAAAAGTAGTGGAAAGACCTCAGCATATGCTGATGAGAGTTGCAGTTGGTATTCACAAGGAAGACATTGAAGCTGCAATTGAAACTTACAACCTACTATCAGAAAAGTGGTTTACACATGCCACTCCTACCCTTTTCAATGCGGGTACACCTAAGCCTCAACTGTCTTCGTGCTTCTTGCTTGCAATGAAAGATGATAGCATTGATGGAATCTATGACACCCTGAAGCAATGCGCGAAAATTTCACAATCTGCAGGAGGTATCGGGCTTTCCATTCACAATGTAAGAGCCAAAGGAAGCTACATTAGAGGAACTAATGGCGTTTCTAATGGAATTGTCCCCATGCTTAGAAACTTCGACATGACTGCCAGATATGTAGATCAGGGGGGTGGGAAAAGAAAAGGCAGCTTCGCTATCTACCTTGAGCCTTGGCACGCTGACATAAAGGACTTTTTGGAACTAAAAAGAAACCACGGTAAAGAAGAAATGCGTGCCCGTGACTTGTTCTACGCCATGTGGATCCCTGATCTTTTCATGAAGCGTGTTGAACAAAATGAGGACTGGTCATTATTCTGCCCGAATGAAGCTCCTGGTCTTGGTGATTGTCACAGTGAAGAATTTGAAAAACTGTATGAAAAATATGAGAGAGAAGGAAGAGCGAGAGAAACTATAAAAGCGCAAGAGCTGTGGTTTGAAATTTTGGAATCACAGATTGAAACAGGAACTCCATACATGCTGTACAAAGATTCTGCAAACAAAAAATCTAATCAGCAAAATCTGGGGACCATTAAATCCTCCAACCTCTGCACAGAAATCATCGAGTATACTGCACCGGATGAGGTCGCTGTATGTAACCTTGCTTCTATTGCTTTGCCTAAGTTTGTAAAGACAGGTCCTGATGGAAAGAAGTTTTTTGATCATAAAAAGCTTTATGAAATCACTAAGGTAGCCACGAGAAACCTGAACAAAGTGATCGATGTCAACTACTATCCTGTTGAAGAAGCGAGAAGGTCTAATTTCAGACATCGCCCAATTGGACTAGGGGTTCAAGGCTTGGCCGATACCTTTATCAGTTTAAGGATGCCATTTGAATCAGAAGAAGCCAAAGGACTTAATGAGGATATTTTCGAAACCATTTACTTTGCCTCTGTAGAAACATCTATGGAACTGGCCAAAGTACAAGGAACATATGAGACTTATGAAGGTTCTCCCGCATCCAAAGGGCAGTTACAGTTCGACATGTGGGGTGTAACACCCAAGTCCGGTAGGTGGGAGTGGGATGGTCTCAAAGCACAAGTTAAAAAGTATGGTTTGAGAAACTCTTTGTTGGTAGCTCCAATGCCTACCGCTTCGACTTCGCAAATTCTGGGCAACAATGAGTGTTTTGAGCCTTATACCTCAAATATCTACACCAGAAGGACATTATCCGGTGAATTTATTGTAGTCAACAAGCACTTGATGAAAGATCTGATCCGTCTAGGATTATGGAATGACAACATGAAAAACAGGCTGATTGCTGCAAATGGATCTGTACAAGCTATCCCAAATATTCCACAAAACATCAAGGACATCTACAAAACTGTGTGGGAAATCTCTCAGAGAGTAGTTATTGATATGGCAGCAGATAGAGGTGCCTACATTTGCCAATCCCAAAGCATGAATGTATTCATGCAGGATCCTAACTTTGGTAAGTTAACTTCCATGCACTTCTATGCTTGGAAAAAAGGTTTGAAAACAGGTATGTACTACTTGAGATCACAAGCAGCCACAAGCGCAATCCAGTTTACAGTTGATAAATCAGCTTTGGAAGCAGATAAAATTACAGATGCTGCAGCAGCTCATGAGAGCAACAAGTCTCAAAAACAAGATGCCATTGCCTGTTCACTTGACGATCCTGAAGGATGCGAAATGTGCGGTAGCTAAGATAAATTTTAGAGTTCGTTTGATGGCAAAAAGCGTCTGATATTATCAGGCGCTTTTTTTATTTGGATCCTGCTAAAATCATATCAAAAAAAGAAGGCTAATAATAACCTCCTTTTTTTGTTCAATATAACATCCAATCTAAACCAGTTGTTCTTGTATCTTTTTAGCTTTTTTCAGCTACTTCCATAATTTTTTCCCAAACTCTAAAGAAGTTTTTGGAGCAGATTTTCTCGATGTCTTCCCTAGAGTAACCTAGCTTTAGCAATTCCTCGATAATATTTGGATACATGGAAGCATCTTTGAGGCCTTCAGGTAGGGTGTCTCCAACTCCATCAAAGTCAGAACCTAAGCCAACATAATCGATTCCAACAAGCTTTACAACGTGATCAATATGTTCTGCTACCTTAGATACATGTACACTTGGTTTTTTGTCAGCAGAATATTCTCTAATGTAGGCTTGCGCCTCAGGGTCTCTGTAGGTCAGGTTATTTTCCTCCAGCCAGCTAACGATATGGGCTCTGATTTCTGAATTGGCATCCGCATAAGCCTGATCTAGAAAACTACCTCCGAAGGTAATCATGACCAATCCTTCCTTCTCTGCTATTTTTTGGATGATTTCATCAGATACATTTCTTTCAAACCCAGGCGTAAATGATCTTACAGAGCTGTGAGTTGCCACTATCGGAGCCCCACTGATTTCGGCTACATCAAAAAATGTTTTGTCTGTAATGTGAGATACATCGATGATCATTCCGAGCCGGTTCATTTCCTTTACCACCTCTTTGCCAAATTCACTGAGTCCACCGTGGGTTTCTGAATCATCATAAGAGGAGTCTCCCACCAAGTTGTCTTTCCCATGAGTCAATGTCATATACCTGATGCCTTTATTGAAAAAATACTCCACATTAGCAATATCATCTTCAATTGCAGCTGCATTTTCTATACCCATAGGTAAGGATAATAAACCTTTTTCAAAATTATTTCTGATATCATCCGGAGAGTATGCCATGGCTATTTTGTCCGGCCATGTTGTAGCAAGTTTTTCCACCATCATGATCAAAGTATCTGCCAGCCCTTTGGATCCACCGGTCTCCTGATAAGAAGCAGGTATATATATAGCCATAAATGGTGCATCTACTCCTCCTTCCCTGGCTCGCACATAATCTATATTTCCTTCATCTTGCCTGTTAATAAAATCGTAGGCAGAATTGATATCTCCATTAGTTTGATTGTAGATCCTAAGTGGCAAATCCATATGCCCATCCACGATAATTGTATTCAACGCAATTTCCATTGCAAGTTCCTTTCTTTCTTCATCAGAAAGCGTAGAATAATCCCTTTCAGTATTTTCACTTCCTGGATTACATGCCCAAAAACAAAAGGCTAAGGCAGCCAAAATCATGTTATTCTTCATAATAGTAGTGTTGGTACAAACCATAAATTAAATTTTTCCTGTAATTTATTGATCATAAGATTTACGAACGGTTGATTGTTAGCTTAAAAGACAGAATTTTCCGCTTGTATAATTTGATTCTTATGACCACAACGAAATGGGATTTTTATTTAAATTGATCAATAACCAACCTACAATACAATGCGAAAATTTGCTTTTATTCTGATCATGATTACCTTTTATTCTTGTTCTCCAAATAAGAATACCAAAGTATCCATAACAGTTGAAGATGAATTAGGGAAAAAATTGAGTGATGGAAGGCTTTTACTTCTGCTTCACCACCAAGAAGGTACCGAACCCAGGTTTGCAGTTAGTGATGACGTGGGTTCTGCCCAAGTAGTGGGGATGGATTTCGAAAATTATCAGGAAGGAAATGGGTTTGAATTTGACGTAGAGGCTTTTGGTTATCCAATAGAAAACTTAAAAGACATCCCCCCAGGAGAATATTGGGCGCAAGCTTATATAGTGAAATATGAAACTTACAAGAGATCAGATGGTCATACAGTCAAGATGCCCATGGATCAATGGGAAGGAAGGCAGTGGAACAGAACTCCAGGAAACATTTTTAGCACACCTAAAAAAATCCAATGGAACGGAAGTGGAGCTATCAGTCTTCATATTGACCAAATCAACCCTCCTGTAGAAGAACCTGAGGATACCGAGTTTATCAAACATATCAAATTCAAATCAGAGTTACTGTCAGAGTTTTGGGGAAGAGATATTTACCTTGGAGCACATATCCTATTGCCCCGTGATTTTGATAAGAGAACAGAGGAACATTATCCGCTAATGATTTTTCATGGTCACTTTACTCCTGATTTTGGTGGATTCAGAACTACTCCTCCTGATGAAAATCTGGAAGAAGAATACAGCCCGCGTTTTGATATATATGGCTACAATAAAATCCAGCAACAAGAAGCCTATGATTTTTATCAAAAATGGGTTTCTCCTGATTTCCCGAAGTTTATTGCGGTTGAAATCCAACATGCCAATCCATTTTATGATGACAGCTATGCAGTAAATTCCGAAAATATCGGCCCGTATGGTGATGCCATTACCTATGAATTAATCCCTCATATCGAAAAAGAGTTTAGGGGAATTGGAGAGGGTTGGGCAAGGTTTACCTACGGAGGCTCCACTGGTGGTTGGGAAGCATTGGCTGTACAAGTCAAATATCCAGAAGAGTACAATGGCTGCTTTGCTGCATGCCCTGACCCCATAGATTTCAGGGCATATACTACAGTCAATATCTATGAAGATGAAAACGCCTACTTTTTAAAAGGTCCTTTCAGAACCACCGAGAGGGTTGGTAAAAGAAATTATTTAGGGCACGTATCAGCCATGCTCAAAGATATGAATTACAAAGAATTGGCACTTGGGGGAAATAAAAGCCTATCAGGTGATCAATGGGATATTTGGCAGGCTGTTTACTCGCCAATTGGTGCTGATGGCTATCCTAAACCAATATGGGATAAGTACAGTGGTGAAATTGATAAAGATGTTGCTGATCATTGGAAAGAAAATTATGACTTAAGGTATATCATGGAAAGAGACTGGTCCGACATTGGAAGCAAATTGGAAGGCAAAATCCACATCTATTGCGGAGACATGGACAATTATTACCTCAATAATGCCGTTTACCTGACTGAAGAATTTCTTGAAAATACTGATTCTCCGTACTATGGAGGAGAGGTTCTTTATGGAGATCGTGCCGAACACTGTTGGAATGGAGACCCTGATTTACCTAACTACATCACAAGGTTGAGATACCACACCATGTATTTGGATAGGATTGCTGAAAGACTAAAAAAGACAGCTCCTGCAGATTTCAACCATTCAAACTGGGTATTGATAAAGAAAAATTAAGATGGAAACCGTTTGCACAAATCAAGTTTCCCTGAACTATATCTGATAAATAGTCCTTACCTTTATACCAGAATTAACTGTGATCTAGCCAACAACAATCACCAGACTGGCAAACAGAAAACCTAAATATCATGAGTAAATCAGAAAATATTAATTACGAATTGGAAAAAAACATGGAAGTCATCAGCCAGCTTGATGGCTTTGTGACCCATGCTGTTGAAAATATACTCGTAGATCCTGATGAATGCTGGCAACCTACTGATTTTCTTCCCGACATGTCTAAGTCTGATGCTTTTGATGAAATCAAAAAGCTCCAAGAAAGATCTTCTGGGATTCCGGATACTGTCATCACCTCTTTGGTAGGGAATATGATTACAGAGGAAGCACTACCCAGCTACCAGACTTACTTCAACCTACTTGAGGGCATCAATGTAGAAGGAAATCTATTGAGTAACTCAGGATGGGTAAAATGGTCTAAAGCTTGGACAGCAGAAGAAAACAGACATGGAGACCTTCTGAACAAGTACCTTTATCTTTCAGGTAGATGTGATATGAAAAAAGTCGAACAGACCATTCACAGGTTGATTTACAATGGCTTTGACCCACGCTCAGAAAAAGATCCCTATCAGGCTATTATATACACATCATTCCAAGAAAGAGCAACTAAAATCTCCCATGTAAATACAGGAAAACTAGCGGATAAAGCTGGTGATGATGTGTTGTCAAGAATTTGCAAAACAATTGCCGGAGATGAAGCAAGACATGAAAAAGCATACAAAAGCTTTATGTCTCAAATCTTCGAAATAGACCCAAATGGTGCTGTTTTGGCTTTTGAAAAAATGATGAAGAAACAGATTGTGATGCCTGCAGTACTGATGGGCAAAGGAAGTAGTAACCCTTCTTTGTTCGACCAATTCTCTGCCATTACTCAAAAAATAGGTATCTACACAGGTTGGGATTATGCAAGAATTATAGATCACCTCGTCAAACTTTGGGATATTGAAAATCTTTCAGGTTTGGATGGCATAGCTGCAAAAGCACAAGATTACCTATCCAATCTTTCTGACAGATATATGCGACTAGCTGATCGAATGAAGGCTCCTGATGAGATTTCACTCGCTTGGTTAAAATAACACTTAAAGCCTGATCAAAACGATCAGGCTTTTTTATTACCCTTTTCCGAAATCCATAACATGTTCATTTATCAAATTCGAAAAGAATTGATCCGAAAGGGAACAATCACTGGTGATTTTTGATTGTATGTATATACATCGAAATTATGAAAACAATAAAAACAATACACCAGGCTTCTTATCACCCCATTGCGGATTTGATCACATACAATCCTCTGCCATCTCCCAAATTAAGGCAAATTGACCCATTTATTTTTTTAAACCATCACGGGCATCAGACGTATCCCAAAGACAACAATGGGCTTCCGTTTGGACCGCATCCTCACAGGGGAATGGAGACGGTTACTTTTATTCTTGAGGGTGACATCATGCACAAGGATTCCGGAGGTCATGAATCAGTGATCAATGCAGGTGGCATACAGTGGATGACTGCAGGAAGTGGCTTGATACATGCCGAAGTTTCATCTGAAAAATTTAAAAAAGAAGGTGGTGATCTTGAGATTTTGCAGCTTTGGCTCAACTTGCCTGCTAAGCTTAAGATGACCAAGCCGAGATACATCGGACTTCAAAAAGAGGAAATCACTTCTTTTGAATTGGATGAAGGAAAAATACATGTCCAATTGATTGCAGGAAAATGGGAAGGAAAAGAGGGCTCTTTTGAAACACTTTGGCCGATTTTTATGAGTACGCTTCATCTTCAAAAAGGTGCAAAATTGCAAAAGAATATTCCTGTAGATGAAAATGTGTTTTTTTATATTGTCAAAGGATCCGTAAAAATCCAGGGCGAAAATATTCCTTTTAGAAACCTTGTTGAATTTAACAATGACGGTGAGAAACTTCATGTTGAGGCCTCAGAAGATGCTGTAATCATCTTAGGCCATGCAAAGCCATTTAATGAACCCATGGTAGCCCAAGGTCCTTTTGTCATGAACACCCAGCAGGAAATTATGCAGGCTTATCAAGATTATCAGGATGGCAAATTCGGGTCTTGGAACTGATTCCTGTCCACTCTTGGATTACCAAAAAAAAGGCAGCTTCTTAAGGCTGCCTTTTTAGTTGCAGTCAATAATATCTTGGGATATCAACCTGTAAATTTCTGCCATTTGCTCATTATAGTTTAAAAATTGATGATGTAAATCCAAAGTGTTCAGATCTTCTCGGACCGCTGGTCCTGTTTGGGCGTTTCTAGCACCGAGTTCAAGGCTTTTACTGATTGTCTCAATAATCAAAGGTTTCAAAATTTCAAATTCCAACCCTTGTCTGGCCATGATATCCTCTGACAATCTCAGCATGTGATTGGAAAAATTACTTGCAAATACCGCAGCTACATGGAGTGCTAGCCGGTCTTTACTTTTAATTGTATATTGTAAATGAGAAAGGGTCTTTGCAAGCTTTTTTAATTTTTGAAGGGTGGCCTGATCCTCACTTTCGAGCAAAAAAGGTACTTCTTCAAAAGCTATATTTCTATCTTTGGAAAATGTCTGGAGCGGATAAAATATTCCAGTATAACTGGCAGAACTGTATCCTAATACATCCAGATGAACTGAGCCGGAGGTATGAACTAAAATACTCTCGTCAGGCAGAATAACTTCATCTGCAATATATCCAATAGCATCATCACTAACTGCCAGAATAAAAATTTCTGCTTTGGAGGCTGAAAAATCAAGATCCCTTTTGTCATCAGCTGTATACAGTCTGTTGGTGATAGATGCTACGGCCTTTGGACTCCTTCCGTATACCTCGGTAATGGTATGCCCGGCCTCTTCCAAAGCCGGTGCCAAATGCCAGGCTACATTGCCTGTTCCGATGATTGCAATTTTAAATTTCATTCAGGAAATATAAGTGATTTAACAGCAATAGGAAAAAGAAAACCCATGCCAAAAATAGCACAGGTTTAATTAACTCTCCATAAAAAGGAATTACTCCAATCCTTTATCTCTCATTTTACTGAATTCATCATACCTTCTGTAAATAGCTACACAAAATCCTATCAACATGATGATAGTACCTGCCCATAGCACGTTGATCTGCGGCTTTATAATTGCTTTCAAAACCACATAGTCTTTCTGATAACGATTTACTTTAAAGGAAAACTTATTGGATTCAGGAACAATATTCTCAACCTCCACTTTAATTCCAAGTTCATTGTCAATGGCAGGAATTTTACCAAGTTGATTGCCCCTAATAATGAAAATTGGCTGCAGTCTTTTTTCAACTCCAAAATCCTGAATCACCAGGTTTGCCTTTACAGCCACATCACCTTCCTTCAAAACCATCCCATCCAATTCTTCTACAACCTCACCTCCTTCAAATGTGGTCACAAAATCAGCAATAAAGAAAGTCTCCCCTGGAGAAACTTCGTAAAACTCATCGTCTCTCCACTCTGGATCATCAAAATCATTCAGGGCAGAGACAAATGTGTATAGGTCTTTATTTACAAATCTTCGTGAATCAGGTGAAGAAATCAAACCCATATTCACATTGTATTGAGACATGGGATTCAGGGTAAACTGAAACTCTTCATCTTTGAAATAATCAATTCTGAAGTAATCATTTTCCTCCAGCACAATTCCTACCTTATCCCCCTTCTGATGATATGTCCTGCCTCTCACAACAATATCATCCAAAGCTATGGCCTCATTGACATTCCCGGTTGGCTCCAGTAAGTTTACACTCACATATCCCGGTACACCTTCAAGCTTTTTTTGTCTGCCTTTATATACAGCTGTATAATCCTTTATTTGGGTAGGTTTATTGATCCACAGCAATACATGCTCTTTATTCAATTCATCCTCCCAGCTGTTGGAATAGGTCAAACCTGACATATTATAAGAGATGATTTCGGAATAGCCTGAGGAAAACATCACACCGATCAGAATCATCCCGAGTCCAATATGAGCCAAAGAGCCTCCTGCAAGTTTGAATGTGGATTTTTTCAAAAGTTTGAATAAAATCGTCGCATTAGCTACTATTGTAAATGTCCCCGCAAGAACAACAACAATATAACTCAGATCATATACTTTGCCCAATACAATAATTCCTGCTGAAATAATCACAGAAACCACATAAGGCATAGCCAAAGCTTCACGGAGCTTTTTACCATCCATTTTATTCCACCAAAAAAACTGGCCAACTGCAGTCAAAAGGGCCAAAGCAACAGCAAACCACAATTGGAATTTAGTGTAGAAACCAACCTGATCTGCCGGCGGAGCCATGTTGGAGATACCTCCAAAACTTTCTACTAAAGCATTCCATACAGGTATAGAGGTAGGTAAAATAACCTGAAAAGCCATTAAGGCCAAAGTCGTGGCTCCTATGAAGATCCAGAATTCCCTGGAGTAAACCGAAGCCTCTTTTTCTGAAGTAGGAATATTCTTCCAATTCTTAGCCGCCAAAAATATGGCAACGAAAAGGAAAAATAACATATAAATTAACAGCTGGCCTGAAAGACCCAAATCAGTAAAGGAGTGTACAGATGAGTCCCCCAATACACCGCTTCTCACCAAGAATGTGGCATAAAGAACAAGAATGAAAGAGGCTATCACAAGCACTATGGAAGACTTAAGCGCAGTACTGCTTTTCTTAAAAGTAATCATCGTGTGAATAGCAGCCACTAGAATCAACCAAGGCACATACACGGCATTTTCTACAGGGTCCCAGTTCCAATATCCACCAAAATTAAGTGTCACATAAGCCCAGTATGCACCCATGATTATCCCCATTCCCAAAATCATCGCAGAAAACTGAGCCCAGGGAAGTGCAGGTCTTACCCATTCTGAATATTTTTTGGTCCAAAGTCCCCCCATTAAGAAAGCGAAAGGCACCAAAGTGGACGCATAACCCAAAAACAAAGTAGGTGGATGGATGACCATCCAAATATTCTGAAGAAGAGGATTCAGGCCCGTGCCATCCTCCGGAACAAATTCAGGGTTGATAGAAAATACAGGAGCAGATACCGCATCTCTCAGAAGAATAAAAGGTGAACTTCCAATTTTCAAATCACCGATTACTACTCCCAAGATCATGGAAACCAAAAATGCCTGCACCAATGCAAATACCAGCATTACCGGACCTTCCCAAAACTTGTTGGTATGGATTAGGATCAATCCCAACACGACATTCCACACAATCCAAAGAATAAAGGCCCCTTCTTGACCTTCCCAAAAACTGGATATCATGTAATGCACTGGCAATGCTTTGCTGGAGTGAGAGTAGGCATAAAAATACTCAAAACGGTGGCTATATATGATTTCAAAAAGCGATATGGCAATTGAAATACTAGCTACAGAATGAATGTAGAAAGAAATTCTACTGAAACGTCTCCAATTTGGTTTTTCTAACTCGGAAACTGTAGTGTATTGATAATATGCGAAAGCGGAAACCAAGGCACTTACAAAGGCCAAGATGACCGAAAAGTGTCCCAGATTACCTACAAAGGTATTGATCATGAATTCTTAAAATCAATGGAGTGGATTAAATGCCAGCATTGCTGACTTCTGTTTCTTGGTATTTGGAAGGACATTTCATAAGGATTTTGTCTGCCACAAACAACTCATCAGTTTTATAAGCACCAATGACTACCACTTGTTCTGCTCTTGCGAAGTCAGCTGGGACGGGTTCATTGTAAAATACCTTTTGTTCAGTACCATCACTATCCACCATTACAAAGTAAAAAGAAGTTTTATCGGGATTGACCTCAATTCCTTCTACTATACCCGTCATACTTTTCTTCAATTCTCCGACCACATGAATTGGTTTCTCCTCCCCTCTCAATTTCATCGCCTTGGCTGTCTGAAAACTCTCGTATGTACTGGCATCACCTATTGAAGTGATGATGATCACAATCGCTACAGCTATGATGCCCAATCCTATTAGATGCCCTTTTTTCATTTCTCTGTTATTTTATATCCCTTACGGGAAAATGGAATTATCGTTAGATGACTTTTATCATTGATTTTCCTTAATCAGTTTTTCAAGCTTTGAAACCTTTCGGTCTGTGTTAACCACATAGCCAGTGATGCCTGCAAATATGATAACAATGACTCCTACCAAAACGTAAATCTTACCTTCTGAACGCATAACATCTGCCATTTCTACATGGGAGTTGGTGTAATCTTCTTCGGTAATTTCTATTTTTTCCTGCGCTGTAGCCTGAATACTAATGGCCATCAGCAAGATGAAAATCCATTTTTTCATTTGATTTTTTGATTTAGGTTATGAAACCTGGTTGATCATTTTATCCTCCACAATTCTCTCTACCCTCTTCAATCTCACTCTTACCGTCGCAAGCCAAGTCCCAATAAGGGTCCATCCGATAATGGCCGGGTAAAATACCATCCTCAATTTGCTATCCAAATCGTAAGCATTGAACCCAGGGTTTCCTCCATTGCCAGGATGGAGACTATCAGTCAATCTCGGCAACACAAAGATTAATGGAATGAAAGCTGCGAAAGCGAATATATTGTAAACTGCTCCTATCCTAGCTCTCTGGTGTACATCTGTAAGGGAATTTCTCAAGATCAGATAGGCAAAATACATCAACAAGCCTATCGCTGAGGCATTCTGCTTTGGATCACCACTCCAATAATCCCCCCAAGTAAACTTGGCCCAAAGCATTCCTGTCACTATTCCCAAGACACCAAATAATATAGCAGCATTGGTGAATTCTATTGCCATGTCATCATGCTTAAGCTCATTGCTTCTCAGGTATTTGATACTGTTAACTACAGCCACCACCAGCATAATAATCATTCCGAACCACATCGTGACGTGGAAGTGTAATGCCCTTATCGTCTCATTGAGAATGGGGAGTCTTGGTACGTCTAAGAGGAGTCCGGCAATAAGTGTGTACAGCAGCAACCCTATTGTCAGAATTTTCCACCAGCTTGTTCTCATTATTGTGATTTTGCTAATTCAAGCGCAAAAATAAGGCATAAGTTCCTGATTCCTGTGCTTTTTGTGAAGTAAGTTAACCAACCATCCTTTCTGCACAGGGAGGAGCATAAAAAGTTAAATCAAAGTAAGTCATCAACTTCTCCACAGATATGGAAAAAGAATGTAAGCTGTTACGGCCACTATTATGTTGATAGCAAAAAGAGTCAAGACTTTATCCACACTCACAGTCCAATCCAAACCATCAAGTGCATTTTTGGAAACGCGGATGGCCATAAGCAGTATAGGAATAATGACAGGAAAACTTAAGATCGCCATCAGCGTGGCATTGTTACTCGCTTTGGAGGCAATGCCGCTGACCATGGTCAGGCAGGCAGAAAATCCTAAGGCGCCCAGCAGCAAATTCAAAACAAACAATCCTTGATCTTGTACGGGGTTTCCTAAAATTATACTGAAAACCAAGTACCCCAACAGCGCCAACACCAATGTCAAAAATGAATTATAAATGATTTTGGAAACAATGATTGCTTCAGGTGAAGCAATCATATAATAGTAAAGCTGTCTTCCCTGATGTTCCTGAACGAAGCTTTTTGCTACTGCATTGACTGCCGAAAAGAGAATAATGATCCAATACAAAGCATTCCAAGTGGTTACAGCAATATTACCTTGTTTGGCCCCTACACTGAGATAAGTTATAAAAACAGCAGAAACGACATACAGTAAAATTCCATTGAGCGCATATTTTTGTCTCCACTCCAGAGTGAGTTCTTTCAGAATTAGGGTATGGACTTGTTTGAACATAGATCTACTTGAGGGACAAAGTTAAGGTTTGAAAAATGGAAATGAGTAGAAATAAGGTGGAAATACAGTAGAAATATAATGGAAATAAATGTCCAGTTCTATGGGGGGTGATTTAGAGGTTAATGATTTTTGTGGATACTGATGGATATTCGTGGATATAGATTACTTCAGTTTGGCAGAAATTCCTTTGGTGGTGATATTATTGAAATATGGTAGAAATACAGTAGAAATATAATGGAAATAAAAGTCCAGTTCTCTGCGTGGTGGATTAGAGGTTAGGGATATTTGGATACTGATGGATATTCTCGGATATTGATTACTGTAGTTTTTGCAGAAGACTTGGGAGAGAAGGGTTTCGGTGTATTTTTGGAATATGATGGAAATCAGAGTAATGAGGAGATCTCGAGAGCTTTAGCGATTCGGGATATACAGTAGAAGTATTTCGGCGAAGCCGTATTTCACCGCAGGTATGTTTCGATCATATTTCCAATTTTTAAGAGTTATTTTAGTTTTGCAAACCAAAAAAGATAAATCGATGATTCCTACTCCAGAACACAATGAAAGAATGGCAAAAATGACCTTTGCTTCAGTTTACCCCCACTACGTCACCAAGGTAGAGCGCAAAGGCAGAACCAAAGAAGAACTTCATGAAGTGATCACTTGGCTGACAGGTTTTGATGATGGACAGATTCAGGACCTGATTGATAAGAAGGTAACATTTGAAGAGTTTTTTGCCAAAGCAAAGCTCCACCCAAATGCGGAAATGATCACCGGAACCATCTGTGGCTACAAAATCCAGGAAATCGACAACCCTCTTACCAAGCAAGTCCGTTATCTTGACAAGCTTGTCGATGAATTGGCGAAAGGGAAGAAGATGGAGAAGATATTGAGGTGATAAAATGGTAGAAATATAGTAGATATACAGTTGAAATACGTTAGAAATAAAGTAGAAATATTTGGGCGAAATTGAAGGCTAAGCCATATTCCGATCGCTATGCTTTCAGGACTCATGCTGAAAATCCAGTTTCTATCCTATTTTAGTGAAGCGATATTTCTATCTTATTTCACTCATTATATTTCGTGTAGCATATTTCAATTTTATTTCGCCGTAGGCATATTTCACGAAGTATGTCCCGAATTGCTCCGCTCTCGGGACTTCCGCTAAAGCTCCAGTTTCTACCATATTTCCATTAATATCAAATATCGCCAAAGGTTAATATCACGAAGTCAATATCAATCAAAATCTTTTTAATCTGCCAAATTGACATTTTTTATCCTTTGGAACGGGCATTGATAATGCTGCATTGTCAAAATGTTTATCCATAATTAAAATTCAATATAGCTATGCAGGAAAAAGGTACCATCTCGATACATACCGAGAATATTTTCCCGATCATCAAGAAGTTTTTATACTCTGACCATGAGATTTTTCTCCGAGAACTGGTCTCCAATGCAGTAGATGCCACCCAAAAAATAAAAAGACTGGCACAGTTGGGGCAGTACAGTGGAGAACTAGGCGATACCACTATTGAGGTAGCTTTCGACAAAGACAAAAAGACCATCACCATTACCGACAAGGGTCTTGGGATGACTGCCGAAGAAATCAAAAAATACATCAACCAGATCGCTTTCTCAGGAGCTACAGAGTTTGTGGAGAAATTCAAGGATGCCAAAGATGCCAATGAAATCATCGGTAAGTTTGGACTTGGGTTTTATTCAGCCTTTATGGTGGCCAAAACAGTGGAGATCAACACCCTCTCATACCAAGAAGGTGCTGAGCCTGCCAGATGGACTTGCGATGGAAGCACTGAATTTGAAATCAGTGAAGGAGACAGAAAAGAGAGAGGCACTGAAATCACCCTCCACATCAATGAAGATTCTGAGGAGTTTTTGGACAAGTGGAAATTGCAGGGCATTCTGGACAAATATGCCAAATTCCTTCCTGTGCCCATCAAATTTGGGACAAAAACAGAAAGCGTTGAGGACGGTGTGGACGACAAAGGAGAGAAGAAATGGAAGTCTGTGGAAGTGGACAACATCATCAACACCACTTCCCCGATCTGGACCAAATCTCCAAGCGACCTGAAGGATGAAGATTACCTTGCTTTCTACAAAGAATTGTATCCGATGAGTGAAGATCCGCTTTTCTGGATTCACCTCAATGTGGATTATCCTTTCAACCTGACAGGAGTACTTTATTTCCCGAAGGTGAAAAATGACTTCGAATTTCAGAAAAATAAAATCAAACTTTTCAGTCGTCAGGTATTTATTACCGATGAGGTAAAAGATATCGTGCCTGAATTCTTGATGCTGTTGCATGGGGTAATCGACTCTCCTGATATTCCGCTCAATGTATCCAGAAGTTTCTTGCAGGCGGACGGTAATGTGAAGAAAATCAACAATTACATTACCAAAAAGGTAGCAGATAAGCTGGGTGAACTCTTCAAAAAGGGCAGAAAAGTCTATGAAGAGAAGTGGAATGATATAGGACTCTTTGTGAAATACGGTATGATCAGTGAAGATAAGTTTGCTGAGAAAGGAAAGGACTTTACTTTGCTGAAAAATACCAAAGGAGAACTTTTCACTTTACCTGAATACAAGGAGAAAGTTTCCGCCATTCAGACTGACAAAGAGGGCAACACCATTTATCTCTATGCCACTGATGCTGACAAGCAGGACGCTTTCATACAGTCAGCTGGCAAAAAGGATTATGATGTGTTGTTGATGGATTCGCCAATCGATAGCCACTTTATCCAACACCTGGAGACCAAGGAAGAGAAAACCCAACTGAAAAGGGTAGATGCCGATGTGGTAGACAAACTGATCCAAAAAGAGGACAACTACGAAAATCTGCTTACTGAAGAACAATCCAATAAGGTAAAAGAGATCTTCGAAAAGGCCATCAACAGCCAGACTTATTCGGTGGCAGTAGAAGGACTTAGCCCGGAAGAGCTTCCTGTGACTGTGACCATGGATGAATTTATGCGCAGGATGAAGGATATGGCCCAGATGGGTGGAGGCATGAGTTTTTATGGTGCCATGCCTGACAACTACAAGGTAGCCATCAACGGCAATCACCCAGTGATCGACAAGGTTCTCAAAGCAGAATCAGAAGAAGATCAGACCAGGTTAGCAAAACAGGCTTTTGATTTGGCTCTTTTGTCTCAGGGATTGCTTAAAGGCAAAGACCTGACGGAGTTTGTCAAGAGAAGTGTGGAGTTGATTTAAAATACCATTAACCATTGGGGTCTTTTTCAGACCCCGATGGTTTTACCTCTTGAACCTTTGAGATCTTTATGATCTCGAAGGTTTTTTTGTATTTATAATTCTATGTTCAACTAACAAAAAAAACTTTTCTTTACCAATATTTAAACGTTCATTCACAAATTTTACCGAAAACATAATCTGGCTTATGTAATTGACTATCAAAGCCTTAATTGAGAGATTTTATTTTATATTGAAATATTTGTTACTGAAAATCAATAGGTTACAAAGAAATTAAAAATATTTTTAGTTTAAAACTTGACAACTAAGTCGTTTTTTTTCCTTATAGGAGAATTAGTTTTTGTCGGCAATTTTTAATTCATATTGTATTTTAACCAATTTTCAACTTGTAAATTTCAAACTAATGAAAAAGTATGTATTCTTATTTCTAAGCTCGTTTTTGCTTGCTTTATCAGTATCATTTACTTCAAATTCCGCATGTATTGATCCAAATACAGGTGGCGAATATGTAATTCCTAATCCAAATGGAGCTGGGTTAGCCGTGCTTTCCGCACATGTAGGAGGAGGAGCCTGTATGGGATGTGGAGGATGTGTAATTCCTATTCCAATGCAGTAATCCTAAATTGCCCTTGGATATCCAAGGGCTAATTTTATAAAAATATGGCTTTTTGTAGAAATTTAATCTTACTGGCACTTATTCTTCATTCATGTACCCGGCCCATTGAAGAATTAAATGACGACTATATGTTTCACTTTGTGGAAGAGATCAATCTTGTCCTTGATGATTCTACCTCAAATGAATTTATATACTCACAATATTTCAGCAACGGCAAAGAAGAATTTCTGGTAGCTTTAAATCCAATTACTAATTCGGTGGACAAATACTCTCTAGCTGATGGAAATCTTGCGAAAAGGATAAAATTCCTTACTGAAGGACCAGAAGGAATAAATTCAGTTATGCAAGGTTTCACTTATGCTTCGCCAGATTCCATTTTTATTTACCTTAAAGGAAGCGTAAGAGGGAGTATTATGATCAATGAAAATGGGGAATTCGTTAAAAGATTAAGTCCAGTTCTTGATGAATCAGAACATTATGGGTTAGTAAATCATGTTTCTACAGTAGGAAATTCCACAAAATTATTTGGAGACCGACTTCATTTTATGCAATTCCCACTTTTTGATATTCATAATCCCTCGAATATAAATGGAAAATTTCCATTATCACTGGAATACAGTTTGAGTATGGATCAAATTCATTATGATTCAACCATCACTTATCCTGAGGTATATTGGGACAAAATATGGCCTGTCTATGATTTGGTATTTTCCAGAGATTTTATCTCAGATTCAATTTATTTAATCTCTTGGCCGATTTTGGACTCCCTTATTGTAGTTGATAAAAGTAATCGGCAAACAAAAAAAATACCTGCAAAGAGCAGTTTTTTCTCTGCAAAACAAAAACCTTTTAACACGCCACCAAATCAAGCAGAGCAAAATGAATTGGTTTTGGGACAGTTTCGATATCGACAAATCATTTTTGATCCTTACAGGAAATTATATTATCGAATGGTCACTCACCCTCTTGAGGATCCAAAAAATAAAACATTTATCCCATACATTGACGAGCAACAGTTTTCTATAATTGTATTTGATAAAGATTTTAACTTTAAAAAAGAAGTTCTTTTTCCATCAAAATCTTATTCTCCATTCAATTTTTTTGTTAGTGAAAAAGGAATTATCCTTATGAAAAACAATTACTTTGATGAAGACATAAATGAGGATCAACTGGTTTTACATGTTTTTAATCTTGAGCCATGAAGATTTACTACATTCGAATTTTAATTATTTTTATGTTTTTCAACGTATCCTGTAACCGAAAAAATTCTAAAATAGAAGAGAGGTTTAAAGAATTTTCAAGAAAATTAGATATCCATGAGGATAATATTTTGTTTATCAACCTTTATGGATGTCCTTCTTGTACAGTTGTTTATTATGATTACGCCAATCATTTTTTGGATTCTGGAGTAGTAGTTTTAATCTCAAAAAATTCAAAAAAAGCAAAAGCATTTTTGGATGTATATCACCCAAAAGTTGTTTATGACCAAGAAAATCTATCAAAGCAACTAAATTTGTCAAACGTTATGCCTACAGTTTATAGTCAAAAAAAGGATGGATCAATTGATTCCTTAATTGTTGGGTTTTAATTAGTGCATCATGAAAACCTCGATCTGGATTTCAATTTACATGTGCTTGTCGCTTTCTTGCAGTCAAGAACCTTTCCAATTCCATGATTTTGAATTAAAATCTTTAACTATTGAAATTGACGATCCAAGGGTTTATTCGGAATACCTTTACATTGGTAACCACTTTTGGACGAAGAATCAACTATGGTTTAACACCAATTTTTCTAAGACTGTAGGAGTGGATTCTTTGGGAAATGTAATAGAGATCATAGATCTTGGAAATGTTGTTCAAGATCATCAGGGAAGACCTATTGAGTACAAAGGAGGAATGGTCACTGATTTTTTTCTTCATGAGTCTGAAGTTTATGCCCTTTATTTGGCTGATGATAAGTTGAAAAGGTTTAGCTTAAAGGGAGGAGGTTAT
Organism: Indibacter alkaliphilus LW1; assembly: GCF_000295935.2. Taxonomy (GTDB): domain Bacteria; phylum Bacteroidota; class Bacteroidia; order Cytophagales; family Cyclobacteriaceae; genus Indibacter; species Indibacter alkaliphilus. Next base: position 50,566 of record NZ_ALWO02000006.1, read on the forward strand.
GAAGCCATTGATTTGCCATCTAAAGAAGAGTTGTTTTATTTAAATTTTAGGGATATTATAACAAATGACGAAACTGGTCATAAAAAATTATTCGTGATTTCAGGGATTTCAGGCGATTTTGAATCTTTCGATTTATACGTTAATACTAAAGAAATCAAATCTGGCTTTAGAGGAAATTTTGTACCTGGGATTAGGAGTTTTATGGTTTCTAAATCAACTGAGGGAAAAGTAATTTTATTCGATTATGAATGGAAGGGTATTTCCATGTTTGATATTAAGGGGAATAGAGTTTATGATTTCAATATGCCAAAAGAACCAAATATTATTTTTGGAGAAGGGAGAGACCATTTTGAAAAATGGTTTCAGATTGGGTTTGAGGAACTAGGGGCTAGAATAATAAAAGTGGTAGGTGAACCGGAAGATTTATGGGTTTTAATGAATTTGAATCCTAATGGGAAAGCCAATGGGCCAATAGAACCATTTTTTCTTCTTAGAAATAGAAACTCTGAATTGGATTTTTTTCGGTTAAAAGGAATGGATCAAATCAATATCAATGACGAAGGCCTTGTTCTGATCACGAATTTCAAGGATAAAAGCGTTGTTTTTGAAATTATGGACTTCAAGCTTTTTTGTTCCAACCTTAAATAGTTACTCCACCCTCATTATTTGCTATCCCGATAATTCCCCTATTTTTGTAACCATGCTATCCAAAAAAACCAAGTATGCTTTTCATGCCCTGACTTATTTGGGCAAGCACCGTGATCAGAAGACGGTTTTGATTCAGGACATTTCTGAGGAATATGGGATTTCCCATAAGTTTTTGGAAAACATACTTTTGGAGTTGAAAAAAGCCGGGATCCTGGGGAGTAAAAAGGGAAAAGGGGGTGGCTATTACCTGATCAAAGCCCCCAAAGATGTAGCCCTCTCCAAAGTCATCAGGCTGCTGGACGGTCCCATAGCACTACTTCCCTGTGTGAGCCTCAACTACTACGAACCCTGCATAGAGTGCAAGTCCGAAGCAGCATGTGGGCTAAATAAGGTCATGATCCAAGTACGGGACGAAATGCTTAAAGTTCTGGAAAATAAGACGTTAGCAGATATTTTAGATAAAGAATAAAATTTTTTCCCTAATTACCCTATCTTTTTTATAGGTTTTATATACTTTTGTTATTCTGAAACTGGAAAAGTATATGATCCTAGACCAACCTATCAAAAAGTGGTTTGTAAACAGCAAAGGCCAAGATTCTAACATCAAGAGCTTTCTCAAATCCATATCTTGGAGAATAGTCGGTACACTCGATACCATGGTGATTTCCTTTTTCGTCACTGGCCAATTGGTCATGGCCCTTTCCATTGGGTCAATAGAGGTAGTCACCAAAATCGCCTTGTATTACCTGCACGAGCGTGCTTGGGAAGGAGCAACCAAAATCAAAAAAGATGAGCCTAAAAACGAATTTGCATAGTCTTGGCGAAAAGCTGGATAGTCTAAGTCCGTCTGATGGCTTGGCACTGCTTTCGGATCTTTTCCCCGGAAAAGTAGTCTTCTCTACTTCACTGGGACAAGAAGATCAGGTCATCACGCAGTTGATCGCGGAGAACCTACTTGATATCCACATCTTTTCTTTGGATACAGGTCGCTTGTTTCCGGAAACTTTGGACTTGATCGCTAGGACTGAAAGTAAGTACAAAAAAAGAATTGAAGTGCTTTACCCTGAAAGGACCTCTGTAGAGAAGTTGGTGGCCGATATCGGCATCAATGGATTCTATGATTCGGTGGAAAATAGAAAGTCCTGCTGCTTTGTACGTAAAGTAGAGCCTCTGAAAAGAGCACTTGCTGGTAACAGTGTCTGGGTAACTGGCCTTCGTGCCGAGCAAAGCCCAAACCGGGCTGATATGAAAAAAATCGAATGGGACGAAGCCAATCAGATCATCAAATTCAACCCCTTACTCGATTGGACTTACGATCAGTTGATCGCCTATATCAATGAAAACAATATTCCTTACAACCCGCTCCACGACAAAGGCTTTATCAGCATAGGCTGCGCCCCATGTACCCGAGCCATCAGCGAAGGCGAGGATCCAAGAGCCGGCAGATGGTGGTGGGAAGAGTCAAAGAAGGAATGTGGGTTGCATATAAAATGATATATGCTTCGCGATACAAATAGATATATGCCTTCGGCGATATAGGGAAACCATCAATCAAGGTCGAAATTCATTATTCGATGTTCGATATTCTAAATTTGGGAAGGGGTGATTGAAAAAGGATGAAGGATGAGGGAGGAAGGATGAAAAGGTGATAATGGGTGAAGGGTGCTCCTCCAAAAGCGAGAGGCGAGAAAAAAGAGATAAGAACCAAAGTCCTGTTCCGAGATCAAAAAACAGGATTCAGGAACACAAAAGCAACAATTTTGAATCAGTTAAAACATTGAAGTTAACAATTTCAGCATCAAGATATATTCCAGCTTCGCCTTGTCATCTCGACGCAGGAGAGATCTAAGAAAAGAGAAATACATACTGATTGCGCTGACTGCGTAAATCAAAAATCGTAAATCAAAAATAGTTATGTCAAACCTATTCATACCCAATCCAAAGGAAGCCGAGTCCATCCATATCTTGAGGGAGGTGGCAGCACAGTTTGAAAAACCTGTCCTGCTTTTTTCTGGAGGTAAGGACTCGATTACTTTGGTGAGACTGGCCCAAAAGGCATTTTACCCAGCAAGAATTCCTTTTCCACTCCTGCATATTGACACAGGGCACAATTTCCCGGAAACGATAGAGTTTCGTGATCAATTGGTAGCTGAATTGGGTCTTGAACTGATCGTGAGGAATGTACAAGATTCCATAGATCAGGGGAAAGTGACGGAAGAGAGGGGAAGATATGCCAGCCGAAATACTCTTCAGACGACCACTTTGTTGGATGCCATTGAAGAATTCAAGTTTGATGCCTGTATAGGCGGCGCGAGGAGGGATGAAGAAAAAGCCCGTGCCAAAGAGCGTGTTTTTTCCGTGCGGGATGACTTCGGACAGTGGGATGAAAAGAACCAAAGACCTGAACTGTTTGACATGCTTAATGGCAAAATAGAGCAGGGACAAAATGTGCGTGTTTTCCCTATTTCCAACTGGACTGAACTTGATGTTTGGGAATATATCAAAACAGAAAATATCCAGATTCCTTCTATCTACTTTGCCCATAAGCGTGAAGTTTTCTTCAGGGATGGCATGATCTGGACAGCCAACGAACATGTTTTCAGAGAAGAACACGAGCAAGTAGAAGAAAAAATGGTGCGTTTCAGAACCGTGGGAGACATGACTTGTACAGCAGCCGTCCTTTCCGAAGCCACCAGTTTGGAAGCCGTAGTCGAAGAAATAAGGGCCTCCACCATCTCCGAAAGAGGTGCCAGAATTGACGACAAACGCTCTGAAGCTGCAATGGAGAAAAGGAAGAAGGTGGGGTATTTTTAAATGATATACGCTACGCGATATAAATGGATATTTGCCTTCGGCGATATAAAATTTAAGAATTTAGCATCCATCAAAACATTTGAAGCTCTTTCTGAAAAACCTTTGTGTCTTTGCGAGAATCAATAGCGTGAAACGAAAATCACTTGGTTTAAGACTAAAGTCTTGAAGCAAAATACCCACAGTCTTCAGACTGATCTTAGTGTCTTTGCGCCTTTGTGGCAAAAAATATATTGAAAGTGATGATTTGACAAAGTCTTAAGTCTAATGTCTCACATCTAAAATCTTAACAAATGGAAAATAGAAAACTAATCAAAATAGCAACAGCCGGTTCGGTGGATGATGGGAAAAGCACCCTGATCGGCCGCCTGCTCTATGATACCAAATCTCTGACCACAGACAAATTGGAGGCCATTGAGAAGACCAGCAAGCAACGTGGATTTGATTACCTGGATTTTTCCTTGGCTACCGATGGTCTTGTTGCAGAACGCGAACAAGGGATCACCATTGATGTGGCCCATATCTATTTCAATACCGAAAAGACAAACTTCATCGTAGCAGATACTCCTGGTCATGTCGAATACACCAGAAACATGGTCACAGGAGCCTCTACCTCACAGGTAGCCATAATCCTGATCGATGCCAGAAAAGGCGTGATCGAACAGACCAATAGGCACTTTTTCATCAGCAATCTACTCAGGATGGGCCATGTGGTGGTAGCCATCAACAAAATGGATTTGGTAGACTATGACGAAGACGTATTCCTGAAAATCCGTGAAGACTTCGAGGCATTGGTAGAAAAAAGTGACTTCAAATCTGAGCAGATCACTTTTATCCCAATCTCGGCACTAAAAGGTGAAAATATTGCCAAAAAATCTGACCTGATGCCTTGGTATGTAGGCAATACATTACTGGATCATTTGGAGGTATTGGAGCCAGAAGATTTGCAACAAAGTTCATTGGCGCGTTTTCCGGTTCAGTATGTTGTAAGGCCAAAGACAGAAGCATTTCACGATTTCAGAGGATTTGCAGGTAAGCTTTATGGTGGAAACCTTAAAGTGGGTGATGATGTCACTATCCTGCCTTCATTCACTACCTCCAAGATCAAGTCCATTCAGTTTTTTGATCAAGAGTATACAGAAGCCACTCCAGGGTCTTCCATTACCATTACCTTGGAAGATGAAGTCAATATATCAAGAGGAGATATGTTGGTCAAATCAAGTGAGGTGCCCCATTCAGAGAAAAATATCTCTGCCACCATCTGTCAAGTGAACAATAAGCCGTTAAGAGTCGGGCAAAAGTACACCCTGCAACATGGTGTAAACAGGGTTTTGGCCAAAGTGGAAAGCATCTCCTCAAAAGTGCATACAGACTTCTCAGGAGAAGAAGCAAGCGACCAACTGGGACTCAATGACATCGGGAAAGTCAATTTCAGACTGAGCAAGCCGATACACTTTGATGCCTACACCGTCAATAAAGCCAATGGCAGCTTTATCCTGATTGATGAAGGCAGCTATGATACGGTGAGTGTTGGGTTTATTGAAATGTAAAGTGTACCATGTACAAAGTACGAAGTACCAAGACAACAGCCGTCCAAACCTTTGAAGATTTAAGTTGGCTTTAAAAATTCGAAAGTAGAATACAAATTCCCAGATTCATTGTACATCGTACTTGGTACTTCGTACAAAAATTTAACCTACTAAACCTATAGAGAATAAATAAAAATGGAAAGCTTCAGAACTGAAATAGAAAACCCTATCGTCCAAAAGGACATCATTGAACTGGAAAAGAAGATCAAACTTTTCAGGGATGGGAAAATCGACGAGGAAAAATTCAGGAGCCTCCGTCTGGCCCGTGGAATCTACGGCCAGCGTCAGCCGGGAGTACAAATGATCAGAATCAAATTGCCCTATGGAAAATCCACAGGTGAGCAATTGGTAAGAATCTGTGAAGTTTCTGAGAAATACTCCACGGGTAAGCTCCATATTACCACGCGACAGGATATTCAGATCCACTATGTCAGTCTGGATGAAACACCTCAGCTCTGGGCGGAGCTGGAAAAAGATGATGTGACCATACGAGAGGCATGTGGAAACACTGTCCGCAATGTGACAGCTTCTGAGACCGCTGGAGTGGATCCTAAGGAGCCATTTGATGTAACTCCCTATGCTGAGGCTACTTTCCAATACTTTTTGAGAAATCCAATTTGCCAGGAAATGGGCAGAAAGTTCAAAATGGCTTTTTCTGCTTCTGAGGAGGATACTGCCTTGACTTACCTACATGATTTAGGTTTTATCCCCCAACTGAAAAATATCGATGGACAATCTATAAGAGGTTTCAAAGTCCTTCTTGGAGGAGGCTTAGGTTCTCAGCCAAGGCATGCGGACTTGATCCAAGAGTTTTTGCCAACAGATGAACTGATTCCTTTCATTGAAGGGGTCTTGAGGATATTTGACCGACATGGTGAGCGTGCCAGGAGGATGAAAGCAAGAATGAAATTTTTGCTCAATGATATCGGTTTGGAGGAATTTATGAGGTTGGTAGATGAAGAAAAAAATGCACTACCTTATCAAAAATATCCTATAGATTACAAGACTTACGAATCTACCATTACCCAGGCTAGACCTGTCGTGCCTGCAGTTGAGGCACCATTGTCATTGGCTTACGAACAGTGGAAGTTGACCAATGTATTTCCTCAAAAGCAAAAAGGTTTTGTATCTATAGGTGTGAAGGTGCTTTTGGGGGATTTCAGCACCAAGCAGGCAAGACAGTTGGCCGAATTGGTGCAAAAATACGCCAATAACGAAATCAGATTTACCCTGCGTCAAAACATCCTGATCCGTGATGTACAAGAGGAAGCTGTTCCTTTTTTCTATCAGGAACTACAGAAAATCGGTCTTTCAGATGCGGGTTACAATACATTTGGTGATATCACCGCATGCCCTGGTACAGATACCTGTAACCTTGGTATTGCCAGCAGCACCGGAATTGCGAGAGAGTTGGAGAAAGTGATTCTTAATGAATACCCACAATACCTGAAAAAAACTGATCTGACCATTAAAATCTCAGGTTGTATGAATGCCTGTGGGCAACACAACATGGCACACATAGGCTTTCAGGGAATGTCCATGAAGGTGGGCAAAACAGTGTTTCCTGCACTTCAGGTATTGCTTGGAGGAGGAACATTGGGCAACGGGAATGGAAGATTTGCAGATAAGGTGATCAAAATACCGAGCAAAAGAGGGCCTGAAGCTTTGAGAATTCTGATCAAAGACTTCGAAACTTTTGGGGAAAAATCCGAGAGCTTCCTTGACTACTATGACCGCAAAGGGCAGATTTATTTCTACGATATCCTGAAAGTCCTGACCGACACCGCCACGCTGACCGAAGCTGACCAAGTCGACTGGGGCAATGAAGATGCCTATAAAGTAGCAGTTGGCGTAGGAGAATGTGCCGGTGTGGTGATCGATTTGGTGGCTACCTTATTATTAGAAGCAAGAGAGAAATTGGAACTTTCGGAAGAAGCCTACAAAGAAGCCAGGTGGTCGGATAGTATATACCACACTTATGCTGCTTTGGTCAATGCGGCTAAGGCCATCTTGCTCAGCGAAGGCAAAAGCACCAATTCCTACGCAAACATCATCAAGCTTTTTGATGAAACCTTCACCGAAACTGACAAAATAGAGCTAGGGAAGCCTTTTGCTGAGATAGTCTATCAGATCCAGCAAGAAGAACCTTCGCAGGAATTTGCGAAAACTTATTACGAACAAGCCGCTGGGGTATTTGAAGCAATCAGTGCATTTAGAGAAAAGGAGGTGACAGCATGATAAACCGTACAAAACCAAAAGTAACCCTAGTCGGTGCAGGACCTGGTGATCCAGAGCTGATTACCCTCAAGGCAATCCTTGCGCTCAACAAGGCTGATGTAGTGCTCTATGATGCGCTGATAGATAAATCCTTGCTCAAACATGCCCCGCATAACGCCATCAAGGTATTTGTAGGCAAAAGAGTGGGCAAACACAGCTGTCCTCAAGATGAAACAAACAGGCTCTGTGTGGAGCATGCGCTCAAGCATGGCCATGTAGTCAGGCTCAAAGGTGGAGACCCTTTTGTATTTGGTAGAGGGGCAGAAGAGATTGATTATATCGAAGCCTTTGGCATCCCAACAGAGGTGGTTCCGGGTATCACTTCTGCCATTTCTGTTCCTGCGGCAGTAGGAATTCCCGTAACTAAAAGAGGCAGCTCGGAGAGTTTCTGGGTGATCACCGGTACCACTACTTCGGGAGAAATTTCCAGAGACATAGCACTTGCTGCCAAGTCTACCGCTACAGTTGTGATATTGATGGGTACCAGAAAACTATCGGAAATTGTCGCTTGCTATCAGCAAGAAGGCAGGATATCCATGCCCATTGCCATCATCCAAAGTGGAACTACCAAGGAAGAAAAATTGGTGGCAGGTACCATCTCCGATATTGAAGAAAAAGCCCGCCTCTCCCAGATTGCCGCCCCAGCCATCATTATTATTGGAGAAGTGGTAAGGGAAAGTTATCGTCTAAAGGAGGTTTACAATGAAGTAGTTGGAGTTGAATTAAAGCAGGTAAGGTAATTTAAAATATGCTTCGCGAAATAAAGTTGAAATATACCTTTGGTGAAATAAAGTAGAAATATACTTCGTGAAATAAGATAGAAACTGGAGATTTAGCGGAAGTCCCGAGAGCGGAGCGATTCGGGATATGCTTCGCTGAAATAAGATAGAAATATAGCTCTACCTACGGCAGACAGGTTCGCTGAAATATGCTTCGCGAAATATTTATCCCCCTGTTTCAATATATTTCAACTGTATTTCCACCGTATTTCTATTCTATAACTCAATCGCTCCAAATCCTTTCATTATAAGGAAATCCGCAAAAGTTCCGATTTCAGCCATATATCAATCATATTTCAACTTTATTTCTACCATATTTCTATAATATATTGTAAAACTTGTTTCCAAATAAGATCAAACCATGAACCAGTTATACCCCATCTTCCTCAAAGTTCACCAGCTCAATGTACTCTTGGTAGGGGGTGGATTTGTGGGGACAGAAAAGTTGAGTTTCCTGCTCAAGAGCAGTCCTAAAGCTCAGGTCACAGCGGTTTCCAAGGAGTTTAATGCTGAGTTTTTGGAATTGGCCGGGCAGGCAGCTAATGTGACCCTGATTCAGGATGCTTATGACGAAAAGTATCTGGGAGGAAAGCACCTTGTCATTGCTGCTACCAATTTCCCAGAGATCAATAAGCAAATTCATTACGAAGCCAAGGAAAGGTATATCCTGGTCAATGTAGCGGATACGCCCGAGCTCTGTGACTTTTATCTCGGTGGCATCGTGACCAAAGGAAATCTGAAAATCGCCATCAGCACCAATGGCAAATCCCCCACCACAGCTAAGCGTCTACGCCAAATGTTGGAAGAAGTACTTCCTGAAGAAATCGATGAACTATTAGAAAACCTCAACGCTTACCGAGATACCCTCAAGGGGGATTTTGAGTATAAGGTGAAGGCGATGAATGAAATTACAGGGATGCTGGTGGAGAAGAAGGGTTGACTTCAGAAGAGGATGGTTTTTGGCATTTTATTTTAAACCTAATCTCTTAATTCCCGTTCGAATCGAAAAATAGACTTTTAAAATTCCAGCGGTATGAAAAGATTTGTTTACACTTTAATTCTTTTTTCCATTGCCTCCTTTTCAGTCAGAGGACAGGATGGAATAGCAGGGATAAATTTCAATGCAGGTTTTCCTGTCGGTTCCTTTCAATCTGAAGTAGGAAACCAATTTTTTCCATCAATTAGCTTGAATTACCTGCACAAACTTTCAAATACTCCTATTTATGTAGGAGGTGAGTTTGGGTACATGTTGTATGGTACTGCTGTAGAAAGGAGCAACAATATCATCAATGGTACAGATCAGAATTTCAGAATTCGGAGAAATAACAATGCGGTAAATCTTTCAGCTGTTGTTCGCCTAATGCCGGATTTTGGAATTGGAGTCAAACCCTTCGTGGAAGGTCAGCTAGGTGGAATTCATACCTACACCCGATCCAAAGTTCGTGAAAACCGGCTGACCGAGCCTTTGTCATCAGGTACAGAGGTTTATGATTGGTCATTCCTGTATCAGTTGGGAGGGGGGATTATGGTTCCATTAGAAAAAAAGGGGGATGTTTTTCTGGAGCTGAGGGTCAATTACCTGCAAACAGGGCCTATGAATTTCCTCACCAGTCGGGATGCACTATATGACGATTTAGGTTCGGTGACACTCAATACAAGAAATGCTGCTTTTCAATTACTGTCGCCAAGTTTAGCTATTAAGATTATGCTTTAGATCTCTATCAGCCTAATCTTGAATGTTTTGGTGAAATAAATCACCTCAATTTTTTTTCAAGTCTCGAAAAGAGGTTAACTTAATAGTGCTTTAAGTAGTCATTATCTTTAGTTTTTAAATCTTTATTTTTATGGAATTCAAAGAGGATTTTCTTCAGGCTGTATGGAAATACCAGTATTTCGACAAGAATGGACTTCGCAGCAGTGATGGCCAAACTTTGGAAGTCAAAAAAATAGGACTTCACAACTTTTACCATGGTCCGGATTTTCTGGAGTCATGCATCAAAATCGGTGGTTTGGATCTTTTTGGACATGTGGAAGTTCATCGCAAAGCCTCTGATTGGAAAAACCATGAACATGATGCTGATACCCGGTACAATTCTGTAATCCTTCATGTGGTGTATGAAAACGACTCTGAAATCTTCAGAAATGACGGCACGAAAATTCCCACGCTAGAATTGAAAGGAAAAATCCTTTTGGATGTGGTTAGAAATTATGAAAAGCTGATCAGCTCGGGAGACGGTTTACTTTGCTCGGAATTTCTTCCGGAGATTTTACCAATACTGAAATTTTCCATGTTGGAAAAGGCTTTGGTAGAAAGACTGGAAGACAAATCAACCAGTGTCTTCCATATTCTGGAAGGTACAAAAGGAGATTGGGAAGAGACTAGCTACAGGTGGCTTTTCCAAAGTTTTGGCTTTAAAACAAACTCTCTTTCCATGCTGAGACTATCAGAAAGTATTCCGTATAGGACTCTTCAGAAGTTAAGCAATCATGCAAAGGGAATAGAAGCCATTCTTTTGGGACAGGCAGATTTACTACCTGAGCAACCTGTGGATGAATACTCTAAAGAATTGAAAAGTGAGTTTGAATTCTACATGAAAAAGTACGGCTTAAAGAAAACTGTATATTGCCAAGATTGGAAATTCATGGGAGTAAGGCCTCAAAATAATCCGGTCCTAAGGATTGTACAATTGGCAGCTTTTCTGAGTCAAAACAAAAACATTTTCAGTGAGGCCATTTATGAAAGTTCAAAGTTTGATGCCTTCAGACAACTTTTTACGATCGAAGTAAATCCATATTGGGAAAAACACTTAAGGCCTGGGGTTCCTGCTAATCAAAAACTCTCCAAAAAATTGAGTGAAAACACCATCCGTTTGCTTATGATCAATTTCGTAGTGCCGCTTTGGTTCAGCTATGGACGCTATATTGAAAACAGTCAATGGAAAGACAAGTGTTTTGACCTTTTGCAGGAATTAAAACCAGAGATCAATCATATTACAAAAAGGTTTAATGCTTACAACTGGATTTGTGAAAATGCCTTTGATAGTCAGGGAATGATTGGACTTTTCAACATGTATTGCATTCAAAAAAAGTGCATGGACTGCAAAATCGGTCATTCTCTTCTCAAGACAGCATCCGTTTAATTTTTGGTTAGGAGATTGATTTCCCGTACTTTTGCCATCCGATTAGACAAAAAGAAATGGATAAACCAGTAATAATTTTAGGAGCCAAAGGAATTGCACAGGCAGCATTGGAAATTTTCAATAGCAACGAGGTAGTAACTTATGGCTTTCTGGATGAAGACAAATCACTCCACGGGACTGAAATCAATGTAGTCCCCGTATTGGGTCACACCGAAGATGAAGGCTTTCTAAAGCTGATCGGAAAAAAGTGCGAGGCATTTGTAGCCGTAGATGATAACAAATACAGGGAGTTTTTGGTAAAAATGCTCAATGATGTCCGCAAAGTACAACCTGTAAATGCAATCCACAAGACCTCGTTTATTTCTTCAGATGCGGCTATCGGGCATGGCAATTTTATCAATTCCCGTGTAGGTTTAGGAACTGCTGTTAAAATGGGGAGTCATTGTATTTTACATACAGGAGCAATCATAGACCATCAGGCTGATCTGGGAGACTTCGTTCAAATAGGCGCCGGCTCTATTATCAATTCAGGTGTAAAGATTAGCAAAGGAGCCTTTGTAGGTTCAGGAGCAGTAATTGTTTCAGGAATATCCATCGGGAAAAACGCACGGGTTGGAGCAGGATCAGTTGTCATATCCGATGTGAAAGACGGCGAAACAGTCTTTGGCAATCCTGCAGCACCCATAAAGAAATAAAATTTCTTAAATTCATCAATAAAAAACCAGACACCCTGTCGGAAACAGGGCTTTAGTTATGGAAAATAAAGATTATAACGTCCTATTGTATTACTGTTATGCTCAGATCGAGGATCCTGAAGCTTACAGAGAAGAACATCACTTGTTCTGTATTGAAAATAACATTCGAGGCCGCATTATTGTCTCCCCGGAAGGACTAAATGGTACAGTTTCAGGTACCGAGAAAGACTGTCAGAAATACATGGACTATGTTCATTCTGACCCAAGGTTTGCCAAAACCGAATTTAAAATTGACACCCATGCAGGACATGCTTTTGCAAAAATCCATGTACGTGTCAAGCCTGAGATCGTACATAGCAGCTTGAGACATCTTGACCCCAATGTCAGAACGGGAAAACACTTGGAACCGGAAGAATTTAAAGCACTCAAGGATCAGGACGATGTGGTCATCTTGGATGTCAGATCCAATTATGAACACGAACTCGGCAGATTTAAAAATGCCATTACTTTGGATATAGATAATTTTAGGGACTTTCCGGAAAAAGTCAAAGAGTTGGAGCATTTTAAAAATAAAAAGGTTCTTACTTACTGTACAGGCGGCATCAAGTGCGAAAAGGCTTCTGCTTTCTTGTTGGAGCAAGGCTTTGATGACGTATATCAGCTTCATGGAGGAATTATCAAATACGGCATGGAGGCCGGAGGAGAGGATTTTGAAGGCAAGTGTTATGTATTTGACAATAGAATTGCAGTCGATGTCAACAAGGTAAACCCGAAGGTCATTTCAAAATGCCATGTTTGCGGTACTGAATCTGACCGTATGGTCAATTGTGCCAACCCTGTGTGTAATGAACACCTTCCCATTTGTGAAAAATGTGGATGGGAATTGGAAGGAGCTTGCTCTGTGGAATGTAAAGATCATCCGGAGAAAAGGCCTTATGACGGAACCGGCTATTACCAGAAGAACACAAATGGCTATAATCCATACAAAGGATTGATTAGAAAACAGGATAAGGAAAAAACTAAAAACATTATTCATGAATAATAGAATACCAGAATCTGAACTGATCATCAATCCTGATGGAAGCATCTATCATCTCAATTTGAAGCCAGAACATCTGGCTTCAACTGTTATTACTGTAGGCGACCCCGATCGTGTACAAAAGGTTTCTCAGTATTTTGATGAAGTGGAATTCACCATGTCCAAAAGGGAGTTTGTGACCCACACAGGAACCTACAATGGCAAGCGCATCACAGTAATGAGTACCGGAATGGGCACAGACAATATCGAGATATTTATGACAGAACTGGATGCTTTGGTTAATGTGGACCTGGCTACCCGGTTGCCCAAAGAACAACATACCAGTTTGGACATAATCCGAGTTGGGACCTCCGGTAGCATGCAAACTGACATTCCTGCAGGAGCCATGTTGGCTTCAGCATTTGGAATAGGCCTCGACACATTAATGGCCTTTTACAATACTGAATATTCGGAATTAGAATCACAAGTTGGGTTAAAAATTCAAGAGGAATTAGGTTTAAGTTTTCGTCCCTACTGCATAAAGGGGGCAGAAAAACTTTTAAAACAATTATCTGATGGATTGATTGTCGGCAACACAGTCACTTGTCCCGGTTTTTTTGCCCCTCAAGGCAGGCAGGTGAGATTGAAGCCAGCTATTCCGGATATTATTGAAAAACTCAGCAAAGTAAATGTAGAAAGTTTCGAACTGACCAATTTTGAAATGGAAACAGCAGGCTATTATGCAATGGGAAGACTGTTAGGCCATGAAGTGATGAGTTTGAATGCTATTGTAGCCAATAGAATTACGCACGAATTTGCTGAAAATTCGTACGAGATCGTGGACAAACTGATCAAACACACATTAAAAAAATTGGCGGGTTAATACCCGCCATTTTTCTGTCTAATCACCCATTATAAACTACTCTTTCAAAAAGTGTAGTATTTTCAATACTTACTGAATCCAAATCCAGTAATTCAATATTTTTAAGAAGCTTACAGAATATTTCCGAGCATTCCTGCCTACCTAAATAAGCTCCAAAGACCCTGTCTTTTTTACTTACCATGAATACTCTTTTGCTGTCAAAAATTCTGACCAGACTCTCCCAATCTGACATCATTAAAAGTTCATCTGACTTGCTGATAGACTGAATAATTTTGAAATCCCCAAAAGTAGAACTGATTTTCATAAGTGATTCTGAATTTGTAATATTCAAATATACTTTAAGCGTATTTGGCTATCAATAAGGGGAAACACGTATTTTTATCCAGTGACTGGTATTGTCTTAAAAAATGATCCCTTTGTTTTTTTGGGCCCAAACCAAGAGAGCGTTGTGCTTTTTATCCAGTTTCAACTTACTGATGATATTGCTTCTGTGCTTTTCAACTGTCCTTTCTGCTACAAAAAGCTTATCAGCGATAGCTGGCGTAGTAAGCCCATCTGCTATCAATCTCAAAATTTTCTTTTCTGAAGGGGTAAGAGAAGCACCTTGACTGACATTTTGTTTTTCTTCTTTACTTTTAAAAAGTTTTTCACTGAAATATTTCCTCCCTTGCTTTACCTCTTCTAAGCAATTGATTATCTCTTCCGTGGCAAAGTCTTTCAAAAGATAACCTGAAATATTGAGTGAGTCCGCTTGCTGAAATATAAAAAGCTCCTTGTGAAGAGTAAATAAAATAATTTTCGTCGGAATATTATCCCTTCCGCATGCCTTAGCTATTTCCAGGCCTGTCATCCCGGGCATTTCTAGGTCAAGAATCGCTATCCCTGGCTTTAACTCATTGATGGCTTCCCATGCTTCTCTCCCATTTTTGGCGGCAGCCGCAACCAAAAAGTCATTTTCTTCCAGAAAATCTTTAAGCCCTTTAAGCAACAAGGGATGATCATCTGCAATAACCAGTACCTCGTTCATGTCTATTTGTATAGGTAAAATGAAAATTTTGTTCCTTTGCCTTTTTCTGATTCTACCTTCATCGTCCCGTTGAGGCTTGCTGTTCGCTCTTTGAGCGTTTTCAAGCCCAAACTTCCGAAATCCTGATATTTTTCCGAAAAATCAAATCCAACACCATTATCCTCAATCGATAAACTGACCATATTTTTTTCCAAAACCACCAGTACCCGAACAGCTGAAGCTTGCGCATGTTTGATAATATTGTTGAAAACTTCCTGCACCATTCTAAAAACCTGAAGTTGCTCATTTTTGTCAAACAAATGATCCACATCGTCTATTTCAGAACTGATAAAAATCTCTGTCTCACCATCCAGATGCTCAAGCGTATTTTTGAGGGCTTGGGTCAGGCCAAGCTCTTCTAGCTGAAACGGGTGAAGAGACCTCGAAATACCCCTCAACTCTTCTATGGCTGAGTTTAACATTCCTGTAGCAGATGGGTCGGCGCTCATTGCAACTTTATTTTTGATCAGCAAAAGGCTTTGCCCTAAACCATCATGAAGATCCTTTGAGATTCGCTTTCGTTCCTCCTCCTGATAGACAAGCAAATCCCTGGAGAATTTCTCTTGCATTTCTTTTGCCTTAATCTGCGACTGTAAATTTTTGTAGAGATATAAAAACACCAAGCCCCCTATAATAAGCAGTGAAATCCCTATCATCCAGGCTAGTCTTTTTTGATTTACCAAGGTGATATTCTCGATCTCCAAAGATTTATTCACAAGCTCTCTTTCCTTTTTTTCAGTCTCATACAAAGTTTGATAATAAGCAAATGAGGTGGCTTTATTTACTGTAAATACTGAATCCTTTTTCTGGGTCCAAGATGAAAGGGCTTGGAAAGCTTCAGGATAATTACCCATCATTTTTAATAAATCAGCTTCAAATTCCAAAACATCAAGTTTGTCACTAAACTTATCCTCTGCATTAGCTTGCTCTTTGTACTCATCCAAATATATTCTAGCCCGGCTTAAGTCTCCGAAGTTTTTTTCACCCAGAAATCTTGACCTTAAAAAACTAATATCAAGGTATGAACCTTCTCCTATCCTTGAATCAAATATGCTATCAGCCCTTTGAAAATGAAATTCAAATTTCGGTTTATCCTTATCTCCAGCATAATGATTAGCCAAGGAGAGATTCAGAGCAACTTCAAGATGAGGGTCGTCCACCGCATTCAAATTCTCATAGACTTCTTTGAGAATCCTCAGGTTTTCTTCAGGATATCCTGCTTTTCTGTAAGTTCCGGCTCTATTGTACATCACAATAGCCCAATACTCCTTCTGATTTCGTTTCAAATGATTTTCCAAAAGTTTTAACCTGATCTTTTCAGATTCTTCCAGCATTCCATACTTGCTAAAAATAATACTCATACTGTTTTGGACATGATCAACATACTCCTCATCTCCCAAAAGCTCATAATACAAAGCGGCCAGCTGATAATCATTTACTGCGTTGATAAATTCCCCTTTAAAGTCCTTAGCTTGACCCCTGAAAAAAAGTGCATCTGCCACAAAAATCGAATCTTCTTCTGCAAATTGATTGATGGCATTGGTGTATTCCTCCACAGCCTCCTCAAACTGCCCCAAATCATAATAGGCCGCAGCATATTTCAAATAAACATTTCCACGCATCACTGAGGAAGAAATCCCGGGAACAAACTCTGTAGCCTTTTTCATAGTCTCCAAAGCCTGTTTGCCCCCATCAGCTGTCAATTGATAATATTGGAAAAGTTCTATAGACCACTTGGCAGCCTTATCCAAAGAATCCAAAGAGGCAGCATGCTGAATTGCATCAGGATAAAACTTCACGATCAAATCAGCATTATTAGGGTAAATCATAGGCAATAAGTCCTTATACAAGGCTAACCTATGATTATCAGAATCAGCAATTATCAGTTGATTGACTAGAGAATCAATGGACCTGTCCTGTGCTACGGACAATGTGTCAAAAAGAAAAAATACCCAAATTAAGGATAGTGATTTTTTGAAGAGTAATCGGGAGGGCATAGGTACTTCACAACATGTAAATCATTCGGAATCAATTCCAAATCACTAATTTATCCTTTTTTTGTTTAAGAAATATTCATTTTTCTTCCCGTTTGTGTAATAAATAGACTTTTTATCTACAAATAAGCCCGATAAATGTATATACACAGATTTCCGGAACAAACAGCCACCCCGAACGTTTTTTAAAGTGATGAGTTTTGTATGCGAGCCATGAATTTTATCAGTAGTTCATTTCAACAAATCAAGATTGGCAAACAGCACTCAACTTCCGAACAAATGATTAAATATTTATAAAATTACTTTCTTTTACGATTACCGCTTATAAATAAAGCCTTTAAAAACAGAATAAAATTCTGTATATTTAAGGTCTATTTCTTGAATAAACAATACTATGAAACCTATTTTAGCCTATTTATTTATCGCAACTTTTACCATGTGCACAATTGAAGTGTTCGGACAGGATTATTCAATTCGTGGCCGTGTTTTGGACCGTGACAAAGGAGGTGCAATGGAATTTGCTAATGTAGCATTATTAAGCCCTGCGGATTCGAGTCTCGTAACAGGAGGAATGACAGAATTGGACGGTACTTTCTCATTTCCGGCAGCTGCTGGAGATTATATTTTAAGGGTTGGATTTATTGGATATGAAAATTTCTTCAAAAATATTCAGGTTGGAGATAAAGAAACTTTAAATGTCGGCAATGTCAGGCTGAGAGCCGATGCTCAAAACTTGGAGGAAGTCACAGTACAAGGAGTTCAATCTATGTTTGAAAGTGATATTGACAAGCGAACATTCAATGTCGAAAACAGTATCGTTGCAGAGGGCGCTACTGCTACAGAATTATTGGAAACGCTACCATCCATACAAGTAGATGATGAGGGAGGTATTTCAATGAGGGGTAGTGGCAACATACTCATTTATATCAATGGAAGGCCGTCAAATTTATCAGGAGATGATGCAGAGAGCATTTTAGCCCAATTTCCAGCCAACAGTATCAAATCTGTTGAATTAATTACCAACCCTTCTTCAAGATATGATGCAGCCGGTGTCGGCGGTATCATTAATATTGTTTTGAAGAAAAATGAGAAAACAGGCTTAAATGGTCAGGCAAATGCCTCAATAGGCACAAGAGATAAATACACAGCTGGATTCAACCTGAATTATGGACTGGAAAAAATCAACATTTACGGGTCTTACAATTATCAGGACAGAAGGTTATTTAGAGAAGGTGAAGGGTTGAGGGAGTCGTTTATACCTAATGTTTCCCCATTCCTTGATCAGGATAATTATAGTGAAAGAGTTGATGTAAATCACCTTGTAAGGGGTGGTTTTGACTGGAACATTACAGACACTAAAACTTTTGGATTTTACGCGCAGGCAAATTTCAGGGACCGGTCCAGTTTTAATGATCTTAATCAGAGAAATTTAAACCAACAAAGACAACTTGACAGTCTTTTTGTCAGAAATAACAGAGACACCCGTACAAGTTATAATATTGAAACAGGGATCAATTACAATTGGGAAATAGATACTTTGGGACAAAGGTTATTTACTTCTATATCTTATTCTTATGATGACAGATTCCAAGATGAGTTTTACGATCAGAGTTTTTTCAACCAATTCAATCAAGAAGTCCCGGACAATAGATTGATACAAATCAATGAGAGACCACAATGGAGCTCACTTTATGTATTGCAGGCTGATTATGAGAAGCCATTTTCTGATGGTGGTAAATTTGAAACTGGGCTGAAAGGAACATTTGGTGTTTGGGATAGAGGTCAGGATTTTTTCCAGGGCGATCAAACCACTGAGTTTGAACCGGTATTAGACGACAGGTTCAGTGATGGTTTTAATTTCAAGGAAGATGTCTATGCTGCTTATGCCGCCTACAAAAATAAAATCGGAAAACTTGGCTATCAAGGTGGTCTGAGAGGTGAGTACACAGAAACAATCTCAGTACAAGAAAGCAACCAAAATGTAGTGGTCAATAACTATTTCAACCTATTCCCCTCATTATACCTTTCTTACGATCTTGGAAATGAAGAGGAATTTACAGCAAACTACAGCCGAAGGATTTCAAGACCAAATATTTGGGCATTGGCTCCGCTTTTCAGAGTAGCTGATTTGTACAACCTGAGTGTTGGGAATCCATTTCTACAACCTGAACTTACTGATAGTTATGAGGTAGGATATATGAAAGGATGGGAAAGGTATTTGATGAACGCAACAGTTTACCATAGATTCTCTACAGATATTCTGACAAGAGTAGTCAGAATAGATGATAGCAATGTGGCTGTTCAAACCCGTGAAAATGCCAATAGTAGAAGCGCAACAGGTTTTGAATTGGTCAACCAAATTCAGGTCACTGACTGGTTTGATGCAACTTTAACAGGAAACTTTTTTTATTCTGAAATATTCGGTGACAACATTGAGGAGGGATTCAATAATTCCAACTTCAGTTGGACTGTTTCTTTACTGGCTAATATGTCCATACCTAAATTTGCTACTGTACAGATTCAGGGTAACTACAGAGGACCTATAGTACTTCCACAGGGTGAAATAGAACCGCTTTGGGGAATAAACGCCGGTATCAGAAAAAATATCTTGAATAACAGAGCAACTATCTCAGCAAATGTCAGTGACATTTTCAATACAAGGATATTTAGGATAAGAACCGAAGATGCAAGATTTGTTCAGGACAGAATGTTCAACCGGGAAACAAGAATAGGTACACTTTCCTTTACCTGGAGATTTGGAGGATTTAAAGACAGAAATGGTAGAGGTGAAAGAGAAGAATATGATGAGGATATGGATTTTTAATCCTATCCCTTGCAATATACCGATGCCCATCCGAGATTGGATGGGCATTTTTTTTGAGACCCTTTATGAATAATCGCAGCTCAGTCAATTCCTTCCAGTTCACTCAATTCCAGCCAACGCATTTCAAATTCCTCCAAAGCTTCATCAACTTCCTGAATCCTGACTGACCAAGATGTAAGCACTTCGTGGTCATCATGACCTTGAGTGATTTTTTCAACCAGATAATCCTTTTCCTTACCAAGAGCTGCCATTTGTTTATTGATTTCCTCAAACTCTTTTTTATCCTTAAAAGTAGCCTTTAGCTTATCTTTCTGTGTCTCAGTTGTTACTACTTCCACCTTTTTCTCTTTGGCCAACGGCTGAATGAGATTTTTCTGCTCTTTCTCCCATTCTCTCAGGTCAGTATAATTTCCAGGGAAGTCCTTGATACTTCCTTGACCTTCAAAAACAAATAAATGCTCAACCAATCTGTCCATAAAATACCTGTCGTGGGAGACGATAATCAGACATCCTGGAAAGTTGTCCAAAAATTCTTCCAGCGTATTCAATGTGACAATATCCAGGTCATTGGTAGGCTCATCCAGGATGAGAAAGTTTGGGCTTTTGATCAGCACCATAAGCAATTGAAGCCTTCTCCTTTCTCCACCGCTCAATTTGGCAATTGGCGTATGTTGCTGTTTTGGAGGAAAACCAAACTTATTTAAAAACTGTGCGACCGTGATGGTAGCCCCTCCTGCCACTGTGACGACTTCAGCAACCTCTTTGACAATATCAATCAGCCTCTTTTCTTCATCAAACCTGTCCTCTTCCTGCCGGTAGTATCCAATGGCCGTAGTTTGACCCATGGAAACTTTTCCAGAATCAGGCGTCAATAAACCTGTAATAAGGTTGAGAAAAGTGGTTTTACCCGCCCCATTTGGACCTACAATACCAATTTTATCTCCCTTTTTGAAGGTGTAGCTGAAATCCCGAATAAGCTGTTTTCCATCATAAGATTTATTCAGCTTTTCAATTTCAATAATCTTATTTCCTAGCCTCTGAGAAGTAACAGAAAGTTCGATTTCTCTTTCTTCTCTTTTCTGAAAAGCTTTTTCCTTGGTTTCTTCAAAAGCATCCACCCGGTATTTTGCTTTGGTACCTCTCGCTTTGGGTTGCCGGCGGATCCAGTCCAATTCCTTTTTGTACAGACTTTTTGCTTTTTCCTGCTCAGTGGCTTCCACTTCTCTGCGCTCAGCTTTCTTTTCCAGAAAATACCCGTAATTACCCTGATATCTGTACACATTTCCCTGATCAAGTTCTAGGATCTGATTGGTCACTTTTTCCAAAAAATACCGGTCATGGGTGACCATAAAAAGGGCTAAGTTTGCCTTGGACAAGTATTCCTCCAACCACTCAATGGTTTCGAGATCCAAATGGTTGGTAGGCTCATCCAATAGCAACAGATCAGGTTTTTCCAGAATAGCCTTAGCCAAAGCCACCCTTTTTCTCTGCCCACCGCTAAGATTCCCCACTTGCATTTCCGTATCATGAAGTCCTAACCTACCCAATACTTCTTTTATCTGATATTCATAATCCCAGGCTTGGAGCTGATCCATTTTTTCAAAGATCTTCTGCATTTCCGAAGCATTGTCAATTCCGTTCTCGGAATCAAGCATGGCTTTTTGATAAGCTTCAATGACTTTCAGGGTTTCATTTTCACTTCCGTCAAAAATGGTCTGAAAAATGGAGAGCGAACCAGAGAAGACCGGGTTTTGGTGTACATAGGAGATTTTAACCTGCTGGTTGATGGCTATATCACCGGCATCTGCCACTTCTATACCCATGATGATTTTCATCAGGGTAGATTTGCCAGCTCCATTGATCCCGACCAAGGCTACTTTTTCTCCTTGATTAATGCCAAAAGAAATATTTGTAAAAAGCCTTCTTTCTCCGAAGGACTTACTTAGATTGTCTACTGAAAGGTAATTCATGCCGCAAAGATATACCTTTATTTAGCCATTGGGAACCCCACAGCAGATATTGAAAAAAATATCCCAAGCTGAAAACCGGGATTTCTTACAAATCAAATAGAATTTTGACGTATACTTTGAAATTATTTTGACCCTAAAAGTACTTTGATTCCCTCTATAATCTGCTTTAGGCCTTCTTTAAAATGAAAAGCTGATTCATTAATGTTAGGCTCATACTCCTCTTTTTTTTCATTGTATAGCTTCTCTACTTTTTCTTTTCCTTTTTGATATTCTTTTTCTAAAGTAGTACGCTTTTCTTTAAGGTCCTTGATTTTCTTTTCAATTTCATCTTTTGCCTCACCTCCTGCTTCCTTACCTTTCTCGATTAATTCCTCTATTTTAGTACCGATTTCCTTAAGAATGGATTCAACTTCATCAAAGCCCGACTTTTTATTTGCCATAGATATAATGATTTAATTTAAATTCATAAAAATATGATAAACAATATAGTAACTAAGCTCCAAACTACCAGTAAATTAAAGTATAAATTGTTTGAAAACACGGCTCATTTATTCATAGAGCTGGAGCAAGTTTGTCTGCAAATAGCTGGTGAAATAAGCCAAAAAGACAAAAGTGAAAAAGCAATCCCTATCAAAGTGGAAAAAATTAATGACTATGAATTTAACTTTCGGGTAGGTGGAGATGTCCTGATTTTCATCCTTCAAAGCAACATAGTCAAATTGTCAGATGACACCTACCTTGCCAAATCAAAGTACCTAAAAAGTGATGATAATCTGAAATACTTCGGGCAGATTTTGATCTATAACTTCCTTAGTGACACCCTGACTTTTGGGCGATTGGACGACCTGGGATACCTTTTGGGGAGAGTGCTGCTCAATATGGAAAACAAGTTTTTTCTAGAAGGTGACCGCAAGGTGGTATTCAACTTTCCCGAACTCAAGGAAAATCCTGTCACTCCCGAAAAAATGCGGGCTTTGGTAGAACAGTTGATTTTATCAGCTTTGGACAATGATCTGCTAGCTCCTGCATTTCAGGACATCATGGTGATCAATTACCATCAAAAATTGGAGCATACTTCAAGTATGGGGAACCCCAAAAAGATCGGCTTTGATTTTTTTGCAAAAAATCGGGAGTAACTAGTCCTCTTCTACAGTCTCTGAAGTCTGGGTTTGTTTTTCATACAACTCGGCATAAACACCTTTTTTCTCCAAGAGCACTTCATGCGTACCTTGTTCTACGAGCTTACCATCATCCAACACGATGATTTTATCTGCCAGTTTTGCGGAAGAAACCCGGTGTGAAATAATGATAGAAGTTCTCTTGATCATAATTTCTTTCAGGGCATTCAGAATGGCATTTTCAGTTTTGGTATCAACAGCAGATAAGCAGTCGTCCAACAATAGAATACTGGGTTCTTTGGCGATTGCCCTCGCAATGGAAACACGTTGTTTTTGTCCCCCTGAAAGGGTGATCCCTCTTTCCCCAAGTCGGGTTTCAAAGCCATTTGGAAAGTCTATGATATTGGTATAGACATCGGCATCTTTTGCTGCTTTTTCTACCACACCTTCCGGTATAGTATCCAAGCCAAAACCTATATTGTTGCCAATAGTATCGCTAAATAAAAAGACATCCTGAGGGACATAGCCTATTTGCTTCCTCAAAGCAGCAATATCGTATGCCTTTATATCCTTCCCGTCAATCAATATTTCTCCTGAATCAGGATCATACATCCTCATAAGAAGGTTTGCAATGGTTGATTTACCAGAACCAGTGGTACCAATGATTGCAAGTGATTCTCCTGAATTTATAGAAAAGCTAATCTGATCAAGTGCTTTGATTCCTGAATCAGGATACACAAAGCTTATATTTTTGACCTCAAGATCTCCTTTGATGAAAGTATCCAAGCCTTCACTGCTGACTATTTCATTTTCCACATCTAAAAACTCGTTGATCCTTGCCTGAGAAGCGGCTGCTCTTTGAATGATACTTGTAACCCAACCTAAAGAGGTGACAGGCCAGGTAAGCATATTTACATACAAAATAAATTCTGCAATCACACCATACCCAATGGTCCCTTCTATCACCTGAATTCCGCCTATGTATACAGTAAGTATGGTACTGACACCTATCAATGCCAGGATCAGTGGAAAAAACAATGCCTGTACCATTGTCAGTCTGATCGACTTGTCTTTATAGTCCAAGCTAGCTTCCTTAAATTGCCTGGAGCTGTCTTCTTCTCTTACAAAAGCTTTAAGAACTCTAATTCCTGAAAAAGCCTCCTGAACAAAAGTGCTCAGACCTGAAAGGCTTCTTTGAATTTTTTCTGACCTTTCGTTGATCAGGTTATTTACAAAATAAATGCTGACAGAAAGCACAGGTAATGGCAACAAGGAATAAAGTGTCAGCTCCACATTAACACTGAGCATGTATCCGATGACCATTGGAAAAAGAATCAAAAGGTTCAGACCATACATGATGGCAGGACCCAAATACATCCTGACACGACTTACATCCTCTGTGATCCTTGCCATGAGGTCCCCTGTACTGTTCCTTCTGTAAAAGCTCAAAGGCAGGTTTTGATAGTGCTCAAAGATTTCATTTTTCATGTCATATTCTATCAATCGCGACATGATGATGATGGTCTGCCTGATAAGAAATAAGAAAAATCCTCTCAAAAGAGCCATGACGAGTATGAGTACTCCAAAAATGAGTATGTACTTTAAAAATAAACTTCGGGCAAAAATGCCTATAGCCTCACCTTCAATTACTTGAAAATAAGAAAAACTTTCAACCACATAATCTATGGCAATTCTGACCAACTGAGCAGGAATAATTACAAAAAAATTGGAAATGACAGTAAATATAATCCCCAAGAGAATATATCCCTTGTATTTAAGCAGGTACTTATTGAGCCGTAATAGGGGTTTCACAGAAGAAAAGTTTTTAAATCACTTGATAAGTTTTTTATTACTCTATTAATTGCATTAGCAAAGGCCAAACAAAATATATAATTTTGCGGCACTGTCTTTCAATACAGTAATCCCAAATATAACACAATTAAAAATTCCAAGTTCACATGGTAGATTTAAATACTGAGGAAAAAGTGAGGGAAGGCTCCATTTATGGACAGATCACCTCACTTGGGCATGAGCAATTGGTCATATGTTATGACGAACCTACAGGGCTCAAGGCAATCATAGGAATTCACAATACAGTTCTTGGTCCAGCTTTGGGTGGAACCAGAATGTGGAATTACGCTTCTGAAGCAGAAGCAATTACCGACGTCCTCAGGCTTTCCAGAGGAATGACTTTCAAAGCTGCCATTTCCGGGTTGAACCTGGGCGGTGGTAAGGCTGTGATCATTGGAGACCCCAAATTAAAAAATGAAGCCTACCTCAGAAGGTTTGGAAGATTTATCAACAGCCTCGGAGGAAGATACATCACCGCGGAAGATGTAAACATGAAAACCAGTGATATGGAATATATCGCTATGGAAACCAAGTATGTAACCGGACTTCCTGAGGTAAAAGGAGGAGGCGGAGATCCCTCCCCTGTCACTGCTTATGGTACTTATTTGGGAATGAAGGCAGCTGCAAAAAAAGCCTATGGATCTGATAGCCTTACGGGTAAAAAAGTAGCCGTACAGGGTATAGGTCAAGTAGGAAAATACCTCGTAGAGCACTTAGTGAAGGAAAGGGCTGAAGTTTTCATTACTGATATCTTTGAAGACAGACTGAAAGTAGTAGCCAAAGAAACTGGAGCTGTTGTAGTGGACCCCAGTGTCATATATGATATTGATATGGACATTTACGCTCCATGTGCACTTGGAGCCACAGTCAATGATCAGACTATTGATAGATTAAAATGTCAGATCATCGCTGGAGCAGCCAATAACCAACTTCAGGATGAGGAAAAGCATGGAAAAGCACTTCTGGAAAAAGGAATAGTTTATGCACCTGACTTCTTGATCAATGCAGGTGGCCTGATCAATGTCTACGCGGAATATGTAGGAGGTTACAACAGAGAGTTGACTTACTTACACGCTGATAAAATCTATGACATTTGCTCAGCAATTCTTGACAAATCAGAAAAAGAGCAGATCCCTGCGCAAGAAGCAGCTATAGAAATGGCTTGGAACAGAATAGAATCCATGGGCAAGGTAAAATTGCCTTACTGATAAAACCAAACAATCAAAAGACCACCTGAGGAGGAACTTTGTTCTGAGGCAGGTGGTTTTTGATTATCTTAAAGGAAAAGGTTATTTCAATTCCCTAATCCAATTCAATTTACTTTATATTTACGTTCTTTAATTTCGGGTATGTTAAACAGAAGAATTCTCAGAGTCAAGGCTTTCCAAAACCTTTATGCTTACGAACAGTGTAAAGCATCCAACTTCAATTTGGCAAAAGACCAAATCAAAGATGCATTTTTGCCGGACCTTAACAGCATGGAAGTTCAGGACAAAGGCTTGCTCAAAAAAGAAGCAGCGCTTGCCACCGAACTGTTTATCAAAAATCTTAATACAGATACTTTTGAAGCTGAGAAATTTAGCAATCCCAAAATCACTGTTGAGGCAAAAAAAGCCATCAATGCTTTCCACCAAGCAAATAGGAAGGATTTTGAATTTTTGGCCAATAACATGGTAAGCTCAGCCGAAAGGCTTCCACAACTCTACCTCTATTCCATTCAGATCCTTTTAGCTTTCAGAGACCATGTAGAAAAAGAATCTGAGAGAAAGAAAAAAATGTCTCAGGAAGCTGTTACATTGAATAAAAGTGATTTGAATCTCAGCAACAACAAAATCTTATTGAAAATCAAAGACTCCGAAACTTTCAATAACGCCATTACCAGAAACGGCGCCTACATTGATGAGCTTGAATTGGAAATCAAAGAGTGGTTCAGGGATTATGTGAGACCCTTGGATAGTTACAAATCTTATATCCAAATAACAGATCCAAGCCTGGAGGAAGATTTTGAGATCGCTGATGACATACTCAAAAAGGTAATCTTCAAAATCGACGCGATTCTAAACTTTTTTTCTGAAAAAGACCTTAACTGGACAGAGAACAAATCTATCGTAAGGAGTTTGGCATCTAAAGTACTTAAAAACATCAAGGAGCAATACTCAGAAGAGGAAGAACTGCTTCCGGAAATAGCCTTGAACTGGGAAGATGATAAGGAATTCTTCCAAAATATCTTTAACTTGACAGTCCAAAACGACGATCATAATAAAGATTTGATTGCAAAAAGAACTCAAAACTGGGATATAGAGCGGATAGCACAGACTGACAAAATCATCTTGTCTATGGCTATCACTGAAATGAAAAAATTCCCGAGTATCCCTGTAAAAGTGAGTATCAATGAATACATAGATATCTCCAAAACATACAGTACACCGAAAAGTAAGCAGTTTGTCAATGGTCTTTTGGATGTGCTGTCAAAGGAGTTAACTGAAAATGGTCAAATCCGTAAGAGTGGAAGAGGTCTTTTAGATAACAAATAAAAATAAAGAAATGAGCAAAAATTCTAATACATGGTTTGCCTTTATAGCCGGCGCTGGAATAGGTGCTGCTTTAGGCATTTTATTTGCACCGGATACTGGTAAAAATACACGTGACAAACTCACTTACCAATTGTCCAGGTACAAAGAAGAGCTGGAGAGATTGATCAATGACTTGAAAGAAGGCAAAAACCTACCCCAAAACGAAGCTAAATCAGAAGGACATAAAGTCATCTCTGATGCTAAAAACAAAGCAGAAAACTTATTGAGTGACGTCAATAAACTGATTGAACAAATCAACAAAGAAGCTAATTAACCCTTATTATCATGAAATACTTAAAATTCCCCGCATTAGCGCTTTCAATTGCGCTCTTTGCATTCGGTTGTGAAACAAAAAGTGCAGACCAATCTGACAAAATCGCAGAATTGGAACAAAAATTGGCCAGACTGGAAGCAGCACAGCCGGCTACTCCATCAAATGTAGCCAACAGTCAGCCTGCTGATCCTTCTACTTTAGGCCAGTTTGGATTCAGTGAGATGGAGTTTGACTTTGGAACCATCGATGAAGGAAAGGTTGTGGAGCATATCTTCAAATTCACCAACGAGGGCCAAGCTCCTTTGGTAATTTCCAACATCACTGCATCTTGTGGATGTACAAGCCCTGACTGGACCAAAACCCCTGTAAAACCAGGTGAAGAAGGATATGTAAAAGTTGTATTCAACTCTACTGCAAAACCAGGTACGCAAGCACCAACAGTTACTATTCAGGCCAATACCAATCCTAATGTAACCAGGTTGAGAATGAAAGGAAATGTTACACCAAGATCACAAGCAGGAGCTGCAAGTCAAGCTGGCCCGGTTAAGAGATAATATATGAAACTTTGGATTTTATTACAAGCTGAAGGAGCTGGAGGCGGGATAATGGGGCAAGTATTCCTATTTGGATCCATTATCCTGATCATGTACTTTTTCATGATCAGACCACAGCAGAAAAAACAAAAAGAAACAAAAAATTTCCTGGAAGCCATGAAAAAAGGAGATACTGTAGTGACCATCGGAGGGATTCACGGCAAAGTGAGCTCAATAGAGGGGGATACAGTAACTGTGGATTTGGACAAAGGATTAAAAATAAAAGTAGAAAAATCAGCCATATCGGCGGATTTCACCAAAAAAGCTACAGGAACTAAATAAGATCCATTTTGGCTACACTCAAAAAACGTTTTTCCAATCTTTCTCCACAAAAGATTGCAAACCTGAAAGTGGCGGCTCTGTGTTTTTTCGCAGCCGCCACTTTTTGGGTTTTGAATGCCCTCAACAAAGACAATTACACGACTGTCATAGATTATCCAATTCAGATAGTGTTTGACCCAGAGGAGTTCATGCCGGTGGAAAAACTTCCAAGTAGGATAAAAGTAGAAGTCAACGGTAACGGATGGGACCTTCTAAGAAAATATTTCAAAGTAAATGAGAACCCGTTTTTGATTGAAATAAATAATCCCTCCACAAAAAACTACATCCTTACTTCAGAGATCAGAAGAGGCTTGGCAGAATCCATCAACCCTACCAACCTCGTGTCTATGGTCACAGACACGATCACATTCAATATAGATAAGGTAGTGACCCGAAAAATCAAAATTGAAATAGATACAACCTCTAGCACCCTGGCTAGAAATTACAGGATTGCAGGAGATATAGAACTAGACCCTGCACTGGTGAACGTCAAAGGCCCAACTTCCATATTACAAAAATTGGATGGGGTTATTCTGATGAAACTTGGAGAGGAAAAAATAAATAAAAACTTCAATAAAATCCTTCCAATTGATCTGGAGGAGGAAACAGCCGAATTCCTGACTTTGGAAGAAGAAAGTGTTCATGTGAAATTCGATGTGTATCAAATGCTCGAAGGAAACAAAAGACTTAGAATCAACAAGCAGAATTTCCCAAATTCGGTGACCTTGGCAGAAGAACCTTCAATCGTAATGCGCTATATGATAGACGAACGAAAGGTAGAGGAATTGAAGTCTATGGAATTTGAAGCAGTATTGAATTATTATAATCGTAACAGGGATGATAGTACCATACTTATCCAAGTATCACCAAGACCCAATTTTTTGGAAAATATTCAGATCGAACCTTCCGTTCTACGCTTGAAATATGAATAAGATAAGTCCTAAGCTAATTGGAATTACAGGTGGAATTGGCTCTGGAAAAACAACAGTTTCCAAAATATTTTCCATCTTAGGTATTCCTATTTACTATGCTGATGATCGGGCAAAGTGGCTAATGGCCAATAATCTTGATTTGATTCAAAAAATCAAAGAAAACTTTGGAGAAGAAAGCTACACTGAAAATGGGGAGCTTAATAGAAAATATCTTGCTGAAAAGGTTTTCTCAGACCCGGAAAACACAACAATCATCAATGCCCTTGTCCACCCTGCTGTAGGTGCAGATTTTGAAAATTGGGCTACTTCGCAAAACTCCCCCTATATTCTGAAGGAGGCAGCACTGCTTTTTGAAACAGGCTCCTACAAACAACTTGATAAGATCATCAATGTAAGTGCTCCATTAAAACTGCGTATCAGCAGAGTAATGGCAAGAGATCCTCAAAGAGATGAAAAACAAATAAATGCCATCATTGACAAACAAATGCCTGACGAGGAAAAAAATAAAAAGGCAGATTTTATCATCAAGAACGGCGAAAATAAATTACTTATTCCACAGGTTTTGAAAATTCACCAAGCACTTTCTTCCCAAAATCAGAACCTAAATGGATAACTGAATCTGGTCAAGGTAAAACTTCATTCTACTGTGCTCTCGATTTAAAAATTGAATGTTATCTATCTTATCAAGCTTGTGGTTGTAAAAAACTTCAACGTATTCATTGTCCAAAAGGTACAGATTCACTTTATGGGTATAGTACCTTATAGCCACCACGAAGGTCCCCTCTGTGTAAAGTAATTTTATTTTTTTGTGCAATGGTAAACTTATGAACTCCTCTCTACTCATTCTCTCAATTTAGCTAATTCCATTTCTGATGCAATATAGCCAAATGCAGACCAATATCCAGTTTCAATTACATTGTTAAATATCCTTTCAGCCATAGTTGTATCTCCTTGGCTAAGATAGTAATTCCCAAGGCCGTAGCCCTGAGTAACATATTGAAGCTTCTGGTCATCTTCAGCAGAATTGACATTCAGCAAACGACCTGGTTCCAGCTCTCCCTTATACATTAAGATTCTTTTGTGGTAAGCTTCATTCTCAATTATATTCATGTCCGGAGTGACTACTGCAATCGACTCAAGTGCTTCTGCTTTTTTCCCCATTTTGATCAAAGTCATATAATACCAATCTAAAGTAGCCACAATCAGGTCATCATTATCAGAAACTTTGATACATTCCACATAGGCGTCCAAAGCTTTTTCCCACTCCCCTTTTAGATAATGTGCTAAACCCAAATGATACCAAACATTAAATTGAACATTTGACAAAGGAATATTGAGCTTGTTGGGCATTCCATCTTCCTCAATCAAAATTTCTTCCCCTTCCATTAATTTAGAGGCTTTTTTAAAATCTTCTATGGCTTCGTCAAATTTCCTGACAGATACAAACCTGTGTCCTCTATGTCTCAAAGGCTCAAAAGCGTCAGGATATTCCTTTATTGCTTTGGTAAAAGTCCTTATTGCCAAATCGTGCCTTCCCAGGTAAGCTTCCCTTCTACCTATCCAAATGAGGTTTTCCATGGATGGGTTTTCAGCATAACGGGATTCAGCCTCTTGCAATTCCCTGATTTGATCATTTTGGGTTGTAGAATCTATTCTTGAGGTCAGTGTATCCCCCAACAAGCTAACTCCCTGTACAACCGTGGAATTTTCAGAGTTATAACCCAATCTCAAAGAATTAGTATCGCTCTGAGGAGCACTGCAAGAAAAAACTGAAAGAATAAAAATAAAGGAAATAGATTTTTTCATCTTCATAGCGTTTATTTATAGCGTCAAATATTTCACAGTCCCGATACTGCAAACGTATTATTGAATATAAAAATATTCCATTCAAATATGAATAAATCCCCAAAGGAAATCCAAATTAAATTTTTCTATTATCTGATAGTCTTATTGCCAATCTTGATTTTTTCCTCTTCATGCGCCTCTTCCAAAAAAGGAAAAAACAGAGAAGTAGACACTATTATTAGTACTGCAAGATCCTACAGAGGCACACCTTATAGATATGGAGGCACTACCCGGTCTGGAATAGATTGTTCTGCCCTGATCTTCCATGCATACGCCAGTGTGGGAATAAATCTGCCCAGAACCTCTGAAGCCCAAAGTAAATTGGGAAAAAATGTATCAGGAAGAAATCTGGAAAAAGGAGACCTTTTGTTTTTTGCTACTGGAAAAAGGCGCAGAAAAGTAAGCCACGCCGGAATAGTCACAGATGTCCAGAGGGGTCGTGTAATTTTTATTCATTCTTCGACATCTTTGGGTGTGACAGAAGATAATCTTGCAAATCCTTATTGGAACAAAGCCTTTCTATTTGGAAAAAGAATCCTGTAACAAATATTGACGGTTTATCGCTAAACTTTTGACTATTATCAATTTCCATTTTAAATACTGAATCTGTAGGATTGCAAATCGCAAAATAAAAAAAGTTTAAATACAGGGATTAAATTTCCAAACATCCTTTGGTATTCAGCTTTAATAATTAATTTTGCAACCAAATTCAAAAAGCATCAATCCTTTTTACAATAAAAATACAAATGGCAAATATTGGTAAGATAACTCAGGTAATTGGTCCAGTAGTGGACGTCTCTTTCGAGGGAGGAAGATTACCTAACATTCTGGATGCATTGACGGTCACTAGAGAAGACGGTCACCAAGTGATCCTCGAAGTGCAGCAGCATTTAGGTGAAGATAGAGTAAGGACTATCGCTATGGATGCTACAGAAGGTCTGGTAAGAGGCCAAGGAGCAGTAGATAACGAGGCCCCAATCTCTGTACCTACCGGTGAGGCAATCAAAGGTCGACTGTTCAATGTGATTGGTCAGGCTATTGATGGACTTCCTGAAGTGAAATCTACCAAGAGATTACCTATCCACAGATCCGCTCCAAAGTTTGAAGACCTTTCTACTTCAACAGAAATTCTTTTTACAGGTATCAAGGTAATCGACTTGATCGAGCCTTATGCAAAAGGTGGTAAAATCGGTCTTTTCGGTGGTGCCGGTGTGGGTAAAACAGTTTTGATCCAGGAATTGATCAACAATATCGCCAAAGCATATTCAGGTCTTTCTGTATTTGCAGGTGTTGGTGAAAGAACCCGTGAAGGGAATGACCTTTTGAGGGAGATGATCGAGTCAGGCATTGTAACCTACGGTGATGATTTCCTTCATACCTTAGAAGAAGAAGGAGGATGGGATCTATCCAAAGTTGATTTGAAAAAACTGGAAGAATCCAAAGCAACTTTCGTCTTCGGACAAATGAATGAGCCTCCTGGAGCAAGAGCTCGAGTAGCCTTGACAGGTTTGACTCTGGCAGAATACTACAGAGATGGTGAAGGTGATGGAGCCGGTAAAGACATCCTTTTCTTCATTGACAATATCTTTAGATTTACCCAGGCTGGTTCAGAAGTGTCCGCACTTCTTGGACGTATGCCATCTGCGGTAGGTTACCAGCCAACTTTGGCTACAGAAATGGGTTCCATGCAGGAAAGAATTACTTCTACCAAAAACGGATCCATTACTTCAGTACAGGCTGTTTATGTACCTGCCGATGACTTGACTGACCCTGCTCCAGCGACTACTTTCGCTCACTTGGATGCAACTACTGTACTTTCAAGAAAAATCTCTGAGCTTGGTATTTATCCAGCAGTGGATCCTTTGGATTCTACTTCCAGAATCCTTTCTCCGGATATCCTTGGTGATGAGCACTACAACTGTGCACAAAATGTAAAAGAGATCCTTCAGCGATACAAAGAGCTTCAGGATATCATCGCAATCTTGGGTATGGAAGAACTTTCTGAAGAAGATAAGCTTGTGGTACACAGAGCCAGAAGGGTACAGAGATTCCTATCTCAGCCTTTCCACGTTGCAGAGCAATTTACAGGCCTAAAAGGTGTATTGGTGGATATCAAAGATACTATCAAAGGCTTCAATATGATTATGGACGGAGAGTTGGATCATTTGCCTGAAGCAGCATTCAACTTGGTGGGTTCTATCGAAGATGCCATTGCCAAAGGTGAGAAAATGCTTGCTGAAGTAAGATAATCTAAAAGCTGTACTTACAGTTTAAGCAAAATATTAAGTTATGATCCAATTGACAATTATCACACCAGATCAAAAAGTATTTGAAGGTGAGGTCGAAGAGGCAACGTTTCCAGGTGCCAACGGCTCTTTTCAAGTATTGAAAAACCACGCAGCTTTGGTATCTGCCCTTGCAAAAGGTACCGTTTCATACACTACCAAGGAAGGAAAAAAAGCACATGTGATCGATGGGGGTGTTGTAGAAGTAAATGATAATAATGTAGTTTTATTAGCCGAAAAAGTAATCGGTTAATTTATAAGCTAATTCAAAAAAGCCTCTTTCGTAAGAAAGGGGCTTTTTTATTGACAATGTCCAGATAAAGTTTTCATATCAAAATATTATTCTTACATTTGCAACCCTGAAAGGAGGTGTATACATATGATCATAGTCAACGTAAAAGAAAACGAATCTATCGAGAAAGCGCTTAAGCGTTTCAAAAAGAAGTTTGATAAGACTGGAGCTGTTCGCGAATTGAGAGCCAGACAGCACTTTGTAAAACCTTCTGTTAAAAACAGGGAGCAAGTTATTAAAGCAGCTTACAAGCAGAGATTACAGACAGAAGCTAGCAAGTAATTGTTTGTTATCTTTTTGAGATAATTCACATCTAAAGGCGTACCTACCGAAAGCGGGTACGCCCTTTTCTTTTTTAATGCTTTAACAAACCTTAAAGCAACTGGTAGTGATTTTTTACTGGAAAGGTTTTAGATTAGGTTTAAAATTGACCTGTATGAAGCATTGAGGATTATGCAGCCATGATGAATGCCGTTTATAATCCCAAAGAAGCCCTACCTGTAGACCACTGATGTATACTCGCTCTTGGGATGACTTTCGTCACAATTCAGTCGGATAATTTTTTATAATTTCATACATTCAAGTAACATATATGACTGATTCTTTTATCAATTATCTGGAGCATGAAAAAAGAGCGAGTACCCATACAGTACTTGCCTACAAAACGGATTTAGAACAATTCTCAGAATTTGTTTCTACTGCTTTTGGCTTGGAGGATATTGGTAATGCTGAGCATTCAGAAATTAGGGCTTGGGTGATTGACTTGGTAGATTCTGGACTCAACCCTAACTCTATCAATAGGAAGATTGCCACCTTAAGATCCTATTATAAGTTTTTGATGCGCTCAGGTATAATTTCAAAAGACCCTACCTACAAAATCCGGGCATTAAAGACTGCTAAAAGACTACCTGAATTTGTTCAGGAAGAAGCCATAGAAAAAATCCTGGATGAGGCGGTTTATGAAGTGGGGTTTGATGGACAAAGAGACAAGATGGTCATGGAGTTCTTGTACCTGACCGGGGTTAGACTTTCCGAGTTGATTTCTATCCGATGGAAGGACATCAACCTTGAAGAAGGAAGCATAAAAGTATTGGGAAAAAGAAAAAAACAAAGAATAATACCCTTAACAAACACCTTGAAAAGGAATATTATTCTGTACAAAAAAGTATTTGAAGAAACATTTTCAAATATACAAGAGAGTGATTATTTTATCGTTAATATCAATAAAGAGCAGGCATATCCTATGAAGATTTACCGGATTGTAAGACACTATCTTGATCTTTTTGCCCAGACTTCCAAGCGGAGTCCCCACTTGCTCAGGCATACTTTTGCCACTCATTTGCTAAATAAAGGAGCAGACCTAAATGCTGTAAAGGATTTACTTGGTCACGCCAACTTGGCGGCGACTCAGGTATACACGCACAATTCAATGGAAAAACTTAAGGCTGTGTTTGAACAAGCACATCCAAAAGCTTAATAAATGTTCAATTTTAAATAAGAAAGTTATGAAACTTCAAATGCATTCCATCCATTTCGATGCCGATCAAAAGCTTATCGACTTCATCCAAAGAAAAGCTGATAAACTGGATACATTCTATGATCGTATTGTTGACGGTGAAGTTTTTATGAGATTAGATAAACATGAAAAAAATGCGAATAAAATTGTAGAAATCAAAATGAACGTTCCGGGTAAAACCCTGTTTGCCAAGCAGCAAAGTGACTCTTTCGAAGCTGCAGCTGACGAAGCCGTGGAAGCATTAAGAAGACAAATCAAGAAGTTCAAGGAAAAAGTAGTCCTTGCCAACCAATAATTCAAAGGCCCTTTTCGGAGGGCCTTATTTTTTTAATAGAAGTCTATCAGGAAAATTGGGTTAATACAAAAATCATATTTACTATATCTGAGCAGACTTTCCAGCCTTTGTCCCAAAATAAATAAACAGCACACTGCAGGTCAAAGTCAGGTAAATCAGAAAGTTCCAATTTTGAAACAAATCAAAAGCAATTCCAAAAAGAAGCGGGCCAAGAGCTGCCAGGTAATACCCTGTAGACTGCACCATACCTGAAAGGGAAGCAGTCGTCTTTTCCATTTTGGTACGCAGTCCAATCAGAGTATATGCCAATGATACACTGGACCCCAAGCCCAAGCCTACAATTGCCAACCCGACATAATTCACCCACAGTTCATCAAAAAACAAACTGCAAAAGCCTATTATGTACATAAAACCTAAAACATTGATCAAACCTACCTGATCCTTAAATCTAACAGCTATAATAGGCGCCAAAAAGGACCCTATCAAACCTATAATCTGCATTACCGAAACCAACACTCCCGCTTCTGTAGCAGAAAGCCCTCTGGATATCATCATATCAGGAAGCCATGCAACTAAAGTGAAAAACAGCAAGGACTGAACCCCCATAAACATACTGACATTCCATGCCAATCTGGATTTCCAAACATTGACCTTTGCCACGGAATTTTCAGCATGATTCACTGCTGCACGGAACTTCAGCTGAGGTATCCACAAGATTATCCCCAATACTAATAAGCCTGCCCAAGAAACCAGGGACCCTCTCCATCCTAAATTTAAGTCTATAGCCAAAGGCGCCGAAATTCCCGATGCAACAGCTGCCAGAAATGTCATCCCTGTGGTATAGGATGCTGTGACGATTCCTATTTTGGAAGGCATTCGGTTTTTGATCAAGGGAATCAACAGCACATTGCATATAACAATTCCTATACCCGTAAGGCCAGTTCCCAAAAACAAGACCAATGATCCACCCAGTACCCTGACCAATGTCCCCAAAAGGATCAAGGCCATGCCTAACATAAGTGCTTGGGAATTGCCCATAGCCTTTCCAATGCGGGCTGAAAAAAGTGAAAAAGTAGCAAAAGTCAGCAATGGAAAAGTGGTCAAAAAACCTGCCCATCCATTGCTCAAACCTAGGTCTTCCCGGATCATTGGAATCAAAGGACCTACAGCCGTAATCGAAGGCCTGAGATTAAATGAAATAAAAAGGATTCCAAGAAACAGCAACCAGTTTTTCTGATACAAAGGTTTTTCAGCAAGCATGAAGGCGTTGGCTTAAAAGGGTTCTGCTATTTGGAATGTAAATCAGGTGTTTGTCAAAACTAGATCTTTGACACACTCAACCCAAGTATCATTGGAATTGAGACTTGGAACCAAATCCCACTGTTCACCCCCAAGCTCCTCAAACTCTTCCTTATACTCCTCCCCTACTTCAACGGTAGTCTCAAGACAATCTGCTACAAAAGCAGGGGAAAACACCAATACTTTTTTGACACCTTTCTCAGCCAATTCCTTGATGATATCTTCTGTATAAGGTTTTATCCATGGATCTTTCCCAAGCCTGGATTGAAAACAGGTAAGTACTTTATCTTCCGGCAAACCCAATTTCTCTGCCAAAAGTCTTGTGGTATGAAAACACTGACCTCTGTAGCAGAATTGGTTTTTCTTGGTATAGTTGCCACAGCACTTGTCCGAAAGCTGGCAATACCCATCCACCGAGCCTTTTCTGATCTGCCTCTCCGGTAAGCCATGATAGGAAAATAGATATTTGTCATATTCTTGGCCCTGCATCATTTCTTTACCCAATTCGGCCCAAGCCTCCAGGAATAAGGGGTGTTCTACAAAATTGGATATAAATGTAATATTTGGAATGATCTGCCATCCTCTTGCTATTTCCATTACCTTATCCGCCACAGATCCATTAGTGGCAGAAGCATATTGAGGAAACAATGGCAGCACAATAATTTTCTTCACATTAGCTTTATTGAGCCTTTCCAGGCCATCCTCAATGCTCGGAGACTGATACCTCATGGCCATTTCCACCACATAGGTTTGGGGGTCAAGTTTGGCAATCAACTTGTCCCTGAGATCTTCTGTGTGAAAAAGCAAAGGAGAGCCCCTATCTGTCCATAATTTCCTGTATTCATTGGCTGATTTTGGAGCCCTGAATGGGGCTATTATCAGATTGACAAGCATCCAACGGGGAATAAACGGGAAATCGATCACTCTTCCATCCATCAAAAATTCTCTGAGGTATTTCCTTACATCTCCTGTAGCTGTACTGTCAGGTGTTCCAAGGTTGACTAAAAGTACTCCTACTTTTGCTTTATTTTTGGTCATGATTGTATTTGGATGATTAAAAACTCAAATAGAACCCAAAAGTAAGTGCTTTGGTTAGAAATATCTAATTGATTTGACCAATCACCTGTAAGAGAATTCTATCGGTAGCCAGAAACAAAAAAAGCATCCTCAAGGGATGCTCTTAAATTACAGATTTTTAACCTGCTTAATCTTCAATGGCATCAGCCATCATTTTATCGATTTTAGCCCTTACTTTCTCACTTTGGGTATAGGCCATATAAATCTGTTGGAATTTTTCCGGACCTAAATCACTCTCTGAAATGTGTCCAACTACTTCGTTTTGCATCTCGGACTGAATTTGCATAATTTCCTGACCTGCTTTATTGTAAGCTGCCAATTCCTCCGGATCCTCAGATGCTTCTCTGATGTCCCCGTTTTGCTGTGCCATACTTAGAGCTTCAAAACGCTCTACCGTCATTCCGCTTTCCTCTATCGATTCCATCATTTTGGATTGATATTTTTCCTGGATTGGCATCACTTGCAAGTTGACATCTACGAATTTCTTAATATCTTCTTCAGGAAAATCTTCCTGAACTTCCATTTGTTGTGGCATCACTTCCTGAGCTGAAGCAGTAAAACCAAAAAATAATGCAAAAACAAAAAACGGGACTACTAATTTGTACATTGAATTTGGGTATTTCATTTTTTTTAAATTATTGATTCAAGGATAAAAATACAAAAATCCCTCCAAAAAGGACAACAAACTGCAGTTTTAACAGAATTTCACAGATTTTTTTAAAGATAAAATTCAAAATAAGCATAAAATATCCACAGATCAGCTATTAGGATTTAACCTAAAATACCATTCTTTATACTTATTTGAAGAATTAATATCATGCTACAAATTAGACCCTTAAGTTTCTTTGATATCAGTCCGCAAAGCCCATTTCATCAAAGGGCCACTGCTCATACTCGTCACTATTGCCATAATGACAAGTGCGACAAAGAGCTTCTCATCAATCAGTCCATTTTCCAGTGCGATAAGGCCCAGAATAATCTCCATGGCACCCCTGGCATTCATCCCAAAGCCTACAGCTAAAGATTCTCTCAAATTGAACCCACCTTTTGAAGCACCAAAGCCACTGCCTACAATTTTTCCGGCGAAAGAAATAGCTAACACTGCCAAGGTAAGCATCACCTCAAAATTGGTGAAGAAATTGATTTTCAAACCGATCGAAACGAAAAATAGAGGGGCAAATATATTGTTGATAAACTGGTGTACGATTTCTTTAGCCCTCTCTGACATGTGTTCAGAATCCCCCAAAGCAACCCCCAAAAGGAATGCACCAAAAATAGCATGAATACCTAACCACTCTGTAAAGGCAGCGGCCAAAAAACAAAATGCCATTGATAGAGATAATACCCCACCAGGCCAAGCTAATTTTTTATTGATCCAAGGCAAGACCTTATTGATTATAATCTTTCCCAAAGTCAACATAAAGAAAGTAAAAGCCAAAGTAATCCCAATAGTCTGGAAAAGTGAGAGGTTGCTTCCTTTACCCATAAATGACAAAATGACGGAGAATATCAACCAACCTATGATGTCATTCACCATGGCTGAAGCAACGATCAACATCCCCATTTTGGTCTTGAAAAGGTCAAGGTCCATCAAAATCCGTACTACAACTGGCAATGCCGTAATGGACATCGCTGTTCCCATAAATAGCGAAAACAAGAGCCTATCTCCATCTGCCAGTCCAAAAAACTCGGAGAAATAGTAAGGGAAAACAAAACCAAGTGCAAATGGCACAATCAAGCCCAATAAGCTTATGCTCAAGGCTGACTTTCCTTGGGACCAGACCAAATGCAACTCTACCTCCAAGCCTGCTATAAAGAGCAGCAATACCACCGCAATCTGAACAAATCCATCCAAGGCAAGATTTGCACTTGGATTACTCATAAATAGATACTGATGCAAATCGGGGTAAAAGGTTCCCAATATGGTCGGCCCCAGTAATATCCCTGCCAACAATTCCCCGACTACTGCCGGCTGCTTAAAGCGCTGAGCAATCTCTGCAAAAACCCTTGCCAACAATAACATGGCGGCAAGCTGAAGAAACAGGTTTACTACATCCTGATGTGAAAGATTTTCCATGTGTCCTTTTTATTTTTTTACAATTAAAAGGTTACAAGGAAGGTCGCTCAGAATTTCTTCAAGATCATGTGGAAACAACCTATGGAAAAAGCCAAGATTCCCCTCATCTCCCACAATCAATAAGTCTGCTTTTACATCTGTAGCAAATCTTGCCAATTCTATGGCCCATTTGCCACATGTGATTTTGATGCTGATTTTCAAGGATCCCTTATCGAGATTTTTTAGAATATTTTCTACATAAATTATTTCTTCCCCTATGAGTTTACGCCTTGTCGCTGCAATCTCCTCCTCTCCGCCTTCACTTGCAGTGGCCATTTGAAGCCCGTACATCTTGATTTCGTTTACAATGTAAACCTGCTTTGCTTTATCTGACTTACACCATTTTAGACCTTGGTCTATGACGAAAGGGGTTTGGTCTTGTTGTGTGCCATTGATCACCACCCTTTCAAAGGCTTCCGGCTTCAACATAGGCTCAATCAGTACCAGTACAGAACATTTGGACTTTCTGATGATTTTTCTTGCAACGGAACCAATATAGTATTTAAAAAAACCTTCAGTTTTCAAAGCTCCTGCTATCAATAGGTCTACATTTTCCTGTTCACATACTTTGATGATTTTTTTAGCAGGATTGCCCACTTCCCATACAGTTGTCACTCCTGTATCAAGAAGTCCTTGAGAGCTGAGCATTTCCTGCATTTTTTTTTCAGATTCAGTTGTTTTTTCACCAACATGAATGAGCAGCAGTTCGGCAGCAAATATTTCTTTGATCCTTTTGGCTTCTGCGATCAAAGCCTCCATTCTGGGAGAAAATGCAATAGCAAGTGCGATTTTTGAAAACATATCCTAATCTTTGTAAAAGGCAAAATAAACAATATTATGGTTTATTTATAACCTCAGGAAAAATGCTTGATAAGTGGCTCAGGTTCTCACCCATTTATCCATACTTGTCGCCATTCAAAATCCATTGATTCACTACTTCCAAAGCATTTTTAATTAACCACCTATTTTTTGTAACATTAGGACAATATTTGTGCACTGAATAGCCCAAATTAAAAATTGAACTAAATCAAATATAACTTATGAAGAAAATGTATCTATCACTGGTTGCAGGAGCTGGGATGTTATTCTCTGTTCATACCAGCAGCCTCGCTCAAAGTGATTACCCTACTTTGAGCCAGATGAGCCAAAGACTGCAGGCAATTTCCGGAAGTGGGAGCACTGCTAAGCTGAGCTCTTTGACAAAAACCGAAGGGGGTAAGGATATCTGGGTATTGAAAATCGGAAAGGGGGACATGGACAATAAGCCAGGTATTGCCATAGTGGGCGGTGCTGAAGGTTTCCATGTTTTGAGTGTTGAATTAGCCCTTCAGTTTGCAGAGAAGTTGGTAAAAGAAAATGATGCAGCTTTGGAAAAAAACACTTTTTATGTTTTTCCAAACATGTCTCCTGATGCTTACGAGCAGTACCATGCTTCCTTAAAATATGAAAGAAGAGGCAATGCTTCCAAAGTAGACCATGACAGGGATGGCAGGGTCTCCGAGGACGGCTACGTAGATCTGAACAATGACGGACTGATCACCATGATGAGAGTGGAAAGCCCCATGGGAGACTATATGCCGCATGAGCAGGATGATCGCGTAATGGTCAAAGCAGATGTGTCAAAAGGACAAAAAGGAAGCTATTTGGTATACCCTGAAAGCAGGGATAAAGACAAGGATGGCAAGTTCGGAGAAGACCTTGAAGAAGGCATAGCTTTTAACAGGAACCAGACCTATAAATTTCCGATCTTTACTCCTTTGGCCGGAGATTTTGCGGTATCAGAGGCTGAAAGCAGAGCTTTGCTGGATTACCTCTTTGAGCAGTGGAATATTTTTGCCTTTGTAACTTTCAGCCCGGCAAACAACCTTTCGGCCCCACTGAAATACAATGCAGCAGATGCCAAGAAGAGAATCATCACCTCCATGTTGGAAAAAGATGTAGCCATCAATAGCATGGTGTCTGAAATGTACAATAAGACTGTATCCCAAAAAGCATTCAACCAAAATAATCAAGGGACGGATGGTGACTTTTTCCAATGGGCATATTTCCATTTTGGAAGATTGAGCTTCAGCACACCGGGCTGGTGGGTACCGGAAGTAAAAGATGAGGAAGGCAAATCTGTATCATCTAATCCTGAAGCCAATTTTCTGGCTTGGGCAGAAAAAGAAAAAATTGACGCATTTGTCCCATGGACAGCGATTGACCATCCTGATATCCCCAACCAAAAGGTAGAAGTAGGTGGTATCAAGCCTTTTGCAATGTACAACCCTCCATACAGTCAGGTTGGGGAAATTGCCAATGAGCATACGGAGTTCATTTTGAAATTGGCTGAAATGAGTCCCAAAATGGAATTCCATAATGTACAAACAGAAAAACTGGGCAATGGACTTACCAGAGTGACCGCAGATCTCTTTAATAATTCCCCACTTCCCACGCATTCAGACATGGGTGAAAAATCAAGATGGCTGAGAAAAATAAGGATTGATATCAATAGAGAAAGCAAAGACATCATATCAGGCGATAAGATCAAATTGATTGATAAGTTGGGAGCATTTGAAAAAACTACCCTCAGCTGGATCGTAAAAGGCTCCGGTAATGTAGAAATCAAGGCTGGTGCAGCTCATACTGGCATAGCTACTCTCAATGTGAAACTTTAATCAGCAAGGCAATGAAATTTAAAAATTGGATTTATACAGCATTTATAGGTGCAGCTTTGAGCCTCAGCTCAACTTACGAGGCCAACGCACAAGTAGCCCAGGATAGATATTTCAGGGCATTAGGCACACCTCACAACCCCAAGGTGCAGGTTTCCTGGAACAGGTATCATACCAACCTGGCACTGGAGGAAATTATGAAAGACATGGCCAAAAAGCACCCGAATTTGGTCAAATTGGAAAGTATAGGAAAGTCCTATCAGGGCAATGATATATGGGTACTGACCGTGACGGATTTCAATCATGGAAAAGCAGATGAAAAACCTGCCATGTGGATAGATGGCAATATCCACTCCAATGAAATACAGGGTACCGAATTTACCCTATATACAGCTTGGTACTTGGCTGAAATGTACGGAGACCTGGATTTTATCACAGAATTGCTGAAAGACAAGACCTTCTATATCGCTCCTACCATCAACCCTGATGCCCACGATTATTTTATCAAAGAGGCCAATACCCAGAATTCTCCGAGGTCAGGTATGATAGTCCTTGATAATGATGGCGATGGTTTGGCCGGGGAAGATCCTTTTGATGACCTGAATGGTGACGGACACATCACCTATATGATCAGAAAATCTCCAACCGGGAGATTTGTGAAAGATCAGATGGATCCACGAAAGTTAATTATGGTCGCTGCCGATGAGCAGGGAGAATACGAAATGCTGGGTTATGAAGGTATAGACAGAGATGGTGACGGAGAAGTAAATGAGGATGGAATCGGCTATTATGATCCCAACAGAGATTGGGGCTGGAACTGGCAGCCGGATTACGTACAGCGTGGAGCGTGGAAATATCCTTTTTCCGTACCTGAAAACAGGGCCGTGATGGAGTTTGTCATGAAACATCCAAATATTGCAGGCGCACAAAGTTACCACAATTATGGAGGAATGATCCTGAGAGGGCCGGGAGCTGAAGAGGATTTGGGTACCTATAATGCTTCGGATGTGAGGATTTATGATGCTATAGCCAAAAAAGGCGAAGAGTTTATGCCGGGATACAAATACTTGGTGGTCTATAAAGACCTCTATTCAGTGTTTGGTGGTCAGTTGGACTGGTTTTACGGTGGCCGGGGTATATTTACTTATTCCAATGAGCTGATGACCTCTTATCTGTATTTCCATGAAAATGCCGGCCGCAACAATCAGGACGAACAGA
Source organism: Indibacter alkaliphilus LW1 (assembly GCF_000295935.2). Taxonomy (GTDB): domain Bacteria; phylum Bacteroidota; class Bacteroidia; order Cytophagales; family Cyclobacteriaceae; genus Indibacter; species Indibacter alkaliphilus. The sequence goes on from NZ_ALWO02000006.1 coordinate 94,519, forward strand.
TGAAGGTCGACAGGTACCTTACCTTTGGTGATGCCTTTGTAGATTGGGAGGAATATGACCATCCACAGTACGGAAAAATTGAAATAGGTGGGTTCAAAAAGAATTTTGGACGTTTGCATCCGGGATTCTTGATGGAGCAGGACGCCCATAGGAATTCTGCCTTTACCATTCTTCATGGGTACCACACGCCCAAGCTGTCCGTTTCCGAGGTGAAGGAAACTGACCTTGGAGGTGGATTGAAAGAAGTAGTTGCTACTGTTTATAATGAGCGTTTGATTCCTACCCATTCCAGTCAGGACCTTAAATACAAGATAGCAAGGCCTGATTATGTAAGTATTTCCGGTGCAAAAGTAGTGGCTGGATTTGTAGTGGAAAGCGAGGATTTCAAAAAGTATAAAGAACAGAAGGTAGATCCCGAGAAAATCCATGTGGAAAATATCCCGGGTATGGGCGCTGTCAAAGTAAGATGGATTGTCTCCGGTGGTGGTAATTATACCATCAATGTGGACTCCGAAAAAGGCGGAAAAGCAAGCTGGAAAAAGTAAAAAAAATGGAATAAATATAATTGAACACCGCTGGTTTTGCCAGCGGTTTTTTTTGCCTATACAAAGCCCCTGAGGGATTGTAAAAGTTCTCTTTTGGTCATATAGCCACCTTTTTTCCAGAGGATTTTTCCGTTTTTGAACAGAATAAAATGAGGTATAGACCTTACCCCAAACTGAAGACTGGCTTGGGGATTTTTATCCACATTCAATTTAAAGAGCTTGATCTTTCCGCCAAGTTCATGCAATGTTTCTTCCAAAATAGGTGTCATCGTCTGGCAAGGAGCGCACCAGTCGGCATAGAAGTCTACCAATACGACTGTATTTGATTGCTTAACGATTTCTTTAAACTTTTTCTCAGCCATTTTAGCTAGAAAAAAACCTTAGATGCGAGTTGTATTCGAACTCCCAATTGCAGAATTATATCCTCAGAGTTAAGTCCATAATCAGACACTATACTAAGAAGTCTTATTTAATGGTTGAGTAATTTTATTGCCGATTTCAAAACAATTCTTAAATCCATTAAAAACCAACGTAAATCACTTAAATACTTAATAATAAAATCAAAACCTCAAGCCATAGGAAAAAGTTGGTATTAAGGGAAATAGAGTTAACATATAATATTGCAGTTCTCCTTTTTGGAATCTGGAAAATACAAAATAGGGGTTTTGTCGATTATAAAGGTTAAACAAGGAAACCCCTACAGTTCTTTTCCATCCATTTCTCCATATTTTACTTTGATTGAAAGAAAGATCAAGCCTATGATAATCCGGCAGTCTAAAATTATTGATTTCGTCCAATAACAATGCCTGATGGTTGAAAGGTATGTACATTCCATTGGAAACAAAATCATCCAAGTTTTGAAAAGCACCTTCATCCCTGAAATTATCCCAGTGGGTGGTTCCATTAGGATAATAGTAGCTGTGATCATTTAAAGCTGGCAATCTCCTTTGACCTAGGGTTACTGGCATGCCAGTTTGATGTGTCCAGGAAAGCGCTAAACTGTTTTTTGGATTTATCCTCCACAAAAGGTTAAGATTTATGTTATGGGGCCTATCAAAATTATGAGGGAAAGGGTTACCCTGATTAAGTTGGGGAAATTCGTTAAAGGCTCTTGAATAGGTGTAATTAAATTCAAAATCCAAATTATCAAATTTTCTCTGTAAGCCAAGTTCCCAGCCATAAGCCTTTCCTCTTCCCCCTGAATAAACCTGATCGTCCCATTGGCCTTGGGCTATAGCGAAACCTGACACACCCAAAAACTGGATGATGTTCCTCATCCTTTTGTAATAAAGACCAGTCTGAATCTGGATATTTTTTTCCTCCCAATATCTGTTGAATTGGAGGGATAATTGGTCACTAATGGTAGGTTGAAGGTTTTTGGTTGAGGGTACCCAGATATCTGGGAGCAAAGAAAGACCAGCGGAATTAAGGGAATGCACTGATTGAGTCATCCGGCTATATTCCATGATAATATCTGAATTCCCCAAAAGATAGGTGGACTGGATTCTGGGCTCCATTAAAACAAAGTCCTTATCATTTTCAAGAAGGATGTATTTGCCCAATCTTCCTCCTAACTGTAATAGCAATCTTTCATTTTTAGACGCATAGTTCCATTGAAAATAACCGAAAACTTCGGTAGCCGACAGGTTAACCGCATCCTGATTTTCAACGATCGGCCTATCCATTCTTTGGATCTGGCGAAACCAAGAAATCGGGACAAACCTGTGGCTGATCCAGTCCAGTCCAAAATTTAAAGCATGGTTGACATTAAGATTGTAATTGAAATTGTGTTTCCAGACATAGTCTTTTACAGAAGTAGCATAATCAAACTGGTCAAAAGCCTCTCTCTGCCAATTAAGCGAACTGCTATCAGCGTACGTCATTCTGTATTCAAAATCCGTAAAAGCTAAAACCATGTTATACCTTAGCTTTTTTGAAACAGTCCGGTTAAAGCTAAGGCTGTACAACTTTGTCCCCCAATTATTATATTGGTGTTGGTAATTTGCTCTTCTTAGTGTATCCGTTGAACCCAAGATTAATTTGCTGTCCGTCTTCAGAATATCCCTTCCATGATAAGTACTAAAATGGACACTGCTTAGGTCATCAATTTCATGGCTCAACTTAAGGTTGAAATCATAAAAACCGTATAAAAATTTGTTGTCAGGTTTGTTAATACTATGAGCCAGATGAAGTACCGGATCCACAAGGGATTTTCTCGCCGAAAACATAAAAGAACTTTTGCCTTTTATAATGGGGCCTTCCAAGGCAAACTTCCCATACAACAAGCCTACCAAAACTTCCCCTTTGTATTGGGATTTATCACCTTCTTTAACCCTTATATCCAAGATAGAGGATGCTCTGCCACCAAACCTCGAAGGAAATCCTCCCTTGTAAAGGGTCATACTTTGAATGGCATAAGGATCAAAAACCGATAAAAAATTTGCCAAATGCCCAGTATTGTACATCGGTGTTCCATCAAATAATATTAGGTTTTGGTCAGTCTGGCCTCCCCGGACAGAATACCGAACCGTGCCCTCAAGTCCGGGTTGGATACCAGGTTGCCTGATGATTACTTCCATAATATCGGTCTCTGGTTTAATTGAGGGCATCTGGAGAAGGTCAGGATTGTTGAACCTAACCTCGTTTGAGGATATCCTGTCTATCCTTCTTTTTGATTCAACTACCACTTCATCAAGTTCAACGGGAGAAAGAAAAATGCTGACAAATTCACTATCGAATTCCGAAATACTTTTGCTCAATGTATGATAACCCGGATAACTGAAATGGATAACCTGTTCAAGATAAGAGCCGATTTCAACTGAAAATTTGCCATGTACATCGGTAAACGAATTTATGGCTCCAGGGGTAATTTTGACCAAAACCCCAACAATTGGTTCTCTCGATCCTTCTTCCCTTACTGTGCCGTTAATAAAGTTGTCTTGTGCATAAACCGCAATGCCATCAAAACTACTTACACAAAAAGTAAGGATCAAAAAGAAATTAATCCTCTTCATACCAATACCTTTCTATGATATAAAAATCCCTGCTTAAACCTGCAAAGATTCCCCTTCCCCCCTCAATGTTGGAGAACAACGGGAGAGGCGTTTTGAAAATACTTGGATTATAGAGATCAGAAGTGCTGGTAAAGGCTTGATAGGAAATTGCATCCAAATGGGCATAAAGGCTTTTTTTATAGTGATAGTATTCCGCTGATGTGGTCTCCAAAATAAAGACCATACTGCCTCTATAAAATGTTAACTGAATTTGAGAACCAGCATTTCCATTTACGGAAAAAGGAAAAGCAAACAAAAACTGGTCAGGTAAATTCTCCGACAAAATGATTTCATCCCTATTATAAGATTTATAAATGGAATAATTATCTTCTACTGCTATTCCCCATTCATCAGGATTACTTAAAACATCTCTCCTGTAAAATTTAGTCTCAAAATAATTCACCGCTTCGGCTTTTGGGTGAAAAAAAATCCTGTCTAAATTAGTGCTCCCTGTATGCCCATCGAATGACATAACCGGCCCTTGGCTCCTAACTATTGAGTCAACCTTTACAGGAAACGGTATGTAAGTAGAAGCAGAAAGAATTATTCCGTCTTTTGACCTCACTTTAAGTCTATATTCAAATCCGGCCTCCAAAGGAATCAAGGACTTGTACACGGAATCAACAAGTAACAAATCAAATGTCTGCAAATCCGAGGAATTATTGGGAGATATTTTCTCAATTTTAACACTTGCGTTTTTTTCGGGGTGCCAGTCATCACCAAGCTTGTTTTTGCTCCTCATCAGCGATACCACTGGCACTGAATCAGCGAAAATAAAGGAATTGGCTACCAAGATATCAGAGTCTGAACCTATAAAGCGAGGTTGAAACTCGCTGACACAGGAATAATAAATGAAAACAAGGGCAATTGTTATCGTAGGATGTGTTTTCATCCACAACCATTCGATATAAAAGGCCTTTTTCATCCAATTTACCATAGATCAGTTAACTCGTGTATATTTAGTGATCTTACTTGCCTCAATAAGATATATCGAATAATCAAAAAAAAATGATTAACTCAGTATGCCATCATTAATCCTTCATTGATGAATTTACATTGAAAAGTTTAAAACCTGTCACACCACTTGATCCATTAGCAATTTGGCGTACTACCTCGTATTGAATCCCAAATTCAACTTTCTTACCAATATCGGCAGCACTAAAGAGATATGGAATTTCCAATTCAACTGGAGAGGGCAGTCCCTCCCCTTCATTTTTTAGCAATTCCTTATCTTTTATTAAAACTCCATTCAGTTTTTTCACTGACTTTATCCCTGTTAATCTTCCATTCACATAGTTTTCATGATCAATAATGAATTTAAGCAATAGGGTATCTCCTGCAAATCCATTCAACTCATCAATTTCAGGGACTACCGTTATTTTAAGGCCCGAATCAGTAATTATTGGGGCATCCTCAATTGAGTCCCCACAAGAAAAAAAAGCACTTGTCTGAAATATAAAAATAATCAGAATCAACGTTCCTCTATTCCTCAATTTTTGCCCTATTTTCATCTCTTTATATTTTAAATTGAACAATCAATATTTCAATAGGTTATATCATTAAATATACAAACAAAAATTATCCTTAACCAAAATAAATTTTAATCTCTATACATTTGATAAACCTTTATATTTAAATCTTCAATATCGTCTAAAATACACAGAAAAGTTTGTATTGGTAGGGTTATCATAATTGTTTGGTGTTGGCCCGTGATGCTGGACAATAACTCTTAATCTCCTGATATTACGTTTGGTCGCCCAAGAAATTTGTCCAATATCTGTCAGATAATCCCAACTTGGAGTTAAATCCCTCATACCACACAATCTACATTCTCTATATAGCCAGCGTGCCATAACCATCCTAGTATTTAACGAAGGAACAGCATTATAATTGTAATACCTTCTTACTTGACCATATTCATACAAAGTAGGACCATCAAAATAATCACGTCTAAAATTTGGATAAAAGTCATCTCCAAATACACTATTGTCAATTCTATTATTTGAATTGTCTGTTGTTTCAGAAATTAAGGACAATGTAAAACCTTTTGCATCAGGTTCAATAAAGTAATCATCCACAACAAAATACCTATTAGGTTTGTCATCAATAGAAATGTTAAAATCCAAGGATTTCTTCCTCAACGAAAAATCAGGAAGAATTTCACTATCATCATAAATTAATTTCAATTCCCATAGAGCGTTATCGGATGGAATCGTTACAAAATCTTCAATATCTGACTCAATCCTTAAATTCACCCAACTGTTTCCATCGATTGAAGAAATTTTAATAGAATTGCTAAAATTGAAATCAAACTCTTTCAATTCAGGTTCCTCAACTGAGTCAATTGGAGGAATTTCCATATTGCAGGCTCCAATTATTATCGAAATTCCAAAAAGCATAATTAAGTTAAATGTTTCATAATATAAGCTTTAATTGTTTAAATAATTTATATAAGAATTTTTAATAATAATAATTTATTTTTTAAGAATAATCTAACAAAATTGAAAATTAATTTATATGAATATCCGCCTACA
>NZ_ALWO02000005.1 GCF_000295935.2 Indibacter alkaliphilus LW1
GTATACAAGCGGATAATCATAATATATTATTGTGGTAGTCAAAAAACAAACACCCTAGTGATATCCTCTAGGGTGTTTAGTTTTCTGTTGTTATAATATCCAACCTAAAATATGAATGGTATTCAAGGTATATGTGTCTAAACTCTCTGTCCCGTCCAGAATTTACTTGATACTTTTTTTAAGAGTAATTCTCTTAATTACACGCCACCAATATATCGCCGAAGGCATATTTCAACTTTATTTCGCGCTAGCATATTTCATTGAAGATTCTCGTCTCTCGCTTCTGACTTCTCGTTAATCTCTACTATCCGAATCCCTTCTTGGTACTTTGTACTTTATACTTGGTACTTCGTACACTCTACCTACCTCAACTTCTTATACTTGATCCTCCTAGGTGTCACATCACCCAAACGTTTTTTCTTGTTTTCCTCATAATCTGTAAAGTTTCCTTCAAACCAGTATACCTGAGAATCTCCTTCAAAAGCCAGAATATGCGTACAAATCCTATCCAGGAACCATCTATCGTGGGAAATAATCACCGCACAACCCCCAAAGTTTTCCAAAGCTTCCTCTAAAGCCCTTAGGGTGTTGACATCCAGGTCATTGGTAGGTTCATCGAGTAGGAGCAGGTTTCCACCCTCTTTCAGAGTCATCGCTAAATGAACGCGGTTTCTTTCACCTCCAGAAAGCACCCCGACTTTTTTCTCCTGATCTGATCCTGTAAAATTGAATTTGCCTACATAAGCTCTTGAGTTCATTTCCTTATTGCCCAATTTCATGATTTCATTTCCACCTGAAATAGATTCATAAACTGTTTTGTTGGGGTCCAAATTGTCGTGTTCTTGATCAACATAGGCCAACCTCACCGTTTCTCCAACTTCAAAGTGACCGGCATCAGGTTTTTCTCTACCTGTGATCAATTTGAAAAGTGTGGATTTACCTGCACCGTTGGGTCCAATGATACCCACTATACCTCCCTGAGGTAAATTAAAAGAAAGGTCTTCGAACAACAATTTGTCTCCATAAGCCTTGGAGACCCCATTTACTTCAATGACTTTGGCTCCCAGCCTTGGTCCAGGTGGGATGTATAATTCCAGTTTGGCTTCTTTTTCTTTTCCTTCCTCACTGATGAGTTTGTCATAAGCACTCAACCTGGCCTTGCCTTTTGCCTGACGGGCTTTTGGAGTCATGCGGATCCACTCCAGTTCCCGCTCCAGTGTTTTTTGTCTTTTGGATTCAGTTTTCTCTTCCTGTTTTAGTCTATTTTGTTTTTGGTCAAGCCAAGAAGAATAATTACCCTTCCATGGTATACCTTCACCTCTGTCCAATTCCAGAATCCAACCTGCTACATTGTCCAGGAAGTACCTGTCGTGGGTCACTGCGATGACAGTTCCTTTGTATTGTTGTAAATGCTGTTCCAGCCAAAGAACAGATTCAGCATCCAGGTGGTTGGTAGGTTCATCCAGCAACAAAACATCAGGTTCTTGAAGAAGCAATCTGCAAAGTGCTACCCTTCTTTTTTCACCCCCTGAAAGGTTGGCGACATTTGCTTCAGCTGGAGGGAGTCTCAGCGCATCCATGGCTTTTTCCAACATAGTTTCCAGTTCCCAAGCATTCGCAGCATCGAGTTTTTCCTGTACTTCACCCTGTTTGGTGATCAGCTTGTCCATGGCATCAGGATCTTCCATCAAAGCTGGATCCATGAACTTTTCATTGATTTCTTCAAATTCTTTGAGCAAAGCCACCGTCTCTGAAACGGCTTCTTCCACTACTTCTTTGACCGTTTTGTCCGGGTCTAGCTTGGGTTCTTGTTCCAGCATGCCCACGGAGTATCCTGGAGACCATACTACCTCACCGATAAACTCTTTGTCCAGGCCAGCGATGATTTTCAAAAGAGAAGATTTTCCCGAGCCATTGAGACCCAAAACACCTATTTTTGCGCCGTAAAAAAATGAGAGATATATGTCTTTCAGTACTTTTTTCTGTGGTGGATATATTTTAGATACCCCCGCCATTGAAAAGATGATTTTTTCTGAACTCATAATTGATTATTTAATGTTGAAAGTGCCAAGAAGGACAAATATGGCAAAAAAAGCCCTTTCTTAGGATAAATGCTTTTGAATTAATTAATTTGCAGGAATTAACTAAGACTGCCACGCAACCAACCTATTAGATCAAAATGGAGCATCCATACGGGTACATTAAAGATAACAAGGTTTATCTCAGAGGATTTATGAATCAGCCGGACAGGGTGATTGGAGAAGTAAAAGAAGACGAAGCCAGTACGATCAAATATTTCGAAGACAGGTTTGAGACCTTGAAGGAAAAGATTGAAGGTCTGAAAAAGGACATAGAGGAGAATCAAAACAAAGGTTCTTTTCTTATGAAGCTGGTACACCTTAAAAATTCTTTGTTGGAATTTGATGCTTTAGGGGACTTTGTCCCATTGATAGAGGACTTGGAAAAGCTTCAGGTCTACTTGGAAGATATCATCAGGAAAAACAGGGAAAGAAATCTCGAAATCAAAAAAGGGCTTATTCTTGAAGCGGAAGCCCTCAAGAACGATACAGATTGGAAAAATACCGCTGAAGAAATGAAAAACCTCAAAATGAGGTGGATCAAAACAGGACCTGTTGAAAAGGAATTCGAAGAAGAAATCGAAAATACATTTAATGCTGCCTTGGATACATTTTTTGAAAACAGAAAACATTTTTTTGAAGGTCTCGCGCTACAGGCAGAAGAGAATATCAAAGTGTACGAGGATTTGGTGCGTCAGGCAAGAGAAGCATTTGACAATCCTGACGCTAAAAAAGCTTTTGAAATTTCCAAAAGAATTCAAAAAGAGTGGAAAGCCTCCGGTAAAGTTCCCGCTGAAAAAAGGCAGCCTCTATGGGATGAATTTTCAAAGCTGAACAATAGGATTTTTAGCAGGTTTAGAAGAACTGTTCAGACCGGACCTCAGCTGAAACCTTGGGAGCAGGTGAAAAAAATGGAAGAAATGACCGAGGAAATGAAAAAGCTTGCTAAAGCTGAAACAAACCCGGAGGTCATTTCGTCAGCAAAGAAACTGCAAGCAGAATGGAAGAGGATCACCCAAAGGAAGCCCAAAGATGCAGGGTTGATCATGAGGTCCTTTACATTCTTTTCTGAGGTGGTTTTTGAAAAGTTGTTTTTGAATAAACTGGCAAATTCAAAATATCCTGACTTTAGAGAAAGGCCTCAGGATGAACAAAAAAGAATTAAGGCTTCAATTTTGAAAGATCTTATTTACAGGGATGAGAATGAACTGTCCACTATTAAAGAAAATGCTGAAAACTTCAGAACGAATGAGGGTGATTTTGAAATTATGCTCAGAAGAAAGCTCAGTGCTTTTAAAAGGAAAGTTGATGTGAAAAATTTCATCTTGAAGGAACTTTCAAATAATTAATGAGTTAACAATTGAAAATTTAAAACAATTTCTATTTTTGCAAGCCGTTAAGGCGGTAAACATTTTAAAACAGAAAATATGTATTGGACATTAGAACTTGCGTCTTATCTGGAAGATGCACCATGGCCTGCAACTAAGGACGAACTGATTGATTATGCGATACGTTCAGGCGCTCCTTTGGAAGTCGTGGAAAACCTTCAGGAATTAGAGGATGACGGCGAGCCATATGAAAACATAGAGGAAATCTGGCCGGATTATCCAACGAAAGATGACTTCTTCTTCAACGAAGACGAATATTGATCAAAGCCCCCATGTGGGCTTTTTTCTTTTAAATCCCTAATGCTGCTTTGAGTTTTGGGAGGCCTGTTTTACTGACGGGGATTTTTGCAGTATTTCTCAGGATCAATTGATAAGAGTCTTTTTCGTAAGGTTCTATTTTGTGGATTTCCTGGATCTTCACAATGTAAGACCGGTGAACTCTTACAAATTGTGCCGAGTCCAGGTTTTTTTCATAAAAAGTAAGAGTTTTGTTTTTTAGATACTTTCCTTCTTTGGTGTAGATGTTCACATAATCATCATTTGCCTCCAGGTATATTACTTCAGATACAGGGATTATCTTAATTTCATTTTTGATTTTGAGAACAATTCTATCAGTAGTATCGGGAATTTGTTCTTGAAAGGCCATAGCTTGCACTACATTTGAATTAGCTTGGGTGAATTTTTCTATTGACTTTTGAAACCTCGTTTTGGAAAAAGGTTTAAGAAGGTAATCAATTGCATGCGCATCAAATGCCTTCATGGCGTATTCATCAAATGCTGTTGTGAAAATTACCGCAGGTGGTTTTTCTAACAGTTCAAGCAGCTCAAGTCCATTGATTTTCGGCATTTGAATATCCAAAAAGATCAAATCCGGACTCAGCTCCTGTACAGCTTTCAGGCCTTCAAAACCGTTATGGCAAACTCCTACAATTTCAAATTGTGGATAATCCTCCAAGTATTCTTTGATGATTTCTGTCGCCAAAGGTTCATCGTCGATAATCAATGTGCGGGTCATAATTATTGAATTTGAGGTACTTTTATTTTCACCTTAAAAGTGTCGGCTTCTTCTGTGGTCTTCAAAAGGTCATTTCTCCCAAAAATAAGAAAAAGCCGTCTGCTTACCGCTTCAAGTCCAAATCCACTTCCTTTGGTTTTTCCAGCTTCCTGGTTAAAAGGATTGGTGATCATGACAGTAAGAAACTCCCCTTGTTTTTCGAAAGCTATTTGAATGAGTACCTCGCCTGTAATGCCATATAGTCCATGCTTGATTGCATTTTCAAGTATTGGCTGGATCAACAATTGGGGGAGTTTGAGTTCCTCAGTATCATCAGATATCCGAAATTCAGTTTTCAACCTATGTCCAAACCGTACTTTTTCAATTGCTAAAAACAGATCAAGATACTCTTTTTCTTCAGCTACCTTAATCCACTTGTTATTTCCTTTATTGATAGTTCCCCGAAGGAAATCTGCCAATTGAAAAATCATCTCTCTGGCTTTTTCGGGGTTTGATTTGATCAAAGCACTCACAGAATTGAGACTATTGAAAAGAAAATGGGGCTGTAGCTGCTGTTTGAGATGGTAGAGCTCAGCCTCCTTGGCCATTTCCTGGATTTTACCCAGTCTTTCTTTAGCTTCTATCTGATCTTCAATCTGGCCATAGATGATTAAGATCAATGACCATGCAAGAAGAATTATAAATACAATAAAAATCTTTAAAGGTAAAAGCTGTTCTGAAAAGGAGAGGTAATCAGGATTGTTTGGCACAAAAATCCCAAGCAGGAATTTGCTGAAGAAAACAACTCCAAAGGATATGATCAAAGGTAACCCCACAATAAGCCATTTTTGATGGTTTTTTGGAGAGAAGTATTTAAAGACATTTTCCAAAATCAAAAGGCTCAAAAATATCCAGATGGTCAAAGTCAGAGATTCGATAATGGAGGCATGTAGGGGTTGCCCATAATAAAAAAGTAAAAATACGGAAGCGGTAATCCAGGTCAGGACTACCGCTGCTATTATCAGCCAATTAAGTTTTGATAAAGATGTCAGTCTTTGAAGCATGCGCGGGAATTAGAATGACTTGATTTCAACTCCTCCAAATATTACTGATCCATAGATTCTAAGAGTTTTTGTCTCCCCGGAAGTAACTGGTTGAAACATCCTTTTATCCTCGACCCCTGCAAAGATATTAGTGACATTGATCTGAAGATCCCAATTGGAAGGAACAATCAATTTTACACCTCCAAATGCCACTTCTATATTGATTGCAGCTCCTTCTGCTAGGTCTGCTTGGGTTAAGTCGATGTCGGTACCGCCAAAGATCGCACTTACTTTCCCGCCTTTCAGGTTTTTGCTCATGACTCTTCTTTCGATACCTGTGAAAAGAGCTTGTGCGTCAATATAATCTGCATGATCTGTAGACTTATAAGTGCCTGAGAAGTCTTCAGAAGTTCCCATACCTGAACCAAGCCCGGTCATAGATTCATCAAATTTTTTCATAGAATCTGAAAAGCTCTGCTCAAATATCCTGCGGTCAGAATTCCTTTTGATAATCAAATAAATACCTAATGCAATCAAACCTACAGGGATCACATAGGGAAATATGTTGAAAGGGAGGTTGAAATTCTTCACAAGGAGAAATACACCTCCAAATGCGATCATAAAAAGGCCAAAACCACTTTTGAAATTGCTCTTGATACTTACAATAAGCCCCACAGCTATCAGTATCATCGGCCAGGTGGTGAACCAGCTGGGAAACCAAATACCTAAGGTTCTTAGTAAAATGACGCCTCCAACGAGGACCAGAATGACTCCAACAGTGATGTCATTGTTTTTTGCCGGATAGTTTGACTTTGCCATGGTGATTTTGATTTGAGTTTTGATTTAGACAAATCTACAATGGGGAGAGAAGCCTTCCTTTTCAAAAAAGGCAAAGCCTATGGAAAACTCGGTGAAATACGGGAATTTATCGGTGAAATTTTCTACGGATTTTTACCGATAAGAAATTCCGCATAATTCATGTCTTCGGGTGTAGTGATTTTGATGTTTTCGGGATTGCCTGTAATCAAGCTTACCTGCCAGCCTTGATGCTCATACACTGTGGCATCATCTGTGAATTTCGGCGATTCTTCGGTTTTGAAGGCTTTTTTTATTTTCCTGATCTGGAAGGTCTGGGGCGTTTGTACTAAGCGGAAGAATTGTCTTTCCTGGAATACCGATTTACTGTCTTCTCCCACTCTTCTTATAGAATCCTTCAAAGATACTACAGCAATTGCGGAACCTTCTTGGGCTGCTACTTTAAAGCTTTCATGAATTACCTCCGGTTTGACAAAAGGCCTGACTCCATCATGAATAGCGACAAGACCATCTTCATCAAGAATATGCAAAAGTCCATTTTTGACGGATTGAAATCGGCTGCTTCCTCCTTTGACCAATTGATGGGGGATGCTAAATTCATGCGCTGAGCATAGCTTATACCAAAGTTCAAAGTCAGACTCGGGGATCACAAGAATCAGGTTGATACTGCTGTCCGAATTAAAAAAAACTTCAAGGGTATGCATCAAGACTGGCTTTCCACCTATTTCAAGATATTGTTTTGAAATTGAGCCCCCCATTCTTGTGCCACTGCCTCCAGCTACTATGATTGCGTATTTTTTCATGAATTTTTCGAAAACCAAAAATAAAAACTAGAATTAGGATAACTGTTCCCGAAGATGGTGAAAAATAGAAAAATAAAAAAAGAGGCTTTTTTAGAGCCTCTTTTAAAGTGATTATAAGATCAGCATGGCATCTCCGTAGGAGAAGAACCTGTACTTTTCTTTGATGGCTTCCTGATAAGCTTTCATGACCAAGTCATACCCTCCAAATGCCGAAGCAGTCATCAGTAAAGTTGACTCAGGTAAGTGAAAATTGGTAATCAAGCTATTGGCGATTTTGAATTCATAAGGGGGGATGATAAATTTATCAGTCCAGCCACTGCTGGCTTTCAGCCTGTTGTTTGCTGTCACAGACGATTCAATGGTCTTCAAAGAAGTGGTGCCTACTGAAACCACTCTTTTCTTATTATCAATGGCTTCATTTACCAATTCTACGGTTTTTTCTGGAATAGAATAATTCTCTGAATCCATCTTGTGCTTGGTAAGATCTTCCACATCTACTTGTCTGAAAGTACCAAGGCCAACGTGTAAAGTAATAGGAGTGACTTCAACACCCTTTAGCTCAAGTCTTTTGAGCAGATGTGGGGTGAAATGAAGTCCTGCAGTAGGGGCTGCGACAGCACCTACGTTTTGGGCAAAGATAGTTTGATATCTTTCTCTGTCTTCAGCTTCAACTTTTCTGTCAATCCATTCTTTCAAGATCGGTGTTTCTCCAAGCGTATCTATTGTCTTGTAGAACTCTTCATCTGTACCATCAAAAAGAAATCTTATCGTTCTCCCTCTTGAAGTTGTATTGTCAATGACTTCTGCTACCAAGTCACTGTCTCCAAAATAAAGCTTATTTCCTACTCTGATTTTCCTTGCAGGATCCACAAGTACGTCCCAAAGCCTGAGGTCTTGGTTAAGTTCTCTCAAAAGAAACACTTCAATTTTGGCACCTGTTTTTTCTTTGTTTCCGTATAGTCTTGCAGGAAATACTTTGGTGTCATTCATGACAAATACATCTCCGTCACCAAAATAGTCTACAATATCTTTGAAAACCCTGTGCTCAATTTCTCCCGTTTTTCTGTGTACTACCATCAGCCTCGATTCATCTCGGTTTTCTGTTGGATAGTGAGAAATAAGCTTTTTGGGGACGTCGAATTTAAAGTCTGATAACTTCATATAGAATGAATAGAATTTGCTTTGTTATGTCTATTAAGAATAATCTTAAAAACTGCAAAGATAACAATAAAAATCCCTAAATCTACTTATCTTGTCAATTAGTTTTAAACACTTTACAAATCTGTGGTATTTCTTAAACTCATTTGGGAAAGTCTGATCTTTGCACTTCAGGCTTTAAAATCCAACCTCACTAGAACCATATTGTCGCTTTTAGGAGTGACTGTTGGTATTTTCGCAATCATTGCTGTTTTTACTTTGGTAGACTCACTGGAAAAAAACATCAAGTCAAGCTTCAGCTTTCTGGGAAGTAATGTAGTAACTGTAAATAGATTCCAATTCGTTGGAGGACCAGATTACCCCTGGTGGAAATATTTCAGAAGGCCTTACAATACTTTTGATGAGTACACTTTTTTGAGGGCAAAACTTCGCAGTGCGGAAGCTGTTACTTTCTCAGCTTCGGCCAATACTACAGTTCAGTCCGGTAGTAACTCGTACCAAGGGACCAACCTCAGTGGGGTAACCTTTACCTACAAAGATGTTTATGATATTCCTCTGGATGCCGGAAGGTTTTTTACAGAACTTGAGATCAATTCCTCAAGAAATGTAGCCATCATTGGGACTAAAATTGCTTCAACTCTTTTTTCAAACCGTAATCCTATAGGGAGTGAAATCAAAATCAAAGGGGGGAAGTTTGTAGTCATCGGTGTATTCGAAGAAGAGGGGGAAGGCTTATTTGAAATTGCTTCCAAAGATGAGGCTGTGATGATTCCCTATGGCAGCTTTACCAAGCTATATTATGTAGGCAAAAACGGCATAGAACCAAGTATTGCTCTCAAGGGCAGAGATGATGATGTTGGCTTGGTTGCATTGGAGAATGAACTTATAGGGTTATTAAGAGCCAAGAGAGGTCTCAAACCTACCCAAGAAGATAATTTTTCACTCAACAAATCTGAATTTATCATGAATACAATAGGCTCTATCTTTGATGTAATCAGTGCTGCTGGTTGGGTGATCGGTGGTTTTTCGATTTTGGTTGGTGGGTTTGGAATTGCCAATATTATGTTTGTTTCGGTCAAAGAAAGGACAGGGATTATTGGGATTCAAAAATCATTAGGAGCCAAAAATTACTTTATTCTTGCCCAATTCTTATTTGAGGCTGTTTTTCTAAGCTTGATAGGAGGGATCACTGGAATTTTATTGGTTTTTGCGATTACTTTCATTCCGGTGGGATCTTTAGAACTGGTGCTGTCATTCAAAAATATTGTTTTAGGCCTGGGTATTTCCTCGGTCATAGGGATTGTTTCCGGCATTGTTCCGGCAACTTTGGCAGCAAGGCTAGACCCTGTGGAAGCTATCAGAGCCACTTAATCAATTTGACTCCATATTTTCTTGAAAAAACAAATCCCGGCTGAATTGATCAACCGGGATTTGATTTTTTGAAAGGAGAGGGAATCAGCCCTCACCTTCTTCAATTGGAAGGGAGGCTTTGCCCAATCCAGCTTTTTCTTTGATTTTCTTTTCGATTTCTTCCATCAATTCAGGGTTGTCCAGAAGTAGATTTTTGACAGAATCCCTGCCTTGTCCAAGTTTGTTGCCTTCATAACTGAACCAGGAGCCTGCTTTTTTAACAATTTCAAATTCCACACCCAGATCTATGATTTCGCCTACTTTGGAAATTCCCTGGCCATACATAATGTCAAATTCCACTACTTTGAATGGTGGTGCTACTTTATTTTTGACCACTTTGACTTTGGTTCTGTTACCAAGAACGTTATCAGCGCCTTCTTTGATCTGGCCTATTCTTCTGATGTCCAAACGTACGGAAGCATAAAATTTCAAGGCGTTACCACCGGTGGTGGTTTCGGGGCTTCCGAACATGACTCCGATTTTATCCCGCAATTGATTGATGAAAATGCAGGAACAGCCGGTTTTATTGATGGCTCCGGTAAGCTTTCTGAGCGCCTGCGACATCAATCGGGCCTGAAGACCCATTTTGCTGTCCCCCATATCGCCTTCAAGTTCTCCTTTAGGAACCAATGCGGCTACTGAATCAATTACAATGATGTCAATGGCCCCTGACCTGATCAGGTGTTCTGCAATTTCCAAGGCCTGCTCTCCATTGTCCGGCTGGGATATCAGTAGGTTTTCTATGTCAATTCCGAGTTTCTCCGCATAAGTTTTGTCAAAAGCATGTTCAGCATCGATGAAAGCTGCGAGTCCTCCGGCTTTTTGGGCTTCGGCGATGCAGTGCATGGTCAAGGTCGTTTTACCGGAAGATTCCGGACCGTAAATTTCAATGACCCTTCCTCTAGGAATTCCTCCGATTCCCAAAGCCATATCCAATCCCAAAGATCCTGTGGAAATTGCAGGGATATCCTGTACTTTATTGTCACTTAATTTCATGACAGTACCCTTGCCATAGGTTTTCTCCAGCTTGTCGATTGTCAGTTGGAGAGCTTTGAGTTTTTCAGTATTTGCGCTCATATTTTAGTATTAACAATTCATTGATTTGAATATGTGAAATTAATAATTGATAATTGGAGACCCAACACTTCCAAAAAGCATACGTATGTTCTTCTTGGCACCAAAAATCAGGTAGCTTCAATATTATGCTAATATTGGAATAAGATTTGAAAAGCTATTAGTACAAACCTCAAATTAATGAAAAATACCCTAATAACGTCAGTAGTTGTCGCATTTTTTTTCTTTGTGCTTTGCCCACATTCTTTTGCGCAAAAAAACACAGCATTCAAGAGCGGGGAGGAGTTGGTGTTTAAGGTAAGTTATTCTTTTTTGGACGCTGCTGAAGCTAGGATGGTAGTCAGCCCACAAATATCCTCCATCAATAACAGGCCTACTTATAAAATAGATGTTTTCGGAGAGACTTTAGGTGTTTTCAAACTCTTCAGGGTAAATGACAATTGGGGCAGTTACCTGGATACTGCCAAGATTATTCCATATCAATCTTATAGGCATATCGAAGAAGGGAAGTATAGAAAGCATGAGCGGGTGATTTTTGATCATGAAAAGAAGAATGCCCATGTCCGGCTTTATGACAGGGAAAACCAAAAAGTAGTAGATACCAAAGATTATAAAGTACCTCCAAACGTCCAGGATATCGTAAGTGGTTTTTATTTATTGCGGACTATGGATCTGAAAAAACTCAAAAAAGGAGACTCGGTAACCCTGACAGGATTTTTTGACAAAGAAATATATAACCTAAAGTTAATATTCGAAGGTAAAGAAACCGTTTCAACCAAAATGGGCTCTTACCCCTCCTTTATATTTTCACCGGTAATTCCCAAAAACAAACTTTTCAGAGGAGAACAGCCTATCACAATCTGGGTTTCAGATGACAAAAACAAGATTCCTGTTAAAATAAAGGCAAAGCTCATGGTAGGGTCTTTGGAGATGGAATTGCAGGAGGCTCACGGACTACGTAATAATTAATTCACTTAAGCTTAACTATTTGTTAACATTGAGTTCAGCTAAGTAAACTTTATGTTGTTTTTATCCGCCTTTGCCTGTCAAAAACCTTTTAATCTAAAGGCTTTTTTTAAATTAGCATCGCCTTAGCGAATTTAATTAACCCGCTAAATTCAAATGAGCGAAAAACCAAAAGTAAAAGTCCTGGTCGTCGATGACGAACCTGATATTGTCGATTTGCTGTCCTATAATCTTAAAAAAGAGGGATACGAAGTAGAGTCTGCTGAAGATGGTATCAAAGCCGTCAAGATAGCAAACAGATTTCATCCGGATGTGATTTTATTGGACATTATGATGCCCAATCAGGATGGTGTAGAAACCTGCAGACAGATCCGTGAGATACCTGAGTTGAAAAACACTTTCGTTATCTTTCTGACTGCAAGATCTGAAGAGTATTCGGAAGTCGCTGCTTTTGATGTAGGGGCTGATGATTATATCACCAAGCCAATCAAACCCCGGGCCTTGATGAGCAGGATTGCTGCACTTTTCAGAAGAGAATCCAAAAAGGAACAGGAATTTTCCCAGATTAAGATAAAAGATCTGACCATTGACAGGACTAGCTACACCATAGACAAAAGCGGTAAAATCATCACTTTACCCAAAAAAGAATTTGAACTTTTGTATTTCCTTGCCAAAAACCCTAATATGGTATTCAGTAGAGATGACCTTTTGCAGAATATCTGGGGTGCTGATGTATTTGTGCTTGCGCGAACAGTGGATGTGCACATCAGAAAAGTGAGGGAGAAGATAGGCGATGATTATATCACTACTGTAAAAGGAGTAGGTTATAAGTTCGACTTGAATTGATTATATGCTGACTACATCGAGGGGAATTTCATTGGTATTGGCTATTGCTATTTCTACCCTCACCGTTGCATTTTTGTTATTATTGGATGATGCCACCCCTACGCTTCTAGTTGTAGCAGGTGGTATTTCTTTTTCTGTGTCTTATATTCTGATGAACGTAACGCTTGAATTTTTAATTTTTAAGGAGATCAGCAATATATATAGTGTATTGGAAAAAATCCAGAAAAAGGATTACACGTCCATAGCAGAGAAAAGTACCCGATTGTCGATTTCACCTTTGAAAAAAATCAACAAGACAATCAACTCCTACGCATTGTCCAAGAACAAAGAAATAGAGACTCTTCAAAAGAATGCAGCCTTTAGGAGAGAATTCATTGCAGATATTTCACACGAGCTAAAAACCCCGATTTTTGCAGCCCAGGGCTATATCCATACACTTTTGGATGGAGCAGTGGAGGACAAGTCTGTCAGGTTAAAGTTTTTGAAAAGGGCAGCAAAGAGTCTCAATGCTCTGGACAAATTGGTACAGGACCTTTTGACCTTGAATCAGATGGAAAGCGGGGTAATTAAATTTCATTTTGAGGCCTTTGATCTGAAAGAGGTCATTCATGAAGTCATAGAGGAGTTGGAGCATAAAGCCTCTAAAAGAGATATGCTGATCCGTTTTTATTACGATAAGGAAAAGCAATACCATACTTTTGCTGACAAGGACAAGATTTTCAGGGTCTGTCAGAATCTGATTTCCAATGCGATCAAATATAATCATGATGGGGGAGAAGTAGAGGTACATCTCAAAGCACACAAAGGGCAAAAATTGACCGTAGAAGTCAAGGACAATGGGAAGGGTATTCCTCCTGAAGATTTGAAAAGAATTTTTGAGCGGTTTTATAGGGTAGAAAAAAGCCGGTCCAGAGAAAAAGGAGGCACCGGTTTGGGCCTTGCGATAGTCAAACACATTCTAGAGGGGCACAAGAGCAAGATTTCTGTGAGCAGTACTTTGGGTAAAGGTTCTATTTTCAGTTTTGAATTGCCGGCGGAAAAGTGAGGAGAGAGCACTGATAGCTATCGGGGGAGAAGCGAGAGCCAAGAAACAAGAAACAAGAAACAAGAGCCAAGAAACAAAATGGATTGAGAATTGTGTAGAGGTAAGTATATAGAACAGCCTCGTGATTCGCCCATCGTAAATCCCAATAAACTGATAATCAGAGAGGTATAAAATGTTTTAAACTAAAATTTTTTAAAAAAATCTTGTCTTTTGAATTTTTACATTGACTAAGTAATTATTTTAACCTCTAATAAAACTTTTCAAAAAATGATGAATTACTCCCNCCCCCCCCCCCCACACAGCTTCTTAAACAGATCACTTGTTTTAAGTAGGCAGTTTTGCCACCTGTTTCTCTTTTTATTGATTCTTGTCACTTTCAGTTGTCAGGAATTTGATACAATGGTATTTAATATTATCCCTTAAAATTAACTTGTCATGAAAAATTTAATTTACCTTCTTCCCTTTCTCCTTTTGATGGTAAGTGCTTGTTCAAAAGAAGAAGAAGCTCTACCAAATCTAGGCGTTTTCATTGATACTAGTGTGGTTATCACTATCCTAGACGAACAAGGAAACAACCGATTGGATCCTAATCATGTGAGATATCTTGATCCTGAGGATATCAAAATCTTCTACGAAATAAATGGACGGCTAGAAGAGTTTTATGAAGATCATCTTGACATGCCCAGAAACTTCAGAATAAATCAGCCGGGATTCGGAAGGGATTATAATTTGGCTTTATTTTTAAGTGAAAAGACAGTTATTCAGTGGAATGAAAATGAGAGTGATTCTATAGAAGCTGAAATTTATAGATCTGATGACTTAAATCGTATTCAATTAATTAAAGTTTACTTTAATGGTGATTTGAAATGGGACAATGCCAGTTTGACAGCAAGTGAATTTACAATTATTAAGTAAGAATAGCACCTTTCGGAAATTAAGATAAAAATCCTTCCCAGCGGAAGGATTTTTTTTACCCCATCCTTTTCCTACCTTTGCAAACTCTTTGAAAAGAGACACGGGGAAATACATGAAAAAAATAGACTTTAAAGATCTTATTCTGTTTGAAAACGAGGATTACCTTGTGGTCAATAAGCCTCCCTATTTATCGACATTGGACGATAGGCATGAAGCCCAGAATATTCTGGACCTTGCCCGGCAATACACCCCTGATGCCCAGGTGTGTCATCGGCTGGATAAGGAGACTTCAGGCTGCTTAGTTATCGCCAAACACCCGGAAGCTTACCGACACATTGCGATCCAGTTTGAGGACAGAAAGGTCAATAAAATCTATCATGCGGTAGTAGAAGGAATTCATCAGTACGATAAAGTTCAGGTGGATAGAAATATTTATGCGACCAACAAGGGAATTGCCAAGATTACCAAAGATGGGAAGCCCTCCACGACTGTTTTCAATACTTTGAAGACATATTACCTGCATTCTTTAATAGAATGCAGGCCTGTCACAGGGAGGCTTCATCAGATAAGGATTCACCTAGCCTATTTGAAATCACCTATTTGCGGTGACGAGATGTATGGAGGCAAGCCTTTGTATCTGTCTTCTTTGAAAAGGCGTTTCAATCTAAAAAAAGGTACAGACGAAAAGCCCATTATGCAGCGAGTATCCCTTCATGCCTATTCAATAGGCTTTTTGGGGATGGATGAGACTCATATTCAGGTAGAAGCCCCTTACCCCAAAGACTTTGAGGTATTGGTCAAGCAGCTGGAAAAAAACAGCTAAGTACTAGAAAATGTGGGCAATAAATTAGTTTCTTTTGCAATAAAAAGAAATTACTTCTATCTTTGTGTCCCTTTTTGAGGGTGAAGTATATTTAACAAGCTAATAATTAAACATTTACACAGTGGATACATTAAGCTACAAAACCAAATCGGCAAATGCTGCTACTGTAGATAAAAAATGGGTGGTAGTGGATGCCCAATCTGCAGTATTAGGTAGGTTTGCAAGTGAGGTTGCCAGAATTTTGAGGGGTAAGCATAAGCCTTATTTCACCCCTCATGTAGACTGCGGAGACAACGTGATTGTCATCAATGCAGACAAAGTAAGATTGACGGGAAGAAAGATGGACGAGAAAGTATATGTTCGTCATACTGGATACCCAGGTGGTCAGAGAATCTCTACCCCAAGAATCCTGAAAGACAAATCAGCATCGATTCTTGTAGAGAAAGCTGTCAGAGGTATGTTGCCTAAAAACAGATTGGGCAGACAGATGTACAGAAACCTATTTGTTTATAATGGTCCTGAGCATCCTCATGCAGCACAGCAACCGAAAGAAATCAAACTTTAATCTCAGCAGTTCATGGAAATTATCAACACAATCGGTAGAAGAAAGACATCTGTTGCAAGAATCTACATGAAGCCGGGAAAAGGTGAGATCACTGTCAACAGCAGATCGATCGAGCAGTATTTCCCTTTTGATTTGCATCAGATTGTAGTTAAGCAGCCATTGGCTCTAGTAGGAGTTGACGGAACTTACGACATCAAAATCAATGTAGACGGTGGAGGTATCAAAGGTCAGGCAGAAGCTGCAAGAATGGCAATCGCCAGAGCACTTTGCGAATTTGATGTCGAACACAGACCCGCTTTGAAAAAAGAAGGATTCCTTACCAGAGACCCAAGAATGGTCGAGCGTAAGAAGCCGGGACGTAGAAAAGCAAGAAGGAAATTCCAGTTCTCCAAGCGTTAATCTGGTTTTCCAAATTTTATATCGAAACTATATCATTTATTAATGGCACAAATAGAATATAAAGACTTACTGGATGCTGGTGTTCACTTTGGACACTTAACAAGAAAGTGGGATCCTAGAATGGCGCCGTACATCTTCATGGAGAAGAACGGTATCCATATCATTGACCTAAACAAAACGCTCGTTTGCCTTGAAGAAGCATCCAACGCAATCAAGCAGATCGTTCGCTCAGGTAAAAAAGTCATGTTCGTTGCTACTAAAAAGCAGGCGAAAGACTTGGTAGCTGACGAAGCAAAAAGACTGAACATGCCTTACGTAACCGAAAGATGGTTAGGTGGTATGTTGACTAACTTCGCTACAATCCGCAAATCCTTGAAGAAAATGTCTTCCATCGACAAATTGATGAAGGAAGATGCTTACAAGAATATGGCGAAGAAAGAACGTCTGATGATTACCAGACAAAGAGAAAAACTGGAGTCTGTACTTGGCGGTATCGCTGACCTCACAAGACTTCCTGCAGCCCTCTTTATCGTGGACATCAAAAGAGAACATATTGCAATCGCGGAAGCACAAAAGCTTGGTATCCCTGTATTCGCTTTGGTAGATACTAACTCCAATCCAGGAGAAGTAGATTTCCCAATCCCTGCCAATGACGATGCATTCAAATCTATCTCTTTATTGGTGAAAGCATTCGGAGCAGCTATAGAAGAAGGTCTTTCTGAAAGGAAAAAAGACAAAGAAGAAGCTAAACTTTCTGAAGAGGAAGAAGCTAAAAAAGCTGTGGATGCCGGAACTGAAGAGTAATCCACATTGAAATAATATACAATACAAAAAAATTGAACATGTGGTCTTGGCCTGTGTTCAATTTTTTGTTTTTACCAAACCTTTGAGGTTTTTCAGATTCTTTTGGTCTAAACTTATGATAGTTTAAACCTCGAAGGTTTCATCTTGGGATACTGTCGAAATTCAAAAGTTGACAGGTCTCGCTCAAAAAATAGAAAAAAGTTTAATCTCATAAATTGACGAAAACAATGGCTATTACTGCACAAGAAGTAAACAAATTGAGACAAATGACCGGAGCCGGTATGATGGACTGTAAAAAAGCCCTTACTGAAGCGGAAGGTGACTTTGAAAAAGCTGTCGATATCCTTAGAAAAAAAGGCCAAAAAGTATCTGCTTCCAGAGCTGACAGAGAAACCAAAGAAGGTACTATTGTTACTCACGTGAGTGACAATGGTTCTGAAGGTACACTTTTGTCTTTGACATGTGAAACTGACTTCGTTGCCAAAAATGACGAGTTTGTGGCTTTTGCCAATACACTTTTAGAGCTTGCGGTGTCTAACAACGCCAAGTCTGCTGAAGAAGTAAATGCGCTTCCATTCGAAAACATCACCGTTGCTGAGAAAATTGTAGAGATGACCGGTAAAATCGGTGAAAAAATCGAGATTTCCCACTTTGAAAAAGTTACAGGTGAAGCAGTAGTGCCTTACATCCACTCCAATGGCAAATTGGGTGTTTTAGTAGCCTTGACCAATACCAGTGGTGCGGACGTAGAAGATGCAGGTAAAGATGTGGCCATGCAGATTGCTGCCATGAACCCAGTAGCTGTTGATAAAGACGGTGTGGACTCTTCAGTTGTAGAAAGAGAAATCGAAGTTGGTAAAGACCAGGCAAGACAGGAAGGCAAGCCGGAAGAGATGCTGGAGAAAATCGCTCTGGGCAAACTGAACAAGTTCTACAAAGAAAATACTTTGCTTAGCCAGGCATTTGTAAAGGACAACAGCAAGTCTATTGCTCAGTACCTTGACAGTGTAAGCAAAGGCATGACCGTAGCTGCTTTCAAGAGAGTGTCTATTGGATAATTGGGATTTTAGATTTTAGATCTCAAATTTATGATTAAAACATAGGATAAAAGCTGACTTCGAAAGGGGTCGGCTTTTTTTATAACCTTTGAGGTTTTCAAAACCTCGAAGGTTTTACCCATAAAATCCAATTTAAACTCTCGAGGTCTGGAAGACAATAAGGATTTACAGGTCTCTTCAACTCTAGACTCCCAATACAATAGAAGCTTCGATATCTAGCTTTTTGCTGATTTCTCTTGCGATTTTTAGTGTCGGTTCACTTTTCCCATTCAGGTACTCGCTGATCCTGGAGGTACTTACACCAAGGTATTCTGATAATGATTTTTGTGTTAAACCTCTTTCTTGCATGCGGAGTCTTATTGCTTCTGCCAAAGTAGGAGCCATTATCGCGTGGTGCTTCTCTTCATAGTCTGCTACTAAGTCAGAAAGTAGGTTCAATTCTACAAATCCTTTTTCATCAGGATTTTCTATATTATCTGGATTGGAAAGTAGTTCTTCGATCCTTTCTATAATAGCATTATATTCTTTTTCAGACTTAATCATGATTCAAATGTTTTGAATGTCCTTTATTTTATCATACTCAGCATGTGTACCGATGAATCTGATATAAACCTTTTTTGCATTGAATGATATAATTGCAATCAACCGATATGTATTTCCTTTGATATTAAAAACAAATCGATGATTGCCCACATAGTCAACTGAATTGAAATCGTTTTTTATGTCATTTAATGAACTCCAGTCTTTCTTACTTGTAGTAGAATACCAGAAGCGCAGTGCCAATTCAGAATCAGCATGTTTCTTTGCAAATTCTTGTATTCGTTTGTAAGTGACAATTCTCATTAAATTTTTATAAGAATGAATTATTCTATATTATAGAACAAAGTTATGAAATATGTAATTAACTTCCCATACTTTTCAACTTACAGACGAAGTTTCTTAAAAGAGAAAGTTAGACTGTGGGTAGATCACATGATTAAAAAAATATTTAACTCGGTCAATTCGACCCCTGCCGGGGTCGTACCCTTCATATGTTGATCGTTGCTATAAACATATGATCCCTTTGGGATCGATAGGGATTTTCTTGAAACATTTGACTCGAAGTCTTTTTTTAAACTGCATAATCACCAAACCCTTGAGGTCACGAAGACCTCAAGGGTTTACTGTTTTCAAAACCTGGCGGGACTAGTTATGAACCCTAGACGCCTAATACTATGGGAGCTTCTATATCTAGCTTTTTGTTAATTTCTGATTCGGTAATACATCGAAAAACTTGTCAAGTGATTGTTCCAAATCCAATCATAGCCTAGGTAGAAGTGAATTTGGTCAGTGAACTTTTTATTTTGATAACCAATTCTGGCCCCCGGCTGGAAATAACTGAACACCTGCTCGTAAGATTTGTAGATCGATGTGCTTGATACATTGTTGATATGATCGGTACTTCTAACGGTTATGCGTGTTGACATTTGGCTGCCATAAAAGAAGTTCACACCTGCGCCAAAGGACAGGTTTTGGTTGAATAATATGAAATTTTTCTCCAAACCTGTATAAAACCTGGCACTGCGCTCGTACCACCAAGACCTACATCCTTCTGGTCTATTGCAGGGCAGAAGTGCATCAAAACCAAGTTCATTGTTCCAGATGAGTTGGTGTTTGCTCCATACAGGTCTTTTATTAGAAACAAACAAACCTGCACCAAAGTCATTTCCTTCTTTGAAATGGCCATGGCTTACAGAAGAGAGCCTTCCTCCTAGGTACCATTGGCTTTTGCTTTGTGCCAAGCTTTCAAAAGAGAACAAGCAAACTAAGAAAATGGTAATCCATAAAGTTTTCAACATGATTGGATTTAGCTATTCGTAAGAATTTATATATAAATTATTTAGAAATATATACAATGAGTCAGTTATTTACGGATTTAGTTTATAGGCTATGCCCAAAAGGTTCCTCATGAAGCCTTCACCAAATATGGAAGGTTCATAAAAAACCAAAAATGGAGAATTTTGGGATCCAATGGGGTATAAAATTCTTCCATAAATCCCTAAGGCCGGATAGCTGACGGTTCTGTCCCTACCTGGGGCAACATTTGGCTGAAGTGATGAAATCACCATACCTCCTGCTCCTACTAGGATATTGTTATTGCCAATAGAGAAGTTAGTTTCCCATTGTCGTCCAAACTGTAAGCTAGCAGTCCATGATTTAAACCCATGATATGTCAAATCGCTAAGTTTCTGGTTGGAAAATTTGCTGAGGGTTAATACTGCTTGCCACCTGTTTCCTTGATTTTTAAAATCTAAGCCAAGACCTATAGAAGCACCTGCTACAGTCTCCCTGTTTGGAATATCGGTTTGAGTCCCTATTCCAAGCTGAGGGAAAAGCCCTAATTCTGTTTGACAATAGGAATTGAAGGCTATGAGGGAGAATAGTAAAACAATGGGGATTATATTTTTCATAGTGTGATTTCTGGAACTAAAATGAATTCGAAGTCACGTAATTTCTCTATCCCAAATTGGGTTCCATTATGTGGTGTTATTCCAAAATCCTTATTTCGGTACGGGTCGTTAATTGTTCCACATCTATTGAAAACTGTATTTGCATATCTTTGAGACCTAGCCCATCCTCCTACAGTAGCTGTTTGGGTTGATGTAGTTTCTCCATTTTTAACCGATACACTTGCAGTAAATTCTTGTCTCCCTGCATAAGGTCTTCGATTAAAAACTACAAATGCCATATCAACTTGTCTATCTTGCCAATTATTTATTATGAAAGAGGCAGGTGTAGTTACCCAAGCGTCATTTTGAGCATGCCATCGAGTAACTTTTTCTTCATAAAATGGTCTTGATGTAATTCCATTGTTTCCTGAAGTAGCCCCTAAAACTATACATAATGATATTTTGTCAGGATGTGGCCAAGATCTAATAGAACTTGTTAATCTAAACTTAGGCATAGTTAATCTGACAATACTATTCTGTGTTAAGTCATCACATGAAGCATGGTTTACAAAATTTGAAGACGGTGGGTTGGGAGGATTTGTTCCGCCGATTATTCCACCATCGCCTGGGTCCAGACTTGCATCATCTCCAAAACTACCAAAAACAACAGTTGGATTATCTAAAGCATAATCATCATCAGCATAAATCATTTCATTTGAAAAATAGTTTGCTTCTGATTTTCGAAATTGGATAAAATTATCTTCATCATTTATATTTAATTTAAAACCTGGAGTTTCACCTTTCCAATTTGGGTCTTGGGTCAATCCTTCCAACTCCATTTCTTCCGTCCACCAAGAAACTGTAAGTTCAGTAAGTGACTCCGGTTCAAAATACCCGATCATATATGGAGCCAACATACTGATTTCGTTTTCATTGATAAAATGAATCAATTCTTGTTCATCAAAATCTTCTTCTTGAGCAAGTCGATGGTTTTCAGCATTTTTGTAGAAAGCTTGTACTATTGCGGAACCTTGTCTCGTGTTTGGATTTTGGTTTGTTTCTAATAAAGTTTTTAAACTATATGAAATATCCTCTTCATATTCATCCGCTTTAGCTAGGTCAAACAACTCCCTCCTTGCCTCAGGATCCTTGAATACCTCTCCCATAAATAGGGTTAATTCTTTTAGCTTATTTTCATAAGCGACTGGATCTTGATCTTTTAGCATTGTTTCAAGTCCCTCTTTTAATTCATCCTGACCACTTTCTTGGCAGGAACTAAATCCCAATAAGGTTACTATTGAGATAGATAGATAGATAGATAGATAGTGTTTCATTAAGTAAAATTCAAATTAAAATAAATATATAGTTTTCAATAATAATGAAATAAAAATTAGGTCACAAATAATTATGATAAAAAATAATATTTGAAAAGTACAATAAAAATCATTAATGAAGAAAAAATATTATTTAATCATCCTTTTAAGGTTATTTTTATAGGATTTGTTTTATATGGAGAATTTTAAAAAAAATCCTATAATCACGTAGGTGTTGGCATGTAGCATGTTGGATCTTGAAAAAAATCGCATGTTTAAAATAGAAGTTTAAGAGATGGATTCAATATCCAATTTCCTACTGAGTTTTTTTGCTTCGATCCTTTCCGTCCAAAGCTTTCGCAATAATCTTCTTATGGTCAAATGCCAATTCCGGAAGTTCAGATGTCGGGAACCATTCAGTTTCAGCACTGTCCGATCCGGATTTTGCCATTGACATCAGCCCCTCAATACATTCGAAATAGTAGGCAACAGAAATTGTCCACCCTCTTGGATCTCGGCCTTTTTCTCCAAAAACCCCGATCATGCTTAATGGCTTTAGCTCAAGACTTGTTTCTTCATTCAGTTCCCTTTGAACAGCTTTTTCGGGGATTTCATCTTCATCCACAAAGCCACCGGGCAAAGCCCATTGACCTTTAAATGGATCATTTTTCCTTTTTATCAGGAGAATGCTATTTTTTTCGGTACATACCACTACAGCATCTACAGTAACTGCCGGCCTCGGGAAATTATATGAATAGGTCATAAAGAAAAGGTTAATTTTTGTGGAACTGATGAATTGATTAATTGGAGAACTGTTGAATTGTTGGTTCATTGATTCATTGATTCATTGTTCATTATTCATCATTCGATATTCCTCACCATTCCAAAATTCCCAGTTTCCTATTACATTCAGGCACACCTTACCTCTGCCCCTCGTAAATCGTACTTCGTAATTCGTAACTCCCTTCATCCCTTCCCTGTTTTTGGCGGGCCGCAATTCTCACTCTTTGACATCCCTCGGCCAAAAACAATTTCAACGTTCTGGCTCAAACCCCAGGGTTGAAACCCTGGGCTATTACATTATTCGCCCTTACAGGGCTGGGCTCCCTCAAACATCGGGTGACCTCTCCTTCATTATTCATTATTCATCATTCGAAATTCGATATCCTTCCAGAATTCACCTTACCAAGTACAATTGACATCCCTTACCTCTGCCCCTCGTAAATCGTACTTCGTAACTCCCTTCTTGATTCATCATTCATCATTCGAAATTCGATATTCCTTACAATTCCCAAAAATCCCATTCCTAAATGAAACTACTTATCACTTATCTCTGCCCCTCGTAAATCGTCAATCGTATTTCGTAAATCAAAATCATTTATTCATCAGCTCCTCAATCTCCTCTACCTCAATAGGGATATTGCGCATCAGATCCAGGTAGCCATTATCTTGGATCACAATGTTGTTTTCTAAGCGGATTCCAAGGTTTTCTTCAGGAATATAGATGCCAGGTTCTACCGTAAATACCATTCCGGAGCTGATCGGTTCATACATGGTCCCGACATCATGTACGTCCAAACCTAGATGGTGGGAAGTACCGTGCATAAAATACTTTTTGTAAGCAGGCCACTTGGGATCCTGGTTTTGTATGTCTGTTTGGTCGATCAAGCCCAACCCCAGCAGCTCCGCCTGCATCATCAGGCCGACTTCTTTATGATACTCCTGAATATTGATACCAGGTCTTAAAATGTCCATTGCTCCTTTTTGCACCCTCAGCACAGCCTCATAGACGGAGCGCTGACGTGGGGTAAATCTGCCGTTAACAGGTATGGTTCTGGACATGTCCGCATTGTAATTGCCGTATTCAGCACCTACGTCAAAAAGTATCAGATCACCGCCTTTGCAGGTTTCCTTATTTTCCAGGTAATGTAGCACACAAGCATTGGCTCCAGAGGCTATGATAGGTTCATAAGCAAAACCTTTGCTCCTGTTTTTGATGAATTCATGGATAAACTCCGCTTCAATTTCATATTCAGTCACCCCGGGCTTGACAAATGAGAGGATTCTTCTGAATCCTTTTTCGGTAATGTCGCAGGCGATCTGCATCTGATCTATTTCTTCCTGTTCTTTTACTGCCCTAAGCTGATGCATCAAGGGGGCAGCCCGGTGGTATTGATGTAATGGATACCTTTCTTTGCAGGATTTGATAAATCTGGCGTCTCTGGTTTCCACTACAGTGCCAGCACGCAGATGCTCATTGGTATTGAGGAATACATGCTCGCTCAAGGAGATCAGAGTGTTGAATATATTATCAAACTTGTCCAGCCATTGTATATTTTCTATTCCTGAGGCTTCTTGGGCTTCCTCTTTGGTGTATTTGTGCCCTTCCCAAATTGCGATATGCTCGTTGGTTTCCCTCAAAAAAAGAATTTCCCTCATGTCAGGGTCTGGGAAATCCGGGCAAATGACCAGAATACTTTCTTCCTGATCTATTCCCGAAAGGTATAAAAGGTCATTGTTCTGCCTGAATTTCATGGTGCCATCTGCGTTGGTAGGCATGATGTCATTGGAATGGAAAACTGCCAAGGATTTACTTGGGAGCTTTTCAGCCAGCTTTTTTCTGTTTTTGATATATAGTGTATTTGGGAGAGGGGTGTATTTCATGGGTTTGATAGATATTTATAGATATTAGGTAGATACTGGATGGGTATTAATTGATATTGAAATATAGTAGAAACACTTGGAAATACATTGAAATATGGGGTTGGGTCACTTGAGCTTGTTTTTTAATTTATAGATAATGAATTGATATTAGTTGGATATTTTGATATTACAGGTAAAACCGACTTCAAGTTGACAGACAAAGATAATTTATTCTAGGAAAATGGGGGCTGTCCCTGAGTATTTATGGAGATTTGTTGTAATCCCAAAAACACTTTTATTTTTGTAATTGAATCAGTTGAGGCTGCTGGGTGTTACTTTCAGAAGTGAAAATTGATTCCAGTTACCGAAAAAAGTTTGCATGCAGTATAACCTAAAGGAATTGCCAAACGGCATAAGAATTCTACATCAGGAAATCTCTCATACACGAATGGTGCATTGCGGATTTATCCTAAACATAGGAAGCCGGGATGAAACTAAAGAGGAAGAAGGCTTGGCCCACTTTTGGGAGCATATGGCCTTCAAGGGTACCAAAAAAAGAAAAGCTTATCACATTATCAACAGGCTAGAGTCGCTCGGGGGAGAACTCAATGCGTACACGACCAAAGAGAAGATTTGTTTTTATTCAAGTACCTTAAAAGAGCATTTTGGAAAGGCGGCCGAATTACTTTGCGACATTACCTTCAACAGCACTTTTCCAAAAAAGCAGATTGAAAAAGAAAGACAGGTAATTTTGGAGGAAATGTCCATGTACAGAGATTCTCCGGATGATTCGATTCAGGATGATTTTGATGAGCTGGTTTTTGAGGGACACGCTCTGGGAAGGAATATTCTGGGAAGAGAAGAGACTGTAAGCAACTTTAGTCAAGAGGATTTTTTTGAGTTTATTTCAACCAGATTAGATACTACTCAGGTTGTGTTTTCAGTTGTGGGGAACATTCCATTTAAAAAAGTCCTTCAGAAAGTGGAAGGATTTTTATCCCAAATCCCCAGGAAGAGAAGTCTTTATGTGAGAAGTGATTTTTCCACTTATATTCCGAAATCAAAAGTGGTGGAAAAAGAAATTACCCAGTCTCATTGTGCTTTGGGTCAACCGGCTTTTTCCTTACATGATTCAAGGAGGTTCAAACTGTACCTTCTGAATAACATCCTAGGTGGTCCCAGCATGAATTCCAAATTGAATTTGTCTCTTCGGGAAAAGTATGGCTATGTTTACAGTGTGGAATCCCATTATCAAACTTATTCTGATACAGGTTTTTTTGGAGTGTTTTTCGGAACTGAGCCCAATACTCTCAACCGTGCACGAAAACTGGTTTTGAAAGAAATGGAGAGGCTAAGGATGAAAAAATTGGGGGTAATGCAATTGCACATGGCCAAAGAACAGGCAATTGGTCAGATGGCTATGGCTGAGGAGAATTATGCCGCTTTGATGTTGGTTTTTGGGAAAAATCTTCTGGATAAAGGGAAAATTGATTCCTTGGATACTATCTTTGAAATCATAAGAAATACCAGTGCAGAAGAGCTTCAGGATATAGCCAACGAAGTTTATGCGCCGGATCAATTGAGTTTTCTTACTTACCTACCTGTTTGATTATGGAGTTTATTTCTGCTGAATTACTAAAATATTGTGAGGAACATACCAGTCCGGAAGATGATGTTTTGGCTCAGATTTCCAGAGAAACGCAGGCAAAAGTAATGATGCCTAGAATGCTTTCAGGGCATCTGCAGGGAAAAACGCTGGAACTCTTGGTCAAATTACATAGACCAAAGGTTATCTTGGAGATTGGGACTTATACGGGTTACTCAGGTATTTGTATGGCCAGAGGGCTTTCTGAGGGAGGTAAACTGATTACGCTGGACATCAATGATGAACTTGAAAGTATGGTCAGGGGATTCTTTGAATTGGCAGGCTTGACCGATAAAATAGAATACAGATTGGGCAATGCATTGGATCTAATCCCGAATTTGCCAGGCACTTTCGATTTCGTCTTTATTGATGCAGATAAAGCCAATTATATCAACTATTACAATTTGGTCGTTGATAGGGTGAATCCAGGTGGCATCATTTTGGCAGACAACGTTTTGTGGTCAGGGAAAGTATTGGTCGAGCAAGGCAAAAAGGTGGATAAAGACACAAAAATCATTTTGGAATACAATCAGATGATTCAGGATGACCCGAGGGTGGAAAATGTATTGTTACCCATCAGGGATGGATTAATGTTGGCAAGAAAATTATGAGAGAAATTACATCGCTTAAGCTTAAAGGACTTTTTATTTTCCCTTTGATCTTCTTTTTGGCTTTTTCGGCTTTGGCTCAAATTCCTCAAGTTCCTAGGGAGATACAGTTTGCCGATCTTTTGGTAAGGATCAATGAACAAGCTAGAAGGGAGATACAATTGGATGTAGATGCCCTCTATCGGAATCCTAGTTACTTCAGAATGAAGGCAGAGCGGGCAAGTCTTTTTATGCCTTATGTAGAAAGGGAGTTTCGAAATGCCGGTGTACCAGAAGATCTTAAATACCTCGTCATTCAGGAATCAGGATTGATCTCAGATGCAGTGTCAACATCTAATGCTGTTGGTTTTTGGCAGTTTAAGCAAGGCACTGCTGAGGAAGTATTTCTACGCGTCGACAATCAGATAGATGAAAGAAAGAATATTGTTTCATCTTCAAGAGGAGCCGCATTATATCTCAAAAAACACAATCAGGCTTTTGACAATTGGATGTGTGCTTTGGTATCTTATCAAATGGGGCTAGGTGGTGCAAAATCCTACTTTGGGACCCAGTATAATGGAAAGAGGGTTGTAGAAATTGATAGGAATTCCCATTGGTACTTTAAAAAATTTCTGGCTCATAAAGTAGCTTTTGAAAATCAACTTGGGGTGTTGGTAAGTAATTCGGGTTTTTTGGATGAGGTACGAATCCAGGGGCCAACAACTTTGAAAGCAGTGGCTCCACGACTAGGGGTGACAGAAGCGCATTTGAAAGAGTACAATACTTGGACAGTAAGAGGTAATATTCCCGGTGATAAGCCTTATTCTATTGTATATATCAAAGAGGGTATTCAGCAGGCAAACCCTGCGGTGATTCAAAGAGAAGTTAGCAATCAAAATCAGCAACAAACCCAAAAAGTGGTGACTACAGCTTCTGCCTTCCCAAAAGTCACCGGAAATACCCAAAAAGCTTCTCAACCAAACCAAATTCAGATTAACAACATTGACGGTGTATTGGCTGATAAAAATACAAGTCAAGAAAAATTCACAGATGATATTGGGATTCGTGAAAGAAGGTTCAGGCGCATCAATGACCTGGATAAAGATGAGCCTGTGGAGGCTGGTCAATACTACTATACACGGCCTAAGAAAGGAAAGGCGGAAGTAGAAGAGCATGTGGTACAGCCTGGAGAAACGCTCTGGTCAATCTCCCAGATGTATGGAATCAAACTTTCTTCTTTAAAATCAAAGAATAGGATCAGGGAGGATAGAGATCTGAGGGCAGGAATGATTTTAAACCTGAGACAGCCTAGGAAGCGGGGAGAGGAAATTCCTTTTGTACCTGCCTCTGAATACAAGAAAATAATTGCATCTTCAGAGCAAGGTTCAAATACACCTGTAAGTACTTCCTCCGATGTGGTTTCAAATGTGCCGGCTGCAAATACTCCAGCTTCAACCCCCCGGGTCAGCTCCAACCAGGGTAGGGTAGTACATACAGTACTTCAGGGAGAAACATTGTTCAGGCTCAGTCAAAAGTATGGTGTTTCGGTAGACGACATCCGCAGATGGAATGGCCTGACTGATAATACCATTAAAGTTGGACAAAAAATCACTATCAACAAACCCTAATTTTCTGCTAACCCGGCACCGATAATGTTTAGAAAACTTCTACTGTTTTTATTGTTATTTGCTGTCCATGCACACTTGGTCCGTGCGCAGGATCCCTTGATTTTGGCGGATACGTTATTGATCAGTGGAGATACAATCATCATGTTGGGAGACTCTGTGATCATCAAAGAAAAGGTGAAGCCCATTTTTTGGGAAAAAGGAGGGAATTTCAATCTGAGTATTCAACAAGTCAGCCTTTCAAATTGGAATGCAGGAGGGGTGAGCAATATGGCTTTGAATACGGGATTGATCATGTTTGCGAATTACAAAAAGGATAGGATCATTTGGGATTCCAAGCTCACTGTCAATTTTGGTTTTAATAGGATTTCTGACAGGAGATTTCAGACCAGGAAAACAAATGATAACTTTATTTTTATCAGTAAATATGGTAGAGAACTGACAGATGTATGGTACCTCTCCACTCAGATAGATGCAAGAACGCAGTTGTTGTCCGGGTATAGGTACTTCCGGCCAGCGGGAGCAGAAGAGGATGCCAGAAACAGAATTTCGGATTTGTTGGCGCCAGCTTATGTACAGTCATCCACAGGTCTCAATTATAGAAAAGAGTACAAAAACAAAGATAAGGTCTCACTGATAGCCTCCCCTTTTACAGGGAGATTTACCATTGTCATGGACGACTCTCTGAGCAATGCTGGAGCTTTTGGGGTCTTGGCAGGAGAGATGGTCAGGGCAGAGGCCGGTATTTCTTTTGGTTCTACCACAGATATACAATTATTGGAAAATATCCGTTGGAGAGCTGATCTCAACATGTTCTCCAATTTTGAAAAGCTGGGCAATTTCGTAGTCAATTTCAATTCCGTCATCTCCATGAAAGTGAATAAATTTATCACTACCAGGATTGAAACAGTGTTGATTTATGATGAAAGTGTGTTTATCCAGCAAGAGCAGGGCCCTCCCCGACAGGCTGTTCAGTTACAGAATATGATCAACTTTGGGATAGGACTGGATTTTTAGAAGTCTGTTTCCAGTCCAAATCTCTTTTGTAATTCTTTCAAGGCGGGAGATTTTTCCAGTAAGAACATCAGCTTGTCAGTGTTCGTGTAAAGTTTTCTGACTGATGGATCTTCCGTTTCCTCTGTGATTTCAAAATCAATTTGCACTGAGTCATTATTGAGTTTTGAGCGAAGAAGCTTGAGTACTTCAGGTCTGATTTTTTGGAAGATGTCTTCCTGGATTTCGCCAATCAGTTTAAAAGTGATTTTTGACTCTCCCAATCGGAAAGGTTGCTTCAGGATAGTGCTTTCCAAACTTCTGTTCTGAATTCTAAAAGAATCTGCAAGTTCAAAAAGAGCATTTTTCACATGATTCTCATCATAGTGTTCCTTGCCGATTTCGGGTTGGGCTATTTCCTCTTTTACTTCTTTGGTTTCCTCTGATTGTGTAGGGGTAACTTTTTTCTCCTCTACTTTTTTCTTAGCTTCTTGGATGCTGCTTGGGATGGAAAGGGTCTTTTGAACAGGGCTTTTTTTGGCAGCAAATGGATTGGCATCTTTGAATAGGGCAGGGGCTACTTCTTCAGATTTGCCATTGGAGTTGGGTTCACTCAGGCTTTTTTTTTTGACTCTTCCTGAGCCAGTGCTGCCAAGGAAATAGCCTGTGGAATTTTGGCTATTTTCATCAAGGCCAACTCCACATGTAGTCTTTGGTTTTTGCTGGCCTTATAATGGATGTCGCATTGATTGCAAATATTCAAGGCGGTCAAAAGAAAGGAAATGTGTGCTTCCTGAGATTGATGCATGTATCTTTCTTTCGCAGCATCAGAAACTTGGATCAGTTCTATAGTCGCAGGATCCTTGCAGACCATCAGGTCACGGAGGTGTTCTGTCAAGCCTATGATAAAATTATGTCCATCGAATCCTTTTTTGAGAATTTCGTCAAAAATCAGCAGGACCTTGGAAATGCTACCTGCCAATAAGGCTTCGACTACTTTAAAGTAATAGTCATAATCCAGGATGTGAAGATTATTTATCGTTTCCTGATATGTGAGCTTATTTCCTGCAGAATAAGTGACAATTAGATCGAATATGGATAATGCATCTCTCAAAGCGCCATCAGCTTTGGTTGCAATCAGTCTCAAAGCCTCTTCTTCAGATTCAATTTTTTCTTCTCCTGCAATGTATTTAAGGTGTTCAGCAATGTCATTGATCTGGATTCTGTTGAAGTCAAAAATCTGACATCTGGAGAGTATTGTAGGAATTATTTTGTGTTTTTCGGTAGTAGCCAAGATAAAAATAGCATACTTAGGTGGCTCTTCCAGGGTTTTCAAAAAGGCATTGAAGGCCTGATTGGAAAGCATGTGGACCTCATCAATGATGTAGACTTTATATTGTCCTTGTTGCGGGGCATAACGGACTTGCTCTACGAGATTTCTGATGTCGTCCACAGAATTGTTTGATGCGGCATCCAGCTCGTGCACATTGAAAGAGGCGTTGTTGTTGAAAGCCAGGCAGGAGTCACATTTGTTGCATGCCTCGTGATCAGCTGTCAAATGCTCGCAGTTGATGGTTTTGGCCAGAATTCTTGCACAGGTAGTTTTACCTACTCCTCTTGGACCACAAAAAAGAAATGCTTGTGCCAGGTGGTTGTTTTTGATGGCATTTTTTAAAGTGGTAGTAATATGGCCTTGGCCCACTACACTTTTAAAATTGGAAGGTCTATACTTTCTAGCTGAAACAACAAAATTTTCCATCACCGCAAGATATAAAATTATTGTAATTATGAACCTGCCTGTAGGATCAATCTGAGTTTATTTTTTGCTAAATACTTCATTTTGATTTGATTAAAAATCAAAGGAAATTCCGGTATTGATCGCAAATATAAAAGGCGTAATTGGGACTATAGGTTTGTCTTCGTAGCTAAAGCTAAAGCTATTGTTTAAAGAAAAACGGTCAGTGATCTTTGTGTTCAGGTTGAAATTCCCATTTATCCGGTTTCTAAATGCCTGAATACTCCTGTCATAGCCTACCTGATAGTAAGTCACTGTATTGAAATCCACATAATCATTGATAGTCCAGCGCAAGGAGATGTAATTTGAACTTTTCAAAAACTCCACTTGGACAAATTCTTCTGTAAATGGGTGCTCCCAAGTTTCGTTTTCATACAAACCGCCTAAGCCTAAAACCATGGTAAGTCTTTCACTTTTGATGGCTTTGGTCCTAAATGTACCCCCCGCAATCCATCTGGGAGCCAAGCCTCTAAAATTGTCAAAAGAATACTGTATATAAGTTTCCAGGTTATTTTTTTCCTCATAATTGAAAACAGTTCTGCCATGAATCAAGCCAAAGTTTAAGAAGTCATTGTCGTTGATTCTCAGGTAATCGAAGTTTGAAACAAAAATATAGGCATGTTTTCCCGGGTGGTACATGGAATTGATGTCCCATTTGTAGCCAAAAAGATTCACAGGAGCATCGGCAGCCGCACTTCTATTGAAAATATTCAATCCTGCTGTGGCTTTGATGGAAAGTGATTTTGCTGTGTCACTTTGGATCCGATAGCGTTCAATATTCAGGATTTGGGAGAAAGTACTGGTAGAAAGAAAAAACAGGATTAGAAATGGAATCAGTCTCAAAGCAGGTTTAATTTTATTTTTTGCAAAGGTTTGGAATTTTAGTTTGGTATCCAAATGCCTAAGCCAGAGAGCTCAGTTAATCAGTTAAACAATTACACACTTAAATAAACAATATACTTCCCTTTTACTGAACTTTATTTCCATTATATTTGTCCTCCTATTTGGAAACAATGGGGCTGACCGGTTTTGACAGTAGGTGTAAGGATCGGGCTCGCATGTCAGGTGGAGTATGTACGCCTGTGAATCATTCATACGAACTATAATTGGCGAATCTAATTACGCCATGGCTGCCTAATCTATCCCTTAGGGGAATTAGATAATGCTTAAAGGGTTGAGCTTCGATAGATGCTCCCCGGCCACATCCCACTGACCGTTGCGCTGTCCGGTCAGATCTGGGGTGTCGACTTGACAGGGCTGCTCCTTGTGAGGCTACTAAGCAAGGCTAAGACTAGTAGATAAGCTGCTGTCAGGTGTGTCATCCAGCAAACAGCAGTCGAAAACCCAACAGGTGACTAAACATGTAGACGGTACGGTGTTTCCCTATCTGGACGCGAGTTCGAATCTCGCCAGCTCCACCTGACGAGGGTGTCCGAAAAGTCGAGACACCCTTTTTTTATTGTTGATTTTCTCTAAAATCATTATTTTAGAGTTGTACAAAATACAACAATGGCTAAGGTAGTTTTTAAGAATCAGACTGGCAATTGTCCAGAATTATTTCCGGTAAATATTTTCGATAAAATCCCTGAAAATCACCCTGTTCGACTGGTTGACACTGTAGTTAACTCATTGGATATCAGCGATATTATTAAGGAGTACAAGGGTGGAGGCACATCAGCCTATCATCCACGAATGATGATCAAAGTTTTGTTCTACAGCTATTTATCCAATGTGTATTCATGCAGGAAAATAGCCAAAGCACTCCATGAGAACATCCACTTCATGTTTATCTCAGGAAACTCAACCCCTGATTTCAGAACCATCAATGATTTTCGCGGTAAAATCCTAAAAGACTCCATCAAGACATTGTTTGCCGAAGTGGTAAAAATGCTTGTTGAGATGGGATAAGTAAGCCTTGATGTACAATACATTGACGGAACCAAGATTGAAGCAAAATCCAACAAATACACCTTTGTCTGGCGTAAGTCAGTTGAAAAGCACAAAGAAAGGTTAGAAGGCAAAATCAAGAGTGTTTTATCAAATATTGAGCAGAGCATCCTGTCAGATAATCAAGAGGTTAACCAAGAAGAATTGCCTGAAAAAATTGATTCCGAAGAATTAAGGGAGCGACTTGCAGTCATTAACAAAAAGCTGAAAGAACCTTCAAAAAAGGTTGCTAAAGAGCTGCAAAAGCTTCAGGAAGAACATCTTCCCAAGCTGGAGAAGTATGAAAAAGACTTGGAGATTTTGGGGGACAGAAATTCGTACAGTAAGACAGATCATGATGCCACATTCATGAGAATGAAAGAGGATCACATGAAAAACGGACAACTAAAACCCGCCTACAACCCTCAGATATCAACTGAAAATCAATTCATTACCCATGCTACAATCCACCAAACACCAGGGGATACCACCACTTTAAAATCCCACTTGGACAGTTTTGAAAAAGCGTATAACAAACAAAGTAAAGAGATAGTAGCTGATGCAGGATATGGCAGTGAGGAGAACTATGAAATGCTTGAAAAAAAGGGAGTTGATGCCTACGTGAAATACAATTACTTCCACATGGAGCAAAAGAAGAAAACAAAGAACAATCCTTTTCTTGCCCAAAATCTTTTCTACAATGCAGGGCAGGATTTTTATGTATGCCCCATGGGACAGCGCATGGAGAATGTTGGACAGGGAAAGCGCATTTCAAGCAATGGACATTTATCTCAAGTGACTTACTATCAGGCAAAAAACTGTGAAGGATGCCCCTTAAGAGCCCAATGCCACAAAGCGACAGGTAACAGAAGAATCGAAGTGAACCATAGGTTAAACTTCTTAAAACAGCAGGCCAGGGAAAAACTAATGAATGAAAAAGGGCTTGAACACAGGAGCAAAAGACCA
Source organism: Indibacter alkaliphilus LW1 (assembly GCF_000295935.2). Classification (GTDB taxonomy): domain Bacteria; phylum Bacteroidota; class Bacteroidia; order Cytophagales; family Cyclobacteriaceae; genus Indibacter; species Indibacter alkaliphilus. The sequence continues at coordinate 34,108 of NZ_ALWO02000005.1, forward strand.
ATAGAGGCGGAAGCTGCGTTTGGCCAGCTTAAAAGCAATAATAAATTCAACAGGTTTACACTCACTGGTTTAGAAAAAGTGGAATTAGAGTTCTTATTGATGGCAATTGGCCATAATCTGAGAAAGATGGTGGCCAAAAGTATGCAATCTGGACTAAAATCATCTTTGGGCTATAAACCCTACAATAGTCGGCCGGTCTTATACGTGCCAAGGGAAAATTCTAATCAAAGACCACTGATCACGACATTGGAGTTTCAAAATCAAAAAATAGCGGCATAAAAAAGGCTGCCCTTTTCGGACAGCCTCTTTGTTTCGCAGGAATAGAAACCTCTGCTAAGATAAGGAAATAGAACCGGTTGCACGGGTCATTGCGACCAACCCGCGTTCATTTTTCCACCCTGATTTGTCTGCGTATCAGACCCTTGTCGCTGACAATATGTAGATAATAAAAACCGTTTCTTAGGCTTCTTATATCCATCCTAAAGACCGAAGCATTCGAATGTCCCGAGAGCAATTTAAACCCATGCATATCATACAAAGCGACCTCGTATTGATTCACATAGTCGTCAATTCGGGAGCCATCTTTTTGTTTCCATTCCAAGACCAACTCTTCCGAGACGGGATTGGGAAAAATAAGCGGGCAAGGGTCACATGGCCCATCGTCATCAGGGGTGACATACAGCAGGGAGGCCCCACCATTGCCGCAACTGTTGACGCCCACTGCCTGGACATAACCTGCCGGGTCCCCAACAACGGCCGTCATCTGGGTCGAAGTCTGGCCAGAATGAAACGACCATGGTTGTGAACAACCAAAACAAAACGGCAATGTCCAGGACATGGACGTGGCCCCCGCCGGAAGGCTGGCCACGATATAGTTTTTGTAACTCCCCACACTTGGGGAAGTGTCCCCAATAATACTTCCCGGTGTAGCTGGCCGGCCAACCCAAAAAGTCCGGGGAATATTTATCGGGCCACAATCCGTCTGTACGGTAAACGTAATGGTCGCCTCCCCGCTGGTAAGGTGGTGGTATGGGCTTAGATTTGCGGTAGTGCCACTGCCGGAAGTACTTCCTGAGAAGAGATGCGTTGGTGTTACCGACCAGGTTGGGGAACTGCCTCCCGGAGGGAGGGATGCCAGGACATAGGAGTTGCTTGAGCAGAGTAGGGCCGGCCCGTTAACTGGCGGAAGGACCGCCCTGACCGCAGCAAAAGCATTAACACGGCCATATCCGTAGGTATTGTCAAAGCCGGGGATCCCCATATCAATCGCGGAATTTTGAAGAGCTGTCCTTACCTGTGTTTCCGTCAAGCCCGGATCCACGGACAGCATAAGCGCCACCACGCCCGATACCTGGGGAGCGGCACCCGAAGTGCCTCCAAACCTATCGGTATAATTGCCCGATTCATAACCGTTGGTTCCCATTCGGTCAGTTGTCCTTACATCCCCGTTGAGATTCGTATTCCCGGATGGAGCCACCAAATCCAATTGGGGGCCACGGCTGCTATAACCCCATATATTGCCGTTTTTATTTATTGCGCCAACAGTGACAACACCGTTTACGGTCCCCGGGTATGTTACTCCAGAAGTCCCGGAATTGCCTGCCGAGAATATGACAACTGCGCCAAGAGTGCCCCGACCTAGGGTCCTCGCATCCGTTATTGCGTTGGTAATATCAACATTCGGGCTACCCCCGCCCCATGAATTGCTCAAAATATGTGCATTGCCATTTGCGGGTTGCCATGCCCAGTTTATCGCCTCCGCGATTTCCACATTGGTGGCGGCACCTGCACCGGGAGGGACTGGGGTGTTCGGAAAAATATTTATAGGCACGATACGGGAATTGGGGGCAATCCCCCTTATCCCCAGACTGTTGTTATGTGTTGCAGCAATGATCCCCGAACAAGCCATCCCATGCGCCCTGGCATTCTGAACTGGGGCACCATTCGTATTGTTGCTGCCAGCGGTAAATCCCTGCAGAACACGGCCATCAAAATCCTCGTGGTTTTCCACCCCGTCGTCTATCACGGCTACGCGTATATTGTCGCACCCCAGTGCAAGCCCCCACGCTTCGGGCGCATTGATGTCAATATTGACGGTACCTCCAAATTGACCGGTATTGTTCAAATAATATTGGTCAGGGTACAACGGATCGTTGTGCAATGATATTAGATGCACGAAATTGGGGTTGCTCCAAATCACCTCTTCATTTTCCTGGATATGGTTGGCGATTGCAACCGTTTTTGATATATCCCGGAGGCGGAAGATCTGTGCCCCATAACTTGTTTCCCGCAGGTAAATTAATCCAAATCTATCGGCAAACCCATGTAAATCGGAATCGCCTTTATACTGCTCAAACATCACGGAAATCTCGTCAGTGACAAAGGAAATTCCAGAAGTCCCATTGACCCGAATGGCCGGGTACTGGGTTATGTCCTTGGCCTCGAGCCTGTCCAGTAGTTTTGATCTTGAACGGGTAATCAGTTGTATGGTGGAATCATCCTTGATACGGACGGCTTCCGCTTCCTGATAATCCTCCGATAAATCCCGGCTTTCGATATGGTCAAGCCTAAATTCAAGCAATGCAATGGATGTGTCCACACTGTAGTAATGTTTGACATCTCCCTCCCAATAGTAAAGCGCCCTGTCCGGAACCAAATAGAACAACCCAACCAAGAGAAATGCGAGAACAAGGGTAAGGGTTGTCTTCATGTCTAACAGCCTTGATGCTTAACGCTCGTTTCTATTGACATACCCGCACCTTGTCAGGGCGAACCGGGTCATATATACCCGTCGGCTTGGTTCGGAATACTCCATGGTACAAAAATGTTCCTCACTGGGATCAAGGTCCCTGAAATCAAAATAAAACCTCTGGACAGCCTTCGCCTCATCGATCGGAAAACCAAAAAATTCCTCAAACCCCACCCCTTCCGGGATACGGACAACAATGACATCGTCATGTGTCTTTCCATTCCATTCCCAGGATGAGTTCACTGAAGCGTTGGTTACCTTAATCACTACCCCGTTACATGAAAACCCAAAATAACCGAGATAAGATGAAGGAAATATCTCCCCTTCATAAGGCAAGCACCTCTCATCGTCCAGTTCACAGCCACAGAGGAACGGGATCCAAAGCAGCATCAATACCCAAATGGGCAATCTTGTCTTTTTCAGTTCCATAATCTTCCTTTTTGACCAAACATCTATTTATATGCCCACAAGTGCAGGATACATCCCTGCACACAAATCCTTGCACCGATACCAATATCTTTAACTTAAACCGCCTGACCCCAATAAACCCCTGGCCGCCGGTTTTTATATTTGATTTTCCGGTAAATTTAGATGAAGTTAGTTAATTTGTGGAAAAAAAAACAAAAAGAATCCGGTATTTCATAATATTTGCGTATAAGAACATGGGATCTTAGCAACAAAAGTCATTTAATTATAAAAAACCAAGTCAGGCAATTATATGAAAAACAGTTTTTCAATCCATACGAAAAACCCCATATTTCGTCTGATGCAATTCAACCATCTATTAGGACTATGAAAAATAACAAGAGTGTTTTCCTTTTTCTGGCCACGATCTTCTTTGCATTGAGTGATCTGGGAGCCCAGGTGCACGTGGGGCTTTATAAAGGTGGCCTGACCAACCAAATCGGGGTAGGTACGGATTTTGAGAAGAAGTACTTTGGGGAGTTGAGGGTAATTGCCCCGGATATGGTCAATTACCCTTCCGGGATTGAGGGGTTGTTCCACCATAACTTCAAACAAACCGAGTGGTACAACCTGCATGTTGGATTGATGCTTGGGTTGCATAGGTTTGAACAGGCAAAGGCAGGAATTCCTTTGGGGTTCAGCTTTAAACCTATCTCCGGCCATCGCCATTTTATTATACTGGCAGAGACCACACCCTATTTTTTGGCTTCTCCCGGGGAACTGTTCCTGCGGGCGAATATCGGGCTGCGCTATAATTTCGGAAAGGACTGACTGGTTGTTCGGGATTTGCAAACCAGAACCCAGATGGATTGGGTTTACAGTCCAGAACATATATCTGGCCATTCCCCGTAAAAGATAGTGAAACCGTGATAATATTGAAACCGTCAAGATTCGGGTTCAATTGTTCTCAAGTAAGATGAAGGGCAATTTGAATATCCGTATCATCGCACATGTTTCGTATTTTCAGACTATTGAATCTTCCCTGGCTTGCTTTAAACAAATCCGGCTTGCCAACCAATGTTATGACAACGAGTATTTACCCGGATATTGAAAATTGGGTTTTCGGAAATGACGCCAAATTCAAAGAACTGGTCACGGGCGACATAGAATATATCGTTTCCGAAGTCGGCCAATACGACCATGGCGTTGATTTTATGGTACACCTGGGGTTGGGGGACTATCGCGAGATGCTCGACAGTTTTTGGGAGTTGATGATGTCCGGACTAAGGGCCAGGGTTCTCCTTTTGGGTTTGGGGCATTTCAACAAGGGAAACGGGTTGGGTTTGCACGTGGCCACGGAAAAAGAACTTGAGAAGGTCCCTTTTGAAAAATTGGTGGAAGCCGCTTGCATCATGGGTGTCTTGGTGTCACCGCAGAGGAAAAAAATCATGGGGATCAAGGACAATCTTGAAATGCTGAAGAAAATCCCTTATCTGGAAACAATCCATCATAAAATACAAATATATGAGACCATCAACGCTGGAGTTTTCTTTATTGGCACTCCCCGGCTGGAGAAATGGAACAACCTGGAGAGGCTGTGGTTTTTTTTGTTCAATTCCGACATTGACGAGGTGGACCTACTGGTAAAAGAGAAAATCGAAAGCTTAAGCACACAGGAAAAGGCTAAGCTTTTTAAAAGATTGCGTTTGGAATACATACTATGTGATTTTACAATGGACCAATCCTTGGCCGTGGATTCCTGCTTCAAATCACTATGGGTATCATGGCCGGAAACCACCCGGAAAAGAATAGCCGGAAAACTCGACCAAATGCTTGAAGCCGAAGACGAGAATGAGGTGGTAGCGGCGGAAATGCTGCTCGATCTAGTGGAGGATGCGGGATGGTCCGGTCACGAATCGTGAAAGGGCGATTGGGAAAAGTTTGGATTTAACTAATTTTACAGAACTAAACGTCGCAGAATCCCTCTCATTCGAGTAACTCAAATCCTACCAAAACCCACTTTGCAGGGTGTTTTTTGTTTGAAGGGAATGATAGTATTAGTATTTTGACAGTATCCAAGTCACGCTTTTATGGATCAGCTAAGCAATTGTGGTTGGATCGGGACGATAAAAGTCAATTCCTGCGTGATTTTGGTTCTTACAACCTTTCCATTCTTTATCCCCGGAATCCATTTAGGCATCAGCCCTACAATTCTTCTGACTTCTTTTTCCAATTCCATTGATTGGCTAAGCAAAATTTCAAGATCGGAAACAGAACCGTCTTGGTTTATGACCATTTGAAAATAAACCGTTTTGCCATCCTTACGGTTTTCCGCAATTTCATGCTCTGACTTTTTCCCGTAAAATTTGGACAGTGCCTTTTCCCCTCCCTTTAACTGTGGCGCCTCGTCGACAATCACATAGATTTCCTGATCGGTTTCACCGGATTTGATTTCCAGAGTTGTTTCGCTTTGCCCAAGGCTGCTTATAGACGGAAGCAGGAACAGTAGTATTGTGAGGAGCCTCATTTTCATTTTGTTCTAAACTTGTTGAATGATTCAATTTTCCTCTTTTCAATACTCAATCTGATAGCTAAGAATGACCCTGGGACAGCTAACAATCCAGGGATTATCTACCAAGAGTTGATGCCAACGTAATCCTTGACAAACACAAGCGTACTTCCGATTATAATCAAGGACACCAAGATAAGAACTGACGGTAAGGCACCTGTTTCAGCATGTACGTCATTTACCGAATACGTATTCTCAAACGAGCACTTGTTGCACTTCAAGATAAAATTCTCCCCTATAGTTTGTGAAAGTCGATACCGATCGCTTGTGACTTCCTTAAGTCTATTTGTTGAGAAACATTTCCTACAAGTTACAACAAGTTTCATTAATTCCCCGATCTTAGTTTTTTGTAATCCTCCAAAGCTCGCTGTTGCCACCCACTGCCTGAATACTTTCCTTTATTTTCCTTTAAAAATTGGTTCCAGGGGTTTGAACTACCTGATTTGGTTTGAACACCCTGCCATCTTGGTTGTACGTTAAATTGTTTGACTGCGCTTGAGCCAATTTTATTTACAAGGCCATGGGCCGATTTCGTAATATCAAGGGAGCCAGCCGGAGAGAAATAACCCTCTTCAACGGCATAAAACAACGATGAATTGGTTCCATACTTCTTCATGTATTCCCTTACCGCATTCTGGCTATGGATAGGTCCAGCCGTTCCACTGGCTTCAGAGTTTGCGACCAATGACCACAAAGAAGTTCCTTTTAATCTGTGCCTTACTTTTAAATCCAAAGCATCATAGCTGTATCCTGAATTTGAATTATATCCATCCGGAATATCCCCAACAGGGTCATAGGAAGAAACCATAACTGAATTTTTGCCTACCTCTGTCACATACACCTCAGATCCATCAATAATTGCGGTACTTTTAACCGGCTCCGATTTTCCTTCACTATTGACCACATGGACAATTTGTTGCTCATCTCCCCCCCAAATCGCTAAGCCATGTCAATTCCTTGGTTTCATAATTGTATGCCCATTCATCCAACCTTCCATCCGGGTCAATGCGATTCAACGGGTTGTTCTGCACGAAATTGTAGGGCGACAGCCAGGTCCGCATCTCGGACATGGGGTCCGGGGATATCCACCGGCTGACCACGTCCACCTCGTAGGAAGTCTCCAAGGCAACGGAGTCCCTCTCCACAAGTCCGACGATCCGCTTGGTATTGACGTTGAACAGCACCGACCCGATCCTCACCACGCTGTCCTAGTCGTGGAACTCGTTGAACTTCCCGTTGCTCGCCGTGGCGACCCTCGGTTGGTACCCCAGTTAGGCAAAGGGGTTCTGGGCCATTCCCTGTCCAAAAAAAGAAAGGGCGATCAGGAATAAAAACAGCTTCTTCATGGGTCTATTCATTGGCTTTTAACGTGGATATGTCTTTGTTTTCGTATTTGTTCCAAACTCTCAATCTCTCCCTCAAGCATGGTATTCACCATTTGTTGTAAAATCTCACTAAAGGGGCTCTCTTTGCCCAGCAAGCCCTTCTTGCTGTATAACCGCTCTTTTAGACGGTCACTCATCTTTGGATCATTTAATAAATCCTCAATTGTCTTTTTCTTGTTCATCTTGTGTAAAGTTAGCAGACACACTTAAATGAACAGTCTCCGTAATCTTTGTAAGAAACTATTGTTACGGTAGTAAGGACTACTTGCTTCTAACTCTTCTACAAACTTATTTCTTGGTGTACCTTCTTCATTTCTATAAAGTCCATTTCTTATTTCAGCTAGCCTAAGGTCAAGATATGTAGGCATAGAGAAAGTCCACGCCATCTTATTACCTGCCAACATAACAGTGGATTCACTGATATCATCAGAAGTCATAGCTGCATATCTGGCAAATGTATTAAGTAATCTGGTATTCTTTATTGGATTCTTGAATGTACCATCTTTACCAAAATCTGATTGATTTCTAACAGTAAGTCTAGCTTCTGTTATCATACCAGCAATATGCATTAAGATCTGATTAGGTTTTTGTAAATTAGGATTATTATATTGTATGTCTTGAAACAAAGCCATGTAACTATTATTATCAAAATTAGTTACAGGAATACCCATTGCATTCAATAAATTTTCCATTTGAGTCATTACTTCACCCATTTCATTCCAATTAGAAAATTTATTTTTTCTAATAAGGCTTTGTGTACCAGCAATAAGACCCTCTAATTCTTTAATACCTTTATCATTTTTACTATATTGAACTACTCCTGACTTGTCTTTTGTAGAAGTAAACATCATACTTTGTGAAATACTTTCAGACCAAGTGTTTTTAATCTTAGTAGTTTTACTCCCTGTTTCAGCTGGATCAAATATTTTGTAATTATAATTACCAATATCACCTGCTACTTCAGTTGTGCTAAATATAACTCTGGATTTACTAAATGCAGAAGCAAACTGTACTTGTTTCCATTCAGGCATCTGTTTTACCATTTCAGTAACATAAGCAACAGAAACATCAGTTTTGGATTTATGTTCCAGTTTTTCCATCATCTGACTTAATACAGATTCAACTTTACCTGAATCAGATTGTGTAAATATATTTGATAAAGTGTCTTCAAGTTTTCTCCATATCTGATGTGGATCTACAAAACCAGGTAAAGTATCATCTTCATCCATCTGAAGTGATTCTTCTAAACTATCTCTTTTATATTCAATTTCAGCACTTCTGTTACCAGCTTCATCAGTAACTACTTCAAATCTTGCTAAATCAGGAATAAAAGATAACATCAATTTAACATTTGCAGTAGCATTGTCTTTACTGTTTTTAAGAAAACTTTCAACTCTTACTACATCATTGGACTGTCTGATATCAGTTTCTTCTTCCTCATTAAGAAATTCATTACCTTCTTCTTCAACTACATTCTGAAGTTCATCACTATCCATTAAAGACAATTGTCTGTCTTTTAATATTTTGATAGCTCTTTCTTTTAACCATGAAAGATCAGCTTCAGTAGCACCGACTTCAATAAGACTTTCTCTGAGAGCATTAACAACTTCAGTAACAGGAATAGACATATCATTTTCAAAATCAACATCTATCATTCTACCATCCCATCCACCAACAGCACTGAATACAACATTTTCAACAAGTTTCTGTCTTGCTTTATTATCCAAAAAAGCTAAAGGTTTACCTGCTACAAACTGTCTTGATCCATCATGGTTGATAAAATATAACTCACCATTTGGCATTTCTTTTAGATCAGGTTCAAATTGTTCAGTAAACCTACTTCTATCAACTTTACCAAAATCACCTATCTCCTGTAAATGCATCCAGTTAGGTTCTCTGTTACCATGAAACTTATTAAGAAATTCAGGTTCAGTCATTTTAAGATAAATGTCATTGGCTTTGGCTATACCATTTTTATCCTGACCAAAATAATCAAGTAACTTCTTATGTGTAATAGAAGGTTTCTTATCAAATGTAGTATGAATGATGTGTTCAAAGTTTATCATTTAATGTCTTTAAATAATCTAGTTTTATGATAGAATATTTTAAATCAAACATTTCTAAACCTTCTAGGTACACAAGTCTCGTGGCATTTGGTGATTTGGTAAAATGCGCCACGTGCTTCTTCTTCCCGCCTGGTGAGGGTGTTGGCCTCGCTAAACCAAAAGCATTTTTGGATATAGCAAGACTTGGCTTCAAACTCCTCCGATAATTTTTTGATGATTTTTTCCTCAGAAAAATGCTCCCAAACCAGCTCGGTGATGCGCTGATCGATTTCTACAGGTGGCCTAAAGCTATTCCACTCAGCTGCCATGATTTTTCTGGCTTCTAACTTTTCCTCTTCGCTGAATTCTTCCATTTCCATTAGTCTTCCAAAGTAATATATTGGGTTGTAAAATCAATTTAAAAAAAATATTGGAAATCCTTCGTTTTCTTTGCGTTTGCGCTCTTGCATAAAAAATTCTTCTCTACTTATGCTCATTCCCCTACTCCAAGCTGTACCACTCCACTTCCAATGGCATCCTTCTACCTCGGGCTTCGGGAGCAAAGTGGGTTGATAAGTAATCGACTATAGGTTCTTCATAAGGACCCAAGTCCCAAAACCCCTGTGTGTCCTGCATCCATTGGATTACCTGAATCCAGCCTTCCCGGGTAAACCTGTTTTGTGTCACTAGCTTGGCTGAGTGACAATTGGTGCAGTTGGTCAATACCAGTTGCAAGCCTTCACCTTGTACCAAGCCAACTTCCTCTATGCGTTCTGCAGTCCATTCATCTTCATCGACAGGAGCCACTTCTGCTGTGGTTTCTTTTTTCGTTTTTGAGAACCATCTGGAGAGTGTTTCCGGTTGATATTGTACCAGAAGCACAAAACTGATGGCAGCCACAACCATCACAACCATCAAAAGTCCTAAAGCTGAAATCGCTGTAATTAATTTTCTGATATCCTGCTCTCTCATTTTAGCTTACTTTCACGGCAATTCTATGGCAGGCATTGTTGAGGTAGCCCTTAGGGTTCCATCCAGGGACCACCATGGGTTGGCTACGTCCTTTATTGTCTGTAGCCATGGCCCATACTTCATAATATCCTTTTTTCGGAAACTTAATCTGAGCCTGAAAATGCTGCCAAGCAAATCTATTGACAGGTTTTTCAAGTCTACAGGATTGCCAGGTGCTTCCAAAATCGATCGAATAAGCAACCTGATTTACCTCTTCTTCACCTGCCCAGGCATGTCCACGAATTTCAAGGTTTCTTCCTAAGGGAAACTCAGCTCCTGATTTGGGAAAAGTGATGATAGACTTCACGGGCATTGATTCTATAATACGCATATTTTCATCAGGTGTCCTTTCTCCTGGCTCTACAGGTTCTATGGGAACTCTATATGAGGGAGATTCCATTTTTGAGCCATCATGGGTTTTGTTTCTCACCGACAATGCTTTCAACCACTTGCCAGAAACGGAAGCTGGATAGCCTCCCGCCACCAATCTCAAGGGATATCCATGCGCCAAGGGAATATCCTTACCGTTCATTTGAAAAGCAACCAAAGTTTCTTCTTGCATGGCTTTAGCAATGGGGATACCTCTTGAGATGGATTCTTTACCAGGATCTCCGCTTAGGTGGGAATCTGCACCGTGATAGCCTATGTACACCGCATCTTTTTTTATTCCTACATCGTCCAATAGGTCTTTAAGTCTTATTCCTGTCCATTGCGCGCATGAAACTGCACCCTGCCCCCATTGATTGCCTTCAGCAGGAGGGTAAAATTCACCTCTACCATTGCCGCCACATTCTAGGGTGAGCTGATAAGTATGGGTTTTGAACTTGGACTTCAACTCGTCAAGTGTATAGCTTTTTTCCTGATTGACGGATTCTCCCCTAATGGTCAATGTCCAGGAGGAAGTCTCGATTTTTTCCGGAATAAGCCCGTTGTTTCTGACAAACATTTTTTCAGCAGGCGTCACTTTTTCATCAAGTAGATGTATGGGGGTTTCCACATTCCAAGGCCTGTCATTGAGAACTTTCAAAGCAGGGTCCTTACCCATAGACTTGAGGCTGTCCTGCTCTTCCAAAAATACAGGGACATATCCCTTGGGCATATTTCCAGCAAAAACGATCTCGGCACCTAATGCTGATGCCAGGGATGCCATACTGATTTTTTTTATAAATGCTCTTCTTTCCTTTTTCACGGATGGTACGATTGAATATTGAAAATTAAGGTTTAGGATGCCTTTATCCAAGGAGCTGGTGGAATTGCTGGCTTTCTGACTCATTAATTTTTTTAAAAAAACAAAATAGACAGGTACATGTTAAATGATTACTAAACCATAAAAATTTTAAACCATGTCAGAATCAAAAGAAAATATTCAATCTTGGCCGGATTTGGCCATTGGTCTTTATGAAAAACTTACAGGAAAAGGAGCAGTAATTTCCTATGAGTTTGAAGATTTTAACTTAGGGGTTCCCAGAGAAGTTGGATCCAGTGATGTGACCACTTGGAAAATCAACGGGAAACTCAAAATTTCAACATCCGAAAAATAAATGGTATGTATCCTGTACAATTGATCTCGGATTTGCATATAGAAGGAGAAAACTTTCAGATTGATGTTTTGAGCAACGAAAGTGAAATTGCTGTTGCCATTAGTGGTGCCAGTATCCCAAAAATAGGATTGCCTTTGCGTCAATTAATTTCAATCGCGAGAAAACAACCTTTCTCCACTGAACAGGTGATATCAATTGTTTACAATCAAAAAGAGATTTACCATTCCGGTAAATCTCTTTTATCCAGATTTAATTATTTTTTTCTTTTCAGGACTTTATTTAAAAATATGTTTTAAACTAAATTAAGTCCCAAAGTATTCATTCAACTCATTTACCATCAGCTCTTTTTCTTTGATATCCTTGATCACAACACCTTTTTCAAGCAAGACTATTCTTTCGCAGATTTCTGTGACATGATTCAGGTCATGACTTGAAATCAGAAATGTAATCTGGGATTTTTCTATTTCATTAAGAATCAGTTTTTTCAATCTGTTCTGAGAGCTAGGGTCAAGATTTTCAAAGGGCTCATCCAGCAAGACCACTTCAGGATTTCCCATCAATGCGGCAGCTATTCCGACCTTTTTGAGGTTGCCCTTGGATAAATCCCTTATATATTTCTTTTTACCCAAAATCTCATCATTAAATAGCTCATGAAACCTTTCTAAGTGCAAGCTTAGGTCTGCATCAGACATTCTGTACATTTTACGAAGTGCTTCAAAATATTCATCTGGAGTCAGATAAGACAATAGCATATGCTCGTCGAGGTATGCACCTACTTTCCATTTCCAATCTTCTGATTGACTTACGTCTTCCTCATCTATCGTGACCTTGCCTGATGTGGCCCGAACCAGATCAAGGATGATTCGGAAAAGAGTGGTTTTGCCTGCCCCGTTGTTGCCTACCAGGCCAAAACATTCTGCTTTGGGAATAAAAAGATTCGGTACATCAAGTACCACGACATCTTTATACTGCTTCTTGAGTCCTTCTATAGTAATCATATTTCTTGTCTGAATGAGGATGAAATTTCATATCTGTTATCCAATACACGTTGTACCGAGATTTTGGAAAGTGGTTTGAAGGCAATGATTCCAGCCATGCCCACAATGGCCAATGCAGCCAAGCCTATATATTGATTGAAAATCAGGGCAAATGGTAAATAGACAACGTAAGGCGCGACCAGCATAGGAATGATCATCAGGAATTGGGCAATACCCACTCCCTCGTAATTGAACATCGCGCCTTTGTTGAGGTCCATAGGTTTAGGTTTCCAAAGAGATAAATATATCACCAGATGTATGACCAGCCCCATATTGAAAAGGAAAGTAGCTAAATGGATCAATAGAATGTCCCACCCAAAATAAACATAAGGTATAGAAGCAAGTAAGCAAAGAATAGAAACCACTATAAAAAGAAGATATTTGCCTTTGATCAAAGCTTCCACTCCCTCTCTTTTTTGGAGGAAAAAATCAAAGTTGGCAGAATTCCAGCTCAGGAAAAGTTGTCCGTATTGGAGCATAAAAATCCCTGTGATAAATGAACCTACAAAGACAAATAAATGACTGAATCCTTCATCTGCTTTGTATTGAGGATTGTTATAAAATATCAAACCATAAAGAAGAAAGAAACCTGCAAGCATCAGGTAAGTCCTGGATTTTTTATGTCTTATGATCAGCTTCCATTCCAAGTTTGCAAACTCTCCAGCCAAACCAAATCTTGACAAAAATCCAAGGTCTTGATTTGCAAAACGTATGTTTTCTTCCTGTGATAAATCTTCCAGGTAAGCATTATTACTGTAGTAAATAAATGCCAATTGATAAAGCCCACCAAAAACGCCTAAAAGGACAAGTACCGGGATAGGAGAAGTCAAACACCAGTCGAACAAAGGTTTGATGATTTCCCCGAGGTTGTACCATCCGAAATAGTTTGATCCTGCACCAAGCAGCAAGACTAAAAACACTATTCCTATTCCGGTCAGGCTATCTTCGAATTTTTGTTTAAACCAAAGCATCAGCCAATGCAAAGACCAGCTGGTCAATACTACAGCCGCAATCCAGGAAATGGCTGCAGTATCTCCAAACCTTGGGAGAATTTCCCGATAAGCAAAAGGGCCAAAAAGCAATGGAGCGATCAAAGTCAAAGGCGAAATAAAGCTTCTTCCGAGTAGAAAGTGTATGATTTTACTTTTCTTGATGGGAAGGTGTAAAAAGCGCTCCAGCTCCATTACGGGCAGTTGCTGGGTAAAATACCGGTACATAAACTCGAAAAGAAAGAAATAAATCAGTCCAGAACTCAATGTGGTATAAGCGTCTGCATTTTCAACTACCTTCTCCAATACATCTTTAAGTACTATTCCCAGTAAAAGCACATAGGCTAAGAGTACCACGGCCATAAATGCTAAAAATATCGCTACTAAAGCAGACTTTGCAAAGGAAGTCGAGCGCATGCTTTTGAGCAGTTCTAATTTGATAAGTTGCAAAACCATAAGGGCAGAATTAAAAGTTGCTCGTAATTTAATGTAATTTTAAATTGGTTTTTTAACAAAACTAAAAAAAGCTTAAATACCAAGTTAATTATTTTGAACAAATGAAGGATTTGATACAGGAAAGAGAATTTTCAGATATAGTCGAAGAAAGAAGGTCCGTGCGGGTTTTTGATCAAAGAGAAAACTTCAATCATCAGGTAATACAGGAATGTCTGGAGTTGGCAACTTTAGCTCCCAATAGCTCCAATTTGCAACTTTGGGAATTTTACAGGGTGCCAGAATCCTCTAAGCTAAAAAAGGCCCTGGCAGAGATATGTATGAGGCAGAGTGCGGCCAGAACAGCGAGGGAATTGGTCGTGATCGTAGCCCGCAGGGATAATTGGAAGGAAAGAGCCCGGGCCAATTACGAACAGGTTAAGAAAAATTACAATGGAATAAACCCAAAGAAAGAGAAGCAAGTGCTTTCCTATTATGGGAAGCTGATACCGAGGTTATATTCCAAATATCCTTTTTGGTCTCTGACCAAGCGTTTGATTGCTTGGTTGGTAGGACTGAAAAGACCTATGGTTAGAGAAGTGTCCGAAACAGATGTAAGAATTTCAGTCCATAAAAGCGTAGCACTAGCGGCCATGACCTTTATGTATGCCATGAAATCCAAAGGGTACGACACCTGTCCTTTGGAGGGTTTTGACTCTAAAAGGGTGAAGAAACTACTGGATCTACCGAAATCAGCTGAAATATCCATGGTCATCGCTTGCGGAAAAGGGCTCCCCGAAGGAATCTACGGAGAGAGATTCAGGGTTCCCAGTGAGGAAGTGATTTTTGAGAAATGAATGTTGGATATATGCTTCGCGATATAAAGTTGATATATGCCTACGGCGAAATAAATTCCCAACATCAAATCTCTTTTCAGGTTTAAAATTAAGTCGGCCTCACCTTGTCATTTCGAACTTAGTGAGAAATCTTAGATTATAAATTTCAGATTGAGTTAAATGTTGAGTTTAAGGAATAGTGTATCGATCTAAGTTTATCTCCTTCACACCTTGATCACCTTTTCCATCCACCAAAAACCCTACTTTTAACTTTTTAACCATTAACTTTTAACTAATTTCAATACGCTTTCTGAGCAATTGACGAAGAATAACATTTGGCCAATTGACTATTAACAACCCATGGAAGCGGTGCGAGTTGATGCCCACAGCGGTGTAAAACAACCAAAGGTTCCAATTGGGGCCTTAAAAAAAATTAGCCGCTGATCTTGCTGATTTTGCTGATTTTCGCATATTAGCTTCGCTTATATGGACGATGAAGCCTAGTGCACAATTACACAGTTCATCAATTCTTTGATTTATCAATAGCCAGGATGATTACATTTTTTTCGTAGATTTACGACTTTTTCGTAGTTATATTAAAAAATTAGTATTATGTTTGGATTATGGAACCATTAACACACAATGAAGAGCAATTGATGCAGGTCTTTTGGAGCTTGGAAAAGGGATTTGTCAGAGATATTCTCAATGAACTCCCCGAACCAAAGCCTCCCTACACAACCTTGGCATCCAATATCAAGCAACTCGAAAAGAAAGGATATCTGGACCATAAGACCTATGGCAACATCCATGAATACTTCCCCATCATTTCACAGGAGCAATACAGAAGCAAAAGCTTCAATAGTCTCCTAAAAAACTACTTTGATGGATCGATCAAAAACGTGCTTTCTTTTATGGTGAAAGAAAAAGGTGTTTCCGAAAAGGAAATTGAGGAACTGAAAAAGTTAATTGAAGAAAATGAAAACAAGGATATGCCATGAATCAGCTGTTCAATTATCTCTGGGAAGCCAGTTTAGCCTTGGCTCTTTTGTACGGATTTTATAGGCTCTTTTTAAGGAAATTGACCTTTTTCAGTTGGAATAGGGCATACCTGATTTCTTCAGTTATATTCGCTATGATACTTCCCTTTTTAAGTTTTAAAGTTGGAGCTTCAAGTGGAACTTTACCTGGTGTTTTTTCATATAGTTTACCTGAGTTTCAGTTTCTGGAAAGCGAAAATCAAAGTAGTACCTGGACGGTATTAGGGATTCTTTTCTGGGTGTACATCACAGGTGTAATTTGGCAGATAAGCATGTTGCTGTATGGGTTGGGGCTGACTGCTAAAAGAATTGTCCAATCAGAAAAGTATCATAAGGATGGATATTGTATCGTTGTCAATCCAGATCTACAGCCATCTTCTTTTTTCCACTACATATTCCTGCCCCATTACGATGAAAATGACCCAGACCAAAAACCGATTCTCCTTCATGAATCTGTTCATGTCAAAAAAGGGCATACCATGGATCTACTGTTATTGCATCTCAGCAAGTCCTTCCTTTGGTTTCACCCGGTATGGATATTTTTGGAAGCAAGTCTAAGAGAAGTGCATGAGTATGAAGCAGACCAAGAAGTAACCACTGCCTATTCGAAAACTGATTATGCCAAATTGCTTTTGGGACTTTTGATAACCGAAAGCAACAACGAGCTGGTCAATAATTTTAACCATTTTCAAACCAAAAAACGAATCAAAATGATGATGAAAAACGAAAAACCAAAAGCCATCAAAAAAGCCCTTTTTCTATTGGCCTTCCCATTGATGGCAGCTATGCTTGTGGTATTTGCCTGCGATACCGGCAAAGAGGAAGATTTTGCTGAGACTTTGGACATTCCTTTAGACGTTGACACCCTGTCTTCCAGTGGAGATGAAATTTTCGATGTAGTAGAAGATTCTCCGGAATTCGA
Organism: Indibacter alkaliphilus LW1; assembly: GCF_000295935.2. Classification (GTDB taxonomy): domain Bacteria; phylum Bacteroidota; class Bacteroidia; order Cytophagales; family Cyclobacteriaceae; genus Indibacter; species Indibacter alkaliphilus. Next base: position 51,066 of record NZ_ALWO02000005.1, read on the forward strand.
AGGGGGAATGGAGGCCTGGAATGAATTCCTGGGCTCGACTTTGCATTACCCGGATAAAGCCAAAGAGATGGGCATTGAGGGCACAGTTTACGTGGTGTTTGAAATTCAGAATGATGGAAGGGTAACCAACCCGGAAATTCTCAGAGGAATAGGTGGGGGCTGTGACGAGGAAGCACTCAGGGTTATCCGTCAATCTCCTGACTGGATTCCAGGAAAGCAAAGGGGAAAAGAAGTAGCTGTCAGGATGAGATTGCCGATCAGGTTTAAGTTAAGTTGATACCCATTGCTAATTGATGGACCAATTGAGGCAGGGCGTATTGCCCTGTTTTTTTTGATGCTTCAATCCTGGGTAAAATATTAAACCAAAAGTGTTGCGTTTAATTATTATTCACCTGAATTACTTTTTCTACTGGTTGCCAAATTATTTAAGAACGGCCCTTTTGATATATTTTTCATCATGTTGGAGCAGACTTCCTTCAAAGAAGTAAAGTGTGTCATTCACTACACCCACAAGCATTCCTATGTCTAAAAGATTCATTGGGTTTGAGGTTTCTGACCATTTTTTCTTTTTCTGGTCATATAAAAGTAGATGGCAAAAAGTTGCATAATCAGGGCCAATTTCTCCATTGTTCATCCAAGTTTCGAAAAGGAACAAATCATTAGACCAATATACAGAGGTGAAATAATCGTTATTGGGAAGACGGATTTTTTCTTCGTCTACAGAATTAAATAAGTCATCATAACCAACTACTTTTTCTGCCCCTACTAAAGAATAATCAAAGTATCTGCTTTGAGGCAAGGTCAAAGAATCCAAAAATTCTCCTGAATCTGAGTAAATGCTTATTGTCTTTGAATGGGGAAAGGAAAACAGTACTTGATCTGAGTTGCTTCCCATTGACAGATAATTTGACGGGGTTAAAGAAACCTCAACAGACTTATAAACATCAGGATATTCCATGAAAGAAAGGCTCTTTGCCTTACCGTCCATTCCAAAAGTGTAGACTAAACTTCCACTTTTCTTGTAGAAGTCAGGGTGGAGAACATCATATGCAGAGGATGTCAGTTCAACCAAAAAGCTATTTTTTGTTTTCTTGAAATTTGCGCCTAATAATTTGATTTTTTTCCCATCAGGTAAACTTAGTTTAATTTTTTCCAAAAACTCTTGTTTTTCAACATCAAAACTTAAAACTGATTCACTTTTGCCATCAAGAATATAGACTACAGGATACTCAGATGCGTCAAAATAGGATGGCGAAAAGGCTCCAATTGGATAATCTCCTGAAGCAATTCTTTTACGCTGCGTACCAGAAATATGGTAAAATCCAACAGATGGTGATTTATAAGAAGATACACCAATTATACTATCTCCAATCAATTTAACTTGAAATTGCCCATTCATGAAAAAGTCAGGCTCTTCCACCAATACTGAATCTATAACTGTAAGATCTACTAAATTAGGTAGGGTATCTTTATCAATAGGTTGATTACAGGAAATTATTGATAAAAACACCACTACCCATAAACAGCGCTGTATCATATTAATTAATGATGATCATAACAAAACTCCCCATTCCCAGCGGTATTATCACAATGCCAATACAAACATCCAATCGCGTAACAATCCCATACATCACACCCATAAGGATCCTGAGCCACCATTTCACAATGCGCTTCTGCAGACTGTAACACAGCCAAGCTGGCAAATGCCATGCTTAATACGGACAAAATTAATAACATTTATATGAAAGGCTAACTCTAAATGTAGGGGATTGGGTATTTTGCCTTTCTGAAAAAGTAATCAACCTGAACTATGAAGAACAATACCCAAAGAAGAACATTTATCCGAAATCTTGGTCTACTTGGAATAGGCGCCTATGTCAGCCCAATTTTGCTGCAGAGTTGCGGAGGCGCAAACCAAAAAAGCGAAGAAACTGTATCAGAAACATCCAAAGACATGTTTTTCAAAATCTCATTGGCCCAATGGTCGCTGCACAAGATGCTTTTTGCAGGAGAGCTGGACAACCTGGACTTTGCGAAGTTTACCAAAGACACTTTTGATATCAATGCCTTAGAGTATGTGAATGCTTTTTTTAAGGACAAAGCCAAAGACAGGAACTATCTTGGAGAGATGAAAAAAAGGGTAAATGACCTTGGTATGGAGTCCGTATTGATCATGGTGGATGGGGAAGGGTTTTTGGGGGATTTGGACCAAAAAGCCAGAATGAAATCTGTAGACGACCACAAAAAATGGATAGAAGCTGCCAAGTTTCTGGGATGTCATTCTATCAGGGTCAATGCTTTTGGGAGGGGAACCGCTGAAGAAGTGGGGGCCGCGGCCACAGATGGTCTGCGCAACCTATCCGAATTTGCCAAGCCCCACGGAATAAATGTAATAGTGGAAAATCATGGCAGCTATTCCTCCAATGGTCAATGGCTTACCCAAGTCATTCAAAATACCGGCATGGACAATTGCGGCACTTTACCTGATTTCGGCAACTTCTGTGTCAAGCGCTCCGGAGAGACCGAGTGGGAAGGGGAATGTGTGGAAGAATACGACCGCTATCAGGGTGTGGCAGAGATGATGCCTTTTGCCAAAGGGGTCAGTGCCAAAGCCAATAACTTTGATGCAGAAGGCAATTGCGTGGAAACAGATTTTTACAAAATGATGCAGATTGTCAAGAATGCTGGATACACGGGCTATGTAGGTATAGAATATGAAGGAAACGATCTATCAGAAGTAGAAGGGATCAAGGCAACCAAGGCATTGCTGGAAAGAGTTGGAATGGAGATTTCTTGATTTTTTCATGCCACGATGACAAGAAGGCACTAAGAATAACACAAATTACTTTGTGAACCTTGGTGCCTTTCTGTTTTTGTGGCCTTCGGCGGTTTTCCTATTCACTCAGTCACTCTGCGATTTTAAAATTAGGCATTTACAGATAATCAAATGACAAAAGGTTTCACGCAGCGGGCGCAGCGAGGTCGCCGCGATCGCCGCGAGAAATAGCTATTTGTCATTGGCAGCCAAATTACCACTTTTCCAACCCCAACAACTTTTTCCCTAATGCTGACAATTCAGCTCTCTCATACTTGGTCTGCTCCCAATTGCGGGGATCTCCGGGAAAGGCATAACCTGTAGGAGCTACCCGGTTTTCCCAGGAGTTGATCCGCCATTGTCGCAGCTCCTCATTTTCCTCCTCGGCAGGCATCATAGATATATACTGCGCAATCCTTACCTGTTCAGACCTGTTGGCCCGGATGCCATGGGGCAGCAGGCTGTTGAAGATCAACAGGTCACCTGCTTCCAACTTGACTTTGACTATGTCATTTTCAAATTGGCTGATATCTGGCATAAACCTGTTTCTGTCCTGTGGCTGTGTTAATTTCCAAATGTCATAAGTCCGGTACAGTTCGGGAATACACTGAAAACCACCCATATTCTCATCCTTCTGATCAGCAAGGGCAAGCACGCCTTGCACATTTTGAGGCTTGGTTTCCGGGTCATAGTCCCAATGAATAAAGGCCTTGTATTCATGTCCGGGACGAATGGGAAAATTCAGGTTAGCCCTATCAATGGTCACCCAAAGCTTCTCTGTCCCCCAAATATCCGTAAAGGCCTCGTAGACTTTGGGTGCCTGTCTGTTGTTCCAAAGTTGCTGGTGATTGTACACTTCTACCATTCCTGTACCCACCAGCTCTTTCATCTCCATTTCATTGTAAGGGTTTTTGTACCAGGTTTCAGGGGCATTAGGATCCTTATCCTCAAACTCCCATAAAAATGACGCGGTCCGGGAAGCCTGCTCTTTAGGAACGGCATTTTTTACCACCACATAGCCATTGTGTACCCAAAAATCCCAGTCTTCCTCAGAGAGTACTTTCAAGGGTTTCCCGCTGGAACGGTCATTAAGTTTGACTTTACTGCTTGCAGCCGTGGAGGGATTGCCGGGCTTGTCAACATGGTAAGGGTTAGGGTTTTTGTTCATGGCTGTCTTGGGTTTCCGGAAATTAAGATATTAAAAATCAATAGAATATAAAAGGGCAGGAGGTATCACGATGATTAGGGTTTCTCAGGTCGGAAGGATAATTGTTTCACGCAGAGACGCAAGGGCGCAAAGAAAAATCGCCCGCAGATCTCGGTGATTCCCGCAGATGAAGTACAGTTTCCACCGCGCTTTAGCCGGTGGTGAGAGCTTGAAATCAGACTCAACCGACTTTAGTCGAAAAAATAAGTTAAATGTTTTAAGATTTGAAGAAAGTGATATTGAAAGGCTTGAAGCTTTGGTAGGCGACCAATTTGTCATGGACCGAAGTTTAAGGGAGGGGTTTAATTTAGATAGAAATAGATTTGGTGAAGCAAGCATGAAATTACGTGTCAGGATAAGAAAAAAACTAGATTCCGAAGCAATCGCATGTTCTACCCTAGGCATAAGACTCCCAGCTGTATTCGTGATTCATGCTGAGAGAATAGATTAGTCCTGATACCGTCACGCCATTTAGGCCTCTTACCTCACCTTCCCTTTCCAAAAAGCCCGCAAAGCAGGTAACTTGACAGGTCGTTTGGACATGGTAAGCAATCCTACCGTGATGACAACGAAAAAGGTCCCCAGCCAATCCATTGCGGTAAATGTCACCCCCAGCCATGCAACCGCCACTAAGGCTGCTGACAAGGGCTCAACAGAACAAAGCAGACTGGCTGTCTGTGCCCCAATACTATTCAAAGAAGCCAGAAAGATGGAAAAAGGAATGACCGTACCCAAAAGAATGATATAGGCAAATGCCAAAAAAGTACCCACATCCCATGTCCCGGATAAATACCATGGATTGCTGGCCAGTAAATAGATTAATCCTCCGATAAACATCCCCCACCCTGTTACCGTGGGTGCAGAAAACCTCCTGAGCAATTGCACAGGTTGTATAGTGTAAACAGCCAAAGATATCGCCGAAAGCAATCCCCACAACAGGGCCCCTTCCGAAATCACCAAAGCTTCAAAGCTTCCATGAGTTACCAGAAGAAAAGTACCGGTCAGGGCCAGAGCCAAAGCGATATATTCATTCGGTTTGGGAAGCCGTCTTAATTTGACCGCATAAAACCCAACTACGAAAACCGGCCCTACATACTGTAAAACTGTTGCCGTCGCGGCATTGGAAAGACTGATACTGTAGAAATAGGTAAATTGTACAGCGACCATTCCAAAAGTGCTGAAAATCAAAATTTCCCATATATCTCTTTTTTTGCCCCATATCAGCCTGGCATCGGAATTTTTTCTGAAAATGGCAAATGCCAATAAAAGCGAGCCGGCAATTACCATCCTCCAGCACACCAACCAGGAAGGAGAAACCCCCTTTTCTTCAAACAAATATTGTGCACAGGTACCTGATACCCCCCACATAACAGCTGCCGACAAGGCCATTATATACCCAAGTGCAGAGGGATTATTTTGATTTTGCATCATACGTTTTGCAAAGAAAAGCAAAAAAACTTCAAAGTTGCGAGGTCCTACAACTTGGGACAGGGTCACGTTGTCCGACGGTTGCGCGGTCGGACCTCTTGTATAGTCGCATTTTGCGACGGATTCTTAAACCAAGCTACAGGACTATTAACCAAAAATGTTAAAAGGTAAATTTCAATTTATCTGCCTAGCTTCCACCATGCACCACCATGCCTCTTTTATCTTTCCACCCTTATCTGTCTTCTGATCAAACCTTCTTTGTAGCGAATATGGAGGTAATAGAAACCGTTTTTGAACTTCCGGGTTTCCAGACTTATCTTTTCACTGATACCGGATTGACTGAACAATATTTTACCACGCTGATCATAAAACTGGACATCAAAACCAGGGTCGTCTCCTGCTGTGCGTTTTACCTGTGGGTTCCAATGTACCTGCAGCTCCTCATCCGCCGGATTGGGGAAAGTTAAAAAACAAAGTTCACATCCCCCTCCAGCGCAGGACGGCTCAGTATACATACTGACAGGTTTCCAATCACTCCAGGAACAGCCATTGTGAATCCTTACAGATACTCCGGCATCGTACACCAGAGGATAGGGTGGTGATGGAATGTAATTATTAAAATGTATCCAGAAATACCCGTGGTTCACTTCTGTATAGTGGCCGTTGACTACCTGTACTTCATATTGGTACCAAGGTTCATTGGGGCCTGGGTGGAAACCAAAGGTCTGATTGGGGCAGACATAAGGAGAAGATTCAAAAGGTTCCAGACTGATGGCTGAGGTAGGGATGGGACCCGTGGCTGTAACGAAAGTCTTCTGTACCTCCACATCTCCGCAATCGGTAGAGATGGTGGCTGTAAGCGTAACCTGTCCATTTCCCTGTGGTGTAAGGTTTACGCTGTTGCCGCTTCCTGAAATACCCGCCATTCCTGCCGGACTTGCCGACCAACTGACCGTACTTCCAGCAAGGGTATTCTGGAGGGTAAAGGTATTAGTGGAGCAGAGGAAGTCGGGGCCGGAGATAGCGGTGTAACCCTTACCATCCATCGTTGAAGGAGCTGTGCCACCACCGGGATGAAGCCAATGATCCAGTCTTCGGCGCACATCTGCATGGTTACTACCAGTCCATGATACATCGAATTTTCCATAGGAAACCACTTCCAACTCCGGAGCTGTATTGCATAATTCAGCAGGACAATTCCCTGGACCCCATAACTGACCGATCACCCTGCTGTCCGAATTGATCAAGGGTGAACCAGAAGAACCTGGTTCGGGGATGGAATGGCCATTTTGTGTGGCATCAAACCCTGTCTGCCAAAAAAGATGATTGACTCCTCCAAGACAAGTAGAATTGGTCGGTGTTCCACTATAGGTTGATATTTTCTTTAAATCACCTCTTGGATGATGAATGCCCACTCCCCCAGTTCCCGCATTGCCAGACCTGTCCCATCCCAAAAAATATGGGTTTACGCCAGTTTTATCCCTGGGATGCTCTATCAACTCCAATAAAGCAAAATCGGTTTGATGATTGTTGGCCACAACCACTGCTCCACTTGTCGCCAGAATAGGCGGCTGAGTACTGGGATTGGCACATTCCGGGCTCTCATAGTGCCAGTAAAAACTCCATTGGAAAAGGTTGGGATTGGTAATTTCATCTGCATCGACTGGACCCAAACAATGATCCGCAGTTAAAAAATAGGCACGGTCATCCATGCAAGAATTAATAATCAGTGATCCTGAACACCACCGTACCCCATTTACCAATATCAAAGCAACAGCATTTTTTTCGTCTTGCCAATCAGCTCCTTCGGGACAGTTGACATTTACCTGGCAGTTCCCTGAGCCCCCGAAACTTTTTGTGCTGTAAGAATTATCAAACATGCCAATATCCCTGTAACCATGCACAATCTTTTCGATTGAAATCACCCCATTTTCCTCTACCCCTTTCGGGATATGATATTCAAGTATGGTGTTTTCCCCAAAGATAAGTGCAGTAGCAAATCAAGCAAGATCCTCCTTTGTGCCTTTATTGTTTTTTGAGGTGAAAGCTCCATGAACCTGCTTTTTGTCCTCACTGTATATGAATAGTTTCCCACCATCTGGAATCCAGAAACTGTCAAACAGCAGGTTAATGGAAAGGGCTTCAGGACTTTGTATTTTAAGCAACCAAACCTTATCGCCATTGGGAAGCTCCACCCATTTACCGGAGTTGTGCAGGTTTAGACCCGCATCAATGGGATACCCGAAACGTGGGGGCAGCCCTTTTTCCTGGTCTTCTCGATCTTCTTTTGCAATTAGCTCCAAGGATGGCCTTGTGGCAATATGGTGATCGGTAGCTCTCACATCAGAATCCAAGGATTCCAATTAAAAACTAGGTGGAATTTCATCAGTGCTGATCTGACTATATCCCCCTATAGAAACCAGAGCCAAGCAAAAATAAAGTAGAACTTTTTTCTTCATGGCATCAATGGTCTAAACAGCATAAATAGTCTTTGCTCATTTTCGGTATAATAAACCTTTAAGCCTTTTGTTTCTACATTCCCCATATCCGCATTCTCAAGGCTACTGGTCATGTAAAAGCCATCGCCTGACTCTAAGGCATAACTTAAAACATAAAACTCCAATAATTCAAATTCATTATTAGAGAAATTATGAAACTTTCTAGACAATAAATTATTAGATGAACGACCTTCTATGGTCCCATCTTCGTGAAACTCCAGCCAAAGCTGCGAATCTGTATCCCTTGGCTCAGCCACCCTGATCCTGTTACTCCCTTCTTCCCCAAAACCAAGAAGCCTCCAACGGGTGCCAATCAGCGAAATGCTGTCTTGTTCAGTAAGTTCCCCTATATCAGATAAGGATAAATAATATTCACCCGTCTCATCCACTTCCAGACAGCCTGCACTAAAGGCTATTATAAAAAATGAAACCAATAAAAGAAGGACTCTTCCAAATTCTCTTTTGTCTACAAATTCCATTTAACTTAAATTTAATCCAGTTCTATTTTAACCTTACTAATGCCATCAAGGTAAAGACGAAAACAAATCCCAACCTGCTACAATTTAAAACCATACATTTAAAAAAACAATTATTAGTTGAAGAATTCCTAAGAAAGTAAGAGTAGACAATTGGGTTCTGAGAATTGGTAAAACATGCTGTATATAAGCGTTTTAATTAATTTAACCTCACGTTGTCTTATGGTCTAAAGTTGTCCGATGGTTCCGCCTTCTGGCTTTTAGTAAAGCCGCATTTCTGATGGTTTCAAGTTGTCCGACGGTTGCGCCGTCGGACTCTTAGTGAAGCCGCATTTTGCGGCGATTATCAATACAAGGAAATATTGACCAAACCCTTGATCCCCGTGTAATCCCTTGCCGAACTGAAAAGGTAATGATGATCTTCTTCTACAATCATCGCCCTAACTGGATTTTGGTGGATGTAAATAAGTTTTTGTTCAAAAAAACTGGCAGAAGATATCTCAACTGGGTGAAATCCATTTTTCCAAAATCTGTAATCTTTTACTTTGGGAGAAATATTCTCTTTATACTTAAGGTGGTTAAGCATCCATTCAGCCCTTGATTCTATGGATTCCTTTTCCAGGCTTTCCAAAACTTTACGTGCAACATGACTTTTAAAATCTCTCAAAATATCGCTCAACCGAAATGGCTCAATCGCTCTGGCAAGAAGGTGTAGATGATTTGTCATCAAGCATCAAAGCGGCTTGTTTTTTTATGATAGGCTTTTCTGAGTTTAGCTGAGGATGGAAATTTGAAAAGTGTGTAGGCGAGAAACCCACAGCTCAATTATTTCGGGACACCGACATAATACAAATCAAAGCCACCCTTTCCTCCCGGTCTGTTGGATGAGAATATCATTAGGTTATTCAAAAACCAATAAGCACTTGATACAACAGGTCTGTATTCGTCAAACTCTGAATTGATGGGATGCCCAAAGTTGATAGGGCTGGACCAGCCATCTGCTGTTTTCTTGGCATAATAGAGATCATAACCACCCATTCCTCCCGGTCTGTCTGAGGCAAACACCAGTTTTTCACCCAATACAAAAGGCATATGGTCATTGGAATTGGTATTGATGGACAGTTTCCTGACTTCTTTGGGCGAGGTATCTGCTAAAAATTCCAGAGGAGTCATCCCAGAAGGTATATCCACTTCATAAATATCAAACTGACCGTCTTTATCTGAGCTGAAAAGCATTTTTTCCGGTATTCCATCTCCGTTTAAATCTCCCTTTATAAATTCTTTACCATAAAAGCAGGGATACATTTCGTTGGCAGATTCGTTCATTATTCTAAAATGAGAAACCTCTCGGGAATCCACCGCACTGACAGGTTTTTCAGTGACCACATGGATCGAATATACTCCGTCGACATCCCTTGAAAAGAACATAGCTAGATTTTCTGGGGCTCCCATAAAACTATAAGGCCCTTTTTGATTGGAGTAAGAAAATGAATTGAATTCCAGATTTTTCAATGTTTTGAATCTGGCAGTTTGAAAATTGGGTGACGGATCACTAGTTCCAACAATTAAAATATCTTCCTTTTGATCCCACGAAAAACTAACATTAAATAATGCTAGCTGGAAACTGTTGTTTGGGCTGGAATTGGGACGATTGGTTGAAAATATCAATTCTGTTTTATGCCCTATCATACCTCCACTTAAATCCGAGTTGATGTCATCATATGGGGAATTCACATCTGATAAACTTACAGGAGTCTCAGGAAAAACACCCTTACTTCTTAAGGCACTATCACATCCTGACAAAACAAGCAATATGATTGTAATTAAAGATAAACCTTTCATCTTATTCCAGTTATCATTTTTAAATCATTGTTGTAACTTGTATTTGATCCATTGGGTTGAAATACTCCCGATCCAAAAAACCCATTGTGGCTGTCATAATTTGGATTATTTATGATATTTGGATTTGTAGTGTTTTGCCCATTCCACCCCCAATTCATGTAGAAATAGGAAAAATGCCATTCCACACAGCTATCAGTATCACAGTTATATGACTTATAATTATGCGTTCTGTAACCATCTGAAGTCCAAATATGCCATTGCAACAAATTGTCCCGGCCATAAAAAATAGCAGGATATCCTTGGGAAATTTCATTCCTAAGAAGTGCGGGATTAAATGTAGATATACTGCCATTGGATTGCATACCCAGTAAAGACAAGGCAGGTCTGATTTCCCAAGGATAGGTCATGCCATTACACCCAAACCAATTAAATTTTGTTTTTGCCAGCACTGCAGCTTGGAGCATAAAGTGAGCCAAATTTTGCTGGCCTTGGGTAGAAGGTGTGCAAGTGGTATTTGAAAATTGAGGCATAGATGAATAAAAAGTCTGGTTTCTTCTGTAGTGCCAAACTGTCTGAGCAATTGCCACTGCACCACAACCAATTGGACTTCTACCACATTCACAGTTCCAAAGACCCGGAGCAAAGTAATTGGATATTCCTGATTGTCCCCAGGAAATCTGATTGCTGTAAAGTGGCCCATTTTGATTTAAAGTGAAATAAGGACTGCACATAAACTGCCCATATTCATACCACTCATAGCAATTGGTATTGGATGCAATATTGCCAGCATCTTCCCAAATTCTTCCCATTGGATCAAAATCCTGTGTGTATTTTTTCCACTCACCATAAACGATTGGATGCACACTTTCAACTCCCTTTAATTCCTCTTCTATTTGCTCCATGGTATTGGCAAACCAGACCTTTAAACCATTCACTTCATTTAAGTCTTCCTTGCTGATGCTCCCTGTGGGTGAAAAAGCCAATACAGGCATAACCCTCGAATCCCCTGATAGAATCATAAAACCGTCTTGGTCATTGACCAAATACACTTCGTAAGATTTGGAATCATCCAACTTGACTTTTTCTAATTCTTTAATTTTCACAGAACTCGGAGCGATTCTGGCAGATATTACACTGGAATCCGTCGAAAAAAAACTTACTGCAGTCTTCATTGCCAGATCTTCTGAAATTGAAAAATCTTTTAGGTCTTCTTCAATGTGTTCTTGTATGATCTCACTTATCTCCATGCCGGTATTACACCCGGCTAACAAAATCACTAACAAAATCCTATTTAAGAAAAAGAAGATTGATTGATTGATTCCATTTTAAAAATATTTTTAAGGTAATTAAATATAAAAAATAGTTTTTAAATATTCCAAATAATTATTGTTTATAATAATATAATTATTAAAATTTTTCTCTGATTTCTCTGAAATAAACTTTGAATAATTAAACTTTATGAATATCCGCCTACATA
>NZ_ALWO02000004.1 GCF_000295935.2 Indibacter alkaliphilus LW1
TCTGCTCAACATGTCAATGAACATTGCTTCTCATTTGAAGCGAAGTGGAGAGCGATGAATTATAAACATCAGCACCCCAATTTTTAATTAAACCCCATTTGAGTTTAGATGAAGTGGAGGATAACGGATTCGAACCGTTGACCCCCTGCGTGCAAGGCAGGTGCTCTAGCCAGCTGAGCTAATCCCCCAATATGTCAATTTATATTTTTGTGAATTCGAACCGCTGACTCTCCCGACCAAAGTCGGGATGCTCTAGCCAGCTGAGCTAATCCCCCAATATGTCAATTTATATTTTGTGAATTCGAACCTCTGACTCTCCCGATCAAAGTCGGGATGATCTAGCCAGCTGAACTAATCCCCTCAATATTTTAATTTATAAATACTTAGATTCAAACCGGAATTTTTCTAATCTCAATTATTATCGAGGTAATTCACGGTAGTTTTAATCAAAAGTGGGCCTGCGTGGACTCGAACCACGGACCTCTACATTATCAGTGTAGCGCTCTAACCACCTGAGCTACAGGCCCTACAATAAAATGGCTCAACAAAACAACACTATCAAAGAGTCTTCCAGAAAGGAGGTGTTCCA
>NZ_ALWO02000003.1 GCF_000295935.2 Indibacter alkaliphilus LW1
AAAGTGGCACGGTTTGACCGAAATGACTGGCATGGTCAGACCGAAATATCCAAGAGCGAGAAAATACACAGAACTCGAGCTGGATGGTATCAAGATCGATTACTATGATGCCAAAAATAAAGTGATTCATGAAGTAAAAAAATCCGATAAAGTAGAACATGCTCATTTAGCCCAAGTAAAATATTACCTCTATATATTGATCAAGAATGGAATAGACAACCCCTCAGCCATCCTTGAATACCCAAAAATGAAACAAAGGCAAATCGTAGAATGGGAAGAAAGCGACATTGCAGAAGTGGAAAAGTGGAAAAATGAATGCTCGGCTATCTTTTATCAAGATGAATGTCCTCCATTATTGAAGAAAACAATTTGTAAGAAATGCAGCTATTTTGATTTTTGCTATGCGGGGGAAAATGACATAAATGAAGAATGATGATAGATGGGTGATTATGATTAGTAAGAGATAAGTGCTATGTGATAAAAATAAGAGAATATTTTCCTAAAACCATTTGTATGATAAACTATAATCAGATTTTTCAGGACAGGACTAAAACTTTGGCTATTAAAATTATAAAATGCCTCTCACCTATTCCGTACTCAGATGCTGTTTCAATTATCCGTAGACAAATTATTAGATCATCAACATCAGTTGCCTCCAATTATAAAGCAATGTGTCGTGCAAGATCAGAAAATGAAAGATTTGCCAAACTTTCTATAGTAGTGGAAGAGGCAGATGAAACACTGTATTGGCTTGAAATTATCAAGGATTTAAATTTAATAGCTGTAGCAACTTTAAATGAGTTGATGTCAGAGACGGAGGAAATTGTAAAAGCTTTGGCTACCTATAGAAAAAAACTAAAACCTTAAAATAATCATTTATAGAGCTGCATTTATCAACGATCATTCATCCTCCATTATTCATCATTTATGAAAAAGACCTACTACCTTTTCAATCCGGGCCGAATGAGCCGAAAAGACAATACGCTTAAGTTTACCCCGGTAGATGAGTCTGGAAAAGAGGGTACACCCAAGTATATCCCAGTTGAAGGTGTCTCGGATTTCTATTGTTTTGGTTCTTTGGATGCCAACAGTGCGCTATACAATTTTTTAGGAAAAAATGGAATTAGCGTTCACTTTTTCGATTACTATGAGCACTATACAGGAAGTTTTCAATCCAAAGAATACTTGCTTGCTGGTAAAATGCAAATCAACCAAACCCAGCACTACCTCCATACAGGTAAGCGTATGGCCATCGCCCAGAAATTGATCACTGGAGCAGCATTTAATATGTCCAAGAACCTAAAGTATTACCATAATAGAGGCAAAGATTTGGAGATTCAGATAGCAAAAATTGACCTTTATGCCCGAGAAATTGAAAATATCACTACCATCCCTGGACTGATGGGGATAGAAGGAAACATTCGGCAGGTATATTATCAAGCCTTTGATATTATAGTCAAAGACCATGCTATGGAGGGGCGAAGCAAGCAACCTCCTTTGAATGAGCTCAATGCCCTCATTTCATTTGGGAATATGATGTGCTATACATTATGCTTGGATCAAATATATCATACCCAATTAAATCCTACAATCAGTTTCTTGCATGAACCTGGCTATAGGAGGTATTCCTTGGCGCTTGACTTAGCGGAAATCTTCAAACCCATTTTAGTAGATAGGATTATTTTTAGGGTTTTGAACAAAAGAGAAATTCAATCCAAGGATTTTGATTTTCATGTCAACAAGGTGATTTTAAAAGAGTCAGGCAAAAAAGTTTTTATTCGAGCCTTTGAGGAGCGACTCAACGAGACCATTAAGCACCGGACATTGAACAAGCAAGTGAGTTACAAAAGTCTGGTAAAGTTAGAATGCTACAAACTCAGCAAGCACTTGTTGGGAATGGAATCCTATCAGCCGTTTAAGATTTGGTGGTAGGGATTGAAGGGTTGAATAATTGAATAGTTGAAGGATTGAATAATTCAAAAATAGGACTCAAAATTAATATTATGTTTTTAAAGTCATGGAAAAGAGCAGAACCTATGGTGAGAATGATCGGTTTGAATTTATCAAGCAGATACAAGATCGATCAAAGGTTTTAGCCCTGGAGGTAATAAAAGTGTGTGATAATTTACCAAGCAAAAGATCATCATCTGTGATTTCATATCAAATCAATAAAAGTGCAACTTCGCAGGCAGGAAATTACCGTGCAGCATGTAGGACAAGATCGGGAGCGGAATTTATTAGTAAAATTTCAATTGTTGTCGAAGAGGCTGATGAAACATGCTTTTGGCTTGAAATGCTATTTGAAGCTCAATTAATTGATGTAGAAACATTTCAAAAGTTATTCAAAGAATCTGAAGAATTATTGAGTATATTCTCAACTGCAAGAAAAAATGCCAAATTAAATAAATGAATAATTGAAGGATTGAAGGTTTTGGATTATTCAATGATTCAGTAATTCAATAATTCAGTAATTCAATTAATCAACCATGTACATCATTCTAGTTTACGACATTGGAGAAAGGCGAGTCAGCAAGATGCTGAAGCTTTGTAGAAAGTACTTGAATTGGATACAGAATTCGGTATTTGAAGGAGAGATCACAGAGGTGAAATACAAAGAGCTTATTATCCATGCAAAGAAGATCATGAAGATCGAAGAAGACAGCTTAATTATATTTAAAAGTCGGGAAGAAAAATGGCTGGACAAGGAAGTCATTGGCCAGGAGAAAAATGATCTGGACACTTTTCTTTAGTTGTCGAATGGAGTTGTATAAATAGTTTAGCTTTAGTCCCTAAGAAGAAACAGATCCTAACGAATTGATTTTAAACAAATTAAAAAGTTGTCGATAGTAACGGAAAAATCAGCTATTGGAGATCGACGCAATTATAGGATAATATTATAAAGTTAAAACAGTCATTTTGATTCAAAAAAGGCTATTTTAGTATGCCGTTCCGACGGCCTTCAATCGCACCATACAGGAATTGAAATCCGGCCAGGAAATCTTAAACGGAATGGTGGTCCGGTCTGCCTTCAATCGCACCATACAGGAATTGAAATAAGCCCTGCTCTTGGTCATCAAGGCGGCCATGATCGCCTTCAATCGCACCATACAGGAATTGAAATAGATCCGGGAACATTTCTGGAAGCCTTACAACAATCCTTCAATCGCACCATACAGGAATTGAAATAAAACAACGGGTACCCCCTACAAAAAATCCTTGATAACCTTCAATCGCACCATACAGGAATTGAAATAGTGCTCAGGGGCTCTCTTAGCTGCCTCCAACTGTGCCTTCAATCGCACCATACAGGAATTGAAATTGTCTTATCTGTTTACCCACACACTTTTCACCCCCCCTTCAATCGCACCATACAGGAATTGAAATTAAATTTTGCGGTCAAAGAAGAGACCAGGCTTGAGTCCTTCAATCGCACCATACAGGAATTGAAATCAGTTTGGAGGAAGGATAGAGCTCATTCCAAAATTCCTTCAATCGCACCATACAGGAATTGAAATTCAAGGTAGATGTTCAAATGGATTTCATCACGCTTTTCCTTCAATCGCACCATACAGGAATTGAAATTAATCCTCTGATCATTAATGTAATCGGAGAATGTCTCCTTCAATCGCACCATACAGGAATTGAAATCAGAGCAGTCCAGCAACAGGGCTGTCTTTTTTACGCCCTTCAATCGCACCATACAGGAATTGAAATTCGACGCCGAGGACATGTCCGACGAAGCAACCTATCCCTTCAATCGCACCATACAGGAATTGAAATATCGCTCCTATAACCTCCCTTCCCTGAGCAGGGCTAACCTTCAATCGCACCATACAGGAATTGAAATACATCTGGAGGCCTGGCTGCTGGCAATCGAAGAGCACCTTCAATCGCACCATACAGGAATTGAAATTTTTCATCTACAGCAAAATCACTCACCTTACCTATACCTTCAATCGCACCATACA
>NZ_ALWO02000002.1 GCF_000295935.2 Indibacter alkaliphilus LW1
TATGTAGGCGGATATTCATATTAAAAAATGTATCTAACATTAAAAATTCACTATATACACTTGTAAAAAACTTTTCTAAACGAACGAAATACCACCCACAAACCATTCATATAATAATGACCGCTGTTTCAAAACATCAAAACTCTTAACATTAATGCTTAATAAAACACATTTTTGCTCTATTAAAATGTATTTTATAAAATATTTATTTTATATTTCTCCGTATTTACAAAAGCTTATTTCAGTTTGGATTAGTATTCAGACAGATTAAAAAGCTTATTAAAAAACAAAACCAACTCTTTTTTGTACCACTTATCACTATTTTAAAACCTTTAATTTACAATTATGATGTGTTCGACCAAACCCAGATTTTCGCATTTTCTAATGATTGTAGTCCTTCTGTTTTCCGCTTGTCAAAGCGAAATGGAAGATCTTGTCCAGATTGAGGAAAACTTGATAGAAGAGGAGTCTGTATTCAACCAATTTCATTTCGAAGAACTGGCTGACATAACAGACTTTACCAACCTTAGAGAAGGTGATTTTACAGGAAGATTTTTGATCCTAAGTAAAGGGCAAAATCTTCCCAATAACTTAGAGGGAAGTATTCAAAATGCAGGAGGTGAAATTGTCAAAACTTTCCCTCAAATAGGTGTGGCAGTGGCGGTTGCCCGAACTCCTGACTTTCTTTCTAATGCAAAAAAAATCAACGGAGTAGAATCGGTAACACCTGATTTAATTCTTCAGTACACCAAAGAACCTGAAACAAGAGGTGAAGATATTCAATTGGATTTAAGTACAGCAAGAAGAGGCAGCTCAAGTTCTGCAGGAACACCTTTCAATTACCAGGATGCATTTCTTGATGGGTTTCAGTGGGCTCCTTCATCCATTGATGCTCCTGCCGCTTGGGACAATGGTTTCACCGGTAATGGAGTAAGGGTTGCTGTGATAGATGGTGGTTTTTTTGCTACGCATGTGGACCTGGCACCAAATATGGACATTCAGAGTTCAAGGTCTACTGTTCCGGGTGTGAATTTCAACCAAGATCTTGGCGGCTTCTGGCATGGCACACACGTGGCAGGCATAGTGGCTGCAGCAGGAAATGGAATTGTCGGTATAGCTCCAGAAGCCACCATCATCGGAGTCAAAGCCCTTCACGGAGGATCGGGAGCATTTGAATGGATCCTAGAAGCCATTCTTTATTCGGCGACTCCTCAGGCAGCTGGAGGAGCAGGAGCAGACATTATCAATATGAGTTTGGGAGCTACAATTCCATACAGAGATTCTTGGAGTGATAAAGAATTTAGAGATGCTTTTAGAGACTTACAAAAAACCTATGATAGAGCTACAAGATTTGCTTATCAAAACGGTGTAACCGTAATAGCAGCAGCCGGTAACGGTGGAAACAACTTTGATGATGCCAAGGAACTATTTCAGCTTCCTGCACAAAACCAACACGTACTTTCTATAAGCTCTACAGGCCCTACCGGATGGTTGTTAGGAAATGACAACTTCTCACAGCCGGCATACTATACCGATCATGGCAAATCTTTGGTAGACTTTGCAGCTCCAGGAGGGACTTTAGGACTATGGGTAGTGGAAGGATTTGATGGTAATTGCACCTTAAATGGCACTAATCTATCTTTCACCAGTTTCTGTGAGGTGTTTGACCAGGTTATCAGCTGTAATGTAAACAACGGCTGGGCTTGGGCACAGGGTACTTCTATGGCTGCTCCAGCTGCAGCAGGTGTGGCAGCACTGATACTTCAAGCCAACAATGGAAAGCTGAGCCCCGCTCAAGTTGCTGCAAGAATGAGACAATCTGCAACTGACTTGGGCAAGCCAGGACAGGATGAATTCTACGGACATGGATTTGTCAATGCAGCCAAAGCCGTTGGATTAAACTAAAAACAAAAATTTCTAAGCTTTTGTAAATACACCTTCGGTTTATTGAACCAAACCGGATCACAGAAAAAAAGTCTGTCCACTTTCATTTGGACAGACTTTTTTTTATTTTAAAATAAATTATTCAAAAAGGGATGCAGAAAGGCCTTGAGGCCTAAAATCCTCATTTATCAGTGATCCCAATTGTAGTCATCCATATCCTCCAAACATGCTTTTAGAAGCTGGATACTTCCAGCTATATCCTCCTTGTGGGCCATTTCTATAACTTGATGTAGGTGTCGGGTAGGGATGGAAATTGCCCCTGCAATAGAGCCCTGCTTTCCCATTCGTTGGATGCCTGCAGTATCAGTGCCTCCGGCAGTCAAGATCTCGGGCTGCCACTTGATCTGATACTTGTCTGCTGTTTGTTTCATGAAATCCACCATACGGTAATCACAAATGGTCATGCCGTCCATGATCTTGACAGCTGTACCATTGCCTAGTTCAGTGATTTTTTCATGAGATTGGGCTCCTGGTACATCATAGGCAATGGTAGTATCCAAGGCTATCCCAAAGTCAGGATTGATCCCATGGGCGGCTACATTCGCACCCCTTAGACCTACTTCCTCTTGCACCGTAAAAGTTGCGTACACATCAAAGGCAGGATTTTCCAGTTGCTTGAGGGTTTCGATAAGGATAAAAACCGCCACCCTATTATCAATAGACTTACAATTGACACAATCCCCCATTTCTATCAACTCCCTGTCTCTTGTAATCGGATCACCTACACTGATGTATTTTTCCACTTCATTTTTCGGCATACCCAAGTCTATAAAAAAATCGGTGGTCTTGGGAAGCTTGGTTCTTTCTTCAGGCGACATAACATGAATGGGCTTGCTTCCCATGACTCCTACCAAATCCTTTTTTCCATGAATGATCACCCTCTGGGCTGTCAATGTTTTGGGATCAAAGCCCCCCAAAGTATGGAAACGAACAAAGCCCTTGTCATCAATATGGGTTACTATAAAACCAATCTCATCCATATGGGCTGCCACCATCACTTTCTTCCCTACAGGATTGTTTTTGGATTTTTTGACTGCGATCACATTACCCAAATTGTCTGTTTTCACTTCATCAACAAAAGGTGTGACCAATTCAATCACCAGGTCTCTGACACGTTTTTCATATCCCGGAGCTCCGGCTATTTCACAAATCTGCTTCAATAAGCTTACGTTAATTTCCATTTTCAAATTGTTTTTCTTCCCAAATGGGAAAAGTTCTGCATGAGGAGTTAAATCGTAAATAGCATGAAAGAAACTTTACAAAAAACCAAAAAAAGCTATAAAATACTTTTCGACGAACCTCATCCAATTTAAAGAACAAGTAACCTCATATCTCAAATAAACCCTAAACCATCTAGATTTTTAATTCTTGCCTCTTATCTCTTGCTTCTTGTCTCTCGCTTCTTGACTCTTATTTCCTTATTCATTTTACTTAATACTTTGTACATCGTACTTGGTACTTTGTACTTTATTCAACCTAATAAGCCCGTACAGCCTTGCCTTCCATAAAATTCACAAAAGCCCTGTTGACTACTCGCATTCCTCCACTGGTAGGGAAATTGCCTGTAAAATACCAATCACCGATATGATCTGGGATACATTTATGAAGATTTTCGACTGTCTGATAAATTACTTTCACCTCAGCTTTAATTTCATCAGTGGTGATAATTTCAGCTATTTTATCTGAAACTTCCTGATCTGTAAATGGTTCATACAGCATCTTGACAAAATTCATTGAGCCCTGCTGACTGTTGATACATTTTTCATAAATCTCATCCATCAAAAATGTCATATTCCTTTCTTTAATCAGTTCCAAAGTTGCCCTGAAAGCAATGAACTCTCTCATTTTTGACATATCTATGCCGTAGCAGTCAGGGAATCTGATTTGAGGAGCAGAAGATACGATGATAATGCGCTTGGGCTCCAAGCGGTCCAAAGTAGTCAAGATACTTTTTTCCAAAGTAGTCCCCCTGACTATACTGTCATCGATCACTACCAAAGTATCTATTCCTGACCGCACAACCTCATAAGTCGTATCATACACATTTGCCACCATGGCATCTCTGTCCGAATCATTGGTAATGAAAGTTCTAAGCTTGACATCTTTGCTGACTAGCTTTTCGACTCTTGGCCTGAAATTCAACAGCTCTTCAAGGTCTTCCAAATGTGGCTTCCCCTCCAAGAGCACTTCGCGCCTTTTGGCACTCAAGTAATCTTCCAATCCTTCGATCAATCCCAAGAAAGCAGTTTCCGCTGTATTGGGAATATAGGAAAACACAGTATTTTTGAGGTCAAAATCTATTGCCTGAAGAATTTGAGGAATCAGGGCTTTGCCTAAGGCTTTTCTTTCTCTATAAATATCCGGATCGGTCCCTCTGGAAAAATATATCCTTTCGAAACTGCAGGATTTCTTCTCCCTAGCAGGCATAATCTCATGCTCTGCATAAGAGCCATCTTTATTGATCACCAAAGCATGGCCTGGTTGGATTTCTTTAATTTGCTTATAATCGATATTGAAGGCAGACTTGATCGCGGGTTTTTCAGAAGCTACTACTACAATTTCATCGTCTGCATAATAATAAGCTGGGCGTATTCCAGACGGATCTCTCACAACAAAACTGGAACCATTTCCAATCAACCCTGCCATGGCATACCCCCCATCAAAATCTCTGCAGGAACGTCTCAGTATTCTGGCAACATCAAGCTCATCTTCGATCACTGCTGTGATCTGCTCATTACTGTATTCTTTTTTGTATTTGTCAAAAATCCTCTGGTTTTCCTCATCCAAAAAGTGTCCGATTTTTTCCATTACGGTTACGGTATCGGTTTTTTCTTTGGGGTGCTGTCCTAGCTCAACCAACTTACTGAAAAGCTCTTCCACATTGGTCATGTTGAAATTCCCGGCCATAACCAGGTTTCTGCTTCTCCAGTTGTTTTGTTTCAAAAAAGGATGACAGGTTTCAATACTGTTTTCACCGTGTGTTCCGTATCTTAAGTGCCCCAGCCAAACTTCTCCGGAAAAAGCAATATTTTCTTTGAGATGAGCAGCATCAAAGAGCACTTTTTCTCCTCCATGCTTTTTGGCTTTTTTATATTTCTTGTGGATTTTGTCAAAAATATAATTGACGGCTTGCGGTTCAATTGAGCGGTATCTGCTTATATATCTTGTACCTGGTTTGGTATCAATTTTTATATTAGCGACTCCTGCTCCATCCTGGCCTCTGTTGATCTGCTTTTGCATCAAAACATAGAGCTTGTTGGGTGCATAAAGAGGAGAGCCGTACTTATCGATGTAAAACTGCGGATCTTTTCGGAGCCTCAACATGGCTATACCACATTCATGTTTGATCTGGTCACTCATTTGGGTCTGGGCGAATTTATATGACTTTGCAAAGGTACTCCTATTTTCAATGATTAGAAAAACCTTTTTGTAAATGGCAGTACACTAATATTGAAAAAATAGTTTCCTCTGATCTATTGAGTCCGAAAAATATCACTTCACTCCTACCACTTTTACTTCCAAAAAGGGCAGCCACTCTTCTGCATTGCGATAGGCATACTCTGCCAAGTAAAAACTCAAAGATGGCCTAAAAGGAGTTGTTCTCAACTTCAACCCTGACTGTTCAGGAGACTTGTCCCCTTTCTGCACATTACAGCGGTGACAAGCTGTCACCAAGTTGGACCAGTTGGTTTTTCCTCCTTTGGATTTTGGGATCACATGGTCTATGGTCAGCATTTTCTTGGATCCACAGTATTGACATTCGTTCCCATCCCGCTTAAAAAGATTGTTCCTGTTTAGCAACACCCCCTTATAGGGGATATTTTTATACTCATTGAGCCTGATTACTGCAGGATAATTAAACTCTCTGTTAACTGTTCTGACGACAAGAGTATCGTAACTACTTAGACAACTTACTTTTTCCAAAAAAATGAGAACGAGTGCTTTTTGAACAGTCACAACTGCAACCGGACTGTGATCCAAATTCAAAACTAAAACACGCTTTTCCATAGACCTCTAAGATAAAACTTTGAATGGAAAAACCTGTCGTTCAATAAGAATGTTTTAAAACTTCATTCTTGCCAGTTCTCTTTTAGTATCTTTTTCTTTGATGCTTTGCCTTTTATCATGCACCTTTTTGCCCCGGGCCAAAGCGATTTCCAACTTAGCCAATCCTTTATCATTGATAAATATCCTTACCGGAATGATTGACAGTCCCTTTTCCTCAAATTTACTTTCCAGTTTTTCGAGCTCTTTTTTACTTAAAAGTAATTTCCTTTCGCGTACAGCTTCATGATTGTAGCTTGAGGCCATGGAGTAGGGAGCGATATGCATCTGCTTGATAAAAAGCTCCCCTTTTCTGAAAAAACAATAGGCTTCAGTCAAAGAAACTTTTCCTTCCCTGATCGATTTAATCTCAGTTCCTTTAAGAACCAAACCAGCTTTGAAGGTATCAATAAACTCAAACTCGTAACTGGCCTTTTTATTTTTGATATTGATTATTTTCTCAAACTTCTTTTTCTCTTGTCCCATTTCTTTAAAAATTCCTTTGTGCCTTCATTTTGAACTGTCTCTTCTTTTAATGTTTGTCGGTCTATTTATTGAAGATTTAAGATTTAAGATTGTAGATTTAAGATTGTAGATTAAACCAAAGTTTCACTACTCATTATTCACTATTCACTCTCCACTTCTCACTACCTTAGTTCATCCTTCATCCCTCATCCCTCATCCTTTCCTAACTCCTCCTTCATTATTTATCATTCGAAATTCATCATTCGATATTACTTATTGTTCCCAAATCCCCCCAAACCTAATTCAATTGACATCTCTCAGCTCTGCCCCTCGTAAATCGTAATTCGTCAATCGTAATTCCCTTCATCCTTTCTCCTTTCATCTAAATCTTCATTCTCGCCTCGGGGACCACATCCATTCCACAAAACTCCCCTTTCAGGTATTTATAATGTGCCGCCATGGCAATCATTGCAGCATTATCTGTGCAGTACTCAAATTTTGGGATAAATGTTCTCCACCCATGTTTTTTTGCCAGACTTTGAAGCTCATTTCTCAAACCTGAGTTGGCGGAAACACCTCCTGCTATGGCAATATCCTTAACGCCATAAATATCAGCTGCTTTCTTCAATTTTTGCAATAACATCTTTATCAAGGTAAACTGAATTGATGCACAAAGGTCTGCTAAATTCTCCTCTATAAATTTCGGGTTATTTTTTAATTGATCTCTAAGAAAATATAAAACTGCGGTCTTGATCCCCGAAAAGGAATAGCTAAGGTTTGGCATATCTGAAACAGGAAAAGAAAAAGCCTTTGGATTACCTTCTTTGGCATATTTATCAATCAATGGACCTCCCGGATATGGAAGACCAAGCAATTTGGCTGTTTTATCGAAAGCTTCCCCTACTGCATCATCCAAGGTTTCCCCTATTACCTCCATATCCAAATGATCTTTGACCAGTACCAGCTGGGTATGTCCACCGGAAACCGTCAGGCAGATAAAAGGGAAAGTTGGCTTTGGGTCATCTATAAAATGAGCCAAAATATGTGCCTGCATATGATTCACATCAATCAGGGGTACATCCAATGCATAAGCAAAGGACTTGGCAAAAGACACCCCTACGAGTAATGATCCCATGAGCCCAGGCCCTCTGGTAAATGCTACCGCCGAAAGCTCCTCCTTGGTAATCCCTGAAGTAGCGATGGCCTCATGGACTACCGGAATCAAATGTTGTTGATGGGCACGAGAAGCTAATTCAGGAACTACCCCTCCATATTTTTCGTGTACTGATTGCGTGGCGATTATATTATTAAGTATTTTGCCATCAGAAATTATAGATGCAGACGTTTCATCACATGATGATTCAATGGCCAGAATATTGATTTTCATTGTAAATTAATCCTTGGAAAAGAACCCGAAAGTTACGGAAAAAATACTGAAAGCCTTAAGGCTAATCTTCAGGCTGACTCTTTTCCTTATCCTAGGTCTATTTTTGATCGCAACTTTGCTTCAGATTCCTTACTTTCAAACGAAGCTAACCAATAACCTTACAAATTACATCAGCAAAAATACAGGTTTTAAAACAAGCATTTCCAAAGTTAAAATCCGATGGTGGGACGCAATCAGCCTCAATGATCTGATTATTTATGACCAAAAGGACAGCCTAATGATCGACCTGGAAGAAGTCTACATTGACTTTTCGATCAAAGGGCTTTTTGACAGAGTAAATCCATCATTGGATCAGATTAAAATGGAAAGGGGAAATGTCCGTCTGATCTTCCACGAAGGCGAGGAATACCTCAATATTTCTGAGTTTTTTTCGGAAATAAACAGGATTTTGCCAGGTACCAAAGATCCGGATAAGCCATCGGGTAGATTTGAAATAGCCAATATATACTTCAATGAAACATCACTGGATATTCTGAATTATTCAGCTATACCGGTCAGTTCGGGCTTTGACTACAACAACCTCAGATTTCGGGAACTCATTGCCGATGCTGATAATTTTTATACTGATGGCCCGCTACTGGGTATGAAGGTGAATTACTTAAGAGGAGTAGAATCCACTTCCGGAATGGTCTTTCAACAGCTCAAAACGGATTTTTCCTATGCACCTAATTTTATGGAATTTGATAATCTCTATTTAAGGTCAAATAACACAGAAATTAAGGACTACCTGAAGTTCAGCTACCCCAGCAGTCGATCTCTTTCGAATTTCAATCAGGAAGTCCAGATTTTAGCCAGACTTGACGAGGCTGTTTTGGAAATTAAAGACTTAAACTATTTCACAGATGAAATACCTGAAATTGAAGACAGGATTTTTTTAAGTGGCGAAATCAGCGGAACTGTTGAGAAACTAATCTCAAACCAACTTCTGATCCGATTTGGTCAAAGAAGTGCCTTGTTCGGAAAATTCAAAATCGATGGATTGCCTGATATCAGAAATACTTTTTTTGAAATGTCATTGATGAATTCGGTTCTGAACAGTACTGACCTTTCTCCATATATTTCAAAGGAGGCCAGACAGGAAATCAATAAATTTAGGGATATCCGCTTTGATACGGATTTTTCGGGATTTCTTCACTTTTTCACATTCAACGGGAATTTCCGGACAGGCATAGGTAACATGTTGGGAAGACTGAGCTACAAGTTGGAAAACAACACCCCAACCTATTCAGGTAGACTGGAGCTAAATAACCTCGACTTGGGTGTTTTACTCGAAGATAAGGAGCGTTTCCAGAAAGTATCAATGACCGGCCGCATCAAAGGTACTGGGCTTTCAGTAGAAACAGCCTTGCTGGAAGTAGATGCCGATATCCGCAAAATGGGGGTCCTAGGCTATGATTACACCAATATCCGTACAGATGCAACCTACGGGAAAGATCTTTTCAGAGGAAATATTGCCGTAAATGACCCCTATTTGAAAGGTGAGGCGCAGGGTGTACTCGATGTAAGAGACGGAAAGGATTCTATTAGACTCAATGTGTCTTTGGACACTGCTTACCTGAAGGAACTGAAAATCGTGGAAAGGGACCTCTTCGCAAGTGGAAAAGTAGACATGGATACCAAAGGAGTGACTTTGGATGACATTGAAGGAATTGCCAGATTCAGTGATATTGGGATAAGTTATGAAGGGAGAAATCTCAACATTGACAATTTCTTTTTCCAGTCCTTATTTACGGATGAATCAAGAGTCATATCCCTCAACTCTGACCTTTTGGTGGCGGGAATTTCCGGAATTTTCAAAATCGATGAATTGATTAACGATGTAACCAACCTTAGCAAAGAGTATTTTGCCATATTGACCAACAGCGAAAGTACTGTAGATGTCAGTCAAGTAGGTTTGCATGAACCTTATAGCATTGATATTAATCTGAATTTCATCGATATCAACCCGATCATAAATCTGATAGAGCCCAAAGCTTCCATTTCTACCAATACTTTGATAGAAGGGGCCTTTTATCAAACGCCAGACAATACAATCCTGAATTTCTTTTCAAGCATTGACAGTATTTATTACAATGGCAACTTCTTCTTTGATACCAATCTGGATTTCAACACCTCAAAGCTAACCCGAAGCAATGATGTGTTGGCTTCGTTTTTTGTGTCTTCAAGGCAACAAACACTTACCTCAGGGCTGATTTTCAACAACCTCGAAATGGAAGCCATCTGGGATGAAAACAACATTGATTTCACCTACAAACAGGATCAATTGAGTACTGGAAGTTATATAAGAATCCAAAATGAGATTTCAATTTTTCCGGACCATACCAATATCGTGTTTGAACCCTCTGAGCTCAAAATCATAGACAAGGTCTGGAATTTCGACCCCGAAAACAGCATATTTATTACAGACAATACTTTCTTATTTGACAACCTGAAGCTGTATAACGAAAGTCAATACATCTCTCTGAATGGAGTTATTTCCAATAAGGCTGAGGATGTCCTTGGACTGGAAATCAAAGATGTAAGTCTTGATTTTTTCAATACACTTTCAGTGAAAGAATTTGAAGGATTGGCCAATGGGCAATTTGGTTTCAGCAATTTCTTTGAAACTCTTGCTATCAATGGGCAATTAAACATTGATGATTTTTATATCAATAACTTTCTCATCGGTGATATAGAGGCGGGGACATTTTTTTCCGAGGGACTGATCAATGTGGAATTGAATAATTACAGGCAGGGAAAAAAAGTAATCTCCCTGGAAGGCTCTTTGGGCAGTGAAGATCAAAATCTTTCACTTTTGGCTAAACTGGAAGAAGCAAACCTTTCAGTATTGGAGCCATTTCTGGAAGACTATGTCACTCAAATGGGAGGAACGGTTTCAGGTGACTTGGAAATAGGAGGAACAGTTGCTTTTCCAGTGGTTTTGGGAACCGGTAAAGTAAGTGGCGGCAGGCTTTTGGTAAATTATCTCAACACCCGCTATACCATAGATGGGAACTTGGTATTTGAACCCAATGAGATCAGTTTCAGAGAACTTACACTGAGAGATATCAACGACAACAGGGCTAGGATGCGCGGGGGAATTTCCCATGACTATTTCAGGGATTTTGTTCTGGATATTTCCTCTAATATGGAGAACTTTCAAGTTCTCAACACCTCTATCAGAGACAATGATCTGTTCTATGGTACCGCCAATGTAAGCGGAACTTTGAATATTTTTGGAGCTGCCAATAACCTAGATATTACAGCTAGAGCGACTTCACAACCCAATACGAGAATATTCATTCCTTTCGGCACTTCAAATGTTCAGGCACAGGAAGATTTTATCAATATCATCAATGTGCGCGATACTACCCAAAGGGTTTCCTTTGAGGAATCTGTTGAAAAATTGGCTATCAACAATGTGCGGATGAATTTCGCTTTGGACATCACCCCTGAGGCTTATACAGAAATTCAGATTGACCCAAGAACAGGAGAAAATATTCAAGGAAGGGGAAGAGGCGTGCTTAATCTGGGTATTGATACCCAAGGAAATTTCACCATGCAGGGGAATTATGAAATCACCGAAGCCCGGTACAACTTCTCCCTTTATAATGTCATTCGAAGAGAATTCGTTATTGAACCTGGCGGAAGGATTTCCTGGTATGGAGACCCCTATGAGGGGGTAATGGACCTAAGAGCCTATTATCAGGAAAGTGTATCCCTGCAAAATCTGCAAAACGTACAAAATCAAGGTTTGGAAGATCCACAAATGCGCAGGAGATGGCCACTCAGAGTGATTATGGATTTAAAAGGAAATCTGCTTTCACCAGATATCACCTTTAACTTTGATTTTGCTGAATTTCCATCAGAGGGAAATATTCAGACCTATATCTCAGCCTTCCAAAATAGGATTGCCAACGATGAGCAGGAAAAAAACAGGCAGGTTTTCTCAGTGATTATGATGCGGTCTCTTTCGCCTGAAGGTCAGTTTAGCGGGGTCAGCAATATTGCAACCTCAAACCTTAGCCAATTACTTTCTTCCCAACTGAATAGTTTTATTGCCCAAGTAGATCAAAATCTGGAAGTAGATATAGATTTGGCAAACTTGGACCAGACGGCATTGGAAACATTTCAGCTGCGGGTGGCTTATACCTTTCTTGACGGAAGGTTGAGAGTCACAAGAGACGGAGGGTTTACGGATCTTCAGGGCAATGCTGACCTGAACAGTATTGCAGGAGATTGGCAGGCAGAATATCTGCTTACCGAAGATGGTCGGTATAGAATGAGAATTTACAATAGAAATAATTTCAATACCTTCACATCACTTTCTCTTGCCAGAAATGTTGCCACTTACGGGGTTTCTGTATCCCAAAACCTGTCTTTCAATACTTTCGGTGAACTGTGGAATAAGATCAAAACAGGGGAAAGGGAAAAATTACGCATCAATGATACAGACGACTTCCTGAGGTATGAGTTTGAGGAAGCTGATGAATGGAAGCCTATTCCTTTAAAAGACCTGGACAAAAAGATTGAGCCTGAATACCTGGAAATTATTGAAAGGCCTATAAAAACCAGAAAAGAAGAGGAGGATTAAAACATTTTCAAAAGCTAAAGTATTCTAAACCCAAGCAATCATTTATATATGGAACAAATTAGCATATTCTGGTTTAGGAGAGATTTAAGATTAGAAGACAATACGGGATTATACTATGCCTTTGAGCAAGAAGAAAATGTCTTACCTCTATTTATTTTTGACAGAAATATTCTGGATGACCTGGAGGATAAAAAAGATGCTAGGGTAGAATTTATCCATGATCAGATCCAAAAAATATCCAATGGACTCAAAGATTTTGAAAGCAGTATTTTGGTCAAATATGGCAAGCCTCTGGATATATGGCAAGAGCTATTGGAGGAATATGATATCCAAAACGTCTATACCAACAGGGATTACGAACCTTATGCCAAAGAAAGGGACACCCAGGTCAAGAAACTGCTCAAAGAAAGAAATATACAGTTTTTGGATTTCAAAGATCAGGTGATCTTTGAAAAAGATGAGATTGTAAACGGTTCAGGGGATTTTTATAAAGTATTTACCCCATACAGCAAGGTATGGTTGGAGAAATTCCACAAATCCAAAATCGAAACTGTCTCATTGGATGGAAGAAAACGCAACTTTTTTAAAACTAAGCCATTGGATATCCCCAGTCTGGAGGACATGGGATTTGAAAAAACCGAAATCAAGATTCCTCCTTTGGAAATTGATAAACCTTTGATCAGAAAATACGACAAAACCCGTAATTTTCCGGCTATAAACGGCACAAGCAGACTAGGGATCCATTTGAGATTTGGGACCATTAGCATACGGAAACTGGCATTGGAAGCGTACGAGCTGAATAAAACCTACCTCAATGAACTGATATGGAGGGAGTTTTATATGATGATTCTTTACCACAATCCCGATGTGGTAGATAAAGCTTTCAAACCAAAATATGATCAGATTCCTTGGCGAAATAAGGAAGATGAATTTGAAAAATGGTGTGAAGGAAAAACAGGATATCCTATAGTAGACGCTGGCATGAGAGAACTCAATCAGACAGGATACATGCACAATAGAGTCCGGATGATTGTGGCGAGCTTTCTCACCAAACATCTTTTGATTGACTGGAGGTGGGGAGAAGCATATTTTGCAAAGAAACTACTGGATTTTGAACTGTCTTCCAACAATGGAGGTTGGCAATGGGCTGCAGGAACGGGAACTGATGCCCAACCTTATTTCAGGGTTTTCAACCCTGAATCACAAACTGAAAAGTTTGACAAAGAATTGAAATACATTAAAAAATGGGTTCCTGAATATGGAACTGACAAATACCCTGAACCCATTGTGGCTCATAAAGCCGCACGGAAAAGGGCTATTGAAACCTACAAAAAAGCACTGAATTGATGAATATAGGAGATCGTGTAAGATTATTGCATGGAAATGAAGAAGGGGTAATCACCAAAATTTCTGCTGGGGGGAGAGTAGAAGTAGAGATAGAAGATGGTTTTCGAATCCCTGCTATGAAAAATGAGGTGGTCCTGATTTCGAAAGCAGAAAGGGCCCATTTCGGTAGCTCAAGTGATACAGAGTCCTCCAAAACAACTGAATTTATCCCATCCAAAGTTTCCAATTCCAATGAAGGATTATTTTTGGCCTACTTACCTATTAATGACAAAGACCATAGTGTCTATATCAGTAACAATACGGAAAAAGACACTTTAGCTTTAATCACAGAGCATTACGGAAGCAATTCCCAGGCCTTACTTGCCGAAAAAATCCCAGCAAAAACAAGTCGGAAAGTAACTGAAAAATCAATTCAGAACTTTGAAGAATGGCCCACGCTCCTTCTACAATTTTTCCCTATAAACAATAGAATTGAAAAGACAGAAACACCATTTGAAAGAAAAATAAAATTTAAGGCATCCTCCTTCTTCAAAAGCAAAGGGAAAGCTCCTATCATAGAAAAAGAAGGCTATGTTTTCAAATTGAGTGAAAACAGTGTTGAAATTGATGTTCATCAACTTAATGAGCAATTAAACCCCGGTAAAAAGGCGCTGGTTCAGGAATTCCCGAGGCCACCCAGAGAAATTGATCTTCATATAGAAAAATTGAGCAAAGAACATGAATTCATGAGCAATTCAGAAATGCTCAAGCTTCAGATGGAAGTATTTGAAAGAAACCTGAATTATGCAATTGCCTCTGGAATGGATGAAATTTCCTTTATCCATGGAATAGGTAACGGAGTTCTGAAAAAAGAAATTCACAAGTATTTGAGCCAATTGGGAAATATTAAGTATTTTCAAGACACGCAGAAGAGCCGTTTTGGTTATGGCGCTACGCTTGTCAGAATATCTTAATCCATGCAAGGTAAAATATCTCCTGTTTTCAGGCTTTTTCAACAACATTTTGCAGAAGCCAAGTCAGCATACGTAGCTCTAAGCAAGCAGTTTAGAGGAAAAAAAGCCATTGAACTGGAAAGCAGACTCATTTTCCTGGAAGTCTACCTTGATTTGCTTTCACACATTCATTTCAAAGAAGATGGGTTGAAGTTTGAGCTTTTTTCTCCTTTCAGAAATATTTTCCGCGGACTGAAAAAAACCAAACACCTGAAAATGGTCATCAATCAGGTGGAGGCCATAAAGCTTAAAGAATCCATAGAGTTTAAATCATATACCAAGTCGCTTTTGAATGAAAAAAACCAACTCTATGCAGAAGTCTATGATCAGGTATTGGTCTCTCCCTTACATATTTGGGAAACGCTGTACAATGCTTCTTCCAAATTAAGTAAAGGATTAAAACCCTTGATGATCAATACCGCCACCACTCAAATCATCAATGAGGAATTGGAGTATTTCAACCTGGATCATAAAACAAAACTTGACAGTAAAGCATTGAAAGATATCTATGAGGGGCTTAGGGTTATCATCGCTTTGGAAAATTTACGGATTGAATCAGGATTTAATCCCATTTTCGTAGATGAGGTACACCAAAGGATGGGAACTTTACAAAAATCCCTGCTCAATTGGTATGAAAACCACCTCTTCATTCAACACCTGACTGGCTTTTTGTCTGACAAGCAAAATATTTCCAATAAATACCTAGACTTACTTGAAAATCTTCACCTAAATAAAAAAAATCATAAGTCTAATGTAGAAAAACAGGTAAGAGACCTTTTTGAGAAGATTTTAGACTAGAACTATATTTTTTGAAAATTATAACTCTTGAAAGATTGCCAGCTTACAAGTCCATATCCTATGGCCAGCATCAGGTGAAAAATCAACATTTGGTAAGTTCCGGAAATTAGAGATAAAATAACGATCAGAAAAAATACCAAAGCCAAAAAGGCTTCAATATAGGTGGTAAATGGGACCTGAAGCTGATTGTAAATATTACTGGTCCAAGAGTCCTGGTTACCTTTCAAATTGTATTTTGGAGTACGAATAAAAGGAGACTTCTTCCCACTCAACCCCTCCCAAACTGCTTGGGCATTATGAACTGACAAGCCCATCGACACGGACAAAAATAACGGAAGCTCCCACAAAAATCTGAAAAAACTTTTTCTGGAAAACCCCACCAAACTTAGATTGGCAAAAAAGTAAACCAACGCGATTATCAAAAAGCTAAGCAGAAAGACTGCCGCTGAGCGAAAGTATGAATCCGGAATCATATCCTGCTGAAATGCCCACCATATTGGAATACTGCTGAGGCTTACAATGAATACTGCAATAAAAATAACGGCATTGAGCAAATGGGCTGTGGCATGAATCTTTACTTTGGCAGGATAAGGGTTCAAAAGTACGTTTTTCAAGTGCTTGACAGCACATTCTGCTCCTCCTTTTGTCCAGCGAAACTGCTGTGACTTAATGGCTGACATGATGGGGGGCAATTCAGCGGGGGATTTTACATCCGGCCTATAGACAAATTTCCATCCTTTTTGCTGCGCTCTATAGCTCAGGTCCAAATCTTCGGTCAGCGTATCTGCTTCCCAATTACCCGCATCAAGGATACATGCTTTACGCCAAACCCCACCAGTTCCATTGAAATTGATAAATGCCTCTTGATTATTTCTACCTATCTGCTCTACCATAAAGTGTGCATCCAAAGCAAAGGCCTGAAGTCTGGTCAAAATAGAAAACTCTTCGTTCAGGTGAGTCCACCTTGACTGAACCATTCCTACTTCCGGCTCTTCAAAGTGCCCCACTGTAGCTCTTAAAAAGTCTGGATCCGGCAAAAAATCCGCATCAAAAACAGCGATAAACTCTCCTTTCGCTGATTCCAGGCCAGCTTTCAAAGCACCTGCTTTGAAACCTGATCTGTCCTTTCTGTGAATATATTGAAAATCAATATCAGGATATTCTTTGATTGCTTTTTGGATGATTTCGACGGTTTCGTCTGTACTATCATCCAGAATTTGTATTTCAAGTTTTTCACTGGGGTAGTGAAACCCTGCACAGGCATGGATCAGCCTTTCGACAACATAAACTTCATTGAACACCGGTAATTGAACAGTGACGAAAGGCAGATCGTTTTCATCAGGAAAAGTATGGCTCTTTTTTTTGCGAAGAAATTTAAAAAAATGAAAAAGCAAATGTGCCTGTGCCAAGCTATAGCAAAGTACAAACAACATCGCTATGGCGTAAATGCCAAGAAATATATAAATGATACTCATTAAGATTTTACTGTAATCGATTTGTTCCCTATAATAATTGGGTTTTCGTTGATTCTTCCTTCTTCAGACCCATTTTCCAACTTCAATACTCCCCTAGGGCAAACAGCTGAACAAACACCACAGCCTACACATGATGCTCGTACTATATTCTGTCCGCGCTGGGCATACCAACGCACATCTATGCCCATTTCACAATAAGTAGAGCAATTGCCGCAAGATATACATTGTCCACCATTGGTCGTAATTCTGAACCTGGATTTGAAGCGTTGCACAATTCCTAAGTATGCTGCCAGAGGGCATCCAAATCTACACCAGACCCTGTTGCCCATAAAAGGATAAAACCCAGTACCAATAACTCCTGCAAAGGCTGAGCCTATCGCAAATCCATACACACTATGCAACTGATCCGTGGCCTGACCCAGAAGTCCGAACTCCATAAAATAATTGACAATGGTCACCAAAGTCATGGCTACAGCAAATACCAATACCCCATGAACCATATATCTTTCTACGCTCCAGGCCTTCAAGGACTTATCCGAAAGCTGCCTGTATGGATCCCCCAATGTTTCGGCCAAGCCCCCACATCCACAGACCCAGGAGCAGTACCAACGCTTCCCATAGAAATAAGTGAACAATGGAACACATACTATGATCAGAATAATTCCCCAGACCAACATAAACATGCCTAAAGCTCCTGAGCTAAGCATGCCTTCCATTCTGTAATCATAGAAAAAAGAATAATCCAAAGGCCAAATGTTTTTGAAATCATGCCATGGTTTATTGAGCAAAACCAATATTTCGGGAATCAAAAAAGCAAAAGCCAACTGAAAAAACATAACAGAGGCAGTCCTGATGGTTTGGTAGGTATTACCTCTATATTTTCGAAACATCCTGATCCCCATCACCAAAATAGCCAGCGTATAGATTAATCCATACAAAAACCATTGGGAAGCCGGATTACCAGAAAGAAAAATACTTAAGGGATCTACCATCAATACCAGATTGGTAAGGTATTCTGGAAACCAATAAAGAATAACATAAAACACTATCAACCAGGTACCGGTAATAATACCCAGCAATCCCCTTGATTTCATGGAAGAAAAATAGATTCCATCATTCTTGATTCCTTCCGGCTCATTCCTATACAATGGCAAAATGTAAAGCAGACCTCCCATAACACCCAAACCTATTGAAATACCTAGAAAAAGATAGGGGTTATCCGAAACAGCCCCTTGGCTTGCTGCTTTGGTCAAGTCAAAGGCATAATCGTCCCAGATTACCTGATCCCAATCCTCATTGGATTTTAGCTCATCGTTGAAAGCATCAAAATAGTGGTTGAAATCTGAGACAAAAGAAAAATTACTGGAATAAGTTTCCCCATACATAGGCCTGAGAATCCGCAGCATATCATCTTGATGCTCCTCCTTTACCTTGTCTTCCACCATTTCCCTTTCAAGTTGATAAGTTCCAATAAAAGGGATCAAACTGAAACCAATCAGTCCAAAAATAAATAAGACTAGTCCGATTACCTGAATTTTTTTCATGCCCTTGACCCTATTAATCTGTGAAAGAAAGAACGCTTTGGAATTTCTATTTTTTTACCACTTACAGAGGCGTATTTTTCCAATACTTTTTTGTAAAATTTATCAAAAAACTCAGCGTTAAAATCAGCCTTATGCAAGTTTTGGAGTACTTTTTCCAAAGACCACCCTTCTTGAATTGCTTGGTCAAAAAATTCATGCCTCAACCTCCAACCAAAACTGTTTACTCCAAGAATTTTTTCCGATTCCTTTTCAAAAACCAGCCTAAGACAGTTCTTGCCACTTTCGCTTTCCCAATAGAAAGAATCAATACCCTCTTTCCTTTCATTTGGCACAAGCCCATAAGTCTGATACTCAATATCAAAAAACTTCGCTGAATTGAACCAGATTCCCGGTCGATAAGGGACAGCATTGTCTGAGGTTAGGTTATGCGCAAGTGTTTCTCCGTGCATTCTCCCAGTATACCAAACCTGTTCAATATTTTTCCTGTCATCTCCAGGCTTTTCTCTAAACTCAGCACAATCCCCAATCGCATACACATCCTGTATATTGGTCCTGAAAAAACCATCCACTAAGATCCCCCTGCCAATCTCAAGGTCCGAGTTTTTTAAAAACTTTACATTTGGGCTTACGCCAACTGCCAAGCCTACAAACTGACATTCAATTTTTTCACCCTTGTTGGTCAAAACTGAATCCACTTTCCCTGAATCATCCCCATAAATTTCTTTCAGCTCAGTTTCCAATCTCAAATCTATATGATGTTCCAATATATGCTTATTGACCAACTGTGCTTCTTCCACAGGTAATACATTATCCCAAAAATTCTTTTCCCTGACCAAAAATGTCACCGAAATATCCCTGCTCGCCAGCATTTCGGCCATTTCAATTCCGATCAATCCTCCACCGACGATCACAGCATGTGATATCCCTACCGTATTTTCCTCCATGATATCCAAGTCCTGTTTGGAATAAAGTCCCTGTACTCCATTGAGACTTTGTCCTGGCCAGTCAAATTTGTTAGGGACAGAGCCAGTTGCCAAAACCAAAACATCGTATCCAACTTTTTTTCCAGAGTCTAAAAGCAAAGTTTTATTGTTGAAATCCACTAACTCCACCCAAGCCTGTAAAAGTTGAATATTATTTTTCTCCCAAAACCAATCCTCATAGGGTTTGGTATGTTCAAATTGCATGTGCCCCATGTAAATGTACATGAGTGCTGTGCGTGAAAAAAAGAATTCAGTCTCTCCCGAAATCACCAGGATTTCCGAATTTTCATCCTTTTTACGAATATTTCTGGCACAGGTGATTCCCGCTATACCATTGCCAATAATTATGATTTTTTTCTTTTTATCATTCATTCAGAGACCAGTCGTATTTGATATTTGAGACTTTGGCGTTGGGTTTAATCTTGACTTTAGAATATTTGTTAAGGTAATCAATTAAGCTTCCCTTTTTGGTAAAATCACCTTTGAACCATGAAAAAATCTGGGATATTTCAACCTTTTCGGCACTGATCTTATTGTACTTTGGATTGTTAATGAAGTCCTTCGCCGCCTTTTCTAATTGACTATCAAGCTTTTCGGCTGTAAAAGCTTCATTCAACAATGGAGGACAGGATATTGAGGCACAATTGACTGCAAAATGTATCCTTGGTTCGTCAAATTCCTTTCTGATGATTTTGTGCTCTATATCATCCAGACTGGTATCTTCTCCACCTATTTTGAAGAATTTCTTGGTCCAAACGGTATTGACCATGGGCACATTTAAAGTAGGATTAAGGTCCTTGATACTTTCCACTGGATAATTGTCCGCAATCAGCTTGATGGTAAATGCATTATAGGCATTGATCCAATAAGCCAGTTGCTCGTCTTTAGACCAGGCTTTTTTGTCGGGTGCATTATTGCTCAATAGATTCAAGTATTCCTGTAGTCTCTTTTCTTCCTTGATAAAACCCTTGTAATCTACTTTCCCGTCTTTGGACACGTATTTTTTAAGAAGTTCATCAAAAATCTCATGAGAAGGAGCTTTCTCGGCAGCATCTGAAATCTCGTATGCTCCACAGGAAAAGTTCAGCAAAAAGAGTGTAATTAAAATCGATAAAGTTTTCATAAATATCTTTCGTATTAGTTGAGGTAAGGTACGAAGTAAACAGGAGGATTGTATTTGAATAAAGCTATTGACCTTCTAGTCCCTCCTAAATATGCTTAAAATTGAAAGTTTTATAATTCACCAAATGTCATTAAAAAGACATTTAGCAGCTTCAATACACCTTATCCCCTTTACTCAGCCAAATCCCCCAAGTTTTGCTGTAGGCATGAACTCTATTGGTTTTACCATGCTCATCAAAAACCGGAAGACCCTCATTGACCCAATGAAAAATACCTCCATAGAGGTTGTAAACATTTTGATAACCGGCCTCCTTCAGCTTTTTTCCGATTTCCTGGCTCCTTGCACCAATGGAGCAATAGACTACAATATCCTTGTCTTTGGGAATTTCGCTAATAGCCTCTAGTGAAAAAGTGTCGTAGCCTACCCATTTGGCATTCTTAATGTGGGAAACTTCAAACTCTGATATTTCTCTGGTATCGAGAAAAAGTACTTCTTCAGTGAGTTTTTTGTCTTCTGGATAAACTAAGGGAAACTCTTTGTCATATACTCCTTTCAAAAGCGTTTTATACGCCAAACTTTGACCCCAAACCATCGCAGAACTGAACAGAATTAAAATTATCAGAAAAAACCTTTTCATATTCTTTCAACACCCATTGAGTTCAATTGGTTGCCACAAAAAAACAGTGATCCAAAGTATCACTGTTAATGGGTGTAAACCAAGATTGTTTTATCCATAGAAGTCTGAAAGTCTGGCAAGCCCTTTTTTGTCCAGGACAATGATCTTTTTCCCTTCAAAATCTATCAATTCGTCTTTTTTAAATTCAGAGAGTAACCGGATAACAGTCTCAGTAGCAGTACCTACAAGTCCGGCTATTTCTTCTCTGGTAAGCACAATATCTATTTTTTGACCTTCTTGGCCATCAATCCCATAGGTTTCACTTAATTTCAGTAGCGTGAATGCCAACCTTTCTCTTATGGATTTTTGTGTAGCATCCGTGAGTTTTTCCTCCATGATACCCAAGTCATTGCAAATAGCTTTAGTGACTCTTTGATGAAATGCAGTATCATCAGAAAGGACCTTTAAAAATGACTCCCTGGGAATAAAACATATTTTTGCATCTTCAACTATTGTAGCAGATGAGGAATAAGACTCTTCACCCAACAAAGATGTATAGCCCAGAAAATCTCCTTTTTGTGCAAGCCTGATAATCTGCTCTTTGCCGTTTGAGGCTGTTTTAAAAACTTTTACAATCCCTTCATTGATGCAAAAAATCCCCATAGGCTTGGTGCCTTCGTAGAAAAGTATCTGTCCTTTTTTATGGCTTATAAAATTCTTGTTGTCCGTAATGTGGCATAAATGCTGATCAGAAACTCCCGCAAAAAGGGAAAACTTTCTGCTCACACAAAGTTCACATGCTATGCTTTTGGGTTGACTTTTCATATTATCCTATTGCAATTATTCGAAACTAACTAGTGCTTAAATATAGTTAAAAAGCTGACACATATCAGCTTTTTCAGACCTTAAATTCCGGGAGACCCTGTATCTGTTTGTAATTATTTGATGCTCGATCATAGGCAAAAAACAAATGTTGAACCCCATTACTAATTCCTACAAAAGCCGCTTGCACACTTTGATTATAGACAGTGACCTGCTCCATAGTCTTTTGGGTCAATTTCACTTCTGGAGCTTTACACTCTATCAGTAAAAATGGATCACCTTTCCTGTCAACAATGAGGATATCAGACCTCTTCTGCAATTGATTGTATTTCAATCCTTTTTCAATGGCAAAAAGGGATTTGGGGTAATTTCTAAACTGAACAAGGAATGTGATCATATGCTGTCTGACCCACTCTTCAGGGCTCAAGATCAAATACTTCTTTCTCAGTGAGTCGAAAATGTTTAATTTACCGTCCATTTCTTCAATTTTCAGCTCAATTTCAGGAAAATTGAGCTTTGCTTGAAGAAAATTATATCTGTCATCCATCATGGCTGCAAATATCAGGTCTTTTGGAGAAGAATCACCTATATCTTTTAAAAATGAAAAAAATATTGGACACATGCTTTTTAGTTCTTTTTTGTCTGGGTTTGCAGCATTGCAGCCCTAAAAAAGAATCTGTGGACCTGATTGTTCATAATGCCACAGTCTACACAGTGGATGATGGTTTTAGTATTTTAAAGGCTTTCGCTATAAAAGATAACCGCTTTGTGGAAGTGGGAAGTAACAGCTCCATTTTATCCAAATACCAAAGCGAGGAAATTGTGGATATGGAGGGCAAACCAATCTATCCCGGATTTATTGATGCGCATGCACATTTTTTTAGATATGGTTTGGGGCTTCAGGTGGCTGACCTACTAGGTGCTGAGTCTGAAGAAGAATTGGTACATAGAGTTAAAGAACACCATGAAAAAAACCCGGAAGTAGCATGGGTCATGGGTAAAGGTTGGGACCAAAACCTTTGGGAAGGCAAGGAATTTCCCACCAGGGAAGCCTTGGATGAATTGTTCCCCGACAAACCCGTCCTACTCACCCGCATAGACGGTCATGCGGCATTGGCCAACCAAAAGGCCCTTGATCTCGGAGGAATTACCGCCAAAACGGAGATGGTAGGCGGCAAAGTGATTTTAGCTGAAGGCAAGCCAACAGGAGTCCTAATCGACAATGCAATCAAATTGGTATCGTCCAAAGTCCCTAGCCCAAGTGAGGATGAAGCCAGAACAGCTTTTTTAAACGCCCAGGAAAACTGTTTCGCCGTAGGTTTGACCACTGTAGTAGATGCAGGCCTGGAAAGAGAAACCATTGAACTGATCCAAAAATTGCAAGAGGAAAACGCCCTCAAAATGCGAATGTATGCCATGGTGAACCCCACTAGGGAGAATATGGATTACTATTTTGAAAAAGGCCCTTACCAAGATGACAAATTGACTGTCAAAAGCTTTAAAATATACGGTGATGGTGCATTGGGCTCAAGAGGAGCAGCATTACTCAGACCCTATCATGATCATGCAGATAATTACGGTTTCTTGCTCAAAAATCCGGAAGAGTTTGATGCCTTAGCCAAAGAAATCTATGAACATGGTTTTCAAATGAATACTCATTGTATAGGGGACTCGGCCAATAGAACACTGCTTGATATTTATGCCAAATACCTCAAAGGGAAAAACGACTTGAGATGGAGGATAGAACATGCCCAAATTGTCAGCACGGATGACATGCCCAAATTTGCCAGTTTCAGTATCATTCCATCGGTACAACCCACCCATGCTACCTCTGACATGTATTGGGCAGAGCAAAGGCTAGGTCCTTTCAGGATCAAAACAGCCTATGCCTACAAAGATTTATTGGATCAAAACGGCATGCTGGCTTTGGGAAGCGATTTCCCTGTGGAGCATATCAATCCTTTGTATGGTTTTCATGCTGCCGTAGTCAGAAAGGATGCAAAAAATTGGCCTGAAAATGGTTTTCAACCAGAAAACAGAATAACCAGAGAACATGCACTTAAAGGAATGACCATTTGGGCCGCTTATGCCAATTTTGAAGAAAAATTAAAAGGAAGTATAGAACCCGGTAAGTTGGCTGATTTTGTAGTTTTGGAAAAAGACATTATGACTGCCGATAGAGTTGACTTGAGAACTATCAAGGTAAAACACACTTACATTGGAGGTGAAAAGGTTTATTGAATCAGTCAAATTTCAAGTATGGCCGAAGCCTATCCAACCATTCTTCGTTGAAAATTTTAATCTTTAATAAATCCTCAGCATTTGAGTAAGGTCCGTGCTGATCCCTATAAGCCACAATAACTTTAGCAGCACCATAATTGACATAGGGATGCTTGGCAATTTCTGCAACCTCAGCATGATTTATATCTAGGAGACGAAATATTCCGGGTTGGAATTCAAAATAATCAAAAATCCTCTCCATCACTTCTTGTTTTAATCCATATACTTCAAGTAATTGCTCCTTGTACAACATTCCCCCCATTCCCTCTCTAAACTTGACGATCCTTCCTGCCAAGGTCTGACCTATACCGGGTACAACCTGAAGAGTCACAGAGTCTGCTTCATTAAAATTAAGGCGATTTAACTTTGGTGAAGCCCTTTTCGGAAAATCATCCTTTTTTTTAAGAGTATCTTGAGGCAAAAGCGAATTTTCTTTTACAAAATCTGGTTTATAATGGAGAAATCCAGCCTGCACCATACTATCAATCACCTGCTGGTATTCTTCATATATCTCTTTGTTTTGCTTCTGGACCAGTCGCCCATAAAAATCCGGCACGAAATAAAGAAGGAGAAAAACTGGAACGATGAGTATAAATCCACGGGATTCTCTTTTGGTAAACCCAAAATAGGTTTTCAAAAAAAAGTAAATTCTGGCTTTCATAAAAATTTCATTTTGTGAAACATCCAATTGGAAAAAGATATTCGTATTTGAATAACGAAATTTAAAATATTGGAAACAAAAGTCCAAATAACTTTAGTTTACTTTCCATTTGTTTGAAAATAAGACCTGAGTTATTTAGATAGATTTTAAATTAGAGGTAGATGTCACGAAATATTCTTTTGAACGAGAAACTGAATTAAATTTGTATGCGAAAAGTACCTGAAATGCAGCATAACTTCAGAGCAATAAGCTTATCACATAAAAGTGCCCCAGTCCAAATCAGAGAAGTGATTTCTCTTGATGAAGGATCTATTCATGCACTATTAGTCAAATTGAAGGATTTTTTCAGTCTCACAGATACTTTGATCTTATCTACTTGCAATAGAACAGAAGTATATTATTCCCATGAATTAGATTTAAGTACCGAAATTATCAAACTCATTGGGCTTGAAAAAGGGCTTGACAATGTGGTTGATTATTTGGAGTACTTCAAAATACTCAATAACGACAAGCAGGCGATAGACCACCTTTTCAGGGTATCAATGGGTCTTGAGGCTCAGGTAGTTGGAGACATGCAAATCTCCAATCAGGTCAAAAGGGCTTATCAGCTTTCCGCTGACCTTGACCTTGCCGGTCCTTTCCTTCACAGGTTGATGCATACCGTCTTCTTTTCCAGCAAAAGAGTTGTGCAGGAAACAGCTTTCAGAGATGGAGCAGCTTCAGTATCCTATGCTGCTGTTGAACTTATCGAAGAACTAACTTCCAACACATTCCAACCTAGGGTTTTGCTTATTGGTGTAGGTGAAATAGGTGAAGATGTTGCCAAAAACATGGTTCACATTCCAGACGCCAAAGTATCCATCACCAACCGTACCTTCTCAAAAGCTCAGGCCCTTGCCGATGAAATGGGATTTGAAGCAATTCCTTTTGAGCAGTGTTTTGAAGCGATGAAAGATGCAGATGTGGTTGTTTCATCAATCATGAAATCGGAGCCTTTCATTACAAAGCAATTGGTGAAATCTTTGGACATTCCCAGCTACAAACTTTTCATTGATCTTTCTGTCCCAAGAAGCATAGAGACAACCATAGAAGATGTACCTGGGGTAATGCTATACAATGTGGACAATATCAGAAGCAAGGCTTCCGAGACCTTGGAAAAGAGGTTGGCTTCCATTCCACAGGTAGAAAGGATCATAGAAGAAGCTATAGAAGAATTTTTTAATTGGAAAAAAGGAATGATGGTATCTCCAACCATCAACAAGCTTAAAAATGCTCTGGAGCAAATCCGTCAGGAAGAGATGGAAAGATTCCTGAAAAACGCAGATCAGGCTCAAATTGCGATGATTGACAAAATCACCAAGAGCATGATGCAGAAGGTACTCAAAGTACCTGTAGTACAATTAAGGGCTGCTTGCCTCAGAGATGAAGCAGATCAGATGATTGACATCATTTCGGATCTTTTTGACTTGGAAAAAGTCAGTGAAAAGAAGTCCTGATAAATATCCCTGCGCTTTTATTGAATAAGAGTAGTATTCCTCTTAATTTACCCCCTCAATTATCCGATAATGATTACAAACGCCAAATTGGGGGCAATCACCCTAGCTCTATTACTGGGTTTTTCCACATCTAATTCCTTTTCCCAGACTTACGAGGTATATGATCAAAACCTCAAACTCAAGTCAAGAGTAGCTTATGACCAAATCAAGATTTTGGGAGAATCTGTCCGCATAAGTGCGGTTGATTCTGAGGTTAAATTACTGAGCAGGGAATATAAACCTTACCTCAACCTTAAAGCTGAATCTATTTTTGCTTATGATCAACCTTGGATTGTAACTCAAGGAAAAGATGGTATGGGAGCTTTTCATGAATATGGAGAAGAAATACTACCAGCGGAATACGATAAAGTACAGACTTTTTTTACCAGGCTGCTTGCAAATAAA
This sequence comes from Indibacter alkaliphilus LW1, assembly GCF_000295935.2. GTDB lineage: Bacteria > Bacteroidota > Bacteroidia > Cytophagales > Cyclobacteriaceae > Indibacter > Indibacter alkaliphilus. The sequence goes on from NZ_ALWO02000002.1 coordinate 27,055, forward strand.
GGCAACATGTACTGGATTTATGACCATTCCAGCAGAGAAACCAAGGCTTTAGGAACATTCAATGAAGCTAGGTTAGCTACTAATGGTCAGGTTATAGCAAAAACAGCTCAAGGATACCTCCTTCCGCTGTCTGAGGATCCGGATCACCTGTATGAAGAATTAAGAGAAGTCAATCAAAATTACCTGTTTGCCAAAGAGGCAACCGGCTATGGCTTGATCAATAGAGAAGGAAACTACGTGCTTCGTCCCGTAATCGACCATTTGGTACACTTGGAAGAAGATTACTTTTATGCCTATGATGGCAATCAATATATGTTGATCAAAGGCAGGGAAGGAAAAGCAGATATCAATTACACTTCCTATCACAAAATCACTTTAGAGGATGGCTTGATGCTGGAGTTTATCCATGGCAAATTGAGAAGAGTAATGAAAAATGATGGGATTCTTCTGGATCAGGTAGGCATGGAAAAGGTCACCTCTGTTGGAGAAAAGCATTATAATGTTTTTTTAAGAGATCAGACGGTAGGTCTCTTGGGACAAAAAGGTTGGGAAATCAAACCAATATTGGGAGTTGACAAAATCCTTCCAGGGAAGGAGGGACTTTTCCCTGCCTTCAAAGATGGAAAGCTCGGCTATATAGATGTACTGGGAAAGTGGGCTATTCCTGCTCAGTACGAAGACGGAAAAAAATTCAATGAGGGTTTTGCGGCAGTAAAATCCGGAAATCTCTGGGGCTATATAGATAGAAGCGGAAACTGGATTGCTGAACCACAATTTGCCTTTGCCAGCGAATTCAGAAGAGGACTGGCGGTGGTCAAAAAATCAGGAAAAGACAATATTATTAACAAGAACGGGAGTCTGATTCTGGAAACAGGGTACCAGAGGATTTCTTTGGCCGCAGATAATTACTTTATCACTGAGGAAGAAAATAAATTTGGACTTGTAGCTCCTGATGGAAAAGAAATTGTGGAGCCAAAATTTCAAGAATTACGCAGGGAAGATCTCAATAAAATATTGGTAAGAGTAGGTGATAAATATGGTCTTTTGGATGAAAACGGAGACTACCTGCTTCCGCTTTATTATAGAAATATCATGTTTGACCCAGGGGCCAATCAAATCCTTGCTGAAGATTTTTATCAGTTTGCCGAAGAGGAAGCAGAAGAAAATGTAGGTAATTCCAAAAAGAAAAGGGGAGGCTGATAAAGTCAAGCAACAATCATCACAACATCTAAGGTATGAAAAACCATATTTTCTTTCTGCTGGCATTCCTGTTTTGTATACAGGCCAAAGCCCAAAACACCTCATATGACGAAAAGCTTGCCAAAGAGCTTGGAGCGGATGATTATGGCATGCGGAGTTATGTAATGGCCTTTTTGATGGCCGGCGACAGAGTCAGTGAATATAGCACAGAACAACGTCAACAAATCCAACAAGGACACATGGCCAACATCAATAAACTGAGTCAAGAGGGTAAATTGATTTTAGCAGGCCCTTTTATCGAGGGGGGAGAGAAAAGAGGTATTTTCCTTTTTAATGTCAACACACTTGAAGAAGCCAAACTGCTCACCCAATCAGATCCCGCAGTAGAAGCGGGAGTTCTGAAGATGGAGCTGGTACAATGGTATGGCTCTGCAGCATTGCTTAAGATTCCTGAATGGCACAATAAAGTTCAGAAAAAGTTCTTTTGAATTAAATCCACATCACCTCCCACACATTTCTTTGTAAGCACAGTAGCTGCATTTTGCGGTATCATCAGTTTGGACAAAAGGCACCTCTGGATCAAATATTTCGCCCAATAAAGTACTCAGACCTGCTTCAAATTCCTCTTGGTGGTCAAAGTAATTCTCAACTTCTGATTTGTTCATCCGCAGAAATGGACTGAAATTATCCTTAAATATTTCCTTGACATTGAAAAGCCCCGGTTTTAATGGTTTTCTGTTTGTAGGATTGGAAAACTGATACAAATACGCATACAGCATGGTCTGCAATCCAGCCTTATTTCTCTTTTTATTCTCTCTTTCTGTTAATGAGCCAATGGATTCCAGATTTTTATTGTCTTTCCCTGTTTTGTAATCCAAAAGCCTGACAATACCCTGATGCTCATCTACCCTGTCAATCAGGCCATATAGACCAATGGGCTGTATTTCTCCACCAATCAGTACTGGAATGCTTGCATGGTATTCTTTCTCCAAACCCAATATTGAAAAATCTCCATTTTGCATATCATATTCAATGATTGCCTGGATATAATTCACAAAGATTTCTCTTACTATTTGCATCTGCCCGGTGATTTGGATGGCTTTGCCTTCATCCAGATGATAAAACTCTCTGATGGCCTTATCAACCATCAGAGGTACCTGAAGTCTGATGCGCTCAAGTTCATGGGATGTTATTTTTCTGAATTCTTTCCCCTCGGGGACTTCATACAGAAATTCAATTGCACGGTGTAGAATACTTCCAAAAACCCCGGCATCCACTTCTGCAGCTACCTCTTCCTTTTCTTTCAAGCCAGCTACATACCTGAAATAAAACCTTAGCGAACAGTCCAAATATGTATTGATCCCCGATGCAGATAATTTTTTTCTATGAATTTCCGGATCAGACTTGACTATGTATTGATTTAGAGTTTCAAGAATTGCAGGTGTTTTTTCCATGACAATTTCCCGGGAAGGGGTAAGTGAAGCTTCCAGCATAACCACCTTAGGACCTTCAATATCCAGTTCCACCTGCATCTGTTGCAGAAACCGCGACATCTCTCCTGCCTTTCCCTGATTGGCAGATGTGCTATAGATCAAGTGGACTTCTTCAGCCCTGTGGAGCAATCTGTAAAAGGTATAAGCATAAATCGCGTCATTTTGCTCCTGAACCGGAAGACCGAATGCCCTTCTCAGATTAAAAGGAATCATGGAGTTGATACTACCTCCAGGGGGAAAGCTACCTTCATTGACATCACAGATAATTACTCTTTTGAAGTCCAGATTTCGGGATTCAAGCACTCCCATCAACTGTAAGCCTTCCAGGGGTTCCCCATCAAATGGCAGTTTCACTTCCCTGAAAAGCTGTCTGAAAAGCTTCAGAAAAAACTCTGTCTTCAGTTCACCAAGCCTGCTGCCTGTGAAATTTTCCTCCATCCTATTGAGCAGCTTGTAAGTTTGAAAAAGATAGGAACGTTGAATGGTGTCATCTTTCAACTGCTCAGCAAGATGGGATAATAAATCTCCCAAATAATCAAAAAGAGAAGCTGCCTCTACCCTCTTAAAAATCAATGTGAAAAGACCTCCCCCTTTTGTCAAAACTTCTTCATGAATTTCCAGACTGTTTGTCTCCGAAATATGTGTTTTCAGATTATTGACAAATACGCGATCTGCATCAGTAAGATAGGTAAATGACAAAAGATCAATAACAGGCTTATGGTAAAAATAGGTTACCCCATCTCTGACTTTAATAAATCGCTGCAAGTCCAATACCGCATCCAGAAAAGCATAAACAGGTGCATTTCTGATTGGGTAACCCATGGTCACATTGAGCTTTTGGATATTCTCGGGGATAGCATGAAGCGCTGGAAAAAGCAAGGTTTCGTCCGGTAAAATCACAACTGTTTCTTCCAATGCCTCAGAAGGTTTCACATGCTTCAAAAGGTGCCCCACCAAATTCGCCTGATTGATTTTAAGAGGTACAGCATAGGTGGAGATTACCTTGGATTTGGAAATAATCCCCGAGGGGATTTCATCGGGAAAAGTAGGACCAAAAACAGGATCCTTCTTATAATTCCTAAAAAAGAGGCCTGATTCCTGTCTCTGATCATTGAAATAATAAGCATCCACATCCCAGAAAATCTCAGCTCCAAAATTTTTGATAAAATGTTTGATGAGTTTTTCTTCTGTTATGGTAAAAGCATTGAAGCCCACAAAGACATGGTGCTTGGCAGGCGTTGCCATCCTATCCAGTTGTAAAACTCCATTTTTGTAAATTTTCCCACTGTAATACTTTCCCGATACATCCAAATGGGCATTAAACCTTTCATATAAGTCACCAAGTACTTGCCAAAAACGCAGAAATTTCTCTTTTTCTTTTTCTTCTTGACTTTTGAACGATTTCCAGAATTGCTCTATCAGCTTGATTTGTTCCTCAGTCAGGTAACTCAGGTCTGATTCGAAAGATTTGATTTCAGATAGATTTCTATACAGCGTTTTGGCATCCGCCATAAATTGATCAATGTCATTAAAATCTTTGAGAATAAGCTCTCCCCAAAAATAGAACCTATCAAAATCCTCCGGCTCAGGTTGAAGCTGGCAATAGACCTCGTAGAGTTCAAAGACCAAACTCAGATCATCAGCAGGAACCTGCCCGGTAAGACCCGTAAAAACCTGCTCAATCGTCTTTACCTCAGGCATCCAGCTTGGATTTTCTATCAATTCACCCAACTGCCTGATAAAAAACAATCCCGCTCTTCTATTTGGCAAAATTACTGTCACCTCTTTCAAGTCCCTGCCTGAGGCTAAAATACTGGCAGCTGTATCTTTCAAGAAACTATCCATATACTTCAATGATTTCTGTGGGTTCCAAATAGCAGAGAAAACCTTTGACAGACAGCTCGCTCATCTGCTTAAGCAGCTGCATATATTCCCTGACCTGTACTTTATGGGAATCACTTTTTACTCCTGTTTTAAAATCCAAAACCACGGCTTCCTTTTCCGAGATTAATATCCTATCGGGACGTTTTTGAACCCCTCCCGGCAATAATATACCCTGCTCTGCAAAAGCCCTATAAGTACCTGAGTACCAATTTTTAAATTGTGGCATGGCAAATAAATCTTTGAGTTGCTTTTCCAGTTCAAGCTTAATCTGCTCTTCAAACCTTCCCTCAAAATTATATTGAGCAATTAATGAAAGGGCCTCGTCCAGCGTATTGGAGTTTTCAAGTATCTCGTGGACCAATACCCCCAGCTTCCTCTGGGACCTATCTATCATCCCGATTTTCCCAAAATCCCAAGCATACTCTCGGGTCTTCAACCTGGTATTCCATGAGGTGTAAGTCCAATTCATCCAGTTTTCTTTTTCAAAAAAATCAGTCTTTTTCTCTGTCCTACCTGGCCAATTCCCAAACTCAAAAACCTTTTCTTCAGAATTCCAATAAGCTTCTTGGCCGAAAAATTTAACTCCATACCCTGAGTTCAGCAAATTGTACAAAATCCCTCCGGTCTCTTTGGTTGAAACACCGCTCTTTTTGGAGACTTTATAATTGGCATGTCCCCAAATAACCTCCTCCGCCCGGGTAAACGCAACATATAGCATATTTAGTGAATCTAAGTAGGCCAACCTTACCTCATTGGAATAAAGGTTATCAAAGGCTGTTTCTTTCAGTGCTGAAGTATGTGATAGTGGCATGACTGCACTTAAGCCATCTTCTTGCCATTCCGACCATAAGATTGGAGCCTGATTGCCTGTTGCCACCACTTCCCAATCCATAAAAGGCATCAAAACCACCTTGTATTGCAGTCCTTTTGATTTGTGGATGGTCAGTATCCGCATGGCATCATGACCATCCGGGATTTTCACGGTCTGTTTGTCTTTATTCAATTCCCACCAATCCAGAAATCCGGCTAAATCTGCCCTATTCTTTTTCACAAAATCAAAAACAGCTTCCTTGAACCCGGAGATATAAGCCAGGTCTTTACCCTTTTTGCTCAGGTCCAAGAACTGCATCAATACATCTACCAATTCCAACAATGGCTGCTGCAGCCACTTACCCAATTGGTTTTGTAAAATTTGATATTTTGAAAGTAGCTCCAGAGGTAAACTGCTCACTTCAAACAAATCATGGGAATAGTCAATCTCATGAAAAAGCGCATAATAATAAAAACAGGTTTTCAATGCTACTTTATCATCTGGATTCCTGAGGTGTTCTAAAAGAGACAAAAGAGACTTCACTGCTGCTGATCTGTGAACAAATAAAGATTCCTCAGACAAAACATCGTAAGCATAACCGTTATTTGGGTTTTCACGGGCATAATCCATCAGCTTATCAGCTATTTGAGCACCCTGTTGGTTTTTTCTCACCAAAAAAGCCATATCTTTCAAGGCATAGCCCTTATCCTGAAGGCGCTCTACCAATTCAGGCAATTTATTCAACACATCCCCATCCTCTTCTTCCTCTTCCAAGTCCCCGTTCTCCTGAGGAAGGCTTTTTCTATATTCCTTCTCTGTAAACTCCAAATGAATAAAGCCTTGAAAAGCAGTTTGTCTTTTTTGCTCAGGCACCTTCTGACGGACTTCTTGGAAAGCTTTAGTAAGTAGATTTTCAGATTTTACATTAAAATCTGTCTGCATCAACTCCTGCATAAATTCCGGCAAAGACTCAAAAAGTGAATTATTGAAATCTATGACTTTGGGAAGGCTGCGGTAATTTACGGCCAAGTTTTTGACTTGAATCATTTGACTTCCTATCTGCTCCTCCACTTCCTGAAGCAACAGCTCCAATTTGCCTCCTCTCCACCGATAGATAGATTGCTTCACATCACCTACCAGCAAATTGGTATTTCCGGAAGCAAGTGAGTTTAGCAACAAAGGCTTAAAGCTAGACCATTGAAAATCAGAAGTATCCTGAAATTCATCAATCAGAAAGTGCTTATACTGATTGCCTATTTTTTCATAGATAAAAGGAGCATCATTATCCTTGGTGATTTCCTTCAAAAAATCATTGACATCGGAGATCAGAAGAATGCCTTCTTCATCTTTGAGGTCTCTCAATTCCAGAATTAAATTCCTAAACACTCCATATTCTCGAAGATTCCTTAAAAGTGCTTCCAGTGTATTCCATCTGGTTCTCAAAGGGAGGGATTTTTGTATCAAGTCCCTGAGTCCTGAATCAGCAGCAGAAATGATAGCCTCTTTTTGTTTAGAAGTTTTGGTATGCCAGCCTTCCACAGATTCAATATTGCTGAGTTGAAGATCAGAGTAATTGGGAAAAGGCCCAGTCTTGTTTCCAAACTTTTCAAATTTGGAAGCAAAATTAGTATTTCCTTTACCTCCTGAAAAATCAGCCCAATCCAATCCAAATCTTAATCTGATCTCATTGGCCTTCTCTTTCATTTGCAATGCTTCTTGTATCAAAATAGCCCGCTGCTGAAAAATAAATGTTCTCAACTCCTGTACAAATTCTTCCTTTTCTAATGAAGATTGAAAACTATCCCGATAAGCTTTGAATTTTTCCTGAAATATTTCTTTTCCCAAACCCTTGATCCCAATCCTAATATCCCAGGATTTTCCATCTTCTATCTGATCCTTGGCGTAATCTACAAGCCACTGCTTAAGATTCTGATCCTCGGAAACTTTTTCTACAACCCTATCCACTAATCTCTCCAAAACAGCTTGTTGATCGAGTTCAACATCAAATTTGGCCTGTAAATCCATCTCTCTTGCAAATGAGCGGATGACTTTTTGAAAAAAGGAGTCAATAGTACTCACTGAAAAGTAACCATAAGCATGCAATATGTCTAAAAGGGTGTGGTAACTCCTTCTCTTAAGCTCCTCTCCGTCTATTTGAAGATGCTTCATCAATTCACTATCCAAAAATTCTCCCGGCTTAACCTCTTTGGAAAGCCTCTCTAAAAACTCCAGAATCCTTTCTTTCATCTCCTGGGTAGCCTTATTGGTGAAAGTCACCGCAAGGATTTGCCTGAAAGCCCCAGGATGTTTCAAAGCCAGCTTGAGATATTCGAGTGTCAACGTATAAGTCTTACCGGAACCTGCTGAAGATTTGTAAATGATAAAAGGTTTGATGCTGTCCATAGGCAAAAGTGTATAAGAACAAATCAAAGACTTTTGACCCTGAATAAAAAATCAATGACGCGAATTGTCAGAATAAAATATTCTTCTAAAATTCCCAACGAAAAGAAACTCCATTGCCGCTAAGGCTGACCTGATCAACAATCTTTGCAAGATTCCCTGAATGCTTCCTGTGGACAAAATACTTGATCAAATCGAAGCTCATCAAAAATGCTCCTTGCAGCATAATGGATTTGCCAAAACCCTGAAATTGTCCATCATCTAACCTCCTACCTCTCTCATTCAACCAAAAGCCAGATGCCACATAAGCCAGATCGAGTCCTGCATTTAGCAATAAGATTTTTTCAATGCTATTCTGGGCACTAAAAGTTTCCCAGAGATCACTTTTTGACTCTTCCTTCATGGCACTGAAATAACCAAATCCAGCAATAAGCAAATTTACCGAATTCCAATACATATTCATCTGATGAAATGCCCTTGTCTCTCCAGAGGTCCTTCCAGCCATGACGGCTCCTGTGGCAATATTTCCAACAGCCCAAGATCCCAATATCAGCATCCCTGACTTGTTGTAATCAATTCTTTCCTGATTGTATTGCCTCAGTGCATCTTGATTGGATTGGGCCAGGGTTTCTTTTGAAAAAATTGAAACTATTGAAAACAAAAGGAGTGTTAAGATTAAGGATTTGAAAAGTTTCATAAATGGTTTGTTTAATAAATTAACATGAATTGAAAGTTTTTGTTGATGGATCTAAAAGAAAGTAAGGTAGGCCTATCTTTTAAATTCCAAGATGAATTTCCAGTCTTATCCGAAGCTTTATAAAATAAATCCTGACCAAATTTTATTATTCTAAAGCATTTCCCTAAATTTGCGGTCTTGAATTAGAGGGAGGAGTCATGAAATTCTTGAGAGCGTACAACATTGACATCATCAAACTCAAAGAGGGTAAACACACATTTGAGTTCAATGTAGATAATGAGTTCTTTAGGTTTTATGAAGCAGATGAATGGGTCAACGGAGCCAATCTAAAAATTGAAGTAATACTGAATAAGACAGTTTCCCTGATGGAGGCTCACTTTCAGGTTTCAGGTACCGTGGGGCTTACCTGCGACAGAAGCCTAGAGGAGTTTGATTATCAGCTAAATACCGAGGAATTGGTTATTTACAAATATGGGGAAATGGAGCAGGAGATCAGTGAAGATGTAATCATGATCACCCGTGACACTCCCAGCATAAACATTGCCCAGCTTGTCTATGAATTTATCTTGTTGGCTATTCCTGCCAAAAAGATTCATCCGGATTATGAAGACGAGGATGAAGAGGACGAAGGTGAAGGCAGTTTGGTCTATCTTTCTGAGGAGAACGAAGATGATACAGATAAGCCCTCAGGCAATAAAGAAAAGAAACAAACCGATCCCAGATGGGAAGCATTAAATAAATTAAAGAATAAAGATTAATCTAAAATAGCATAGAGATGGCACATCCTAAACGCAAAATTTCGAAAACCAGAAGAGACAAAAGAAGAACTCACTATAAGCTAACTGCTCCAGGACTGGCTAAATGCCCTACAACAGGTGAGACCCACCTACCTCATAGAGCATTTTGGTTGGACGGTAAACTGTACTACAAAGGACAGGTTATCATGGAAAAAGAAGTTCTTGCTTAATCATTACACAAAAGGCCTTTTGACAAAATCCATCCCGACACAAGTCAGGGTGGATTTTTTTGTTTTAAAGAAAAAGCTAAGTTTACAAGAAGTCTCTCCAGCAGAAACCTTTAAAGTCCTTTAAAACCAAAAAGCTTTGGTGAAAAAGGACATTTTAAATAATTTTGATGCCTTGGTCTGCGATCAAAGCAATTCTCAATCCAAATTAGACCATAACACATTCAGAGCCAATAAATTAAAAAGTAACGCTTTTGTTTTGGCTGAAAACCATTGATTAATGAAAAAAACCAGAGCAGTAATTACGGGAGTTCAAGGCTGGGTTCCGGAATATGTATTGACCAACCGTGAGTTGGAAACCATGGTGGATACCAATGACGAATGGATTACCACCAGAACAGGAATAAAAGAAAGAAGGATTTTGAAAGGTGAAAACCAGGGGACTTCAGTAATCGGAATCAATGCTGTCAAAGGACTTTTAGAAAAAACCAATACCAAAGCAGAAGATATTGACTTGATTATCTGTGCGACAGTTACCCCTGACATGCCTTTCCCGGCTACAGCAAATATCATTGCAGATGGAGTTGGTGCCAAAAACAGCTACAGCTATGATATTTCGGCTGCTTGTTCTGGATTTTTGTACGCCCTCACTATTGGCAGCCAGTTTATAGAAACCGGGATGCATAAAAAAGTCATCATTGTAGGTGCAGACAAAATGTCTTCAATAATTGATTACCAAGACAGGGCTACCTGTATTATTTTTGGTGATGGTGGCGGTGCAGTACTTTTAGAACCTACCCAGGAAAAAGTCGGTATTATGGATTCTTTACTCCATGCTGATGGCTCAGGAGCTCCTTTTCTTCATATGAAAGCAGGAGGTAGCCGAAAGCCGGCAAGCTTGGAAACCATCGCTGCCAGAGAGCATTTTGCTTTTCAGGAAGGATCCACAGTCTTCAAATTTGCTGTGACCAACATGGCAGAGGTCAGTGCTAGAATTATGGAACGAAATAATCTGGCTTCCGAGGATATTGCATGGCTTGTTCCGCATCAAGCCAACAAAAGAATCATCGATGCTACCGCAAACCGAATGGGTGTTGGTCCCGATAAGGTGATGCTAAACATAGAGAAATACGGTAACACTACAGCCGGAACTTTACCTTTGTGTCTTTGGGATTACGAATCCCAACTTAAAAAAGGCGACAATATCATCCTTGCTGCTTTTGGAGGAGGATTCACTTGGGGATCCATCTATCTGAAGTGGGGGTATGACCCAAAATAATTAAATTTTAAACCAAACAATATGGCAAGTACCGCAGATTTCAAAAATGGATTATGTCTTGTAATGAACAATGACATCTATTCCATAGTAGAATTTCAGCATGTAAAACCAGGGAAAGGAGCTGCTTTTGTTAGAACAAAACTAAAAAGCCTCACTTCCGGAAAGGTTTTGGACAAAACTTTCAATGCAGGTGAAAAGGTCACCACTGCCAGAGTAGAAAAAAGATCCCACCAATTCATCTATGCAGATGATATGGGGTATCATTTTATGGACATGGACAGTTTTGAGCAAATCCCAATTGAAGAAAAATTAATCGAGAGACCTCAATTACTCAAAGAAGGTCAGATTGTGGACATCTTAGTCCATGACGAAACTGAAACCCCTCTTTCAGTGGAGTTACCCCCATTTGTAGAACTGATGATCACTTACACTGAACCTGGTATCAAAGGAGATACAGCCACCAATGCATTGAAGCCTGCTACTTTGGAAACCGGTGCTACTGTAATGGTTCCATTATTTGTAGAACAGGATACCATGATCAAGGTAGATACAAGAGATGGCTCCTACTCAGAAAGAGTGAAATAATTTCAGAAAGCTAACTGATTTTCTTAAATTACATAGTATTCTTAAAAGATATTCAAACCCAAACGCAATCTCCCGAAAGGGTGATTTTTAAATTATTCAAGTTATGAAAGCAAAAGAAATACAGGATTTAATTGATTTTATTTCCAATTCCGGTCTTGCGGAAGTAAAAATAGAAACTGATGAGTTTAAACTTTCTATAAAGAAACATGCTGATGCCCAAGCAGTAAGAGTAGAAGCAGCAGCGCCTACACAAGCAGCAGCGCCCGCTCCTGCTCCGGCACCTGTAGCTGCCAATCCAAGTCCAGCTGCTCCTGCAAAAGAAGAAAGCAGCAATTATGTAGAAATCAAATCTCCTATGATTGGGACATTCTACAGAACTCCAAACCCTGATTCAGATGCTTTTGTAAATGTTGGCGACACTGTCAGCAAAGGCCAGACAGTTTGTATCATTGAAGCAATGAAGCTTTTCAATGAAATCGAATCTGAGGTATCCGGAAAAATCGTTAAGGTATTGGTTGAAAATTCCCAGCCGGTAGAATATGATCAGCCATTATTTTTGGTTGATCCAGCAGGATAATTTTTGTTTCAACAAACCCAAATTACAGTGTTTAATAAAATATTAATTGCCAACCGTGGAGAAATAGCACTGAGAGTGATCCGTACCTGCAAAGAGATGGGGATCAAAACAGTAGCTGTTTACTCTGTTGCTGACAAGGACAGCTTACATGTTCGCTTTGCTGATGAAGCTGTATGTATTGGAGCACCTCCGAGTAAGGAATCCTATCTAAATATTCCTAGAATCATAGCTGCTGCAGAAATCACCAACGCAGATGCAATTCACCCTGGCTATGGTTTTCTTTCTGAAAACGCTGAGTTTTCAAGAATATGTGAAGAATACGGGATCAAATTTATCGGGGCAAGTCCCGAAATGATCAATAAGATGGGTGATAAAGCTACTGCCAAAGCAACCATGAAGGAAGCTGGAGTACCCACCATCCCAGGTTCAGAAGGCTTATTGGAATCAATAGATCAAGGTATCAAGATCGCCAATGAAATGGGCTATCCAGTAATTCTGAAAGCAACTGCAGGTGGTGGTGGCCGAGGAATGAGAATTGTCCGTCAGGAAAGTGAGTTTAAGAAAGCCTGGGATGATGCAAGACAAGAGTCTGGTGCAGCCTTTGGAAATGACGGATTATACTTGGAAAAATTTGTAGAAGAGCCCCGCCATATTGAAATTCAGATAGTAGGAGACAGTAAAGGCAGAGCTTGCCACTTGTCTGAGAGAGATTGCTCCATACAGAGAAGACATCAAAAATTAGTAGAAGAAACGCCATCCCCCTTCATGACAGATGAATTGAGAGAGGCTATGGGTACAGCCGCCATCAAAGGTGCTGAGGCAATAGGATATGAAGGCGCAGGCACGATAGAGTTTTTGGTTGACAAACACAGAAACTTCTTCTTTATGGAAATGAACACCCGAATACAGGTGGAACACCCCATCACCGAAGAAGTGACCGATTTTGACCTGATCAAAGAACAAATCAAAGTAGCGGCAGGAGAGCCTATTTCCGGTCAGAATTATTTCCCAAAGCTTTATGCTATGGAATGTAGGATCAATGCGGAAGACCCTGCCAATGGATTTAGACCAAGCCCGGGAAAAATAGTCAACCTGCACATGCCGGGTGGTAGAGGTGTAAGAGTGGACAGCCATGTATATGCAGGCTATGTTATCCCGCCTAATTATGATTCTATGATTGCCAAACTGATTGTGAGCGGTCAGTCTAGAGAAGAAGTAATTGTGAGAATGAAAAGAGCTCTTGAGGAATTTGTAATAGATGGAATCAAAACCACTATCCCTTTCCATATTTCACTTCTGGAAAATGAAGAATTTAAGGCAGGAAACTTCACCACGAAGTTTTTGGAAACCTTTGACTTCTCCGTAATCAAAAAATAAATCAAAATATTATCAATCCAATTGAAGCCGACCAATTTGGTCGGCTTTCTTTTTTACAATACTTTCTTCGCAGTTCTTGATATTTACTTCATCAGAATATCAATAGTTGATTTTTTTGGGAAACAATTTTGTCTTCTGTAATTTTTTTCACGAATTTACTTGAACTGAAAGTAACTCCCCTGAATAGCCGTGAAAAAACTGATTTCCTTTGCCCTTCCCTCTTTGCTTGTCTTGTTTTTTTCTTGCCAAGAAAAAACTACGACAAACAACTTCCTGGATGGTAAAGACCAAGTAAGCTATAACTTTCATGTCAGGCCTATTCTTTCTGATAAATGTTTTGCATGTCATGGCCCTGACGCCAACAAAAGAGAGGCAGGGCTGCGCCTCGATATCGCCGATTCGGCCTATGCCACTTTGAAGGAAAACCCCGGTCGCCACGGAATTGTCCCAGGGAATCCTTCTGATTCAGAAATTTACATCCGCCTTACATCAGATGATCCGGGAGAGCGCATGCCTCCAGTGGAGTCCAATCTAAGCCTCAACCCAGATGAAATCGAAATTATTAAAAAATGGATAGAACAGGGTGCCAGGTATGAACCGCATTGGGCATTTGTAAAACCCCAGAAACAAGCCCTTCCGAAAGTCAAACATCAAAAATGGCCTTCCAATGAAATAGATTATTTCATACTCCGGCAAATGGAATCAGCAGGCCTGAAACCCAACGCAGAAGCAGATAAGGTCGGCTTGCTCAAAAGAATCAGCCTAGACCTGACCGGACTCCCACCCTTACCGGAATGGATTGCTGACTTTGAAAGAGATGATTCTGAAGAAGCATATTCCAACATGATAGATCAACTTCTCTCCAAGGAATCATTTGGAGAGAAAATGGCCGCGCTATGGATGGATATCTCAAGGTACTCTGATTCATACGGTTATCAGGATGACAATGTCAGAACACAATGGCCCTACCGGGATTGGGTGATTCATGCTTTCAACAAAAACTTACCTTACGATGAGTTCATCACCTGGCAATTGGCAGGTGATTTATTACCGGACAAGAACAAAGAAAAAATCCTTGCTACAGCTTTTAACAGAAATCATAAGTATACAGAAGAAGGTGGAGTGATAGAAGAAGAATACCGTGTGGAATATGTTTTAGACAAAACAAACACATTCAGCAAGGGAATCTTGGGACTTACTGCAGAATGTGCCCAATGTCATGACCACAAGTATGATCCCATTTCCCAAAAAGAATACTTTGAGCTGTTTTCATTCTTCAATAATACCCCTGAAAAGGGATATGAGGGAGACGTCATGCAATCCAAACCAGCAAAAACCCCAATTCTTTGGATTGAAAAAGAGGACATAGAAGAAATTCTGAAATTTATCAACCAGCAGGATTCCGACAGGATTATGGTTTCTGTAATGGAGGAATTGGACAGTTTAAGGCCTACATTTATTTTGGACAGAGGATTATATGATGCTCCTACAGACCAGGTTTTTCCCTCTACCCCATTATCCGTTAAAGCATTTGATCAAAATTACCCAAAAAACCGACTTGGCCTTGCCCAATGGACTGTTTCTAAAGACAATCCATTGACCGCTAGGGTTTTTGTCAATCTCATTTGGCAAGAAATATTTGGGCAGGGAATTGTAAAATCTACAGGAGACTTCGGGATGCAGGGAGATTTACCATCCCATCCTGAACTTTTAGATTGGCTAGCTGTGGACTTTATGGAAAATGGATGGAACATCAAAAGGCTATTAAAGCAGATTCTCAGCTCAGCTACTTATAGACAGTCCTCTGTGGTAGACCGAAAAAAACTAGAGAAAGACCCAGAAAACACCTTCCTTTCAAGGTATTCGAGATTAAGGCTACCTGCCGAAAACATCCGGGATCTTGTACTGGCAAGCTCCGGCCTTTTGGTGAATGAAATTGGAGGACCAAGTGTCAAACCCTACCAACCTAAAGGACTGTGGGAAGCTTCAACATCCGGAAGAGGAGAGTTGAAAACCTATCAACAAGACAGTGGAGAAAAACTATATAGGAGAGGATTATACACTTTTATAAAATTGACCTCACCACCTCCCATGCCGATTATTTTTGACGGCTCCAACAGGGACCTTTGCGAAGTCAATAGAGGACGAACAAATACTCCTTTACAGGCCTTGGTAATGCTCAACGACCCATTGGTCTTGGAAGCATCTTCTTATCTTGCCAATACTCTCTTAAAAAGAAAATCCGATCCCAGTTTGGCTATAGAAGAAGCATTCCTACGAATAGTCTGCAGATATCCCAAACATCAGGAGTTGAAAATCTTGGAAGATTACTTCAAAGAAGAAAAAATTCGGTTTTCTAAAGACATGAGCCAAGCTGCAAGCCTTATACGTGTTGGAAATTCCGCATCCCAAACGGAAGAAATCAATGAAGACCTGGCAGCCATGATGCAGGTCATCAGCTTACTTTACAATTTGGAAGAAACACTCATGAAAATCTGAAATGGAAAAGGAACAACTGGAACATAACTTAAATCACAACAGAAGAAAATTCCTGTCCAAACTAAGCCTAGGTATAGGAAGTCTTGCTTTGGGTAGTCTTTTGATTCCTGACCTTTTCAAAAGAAAAAGTGTTGAAGAGGAGCTTTTTGACGCACTACCCCATTTTGCACCCAAAGCCAAAAGGGTGATCTATCTCTTCCAAAACGGTGCCCCTTCTCAATTGGAATCTTTTGACTACAAACCCCTGCTCAACAAACAAATGGGACAGGAGTTACCTGAATCCATCAGAATGGGGCAAAGACTTACCGGAATGACTTCCGGACAAAGTTCATTTCCACTGGTGGGTTCCTATTTTGGCTTTCAACAGTATGGCGAAGCCAGAGCTTGGATTTCAGACCTTTTTCCTCATACTGCCAAAATCGTAGATGATATCTGTATCATTAAGTCTATGCATACCGAAGCAATCAATCATGATCCTGCTCTCACCTTTTTTCAAACAGGGGCTCAGGTTGGAAACAGACCCAGTATGGGAGCATGGTTGAGTTATGGGCTAGGAAGTGAAAACAGTAACCTGCCTGCTTTCTGTGTATTGCTGAGCCGAGGGAAAGGAAACGGGCAGGGAGTTTACTCCAAATTATGGACCAACGGCTTTTTGGATTCCGTTCATCAGGGAGTCCAATTTTCCGCAAGCGAAGATCCCGTACTCTATTTGGGTGACCCGGTCGGTATGTCACGGGAAGATAGGAGAAAGATGCTCGATAAACTTTCAGTCTTGAATGAAATGAGTTATGAATCCTTTGGAGATCCCGAGATTCTCGCAAAAATCCAGCAGTACGAAATGGCTTTTCGGATGCAGACCGCTGTTCCGGAAGTCACCGACATCACCAAAGAACCCGACAGCATCATCAAAATGTACGGCCCAGACTGCCTTGTTCCCGGCACTTATGCTGCAAATTGTCTTTTAGCAAGAAAACTTTCAGAAAATGGAGTCCGATTTGTCCAACTCTATCACCAAGGTTGGGATCAACATGACAACCTCCCAAGAGAAATCATGGGACAGGCCAAAGATGTGGACCAAGCTTCAGCAGCATTGATCAAAGATCTCAAACAGAGGGGTTTATTGGATGAAACTTTGGTTATTTGGGGAGGGGAATTTGGTAGGACCAATTACTGCCAAGGAAAAATGCAGGAAGATAATTACGGAAGAGATCACCACCCAAGGGCTTTTTCAATCTGGATGGCAGGAGGTGGAGTTAAGTCAGGAATGGTATACGGGGAAACCGATGAGTTTGGATACAACATTGTGGACAAACCCGTTCATATCCATGACTTCCAGGCCACAGTGCTGCATCTGATGGGAATACATCACGAAAAACTTACTTTCAAACATCTGGGAAGACGGTATAGACTGACAGATGTGCATGGAAAAGTAGTCAAAGACATCCTTGTTTAAACCTCCTTGACCATGTCAATAAGCGCTAGAGTATTCCATTTATTCGACTACCTTCTCATCATTATGCATAGTCTGGTAATTGTCCTGATTATCGGTCAAGGTAGATTAGTTTTCCATCCACTATTGGAAGTACTGGGAAGGATGCATCCATTACTTCTACACTTTCCAATAGTACTATTGATTTTGGCAGCTTTTCTTTATTGGTTTCCGGATTCTGGCCCAAGCCCTATTTTTAGAAAAAAGTTATTGCTCATTGCCCTGCTTTTCACTGGCCTCACTGTCGTAGCCGGTTTCTTGTTGAGCTCAGAACCGGGATATTCCTATGAAAATTTTAAATTCCACCAATGGACAGCTGTAAGTGTTTTCTGGTTAGCATCTGTTTGGTATTGGATTGATCAAAAGGAAAATTTTTATACTCTAAAATTACTTCCCGTGACATCTAGCTTGCTGATTGTGATCACAGGGCATTTGGGAGCCAGCATCACTCATGGAGAAGATTTTCTATTGGAACCCTTGAATTCACCAGCCAAACAGGTTCAGGTTTCCCTTGAAGAAGCTGAAGCCTTTAATCATATCATCAAACCTATTTTGGAACAGAAATGTATCAGTTGTCACAAAGCTTCCAAACAAAAAGGGGAATTGAGATTGGACGAAGCTAAATATATTATGGCGGGAGGAAAAACAGGTTTGAGCATTGACCTTAAAAACCCAAAGGAAAGTTTGTTACTCAAAAGAATCCACCTCCCTTTGGAGGATGATGAACACATGCCTCCCAAAGGAAAAGTACAGCTGAATGATCAGGAAAAACAACTGCTGGAGACATGGATTCTTGCATCCTCTCCTATGGATAAAAAAGTAGTCGACTTCAACACCAAAGAACAATTCTTCACTTTGGCCAAAAACTGGGTAGAAAGCAGACAGACTATTCATTATGATTTTGAAGCCGCCAAGCCCAAAATTATCAAATCTTTAAATGATGAATATAGATTAATTGAGCCTATTTCCCCTCAATCACCTGCCTTGGCTGTGAGATTTTTTGGCAAAAACCAATTCAATTCCGATCGTCTCCAAGAACTGGAAAAAATAGGAGAAAAGATCGTGTACCTTAATTTAAGCCATTTAGACCTCAATGATGAGGATCTTAAAGTAATAGGAGGGTTTAAAAATCTTGAAAACCTCAATCTGAATTTCACAGGATTGGATGGGACTTCGCTTGATCACCTGGCAAACCTGCCCAATCTTCAAAAACTTTCAATCAGTGGTAATCCTCTGAAGGCTGAAACTTTGAATCGACTTAAAAAAATCCATTCTCTTCAAGTCCTATATATTTGGAATACCAAGATTTCAGACTCAGAGATTGATCATTTCCTTTCCCTTAACCAAAAAATCACAATCGAAAGAGGTTACAAAGATGATGCAGGGCCTATTGCACTTAATGCTCCCATCATTGAATTCGACAATCCTATTTTCAAACAATCCAAAAAAATCTCATTGAAACATCCAATTGGTTCGGTCAGAATCCACTATACCTTAGACGGGACTAAACCTGATAGTCTTCACAGTCCAATTTACCAAGAACCAATTCTTCTCCACGAAAGCTCCACTATTCAGGCCAGGGCATTTGCTCCGGGATGGATTGGTAGCCCGATCAATCAAGCTGTAGTTTTCAAATCCGGGATAATTCCAGATGAAATCGAATTAAGCTATGATCCGGATGAAAAATATAAGGGCAAAGGAGCTCAAACACTCTTCGATCTTGAAAAAGGGGATGAAGATTTTGCCTCTGGAAAATGGTTGGGTTTTCAAAAGCAACCTCTTGAAGCTATTTTAGAATTCACTCAGGTAAAAACGATCAATAACATTGCTCTTAGCCTTTTAACTGATGAAGGTTCACATATTTTCCCACCTTCGCAAATAGAAATCGCACAGAAAAACCCAGATGGAAATTGGGAGATTATATACACTGAAAAGCCCGAACAGCCAAAAGAAAATCTAGGAAAACAAATGCTCTTGAAAACCCTGGGTCTGGAAAAGGCAATGCAAACCGAAGCAGTAAAAATCAGAGTCATTCCTCTAGCTGCCCTTCCCTCCTGGCATCCTTCCAAAGGAAGCAAAGCTTGGGTTTTTATAGATGAAATATTGATAAATTGACTATGAAAAAAGCTTATCAGAGATATTTGGACCATTTGAAGGCCAAGCTGGAAACTGTGTTTAAACAGATAGAAAAAATAGAATTGGCAGCTGATTGGGTCAGTCAATGCATGATGAGCGATGGCTTTATTTATACCAGCGGAACAGGCCATTCACACATGTTTGCCGAAGAGATATTTTACCGTGCTGGTGGTTTTGCCAGAGTTATCCCGATACTTGATGAAGCTTTGATGCTTCATAAAAATGCATCTTTAAGTACTGAAGTAGAAAGAAAAGAAGGCTATGCTAAAAAAGTATTATCTGATTATAAAATTGGACCAAAAGATATTTTCATCATTTCATCTAATTCAGGAAGAAATACAGTAAGCATTGAGATGGCCATGTTGGCAAAAGAAAATGGAGCAAAAGTGATTGTTATTACCAATCTCAAGCATACTTCTTCAGTAGCTTCCAGGCATAGTTCAGGGAAAAAACTCTACGAAATCTCTGATCTTTACTTCGATAATGGAGGTGAGATCGGAGATGCTTCTGTTCAAATTTCTGGACTGGATTTCAAAGTTGGAGCCACTTCAACAATACTTGGAGTAAGCATCCTCCAATCCATCATGGTACAGGCTACAGAAAACCTGGTTTCAAATGGCTTTGTCCCTGAAGTATTCAGCAGCTCCAATTCTGATGAAGGAGAGGCGCACAACGATGAACTGATAATGAAATACAAAAACATCATTAAAAGCCTCTGAGATCTTTTACCTCAAACCCCAAACAACTCCCACAGAAGCGAAATTGAAAAGGGCAAAATTGTAAACATCAGAAATATCAGCTCCTCCTTCTAAAATCCTATAACCAGCCTTCAGATCAAAATAATTGGACAAAGGAACTCTGACACCTCCGAAAAAATCAAAAGCCCTTCCTGGCCCTCCTGCCAATCCATCTCCCTCTATCATGGCCAAAAAGTTGCCGGTATCATAGCTCACAAATAAGTGGAGCAGTGGTACAAAACCAACATCATCTTTGAAATCTTCCACTCCTCCTTGTATTAGCCTAACTTGTGCATCCCTGATTTTGGCAGTGAATCCCAGACCCAAAACCCATTTCTCATTTTGAATCAAATCCCTTCTATAGGTCAGTCTGTAACTATTGAATTTATAAAACCCATCAATCTCATTGGTTCCATCAAACTGACTCTCTTGAAAGTTGATGTTGAAACCAGGAGATCCCAAGTAATTCGCACTTAATGGGGCGTAGAGACCGAAAATATGATTTTTACCAAAACTATAACCAGGTCTTACCCTGAACGGTATTACCGGCCCCTGAATTTCAAAATCCGAATTGAAGTCAAACAGAGTCCCTTGTTCATTGGGTATCCGTACCTCATTATAACCCGGAAAAATTATTCCTGTCTCTAAATCCAGACTGATCTGCCCCTGCGCAGAAAAAACCAGGCCAAAACAGATAAAAAACAAAGCGCATTTTTTAATCAATAAGTCGTTCATATTTGTAGAACAAGAATAATAGTAAATTGTTCTTTTTATCCTAATATTGCACAGTTATCAATCAATTTTAAATGAATAAGCATATTTTTCCCTTTCTTATTTTATTTTTTGTAGTAAAATCAACTCAGGCTCAGGAAATTGTCTCGGTAGAAAAATCTATATGGCAGGTTCAAAGCTTATTGGTAACCAAATATCTCAGCAATGAATCTAGGATTTTGGATAAAATAGCCCTTCGAAATGAAATTGGTTTTGATTTTTCTTACAGAGATGGGTTATTTATGGAAAACCCACTATTGGTCTGGAATCCATTTTTAAGAATTGAGCCAAGATACTATTACAACCTTCAAAAGCGACTTATAAAAGGAAAAAAGACTGCCCAAAACTCAGGAAATTTTGTCGCTCTGACTACTTCTTACAAACCGGACTGGTTTGTAATATCCAATGAATCCGGTATTGGAATAATCCCAAATCTGAGCTTGATTCCAACATGGGGGATAAGAAGAAGCCCAACCAGGCATTTCAATTATGAAGCAGGGTTTGGTGTGGGTTATGGATGGGAGTTTTATAAAGTTATGCCGAGGACTGTGTCTATGGGAGAAGTTTTTGTCAACCTTCATTTGAGAATTGGTTTACAATTATGAGCCATCCCATTTATCGCATGAACTGATATCTCCTCCTTTACCGGAAGGTGTAAACACGCGAAGCATAACTTTTCCTTCAATAGGTACAGGAGCCGAATATTCAGGCGAATTTGCAGTTACCTGAGATCCATCTCTGGTATACCTGATGATAAGCCCGGGAGTTTCTACGTTGGCATGCATCAGTCCATCCTTCACAAAAGTGCCTGGCTTGGGTAATCTTGTATTGAAGCCTCCAAAAATAAAATCAAGCCTTGGCAATTCCCTTTGCCCTACAGCATTTGCAAACTTATTCCAATCCTCTGCTCGGGCAGCTTTTCTTGACTCATGGTCAGAAACAGAGGTCCAATCAGGATCAGAAGCCCATGCCCTTTCTACCAGACCAAGCATCTTCGGCAGGAGGTAGTATTCCATCATATCTTGTCCTTTCACAGTTTCTGTCCAAAGTTGACCAGAAATTCCTTTGATATTTTTCTTTCCCTCATTGCTTAGTCTCACTTTATTTTTTACCAATTCATCTATGTCGATTTCCCGGCCATACATATCCCTGTCATTGGAAATGAAATGATTGAGGGGCACAGTTTGCCATGCTGTTTGGAGATTAACATGACCTGACCAAAGGTGCCCTGGTTCATCAGGATGCAAGTCATAGGCCAAGTCGAAGTAAATATTGGAAGAGTTGCAGAAAATAACCTCATACCCTTCATTGGCAAGTTGATAAGCCATATCTTCTCCTCCCCAACCTGCTACTGCATTCCAGGCATGAACCCTAAATCCGGCATCAGCAAACTCTGGATTGGGTCTGGGTACCCGTTTTCCCTCTTCTTCCACTTCCACTTGCCCTATTTCCTCCCAACCTGCAGTCTGTATATTCCTTTCAGCAAACATTTTACTGATTCTCTTATAAAAATAATTTCTCAAATCATCCACGGAAGATACCTCTTCCGATTCCTGAATGAATTTCTCACATACAGGTGAGTCAGTCCAAGCACCATGAGGGACTTCGTCTCCACCTGTATGAAAAGTTTTAAGTGGAAGGCCTGCCTCACTAAATAGCTCTATTATTTCATCTACTACCTTACCATAAAAATTAAAGGCTGATTCCTGACAAATGCATATGGTATTCCCCCGAAAGTTCTGTGCTGAAAGGTAATCGGATGTATCTTCAAAGTCTTCCAGCAAATACTCCATTGCAGCATGCTCATCACCCGCTTCCATCTTTTGATGGTATCTGGATCTCATTGCAATGATAGCAGCTTTGGAATGGGCAGGAACGCCAATTTCCGGAATCACCTCAATATGCCTCTTGTTGGCGTATTTCAATATATCAACAAAATCATCCGTAGTATAAAATCCTGTCCCATGAGGAGAATCACCTTGATCTGGTCCAGAACCATAATAAGGCCACAAAAAATCTTTTTCTTCTGCAGAATGCCCTCTTTTACTTCCTACAGCTGTCAATTCCGGTAAACCAGGTATTTCTATCCGCCAACCTTCATCATTTGCAAGGTTGAAGTGAAAAACATTCAGTTTGTAAAAAGCCATTAAATCCAAGAGTTTGAAAACAGCTTCCTTGGACTGGAAATTTCTTGCCACATCCAAAAACAAGCCTCTGTACTCAAATCTTGGCTCATCCTCAATTTTGATTTTAGGAATTTCCAATTTAGGTACTCGCTCTGCGAAAGCCTCTACTGGGACAAGTGCCATCAGACTTTGAATACCATAGAAAGCGCCTGCAGGTTCACTGGCTTCAATTAGTATATTTTCTCCTATAGTTAAATTATATCCTTCTTTCCCCAGGTCAGCACTGCTGTTTATGATCAAAACATCAGCTTCTTCTTTGGAAACTGAGGATACATTTCCTTCAAAAATTTCTTTAAGCCATTTTTCCAAATGTAAAGTCTGAGCTTCATACCCCTCATCTGCATAAAAAGTGATTTCAGATGCTTTTTCCCATGATCCCTCAACCCATTCATATTTTTTGGGAGTGGGAATCACAGGACTAAACTCCCTTGAATGTAGCCTTTTCAAATCCTTATTCTGCTCAAATAAAAAATTTCCTGTGGGAATGGGCAGTGTGGACTCAGCTGCCACCTTTACCATAGAGGGGAGATTGACTCCTTTTTTATGGTAATTGACTAAAGGATGGCCTTGGTCAGATTCATTTGCAAAAACAATATACAAAGCATCCGGTGCATGGCTGTTTTTATTGAGAAAATTCCCGGATTTATATTCAATTACAAACTGCTCTTCAGGTGAAAGAACAGGAAAATCTTCCATAGGCTTGATTCTAAAAAAATCCCCCGACAAATGTTCGATTATTACTTTTTGATCTACTAAATCAGGCTTAACAGAAAGAAAAATCGAATTGAAAAAAATTTCCCAATCCGGATTTAAATTTTGTTTACTCTTATTTGTAATGGTAAATGAAGCTCTGTGAAACTGCTCCGGTTGAATGGAATTTTCCAACAGTTCCCATTCTATCTTAAGGTCATCCGCAGATGGATTACCTTGATTGGAAGAGCAGGAAAAAATAAAGCAAGAAATGAATAAGAAATAAAGGGCGGGGCTAATAAATTGTCTTATCATTCGATGAATATAACAAATTCAAGAAAGATAGAAAACCCAAAAGTTTATTTTATATGCCTTTTTACTGATATTGCCAATATCAATTTCATTTTCACACCCATTTAAAGAATTATATAACACAAAATAATAGTGAGGAAATCTTAATATTTGATTAAATTTTACGGATAGAAATTTCAAATCACTCAATGGTAAGAATTATATTAATAATTACTTGAGTTTCCCTAGGGAAAAAACCAAAGGTAATTTTTATGAGCTCATATATAAGACCCAATCGACAACTTGCTACAATCATGTTTTCGGACATCGTTGGGTACACTTCTATCATGGGCACCAATGAAGACCTCGCTTTTGAACTTGTAAAGAAAAATACCCAGCTACATAAAGACATGACAGCCAAATATAAGGGTCGGCTGGTCAAAGAAATGGGTGATGGGATTTTATGTGCCTTTTCAAGAGCTGAGGATGCTGTGCAGGCAGCCCATGAAATTCAAAGCAATTATATCCGAAGCCAAGAACTAAATCTGAGGATTGGTCTTCACATGGGCGAAATTATTGAAGAAGGTGGGGATGTCTTTGGGGATGCTGTCAATATCGCATCTAGAATTCAGACTTTAGGAAGCCCAAAGTCAGTTTTGCTTTCTGATAAGGTTTACTGCCAACTTCCTCAAAAGTCAAATTTGCAAACAGTAAACTTGGGAACTTTTGAATTGAAAAATGTAGAAAAGCCCATAGAAATACATGCCTTGGCAACACCAGGGCTTGTTGTTCCGAAGCGTGGAGAAATGCTGAAATTACTGGAAAGCAGAATCAAAAAAGGAATGCTAGCTGCATTGATCATCCTCAGCCTACTTTCTGCCGGACTTTGGTTCAATTACAACACAATGGTAAACAAGTCCATCAAAGAGTCTGAAAAATCCATTGCTGTTTTGCCATTTTCAAGCCTCAATCAGAAAGAAGAGGATTTTTTTGACAGATGGCCTTACTGAGGATATCATCATGCAATTATCCAAGATTTCGGCCTTTTCCGTGATTTCGAAATCGGGTGTAGAATATTACAAAAACAGTAATGAAAACCTTAGTAATATTGCTAAAACCTTGAATGTAAATTACATTTTGGAAGGAAAAATCCAAAGGGTCAACAACAGGATCAAAATCAACACCAATTTGATACAGGTTTCGGGAAACAAAAACATTTGGGCAGAATCCTACGAAAGAGATCTTTCGGACATTTTTGAACTTCAAAGTGACATCGCACAAGCAATTGCCATTTCCCTCAGCACAAAGTTGACTGAAGAAGAAAAATTTCTTTTGGAAAAGAAACCTACACAGAGTTTTACGGCATACGAATACTACATGAAAGGAAGGAATTATTACTACAAATACAATGTAGAGGACAACCTAAAAGCAATACAGGAGTTCAAGAATGCCATTGAAGTGGACAGAAATTTTGCTTTGGCATGGGCTGGATTGGGAGATGCCTTCAGTCAAAATTATGGTCGATTTAAAATGGAGCGTATCTGGATAGATTCTGCCAAAGCTTCCAGCCAAAGGGCGATCAGCCTTGACAGCAACCTATCCGAAGCCTATAAAGCTCTTGCTACAGCACATTATTACAATGGAGAATATGAAGATAATTTCAACCTGTTGCAAAAAGCAGTTGAACTCAATCCTAACAATTCTCAAGCTGTAGGCAATTTAGCTACTAGCTATTTTATCAGGGGAGAACTGGATGAAGCCATCCAAAGACAGAAAAAAGCTGCCGGACTCAATCCTAAAAACTACATACCATTCCAGATTGTAGGCTGGACCTACAGATTGCTAAAGGATTATGAAAATGCAATTCAGTGGCTTAATAAATCATTGGAAATACAACCAGAAAGTGATACGTACGAACAACTGGGACTTAGCTATCTAGGGATGGCAGATACCCTTGCAGCAAAAAGCTTAGTACCTGAATTACTGGGACTACTGAAAGGAATTTCAGATGAAAAAGGTTTGCCCTTGGCTACTCAACAAGGTACAGCCGCTAAAATATATGAATCTGCCGGGATCATATCTTTCTTTTGTGAGGATTTTGACAGCTCCATGGAATACTTCCAAAGTTTTATAAAATATAATGAAGCAGCAGGTCGGGACCCCCTATCATCTGCCCCTATTTATTTAGGCTACCTCCACTTATTGCAAGGCAACAATATGGATGCTGAGGTACTTTTGGAAGGCGCCAACTACATCAATATGGGGGAAATCAAACAAAACACAGATGACCCTGATCATTTTTTTAAAATGGCAATGATCTACGCAATTTACGATGACAAGGAAAAATGCATGGAATATTTAATTGCAGCCAAAAACATGAAATGGGTGGATATACAGATGGCAGAATCCAATCCTGTATTTTACCATCTCATTGACTATCAACCTTGGAAAGAATTCAAAGCCGAAATAGAGCAAAAAATACTTTTAATGAAAAATAAGGAGCTGAGTCTAAAATAAGCCCCAACTCCTTTTGAAGGTTATCTGGTAGTCACAATTTTATAATCTCTTTCATCTGAACAGGTTATAGAATTCAAGGAGTTTATTCTTCCTCTTCCTGCGATTACTCCTGCGGCTATTGCAGCACTCATCGAGGTACCTGACATGTTTATATATCTATTGCCCGGATAAGTGGAAAAAACATTTTTCCCTGGAGCAATATATTCTACATTTTCACCAAGCATAGCTCTTTCGTAGCACTCATAAATACCATATCGATGAAAAGCAAAACCTGTTATGGTATAAATATCTCTAAAAGGAGGATTAGTGGCCCCCGGAGTGCTGATGCAGCCTGGATAATTTCGTGTGGAACTACCCTCCAATGGCTCACAACTACATGTATTCCCCGCTGACATAACAATTGAATTTTTACGTCCTCGTATACTGGTGATATTTTTCATCGCATCCGTCAAAATTTCATTATAACTTCTACAATCTTCACCTTCTGGATCAGCTCCAAAGCTCATAAGAATTACATGTTCAATATTTGAATGTATCCTCCTTAAACTCACATAGAAGTATTCCAAAGCTTGCAGAACACCTATCCAAGAACCTTCTCCATTTTCATCTAAAACCTGTAGCGAAACCATTCTAATACCTGGCGCAACCCCATTCATACCGTATGAACCTTGACTTGCTTTCCCTCCCACTAGGCCGGCAAGATGCGTACCGTGTCCATTCGGGTCTGTAAAAGGATTCATTTCTATAAAGGATTTCGAAAAACGCGAATCTACACTACCCAAATCAGAATGAGTATTATCAATTCCGGTATCTAAAATCCAGACCATATTATTTTTTCTCAACTGGTTTTGAGGAATAGGTCCTCCCATGAGGGTAATACCCTGACTGGTTTTATTATTTGAATCATACAGAATTTCATCAGGATTGTTACTACCTCCCTGTTGGATAGGTTTCCCCTGCTGAATTGGCTTACCTTGAACCATAAAGTCCTTTTTTACAACTAGGTCAGGATCTTTTTCAAGTTCCTCAACTTGATTTTGAGTCAATTCCAAAATAGCACCTGAAATTACATTCGCTAAGATTTGATTTTCAGGAATACTGACAGGTCTGGAAAGGCTTCTGTTTATCCTCTCTTTGATATTTTGAACTTTACCGCCTCTCATTTTATTAAATTCCTCATCCCCCATTTCCAAATCCTCAAAAATCATTGGAATGATTACAGTCGGTTGAATATTAACGACATATTTAGATTTGCTTTCAGGAAATTGGCTTGGGGGACTGTCTTTTTTTTCGGGCTTTTGCCGACAACCGATTAAACAAAAGCTTAAAGCAAAAAACATCAACAGACAATTAAGACATAGTTTTCTCATAAAGATTGGATTTAAAAAGAATAAAAAGAGTAGATGCTTTTTCAAAGCTATAATTCTACCTAAAATAAAATTTCAAGATTCATTTCATAAACCGCAGCCAATTCTACTGCGATACCAAAAAAAACACTTAACACACTTGAAAATATAACAATAATATTTTTCAAATTATACTCATATACATTTTTTTGATTATTATATACCTTTTTTTCCAAAATAAAAATCACTATAGAGCTGAAACTACAAATATTCACCATATCAAACAGGTATTATACACCCTCTGATAAAAAGCATTTTTATATCCACACTTTATTTATATTTTACAAAAAGTTTGACTGATTACGAAAATTAATCTCCTAACCTAAAACAACCTATGTCAACGCTTCAACCTTCCGGTGTTCCTTTGAAAGAAAGGTACCTTGCTCTTGATGTTTTGCGGGGACTGACTATAGCCCTAATGATAGTCGTCAATACGCCGGGCTCTTGGTCTCATATGTATGGTCCCTTTATGCATGCTCCCTGGCACGGCTTCACCATCACAGACCTGGTTTTCCCAACATTCCTTTTCGTGGTGGGAAATGCCATGAGCTTTAGTATGAAAAAACTAGAAAAAATGGGCCAAGGCCTTTTTCTACGAAAAGTTCTCAAGCGTAGTTTTCTCATTTTCATCATTGGTTGGGGCTTGAATGCCTTCCCGTTTTTTGATCAGACAGAAAATGGTCTAGCCATGATCAATTGGGGAGAGGTGCGGCTTTTAGGTGTATTGCAGAGAATTGCCCTATGTTACCTTATTGCTTCGCTTGTTCTTTATTACCTAAGCAGATCCGGAGCATTGATCTTCAGCCTGATTACCCTGATCGCCTATTGGCCGGTGATGTATTTCTTCGGGGAAGCAGGTGAGCCATATTCATTGACAGGAAATACTGCCTTAAAATTAGACCTTTGGCTCATTGGAGCCAAGAATCTGTATATGGGAGAGGGAATCCCTTTCGATCCTGAAGGACTGTTAAGTACTTTTCCTGCTGTAGTAAATGTAATTGCGGGATACTTTGCAGGTAAGTTTATACAGCAAATGGGGAACAATACCAAAACAGTAAAATACCTATTGGTAGCAGGTTTAATCCTGATTGCTGTATGCCTGGCTTGGGATCCTTTTTTCCCCATCAATAAAAAACTTTGGACAAGTTCTTATGTACTACTGACCATAGGCCTAGATTTGCTTTTAATTGCTGCGATGATTTTACTCATTGAAGTATGGCAGCAGAGAAGCTGGACTTACCCATTTGAAGTGTTTGGAAGAAACCCTCTGATCCTATATGTGCTTTCGGGTGTAGTCATCAGCATCATGTATTTTATTAGCATCGGAGATCAAAATTTAAAAGGACTGATCTATTCCAAAGCATTTACGAGTTGGCTCAGCCCAAAAAATGCCTCCCTGCTGTTTTCAATAGCATACATGATGTTGATTTGGTTTATTGGGCTTTGGATGGATAAGAAAAAAATCTATATCAAAGTTTAAAAGCAAAGCCCACCTGAGCGTGGGCTTTTTCTTATCCTTCAATTTCATTGACAAGCTCCTGGTACCAATCATCTCCATATTTTCTGACCAAAGCATCTTTCAGGAACTTATAAACAGGAACTCCTAACTTGCTTCCCAGCGAACATGCAGGACTGCAGATATGCCAGCGGTCATAGTTAAGCGCTTCGTATTGGTCATATTTGGTAATCCTTATGGGATAAAGGTGGCAGGATATAGGTTTTTTAAATTCAATTTTACCATCAAGATAAGCTTGTTCTATTCCACATTTCAAAATACCTTTTTCATCGTATAAGGCATAGGCACACTCTCTGTTTTCCCCAATAGTGGGCGTTCCTTTGTCACCATCCTTATCAATGACCCAAGTACCCTGCTTTTCAATGACAGCCCTACCCTCTTCAGTAATATAATCTTTGACTATAGGGTAAATCTTTTCAATGATATCTGTCTCCTCATCCTCCAAAGGAGCCCCAGCATCACCCTCCACACAGCACGCCCCTTTACATTTTTCCAAATCACAGACAAAAAACTGTTCCTTTATATCATCACTTATAACTGCATTGCCTACTAAAATCATAGCTATTTTCTTATTCCTAAAACTCTTCTTCGCAAAGGTAAAGCTATTTTCTCACTTAGCTTGACAACCCACTATTTTCTCCTGACATACACTCCCTTTGTCAATCGGGCAATTAGCTCCCCTTTATTATCTCTTACCTCACATGGAAATTCAAACACTTTTTTCCCAAGCAAATCGACTTCTTTTTTGATATTTTCAATTTCATCAGTATTGATCGAAAATTCGGCAAAAACGGTCCCTTTTCCAGGTTTTACAAAATCAATCGAAGCGGTCTTATCCCAAACAATGTAATTTTCACCCAAATTGATCATTAGGATAAACATATAAAATGGATCACACATGGAATAGAGAGACCCTCCAAAAGCAGTCCCAACCAAATTGCGGTTGTACCACGTCAACTTTAGCCTTATTTTGAAATAGGTGAATGAATCATTGTAGTTAACCACCCTGATTCCTGCAAAAAGATAAGGTGGGTAAATATTGAGCAGTTTGATCAAGCGCTTGTACTTCCTATATCTTTTATTTTCCATTAGGGACAGAATCTTTTTCCCCGAATATATAAAAAAAGAACCGTCCCGATAAATCGGAACGGCTCAACCCAGCACTATGAAGAAAAGCTATTTAAAGCCTTCCGTAACATAACATGGCACTGTTTAATTTGTTTGTAAAATTTTTATTTTTTTTTTAAAATCTGAATTCATATCCAGCAGTGATGAACCTAGGAATACCTACCCTGATCCCCTGGGGTCTTCTGGTAGCAATATATCGCTCATCAGTAAGGTTTTTGATACTTAGATTAAATCTAGAATTCCATTTTTCAACATCATAGCTGAATACTGCATCAAACACTCTGTAAGCTGGCACCAAGCCTATCCTTCCATTCGGACTCGCTGCCACGGTGTTTAATTCATCTCCAAATTGTTCTCCTACAAAATTACCTACAAGTCTCAATCCAAAACCACCCTCTGTTCTTAGGGTAAGCGCTGAATTTAAAAACCAGTTAGGAGCATATGGCGTTCTATTGCCATTGATGTTGACTCCATCAATAAACCTATCTTCTGAATAAGTCGCTCTCAAAAATGTAGCATTGACATCATAAGTAAGGCTGACTCTGCTCATCCCAAACAAATTGCTCAGATCGAATACCGCGGCTGTTTCTACACCTCTATTCAAAGTCGCCCCACCATTAACCAATCCAAACCCAACGCCTCCGGCAGACTCAGCTACAGGTATTACCTGATTGCTGAAATTCATCACAAAACCTGTTGCCTCAAGGAAAAGCCACCTGGTAGGTTCGGTCCTGAATCCCAATTCGTAATTGACACTGGATTCTGCATCAAGGTCCAACACGTCACCTAATGCAGTGATGGCATCTTTGGTTCTTGGAGGCGCATAACCTTTGTGTACCCCACCGAAAATATTGAAAGTAGTAGCAGGCCTAAAATTTAACCCTACACCTGGAATGATTTCATTAATCACGTTTTCAGCAATTAACGTCGTATCTCTTACTCCAACTCCAGGGAAACTTCTTCTTCTGATGTCTCTCTCGTAATCAAAACTTTCAAATCTAACCCCTGCATTAAAATCAAACTTGGAGGTTATCATCATTTTATTCTGGACATAAGCAGCTAGAGCATGTCCTGTCCTAACCTCGTCCTCTACTAGATTGCCACTATTAACTCCTGCTTTGGTGCCATTTACTCTTTGTTCGAATGCACGCTCGTACAACAACCTCGTACCTACAATCAATTCATTTTGCGTATTAAAAAGCTTATGATCGATCTCCAACCTGGGTTCTACTCCAGCCACTTCAAATTGCCTGTTTCTATTACCTGTACCATCTCTCATGAAAATGGCTCCACCTGGCACTTCCCTGTCACCCCAGACCACTCCTGTCCAATTAGCCGGTGGAGTATTGTCATTGTTTATAGCAAAATCTTGTCGGTTCCAATTTCTGGTAGTTGTATAACCATAAGCAATGGTTCTTAATCTCACATTTTTATTGAATCTATACTTGTGACTAAAGCTCAAGGAATATCTTCGTACATCGAGTTGGTCATCCGGAGCAAGTCTTGTAAAGTCTTCTCCTCCTCTATCATACATCACTTGGTTGATTCCTATATAGGTGGAATTTGACACCTCATTGTAAACTCCAAGCTTTACACCTAACTCTGATTTGTCATTCAGATTAAAAAGAAACTTAGTATTGAAATCTGTGATATCAAATTCAGTTGGACCTATATTATTGGCGGTTTTTCTTAATAGGTTTACATGGATTCCGGTATTCCCAAAAGTATTCCCATAATTCACAAGACCTGAAAAGAATCCTCCTTGGCCACCCTGCACAAAAACAGAGCCCTCTTCTTCCTGCGGCGGGTTGGCCGTGATATAATTGACTACACCTCCTATTGTCTGCGGACCAAAGAGAATCTGACCGGAACCTTTGAGAATTTCAACTCCGGCCATTCTATCCATTGCAGGTGTATAATACATTTCAGGCTCTCCATAGGGAGCTAAAGCTACTGGTACACCATCTTCCAAAACCAAAACACTTCTACTTCTATCCGGGTCAAGTCCTCTGATCCCAATATTGACACGCATTCCCAGACCTTCCTCATCTACTACGTGAACACCAGGAGACCTTCTGAGTACTTCATTCCCACTAAGAGGATTAACAGTTTGGATTTCTCTTTTATCTATAAAAGTAACAGAACCTGGTACTCTGCTGAAAACCCTGTCCTTATTGGCAATGACGTCTATCTGTGGCATTTCTACGCCGATCTCTTCAAATACCAATTCTACTTCGCTCATTTGACCTCCACTCACGACTACATTTCGGGTAAATGTCTTGTAGCCTACTGCGGATATTTTCAAAGTATATTCACCATCAGGCAAATCATAAATTTCAAAGCTACCATCTATATTGGTGTAAGTACCTTTCACAGTGCCTATCACCATGATATTAGCAAATGGAATGATTTCACCATCATTGTTTTTCACCTTACCTGAGATGACCAGAGCTTTTTCTTCTGAATTATTATCCAAATTATCATTGGAAAAGACTGGGTTATTAACTGCAACTAAAAAGAGAATTGCGAAAATTCTCAATAAACCTGTTTTAAACATCTACCTCTATAGTTATTTAGATTTAATTTAAATTAACACTGCAAATGTATTTGCTATTTAAACTTAATCCAAATAAGAATGAAAAGTTTTAATGTTATTTATCCATAGGATAGTCAAAGCAATTGATAATATCTATGATTCAACTGTAAGTATCGCTATTGAAATTCTTATCCTCGAAAAATCGTACGCTCTTTGAATAAAATTTTACGTTATTTGCAAAGTGCAAGCCGTCTTGTCGCTGTTCCGCTTTGCGGGAGGGAGGAAAGTCCGGGCAACAAAGAGCGCCATACTTCCTAACGGGAAGGGGTCAAGCTGGGAACGGCTTGGTCACAGAAAGTGCCACAGAAAATATACCGCCCCGATCCGATCGGGGTAAGGGTGAAAAGGTGGGGTAAGAGCCCACCGCTTCTACAGTGATGTAGAGGGCACGGCAAACCTTATGGGTTGAAAGATCAAATAGGTCCCGCACCGGATTCAGTTTCGGAAAAGGCTGCTCGTCTTTCTGCGGGATGGGTAGATTGATGGATCCCGGTTGTGAAGCCGGGACTAGATAAATGACAAGAAACCCATTTGTAGAAATGGGGAACAGAACCCGGCTTATAGGCTTGCACCTTTATAAATTTAAAACAAACCCTATGTCTAAAATTCTGATCATTGATGATGAGAAAGTCATCCGAGCTACTCTAAAAGAAATCCTGGAATACGAAAATTACCAAATATCTGAGGCCCAAGATGGGGAAGAAGGTTGGAAATTGCTTCAGGAAGAGGAGTTCGACTTGGTCTTATGCGATGTAAAAATGCCCAAAATGGAT
Source organism: Indibacter alkaliphilus LW1 (assembly GCF_000295935.2). Lineage (GTDB taxonomy): Bacteria > Bacteroidota > Bacteroidia > Cytophagales > Cyclobacteriaceae > Indibacter > Indibacter alkaliphilus. Next base: position 61,057 of record NZ_ALWO02000002.1, read on the forward strand.
GGGCTAGAGGTGTTGGAGAATGCTTCGCAAATGGATAAGCAGCCCCAGTTTATCATGATTTCTGCTCATGGATCTATAGAGACAGCAGTAGAGGCTACCAAAAAAGGAGCGTTTGATTTTGTTCCCAAACCACCTGACTTAAATCGGTTACTACTGACAGTCCGGAATGCCTTGGATAAAAAGAACTTGGTCTCAGAAACCAAAGTACTGAAAAAGAAACTGTCCAAAAAAACTGGATATGGTGGGAGAATCACCTGCCATAGTACATGTAAAAGAAACCATAGAGAAAGTAGCTCCAACAGATGCGCGCGTACTTATCACTGGTCCAAACGGAACAGGGAAGGAGCTTGTAGCACATTGGCTACACAAGAAAAGTAACCGGTCTTCCCAGCCATTTATTGCAGTAAACTGTGCAGCTATACCAGCAGAATTGATTGAAAGCGAGCTATTCGGTCATGAGAAGGGATCTTTTACCTCAGCCGTAAAGCAAAGAGTAGGGAAATTTGAGCAAGCCAACGGTGGCACGTTATTTTTAGATGAAATCGGAGACATGAGCCTTTCTGCCCAATCAAAGGTGCTCCGAGCGCTTCAAGAACACAAGATCACCCGCGTGGGAGGGGACAAAGACATCAAAGTAGACGTACGCGTCCTAGCTGCTACCAATAAAGACCTGAAAAAAGAAATAGAGGATGGTAACTTCAGAGAAGATCTTTATCACAGACTCAGTGTTATTCTTATTCAAGTACCAGCTTTAAAAGACAGGAAAGAAGATATTCCCCTTTTGGTAGAAAAATTTCTCGATGACATTGCAAAAGAATATGGAACTGCTCAAAAGGATATTTCCAAAGAAGCACTCAAGCAGCTGCAGGAGTTCCCCTGGACTGGGAATATACGGGAATTGAGAAATGTCGTGGAGAGATTGGTGATATTAGGTGAAAAAACTATCAGTATCGAAGATGTAAAAAAATATGCTGACTATTAAAGGGTCAGCATACTTTTTATCCTTTAATTTCAGAGTTTTCAATTGCCTTAGCGTAAGCTGGGCAAGGCTTGCTTGATGCACAGGAACTAAGAGCCAGTACCCCTAATGCCATCACTATTATTGCTGCTTTTTTCATACTATTTTTAAAATATTGATTCAAATATGTTTATTTCCAAAAGGAATACCAAATTTAATTAACCATTAAATTACAACCTCTTATCTCAGAATTGTCAATCCTACCCAATACTTCCAGGTAACCATTCTCATCAAATCTTCCCAAATCCTGCGTCTCTATAAAAGCACAACTATGAAAATTGGCGAGATCAATTACATTGATCCCACCATGTTTGCGTTTGGAATAAGCAAAAGGGTCATTGACATCTCTAAGCATAACGTGCATGGTTGACGGCAAAGTATATTTACCTTCACCTTTGGAGTACGATTGGGACATTAATTCAGTCATCCCGTACTCAGAATGAATTTTTTTCACCGAAAAATATTTTTTTAAAATGTCATGCACTTCTTCCCTGATCATCTCTCTTCTCCTACCCTTCATTCCTCCTGTCTCCATCACAATCAATTGTCCAATCTCCGGAAAAGTCAGGTTACTTTCAGCCAAATCAAGCAGAGCAAATGTCACTCCTAGCAAAAGGATTTTCCCAGGTTTATTCTGAAGCGCTTTCAATTTGTCCACCAATTCCTTTTGATTGTATAGGTAAAACCCAGAGTATTCTGAAGCGGACTTTTCTATGAAATGTTGTGACATACTTACCAATGAGCTGCCCTTTCTCTCCAAATATGCCGGCAACAATGCGAGCACATGAAAATTCGTAATCAATCCATATTCTGATTCAAACAATCTAAGTGCGTGTTTGAGGTAAAACTCTTCAGACCAAAAGTAATGCTTACTGGTAATCGCACCTGTTGTCCCACTGCTCGAATAAAATCCTTCAAAATCTTCAACTTTCCCACTTACCACATCGAAATCTTTGAAAAGTCTAATCGGTAAAAACGGAATAGACTCCAAATCCGTGACCTGAGAAACATCGATATGGCGGGCTTTTAAATAGCTTTTATAGATTTCATTGTGCTCTGATTGAAACCTAAAGAGTTGCAAAGCCTTTTGTTCAAAATTATTTTCATCTATATTAAGTATATCTTGTTGAAAACTTTTGAAATACTCAGTCGTTTTATAATTTGTCATTGTAAAATTGTTCAATTTTACCCCCTAACCGAAAGGTTGTAAATTTATGCCAGCATGAGCAGTGTAAAAAATTATATTTACTTATTCTTTTTCCAATTTATTGCATTTTCCTGTGTTCAGCCACCTGAAAATTTTCCATCAGTCCCTGAAATCAATTTTGAGGACATGGCTTTTTCAAGTGCCTCAGGTGCTGATTCCCTTATTATCAGGGTAGGTTTTAGAGATGCTGAAGGTGACTTAGGTCTCAACCCAACAGACATTGACCCACCATTTCAACCTGTAACTTTTAGAAGAAATAATTCGGGCAACTTGATTGTATTTTCTCAAAGACCTCCTGAAGCACCTGCTTATAACCCTATTGACTGGGCAATCAATCCAATAGTCAACAATGTAATCGTAACCGATACGGTGTGGGTAGAGCAAAACGAAAACCACAACAATATTTTCATCAAATTCTTTATCAAAAGAAACGGTGTATTTACTGAGTTTAGATGGGAGGATCCTCCCTATTTCACTACGTTCAGTGGCCGTTTCCCTAGAATATTGAACAATAATCAAGGGCAGCCAGTGGAAGGATCACTTCAATACGCCATGCTCTCTTTTGGTTGGGAGTCTATTTTTAGAAATGATACCATAAGAATTGATGTGCAGATTCAGGATAGAGCACTAAACAGGAGTAATGTGGTATCAAGCCCAGAGGTTACACTAAATCAGATCCGAAGAACAGCTAGATAAAAAAAGCCTCAAAATCAGAGGCTTTTTTCATTTTTTCAATTTCAAAGCTCCTTAGATTGCAGGAAACTTATTTGGATTCACCTCATGCATCATGCTATAAACTTTTTCTACAACATCCTCTACAGAAGGCTTTGAAAAATAATCTCCATCGGAGGAATAAGCTGGCCTATGCGCTTTTGCTGCCAAAGTAGCAGGCTCAGAATCCAAATGGTAATAAGCTTTTTGCTCTTCCACAACTTTTTGCATCATATAAGCTGAAGCCCCACCGGGCACATCTTCATCGGCAAACAGAACACGGTTGGTCTTCTTGATAGATTCTACTATGCTATGATCTACATCAAATGGCAACAAAGTCTGCACATCTATGATCTCAATATCAATTCCCATTTGAGCCAGCTCAACTGCGGCATCTTCAATAATCCTGCACATGGAGCCATAAGTCACAATTGTTAGGTCATTGCCTTCACGAAGAACTTCAGGCTTACCAAGAGGTAGTCTATATTCACCTATATTCGCAGGCATTTTTTCCTTCAACCTATACCCGTTAAGACATTCTATTACTAAGGCTGGTTCATCGGAATGCATCAAGGTATTGTACATACCCGCAGCTTGGGTCATATTTCTAGGAACACAGATCAGCATTCCTCTCAGAGAATGTAAAAGCATGCCAATAGGAGATCCCGCATGCCAAACTCCTTCAAGTCTGTGTCCTCTGGTTCTAACAATCAGTGGAGCCTTTTGGCCTCCCTTAGTTCTGTAATGTAGACATGCCAGATCATCGGACAATGTCATCAATGCATAGTGGATATAATCCAAGTATTGAATTTCAGCCATTGGTCTCAAGCCTCTCAAAGCTGCACCAATACCCTGACCAATGATGGTCACTTCCCTGATACTGGTATCAGTGACCCGGTGCTCACCATACTTTGCCTGCAATCCGGCAAAAGCCTGATTCACATCACCTATTTTCCCAACATCTTCTCCAAAGGCCAGAAACCTCGGATCAGTTTCCAGAAGGTTGTCAAAGCAAGCTTGTAGTACTTCTCTACCATCTACCAATGGTGCTTCATCATCATATTCCACATCAACGGCCTCAATTTTAGCACTGCTAAATTCTGACTGAGAATAGAGGTGGCTGCTATACCTATCTTCGTTCAACTCCTGCTGAATTGTATACCAAGATTTAAGGTCTGATTTTATACTTTCAGGTTCAGTCCTCAATATCCACAAAGCACGCCTTACAGAAGAAATTACGTCCTTTCTGATAGGGTTAAGCGTTTTGGATAACTCATCAGCAATACTTTCAAGTAATTGAGATTGCTGGGACTTGGCAGCAACTTCTTTGATCAAAGATACTGCTTCTTTAAGTTCGTTTTTAATTTCACTTGAAAACAACTGCCATGCGGCGTCCTTTTCCTTCTTGGCAAAGGCTTTGGCTTCTTGATCAATCTGATCAAGCTCCTCAGCTGTCGCAATTTCTTTTTTTATCAAAAACTTCCTAAACTGGGCAAGACAATCATATTCCTGTTCCCATTCAAGCCTTTCCTTACTTTTATATCTTTCATGTGACCCTGAGGTAGAATGCCCCTGTGGCTGCGTAACTTCTACCACATGAATCAATACTGGCACATGCTCTTCTCTTGCGATCCGGGCGGCATTTTCATAAGCTCTGTCCAATGCTTCATAGTCCCAGCCTTTGACCACAAAAACTTCGTAACCTTTCTGGTCATCATTTCTCTGAAGGCCTTTGAGCAGTTCTGAAATACTACCTTTGGTGGTATGGTATTCATTGGGCACTGAGATACCATAACCATCATCCCATACAGACACGATCATAGGAACCTGGAGAACACCAGCAGCATTGATCGCTTCAAAAAACATCCCTTCAGAAGTAGAAGCATTCCCAATGGTTCCCCAAGCAACTTCGTTTCCTCCATTACTGAATTGAGTAAATTCTTTAAGACCTTGATTCTCTCTGTAAAGCTTGGAAGCATAAGCCAAGCCAAGCAATTTGGGCATTTGTCCCGCTGTAGGAGAAATATCCGCAGAAGAATTTTTCATTTCTGAAAGATTCTTCCAAGTACCATCATCATTGAGTGATCTTGTAGCGAAGTGGCCGTTCATCAACCTTCCTGCTGAAGCAGGTTCAGCTTCTACGGAAGTATGCGCATAAAGCTGGGCAAAATATTCTCTGATTGTCAATTGCCCGATGGCAAACATAAAAGTCTGATCTCTGTAATACCCGGCTCTGAAATCCCCATTATTAAAATACCTGGCCATTGCAATTTGAGCCAGCTCCTTGCCATCTCCGAAAATCCCGAATTTGGCCTTACCCATAAAAACTTCCTTACGGCCCATCAGAGAAGCATGTCTGCTTTCCATTGCAAGCCGAAAATCACTTAAAAGTTGTTCTTTGTCCAGAACTTTATTCCTTTTGTTTTTGGAGAATGTTGCCACTTTTGTCATTTTTAACTAATCTAATAAGCTAATTTGGGTTTAATGCAGTTTTACTGCAAGTATTTCAAAAATAGAGATTTTTAATTTTTTTACAAACTCCAAAAGAGAATAATTTCTAATTTTTTCAATAAATTATTTCGATAATTTGAAATAAAATTGAAATAAAAAAAATTAAATTCTGAATTTTGAAAATTTTATTATTTATTAGCAGGAAAACTTCTTGAAGTGCAGTATAATCAACCTATTGAGGCTAAAAAATCAAATTACCCGAATTTTCGATTTCCAAATGAAGTAAAATAGAATTTTATTAAATATATTTTATATAAACAAACTTTTATTCTGAATAAGAATGATTTTCATATTCGAATCAAAATAATGATTAGATTTTGTATCGAATCTAAGTGTCCTTATTATATTTGCGCAATCGATTTAAAAACCCAAATTTTAGCATCATGATAATAGGTGTTCCTAAGGAAATAAAAAATAATGAAAACAGGGTTGCCTTAACTCCTGCAGGTGCAACAGAACTTGTAAAAAGAGGTCATCAGGTATTTGTTCAACACACTGCAGGTGAAGGAAGCGGTTTTCCTGATGATGAATATACAGCAGCAGGAGCAGCAATTCTTCCCACCATAGAAGATGTCTACGCTATTGCGGAGATGATCATCAAAGTAAAGGAACCGATAGAGCCTGAATATAAACTGATCAAAGAAGGCCAGTTATTGTTCACTTATTTTCACTTTGCTTCTTATGAGCCTTTGACCAAAGCTATGGTTGAAAACAAATCAGTTTGTTTGGCATACGAAACAGTTGAAAAAGTGGATAGAAGTCTTCCGCTTTTGGTACCCATGTCTGAAGTAGCTGGTAGAATGTCAGTACAGAAAGGTGCTAATTACCTTGAAAAACCATTGAAAGGAAGAGGGATTCTTCTTGGCGGAGTACCGGGAGTGCTTCCTGCCAAAGTCCTGATTCTTGGCGGTGGCATTGTAGGGACTCAAGCCGCTTGGATGGCTGCAGGTCTAGGCGCAGATGTCACGATCATGGACGTGTCGATTCCAAGAATGAGATACCTCGCAGATGTGATGCCTGCCAATGTCAAGACCATGATGTCCAATGAATACAATGTGAGAACCATGATCAAAGATGCTGACTTGATCATTGGGGCTGTGTTGATCCCGGGAGCAAAAGCCCCCCACCTGATCACTAGAGATATGTTGAAAGACATGAAGCCTGGGACTGTATTGGTAGATGTGGCAGTAGATCAAGGCGGATGCATCGAAACATGTAAGCCAACAACTCACGAAAACCCAACCTATATCATTGATGATGTAGTTCATTATTGCGTAGCCAACATGCCTGGTGCAGTACCATATACTTCTACTTTGGCCCTTACCAACGCTACCCTTCCTTATGCCATACAATTGGCCAATAAAGGCTGGAAAAAAGCAGCTCAGGAAAATCCGGAACTGGTACCAGGACTGAATGTTATCCACGGCGATATCGTATACAAAGCTGTTGCTGAAGCGTTTGACATGGACTATGTACCAGTTGAAAAATATCTTGTAGATTAATCTTTGATTAGGATAAATTGCAAAGGCCTCTGAAATCTTTTTTCAGAGGCCTTTTTTTATGAGGATTCGACCTGAGATCAGCCTATTGAGCTGTACTCACAATTTCTTTCTTATCGAGGAAATATCCGCTTTTTTGACCACCTCATTGTTGATCACAACGGTAGGAGCAGATTTGCAAAAGTCCATACACTTGGTTTTGATTACCTTAAATTTACCTTTATGATCTTCGCTTTGTATGAGTTCTTTGATTTGCTTTTGCAGCATTTTACATCCGGACTTTTTACAGTCCGAACCTGTGCAAACAAAAATAAATCTCTTGTACGTTGCCATTTATTTTTGATTTACGAAGGACGATTTACGAGGCCTATCGATAATCATAATTCCCCACTATTTTCAAATCGGCCTTGGTTTCCCGACATTCAAAATAAGTTTGGTTCATCAGCTCAGCCTGGAAGGCAAGCTCATCCTTCATTATTCAGTGTTCTATATTTGAAATTCAAATCTTTAAAACAATGAACACCGATTGATAAATTTCGAAGGCTCGTGCCAACACCCCTCTCTTCTCCCCTTGCAAATGTCCAAAGCATCGTCAATCGTATTTTGTAAATCTTCAACCACCATTTACCAAAGACTTCATTTTCTCCAGTCCAGTTTTGGCCACTTCCAAAGCATCTTTTTCCCAATACGAAGGATTGAAAAGCTCCAAAGAAAGTACCTTCTTCCCTCCCATTTGCTTCAGAGTCTGAATGATTGCTTCCATTGGGGCCGCTCCGTCTCCAGGATAAACCCTATCTTTATCTTCCTGTTTTTCTCTCGGAATGGAAGCCACAAAATCATTCATGTGAAAAATATCCACCAAGTCCCCATTCAGCATTTTGAGTCCTTCGTAACCCGACCCTCCTCTGAACAGGTGATATACATCAGGTAAAATCTTTGCATCCGGATCATTAGCGACAGCTGCTACCATCAGGACCTGCCCCAAATGATGAAAATATGGGAAAGCCCCCCAAAATTCCAATTGGGGCATAACCCCTGTTTTCCTTCCCAATTCCAATAGCTGGGAATATCTTTCGCCTGCCTTAAAAAGATCCAAAGGTGCATCCACACCTGCTGCCGGTGCAGCTACCCGATCACAACCCAAAGAGGCCAACAACTCCATTTCTTCTTCCATCTGCCGGAATCCAGCCTTTCTCTTCGCATCATCATCTACCATCCAGGGAGCAAAACCAATAGCATTTTCAAACTTTAAGCCTGCATCATCCAGCATCTTCTTAAGGCTAGCTGCAGAATTCCCCGAATTGACATATTCCTGAATGTCCCTGACCCACAACTCCACACCATCATACCCTGCTTTTGATGCAATATCTATATACCCTCTCAATCCGGGCTTTTGCCCCATAATGGTACTGGTATTCAGACAATAGGAGAATTCTGTGTTTTGAGGTTTGAGAGGTGCAGCATGGCTAAGCGCTGAGCCCAAAATGGCTCCTGTGCCAAGGCCCAATGTTTTAAGAATAGTTCTTCTGGAAGTCACTGTTTAAATAGGTAAGAGGTTGGAAAATTATTGTTAATCTTAAATTACTGAAATCCAAATTAGCTCAATTGACTTATAAATTTCAACCACTTATAAAATTATTTAGATCATTCCAATATTCACCTAAGTATTTTGTTAAATTTAAAACTTAAGTATCTCAGCCTATAATAACCTATGAAAACCATATTTTTTTCGCTTATCTTCTTGATATTGACAATTAGCTTTGGTTATGCCCAAGGCGACTTTTCTTATCAAGCGACCTATAGAGAAAACATCCTTCTGGATCAGGAAGTGGTCTCGGGTGGATATTATGTTGATCCTGCCAAAAATATTGAGGGGCATCCTTATTTTGATTTGAGGAACTTTGAAAAAGGAAATATCCAAATCAATGGCATGCTCTACACAGAGGTCCCTCTGCTTTATGATATCTGGCAGGATGAAGTCTTAACTTTTCAGCCCATACATAGCAAAAAAATTCTGATAAGAGCTGACAAAGTGGAACAGTTCATTTTGGAACATACCCCCAAAAGAATATTTATACGCCTGGATGAAAACCCTGGCTACACCTTCCACCGGAATGGCTATTATGAACTATTAGCCGGCGAGGAGCTGCAATTATTGACAAAACATTACAAACAGACTAAGGCCAATAGAGACAACTTATCCTACACGGATGTTTTTTATGAAAAAAGTGACTTTTTCCTGAAAAAAGGGAATGAAATCCAGCTCATCAGAAAGAGGAAGCAGGCAAGGGATTTCCTTGGTCTGGATAATAAAGCACTGAGAGATATTTTCAAAGGAAAAAACCTCAGGTTCAAAGCGGACAAAAAAGCTTACCTCAGCGTCTTGGTAGAGTATATTAATCAAAAAAGCCAATGAAACTTAAAGCAGTTTTTGTCTTTTTCTTTTCTATATTGTGCCTTTTTCCGGCCTTGGCCCAAGATCATTCCAAAAAATTCTCAGGTTTGTTTCCTGGAATCAGTTTTCAGCGTTTTGCCAGGCAAATTGAGGCCCAAAGTGATTATGAGTTTTATTTTCTTGAAAAAGATGTCTCAGAAATCCAAGTCAATATCAGCGCTGCTGAAAACACTTTACCGCAACTCCTAGTCACAATTTTTGAAGGTAAAGACCTGAAGTTTAGCATTGATGGCTCTAATCGGGTCTTCATCAGCAAAAATTCAGCATTAGAAGTCAAGCTTGCCGAAGATTTTTTCAATAAAAGAGACAGGGAAATAAAAGGGGATAGTCTTGGAGCACAATCCGACATAGACAGGGCTTTTTCCAGAAATAAACTTTATGTAATCGGTAGCCAAGGCAGCCAAACGGAGGCTACGCTTAGTGGCAGGATCACAGGTATAGACACAGGTAACCCAGTTTTTGGGGCGGTGGTTTTTGAAAGGGTCAATTACACCCGGGCCATTACCAATGAAGCCGGGGAGTTCAGCATTCACCTTCCCGTTGGAAGACATACACTCTTTATTCAAAATCTGGGAGGATTTGTGGAGCAAAGGCAACTGAGCCTTTTAGGAGATGGTATTTTGGATATAGCTATTGAAGAAAACATCATCTCTCTGGACGAATTCACGATCAGTTCGGAAAAGATGAGCAATATCGCCAGGCCAGAAATGGGAGTGCAATCCCTCAACATTCAATCCATGAGAAAACTTCCTGCAGTCCTGGGCGAAGTAGATGTGATCCGTAGTATTCTTACTCTTCCCGGCGTACAGACTGTAGGGGAGGCTTCCGTGGGCTTCAATGTTCGTGGCGGTGCAGCAGATCAAAACCTCATTTTGATGAATCATTCCACGATTTATAATCCTTCGCATCTTTTTGGTCTATTCTCGGCCTTCAATCCGGATATGGTGGAATCGGTGGAGCTGTACAAAGCCGGGATGCCTGTGAAGTTTGGTGGGCGACTAAGTTCTGTTTTGGATGTTGAGGCCAAATATGGCAATCCGGATAAGGTTCAAGTGACCGGAGGGATCGGCCTGATGACGAGCAGACTCACAGTAGAAGGTCCAATCGGTGAAAACACGACTTTTGCTTTAGGTGGGAGAACTACTTATTCAGATTGGATTCTGGATATTCTGGAGGAAAACACAGACTTCAATGACGCCCGGGCCTCCTTTTATGATTTGAACTTCAATGTATCCCATAAATTCAACGATAAAAACACCCTTAAGCTGAATGTATACAATAGCAGCGATAATTTCCGCTTTGACAGGGATACAACTTTTACCTACGAAAACAGAAACTTCAATCTAGGTTGGACACATTATTTCAATGAAAAATTGGAAGCTGAACTGGTTCTGGGAAGGGATCAATACAATTTTGGAATTCAAGGCAGGGACAATCCCAGCAATGCCTATGATTTCGGTTATGAAATCTTACAGGATTTTGCAAAAGTAAACTTCCAGTATGAATATGATGACCAACATCAACTGAATTTTGGTCTGCACAGCATCAGATACAGGCTACAGCCCGGCCAAATTGGCCCTGTTGGAGAGCCTTCCCTGGTCATTCCGGAAAGTGTGAATACGGAACAAGCCTTGGAAACAGCCTTCTACATAGGTGATAATTTTGAAGTAAATGATCACCTTTCCCTGAATTATGGCATGCGATACGTCATCTACAATTACCTAGGCCCAAATACCATCCGGGAATACCGCGATGGAGTACCTATCGCTCCCCCAAATCTAGAAAGAGAACGGGAATTTTCTGCTGGCAGCATTATCAACACTTATCATGGCCCCGAATTCCGGATCTCTGCCAGGTATATTTTGGACAATATCTCTTCCATCAAAGCAGGGTACAACACAGGAAGACAATTCATTCATTTGGTCACCAACAATGCTGCAATAGCTCCTACAGATGTCTGGAAACTGAGTGATCCCAATATCCGCCCTCAATGGGGGGATCAGATTTCCATAGGTTATTACAGAAATCTAAAAATTGACAAATATGAATTTTCGGTAGAAACCTACCACCGTACCCTTCGCAATCTGATAGATTTCCGATCAGGAGCCACCTTGATTCTCAACAACGCAGTAGAGCAGGATATTCTCAGGACAGAGGGCAGGGCTTATGGAGCAGAAGTATTGTTAAAAAAAAATACAGGAAAACTCAATGGATGGATCAGCTACACCTATTCCAGGTCACTTCTGAGAACCGCAGCAGAAGAAACAGCCGAAAAAATCAATAATGGTGGATGGTACCCCAGTAATTTTGACCAACCACACAATGCTGTTTTGGTCGGGAATTATGAATGGTCCAAGCGCATCAGCACTTCCATCAATGCAAATTACAGCACTGGCCGCCCAATCACTTTGCCTGTAGCGCAGTTTAACTATGGAGGAAATGAAAGAGTCTATTTCTCAGACAGAAATGCATACAGAATCCCTGATTATTTCAGAGTAGACCTTTCTGTCAACCTGGAAGGGAATCACAAATCCAAAAAATTGGCCCACTCTTCCTGGTCTGTCGGGGTATATAACCTACTGGGGAGAAGAAATCCTTACTCAGTTTACTTCACTCCTGTCAACGGAGTTTTGGAAGGATTTCAACTGTCCATCTTTGCCCAGCCAATTCCATTTATTACTTACAATTTCCGGATATGAAATCGAGCAAATTGAAAACTGTACTTCTAAAAATCTTCAGCTTTTTAATGCTGGTTTTGAGCATTATCAGTTGCAGAGATCCATTTGAACCCGAAATTATCCGTCAGGACCTAGCTATTCTGGTTGTAGAAGGCTATGTGGAAGTGGATGGAGAGTCCTTTATTTCTTTGAGCCGGACTTCTCCTGTAAGAGATACTGCAAGTGTTGTTTTTGAAAGTGGTGCCCGGGTTTTTCTCATACCAGAATCGGGTACTTCCTTTTGGGACTTTGAAGAATCTGAAGACCAAGCTGGATTCTATACACTTGAAGGATCATTTGACCCAAATCAAAAATACTTCCTCAATGTCTGGCTAAGCAATGGTGAAATGTACCAGTCTGAGCTTTTGACCCCGATTATCACTCCGGATATAGAAGAATTGGGCTGGTTGAGAGATGAAGTAGGAGTAGAAATTTTTGTCAGCACTAATGGCAACGAGGATGCTAGGTATTTTCTTTGGACATACAATGAGGACTGGATTTTCAATGCAGGTATCTCTTCGTTTTTGATTTTTGAAAATGGAGGAGTAAGAGAGCGAAGAGAAGAGGAAAGAGTAGACCGCTGCTGGAGTTCTACATTTATGCCAAGGATAGTATTACAAAATTCAGCCCGTTTTGATGGCAATAGAATCCTTGAAAGAGAGTTAGTAAGAATCCCAAATTTATCTGAAAAACTACAGCGCAGATACAGTATAGAAGTAGTGCAGCGCGCAATAGATCAGGATGCATTTGATTTTTGGGAAATATTGAGAAAAAACTCAGATGATATTGGTGGGATTTTCAGCCCATTGCCTTCTCTGATCAGTGGCAATATCAATAATGTGGATGAGAAAAAGGATGAAAATGTAATCGGTTTTATCAGTATGGGAAGATCTTCCAGAAAGAGGATTTACATTGATCAAGCTGATGTTGCTCCTTGGCGTGTAGAAATTCCTGAATATGAGTTTTGTAATTTGAGTATGGACACTATTCCTCCAGAATTGGCAAGCAGCCGATTTCGAACCGGTGTAGAAATCCCGGCCAGAATACTTTTCGATGGGCCCTTTTTCCTAGGCTACAGAGGTGCCAGTCGCGAATGTGTGGACTGTACTTTGAGAGGTTCAAATGTTAAACCAGAATTTTGGGAGGATTGAGATGAAAAAATACCTGAGTTTAATTATTTTCTTCCTCATCTGTCTAGCTATCCAGAGTCAGACTTTACCCAATGAGTCTGTGCATGTGCATGTATCAAAATCCCTCTTAATTACAGGAGAGTCTATCCGCTTTCGTACTTGGGTTCAATCCGAAACCGGTCCAGCATTTTCAAAAATTGCCTATGCAGAACTCATTGACAGAAACAGCAATGCTGTAGCACAAGTGATCTTCCCATTGGAAAATGGATCAGGAGAAAATTATTTGTTAATTCCCAATACTCTAGAATCTGACCATTATATTTTCAGGGTATATACCAGAACAAGTCCATACTTGGGTCAAGAAGGAATTTACAATCAATTTGTCACGATAATCAACCCAAAACTTCCTCCAGGCCAAGCTGCTGACCAAGTGACCAAAAATACTTATTCAAGCATAGAGCACAGTTTTAAAACCATTGATCTCATTGAAACAGGGATCAGTACAAGTTTTGATCTACCATTAGACAATTTTCCCAAGTCAGAAAAAAACACTTTTTCCATTGCCTTCAAAAATCCTTTTCTCCCAAAAAATCAAAAAGGCTTTTTCAGAAAAGAGATCTACCAGCACATATCTCAAGTAAATAACCTGATTCCCGAGCCATACGGCCATATAATCCACGCCAAAACACTGGACTACCCCATTGACACGACGGAAACGTTTTTCCTTTCTTCTCATGGAAACCAATCCGTTCTCAATTCTTCCAAACCGGATATGGAAAGGAATTTGTACTTCGAACTTGGACCTTTAAAAGATTACAACTTTCTGATCGCTCAATCTGAAAAGCAGGAAAAACAATTGAACTTCTCCCCACAGTCCCCCTTTGCAGCATTTGAGTTCAAAAATGATTTTCACTTTCCAACATTGATTTTGGAAGAAAAAGACAAAGAATTACTTCAAAAACTGATTGTTGCAGGCAAATCCGAATCCTATTTTACGGAGGAGGAAATACAGGAGTTTTTACCGATTGCCACGGGATTTGTGGCAGACCGAACTTACCTGCTGGATGACTATACCCGCTTTGAAAATCTGGAAGTCACCTTAAAGGAATATGTTCCTGAGGTTCTTGTCAGAAGACAGTCCCGAAAAATGGTCCTCAAAGTCTTGGACAAGCCCACAGCTGGGGTCTTTCAGGAAAACCCTCTGGTTTTGATAGATGCCATGCCCATTTTTGATGTGGACAAATTCGGAAAAATGGATCCAAAAGGATTAAAAAAGCTGGAAGTGCTGTCAAGGGAGTTTTTTCTCAACAAAGACCGATTTGCCGGTGTAGTTTCTTTTAGCTCATTTGAAAATGATTTTGGGGGATTTGAATTGCCCGAAAACGCACTTTACCTGAATTACTGGCCTGTTCAGGCTCCAAAAAAATACATATCTCCCCATTTGATCAAAATTCCAAAACCTGATCATTTCCCTGACTTCAGAACCAAACTATACTGGTCTTCGGATTTTGATATCCATACACAAAAGACCTTTTATGCTTCAAGAGTTCATGGTGAGTTTGAGCTTGTTTATTCCTACTTTGATGAAAACGGAACCTGGCAACAAATAAGAGGAACCTTAAATGTATCGGAGTAATGAAAAGATATCTGGCAGGTTATTTCTTGCAACTTTCAAACCTAACAAGCCAGGGTATCTTATTCCTGATTTAAACAGGCAGCTTATACTCTTTGAATTTAGTACCTTCCCTTACATAAATGACATATTCATTTTGGGAAACAGAGTGCCTCAAATCTATGGTTCCTGTTCCCCCGATAGGCCTTGAGTTCAGAAGCTCACCTTTTAAATTGTACAGGTATACAAACTCCTGATCTCTGTCCACCACCACGAAGATGTTCCTATCTCCTCCAAAAGAGAAAAACTGGAAGGTCAGGTTTTCTGAAAAAATATCCAATGCAAAGAGCTGCTTACTTTCGGGATCCAGCACAGAGACTTTGTTGTATTCATGCACCGTAAACAGGTACCTGTCATCCTTTTGGTCTTTAATCAGTCTGAATTTGCTTTCCCGGTCAGGTCTTTCCAGTTGATTTCTATAGGCCAACTCTCCTCTTAAATTCACGTGCACTATTTCACCTTCACTACTCACAGTAACTACTCGGGTATCAGAGGCACTTCCCCTTTCGACCAGGATATAATCAGACTCTATTCCATTTCCGAGTTTAATTGGAGAACCAAGTTCAGCTTCCCCCCTTCTATTAAAGAAAAACAGCTCACCTGCAGAGCTCAGAGCCAGCATCCTATCCCCAACGCCTGCAATTCTATGGTGTGCCGGTTTTGAGGACAATGGGCTATTGACATTTTTTGGATTCCAGCCATCCAGTCCTTTTCCTGACCTGTCCAGCAAGAAAAGTTTACCTGCATCTGTTGCTACAAAATACCTGTAGTCTCTGTCATTGTTGTAATCTACAAGATTGAGATGTTGAATCTCTTCATTTCCTACAGGTGATACCGGAAATCCAGGGATCAAGCTTCCAAGTCTGTCAATAATATAAACTTGGTTTCCTGCAGCAAACAACAATTGCAGTTTGCCATTTTTATAATAATCCACTTGGAAAATAGCTGTACTGATTTTTGATTCCAATGGATATGAAAATACAACTTCCCCTTCTGAACTAATCAGATGCATTCTGTATTGCTCATCCTGCACTACAAATTCAGTACTTCTGTCCACAAAATTCTGGATAGCTTTGGGTCCGTAAACCAACTGACTTTCAAACTGAACGGATCTATTTTCACTCAAAACCACATCGGAAACTACCCTGATCGGCTGAGGATTATAACCAAACTCCAAACTGACCTGATCTCCTTCTTCTCTCTCCTTTACCTGCAAAGCCATCAATTCAAGAGATTTGAGTTGCGGGGCATATTTTTGAAAAAATGCTTTCCAAGTGGGAGATGAGGATTCTACAAGTGTATTGTACAGTTTCGGTATGTTCACAGACAAACTAAAGCCTGCATCAAGGGCTACATTTTCAATCAGGTCCTTATATGCTACTGATTTGCCCCAGATGTTATCAGAAAAATAATCGTCTATGTAAATTTTCATTGCTTTGCTGCTATTCGCAAAAACTAAATAATCACCAATGGAGGTAATGTAAGTATCCGGAAAGCCTACAAAACGCCCCTCAAAAAGATGCGCCGGGAATTCTTCCGCACTTATGATAAATATTTCCTGGTCCAGGTAAAAGTCTACGGGAATCAATGATAGGTCTGCCTTATCCACTCCTGCATTAAATTGCTTCAACAGCCGAACCTGTTGGTCTGCTGATTCTGTTTTGACCAGCAATACGCGATCCTGCTGTTCAGACCCGGCCATCTCAAAAAGCATGTACCCCATCTCCCCGGTCAGATCTTCTAAAAAACCTTTTTGGATCAAATTTTTGTCTATATCCCCTTTGAGCGTACTCTTATATTGGAAACCCTGATCCTGAATGGATTTCAGTTGCCTAGGATTCTGAAGATTGTAATTGAAATATGCAGCTGTCCTATTGCTTACAAAATTATGAAAATCAGACTTGCCTATTCCGCTGTTGTGTGACCAGTCCATTTCTCTCCCGTCAGCAAAAAATGCCAAGCCATCCAGCTTGATTTTTTCATCCTCGAACCTCAGCTCCAAATTTGCAGACACATTGCTTCTGGCAAAACTCTTGATCATCGTGAGATCCTTATCTCTTGTAATTCCTTCCATAAAACGGGCAATCCCTTGGCTTGAGATTCTCAAAACCCCCAATCCTTTTGGCTTTACAGTGGAAGCAAATAACTCTTTGTATTTTGATTTAAAATTATCAGTGCCACTGTTCTGAGAATACCTGATCGCTTCCTCAACTAAAAACGAGGTGTAGCTGATAAGAAGCACATTGTTGATCAGGGTATAGTTCAGGTTTCTCTCCAAATCAAGGCTTTGAAACTCTTTGATGGTAACGTTGCTGTAACTTCTAGTATTGATCTGAGAAAGCGGCGGGATGTTTTCTTCCAGTTTTTCCAAAAACCCAAATTCGGAACCTGGGCTAAATGCTATGGTGTAAAGAAAATCGAATTCCTCCCTTCCTACCGGATGCATGGAAAGTACAAACTGATTCCCTCTCAGCACCTTTTCCAATTCTCCTTCCTGACCAAAGAGACTATCTAAATGATTGAGCTGGTCAGCAGCCTGTTGCAGGGAAGGCATATCTGACATTCTTTCCCAAAATGGCTGTGAAGTAAATTGGTTCCAGGCCATGACCGGCTGGTAGGTTTCAAATACGAAAACCGCATCTGGCGAGACCAGCTCCAGAGCAGAACTTTTCCCAAACAAAAAATACTTTTGATAGATGTAATATCCTCCGCCAATGACTCCGGCTAGAATAAAGGTAATCAATAGAAACCTGATAACTCTCACAGACCTTGCTTGCTTATTTTTTTATTAGACGTAAAAAAATCAAAAAAAGTAAAAAATCCCGACCTCAGGCCGGGATTTTATGGAATTTAGGAAATAATTACTTGTTGGAAATCTTATCCAATACAGTCATTACTTCTTTTACATGTCCTCTGGAAACTTCCAAAAGTGCTTTTTCATCTTCATTGAGATCCAGTTCGATTACTTTTTCGATACCGTTTTTACCTAGAATCACTGGAACGCCCAAGTAGCAATCATCGATTCCATATTCCCCATCAAGTTTGATACAAACAGGGAATACTCTTTTTTGATTTTTCAGAATAGCTTCTACCATCTGAGCAGCTGCAGAACCCGGTGCGTACCAAGCTGAAGTACCCATCAACTTCACCAGTTCTCCACCGCCAAACTTGGTTCTTTCAATGATCGCATCCAGTTTATCTTTGGCAATCAATTCGGTAACAGGGATACCCGCCACTGTAGTATATCTTGGAAGAGGCACCATAGTATCACCATGGCCGCCCATCAGGATAGCTTGAATTTCTTTTGGGGAAATATCCAATTCTTCTGCGATAAATGCTCTATATCTGGCAGTATCCAAAATTCCGGCCATTCCCATCACTTTGGTTCTTGGAAGCTTGGAAGTGATATGCGCCTGGTAAGTCATTACGTCAAGTGGGTTAGAAACTACGATAATGATCGCATCAGGAGAATGTTTGATTACATTTTCTGTAACAGACTTCACAATACCTGCATTGGTTTCGATCAAATCGTCTCTGGTCATTCCAGGCTTTCTAGGAAGACCCGAAGTAATTACCACTACATCTGAATTGGCAGTTTTGCTGTAGTCATTGGTGCTGCCCACTGTTCTGCTATCGTATTGGTTGATTGGGGCTTTTTGCCATATATCCAAAGCTTTGCCTTCGGCAACTCCCTCTTTGATGTCTATCAAGACAATTTCTTCGGCAATTTCTCTGTATGCTAAAACATCAGCACAAGTAGCACCCACATTTCCGGCGCCTACTACGGTCACTTTAGTCATGAATTTATGATTTATTGTTTGTATTTATTTAAATTTTTCAAAAGTCCCGCTAAGTTATTAAACAATGCCAATTATATGAAGTAATCAGTCTGATTCCTTAGCGAATAGGTCCGATGATTTGCTAAATGGTATATATAAAATCTATTCGGTCATCTTTCTTCATTGGATATTTTGTCAAACATTTCATTTAGATTGAAAAATCCGAATGAGCTTTTATATGATTTGAATAGCCTGTAATTGTTCTGGTTGTAAAATTCAGCCAAAGAAGTCATCATTTTGGCTTTGATTCTGGAATGGGAGTCAAAAATCTCCTGAATGGCAAAATGAGGTATTACATACAGCTCTGCTTCTTCTGAGTCCACAATTGAAGTATAAATCCTCTTAACATTCTCCAAAAGGGCATTTTCTCCAAACACTTCGCTTTTCCTCACCTCATTGATTTTTTCGAAATTATCCTTTACATCTATAGTAAGCCGGATTTTCCCTGATTTGACTATGTAGACAGCCTGACTTGGATCCCCACTAAAAAACACCACTTCATCCTTTTTGTATTTCCTAAGGTGCAGGGCAGGTAAAAACCTGGACATTTCCACATTTTTAAGCCTCGCAAAAAGATAAGTCTGCGCAAGAAATTGAAATGTCTCCAGTTCTGAAGCATTGAAGGTTTTTGAAAATGGATTAATCATGACTTATCTTTTTTTGAAATACAAAATATGCTTACTCTCTTCTTTACACTTAAACTGTTCCGCTATTCTATACCCTACGACCCAGATGATTTGACCTCCTGATTCCAGTACTGCTACTTTCTTTTTCTCAACTAAAGGCACTTTCAAATCTATCAAAAAATCAGATACCTTTTTTTCCTTTTGCATGCCAAGAGGCATAAATTTATCTCCTGTTTGCCATTTTCTCAATTTAAGGGGAAATCTGAGTTTTTCCTCATCGAACATGGCATTCTCTGGATTTTTATCTAGTGGAAAATCCTTTTTTACGTGTAGCAGGTCATATTTTCCAAATTTAAAGGACATAGAAATGTCATTCTTTTCTATGGATTGCGATTCCCATTCAAAATCACTTCTGGCAAGAATTAAATATTCACGGTCAAGATTCAAAAAGTATTCATCTGAGTGAAAATTTTTACCGGAATGTCCTTCTTCAATAGCTTTTATCAAGTCTTCCACATCTGAAATATTGAACCCGTAATTCCTGAGCCAATAATAGATCATGGAGGATTTTCCAGGTAGATTGCCCAGACATTTCAAGGCCAGATACTGGGCATCTCCTTCATTGATGATATTTTCTTTTTGCCAATTGTCAAAAAGATGAAAAAAGGCTTTCCCCGTGTCTTTGATCCTGTCGAAACTATCATTTAAACTTCTTAAAGCATCCGGATACCCTTCCTCCAATGCCGGAATGACAATTTTTCTGATGAAGTTCCTTTTGTAAATCAATTTTTCATTGCTGCTGTCATCCCTCCAAGAATAGCCTTTGTCCAGCATGTAGGCCATCAACTCCTCTCTTTGAAACGGCAGCAAGGGCCTGATGACATCAATTTTCTTATCGGCCATGCCATATACTCCTTCTATTCCTGTCCCCCTAAGCAAATTTAAAAGAACTGTCTCTATTTGATCTGTGAAATGGTGCGCAACCAATACCCCATCAAGTTTTCTTTCACGGATCAATTCCGAAAACCAATCATAGCGGATTTTTCGGGCTATCATTTGGGTGGATTGCCCAGGCACTTCAAATGCATCCGGAAGTACTTTATGGATGTGATTGATTTTCCCCCATTTTTTGGCCAGTTCCTCAACAAATGCAGCATCTCCATCACTTTCTTCAGCACGCAGCCCAAAATTGACATGCGCTATTTCAAATTCAATATCAGCTTCTTTCAACAAATACCCCAAGCTTACACTGTCCAGCCCTCCACTGAGGGCCAATAAATACTTTCCTTTTTGATCCAAAAGATTTTTTGACCGTATATGTTGGATTAATCGCTCTACCATAATCCAAAAATATCATTTTTGGTTAATTTTGAGCCGACCAATCTTCAAATGATTAAAAACACCCTATTCATCTTTCTTCTTTTCCTAGGATTCAGTACCCAAATGGCTCATGGACAAGATTCCAATACTCTTGAAATCCAACAGGCTGATTTGCTTCAGGGAGCTGCCGGCTTTGAAAGGCTGATCGACAATGTGCGCATGAAGCACCAAAACTCCCTGATATACTGTGATTCGGCTCATTTTTTCAGGACTGAAAACAGAGCCAAACTTTTTGGAAACGTGAGGATTGTAGACACCCAGGATCCCGTCACCACCAATAGCAGATACGCCGAGTATGACGGAAATACTAAAATTGCCAAACTTAGGGATAAGGTAGTATTCAGAAATGAAGAGACTACCCTTTACACAGACTTCTTGGATTACAACAGAGCAACCGGAGTAGCAAATTACTTCAACGATGGCAAAGTGGTGGACTCGACCAATGTGCTAACCAGCTTAAATGGCGTATATGAAACAAGAATTGAAAAAATCACTTTTACAGAAAACGTGGTTTTGGTCAATCCGGATTACACCCTCAAAACCAACTTCATGATCTACATGACAGTGCCCAAAACTGCCGAAACAGTAGGTCTCACCAATATTGTTTCCAAAGAAGGAGACAAGCTGAATGCTCAAAAAGGAAGCTTCTACGATACAGAAAGAAAAATCTTCAGGTTTTATGATGGGGATGTAGAGACAGCTACCAGTAAAGTCTATGCCGAGGTACTCTATTATGATGAAAACCTGAAATATTACGAAGGCCGGACTGATGTAAGCGTTTACAACAAAGAAAGAGATGTAGAGATTTTCGGAGAAGAAGGAAAATATTGGGAGGACCGAAAATACAGCATTGTATATGGGAATGCCCTGGTTCAAAAATACTTCGAAAAGGATACGATGTTTATGATTGCCGATACACTGATATCCCAAGACAGCGAACTGGAAGAGGAAAGGCACTTATTGGCCTTCCGCAACGTTCAGATGATCAAATCTGATCTTTTTGGGAAATCTGATTCATTGGCTTATATCTATTCTGATTCCACTATACACCTATACAGGGATCCCATTTTATGGAATGATAAAAGTCAGATCACTGCTGATTCTGTCAGGTTCTTGATTGCAAATGAAGAAATTGACAGAGTGTATCTCAATAGAAATGCATTCAACATCACAAAAGACACTTTGAACAATTTCAATCAAATGAAAGGGCGTAAGATGACAGGTTATTTTAAAGAAGGTCAAATTTCGCGCTTTCATATTGAGGGTAATGGAGAATCCATATATTTTGACGTCATTGGTGATTCTACACTGCGCGGAATGAATAAAATGCTTTGCGCCAATATCATGATGTTCTTTGAAGAGGGCAACATTCATAAAATCAACTGGTTGGTCAAACCTGAAGGAGAATTCAACCCTCCACACCTTATAAAAGAGGAAGATAAGCTTTTGGAAGGTTTTACATGGCGGGAAGAAGAAAAACCCAGCATGGAGTTAATTTATGCTTGGCGGACTCCAAGAAAAAGAGAAGAAGTTCCTGAAGATTTATTTAATCAGCCGGATGTGTTGATACAGCGCCCAAGTGATGAAGAACTGCAAAAATTAATAGATGAAAAAATTAAATCCGGGTCTGAAATGAAGTTATTGGAAATGCCGAATGTTTCAAAGGATCCAGAGAACGATGACGGTTAAAAAAAATTTTACAGAGCTTAACAAAAATTAACCCCAACATAGTATAAAACTGAAACCTATTTGGTATTTTTATTCGTAGATGAAATGAGTTATAAAAAGAAAAATTAGGGCTTATTGATAAAATTCTACATGAAAAGTATTCTCAAATTTTTGATATGTGGCATGTTTATGCTTCCCCTCGCTGTAGATGGGCAGGTTCGTGTGCTTTCTGAGAATATAGAATTCAGTGGAAAAATCGGCACTTCTCACCGCAAATCCCTCATCATTCAAAACGAATCCAAAGAAACCAAAGAATATACCCTCAAGTATTTGAGAGGAAATATAGGTTCTTCTCAAAACATCAAAGTATGTATAGCTGACAGGTGTTTTGATCCGAGAAAAGAACTTGCTAAGATCAAACTTGACCTGAAACCAGGAGAAATCTTTACAGATCTTTACCTTGAATTTGACCTGGGTATTGCAGAACTCAGAGGGAACTTCGACTTACACTTTACCAACCCGAATAATTCAAGAGATGTATTTATGATTGAAGCAGTCTATGAAGTTTACAATCCATCCATAGACGAAACCAATCACAAAGACATTTCTTTGGGCAGTGTTTTCCCGAACCCTGCCATCAGTACAGCCCAGATTGATTATGAATATAAAAATCCCAATGCCACAGCAAAAATCAGTATCAACAGCTTTATCGGCAATCCTGTAGCTGAATATCTCTTAGACCCTATGCAAAAAAGCCTGGTCATCAATGTGGCTGACCTCAATCCTGGAGTATATTTTTATACCTTATTTGTCGACAACAAGAATATTGTTACAAAAAAGCTCGTTGTCAAAAAGTAAGCACAATTCCCTTACACTGGTAAAATTTGATACCAATGATTAATCCCTTATATTTGCGCCTTCCAATGATGATGAAAAAAAGAATTCCCCTTTATATATCCCTGTTTTTACTTGTACTGATATCTGCTTGTGGACCTTTCTACAAGCTGGAAAAAAGTACTAACTGGGAAGAACTGTATGAAGCTGCCAACAATTATTATGAGCAGGGGGAATATAACAAAGCAATTATCCTTTACGAAAAAGTACTCCCTGTCATCAGAGGAAGTGAAAAAGCTGAAATGGCAGATTTCAATTATGCCTACAGCCATTTTAGGATGAAAAGATATATAGAGGCAGCGGGGTATTTCAATACTTTCTACCAGACTTACAATAGAAGTCCTCTTGCAGAAGAGGCCCTTTTCATGAATTCATACTCACTTTACCTGGATTCTCCTGACTACAATTTGGATCAAAAAAGCAGTAAAGATGCAGTCAACGCCATTCAGCTTTTCATCAACAGGTTCCCTCAGTCGGACTCCTATGAGAGAGCCATGTCCATGATAGATGATCTTCAAGTTAGGTTTGAGAAAAAAGCTTATCAGGAAGCTATCCTCTATTATAAATTGACTGAAGGATTGTATCCGGGTGATTTTTACAGAGCCTGTATTATCAATTTCCAAAATTTTGCTAAAAATTATCCAGACTCAGAGTACAATGAAGAGCTTGCATACAAATTGATCGAAGTTTCACTGGCCTATGGTCAAAGGAGTGTCTTCGACAAAAAAGAAGAAAGGTTGAAAAATGCAATCAGCTTTGCAGATCAATTCCAAAGAAGATATCCTGAAAGTAAATATCTGGGCTCCGTGCAGCCACTGATCAAAAAAGCAGATTCCGAACTGATTGCTCATCAAAAGTTCAAAAAAGAGTATGAGGAAAGACTGGCTAAAGCCAGGTTGGAAGCAGAAGAAGCTGAAGCAGCCGGACCTTCCACTGAAGTCACTTCGGCCCCTCCAATAGAAAATTAAACAGAAAACATAAATAATCAATCATATGGCTATCAATCCATCCATCATTACCAGAGATTTGGATAAAATTTCAGACCAAACCGGAAACCTGTATGAATCCATTCATATTATTTCCCAAAGAGCCAAGCAGATTTCTTCTACAATGAAAGAAGAGCTTAACAACAAACTTTCAGAATTTGCTTCAACTGTTGACAATTTGGAAGAAGTATTTGAGAACAAAGAGCAAATTGAAATTTCAAAGTTTTATGAAAGGATGCCAAAACCTACTACTTTAGCAATGGAGGAGTTTTTGGAGGAAAAACTTTACTACCGCTATCCGGACGAAACTATTGAAGAATAATAATGCAACTGAAAGGTAAAAGGATTTTACTGGGTGTCACAGGCAGTATTGCTGCTTATAAGTCGGCACATCTCACAAGATTATTAGTCAAAGAAGGAGCAGAAGTACAAATCATCATGAGTACTTCTGCTCTTGATTTTATTACTCCCCTGACTTTGGCCACATTATCTAAAAATCCTGTTTATCATCAATTTCACGAATCAAATACCGGAGTCTGGACAAATCATGTTGAACTAGGACTTTGGGCTGATCTTTTTTTAGTAGCTCCTATCAGCGCCAACACGCTGGCGAAGTTTGCCAATGGACTTTGTGATAGTCTCCTGACAGCAACATACCTATCAGCAAGGTGCCCGGTCATGATTGCTCCTGCTATGGATCTTGACATGTACCAACACCCTTCTGTCATCAACAACCTCCATCGACTTTCATCATTTGGAAACATCATTCTTGATGCCGAATCAGGAGAGCTGGCAAGCGGGCTTTCGGGCCAGGGCCGTATGATGGAGCCAGAGCATATTTTGGAAAAGGTGCTTTCCCATTTTCAAAGTGACAAAGCCTTCTCCGGTAAAAAAATATTGATCACCTCAGGTCCAACCCAAGAAGCCATAGACCCTGTCAGATTTATCAGCAATCATTCCAGCGGAAAAATGGGAGCTGCCATTGCCGAAGCTTTTGCTTCCCAAGGCGCGGAGGTTCATTTAGTCTTGGGAAAAGGAGCTAAAAAACCTAAGGACAGCAGTATTCATATCCATCCCGTTGTCAGCGCCCAAGAAATGTATGATCAAGCAGTTCAAATTCACCCTTCCGCAGATATTGCTGTTTTTGCTGCAGCGGTGGCAGACTATGCTCCGAAGCATATTGCTGATGAAAAAATCAAAAAAGGCGGGGATTCCATGTCCATTGAACTGATCAAAAATGTGGATATTGCACTAGCGCTAGGAAAGAAAAAAGCTCCTCACCAAACCCATATAGGCTTCGCTTTGGAAACAGAGAATGAGGAATTTCACGCCAAAGAGAAGCTCTCCAAGAAAAATTTCGACCTTATCGTTCTCAATTCCATGAGAGACGCCGGTGCAGGTTTTCAAACTGACACCAACAAGGTCCGTATATTTTCTGAGGATGGAACGGAGGTCAATTCTGACTTATTGCCTAAAGAAAAAATAGCTCAATTGATATTGGAAAAATTAAAGCAGCTACCGGTCAAAATCTAAGGCCAAATATTTCGTTATATTTTCATAATTGTCTGAGCAATGAAAAACTGCTGTCTTCTACTCCTTTTATTTTGGGGCATGTTTCCCGCAACAGCTCAGGAGCTCAATTTCCAGGTTATTATCAATTCAGACCGGGCAAGAACCCAAGAAACCAGGGTTTTTGAAGACATGAAGGCCAATTTTGAGCAGTTTATCAATGGGCGGACGTGGACAAGTGACCAGTTTCAACCAACCGAACGTATCAAAGGAAATATCCTCATTACCATATCTGATATGCCTCAGGTCGGCTTTTACAATGCCACAGTTCAGATTCAGTCTGTAAGACCAGTTTATGGCACAAGCTATGAAAGTATGGTCCTTAATTTTATTGACAGAAACTGGTCTTTTGAATTTCTCCAAAACCAGC
The DNA here is from genome assembly GCF_000295935.2 of Indibacter alkaliphilus LW1. Lineage (GTDB taxonomy): Bacteria > Bacteroidota > Bacteroidia > Cytophagales > Cyclobacteriaceae > Indibacter > Indibacter alkaliphilus. Next base: position 87,309 of record NZ_ALWO02000002.1, read on the forward strand.
CTTTGGAATTCAATCGCTTTTCTTTTTTGAACAATATCAGTTCCCTATTGGCCTATTATGCTTACATCATCATTGGTTTTGATTATGACAGCTTTGCCTTGAGAGGGGGAGATCCCTATTTTGAAATTGCAAACAACATTGTCAACAATGCCCAGCAGTCCCCAAGACCGGGATGGCAAGCCAATCCAAATGAAAGAAGAAACCGCTATTGGTTGGTCAATGACATTTATACTTCCTCCGTATTTGCTCCTATCAGAGAAGCCATGTACCTCTATCATAGAAGAGGGTTGGACTTACTTACTTCAAAACCTGAAGAGGGCTACAAAAACATGGTAAAAGCCATTCAACTTGTGGCCGAGGCCAACCAACAACAACCCAATGGAATCTTTACAATAGCTTTTATAGATGCGAAGGGAGAAGAGATCAGTAAAGTCCTTAAAAATGCACCTCTCGAAATCAGAACAGAAGCTGTAGAAAGTTTGATGAAAATTGACCCCAACAATGCCAGAAGGTACAATGATTTACTGAAAGGTTGATCAGTTTTTATTAGATTTGTCCAGACAATATTTTTGAATCCTTCATGCTCAAATCACTCAGTATTTCCAATTACGCTCTTATCCGTGAACTTCAAATGAAGCCTTGTTCGGGGCTCAATATGATCACCGGTGAAACAGGTGCTGGAAAGTCCATCATGCTGGGGGCAGTAGGATTGCTTTTGGGAAACAGAGCTGATACAAAAGCGCTATTTGAGGAAAACAATAAGTGTGTGGTTGAGGGGAGTTTTGATATTCAAAGCTATGGGATTGAAGATTTTTTCAAAAATGAGGACTTGGACTTTGATCAGGAATGCATCATCAGAAGAGAAATCAGCCCCTCTGGCAAGTCAAGAGCATTTGTAAACGATACCCCTGTAAGATTGGAAACGCTCAAAGAACTGGGCAAAACACTGATGGACATTCATAGCCAACATGACAATTTACAGCTGGGTGATGGTGCTTACCAATTGGCACTGGTAGATGCCTTTTCCAATTCCAAAAATGAATTAACAGCCTATCAAGAGTCCTATAAAACATGGAAAAAAAGTAAGAAGGCCTATGAACAGCTCAGGGAACAGTCCCTTGAAATGAAAAAAGAGGCCGATTTCAATAAATTCCAATTGGAAGAATTGTCAGTACTCCAATTACAGACAGGCGAGCAGGAAATCTTGGAAAGCGATCAGGAAGTCCTCGAAAATGCAGAAGAAATCAAGGCCAAAATCCAGGAAATCCTCAACCAACTTCAAAACGAAGAATTTGGAGCATTACGGATGCTGGCCATTGCAAACCAAGGAATCGGTCAATTGGGGCGACTTGCCCACAAATTTGAAAGCTTTCAAGAGCGGTTCCAAAGCATGCTGATTGAGCTCAAAGATATCGCCGCCGAACTGGAGGATGAAGATAGCATGGTGGAAGTAGATTTTGAAAAGCTGGAAGCTGTCAGGGATCGGCTTAATAAGATCTTTCATCTCCAGCAAAAACATGGAGTGGACTCTGTAGAAGCACTTCTGGTACTGGAACAAGAACTGTCGGAAAAAGTCCTTAAAGTTGAAAACCTGGACGAAGAGCTTGAAAAGCTCGAAAGACAAACACTGGAATCAGAAAAATCCCTGAAAGAAAAGGGACTGGTTTTAAGCAAAAAAAGGAAAACATCTTTTGAACCTTTTGCCACTGAGCTTGCTAAGCTTCTTCAGCAATTAGGAATGGAAAATGCATCTGTTGAAATATCATCTCAGCTTACCACGCCTGGAAGAGATGGCATGGATCAGATAGATATACTATTTTCTGCCAATAAGGGCGTAAAGGCACAAGCTCTAAAGCAAGTGGCTTCAGGTGGTGAATTCTCCAGGTTGATTTTTGCAATCAAATATATCATGGCCGATAAAATGGCCCTGCCTACCTTGATTTTTGATGAGATCGATACGGGTGTATCCGGAGAGGTAGCTCTGCAAATGGTGAGAATGATGCAGGACATCGCCAAGAAGCATCAGGTTATTTGTATATCCCACCTTCCACAGGTTGCAGCCAAAGGCGAATTACATTATTTTGTTTTTAAAGACAACAGTACAGAAAAAACTATTAGCAAGGTAAGACTGCTGAGTCCTGAAGAAAGAGTCAATGAGATTGCAAAAATGATTGCAGGAGCGAGTCCTTCCCAATCCGCAGTGGAAAGTGCCAAGGAATTATTGACCAACTGAGCTGCAAAGAGTTAGTGCTTTTTGTTTCAGCGTACTTTGGAAGTTTTTAGCTAGACTCAGAAAATGGAATTCACATCCCTATGTCACATACACCTTTCCGGTTCATTGCAAATTCAAGCAATATGGAAATTTTCCCTATTTTTACCCTTTCAATCAAGAACCAACCTTAATCAAATATAGTATGGCAGAGAATTTATTAAAAGGAAAAGTAGGCATCATCACAGGTGCATTGGATGAAAATTCCATCGCTTGGAAAACTGCGTTGAAAGCTCATGAACAAGGAGCCAAATTCGTTTTGACCAATGCTCCGATCGCAATGAGGATGGGGGCCATCAAAGAATTGGCTGAGCAGTGCGGGACCATCGTCATACCGGCTGATGCAACTTCTTTGGAAGATATAGAAAAACTTTACTCCGAGGCCAAAGAATATCTCGGCAGTGATTTCGACTTTTTACTTCACTCCATCGGCATGTCACCAAATATTAGAAAAGGGCGCTCGTATGGAGACCTAAACTATGATTGGGCCATGAAATCCTATGATGTTTCGGCTATTTCTTTTCACAAAATGATGCAGGTAGCTGAGAAAATGGACGTCATGAAAGAGTGGGGTTCCATCATGGGGCTGTCCTACATTGCTGCTCAGCGGGTATTCCCATTCTATACAGATATGGCTGATGCCAAGGCCCTGCTCGAAAGTATAGCCAGAGGCTATGGTTACCGGTTTGGGAAAGCAAAAAAAGTAAGGGTAAACACCATCTCCCAATCCCCGACCAAAACTACTGCCGGAACAGGAATTGGGGGATTTGATGCTTTTTTCAACTTCGCAGATAAAATGTCTCCATTGGGAAATGCATCAGCAGAAGCCTGTGCTGATTATATCATTACCATGTTTTCCGACCTGACCAGGTTTGTGACCATGCAAAACCTCTTCCATGATGGTGGATATTCCACAACCGGTATTTCTGAAGAGTTGATGGAACAGTTTAAGGATATTTAAAAATACCTTATCCATAAATCAGCATAGTTTTAGAACAATTTTAGCTACAAAATTTTAACCGAAAATGAATTTCAAAACTTTGATTCCAGCAATTGTTGCAAGCTCCTTGATGATGGCCTGTAATACCGAAAAATCAGTTCAAACTCAGGATTTAAGAAGTGTTGAGGGTATCAGCCAATTAGAACAGGAACATACACTTGAGAAAACAAGCTATGCAGACAGTGTCAATGCAGGCTTGGTAGAAGATACATTTAAAGGAAGTGCTAGAAGAGAAGCAAAAGGCAGTATAGGAAATGCTGACATCACTGTGAACTATGGGTCTCCTGGCAAAAGGGGAAGGGTCATCTGGAATGGCTTGGTTTCGTATGACCAGGTCTGGGTAAGTGGATCGCATTGGGCGACTGCCATTGACTTTTCAGAAGACGTGATGATTGGAGACACAGAAGTACCCGCCGGCATGTATGGTTTTTTTACCATCCCTGGAAGAGAAGAGTGGACCCTGATTCTCAATAAAAACTACGATCAGCATTTGGCTGATGATTATGATCAATCAGAGGATGTGGTCAGGTTGACTGTAAGTCCTGAGGAATTGGAAGAAGAAGTACAACGTCTGACTTATGAGGTGAAAATAGAATCCGGTAATCATGGAGCAATCTCTTTGATGTGGGATAAGGTGAAAGTGAGTTTGCCTGTAAGGACTGAGTAAAGTGAAGGATTTAACCAATTAATATAATACAAAGGGAGCAAATATTCGTTGCTCCCACTTGTTTCTTGCTTTCCCAATGCTCGGGACAGGCTTGGCACCTCGCTCCTACAAATCCTTGATTCATTTTTCGAAATTATGAATATCGAATATCGAATGATGAATTTCGAAGGCACCGATTCTCTCGCTTTTTTTCATTATTTCGGATTTACGAAGGACGATTTAGGAGGCCTTGCGATAATTATATCTCCCCTCCTTTTTTTCATCCTTCCTACCTCATCCTTCATCCTTCCTCTACTTCTCTACTGATTATCAGAATTGATCAAATAAGGTGTTTTACCGTCTGTGATGATGATTTTGGCATTTGGGGAGTTGGCCAACTCTCGGAAAGCTTCAATACTTCTGAGTTCTATGATTTCCCGAACCAGACCTTCTGCAAGGATTTTTTGGGCATCTCGCGTTCCTTCTGCTTCAATTCTTCTCCGTTCGGCTTCTTGCCTTTCCCTATCCAACACATACTCCATTTGCTGGGCTTCCTGTTCGGCTTTGAGCTTTCTTTCAATGGCCCTGCTAAGTTCTACCGGTAGCTGAATACTTTTCATCAAAACCCGCTCTATCACAAATCCTCTGGGCCTCAATGATTCGTGCATGCGGTCTTGTATGTTTTTCTCAATTTCTGAACGCATTCCAGAGTGCATGTCCTTGGCCATGTATTGTGCAGTAACATCTGCTGCGGCAGACCGAAATACATTCAGGATCAAAACCCTCTCATAGTCCTCTCCCACATCTTCGAGGATAAAGGGTACCTGCTGCTTTTCAATACTGTATAATATGGAAATCTCCGAATCTATGGTCAGCCCTTCTTTGCTGGGCAGGTTGAGCTTCACCTCTTGATTGACAGTACGGATAGGCACTTTGATCACCCGGGAAGTAAATGGGTTGAAACCTACCAAGCCGGCATCTGCGACATCAGGAGAAAGCTTGCCAAACTTACTCTTCACTCCTACTTCTCCCTGCCTGACAACTGCACAGGAGCTTACAAGCATTGCCAGCACAGTTAATATTAAAGATATATTTTTCATAGGATTGTTTTTAGTTTACTTAGCCTACGAAATCAAATTTTAAAAAGATTCCAAAAACAAAAATAAATTGTATAAAATTTTATTTAATAAAACATATATAGTAAAAATGCGTTGGAAGGCACATTGTTCTGAGTCTGACTTTACAAAAATCATCGCTTGTATCCTGACGAGAATGTTGGTCTTTGCTGCGAGAAATATTCTCCAAATCGAATTAAAAATCCGATTTATCCGTGTTCGACCTTACAAATGTCGAACAGCGGAGTTTGCTGTCATCGTTTGAGTATCCTGCCCTTTTTACAAAAGCATTCCATTTTAAAAATGGTATTCTGCTTTTTTGTCCTGTAATTTTCTTTGGAGACTCGAATCATGCTAAGTAATTTTACACTTCAATAAAATAAAAGCCCTTGAAAAATATAGCTATTCTGGCCTCAGGCAGTGGCAGCAATGCTGAAGAGATCTTCAAATACTTTACAAAATCTAAAAAAGGCAAGGTTGTCCTTATCGCATCAAACAAGGAAGACGCATACGTACTGGAAAGGGCGAGAAAGTTTGAGGTGCCTTTTTTCACCTTTTCAAAAAAAGAACTGGAGGCCGGTTTGGTTGTTCAGAAGCTTCAAGATGCAAAAATTGATCTGCTGGTCTTAGCAGGCTTTTTACTCAAAATCCCTATAAACCTGATTCAGGCATTCCCTGACAGTATTGTCAATATTCACCCCGCCTTATTGCCAAAATATGGTGGAAAAGGAATGTACGGAATGCGGGTACACCAAGCTGTGAAAGATCAAGGAGAAAAAAAAACCGGGATCACCATACATTTGGTCAACGAAAATTATGATGAAGGAAAAATCATATTTCAAGCAGCAGTACCCATTTCCAGTTCCGATACTCCCGAGGACATTGCATCTAAAGTACATGAATTGGAGTACAAATACTTCCCAAATGTGATTGAAAGCCTGCTTTAATGCATTGGTTTTCCTACCTTTGGCACTTGAAAATTTTCTTATCAAAATATAGTCACATCATCTGAATCCAAATTCCGGCTTCCATTCCTTTGTGACAGATCACTACATTATGGCTAACAAAAAAATACAATCCGCACTTATCTCTGTCTTTTACAAGGACAATCTTGAATCAATTATTGCTCTTCTCAAAGCAAATGATGTCACCATTTACTCTACAGGAGGCACCCAAAAGTTTATCGAAGAACAAGGAGCAAAAGTAGTTCCTGTAGAGGAGCTCACTGGCTATCCTTCAATTTTTGGCGGCAGGGTAAAAACCCTTCATCCAAAAGTATTTGGTGGAATTCTTCACAGAAGAGAAAATGAGGGCGATGTATCACAAGCTGTTGAGTTTGACATTCCTGCTATCGATCTGGTAATCGTTGATTTATACCCTTTTGAGGAAACAGTTTCCTCTGGCGCATCGGAGACGGATATTATTGAAAAAATTGACATTGGTGGCATCTCTTTGATCCGTGCAGCTGCCAAAAACTTCAAGGATGTAACCATTATAGCTTCCAGAGATCAATATGGCGAACTGGAAGAAAAACTGAGGACACAGAATGGCAGTACTACCATGGAGGATCGAAGGTACTTTGCCGCACAGGCTTTTCAGGTATCTTCCCACTATGATACCCATATTTTTAATTATTTCAACAGAACTGAAGAAATCCCTGCCCTTAAAGTATCTGAAAACAAATCCAAAGCACTCCGATATGGAGAAAACCCGCATCAGGCAGCGCATTTTTATGGAGATCTTACCGAAATGTTTGACCAACTGAACGGTAAGGAACTTTCTTACAACAACCTTGTAGATATCGATGCTGCTGTCGCTCTAATCGCTGAGTTTAAAGGTGAAACTGCCTTTGCCATCCTCAAGCATACCAATGCCTGTGGCTGTGCAACCGCCTCCACCGTAAAAGAAGCTTACCAAAAAGCATTTGCTGCTGACACTACATCAGCTTTTGGCGGAGTATTGGTGACTAATCAGAATGTGGACCTGGCTGCTGCCGAGGAAATGAACAGCTTATTTTTCGAAGTTTTGATCGCACCATCATTTGATGAAGACGCATTGGCAGTATTGAAAAGTAAGAAAAACAGGATCCTTTTATTGCAGAAAATCGATGCTCCCGGAAACAAGCAAATCAAGACCTTACTCAATGGAGTAATCGAGCAGGACAAAGACCTCAACACCGAAAGCAAAGCTGATTTTAAAATTGTAACCAAGCAAGCTCCAAGCGAATACGAAAAAGATGCTTTGGTATTTGCCGCCAAAATCTGCAAGCACACCAAATCCAATACAATTGTATTGAGTAACAGCGATCAGTTATTTGCCTCAGGTGTTGGTCAGACATCGCGGGTAGATGCCCTCAGACAGGCCATAGAGAAGGCCAAATCTTTTGGTTTTGAATTAAACGGAGCTGTGATGGCATCGGATGCTTTCTTCCCATTCCCTGACTGTGTGGAAATTGCCCACGAGGCGGGTATCACCTCGGTGGTTCAACCTGGCGGCTCCATCAAGGATCAAGACTCCATAGATTTTTGCGATGCCAATGGCATGAGCATGGTCATGACCGGAGTGAGGCATTTCAAACATTAAGATCAAAGGAATCCGGCATCCGGAAATCACAGATTCCGGGTCGTATATTTTGCGCATACAATTTAACCCCTGCATCAACTGCAGGGGTTAAATTTTTTAAATAATCGGATAATTAACCGTTTAATATGTCATCAAATTCCAATTAGATTGAGGAAGATTATACTTTTATGAAAAGAAATGTTTTTTAAAACTGATTTTTATGAAAAAGCTGGTTTTAAAAAATGATTGGATAGGCGATCATCCAATCATAAGGATAGAGTTCCCTTATGACTTTGAGCTCAAGCAATTGGTCAGGCAATTTCACGGTTCCAATTGGGACACGGGGATGAAAGTTTGGTGGGTTAAATATTCAGACAGCAGGTTGTCGGAAATGCTTCAGTTTTTTAAGGGAAAAGCGTGGTTGGATTACAGTGAGTTAAAAAAGGCTACTATCCCTCAAGAAAAGATAAAAATAATTCTTCCGGATCTTTCTTCAGAGAAGATAAAGGCCATTCAGTGCTTCGAGGATTGGCTACGGAATAAGCGGTACAGTGAAAATACTATAAAAACATACAGGGATGCTATATCTGTATTTCTGAGGTTTTTTGAGAACAAACGAATAGAGGAAATAGAAAACTCCGATTTAGAAAAATTCAATACAGCGTACATACTTGCCAATGCTTATTCCAGTTCCTACCAAAACCAATTTGTCAATGCCATCAAATTATTCTTTTTAAATCGAAAGGGTGAAAAATTCAATCCTGAAAATATCTACAGGCCAAAAAGAGAGAAGGCATTGCCAAATGTATTGAGCAAGGAAGAGGTAAAAAAGATATTGGATTCCATTTCAAATATCAAGCATAAATCCATGATCAGTCTGATTTATGCATGTGGACTAAGAAGAAGTGAATTATTAAACATTCAATTAAATGATATTGATCCAAACAGAAAGTTACTTTTTATCAAACAAAGCAAGGGAAAAAAAGACAGAGTGGTTCCTATTTCTGATAAGCTTATTGAATTATTGAGAGCGAATTATAAATCAGAGCGTCCAAAAGTTTACTTATTTGAAGGGGAGAAAATAGGCTCGAAATATACAGGTAGTAGCTTACAGCAGGTGCTAAAACAGGCAATAAAAAAAGCGAAGATAAAAAAGCCGGTAACCTTGCATTGGTTACGACACAGTTATGCCACTCACTTATTGGAAAGCGGTACGGATTTAAGGTACATTCAGGAGTTGTTAGGGCACAATAGCAGTAGGACAACGGAAATTTATACCCATGTGAGTAAGAAAAAAATTTCAGAAATAAGATCCCCTTTTGATGATTTATAAAAAAACTATTGTTTTAAATAATTTATGCTAATTTGGCACCAAGCTGTCAGTATTTGTCAGCTTGGTACTATAAATACGTTATTATAAATAAGTTGGGCAACATTTTAGAAGACCAACCACCGAAATAAGAGCAATCTTAAAAATTACAATGAATGGAAAAGGAAATAATTGGAAAGTGGATTTTTAAAAATGGAGAAGTTATTCCTGATTCCAATTGCTTCTTAATCAAGTCAATGATCAAAAACGACTTAAAGGAAATAAAAGTAAGTGAAGACGGATGGATTAAGCAATATGAAGATAAAAATGGCATTATTTGGGAATTGACTTATCCTGAAAGTCATTTACAAGGTGGTGGCCCCCCGAAATTGAGACAGATTAAATGAAAAGTTTATTAAACATAGTGCTTTTGTTTTTTACAAGTACACAAATCTATTCACAGACTTATCTAACTTATGAAGTAATAGAGAAGGCTGAATCTCATTTAAAACAAGCCGTTGGCGAAGAACTGTTTAATTATTTCAAACTTGACCCAGATTCTTACTATGAATACAAAAATAGAACAGGGAAAACCAAATGGGAAAACATCAATAAAGGGAAAAAGACTAAAGGAGATTTTGTAAATGGGAAAAGCATTAGGTTTATATTAAACCATCCAGAATTTCAATATCAATATGTGGACAAAAGAATTTCTGTCCAATTAGCTTCTGACCTAAGTTTGAATTCTGAAATTAACTTAGATAGAATTCCAAAATATCTGTTAGAAGGAAGAAAGTCTGATTGGCTTAATGAAAATCAGCTTGATAAGATTATTGAAAATCAAGGGTTAAAAAAATCGGTAAAGAACCCAATAAAGCGACTAGAATTTGACTTTGATGAAAGAAAATACTATTGGATGGTCTTTAATACTCTTTATGAAGAAAAGTGCTATTCTGATGAAGAACTTTTGCATATAGACCCAAAAACAGGCCAAATTCTAAAGCATTATGAAGAACGACATTATGTTATGCATTGCCACTAAGGAAATAAAAACGTTGCCCAACATTGCCTAAGAGCAAGCGGGCGGAAAGTGCTAAATTGAAAGAGATTACCTTTAACAAACCTTGGTCGTGGCGGACAGGGAATAGGGTTTTAAAGCCCGCCTGCTCTTAGCCTTGACCGTTGAACTAAACCTCCTTCGTCGGTAGTTTTAGACCTAAATTTTAAGAGTCTGATTTTTAGATATTTACCTTAAATTTATTCCATGTTTAACCATTAATTGATTTAATCATGGAAAAAAAAATTTGCGCCGAAGAATGTATGAGGAGATGGTTTACAGGCATTATTCTCCTAGAAGTATCAAGACGTATCTTAGTCTGGTATCTGTAGTATCAGCCCATTTTGGGAAAAGTCCGGACACGATCAGTATCCCCGAATTAAAGGATTATCTTTTTAAGAGGATTGAAGCCGGCCAACTTTCAGTATCAAGCATCAACCAGACAATCAGTGCCTTTAAAATACTTTTCAAAGACGTACTTGAAAGAGATTGGGAAACTATCAGGATCAAACGGCCAAGACGTCCCAAGCTGCTTCCGGTTGTATTTGGATCTGCTACATTTGATTGGACATTAAGTTAAGCTCGATTAACTTAGTAGATATGGAAAAGAAAAAAAGAAGGTCATTCGATAAATACTTCATGTT
>NZ_ALWO02000001.1 GCF_000295935.2 Indibacter alkaliphilus LW1
TATGATTATCCGCTTGTATACAAGTAGGGGCAAATGCTTGCAATAACCAGTCTGTCAAAGAGTTTTTCACCAAAGTATCTTCTGTTTAGTTTATAGCAGAATTCATTGAGATAGTTTTGAAGCATCTTTTCTGAAACCATATGGTACTTCGTTAGATCCCTTTTAAGGTTGCTTATTGCTATATGTGCCCATTTGAGGTTGAACTTGCCCTCTTTTGTGGAGGATAGTTCGCTTACATGAACATCGATACAATCTTCTATGTTAGAATAAGTCGTACTTTCATCAGTCTGGAGCACGGCTTTTTTGTCTATCAGTCCTTTTATCAGTTTTTCGGCTGTTTTTGCCTTCAAGTTATCTATTTTGACCATCTTGAAATATCTGCAGCTTTTGTCCTTTTCTCCGGTAATTAAGTCTTCAAGAATAGATGATTCAGCCATGACAGCGACGGAAGCTTGTTTTTGGCTTCCACGGCCTTTCTTCAGCTTCGTCTTTTCGGAAGATTTTGTTGCCTTGCTTACAAAAGCCTCATCATATTCGACCATATCCTCAAGTTTATATTGGCTGTCACGTTTACCCATTGCTTCCCGGAGCTTGTGATACAGTCTGAAAACAGTCTCGTATCTGCTATGACCCATCTGCCTCTGTAGTTCAAGGCAGCTAAATCCCTTCTTGGTTGCACTTACAAGTGTCATTGCAAGCAACCAGGTCCTCAATGGCAACTTACTGTTTTCCATAATAGTACCATTTTTCAGCCCTGTCCTAAATTCACAATGTTTACATTGGAACATATTGAGGGAATTAAGCCAGTAGTGATCCCTGGAATTACATTTCTTGCATATGACACCTTCTCTTTCCCTTTGTTCCTTCAAGTAATGAATGCAACTTGCCTCATCAGGATATCTTTCATTGAATTGTAGAATATTCATGGCATTCTTATTTATTTACAGCCAATTAAACACTTACAATTCAGCCCTGAAAGTTATTGACACTTATTGTCAAAGTATAAAATTTGCCCACTTGTATGTAGGCGGATATTCATA